>NZ_JAVRIE010000002.1:0-745205 GCF_031846165.1 Brumicola blandensis
GAATTAAAAAGGGGGTCAGAGTGAATTATTTATCATTTAGCGTTGAGCAGGCCCTCACCAATATAAACACGCTTGTTGGCATCCTGCCCGCTCCCAAACGGCATCCCTGCCGTTTGAAGGTTTATATTGGTGAGCGCCTACTCAAAGCCAGAAAAATAAATTCACTCTGACCCCCTTTTTAATTCACTCTGACCCCTTTTTTACTGACCCCTTTTTTAGGGTGTTTTTGTTGAGTGCCTTCTTACAATGTTTTAACGCATTACATACGAATTCACCTTCGTAGTGCTGGCTTTTTTATGTAAATAGGCAGAAGCTTAGTTGAATATAGGTAAAAGGAACTTTGACGATGAAATATAAATTACTTCCTTGCATCACTGTTTTGATGCTATGTGCGGCTGCACGACCAATCCCTAAAGTAATCAGTGAGGGTAGCATTCATACAATTGAAAACTTTGAATCCGAGTTTATCGCACCAAGAAATGTACACGTTTGGTTACCTGATGGTTATACGGTAGAGAAAAAGTACCCTGTTTTGTATATGCATGATGGCCATATGTTGTTTGATCCGACAAACACATGGAACAAACAAGAGTGGGGTGTGGACGAAGTTGTTTCAAAGCTCATCAAAGATGGAAAGGTGCCTCCGTTTATCGTTGTGGGCATAGATAGCTTAGACGACACGCGTTACCAGGAGTATTTCCCAGAAAAGGCACAAGTGTATGCAAAGAATAGCTCAGAAAGCATTCCAGAGGCCTTTCTTGAGATTGATTTTATGGCAGACAATTACCTTCAGTTTTTAGTAAAAGAACTGAAGCCATTTATAAAATCAAAATATTCAGTTAGCACAAAGAGGGAAGATACTGCTTTGATGGGGTCTAGCATGGGCGGACTAATTTCTATGTATGCCTTGAGCGAATATCCCAATGAGTTTGGGAAAGCGGCCTGTATCTCAACTCATTTTCCTGGATGGGTCCCCGAGCAATCCAATGGTATCGGAGGCTCTATCGTGGCCTATATGAGCGACAATTTCCCGGAAGCAGGGAATCACAAAATATATTATGATTTTGGTACTGAAGATTTAGATAGTTTTTACGAGCCTTACCAAGTGCTAGTTGACGAACTAATGAAGACTAAAGGGTACACAAATAGTGACTGGTTAACCTTTAAAGATGAAGGCGCGGGTCATAATGAAGTGTCTTGGAATAAACGTCTTCATATACCCATGACATTTCTATTTCAAGCTAAGCCTAAATCTTAGGCCTAGCTTGCCTCAAGAACCAACAATAAATTAACTCTGCACCCATTTTAGTTTTTGCCTAATGCCTCACGAAGGCGTTGTTGCAAGGACTTGCTTACGGAGTTCGATTTATTGGGCACTGCAACTGAATAGTAAAGCGCATCTCTAATATCACGAATATTAGCAATATGCTCTTTTGTATCATCGGCAGCAATGTGGTCTGATTTTGTAGCGTATTTATGTGACACACTAATGGCGCTTGGCTCAGCAACAATATTCCGTTGATAGCTTATGCCCTTATCTTCAATGGTCAGATCTTTATCTTCAAGCTCCCAACCGATCGAAAAAGGTAGCTTAATATCAATATTGTGTTCCGAGGTGAATCCTTCATATAAAGCCATCGGCATCTTACGCTCCTTAACAGCAGGAAGTTCCACATAAGAGCTTACATTGGTACCGTATAGGGGAAAGACGATGGTCTCTTCAGTACTAATAAATGGATTCGGCATGAGGTAAGTACTACTGAAAGTCAGGCGATTGTCTACATAAGAATCTGACTTAGTGAGATCACTTTCTTCTACCAGCGTTGGGTAGGTTCTTAAATAATAGTTATATAGTTCCGATTGGAACACTTTCATACCGGCACTGGCGATATATTCTCGCATCCTCTCGGCTTCAGCACCCGTATAGACTATGTCAATTTGCACTTTCACATCGCTCGTTTTATCGCTGTAATCAAAACGTTCGTTTAAGGTTACATCTCTAGCATGTTGAGTCGGCGGCGTAACCGGTACTAAACTTGTCTCGTCGTCTTTGATCAACAAGCCATATTGAAAATTATTGATACTCTTGTTGTCCAAATCAGTCAACTGAAATGATTTAGTGCCATCGATCCAGTATTCTTTCCCATCGTAAATAAAGCGCGTAACTACATGGTTAAACTGCCCTGGACTAGGTAAAACATCGAGCAGTTTTTTGCGTTGGTTTGTTGAAATTAAAGCGGCATGAGCCTCAATTCCTGCATCTTGAAGTAAGGCAGCAATCAGAAGTGCCTTATCTTTACAGTCACCAAAGCGTCTATCGAATACTTCAATTGGACTATGCGGTTTATGGCTATTTTGTCCAAGCTCAAGTCCTAAGTAACGGATATCATTTTGGGCAAATTCAATCACCTTATTAATGTAATCTTTTTTATTTTCGCTGCTATCTAACCATTCTTGGTTTTTAGCGTGGATTTGCGGTGACAATTCATCGCTGTATGGAAATAGCTCAGTTGCCCAGTTAACTACTTCTGCCCATGATTGATAAGAGGTGAATTCAATAAATCCATAGGGGTTATGCCAATATGGATAGTTGTCTTCACCCGCTACCTCAGGTACATCTTGGTATGTCCAATCGTAGCGCGTTAATCCCGAATCCATTTGCTTAACCTGAATTTCCCCTGGCGTATTTTCCATTCGGTATTGCATCTTCTGATCTGACAACACTGTTATATAACTATCATTGACAGGCACCTGCCAAGTTGTTGTGTAGCCGGTAAAGGCTTTGTCGCCAAAGATTGTATTAACACCGTCTATGGTAAACGAGTAATCGATTTGATCACCGACCCGCACGTCTGAAAGTAATACTAAGGCAGTCACTTGACCGGTTATTAAGCCCATATTTAATTCGCTTTCAGGTTGGATCAAACGAATATCGGCAGATTGAATAATACTTTGCTCTTGGCCATTCCGCGTGAGCGTGATGTCATGGAAGATTAAATTTTGAAAATCAGGGCTGAAACTAACCTCTAAGCGAGCGCCATCTTGCAAGCCCTGTTCTGAACTAATTGTATGTACTGTGCGTCGGTAACTTTGGCGAACGTCGCCTTGTACGAGAAACTGTGAATCTAATAACTGATAGTTTATGCCAAAGCCTGCATCTACTTCATAACTCCTCTTGGCGCGAACTTCTACCCAAGCTGGTGTTTCATCTATTTCATACTGGAAGCTATTGGATTCGATTACTTGCGCGCTGGCTGAGAATGAAGTTATAACGAAGAAGCCAAGTATATTGGCAAAAAGTAGTTTGTAGGTGTTAATCATTGTTTTTGTGTTCACTTTTGTGGTGTCCCTTGCATTGCGATATCGCTAGCCTGATGCGCTTGCAATACAGTGTAAAAATCCTTTATTCGCTTTCGTAACGAGCTTGATAATAGTGGTCGCGTGCCAGCAAAATTCGTGAGTGATAGCTTCCAAGCGTCAACAACATGAGTATCAAGTTGTTTCGCCAAGAGGTCTAAGTAAAGATTGAATTCTGAATCCGCTAAAAAGGTGCGAACCCAAAGATAGCTGGCATTCTCCAAGCCAATTTTATCAACGGTTCGCATAAAGGCTTGACTGACAATGCCTACATTACCTTCAACGTCCATTCTAAGTAGCGCTTGGCTTGCCACAGATTGTAATTCTGGAATACCTAACTCTGCATAGTAGACAAGGTCATCCTGTACATTAACTTGAGCATCGAACGTACCTAATGCCATGTGTGCCTGCGCACGAAATGCCAACGCTAAGGGAGTGTCTTGCTGTCTGGTGTTAATGGTTTCAAGGAGTTCTTCGTACTCTCCATCGAACAGCATGTTCCGGTAACTATCAATTTGTACCGCATAATGTTGCGAAGATAAAAGTGCTTGTTTCTTAATATCAATGATTGAGGAGATATCATCAAAGTAAGTTAATTCACTGTCGCTCAGAGTGGCTTTGATTGAGGATATAAAGAAGTCTGTTTGATCTGCATAGGTTAATGAATATTGGTTTGTGACAGAGTCGATGCCATGGTGCATGATAAGAATGCGATCTTTTTCGACCACCATTTCTGTATCAAATAGATCAATACCCGCTAAATCCAACAAATACTCCGCTTCATAGACTTCACGGACTTTCAGCGGTGTGTTGTCAGAAAAACCATTCTGACTGCTTCCTATGAGTTCACTGCTAATTGATACAATACTGTCGGCGATTGAGTTTTGAGCGTCAACCATGTCGTATTGATTAGCACAATCCAACAAAACAGATAACATGGGTAGGCTGCTAGGGTGGTAAACCATGGCTTGTTTGATAATTCTTAAATGCCGAGTGCTGCATTTGTTTGCATCTGAGATTGTGTGAACTCGGTCAGATAAGTCGACATACTTCGATGTCGCTCTTGCCACTTTTTGTGATTCATAATTACTAATATCTTTTCGCCATACATCAGGCTGCTGATTTTTCCTTGCTAATGAAGCAGATATTTGAATCAGCATGCTCACTGCTTGAGAATCAATACTTGATGCTGATTGGCGAGCTTCTGTTGGTGATGATGCGTTACTAACGGCAACGGCTTGTTGATTAGAAGGCTGAGTTGACCCGCATGCACCAAGAATAGACAATGTGCCTAATAGAAATAATTGCTTAGTAAGTGAAGAAGCTTTGTCCTTCATGATTTTGCTGTAAGACGTCATCCCTGTACAACTCAATATTTAAACGACTTTTGAAGATACTATATAATGTCAAAGATTAATAGCATGCCATTTCTCGTGTGTATCATCATCTAGTCTACTCGGTACATTAAATACGGCATAAATAGCCTGCCTAAGATAAGTTCTGCTAGCCATGACATCACAACTCAGGCGGCCAGTTCGAGCAATAAACTAACGCTTTTCTGTTCTTATATTTTCATCATTTTAATTATGGTTTGTAAGTGCTTACTGGGGTGGTTTAAGTTAATGTAATTGTTGGAGAATAAAATTCTCATCATACTAGTTAAGAAAATAGTCCAATTCATGATGAGACAATGAATCTGTTCTTTTTTTGGTTTTGCGTAACTTTAAAAAATTCAGCTTTATTCGTCATTTTAGTGCTCTTTGATTTATTATATGTAGCGAATTTCTTAAGACCAACCAGATTGAAATTGAGCTCAAAATCGAGAGAATTCGATCCATCATTATGATCTGAGGGTTTGGCTTTATTCTTATAAAAATTGAGATCAGAAAACGTTAAGAGTGAAAAATTGTCGGTTATGCGAAATTTTTAATTTTCAGTTATGCGTATCTTTTATGAGCGACACAAAACATCTCCAATGAGGGCGTTCAAATTAATCATAAATTATCCGATATTTTTGAAAGTAAAAATGACAAAACGAGAGCAGAGTTAATCACACTTATATTTTTTTAACTTCCATATCAATCCATAGAACCTATTTTGCATTTGCGAGTTGACGTTTAGTTTACCCCTGACATATTTTCGCATTTGTCAGGTTCGGGAGAGTTTTTATCGGTTTTTGCCTTGTTTGAACTGACACCTTTTTAACTGCAGACTGTTTGTGAAATTGCAATGTGAACATATTGTCCGATTTTGCAAACGCAAGGTCACATGGCATCATCAAGAAGTAAAATTTCTTCATCGAGGGCGAAAGTAGCGAATAAAGATGGCTACGAACGGATGAAATTAAAGAGTAAATGTGCGACCTTTACATGAAAAAGGGTGAGTAAAAAATAAGCGGTGAAGCATACACGTTCATCTAAATTGGTGATATAGTCGATAGCCTAAATAGTGAACATGAGTTTTCTTGTCTGTCCTAAGATAAGTAAATAAGCGGCCTTCAGCCGTTCACAAAAAGTCATATAGGAAGCTAAGTGCAAGATTCCCTGCTGCAATATTTTGGTGAAAGCGAAATCACCTTTGATAATTTCGTGATCCAAACCCCTAGTGGCAATGTCACCTTCAAAGGTGAGCCAGTCAAATTAGAACCTCAAGTATTCACTTTTCTATTATTGCTGATCAGACATAAAGAGCACATCGTTTCACGCGAAGAAATTGTTGCTGAGGTGTGGTCTGGCAAGACCGCAAGTGATGATGCAATTCGAGCCTTAGTGAAAAAGCTGCGCATTGCACTGGGTGATAACGCACGTGCACCGAAGTTCCTAAAAACGGTTCCTTTGAAAGGCTACTTGTTCATAATGCCTGTTGAAATCAATTTTCACCAGGGTGATTGGTGGCGATCAAAATATGTTTTCTATGCTTTTGGTGCCGTCCTAGTCATTGCCCTTACTTTACTTATTCAATCTCAATTTGGGTCATTTCAAAGTAAGGATCTAACACCAAAACGCGAAGTCACAAGCTCACTTATTACACAAATTAAAGGTAGTGAAGTAAGTCCTTACTTATCAAAAAATGATCGACTCCTGTTTTCACACCAAGGGAATAATGAGTCATATTTACAGGTTTTTGCCAAAGAGTTGGGGCAAGGGGCGGCTAAACGACTCACGTGGGCGGATGCCGACTTCACCAATGGCATTTTGTCAGCGGATGGCCGCCAGGCGATTGTTACCAGAACCGATGAAAGTGGTGAATCGATCGTATTATTTGATTTGGACGATAAGTTAAACCTAGTTTCTTCGCAAACTTTGGCTTTGGACCCAGCCTTGTTAACTCAAAACATTGCAGCTTTGTCTTATGCTAACAATGGCAAGTCACTCTATTTATATGGTCAGGCCAAAGCTGAAGACGGCAATGCGAGTTACGGCTTGATAAAATATGATTTGGCGACTAAATCATCTCGCATCGTCACCTTGCCAATCTCCGCAGAGGCGAGAGTCGTAGCGGCCAAGGAATCAGCAGACGGACGTATGTTGGGTGTTTTGGCAAATCATACAAATAGCGCTGTAATGGTTATTCTTAACCAAGAAGTGGGCGAAGTAGTCGTTACCAAAACTTTACCAAGCCCGGCGAGTAGCTTTGTATGGTCACCTGAGGGCGAAAGTGTCAGCATCGCCAGCAATTCAAATACGCTTCTCAATTTACATATCCAAAAGCAGCGTCTTTATGAATGGACTGGCCTACCGAAACCAATTAACAAAGTGATCAGTCAATGCGCTGAATACTGTTTTGTTGTGCAAGAGTTAGGGCAGCGAAGTGTGGATGTTATTGAAAGGCCAGCAGTGTTTCAAAGTATTGACTATATGAGCACGGCGCAGTTTGCTAACGCTAGCGTTGATTTCTTTCCAAGTTACTTTAATCAAGGCGAAGGTGTGTATTTCTTATCCTTGAGTGAAGACAAGTTACAGCTCAACCAGTATTTGAATCAAGGCGAATCAAAAGCAGTTTTTAATCTGCCGCAATCAGACTCTATTGAATCCATGGTTTTGAGCCCAGACGAGCAGTCGTTCATTGGTGAGCTAGACCGCAGACTATTTGCATACAGTGTGAAAAACAACACGCTACGTTTCTTGAATGTGCCAGAAGCCAATCCTAGCAATCCCGTTTGGTCTCTTGATAGTCAAAAAGTCTATTATCGAACCGCCGCTACTACTGCAGCGAGCACGAATAGTACTGAGCCTGCACAATGGGTGAACAAGATATATGCTCACGATATGAGTTCGAACAAGAGTGAACTGATTGCCGAAGGCTTGGTGTTTCTTAAACCATTAGATCAGCTAAAGTGGTTAGCCATTAATGAGGCAAATGAGGCCTTTTTCGTAGCGGATAGTTTGTTGTTTGCCGAGCCAGTGTTTAATGCTGCCCAGTTAGAGGAGCAGAATAAGATCACTGAGATTAAGCGCTATAACACCAACAATTTTAGTTTGCTCAATGAGATACTGTATTTTACTGAACAGCAGGATGAGCAGACGATCTTGGTCAGTATCCCTATCAATCAAGAAGCCCCCGCAGAGAATCTACAAAGCTGGACCCTGAGTGGGAGTATGCTATTGCCTCACTTAGACATTCACCCCGATGGTCAAAAAATGTTATTGGTAGAGTCAGCTCTGAATCAGTCTAATTTGATGAAAGTGGATGGCTTGACCCTAGCACCTCTGCAAGTTAGACAAGTGGCTACCGAAACTCCCTAGACTTTAAATCTAGTTGCGCTAGTAGGTGAGTTTGGTCAACAAGCTTACCTGCAATAACGTGCACTACATCGCCATCACCCCTTTCCAGTATGCCTTTCACTTGTAGTATCTTGGCATTCATATAGGCCTGCTTTTGTGCGCGAGCTGATGATTGCCAAACAATCACATTGATATTTCCAGTATGATCTTCAAGCGTGATGAATGTGACACCCGCGGCTGTGCCCGGACTTTGTTTTCCAGTAACCACACCAATAATGCTAATAAATGACTGGTGTGGAATGTCGACTAAGTGATTCGCAGGGGTAAACCTTGGTAATAATGCTGCTTGATGCAATAAGGCCATGGGATGGTGTTCAAGTGATAAACCTGTACTCGCAAAGTCTTCTATTAGGTTATCAAATAGTGATGGCTGTTTAATGTAGCTTGGCTGTGGTATTTCATCTACGCTGTTAGCAAACAAAGGCAGTTCTTGGATCGAGTCCATCAGTTGCCAACGTGCTTGATAGCGATCGTTTGCTATTTGCGCAAACGCATTTGCACTGGCTAGGGCTTGTAAACAAGATGAGGGCAGCCCAAGTTGACGTACTTCCGCAATACTTTGATAACCTGTTTCTGGTCGCTGCTTAATTAAATAGTCAACAGAGTCTTTCTTCAAGCCTTTTACTAAGCGTAATCCCATGCGAATGCTTAGCGATTGGCTTTGTTCATGCTTGGTTTGCAAAGCATGATCGTAGTCTGATGCATTTACGCAAAAATTCAGTGTACTCACACCATGCTGTTTGGCATCTTGAATGATTTGCGAGGGTGAATAGAAGCCCATCGGTAAGCTATTCAGTAAACCGACATAGAATGCTTCGGGATAGTAATGCTTTAACCATGCAGACACATACGCTAAGACTGCAAACGAAGCCGAATGAGATTCAGGAAAACCATACTCACCAAAACCGCAAATTTGTTCAAATAGCCTTAGCGCATAGTCGTGGCTATAACCTCGTTCGGTCATGCCGTCAGTAAGCTTTTGTTTAAATTTATATAAGTCGCCGTTTTTCTTCCAGCTCGCCATTGCTCTGCGCAAACCGTCAGCTTCGCCACCTGAAAAACCCGCAGCAACCATTGCCAATTGTATGACTTGTTCTTGAAAAATAGGCACGCCCATAGTGCGTTTCAGTACCTTTTCGATCTCTGGTGAAGGGTAATCAATTTGCTCTTTTCCATCACGACGAAGTAAATATGGATGCACCATATCACCTTGGATCGGACCCGGACGTACTATCGCAATCTGCACTACTAGGTCGTAATACTCCTTGGGTTTTAGGCGCGGTAACATGCTCATTTGGGCACGGGACTCAATTTGGAAAATACCCACAGTATCGGCTTTTTGGATCTGTGCAAAAACTTGCTGATCATCCGGTAGTGCAGTAATAAAAGGGATGCTATATGTGTGCTGGTAATGCTGTTTAATCAAGTCGAAACTCTTACGAATAGCCGTGAGCATACCTAACGCGAGCACGTCGACTTTCAATAGCTTTAATGTTTCTAAGTCGTCCTTATCCCATTGAATCACCGTCCTTTCTGCCATTGAAGCATTTTCGATGGGTACCATTTCATACAAGGGACCTGCGGAAATAACAAAACCGCCAACGTGCTGAGAAAGGTGGCGAGGAAAGCCAATAAGTTGTTCAACAAGATGAATGAAGTGCTGTCCTTTAGGGGATTCAGGATCAATACCCAACTCAGTCAATTGAGATTGCCAGCTAAGCTCGCGATCTCGACGATTCACATTCTTGATAAAATAGTCTAAGTCGGTATTGTTGATACCAATCACTTTTCCAACTTCTCGTAAGGCGCTTTTAAAACGATAGCAGACCACGGTCGCGGCAATTGCGGTGCGCTCTCGACCATATTTGCGATAAATATACTGGATGATTTCCTCACGCCGTTCGTGCTCAAAGTCAACATCAATGTCGGGCGGCTCATTGCGTTCCTTAGAAATAAAGCGTTCAAATAGCACACTGATTTGGCGTGGATCTACCGCTGTTATTTCTAAGCAGTAACACACAATCGAATTTGCGGCTGAGCCGCGGCCTTGATACAGGATATGCTTGGCTTTGGCGAATTGAACAATGTCGTAAATAGTGAGGAAGAAGTATTCATAAGCCTGTTCATTGATGAGTTTGAGCTCTTTTTCAATCGTGGCGCGGATCTCCTTACTAACTCCAGATGGAAAGCGTTTTGCAATGCCCTGTTCAACTAGTTCGCGTAAGTAAATAGCGGGTGTGGAGCCCGCTGGTAATATTTCAGCAGGATATTGATAGGCTAACTCAGAAAGGTCAAAGTGACACAAATCAGCAATTTTAACACTGGTTTCGAGCCAGGCTGACGGGTATAAATTACTTAGCTTTTGCAGTGGTCTTAGACAAGCTTCCTGATTTGATAACGCTTCACGCCCCAAGTCTTGGATGAGACAAGCTTCTCTGATGGCGTGTTGGCAATGTTGTAAGGCTTGTCTGCTTGGATCATGCATTAAAGCACATGAGCTCGCGACAAGATCTAAGTCAAAACGCTCTGCAATATCCTCACAATAACTAATGTGCTCGTACTCGTTTGCGGTTAACCAACGTTTTATACCTAGCCATGTACGTCCAAGGTAGTGCTTATTGAGCCATCTTGCCCAATCATGATCTTGTTGGCTGTCACCGCTAGGAAGCCAAATACATAGGCAGTGCTTCACCGATTTTAAGTCCCATTCGCTTAGCTCATAGTGGCCTTTCTCTGCACGGCGGCGAGCGTTGGTGATAATACGGCAGCACTCACTGTAGGCGAGTTTATTGGGGCAAAGTAAAACAATAATGTTGCCATTGAAAACGAACTTACTGCCGACAATCAGTTTAATCGGTAGATGATGTTGTTTAATTTCAGCATAAGCGCGCACGATGCCAGCCATTGAGCATTCATCGGTGATAGCAATAGCTTTGTACTGTAAAAAGTAAGCTTGGCGAACCATTTCCTCTGGGTGAGAAGCACCCTCCAAAAATGAAAAGTTGGTTTGGCAGACGAGTTCAGCAAAGGCCGCGTGTAGCTTGTTTTTAGATGAAGTAACCATGAATAAACCACTCGTCTTTGGGTGTTCTAAATATCCATAATTGCTGTCCCTGTTTGCTTTGCGCCAAAAAGTAATCGCGCTGTATTTCTTGTTTATCCCACCATCCTGACACAATGCGTTCTGGGCCATCTATGATTTGTGCCTTGCCTTGTAAAGGGCGAGGTTCTTTGAGTAAAAACCCCGGCCTGTCTAAGTAGATTTTAGTGGCCTTTATCCGCTTTCTATTGTCCTGTTGTTGGTGGTATCGACTATTGCACTCAGGCCGATAATCGTCGCTGTAGTGCAGCAAGCTCACTTGCTCTTCTCCAAGTTTAGCTTGCAAGCGAGAAAGCAAAGTCATTGCCGCAATATGCGTGCTTTTTTGGGTGAAAAAATCGCTATCACACAGGTCGGCTTTTTCAATTTTACGACAGCTTAATGTAATCCCATATACTGCTGAGCTTAAGCTAAGGCTCTCAAATCGCAGGGCAATAATATCTAGCCAGTGAGCGCTTTTGTACAAAGGCTGCGCACTATTAATCACTTGTTCAATAGGCTCATGTTCTCGTTGATGTAAGCAAATCGTCAGACTCAATGCTAATGCGTTACGTACTAACAAATATGATTCAAGTGTTTGCAAACAACGCTCAAGCACAGGAAGAAGTTTATCCACAAGCTCAATGTCGTAAAGAAGCTCTAGGTATTGTTGATAATGCTCGGGTGGTTGGTAAAAACGAAGTTTTGCCGGCGCTTCTCCGCGTAGCTCAGCAATTAGGTGTAGACTCAATTTAGATACCCGAGTAGCAAGCTCTGATGAGGGATGTGATAATAAGTCATCAATTGTTTTTACGCCGACACGTTGTAGCTTTTCAATATCTTTACGATCAATATCACTCATAGAAAGCGTACATTGCTTGAGTTCTTGCGCAATGGAGGTTTTGTTATCACTCATGAATCGGCGACGATGTTTCGCAATGAGTTTTGCTACATTTACAGAATAAGCGCTAGCATAATAAACGTCGAATGAGTGTTGCGCTAAGCTGCGTTTTATCGCTTGCCAGTAGTGCTCTAAACTGCCATATAAACGCAGCATATTTTGTGCACGTAAATACAAACCGTGGGGCTCATCAATAACGATATCAGAGGTTAATAAGTACAATTCATTGGCCAAACTTTCGAGAGTTTGCTTAGCAAGTTCAAGCTTGTATTCACTGACCGCTAACTCAGCACAAAGTAGACTTGCACTCGCTAAACCCATGCCATGCTTAATGCCTAGTTTAGCAGCTGCACGATTGAGCTGAATAACCTGATTGAGTTTGGGATCATATACAATCCGAGCTTGTTGAGAGCGTTGCTGCACCCTTTGTGTATTTGGTTCTTGCAGATGAATACCTTCCGCTTCTTGGACATTTAGCTGTAAATTCGGGAGGTAGATATATATCCACAATGAAGAGGTATCGAACTGCATAGGGTTTGACTGCTTAAACTATTGATTAGCATGCAGTGCAACAACATTGTGTTGTTGAGCTTTCATTGGCTTTCGCATAGGTGAACCGAGCTTTGCTTTGAAAGGCACTTTCACCGTAAATGGTGGCAAGGGCCAGCCCACTTTTTGTTTATTGATTTTTACCTGAACCATTTGCTTATCTCGCTTCATTGAAAGTGACAAGCTAACCGGCAAATTCTCAATTTGATGCTGACCACTGGTAAAAAAGAAGTTCAAGCACTGGCCCTTTAAAGCCGCGAGCTCTAACTTTTTTGCTTGGCTTTGTTGTAAGGTATTTTGCCATACAAATACAGCGCTACAGGCGCCACTTTTGGCACATTGCTCTGCGCTCCAAAGCGCTTCTTGAGAGCTATTCGCCTGAATAATTAATACCCGTTCTAAGTCGATGCCTTCGCTAAGAAGGAACTCGGCATTTAATAAATGAGGTGGAGCAATGAAGGCACATAGGCGCTTGTCTTCGTGCATGTTAAGTAGCGCTGGTACGACTAAACGCATTTCGCCACAGCCTAGAATAGAAGCAATGTGCACTAGTCCTGATTGTGGAAATCCACCATTGAGTGCTTCGTCGAGCTTTTGATAACCTGTAGCAACACGCTCCTGTTGTTGATCTAGTTTGGCCGCTGTCCACACAAGTTGTTTTTTCTGTAAATCATGTAGCAGAGATTTCATCTAGCACCTAATCATAATTAGCTTATATGTATATTTATACAGTATAAATGCTTATGTTTTTTGATCAAGGAATTGTTTTACAATGCCGCTACAGGCGAGAACAAAAAGCACAAGTTAATGATTAGATTATGTTTTTATTTTTGATGTCTGTGCATTTTGAATTTGTATTTTATAGGGCTCTTATGTACTGTAGTTTTACACCTTTGCTCACTATTTTATTGAGTTCAAGGACTTAACTTAGGAGCGGCGTCGCGATGAAAAACAGACTCAAAAAAATGTACTATGTATTAATGCTTAGTTTATGCATGAGTGTAAACAGCTATGCGGAATACGATGAAGAGCTCGCAGCCTCGGTGGGAGCGGATGACTACGGCATGAAATCTTATGTCATGGTGTTGTTAGTGACCGGCGATAAAACAGTTGAAGATAAAGCGGAAAGAGACAAAGCATTTGCTGGCCATTTTGCCAATATGAGTCAGTTAGCAGAAGAAAAGAAGCTGGTTGTCGCTGGCCCTTTTGTTGAGGCGAGGCCAAAACGAGGCTTATTCATCTTTAATACCGATAGTTTAGAAACGGCTGAAACCTGGGTGAAAACCGACCCTGCAGTAAAAGCGGGCATTTTCAATTATGAGCTATACAAAATATACAGCTCAGCGGCTTTGATGTTGGTGAATGAACAACACAAGAAACTGCAAAAAACGGCAATGTAAACAGGCATGCCTATGAAGAGTAGTTTGATGTTTATTACAAACTACTCTTCATTTCATTCGCCCAAGTAGTCGCTTGATAGTACATCTGAAAAAGATCTTCCATGGGTGAATTAATTCTTTCAGCGAAAGCTTCAATTTTAGCCCAATCTGCAGTCTCAAACGCGACGCACAATTGATATTGCTGGGCGAGTTCATCCTCTTGCTCTTTTTTACACAGTACATTTTTGATGACTTCAGTGAAAGGTAGCTTCTCTAAAACTTGTTCAATAGGCATATCGAGTAATGCGTCTGTTCGTGAGAACAAGCCCAATATAAAACTATTTGGCGGATCTTCAGCAATGCCCATTTTAGATGACACTAACTTACAGAATTGTGCTCGGGTTAAGCTTGAAACTAATAAGTCTTCTGGCTTATTACCTTTTAAATTGGCAAGTGTTAGCAAGGCAATAAACTTTTTCAGTTCGACATGACCTAAGTACTTTAGAGCATGAGACAATGACTCAATCTTGTTGCGCTTATTCACACTGGGGTTGTTAATAAAGCGCATTAGCTTAAATGTAAGCCCCACATCTTTTTCAAATACTTCAGTGACCTTCTGTACATCTAAGGTCGTTGCTACGCTAATGCGTAAAAGTTCGACAACAGAGGTCATCGAGATATCGATATTTTTATGCTTTACCACTTCTGGTTTAGATAAAAAATAGCCTTGAAAATAGTGAAAACCCGCTTCTTTAAAGCGTTCGAACTCTTCATGAGTTTCGACTCTTTCAGCTACTAATATTTTACCTTGTTTCTTAAAGGCGTCTATTTGGTCAACGACACTTGGATTTGTTAGGTCAACCGCTTCAACTTCCAGTTTGATATACGATATGAAGGGCATGAGTGGCTGCCAATGAGCACTAAAGTCATAGTCATCTAGCGCAATTTTATAACCCATTTCATGGATTTGTTCGCAAGCCTTCACTAATTCAGGGCTGACATCGACCGTTTCAACAATTTCAATAACGACATTTTTGGGGTCTAGCGTAGACGGAAATCGATAAATAATAGTGTCGGTATGGAAGTTGATAAATGCGGCTTTGTTGAAAGTGATGCTTTCTACGCCGATAGACAAGTGACTGGCGGCTAGCATGTTGCTTGTGGCTTCGTCTGGAGAGATATCAGGGAAACAGTTTTTTACACCATCGCGGAATAATAATTCATAGCCAAACACGTTTTTCTTCGTGTCGTAAATCGCTTGTCGTGCTACATATGCAAACATCAATGGCCTATCAAGGTGTAAAAGAAGAAATCTAGTATACACATATCGGTTGTGTTGTTAATACTATGAGGCTTAATTGTGATTGAGCTGCTTATTTAAGCGGCGTTCAGGCATATAATACGCTTTATCAAAAGCTAGTATCCAAAGCGTTGCCAACCTTCCAAATAGTAGCTGATTAACACCGGGTTATGGATGTTATTTACTTCTACGTCGGCATGCGCTTGGTCCTTTGCAAAAACGCGCATGGCATCGAGCATCTTTATGTTCAAAAACTCGTTTGAGGGTAAAATGGCGTTCTCACGTAAGGTGGATAATTCAGTATCGCTGGCCATGATAAAGCCCCAATCTCCAAATGAGGGGACATCAGCGCGATAAGGTACGACGTGAGTAAAGCCGCTGGCCTCAACGGTGTTATGAATGCTCCAAAATGCTTTGGTCGCGAAATAAGGGCTGGTGGATTGCGTTACGAATATGCCTTTGGGCGCTAAGTTTGTACGCATGGCCTGATAGAACTGCTTGGTATATAGACGTGCAAGTTCAATATTATTAGGGTCGGGTAGGTCGCTAATGATTAAGTCGAACGGTACTTGGTTTTCCATCAAATACGTAAAGGCATCGGCAAACACAATTGATAATTTAGGATCGTCTAAACTACCCTCATTATGTGTGAGTAAATGTGGGTTTGTGCGCGCTAGTTCAACTACGCGCTCGTCCAAATCAACTAATACGATAGCCTCTATCTCAGGGTATCTTAGTAATTGCTTCACCGCTAAGCCGTCACCCGCTCCAAGTAATAGGACTCTTTTCACTGGGCCTTGTTTATAGGCTAAAGGATAAGAAATAAGAGATTCATGATAGCGATACTCATCGCGAGATGAGAACTGGATATTGCCGTTCAGATAGAGACGAATATCATCTTCGTTTTTAGTTAGAATGATCTTTTGATAGCGGCTTTGCTCAGCGTGCACAATTCGGTCATCGAATAAGGCTTGGTCCCATTCATATAGGGCTTGGCTCGTAAAAACAACACCGGCACTTAGCACTACAGCAATCACAATCAGCCAAGTGACGATCTGCCTCTTTGCTGTTCCTAGACTGTTACCAAAATACCGCATGAGGACAGCAATGATGCTCAAGTTAATTAGGCCTAAAACTAAGGAAGATTGATAATTACCTAGTACCGGCAATAAGAAGAAAGGAAAGGCGATAGTGGCAATTAAGGCACCAATATAGTCGAACGTAAGAATATTGGCGATATTGCTTTTTAAGGCCTTAAAAGATTCCATTAAACGAGTGAGAAAGGGGATCTCTAAACCAATCAAAAAGCCTATGGCACAAGTAAGCAACACATAAGTTGGAATAAACAGACTCTCGTGAATATAACTTAAATATAACAAGGGGATACTTAGACCGCCGAGCGCCGCCAAGGCAATTTCGAATTGTAAGAACCGCGAAATAAGATTTTCGCCGATGTACTTAGAGCAGTATGAGCCCGCGCCCATTGCTGCCATATACATACCAATAGTTAAGGAAAAGTACCGCACGCTGTCACCCAAAAAGTAGGAGACAGTGGTAGCGATAAGTAACTCATAGACTATCGAGCATAAACCCGCGACAAAGGCTGCGTAGGTCAGAGCTAAAGCTTGCTTTTGTGTTTCATCCGAAGGCGGAATAGGCTCACTCATTTAAGCGATCTTTCGTCGCAAACCAGCATCACTTTGGCCGCCTCGCGAGTACACTTGTTTATCGATTTTTTGCGGTTTAAAGCTTTTTTCTAGGGGAGTGATAGCTTGCTCGGGATCGCAATCACCACACATGAAAATATCAATGGCTGCAAAATGCGTTTCGGGCCAAGTATGAATACTGATATGGGACTCAGCGAGAAGTGCAACGCCAGTGATCCCTTGGCCTTCACCAAAGCTGTGCACTTGTATGTTCAAAACAGTTGCGCCGCATGCGTTGGCAGCGCTCTGTAATGCTGTTTTTATAAAGTCAGCATCGCAAAGGTGTGACGCTTTATAAAAATCCAATAGCACATGTTTGCCCGGTGCGAAGTTGGGCTGAGACATCTAAACTCCTTGTCAGTCACGCTGCTTTTCTTGGGCCTAAGAATATGGCATTCGAGACGGTGGCGCAATCATAAAAAGTCGATGAATGGTCGCAGTCTTCCAGGCTCTTTATTCCTCTTTGAGCAGTATTGCGATTTGCTTCTCTGTTAATCCTGTTTTGTATTTTTCAGGCAAGCGCCAGTCTTCTTCTGTTAACTTTTGTTTTTGTAAGATATTGAACAAGGTTACTTGTAACTCGATGTAACTGTCTGGTTTTTTTGTATTTGCTTGCGTCTGACTTTCAGCGTTTGCCACTTTCTGAGGTACTTCACTGGCATCTTGCTTGCTACTCGTTTCCTGGTTTTCCGCACTGTCTTTCAGGCTGACTTTTTCTTTTTCAACAAGGCGCCTTTGGTTTTCTTTTTTCGCGCGAGCTTGCATGGCCATGGCGCTTCGAGCTGCAATTTCATCGGCCTGCCTGATACTTTGCATTTTCGTAAATACAGCTTTCGCTTGCGCTGTTAAGCTCAGCTCTATTGGTGCTTCCATTCCAGAGGAAAGGCTATCCATTTCGTTAGCAACCAGCTCCATTGGTTTGCTTTCAGAATTTCTCGTTTGCATAGGTGAGGGTGCAAGTAATTCTTCTTGAGTGTCTATCAATGAACTTAGGCTTGTAGGGTTTGATAATACCGCCTGTTCGGGCATATTTTCATGCTGGCCAATATAAATAAATACCAATATAAGCACAGAGGCTGCCACGGAACCGCCGTATTGCCAACGCAGCCAAGAATATGGCTTTTTCTGAGTGCTTGTTTGTTTTGTACCGCCTTGTTGTGTCACTCCTTGCATTATATTGGCCTGCTTTGCTTTTGCCAAAATAGCGTCATCAATAGCAACACTAGGCGAAGACTGACTTTCGCTTACTTGTTGTTCACGCATCGCTTTTTGATACTGTTTGCTTACCCATGCTTCATCTTCATTCATGGGTTTGTCGTTTGGTGGTGTCTGACTCATGTTCCGAAGCTCCTTATGGTTTAAGCCTAATATCGCGCTGGTTTAAGCAAGAACGTAAATTCTTGTATGCTGTTTTTAAGCGACTTTTAGCAGCCTCTAGTCCTACATCAAGAATTTGAGCAATATCATTGAGTGATAAGCCAGATTCTTCTCTGAGTAAAAACGAGTCTAATTGATGCTTTGGCAATTTCTCTAAACAATGTGTGATTGCTTCAGCTTGAATAGCTCGTTCATGCGCTTGTTGAGGAGTGTCATTTTGAACCGAAGTACTATTGGGTGGATCATTTCTATCTTGAGCATCTTGAGACGAATCCTCAATTTCAACTTGATCGTGGTCAGCCATCACAGTACTGACCACTTTTAAATGTCGATGTTGATCGATGACTTTGTTGCGTGCGATGCGGTATAGCCACGTCGTAAACTTAGCACTCTGTTGGTAGTTTGAAGCGCTATCAATGACCGCACTCCACACTTCTTGAAATAGCTCTTCAGCCAAATTCTGTTGTTTTAATTGGCGCAACAAGTAGCGATACACACCGCCCTTGTTACGCTTATATAAAGTCTCGAAGGCTGCAAAATCACCATTTGCATAACGCTTCATCAACAATTCATCTGAGAGTTCGTCCACTCACTTCCTCATTTGGCTAAGTCGTTCACTATCCGCACTAACGACATCTCGGGCACTTAGTTGCTCTGCATTTCGCACTAACTGAATGAACTCACTACGGTAGCCAAACTCATCTTTGCCTTTTGTCTGCAAGGCAGTTTGGGTAATCCACTGATAGTCGATGTTCGCTGCGTATTTACTGTTCTTTAAGCGCTGAGCAAAGCTCGCGACTGCGCTTGCAAACTTAAAATCATTACTTTGCTGGGCGAATGTTTTTATATCCCGCTTTTTCACTATCGTATCAATTAATTGGCTAGTATCAGAATCAGTTGGTTTATATCGTAGCTTAACATATGCTAATTCGTCGGCGGTGTTATCTGATTCAGTCGCTTTTTTCAGACTTGACTCCGAGTTGGTATAGCGGCGTTCATCGTTGAATTTATGTTTGCTATCGCTCAAGGTAATTTCGTACAGCGCCGTCACTTTATGGCCAGCGCCAATATCACCCGCATCCACTTTATCATTATTAAAATCTTCGTTAGCAAGTTGGCGGTTTTCATAACCAATCAGACGATATTCCGCCACATTGTCTGGGTTGAATTCAACCTGAATTTTGACATCTTTCGCGATCATCTGCATGGTCGATTGTAGCTCGTCAACTAGGACTTTGCGTGCTTCGTTAATTGTATCAATATAAGCATAATTACCATTTCCGGCGTCTGCCAACTGCTCCATTAAATGGTCGTTATAGTTACCTTGGCCAAAACCAAGGGTGGTTAGGGCAATGCCTTTTTGCTTCTTCTGTTTGATTAGGTTCAAGAGTGCATCGTGGTTAACAGTGCCAACATTAAAGTCGCCATCAGTTGCCAGGATAACTCTATTCACCCCCCCTTTAATAAAGGCTTTCTCTGCTAATTGATAGGCTTGTTCTATGCCTGCTGCACCGTTGGTTGAACCGCCAGCACTGAGTTTATCCAGTGCTTGTTGAATCGCTAGCTTGTTATTGCCATCAGTTGGCTCGAGCACCACGCCTGATGCGCCGGCGTAGACAACAATAGACACTTTATCTTTACTGTTAAGTTGATTGGTCAACATGGTGAGAGAGCGCTTTAACAGTGGTAACTTGTTTGTTTGGTTCATTGAGCCAGAAACATCAAGTAGAAATACTAAGTTGCTGCCTTTCGATTCACTCAGTTCGGCTTGATAGCCCTTTAGCGCAATTCTGAGAATGTGGCGCTCGCTATCCCATGGCGCTTCAGAAACTGCTGTGTTAACACTAAACGGCGTATCGATTGTCTGAGGAGCCTCATATTGATAGTCGAAATAGTTGATGAACTCTTCAATTCTTACCGCGTCAGCCGGTGGCAAATAGCCCTGATTTAACATGCGTCTTGTGTTCGTATAGCTGCCAGTATCAACGTCGATAGAAAAGGTTGAGACTGGCTCCAATGCACTTATCTTCACCTCGTTAATTTCGGGCGACTCATACTTCTCACCATTGCTTGGTGTTGCCTGCCATTGCACATCTTTATCAAACTCTGGTGGCATTGGGCGAGAAACCATTTTCATGAACGCTTGTTCTTGCTGCGGTGCGGAGCGCATGATCGAAGCGATATCTCGGGTTCTGTTTGCCTCAGCTCTTAATGCCTTTTGTTTTTGTTCATGTGCGCGCGCTGTTTGTTCAGCTTTAGCCGCTTGTTCTTTTTCCTGAATTTGCTGAGTAGACTTGTCTTCAGGTGCTGCACAAGCGCTCAAAAATACGATTGCTGCGCTGGTAGCCGCTACCAGAACGCTTCGTTTAAAGCGCACAGGATAAGGTCTTGTTTGATTAATGCTAGCTAGATTCTTCTGTGTATTTAGCAGTCGGTGTTGTTTAGTCATGATAGTCATCCTTTGGTTAGCTTAATTCACAATCCACCCCTTTATTTGTTTACAGTGAGGTATGGATTTTATGTGCTTCTTATTGCTTACCAACGGATGAGTTTTACAAAAGGGTTTTTTATTTTTCGGTGGGGCGAAGATAAACCTATAGTGTGCTATTAAACTTATGATAGTCCCAGGGCGCTCATTGTAATTGAGGCAGATGTTTCTCGAAAATGGCTTGTATGGTTTTCTTAGTCAGCGGTTTAACAACATAACCTTTAGCACCATTTTTTAGTGCTTCAGCCACTATTTGCTTTCTCTTGCTACCGGTCAGCATAATAATAGGAGTGTCATAATTTAAATGACCCTCCGTTTTTGTTTGCGACATTATATAAATGCCGTTTGTATCCGGTAAACTGATGTCCATTAAAATTAAATCATATTTTACGCTGCTGAGGCTTGCTAAAGCCCGTCTTCCAGATACGGCAAGCTCGGTTTTTGTGTTTAATGAACTTAGCAGCCTCACGGTTAATTTTTGACTGATCAAATCATCTTCAACTAACAAAATTCGTATTGCCGACTGCTTGGTGTTGGGGTCATCTTGCGCATTGATATCTTGCTGATAAAGGCGATTAAATACTGGCGTGGGTTCATCTGACTTTGCAGTGTCTGTTTCATCTTCAGCGTTTCCTGAGGCGCCAAAAGTGATGGTTTTTTCAAGCAATGAAATGGCCTTTGCTTGCAATTCCAGTAGTTTTGGGCGAATTTCATTTGAACGTATTTGTTTGAGCGTTTCTTGTAGTTTATTCAGATCAAGGTCGACCGCTTGATGTTGTTGGATTTTTTTATCAGCTTGGTTCAAACAAGTCTCAATATCTTCAATTGAGCTTTTGAATGACAACTCAATTTGATTTTTATCTTCTAGTAACCGAGACATAAGAGCAGCGAATTCTTCACTTACATTGTTCGTTAGTCTTTTACTGAGCTGTTCTTCACGCATGGACGGTAGCGATACGCCTAACTCCAACAATAAGTGCTCGATAATGAGGACGATTCTATTCGCTTCATACAGAGGTCTGGCAATCAAATAGTCGTCAATTGCATTGCATCGATGTGCTTCAAAGGCATCAATTTCTGATTTAAGTGGTATGAGAGAAACCACCTTGTGTTCACAAACGGTGTAGTCTTTTACTGCGTCCAATGACCGATAGTAATTGAGCATGCTTTCTTCGAGATTATCACCCGTCATCAAGAAAACAGTGGGCGTGTTTTTGGTCGTGAGATGACGACATAACTCTTTTAAACTGCGACATGCTTCACAGTTTTCGAAGTACTGCTTAATTTTTTCAAACATGACCTTATCATTTTCCATGTCGGTCACATACAGCACTATTTTGTAGTCTTTAATCGTCGATTTCATTGCGGATCCAATTTTTGATGTCAATTAAAGAGTCGTCGAGTTGTTTTTTCACCTGCATAAACAACTGACCTATTTCCTCGGCATTGCCGGTTTTGCACAAGTCTTCTAGTTTTTCGCAACTCAAAAACATGGGATGATTTCCCGCAACTTTCGCGCTGCTTTTCATACTGTGTGCAGTTTTACCAGCTTGAGAAAACTTACCTGAGCTAATCTCGTACTCCAATTGAATAACAGATTGCTCAATGTTGTCCATATACATTTTTAGGAAATCAGCGATCTCCCCAACATCAGATTCGTCCAGTATTTCATGGATGACTGATATATCAAAAACACTCTTTGTGTCCCATGCAAAGTCAAGCTCTTCAAAAGAGGCAGTATCGTCGATTTCAAGGCTAGTTGTGGTCTCTATTGCTTTATCTTCGCCGTTTTCTGGACTTACCAAACCTATCAGTGCGTGCAGCTTTGTCACGGAAATTGGTTTCATGATGATTTTATCGGCACCCGCCTTGTTGCATTCATACTCGCAGTCTTCAGTTTTATCTGCAGTAAGAACAAACATCTTATTGGGTGGTAATCCATAGCTTGATTCATAGGATCTCAGTGTAGAGATGAGCTCTGCACCAGACATGCCTGGCATTTGATAGTCAGTGATAACCACATCAAACTCATGCTTTTGCCAGCACTCAAGAGCTGAGTGTCCATCGTGGGCAAAGTGTGCGTTTAAGCCTAAGGCTTTTGCTTGTTCTTTAATGACAAATAAATTGTTTGGGTTATCTTCCACAAACAGTATCGAGGTGTGTGTATGCTCAAAAAGAGTACTTGTATCGACAGTTTTAGTAGACGAGTTATCTTGGCTCGTTCCACTTTGTAAGCAATGTACGATTTGGTTAAGTAGCAATGGACTTCTATTTACAATGGCTGAACTTGAGCCACCCAAAGAGTAGGGGTTTGATCCCAAATGGAAAAGACTGTTTTGCGGCTCGCCATGGTGGATTTCTTTGTTCGTTATAATTACCTTGTTTGCGCTACTGATATCTTCAATATTTTCAATAAATACGAATTCGCTATCAAAATAAGGCTGATATTTTTGCAGTGAGTCATAGAATTTAGCGTCGTCAGTTAACAGTGTTTTCGAGCAATCCAAGGTTTTTTGTAAACTCTGCTTAAAGGGCTCATCGTCTGTATGAAGTGGCAGCGTGACAGAAAACTGTGTTCCTCTTCCTAACTCACTATCCACTTCAATTTTGCCCTCCATTAAGTCACAAATTTGTTTACAAATACTTAAACCCAAGCCACTTCCACCGAAGGTGCGGTGTATGTCAGTTGATGCTTGTGAGAAGCTTTCGAAGATGGTTTCTTGTTTGTCACCTGCAATGCCGATCCCATTATCTGTAACGCTTAACAAGAATGATGATTCTGAATTTTTTTCTATGCTAATTGAAACGTGACCATGTTCGTTTGGTGAGAACTTAATTGCATTGCTGATCAGGTTGTTGAGAATTTGCGAGATTCGAATGTCATCTACTTCAATATGAGTGGGTAATTCAGGGTCAATAAATAAAGATAAGTGAACCCCCTTGTGTTCGCACAGTGCAATCTGATCAAGCGCTATTTGCTCAAACAGAGGGCGCACCTCACACCGAACCTTAGACAAGCTGACTTTTTCAGCATCGAACTTAGTGAAGTCGAGTACGTCGTTCACTAAGCGAAGTAGATGGTCAGCACTGCTTGATAGTCTTGATATGTATTCGTGTTTTGCGAATTGAGGCTCTAATGCACAAAGATCTAAAATCCCGATCATCGCATTCAGCGGTGTTTTCACTTCATGACTCATTGCTGCCATAAAGCTGCTCTTAGCCTTACTTAGGCTGAGGGATTCCGTATAAGCAAGTTCAAGCTGTTCATGTAAAAACATAATCGAAGATTCATCGATAAACATACAAATCCGTTCACCAGCTTCAGATACGGTATCTCGGTATTCAATATATCGACTATCTGTATTCTTAAACGAAAAGTTAATCGCTTGTTTTTGTTTCAATTTTCGTTTGAGTAACCTGCCGAATGCTTTTGCTCGCTTTGGGTTCTCTGACAGCACTTGTTCCGCTATGAGCGTAAACAAATTTCCGATTCTTTGACCTTCTACGGTTGGCCTTTCTAAATAGGAAAATAGTTGGAACAGAGTATCATTGCAAAAATCAATATAGCCAAACTCATCAACTATTAAGACAGCTTCACTCATTCGATGAAGGGCCTTCACCATCGCGTTATAGCGCTTTCCTTGCTCAACTGGCGCTGAACTACTCAAAGACACTAGGTATGTTTGCTTTTGTGTTTCTATCGCCCGAAAAGACGTGTTCGCAATCGGGCTTGCGCCCTCATGGATAGCGTTTTGTAAAGAATCTCTCACAGTATTGATGAGCTCTGAGAGCTTGACATCACCCAGGTTTAAGCCGAGTAGGTGAGTGTTGATGTGGCACAGTTTGTCTGGGCCCAATAGCAGTGCTGGACCAGGTAAGGATTCACAAAAACTGATTGCTTGCTCACTAAAATGATTTGGCAATATTCACTTCTTTGTCAGTGCTCAATATTCTAATATGGGCAACACGTGATATACATTAACTTATACAAGATGATGGGTTTCTGCAACTTCCTGACTTGATTGAACTTGTCACTCTACTATCACTACTTTTCCAGAGAAGGCCTGAACACCGATGGCTTGCTGTGTGACAAAGCGCTCAATATCTTTGCCAGACGCACTAACGGAGTCACTTTGCCAAACGGCTACTTTTGTTGATGCCATGAAACCAAATGGCAGTGGCATTTCCTGTGTATTAAAGGAGAAATTCAATGCGATATATGCTCGCGCGCTACCATTTTGTCTCGAATATGCAAATACGCCTTCAGCGTTGTCGGCGTAATATACTTCCAACCCTCCGTTTTCTAATACAGGCATGGTCTCGAGTAAATGCTCTAAAGAAGCAATGTATATAGCCTCGTCAGCGGCTTGCTTTGGATCATAAGGGCTCACTTGTTGAGATATACGATGTAACTCTTTCTTCCCGTAGGTGGTCGCGAGCTGAAACAAAAGTAACTTATACCGATTGTACTGGCGTTCTCTTTTCGCGTTATTTTCCGACAGCGCGGGCGTCAATACTTCGGAGTTCTTATATGCTTTAGCACCTAGCCATGCTTGACTATTCTCATTGACTAAACTTTGTAATTGTTCGGCAATACTTTGCACATCAATGGTCTCGCTATCGCTGATGATAGTGCTAGTCATAAAACTCGACCAAGCCATTCTATATTCTTCTTTAGGTACTTTTGAGCTCGTATTATTGCCCTGAATACTTGGGCTGCATGCACTGAGTGATAAGCTAAGTATCAGTAGGTAAGTTTTTATAATGAAACTGTGCGGCATATTTTGATCGAGTTTAATCAGGTGTAGTATTAAGTTTTGATACGCAACAAACTCTCAATTAGGCTCATAGTGCTGAGCGCCCAAATTAATTAAAAAGGATCGTCATGACAAATATTGGTACCCCATTTTCTTCAACAGCAACGAAGGTCATGCTATGTGGCGGCGGTGAGTTGGGTAAAGAAGTGGTGATTGAATTAAAGCGTTTAGGTTGTGAAGTGATTGTGTTGGATCGTTATGAAAATGCCCCAGGTATGCAGGTGGCCGATCGCAGCTATTGTATTTCAATGCTCGATGGTGACGCGCTACGCAAGATTGCCTTAGAGGAAAAACCAGACTTTATTGTTCCCGAAATTGAAGCCATTGCCACACAAACCTTACTCGATTTAGAGGATGAAGGCTTTCATGTGGTTCCGTCGGCTAAAGCGGCGCACTTAACTATGAATCGTGAAGGGATCCGCCGTTTGGTTGCTGAGGACTTAGGCCTGCCAACTTCTCAATATGCTTTTGCAGATAACTATGACGACTTTGTATCAGCGGCTGATAGCATTGGCTTTCCATGTATTATTAAACCCATCATGAGTTCATCAGGAAAAGGACAATCTTTTGTTAAAGACCAATCTGAACTTGCACAAGCTTGGAAATATGCACAAGAGGGTGGTAGGGCAGGTAAAGGAAAAGTCATCATTGAATCGGTTGTTAATTTTGATTATGAAATTACCTTGCTGACCATTTGTCATCAAGGTGGTACATCCTTTTGCGAGCCTATCGGACATCGCCAAGAAGAGGGTGATTATCGTGAATCATGGCAGCCACAACAGATGAGTGATGCAGCTTTGGCATTATCAAAAGAGATTGCGAGTAAAGTGACTCAAGCGCTGGGTGGAAAAGGATTGTTTGGTGTTGAATTATTTATCAAAGGTGATGATGTTTTCTTTAGTGAAGTATCGCCAAGACCTCATGACACTGGCATGGTCACGCTTATTTCTCAAGACTTATCTGAATTTGCTTTGCACGCCAGAGCATTCTTAGGATTGCCAATCCCGAACATTCATTTCCATGGACCGTCGGCGTCAACAGCGTTATTGGTAGAAGGAAATTCGACACAAGTGAGCTTCGGAAACTTAATTGAAGCTCTCAGTGTAGCCAATACCGACCTTAAATTATTTGGTAAACCAGAAGTTGCTGGGCGTAGGCGAATGGGGGTCGGATTGGCGCGAGCTGAGAGTGTTGAAGCCGCGATCCGTTTATCAACACAAGTAGCGGATGCAGTAAAAATTACGCTCTAAAAAGCAATGCTAAAACCAAGGTCCTAAACAAAGGCCGAAAACCAAACGCTAAAAAAGCCCAGCAGGTGAAAGCACATGCTGGGCTGAGATTTTCTACTGACTATCCGCTAACAACAATGCTGTTTAGCTATGTGACGTGTCACTTAGAAAGGTAGAGGCATTGGGTTACCATTTAACATTGCCTGACCATCTTTCATGGTGAAAGTCATTTCATGCATACCTTCAGGCGTCACTGTAATCATACCTTGTTGAGTAAACATACCAATCATGCCTTCAACTTGTTGGGCAGCTATCGCGCTGATTTCTTCTTCTGTCATACCGGCAGTATTGGGGTCAGACATCATTTGAGCGCCTACAGCTTGCTCACCAATCCACAAAGCCATTGCTTTATCCATGCTTATTTTAGAATCCACGACTAACTTCGACATCCAAAAACTCGTGTCGGTTATTAATGCCGGCATTGCATCGACACCTTCGAGCTTAGTATGAATCTTACCCGTAAAGTTGCCGTCATTGATTTGACCAGACAGTTCAGCAATATTTATCTCAGGGTTTGCTTGTAGTTGAGGAAGTAGCTTTGTTTCCATCACTTCTGGCAACAACTCAGGGTCCATACTCGCTTCTTGATAAGCTTGGAAGAATGTTTTCTCTAGGTTGTTAAACTCTGTCTTAAGGAGTACATTCTTGGCGTCTACGCCAACTACGCTGAGCTCATCCATTGCATAATTTAAATCCATATCCATCAACGTGCCCGCGTCATTTACTTTAGTCACCGCATCAATGACGAAGTTTCGCATCGACATGTTGGCTTCTTCTAATGGTGAAGAAACAGCGAGCTCTCCCATTACGAACTTCGCATTAGAGTTATAGAGAACGTTCTCCATAGCCGCAGCGAAAGAACCTTCGAGCGAGGACTCCATCGTTATCGTGGATATCGTAACTTCTGTATCAGCGTCTGGTGCAGCGAACTTGAATGAGTCCATAGCACCGTCATAAATAGTGTTCGAGCTGGACACAGAAAATTCACCCTTCCAGCCACTGAACTCTAGTGAGCCACCATCAATTGTACCTTCTGCTTGCGTAAACGAAGGGATGGTGTCAGTACCATTGAATGAACCCGTAAAACCAACATTACCTGCGATAGTGTAAAAACTCTGATCGCCAGCATATTGCAAACTATCGCGGAATGTATCTAGATCCGTTTCTGCTTTTACTGCGGTTAACCCTAAGCTGAAGCCGTTGAGAAGAAGCACTGGACCGTGTTGGGCATTTACATTTAACGTGAAGGTAAGATCTTGAAACATTTCCATTTGTTCAGCAGGCAACGCTTCATCTTCAAACATTGCTGGATCGATACCAAACTCTATGACTGAAGAGCTAGTGAACCAATTTTGGGTGCGCTCGTTAATCGTCGCCGTATAACCTGGCATGTCATTTACGCTGGTAACAAACTCATCGAGTTGGGTGTTATAGCTTGAACCGGCTAGTTTAGGGCCAATTAGGCCAATCGCAGCGATAAGTGCTACAGGAATAATCACTTTTTTCATTTTACTTCCTTGTGAGGAATGTCGACTTCGAAACGGAAATTATCCGTTTCACGTTTTGTGTATCATCATGATCACACTCGTCACTAAGTTTATCCTAGGGAGTGTTGAGGTGCGACCGTTTTTGAATCGAAAATAACAATATATAGATCAGCCCTTTTAGCAAGAGCTTGATCTATATCGTAAATTTCAAGGTTTGTGATGTTTGCTGTTTAGCGATTATCTTCAATAAATTGGTCGATGTTTTGTTCTAAAACGAACAAGGGCACAGAGCCATGTGCTAATACCGCATCATGGAAATCGCGAACATCAAATTTTTCGCCTAAGGCTAATTCTGTTTTCTTTCGCAATTCTTTAATTTTTATCTCACCAATTTTATACGAGAGAGCTTGTCCGGGCCACGAGATATAGCGGTCAATCTCTGTGCGTACATTATGCTCGGATAATGCCGTATTCTCCATCATATAACTGAGTGCCTTGTCTCGACTCCAGCCAAACATATGCATGCCAGTATCAACAACTAAACGACAGGCGCGCCACATTTCATAGCTCAAACGACCAAAGTTATCGTATGGATCCTCATAAATACCAACTTCTAAGCCAAGGTATTCTGAATACAAGCCCCAACCCTCACCAAAAGCTGATATATAGGTTGAACGGCGTACATCAGGTAGTTCGTCCATTTCTGCCGCTAAAGAAATTTGCAGGTGATGACCGGGTACTGCTTCATGTAAGGTTAAGGCAGGTAATGCATACAATGGACGCTTGTCTAGGGCATAAGTATTTACCCAATAATAACCTGGACGGTCATCTGAACTGGGTGATATGTATCGGCCAGTTGTATATTTGGGCGCTATGCTGTCTGGTACAGCTTCAACGCCGTATGGCGTGCGTGGTAATTTTTTAAAAAGTTTCGGTAGTTGAGCATCCATTTGTTTGGCGATATACGATGCCGTGATGATCAGATCTTCTGGTGTTTGCGCATAAAAACGCGGATCAGTACGAAGAAACTCAATAAACTCATTAATATCGCCATCGAATTCCAGAGCGTCGACTATTTCTTGCATTTCAGCTCTGATACGAGCGACTTCTGCTAGGCCAATCTCATGTATTTCTTTGGCTGTGAGGTCGGTGGTAGTGAAGTGCTTGATTCTGTTCTGGTAGAAAGCTTCGCCATTCGGCCATGTTTTGACTGAAATATCACGCTTGGCTTCAGGGATATATTCGTCACTTAAAAAGTGATAAAAATCAACGTAAGCTTGATTGACCTTTTCAATTTCTGCCTTCGCTTCACTCATATCTCTATCGGTTTTTAAGCTGTCGGGCATATTCGCAAAAGGAGAGAAGAAAAGGCTATCTTCTGGTGTTTCAGCAATGAATGCAGAAACCGATTCTTCGAAGCCTTTCAAGACAGCTTTGGGTTGCACTTGGCCTACTCGCATACCTTCTTTCATATAAGCGATTTGTTGAGCAAAGTAATCTGGTATTTCAGAGAGCAACATCATGTAGCTGTTGAGTTGCTCATCGGTTTTGATTTTTGTATTGCTAGCACTATTGCCTATTGCACTATGAAAACCATATTCAGCGGTAATTGGAACGAGATATTCTTTAAATGTGTAAGAGTCGATATAGTTTTGAAGTCGATACTTCTGCATTAATAAGGAGATGTTTTCTGAATGGCTTAGTTCTTCGCTATTTATTTCATTCAGCATGCTCATAAAGGCTTTGTATTGAGCTGCTTGCTCAGCAAGCCCTGATTCACTGATATCCTCTAACGCCCTTTGGGTTTTTTGCCCTCGCGACTTTGCCAAATAAGGTGAAACAGACATTTCATATGCCCAAATTTCATCTAATAAAGATTGTAAAGTATAGGATGCTACCGGTTTGACTTGTGCCATCGGTGCCGTGGTGCTAGTTGGAGAAGTGGGCTGGGTTGAACCACAGGCCGCCAGTGATAACGCCACTGCAACAGAACAAAAAACCTTTTTCATATCTTACCTCGTTTATCAATCAGGCTCTCAGGTTACTCGAAAGCTCGATTAAAGTTAACCAAAAGTTAAATATGTCTCGTCATCCGTCATTCCTGCAATTATCCGTCATTCCTGTAATCATCCGTCATTCCTGCAATTATCTGTCATTCCTGCAATTATCTGTCATTCCTGCAATTATCTGTCATTCCTGCGGAGGCAGGAATCTAGGTCCCCGCCTTCGCGGGGATGACGAAAGCGCGGGGATGACGAAAGCGCGGGGATGACGACAGCGCGGGGATGACGAAAGCGCGGGGATGACGAAAGCGCGGGGATGACGACAGCGCGGGGATGACGACAGCGCAGGGAAGACGAGAGTGCGGGGATGACAAGCAAGCGTGTGGCTGATATAAAACAAGTCATGAAGTACCACACAATGGCAAAATAGCGATGAGTAAAATGGAAAATGACCCAAGAATAGATCCAAGGATTAAAGCCGCTTTTGGAAAAATGCGTCTTACGGGGTCTAACGATATAGAGAGTCGCGAGGCCGCTCTTGAAGCTGCTCAGTCAGAACGAGCGATAATGACTCGCCAAATGATGAAAGGCTTCCTAGATAATTGCAACGATGAAACCATTGCACCTAGCACGGGTCTGAATATTAGTACTCATTCTTTCACATCAAGCCCAGATGGTAATCAGGTCAATATTCAATTCATTCGACCCGACAATCAACATAACTTACCGTGTATTTATTACATACATGGTGGCGGTATGGCGACGATGTCCTGCTACGATGGCAATTACACTGCATGGGGCAAAATGATTGCTGCACAAGGCGTAGCGGTTGCAATGGTAGATTTTAGAAATGCACTGTTGCCTTCATCATCACCCGAGGTTGCGCCGTTTCCTGCGGGATTGAATGATTGCGTATCGGGACTTCAGTGGTTATCTGAAAATAGCGATACCTTTAACATCGATGTGGATAATATTGTGGTATCGGGCGACAGTGGTGGCGGGAACCTAGCTATCGCCACGGCTCTGACTTTAAAAAGCAATAAGCAATTATCGCTTATTTCTGGCGTTTACGCATTGTGCCCTTACATTGCAGGGAAGTGGCCCTTGCCAGAAAATCCATCATCGGCAGAAAATAACGGTATTTTGCTCGATCTACACAACAATATAAGTGCGATGATTTATGGCATCGAGGCATTCGAAGCACAAAACCCTTTAGCTTGGCCAGGTTTCGCGACTGAAGAAGATCTAAAAGGCTTTGTGCCAACGATGATTAGCGTTAATGAGTGTGATCCTTTGCGAGACGAGGGAGTGAATTTCTATCGCTTGTTATTGCGTGCAGGTGTTCAAGCCAGTTGTAGACAAGTGATGGGTACCACTCATGCAGTTGAAATGTTCCCCATTGCCTGTCCTGACATTAGTCGTGAAACTGCTAGCAGTATGGCAAATTTTTGTGCTGAAGTAGCCAAAGGCCGATAGGTTCACGAACGGCTTATGGTTCAAAACGCATTGTTTCGCCGATAGCCATCGTGGTGAATTTCGATTCATCTAGTGATTGTGTTTCTTGGGCATGTTTGAGCGCTTTGACTGGGTCACCCGGTTCTTCCGCGGTGAGTGGAAAGGTACCCCAGTGCATCCCAATTGCTTTGCTAGCTTTTACATCCGTCTGTATTTTCAATGCTTCGTCTGGATTCACGTGGTATTTCTGCATGAACCATCGAGGTAAGTAGGCACCTATGGGAATGAGCGCCAAGTCGATAGGATCGGTACGTTCGCCAATCTCTTTGAATTGAACGCTGTTATAGCCAGTATCTCCGGCAAACCAAATGTGAAACCCATCAATATTTATTGACCAGCTTGCCCAAAGCGTTTGCAATCTGTCACTTAGCCCCCGCGCTGACCAATGTTGGCTTGGTAGTGCCTGTATATCGGCCGAAGCAAAGGCGTTTTGCGCAATGCTCTTATCCCACCAATCTAGCTCAGTTATATTATTAGCGATTACGCCCTCTTGTTCTAAGTGGGCTTTTAAACCTAGAGGCACAAAAAAGCGAGTAGGTGAGACCTGTTGTAAGCTTCTTTCGGCTAAGGTGCTCAAGGTACTGTTGTCTAGGTGGTCGTAGTGATTATGGCTAATAATGACAATGTCGATATTAGGTAAGTCTGCGTAGTCCATTGCATGTGGTACATAGCGTTTTGGTCCGGCAAACGAGAGTGGAGATGCCCGATTACTAAAAATAGGATCGGTGAGTAAGGTGAGACCTTTATGTTGAATCAAGAACATAGAGTGCCCCAGCCATGTTATTAACGGCAGATCTGTCTCGGCTTGCAGATCACTTTTCGCTTGAATTCTAGCAATATCTACTTGTTGCTGAGGCACTTGGTCAGCCAAAGCGGGGTGGTCTGCCCATACTTCATCGCCCAGTAAACGCATTTCCAGAAAATCAAAAAAGCTCTTATCGGTATCAACAACGTATAAGTTCTTAAAACCATCGGGCGTATGATGCTCTTTGCCCTTGCGCTGTTGGAAGCTGTCAGTACCAGCACACGATGCTAAAAATACAATAAAAATCAGACCAATGAGTCGATGTGACCACGTGAGCTGATACTTTGCCGAAGTATGGCTCTTTGTCATATTTCTCATGTGTCGGCTTCTTGGTTTAGTGCAACGCTAGACAAAACCTGACGCATGGCAATGAGCACATCGTCTTCGCCATCTTGCAAAATACTCGATACCGCAAAGCCTTGAGTAAAACAGGTAAGCTGTAAGGCAATTGCTTCAATATTCACATCTGGGCGAATTTGTTGATGTTTCTGTGCTCGCTCTAAACAAGCAATAAAGCATAATTGCAATGAATCATAATAATGACGCGCGATAGTTTGCACCTGTTCGTCGCTTCGGCCTAGTTCGCTAATACAGTCAACTAATAAGCAACCTTGTTCGGATATAAGTGAATAATAAGCTCGGAAGTAGTCGTCTATTGCAACCGTACCCGTTTCTCTGCGTGCAACTAAGCTTTCTTGGCATCGCGATAATTGCGTGTCGACGTAGTGCTGTAAGACCGCGTGTAGGAAACCGCGTTTACTCTTAAACTCTAGATAAAACGCTCTTCGATTAAATTGCGTTCGAGCGATGATTTCTTCCATCGAAGCGCTAGCAAAACCTTGCTCTGTGAAGATTTCAACTGCGTACGAAAGAATGTCGTTGATGTTGTACTGGGCTTGCTTTGGCATAGGCAACCTTCCTATTCACAACCTGTTTTTTGCGCATGCAGGTGGCGATTTAAGCCAATACAATAGCGCTAAACATAAAAGAACATCTGTTCTTAATGCTATAGGTATAACAGCCTTTTAGGAAAATGCCAAGAGTTTGAATTTCCCCTCCTTAGATTACAAACACCTATTAAACGAGCTTTCAGAAGCAACCTTAGGAAAATGTTACACAATATTTCAGAAGGCATTACATCGTAATATTGGGCCTGAATTTATGATATAAACACGGCGTGAAAAATGAAAAGCAAAAATCGAAAATCAAACTCGAAAACCAAATTCGAAAACAACACTGACACGAAAAGAGACAATAGTATGAAACGCTTTACGCAACTAATGCTGAAATCGACGATTGCAGCAAGCGCCAGTTTACTGGTTCTAGGCTGCTCCATGACAGCCCAACAACACTCGATGAGTAGCATGGTAGATGTGACTCCTAATATTGAGAACATTAAGTCACATATGGGCTTTTTGGCAGACGATTTATTAGAGGGAAGAGAAACCGGTTCCCAAGGTCATGAGATTGCTTCTTTGTATATTGCTGGCGAATTTGCCAAGTACGGTTTAAAGCCTGCTGGAGACAACGGTACTTATATTCAACGCATTAATTTCCGTAAAGGTTTGCTGGTGCAAGATTCACCTAGCTTTAATGTAGAATCTAAAGGTGAAAGCTTTGCGCTAACGTATCCTGATGACTTTTTGAGTGGACCTAACTTAGTGTCTGAAGATGCTAGCGTTACTGCTCCCATTATTTTCGTGGGATACGGTATTGTTGCACCAAATCTAAACCATGACGATTACGCCGGTTTAGACGTTGAAGGCAAGATTGTACTAGCTTTATCGGGTAAGCCAGCTTCGTTTCCATCGGAAGAAGGCTCGCATGCTGCTTCAGGTACGCAAAAATCAAAGTATGCTGCAGAGCGTGGCGCAGTTGGCTACATGACAGTCACAACACCAAGCAGCGAAAAAAGACGTCCTTACAAGAATTTATTGAATTACCTATATTCTCCTAGAATGCGCTGGGTGCAAGAAGATGGTAACCCTTCAAACGTGCAGCCTGGCTTAGTGGGTAGTGCTTATCTCAGCCCGCCAGCGGCTGAAAAACTGTTTGCACTTGGGTCAACTCCTATTGCAGATGTCTTCGCGCAATTAGAAAAAGAAGAATCTCCAGTGGGGTTCGATATTCCAGCAACGGTTACCCTGAGTCGCAAAACGACCCATGAGAACCTAACTAGCCCGAATGTCGTCGGTATCTTGGAAGGCAGCGATCCCGTTTTGAAAAATGAGTATGTTGTATTTTCTGCTCACTCTGATCATATCGGTATTTCTAAATCAGTAAAGAAAGACAAAATCAATAATGGCGCAATGGACAACGCTACTGGTACATCTGTCTTAATGGAAACGGCAAGAATGTTCAGTGAGTTACCTGTGGCACCGAAACGCTCAATCATCTTCATCGCTGTCACAGGAGAAGAAAAAGGTTTGTTGGGTGCAGATTATTACGCGCGCAATCCAACGGTACCAAAGGGGAGTATGATCGCCAACGTGAACCTAGATATGCCAATTCTCACTTATGAATTTGCAGATGTGATTGCCTTTGGTGCAAATCATTCTTCTATGAAAGCATCGGTAGAGTTAGCTGCGAAAAACGCTGGATTAACATTGAGTGAAGACCCGTGGCCAGAGCAGAACTTATTTACCCGCTCTGATCACTATAGCTTCGTAAAACAGGGCATCCCAGCGGTATTCTTAGTACCTGGTTTACAATCAAAAGATCCAGAAATAGATGGCAGCAAAGTATTCAGTACTTTCTTATCTACCAACTATCACAAACCGGGTGATGATATGAGCCAACCTTTTGTATGGGAAGCGGCGAAAACCTTCACAAACGTCAACTTCCAAATTGGCCTGACTTTAGCTAACCAAGCTGAAAAGCCGACTTGGAACGAGGGCGATTTCTTCGGCGAGACCTTCGCGAAGTAAATTCAAAAACAAGTACCACCTAGGATTTTCTTAGGTGGTACCATCTTATTCTAACGGATGCCTTGACGAGCTGTCGCTTATCGCGTTTGAAAGAGCCTGTTGTCATCAAACTGTCATAAATAGTTCATGTACGGTATTATATTGTTTTGACATATAAACTTGCTGGATTATGAAATCAGTCATCTTCGACGTGTTGCACTTGTACTACTTACCTCAGTTTTTACCTGTGGCACATTGCCTTAAAAAAGCGGGATGCGAGGTATCGTTTTTACTCCATGAAGAACCTGAAATCTCCCCGATTACAAAAAAAGCCTTAGATGAAGAGGGCTTTACTTACGCAATGGTAAACGATGGGCAGGAAGCGAAAGCTTTCTATGCTAACAAGCAGCCTAGCTGGATTGTGTTTGGCAATGCACCGGATGATGCTTTCACGCAATTACAAGAGCAGGGGATCAAGTTAGCCTACATGCAACATGGCATTGGTCCAAAAGCTTGCTATTACGTCACTAGTCAATTCCCGTTTGATGTTCGTTTCGTTGAAGGCGACACCCGAAAACAGCGATTAGAAGAAATGTTTCCAAATCGTCGCTTTGAAGATGTGGGTTACGCTAAGCTCGATCCTTTATTTAGCGAAGATAAAGCATTGCAATCAGAGTTAACTCTGCAGTCTATCGGTTTAGATCCGACCAAGCCTACTGTGCTGTACGCTCCCACATTTTTTCCATCCAGCATTGAGTGTTTCCCGAAAGATTGGCCGGCAGAAATGTCCGAATACAATTTTATTATCAAGCCCCACTTTTTTAGTTTCACCAAAGCAAAGTATGCAAAACAGCGCGCCTTGCTAAATGCGTGGTCTACTTATGACAATGTGTATATTGGTCCTGTAGATTGCTATTCTCTGCTCCCGTTTATGGATCTCGCTGACCTCATGTTGTCAGAAGCTTCCTCAACAGTTTTTGAGTTTGCAGCACTCGATAAGCCAGTTGTCTGGTGTGACTTTTATAAAGTGAGATGGAGCTACCGAGGTCTGTTTAAGTTCAGAATGGGTAAACGTATGGACCAAGACTTAGCTTTATTTCATGACTTATGTGAGCAAGCAAAGAGCCCCAAAGAAGTGAAAGACAAAGTCGCTTACTGTTTAGCAAATCCCAGTGCTAAGTCAGCCTATAGAAAGAAAATTACTTTGGAAATGGCCGGTAAAACTGACGGGAAATGCAGTGACCGTATTACCGATTTTATTCTTGCGAACTAGTTAAAAACAGATTCTTGTTAATATTTGATATTGTCACAAAAGTGACATTCCTCGTTAATTTAAGCATCATCTTATTTTCATAAACTCTTGGGCTAGTGTGCGCCAAATGCGCGCAAGAGTCGGAGTGATGGATGTTAGATGTATTGTTTATAATAAAGCGAAATAGTCATGGTAAGTACTTTGCAAAGCTCTCTAAAGGCGTACGTCTTAAAACAGAAGTGAATTACTTAGGCATGCCAACCTTAGGCGCGCTATTTGGCTTGCTCCCTGCGATGAAAGCTGATCTTAATGACATTGTTGAGAAGCAAGTTGAAAAGAAATCAGTGCAGTCTCCATGGCTTTTTTCATATCGACTTTTTCGCAATCTCCACTATGTCGTGACTTACTTTTTGCAAGTTTTACGATTCGCTAAATACCATGAAATTTTCAAGCAAAAACAGCCAGCAGCTATCGCTGTTTGGAATGGCCATAAACTACCAGCCGAGACATTAGTTTACCTTGCAAAAAGTCTTAATATTAAGGTTTGGTATTTTGAGAATGGATTACTGCCTCGTACAACGACGCTCGATTGCAATGGAGTAAACGGTACTAGTTCAATCCCAAAGGATCCTCGGTTCTATTTAAATCGTGACGGGTCTTTAGCATCTTCAACGATATCGTCTCACTCATTAGTGCAGCGTAAACCGCATAAACAACGAGCAACACAAACTGAAACGAGCCTCCCTGACAATTTCATTTTCATACCCTTTCAAGTGCCAAACGATTCTCAAATTATCAGTAATTCTTCATGGATTAAAAGCATGGAGCAGTTTTATGAAGAAGTTGTGAGTGCCTTTGATGCCTATCTGAATGATGCTTTTTACCTTGTATTCAAAGAGCACCCATCGTGGCCCAAGCATTATGAGCAGTTGTATGACAAGCACCCAAACACCCTTTTTGCCAATGGAAACAACACGCAGGAGTTAATTCAGAAAGCGAAAGCGGTTGTCACCATTAATTCGACCGTTGGTCTGGAGGCATTGTTGCTTGGCAGAAAGGTTATCACCTTAGGCAGCGCTTGTTACAACGTACCGGGCTTAGTTATTCACTGCCCAAACTCAGATGTATTAGGTAAAAGAATAGCTGTTCTTGATGAGTGGGAGATGAATGAAAGCCTACGTTCGCGGTTTCTGGCTTTTCTTCAAACTGAGTATTGTATTCCAGAGCAATGGGTAGATGCGGGAACGGCCAACATTCATGCAGTTGAAAGGCGCATGAATGGACAAGATGGTTTTTTAAAAGAATTTGAAGAAGTGAGTGTCGATAACACTCACCACAAAAATTGGCTAGTTAGCTAAGTAATGGTCTTTAAAGGCTAACCAATACTCACCAAACTGTTGCGTTGGTGGACGCTCAAACTTCGTTCTCACGAACTGATTGATTTTACCGTCAACAAAACAGATAAGAATATTGGCTAACACAGCTTCGTCTACACTCAGTGTTTTGCCTTCACGCAACTTGCGCTCTCTTAGTATTTGCTTCAATTGTACTTCTAAGCGTTCGAACAATTTAGCAATGCGGTCTCGCAGGCGCTCTTGTTCGCCAAGTAATGCATCGCCGTTTAATATTCTAGTGATACCTGGGTTTTTCTCGGCAAAGCCTAAAATTAAATGCATGATCAATTGGCATCGCGTTGCGGCTTCTTTCTCTTCTTCCATAATCTTATTGATACGGGAAAAAAGTGTTTCTTCAATGAACTCGATCAAGCCTTCAAACATACGCGCTTTACTAGGAAAGTGACGGTATAAGGCGGCTTCAGAAACACCTACTTGCTCAGCAAGCTTTGCAGTTGTGATTCGTTGACCATGATTGTGTTCTAGCATTCCTGCAAGTGCTTGCAGTATTTGTGCGCGGCGGTTGGGTCTTTTTGTCGCGGGCATGAGAGTACCTATTTACTTTTTATTATTTTTGATTGCTATATTCAATATGCAACAGTGTTAGTAACTCTTTCGCTAGCGCTTTTTTGCTAGCCGGTGGTAAATCCGTTTTATTATGCTTTGTAATTACCGTTAGTGCATTTCGATCAGAATTAAAACCTAAGTCTGTTGATGATACATCATTGGCGGCAATCATATCCAAATTTTTACGCTCAAGCTTACCTCTGGCATAGGCCTCTACGTCATTTGTTTCAGCGGCAAAACCTAGGGTAAACGGTTTCTTATTTAGTGCTGCAACGGTCTTTAGAATATCAGGGTTTTGCTCAAATGAAAGCGTTAACAGCCCTTCTTTTTTCTTAACTTTGTGAGTAGGTACTTCGGCCAAACGAAAGTCGGCTACGGCTGCGCAGGCAATAAATATGTCTTGGTGGGTAATATCTCGCATTACCGAATCCAGCATGTCTTGAGCACTAACAACCTGATTGCAAACAATATTCTTCGGAGGGTTTAGGTTAACTGGGCCGGAAACCAAGGTGACTTCAGCACCTAAATCTCGTGCGACTTCAGCAAGCGCATAGCCCATTTTACCCGAGCTATGATTCGTTACATACCGCACAGGATCCAGTGCTTCTCGAGTCGGACCGGCTGTAATCATGATTTTCTTACCAGCGAAAATCTGTTCACTGGCTTGGTCTTCGAAATCATATTCGAGTAAGAATTTGACGATATCTTCTGGTTCAACCATACGACCATAGCCAATGTCACCGCAGGCTTGTTCGCCACTTGCTGGCCCAATGAAGCTTAATCCTCTTGCTTTTAGTTTTTCAGTATTTTCAAGCGTTGCTGGCGCAGCCCACATTTGTTGGTTCATGGCGGGCGCAATAATAATTGGCGCTGGTGTCGCTAAGGCGAGGGTAGTGAGCAAGTCATCAGCTAGACCGTGAGTGAGTTTAGCCATGACATTTGCGGTCGCGGGTGCTAACAAGAATACGTCTGCCCAGCGTGCTAGTTCGATGTGACCCATCGCCGCTTCAGCATCTTCGTCCAAAAGACTGTTACTAATCTTATTCCCTGAAACGGCTTGAAGTGCTAAGGGGGAAACAAACTCTTTGGCTGAATCAGTCATCACAACTCTGACATTAGCGCCTACAGCAGTCAGTTTTCTGACCAAGTCAGGTGTTTTATATGCGGCTATGCCACCACTAATACCCAGTAAAACGTTCTTTTGTTCAAGTTGCATATTTTGCTATTGAGAGTACAAGTATAGCTTGCGCTCGTTCTTCAAAGGATTGGATAAGCGCTATTGTGACAAAGAAACCAAAGGAATGGAAATATGAAAATGATGAAATGGCCAGAACATGAGAGGCCGCGAGAAAAATTATTGAAATTTGGTGCAGAAACACTATCCGATGCTGAACTGCTTGCCATTATTATCAGCACCGGTAGTAAGGGACGAAACGCTGTTGAACTTGGGCGTGAGGCATTGGCGAGGCATGGCTCTGTTCGCGCTATAGTTAGTGCAAGTAAGGCGCAATTAAGCCAAACCACTGGCTTTGGGCTAGCAAAATATGCAACCTTAAATGCTTGCTTTGAATTGACCAAACGTTCGCTAGCAGAATCACTGACAAAGCCCCAAAGTTTCACGCACGCAGAATCAGCTTCAGATTACTTATTAGCGCAACTGCAACGAAAGCCTCATGAAATCTTCGCTATGCTATTACTCGATAGCCAGCACCAACTCATTGCCTTTCGGCATATGTTTAAAGGCACAATCAACAGTGCTGCAGTGTATCCAAGAGAGCTTGTAAAACAAGCATTGGAAGATAACGCTGCAGCTGTGATTTTAGCGCATAATCATCCAAGTGGTGTGGCAGAGCCTAGCCAAGCTGATATCCAAATCACGGGCCGAATACAGCGTGCAATGGAGCTAATAGATGTGAGAGTGCTAGATCATTTTGTGATTGGAGACGGTGAGACAGTGTCTTTTGCTCAACGGGGTTTGCTATAGCTCTTTGCTTGCATGTTCTTCTTGATATTTTTTGTCTGTATGCAAATAGCGCCTATGTGATCGCGTTTCAATCTGCGTTATCATTCGTCTATTCAGTCGGCAGGAACAAATAGTATTACATGAAGAAATGGAAAATTTTTGTCATCAATTTGGCAGAGTCAAAGGATAGACTCGGGGCTTGCGCTCAACAACTAGATGATGCCGGTTTAGACTTTGAGCGTATCGAGGCAGTCAATGGCCTGTCGATGTCAGCTGAAACCTTAAGCCAACTCTATCAGTTTGCAGAGTCCGACTATTATAAAGAACTGAGCCCCGGTGAAATTGGTTGTTGTTTGAGTCATCAACAAGTCTGGAAAAAAATCATCGAAGATGAGCTTGATTTCGCAGTAGTACTAGAAGATGACTTTGTTCTACAGGATAGCGCTAGCGATGCCATCCAGACCTTGGCTGAACTTGACACATCTTGGGATATTATCAAATTAGGTGAAACGCCTATTAAGCGACGCGCTATCCATCAGATCCCCAAAAATGACTTTTCATTGGTAACCTATAATAAAGTGCCAGCCGGCACTTATGCGCAAGCAATCAGTGCCGAAGGTGCAAAGAAACTGTTAGCGTATGATGGTTTTATTCAACGCCCGATCGATATCGATATTCAATATTGGTGGGAGCGCGATCTCAAAGTGTTTGGTTTGTTGCCGTATTCAATTTTGGTTGATCGCCAAAAGTTAAGTGATATCGGTAAAAACAGCAGTCAGGATGATGCCAGAAGCCAGGCCAAAAAGAGCTTTTGGAAACAGCTCACCAGTCGACTTTATTTCTTGTTCAAAAACAAAAAAGAGCGAGCGAAACGTTTAAACCAATTAGATTAGTCATAAAAAAGCGACCCGATAGCCCTTTATTCGAACTCTTATCGCTTAAGTGATTGATATATTGTAAGTATGTTCTATATCGCCAAGTGATTTTATGAGTTCTGCAAGTGTTGCCCGTTCAAAAATAATACAATCGTTTTGAGCTGATCGTAAAAAGATCGCCCAAAAAGCAAGTTTTTGTTGAATTGGGGTGGCGTTTCCTGTATAAAATGCGCCCTCATTATTAAAGACGTTTAACAGCAATATTTGTTTGCTTGGGTTAGACGGCAAACAGTTTTTCTGGAGACAATAAGATGTCAAAAGTTTGTATAGTTACAGGTAAGCGTCCTGCAGTCGGTAACAACCGCTCACACGCTAGAAACGCGACTCGTCGTCGCTTTTTGCCAAATCTTCAAACTCACCGTTTTTGGGTTGAGAGTGAGAACCGTTTCGTGAAATTACGCTTAACTACTAAAGGTATGCGTATTATCGATAAAAAAGGCATTGATACAGTACTAGCTGATATCCGTGCTCGTGGCGAGAAAATCTAAGGAATTCCCATGAGAGATAAAATCAAATTAGTTTCATCTGCTGGTACGGGTTTCTACTACACCACAGACAAAAACAAGCGTAACATGCCTGGCAAAATGGAGATCAAAAAATACGATCCTAAAATTCGCCAGCACGTTATGTTCAAGGAAGCGAAAATCAAGTAATAAACTTGTGCTTTGTCTCCACGAGAACCCAGCTTTTGCTGGGTTTTTTGTGTTGTGAAATAAGATAAAATGTTTGATGATGTTGTTCGGACCATAAAAGGTCCAGTTATTTCTTCAATCACAGTGACTTAATTATCGGAAAGGCAAAAAGGGCAAAGCATGGCGCGTTTATCTCAAAAAGCTTGGAATAATGTCATTATTTTCGCAATGTTAGCGATGATATTTGCGCTAAATATTGGAAATTTTCAATCAGATGATGCTGACCAGCCTTTTCCTATAATTGAAGAGGGAGCGGTATTACTTAGCTTACATATCGATCAAGATATTGTTGAGAGAGCGGGTAAAGCTTGGCGTCTGAAGATGGGCTCTCCTAGTTTATCTGAATCGGCACCTGCCCCCGGTCAGCTTGCAGCATTAATCGACAATTGGACCAAGGCGCTTGTTAAGCGTCAGAGCATGGTTGATAAAGCCGCGTTTTCTACTCCCGATCACGTCATTGTTTTATGGCTTGCTGGTGAGCGCAATGGTCGGGTTATTTCCACCATCGAGCGCGAGCAGCAAACCTACATTTTGTTTAATGACGAGGTATTATTGCTCGACTTTCCAACTATCCAACAACTAACCCAGTGGTAAATCCTTCTTATGCCTGAATTACCTGAAGTTGAAGTGACCAAACTCGGTATTGCTCCATTCCTTGAGGGGAATATCATTTCGAAGATTGTGGTTCATCAGCCGCAGCTTCGTTGGTTGGTTCCCGATGAGGTGCATTTAGCCAGTCAGCAAACTATTCGATCGGTAACTCGTCGGGCTAAATATCTATTTATTAACACAGATCTAGGCGCCTTAGTCATGCATTTGGGGATGTCGGGTAAAATGCGTGTTGTTGATACAAGTTTACCCCGCAAGAAGCACGATCACATTGAGATTGAGTTGAATACGGGTAAGAAACTTGTTTTAAATGATGCTAGACGGTTTGGCTCCTGTTTGTGGCAATCTCCTGATGAAGAACCGCTAAAAATACTACGAGCGCTGGGTCCTGAGCCGCTTACTGATGACTTTAATGCTAAGCTTTTGTTCGATAAGTCACGCGGTAAGTTGTCACCAGTGAAAACTTTCATTATGGATAACGCAATTGTGGTCGGTGTGGGAAACATTTATGCCAATGAGTCTTTATTTAAATCAGGGATCGATCCACGTAGAGCTGCTGGCAAAGTGGGTTTGAAGCGTTATCAATTGCTCACCGAGAACATTAAATTAGTGTTGGCCAACGCAATTAGCCAAGGTGGAACAACGTTAAAAGACTTCGCCCAAGCTGATGGAAATCCAGGTTACTTCGCTCAACATCTTTTAGTGTACGGTCGTGCAGGCGAGGAGTGTGAGGTTTGTCAGACACCTATCCGCTCTAAAGTAATAGGGCAACGTAATACTTTTTACTGTATTCATTGCCAAAAGTAATATTATTGTTGGAGTAGACCTCAGTCTTTATCTTCTAGGCGTTTTCGCAAGGCTTCTAGTACCACCGGAGAGCAGAAGCTACTCACGTCACCATTGTGTAATGCCACTTCTTTCACCAAAGTAGATGAAATAAATGAGTTTTCTTCCGAGGGAGTCAAGAATACACTTTCCAAATCTTTATTTAATCGGCGATTCATATTAGCGAGTTGAAATTCAAATTCAAAATCTGAAACCGCACGTAAACCGCGAATTAAAATATTTGCCCCTTCCGCTTTTGCTAAGTCAGCAAGCAAGCCTGTAAAACCTTTAACCTCTACGTTAGGCAAGTCTTTGGTGATCTCTGTGACCATTGCAACCCGCTCTTCTAAACTGAACAAAGGTTGTTTATTAGGGTTATATGCTACCGCAACCATCACGTGTGAAAACATTTTGGCAGCGCGACCGATTAGGTCTGCATGACCATTCGTAATAGGATCGAAAGTACCAGGATAGATCGCTTTAATCTGTGTCATCCCTACAGCCTTGGTGTTTGATTTCGTGTGTGGAAACGAACAGTAACTGAAAGCAGACAATAATTGCAACGAAAAACCGATAAAAAGTGTTTAACTACAAGCCAATGAGTTATTATTACCTATTCGGTTTTCAGATTATTGGACTTTAATTTGACTGTAATTTTTTCACTTTTCGGGGATGCTTTTTAGTGACAGGACGCACGACATTTTTCATTTCTCTTTTTATTGCTTTATTAGCGATTGTTTCGCCAAGCAAGGCTTCACCTTGGGTAGGCACAGTAGATAAGCAGTTGCATTACGATCTTCAAACGCTTCAAGAATGGGGTTATTTAGATGCCACCGTGATCACTTACCCGGTGCCATGGAGAGGTGTTGCTGACCAAATAATGAAACTCGACATCGCTAAAATGCCGAATATTCCTAAACAGGCTGCGCAGCGTTTAGACCATTATTTGTACTTACAGAAACAGCAAAAAAGACGCACCTTTCTTGAGATCCAAGGCGCAACGAGCGAACCTCGCCTTACGTCATTGGATGGTGTCGAAGATGTGAAAGCGTCTGTCAAAATAACCAATGAATTCTATTGGCAACGTTTTAGTGCGCAACTCAGCGTAAATTACCAATCGGGTGGTAAAAAGAATCTAGATAACAGTTTCTTAGCATACCAATTTGGAGAGTGGAATTTGCGTGCGGGCGCAATCGACCAGTGGTGGGGGCCCGGTCAATCGAGCAGTCTAATTTTATCGAATAACGCACGGCCAATCCCAACATTAGCACTGAGCCGCTCAAGTGCTACACGTTCTGAAAGCCCTTGGCTCTCGTGGTTAGGTCCTTGGTATTTAACTAGCCAAATCGGGCGCTTGGAAGAAGACCGAGCAGTGCCTAACACAAACTTATTACTTAACCGTTTTACCTTCAGCCCGTTAAAGCGCCTTGAAATTGGTGCATCTTGGGCAGTAATGTGGGGAGGCGAGGGCAATCCCAGTGGGTTGAGTGCGCTGCTCGACGTTGTCACATTCCAAGAAGTCTGCCTTCGCCGTGAAAGCTGCACTAAAGACCAGCTGACGAAAGCAGGCAATCATTTAGCCGGATATGATATCAAATATAGTTTCGAAGTATTCAATCGTCCTATCTCTATTTATGCACAACGCATCGGTGAAGATTCAAAAAGCGGTATTCGCATCACCGATAACGCAAACTTAGTTGGTTTATCGACTTATATTGGCAACGCAAAAGTGTACTTGGAAACGAGCGATACTAATATTTCTTGTGGTGGTGACGATGATACCAGTGTGAATTGTTTCTATGAAAATGGGACCTATTCAAGCGGATATCGATACCGAAACAGAGTTATTGGAAGCACTTTTGATAGTGACGCAAAGCAACTCACGCTTGGCACGAATATACGCTTTGAGGGTGGCGCTTTAGCTGAGGTTATTTTGCGTGTTGCTGAGCTGAACAAAGATGGGACAAGACCTTCTCCTGTGTTAACGGATGCAGTGACTGAAGACTTGGTACAAGTGAGTGGGTTTTACCAAAGACCCTTTGGAAATTGGTTGTTAAAAGCAGGTGGAAGTATCGAATCACGAGACCTTGTCGACCAAGGCAGCGAAGTTGACGCCTTGCTTTATCTTAACGCTACTTACGCGTTTGATTAAGGTTTTGACATAAGCCAAATTGCTGACCTCCTTTTTGGAAGGAAATTTGGGGATAAACACTGACGATAAAACACTCAGTTGTATATATTCTGCTTGTGGTCTATTCTTGAGCAAATAAGATTGTTAGTGATCACTATAATTTATGATGTGGTGGTTGAAAGCTTTACTCCTGAGGAGATCCAGCTTGAGAGTTGCTCCATTACCGCCTAACGAAAAAGACCGAATTTCGGTATTACAGAAGTTAAATATTTTAGATTCGGAAAAAGAAGAGCGCTTTGATCGAATTACCCGCTTAGCCGCAAGTATTTGCAGGTGCCAATTCTCTACGATCTCATTTATCGACGCTGATCGACAATGGTTTAAGTCCGACGTTAACCTTGGGCTCAATGAAACCCCTCGCTCATCTTCTTTTTGCTCTCATACCATTCTCAGAAATGACATCTTTATTATTCCAGACACCCTCAATAACGAAGATTTCAATAACAACCCATTTGTTATCAATGCGCCTTTTATTCGATTTTATGCGGGTGTTAAGATTTCTATTGAGGGTCATCATATTGGTTCGCTTTGTGTTTTTGACACCAAACCGGGGACTTTGAGTGATGAGCAAGTTCGAGCGCTTAAGGATCTTGTCACGATTGTTGAAGATGAATTAAATAAAGACAGGGCGTTGAGTACGCAATTATTAGGCCTTAGACTACAAAAGAAGCTTGAAGAAACGCAGAAATTAGCGCGTGTTAGAGATGTTTTGTTAGAAAAGGTGGTTAGTTCATTCTCGCTACAGCCGGTTCTTGAAGAGATTGTGACTGCGGTAGAACAAGAATACGTCGGACAATATTGCAGTATTTTGTTGCTAGATGGCACGCGCTTATTGCTAGGGGCTGGGCCCTCATTACCTCAGTTCTATAACGAGGCTATCCACGGTGTTGAAATCGGTGTAGGTCAAGGTTCATGCGGTACTACAGCGTTCACAGGTAAACGGACGGTGGTAGATAATGTCAGCACACATCCTTATTGGACAGATTGGGCCTCTATCGCGGAAAAAGCTGGATTGGCAGCCTGCTGGTCAGAACCTATAAAATCTGCTGATGGCAAAGTTTTAGGTACCTTCGCTATTTACCATTCAACTCCAACACTGCCAACAGCAGAAGAACTCAACAGAATAGAGCAGTTCGCACATGTTGCCAGTATTGCAATTGAACGTTATCACGCAAGTGAGCTTATCTGGCGTCAAGCCAATTTAGATGAACTCACTATGCTTCCAAATAGAAGCGTAATGCAGAAACACTTGAAGCGCGCCTTAGCGGCAGCGAATAGCAATGGAACATTAGTCGCTGTTATGTTTATCGATTTAGATAACTTTAAAGATATTAACGATACTTTGGGCCATAGCACTGGTGACGATCTACTGATAGCGTGTTCGAAACGAATAAAGAGCTCTATTGCTCAAAAAGATATAGTAGCTCGCTTGGGTGGTGATGAGTTTATTGTAATATTGAATGATATTACTCAAGTATCTGACATTGACACTGTAGCCAACAAGCTCATCGAAAAAATAAGCCAAGGATTTCAGCTGCAAGATGAGTTTGTTTACACTACCGCCAGTATTGGTATCACCGTCTACCCAAATGATTCTAACAATGTTTCGAGCCTCTTAAAAAATGCAGATCAGGCCATGTACGGAGCGAAAGCGATAGGCAAAAACAAGTACCATTACTATACCAAAAGTATGCGAGAGCAGGCCTTAAAACGCGTCACTTTGATCAGTGACATGCGTAACGCAATCAAGAATGAAGAGTTTTTTGTGTTGTACCAGCCTATATATGACTTGAAGACAGGGAAAATAACCAAAGCAGAAGCTTTGATTCGTTGGCAACACCCGACTCATGGCGTAGTTAGCCCCTATGACTTTATCCCTTTAGCTGAGGAAACCGGCCTAATTAATGAAATAAGTGATTGGGTTTTTGAGCAAGTTTGCAAAAACATTTGTTATTGGCGCCAGCACTATTTACCGGAATTACAAGTCTGTATCAATACATCGCCAATGCAGTATGTAGACACAGAAAATGGAATTGCTACTTGGTTAGAGCATCTTCGGAAGTCGGAAATATCCCCGCAAGCTATTGTGTTAGAAATAACTGAGCGTTTGCTGATGAGTGCTGACCATACAGTTTCTGATATATTAGCTCAATTTCGAGCTGCGGGTGTGCAAGTAGCTCTTGATGACTTTGGTACCGGTTATTCTTCTATCTCCTACTTACAAAAATTTACAACAGACATTATAAAAATAGATAAGTCATTTGTACATTCGATAAATGACTCCAAGATCAATAGAACCCTGTGTGAGATAATCATCATGTTGGGGAAAAAACTAAACCTACAAGTTGTCGCTGAGGGAATTGAAACTAGCGAACAGAATGAGATCCTACAGGCTTTGCAATGCGATTTTGCACAAGGCTATTTATTTTCTAAACCGATAGAGCCTGAGGAATTAACGGCCTTATTGCGCGATTCAAGCTGATTGATAACCTTGAGTAAACCAGTGCCAGTTTTCTTCGCTGAAGAAATACTGGTCCTGTTTATTGCATTGCTTGTCGAGTGAACGTCTGAAGCGAGCCAAGTTTTCTATTTTCCAATTTTCACCTTTTCTCTCTTTGCAGCCATCAAAATCAAGAATGAATACTTTTGTCATCCCGATTTTATCTAACTCTTTGCTATTCATATTTGCCTGCAAAAGCAGGTTTTTCACGTTGAGGTCGGTGTGGCAAACTTGAGCGTTGTGCAGGAGCTTAATGGTTTTGCCTATCTCCAACCAAATAGGTTTGTCTAAGCTGGTTTGCATTAAAAGCTGATGCAACTCCTGAGATTCTTCAATAGCGCCAGTAATAATATCAGCGCTATAACTAAGCCCTCTTCTTTGTACTTTCGCCGCCAAGGGCTTTGGTACGTTCAATCCGGCATTAAATAACTTGCAGAGCATTGATAGCTCTCTGTAAGGGCGAGTTTGTTGTATGCCGGTAAAAACAAAATTATCGTCAGTGAGTTTAGCTACCATGCCGCCGCGGAAATAATGTCTCAGTACACACTTTTCATCCATGGCTTCAAAAAAATAAACCATACCTCGACCAGATGCGGTTTCGCTCACTAAACCTTCAGAAACTAACCAGTCTGGCTGAAAAAGCTGCAGGTATTTCGCCACGTTGATATCTAGAGAGCCGCGCACAATATCACGTTGCCAGTGACTATCTCTCACTAGCATCAGCTGTTCATCGGGGTTAATAGAGTATAGTTCTATCATATTGATATTTACCAAGCGCTCTGTAAAAGCTTAGGATTTGGTGTAACATAACAAAAAAAACGACATTTCGCCTTACGGATTTCATTTGAGCCAAGCTTTTCAACTCTGTATTTTACGACTTTCTGCTATTGGAGACGTTTGTCACGCCGTGGCAATGGTGACTCGCATACGAAAACATCGCCCTGATATTAAAATTACCTGGATCATCGGAAAGGTCGAATATCAACTTCTCAAGGGGATGCAAGGTGTTGAATTTATCGTCTATGACAAAAAAGCAGGTAAGCAAGCGAAAGAAAGCGTAAAAGAAGCACTCGGTGATAGAGTCTTCGATGCACTGTTTGTGATGCAAGTTGCCCTTCGTGCGAATTTATTATCCAAAGTCATAAAAGCGAAAAGACGCATTGGTTTTGATTGGAAGCGCAGTAAAGAAGGTCATCGATTCTTCACTAATGAACGTATCGCTCCTCAACGCTACGCCCATGTCCTAGAGGGGTTTATGGGTTTTGCTGATGCGATAGGCATTCCCAAAGATCCAGAGCCTAGTTGGGATATGCCGTTGTCTGAAAGCGACTGGCAATGGGCAAGAGAGCAAACCCAGCATCTTGGCAAGTATATCGTGATTAGTCCCGCGGCGTCGAAGGCAGAAAGGAATTGGACTGTACACGGTTACGTAGCTGTAGCTGAGTACTTAAGCGAGAAAGATTACAAGGTAGTGCTGTGCGGTGGCCCCGGTCCTTTAGACGCTGAAATTTCTGCTAAAATAAAAGAACAAAGTCAGCATATCGATCTTGACCTCGTTGGAAAAACAAGTTTAAAACAAATGTTAGCATTGCTTGCAGATGCTCAATTAGTGATTGCGCCAGATACTGGGCCGGCACATATGGCAACCGCCATGGGCACTCGCGTTATTGGCTTATATGCCCATAGCAACTACCGACGTACCGGGCCATACTTATCGCAAGACTACGTGGGCTCTGTCTATGAAGTGAATATAAAAGAGCAAAAGGGCAAAGAGTGGGTTTATTTACCTTGGGGAACACGCGCTAAAGGTAAAGATTTAATGACGCATTTACTGGTACAAACAGTGTTGAAAAAGGTGGATTTAGCCCTTCGTCACCTAGACACATAGAGCACAATACTGGACAATGCGCGAGTCTAAGAACATGCAACCTGAGGGTAATCTATGTCACAAGGTTTTATCTCACACATTCAAGCGCAATTGGATGCCACTAAAGCAGATGGTTTATACAAAAATGAGCGCGTAATCACGTCACAACAACATGCCGACATTAAAGTCGCAGGTGGCGATGACGTTATCAACTTCTGCGCGAATAACTACCTTGGTTTAGCCAACCATCCAGACCTTATCGCGGCAGCGAAAGCTGGCTTAGATTCTCATGGTTTTGGCGTTGCATCTGTTCGTTTTATTTGCGGCACGCAAGATATACACAAAGAACTTGAGCAAAAAATCAGTGAATTCTTAGGTACAGAAGATACCATTCTCTATCCCTCTTGCTTTGACGCGAATGGTGGTTTGTTTGAAACCGTTCTCGAAAAGGAAGATGCGGTTATTTCCGATGCATTAAATCACGCCAGTATCATTGATGGTGTACGCCTGAGTAAAGCCATGCGCTATCGTTATGCAAGTAATGATATGGCAGCGCTTGAAGAACAGCTAATCAAAGCGACAGAGGATGGCGCACGCTTTAAGTTGATCGCAACTGATGGTGTGTTTTCAATGGACGGCGTTATTGCTGATTTGAAAGGTATTTGTGACCTTGCTGATAAATACGATGCGATGGTCATGGTCGATGATTGCCATGCTACCGGTTTCGTTGGTGAAAACGGCAAAGGTAGTCATGAGTACTGCGATGTTATGGGCCGAGTGGATATATTAACAGGTACCTTAGGTAAAGCGCTCGGTGGTGCATCTGGTGGTTATACTTCAGGTAAAAAAGAAGTGATTGATTGGTTGCGTCAACGTTCACGTCCTTACTTATTTTCTAACTCTGTTGCGCCTCCTATCGTATCAGCCTCGTTGAAAGTATTCGATATGATGGCAAACGGTAAAGACCTTCGCGATGCATTGATCCGAAACTCTTTGCACTTCAGAACTCGCATGGAAGATGCTGGTTTTACACTTTCGGGCAAAGATCACGCCATCATCCCTGTCATGTTAGGCGATGCAAAACTTGCCAGTGTCATGGCTGAAAAAATGTTAGAGCGTGGTATCTACGTGGTTGGTTTTTCTTTCCCAGTCGTACCTAAGGGCAAGGCAAGAATCCGCACACAAATGTCGGCAGCTCATTCTATTGCTCACATTGATAAAGCGGTAGACGCATTTATTGAAGTTGGTAAAGAATTAGGAGTGATTTAATGAATTCTCCCGCTAACCCTCAGCAAATGAAATCACTTGCTAAGCTGCATCGCGAGCCTGGTATATGGATGGCTGATAACCCGGTGCCTGAAATTGGCCCGAATGACTTATTAATTAAGATCCGCAAAACCGCGATTTGTGGTACCGACATGCACATCTTTAATTGGGATGAATGGTCGCAACAGACTATTCCAGTGCCTATGATTGTTGGTCACGAGTATGTAGGTGAAGTAGTCAAGATTGGGCAAGAAGTCGCTGGTTTTACCCTAGGTGACAGAGTGTCGGGTGAAGGGCATATTACCTGTGGTCATTGCCGAAACTGTCGTGCTGGACGCCGCCACTTATGCCGCAACACAACCGGCGTTGGTGTAAACCGTCAAGGTGCGTTTGCGGAGTATCTTGTGATACCTGCATTCAATGCATTTAAAATTCCTGCCAATATCAGTGATGATATGGCGGCGATTTTTGACCCGTTTGGCAATGCTGTTCACACTGCTTTGTCTTTCGATTTAGTCGGTGAAGATGTACTGATCACGGGTGCTGGTCCGATTGGGATTATGGCGGCTGCTGTTGCAAAACATGTTGGTGCTCGTCATGTGGTGATTACTGATATTAATGACTATCGTCTTGATTTAGCCAAAAAGATGGGCGCAAGCCGTGTGGTGAATGTGGCGTCAGAAAACCTTAAAGACGTGATGAACGAACTCGGCATGACAGAAGGGTTTGATATTGGACTCGAAATGTCGGGCGTGCCAAGCGCATTTCGTGACATGTTAGATAAAATGAACCATGGTGGCAAAATTGCCATGTTAGGTATTCCACCACAAGATGTCGCCGTGGATTGGAACCAAGTGATATTCAAAGGACTCACGATCAAAGGCATATACGGCCGAGAAATGTTTGAAACTTGGTATAAAATGGTCAGTCTATTACAAAGTGGTCTGGATCTTTCGCCAATTATCACTCACCAGTTTGGCATAGATGATTTTGCGAAAGGCTTTGAAACCATGGGCTCTGGGCGTTCAGGTAAGGTATTATTAAACTGGCAGGCCGATTAGTCGAACCCAAGAAAAATAAAGGTGTTATATGGAACAGTTTGCACACATTTCGATCGTAGACACAAAAGCAAAGCTTGATGAAGGCAGCGCTAAGATTGTAGACATTCGTGACGATCAATCGTTTGAGCAGGCTCATATTCCCGGTTCAATCCAATTGAATAATGGCAGCATTGCTCAGTTTATGAATGAGAATGACTTTGATACGCCAGTAGTCGTGGTCTGCTACCATGGACACAGCTCTCAACAAGCAGCCCAATACCTTCTGCATCAAGGCTTTGAGGAAGTATATAGTATGGACGGCGGTTTTGAGATGTGGCGACAACAGTTTCCCATTGAAGCTGGCGATCGCTCTTGAGTTTTCCCGAGCCGAATAAATCCGGGGGGGCACCTCCTTGGTTGCAAATGGCGAAACAAACGCCTTTTACATCTATTATTCTACTTATATGTGCTCTTGTTTATATCTTTAGCTATTTCGGTGCATTTCAGCCCATCGCCCAAGCAATCAGTATTCGTCCAATTGGCGTGCTAACACAAACACATGAGTGGTGGCGTCTTATTGGGCCTGTATTCCTGCATTTTAGCATGCTGCATATCGTATTTAATCTTTTATGGTGGTGGGTATTAGGAACGCAATTAGAGCGAATGTTTGGCACGACTTCGTTAGTCATTATGTTTTTAATATCTGGCGTCGCGTCAAACGTCGCACAGCTGTTGATTTCGGGGCCTAATTTCGGCGGTCTATCTGGCGTAGTGTATGCATTATTCGGTTTTGTTTGGTGGATTGGCTGGTTGCGCCCGCAATGGGGAATTGGCTTACCAAGAAACTTAGTGTTGTTTTTACTAGCTTGGTTGGCGCTGGGTTACGCTGATGTTTTGTGGGTGAATATGGCGAACGAGGCACATCTGTTTGGCTTAATATCAGGGTGTTTGATGGCACTCGCGAGCCACCAAATTGCAGGTATTAAAAAGAACTAACCGCCCTGACGTAAATACTTGGTGAAGATAATGTTTTGTATTGTATCTTCGCCCGTTTCACGCTTCATAATATCTCTGAATTGTTGTAACACCATTCTGCGAATATCCTCACGACCCGTTAGTGATCGGATCTTGTCCTCTGGCTGTGCGCCGAATACTTCAATCGCTGTGGCTCTTAGCAGTGGCATATGATGTTCAATTTCTGGAATGAGGCTAGGATCCGAAACCATCATTTCAATGGTCACGCGAACATAACCCAACTTCTTCGAATTGTCTCCCGCATAGTTTGTTACGATGTCTGGCTCAAGGCCCACATAGGCGTATGATGGAGCGGCAGACTCGTCTTGAGCATTCGCGCTCACTGACAGCGCCAGTGAAAAACCAATGAGTAATGCTAATGAAAGCAGAGCCTGAAGGACTTGCTGTTTACGATTACTCTGATGTCTTTTTTGCCAAACTGCCATGATCAAGCCTCTGTGAAGAACAATACGGATGCAGATATATTCTTTGCTGTGTTAGACTTAGTATATCGGATTAAACTCAAATTTCTAAATCACTTGTCAGAAAATAATCAATTTCCCATCGGTATTGACGCCAACTGGGTATCACCAACACAGCATCATATTCCGCAAGTCGGCTTGTCTGACTGGCTGCTTAATACCGGTTCATTAACAGAACGTTTACAAGCACTTACTTCTAGCTTTGAAGTTGAAGTGATTGGACAAGCAACCATGCACGGTGACGAAAGTGAACAATTAGCGTTACCGCAATATGACGAACAAGCGTGGCAAGTTCGCGAAGTCATTTTGTATGGTGAAGGAAAACCATGGGTCTTTGCTCGCAGTGTGTTGCCTGAACATTTGTGTAAGACAACATGGGCGACTCTTGGCAATCAACCTTTAGGCCAACGGATTTTCAACGATGACCAATTCGTTCGTAGTGAATTCTCTATTGCAAAACTAACGACAAATCCGATTGACCCACATGCCGAACTCAAGCACGCTCTGTGGGGACGCCGCTCGAAGTTCAAAGTACATGACTGGCATTTGCTGGTGGCTGAAGTTTTCCTGCCCGACTGTCCTTGCTATGTCGCCGAGAGCATGCAGGCATGAGTTACTTGTTCACCTTGCTGAGCGTTGGCTAATGTTACTTAAGTGGCAAAATCGTGAAGCTTATTGGCACCTAATGCGTGCTGATAAACCCATCGGTATTTATTTGTTACTGTGGCCAACCATGTGGGCTTTGTTGTGGGCAGCAAACGGGTTTCCTGCTTTTCATATCCTTTTTATTTTCACAGCGGGTGTCGTTTTGATGCGTTCAGCCGGTTGTGTGATCAACGATTATGCTGATCGCAAAGTAGACGGTGAAGTTGCCCGCACCAAGTCAAGACCACTCGTGTCGGGCAGAGTCAGCGCAAACGAGGCCCTGCAATTGTTTGCATGCTTGATTGCGTTAGCGTTTATCTTGGTCTTGTTTTTAAATTGGCAAACGATTGTGCTTTCTGTTGGCGCTTTATTTTTGGCTAGCCTTTATCCTTTTATGAAGCGTTATACACACTTACCACAAATATTCTTGGGCGCCGCTTTTAGCTGGGCAATTCCTATGGCGTTTATGGCGATCCAAGAAAGCCTGCCGTATTGGTTGTGGATTGTATATTTGGCGAACTTAACATGGACTGTGGCCTACGATACCGCCTATGCCATGGTCGACAGAGATGATGACCTGAAAGTGGGGATCAAATCGACGGCCATATTGTTTGGTCGCTATGACGTGTTAGCCATTGGTATATTGCAGGTCATCAGCCTAGGTTTATTGATTTGGGTGGGGATAATTACTGAGCTGAATGTGGCGTATTTTGTGTCGCTATTCATTGCTGCAGGTATGTTTATTTATCAGTTGCGCTTGGTGACAACTCGCCAAAAAGAACTGTGCTTTAAAGCATTCTTACACAATCATTGGGTTGGCTTAGTCATCACCTGTGGCGTATTTGCAGGACTGTCTTTCTAGCGGCTTACTTTTCTTCCGGCGTCTCTAAAGCAGCTAAACGCGCTTCCAAGGCTTCGAGCTTCTCACGTGTTCTGATCAATACTTGGCTTTGCACATCAAACTCTTCTCGCGTCACTAGGTCGAGTTTCGACAACTGGGCCTGAAGGACTTGTTTGACGCGATTCTCAGCTTCACCAGCCATCGTTTTTACGCCTGGCGGGATAGCATCACTGATATTTTTGGCAATTTCTTCTAACTTTTTTGGGTCAAGCATCGCTTATTCCTTCATTTAAATTCTCTGTATAATTGTAGCCCGAAATACAAAAGAAAAAAGCGTTATCTACGCGTCATTTGTTATAATTTATTTCTTGTTTCGGATCCTGCCTCCTAAGGTGTTTTCCGTCACTACCAGAACAGCTTTTCAAAACAGCTATTCAAAATCACTCAACGCGAGTCTATTAGAGAGAAAATATGCGCTTAAACGATGCACAACAAGAGGCAGTCGAATATGTATCAGGTCCATGCTTGGTACTTGCCGGTGCAGGTAGCGGAAAAACACGTGTTATTACCAATAAAATAGCCTACTTAGTCCGAGAGTGTGGTTATAAAGCTCGCCAAATAGCGGCAGTGACGTTTACGAACAAAGCAGCCCGTGAAATGAAAGAGCGGGTTGGACAAACCTTAGGTAAGGCAGAAGCACGTGGTTTGAAAGTGTCAACGTTTCACACTCTTGGCCTGAGCATTATTAAGAAGCATGTGCTGCAGTTAGGCTACAAGGCAGGTTTCTCTCTCTTCGATGATAAAGATACCTTAAGTCTCTTGCGTGATTTAACCGAAATTGATTACGACGGTGATAAAGACTTGTTGTCAGCGCTGCAAAGTCGCATTTCAAATTGGAAGAACGACCTAGTCATGCCAGAGGCGGCATTGAAGATAGCACAAGGTGATATCGAAGTTGAGCAGGCCAAATATTACGTACAATATGCCTCACACTTAAAGGCATACAACGCACTCGACTTTGATGATCTTATCCTGCTACCTACTTTATTGCTAAAGACGAATCAGGCGGTTAGAGAAAAGTGGCAAAGCATGTTGAAGTACTTGCTCGTCGATGAGTACCAAGATACAAACACCAGCCAATATGAGTTAGTGCGTTTATTGGTAGGGCAAAGAGCTCGATTCACTGTGGTAGGTGATGATGACCAATCTATTTATTCATGGCGTGGCGCACGTCCACAAAATTTGGTCTTGCTGCAAAAAGACTTTCCAAGCTTGAAACTCATTAAGCTGGAGCAAAATTACCGTTCTTCGGGCCGCATATTGCACAGCGCAAACATCCTTATTCAGAACAACCCGCACGTGTACGATAAACGTTTATTTAGTGAACTTGCTTACGGTGAGTCATTGAAAGTGGTGGTATCAAAGAATGAAGAACATGAAGCGGAGAAGGTAGTGGCCGAATTGATGGCTCATCGCTTCATGAATAATACGGCTTATGGTGATTATGCGATCCTGTATCGTGGCAATCACCAATCCAGAGTCTTCGAAAAAGTACTCATGAGCAACCGTATTCCCTATAAAATCAGCGGTGGCATGTCGTTCTTTGGGCGAACTGAAGTAAAGGATATCATGGCTTACTTGCGCCTTTTGGTAAACCAGGATGACGACAATGCTTTGCTGCGCGTCATCAATACACCCACTCGTGGCATTGGACGGGCTACCCTTGAAAAAGTTGGACACTTCTCTAATGCGAACAAAATTGGACTGTTTGAAGCCTGCTGCCACGACGGCTTAAAGAGTATTTTAGGCACTAGTGCGTACCAATCGGTCAGTAGCTTCTCACGCTGGGTTGTTGAAGCGGCAGACAACATGGACCGTGGCGATACGATTGGTGTGCTGCGAGACTTTATTAAAGCAATGGGTTATGAAGAATGGCTGTATGAACAAAGTGCGAGTCCCAAGGCGGCTGAAATGGCAATGGCCAATGTGAGTACACTGTTTTCTTGGGTCAATGATATGTTGCAAGGCGATGAGCTAGAGCCACCGATGACACTCGTTGAAATAGTTAATCGTTTAATACTGCGAGACATGATGGAGCGTGGTGAAGATGATGCCGAAGCTGATCAGGTTCAGTTAATGACATTGCACGCTTCCAAGGGACTCGAATTCCCATATGTTTATATGGTGGGCATGGAAGAAGGCCTGCTGCCTCATCAGAGTAGTATCGACGAGGATAATGTAGACGAAGAGCGCCGCCTTGCCTATGTTGGGATCACCAGAGCACAGCAAGAGCTTGTTTTCAGTATTGCCCGGGAACGTCGTCAATTTGGAGAGATAATTCAGCCTGAACCTTCTCGTTTCCTCTATGAATTGCCCCAAGATGATGTTCAATGGGAATTTCAAAAGAAAAAGCCAAGTGCTGAAGAGCGTCAAGAAAAGGGAGAAAAGAGTATCGCAAACCTGCGTAACTTACTGGGGTAGTTGCGCAGTTAAAAGGTGTAGTGCTTATTCTTCGGTGGCAGCGTCGTCAGTGTCATCAACGAAGTCGAGAAGAATCGTTTGTCCGAGCATGTCGCCTTGCCCAAACTCACATCCTAGCCCAATTAAACCATCAAGCTTAGCTTTGCTGGAGATACCTTCAGCAATAACTGTCAGACCCACTTTCTCTGCAACAAGAATAACAGACTCAATAAAACGTAAGTTCTTCTCAGAGCGAGTAAATGATTGGACAAATCGCTCGTCTATTTTTAAGAATTTGAAAGGATAAGAGAACAAATAGTTCAATGACGCAGAGCCACTGCCAAAGTTGTCTAGGATCAGACCGAAGCCGTTGCGTTTGATTTTCTTAATCGCAGGCAGAATAAATTGCGAGCGGTTGGTTAGTGCGCTTTCTGAGAACTCAAGTAGCAACATGTCCGGTTCGAAATCGGCTTCTTTTACTTGCTCAATTAACTCATTGACCAAGTCTTTCTGCATTAAATGCTCCACTGACAAGCTTACGCCAATGCGCTGGTTGGCGTATTGTGGATCGTGTTTCCACTGAGCCAGCAAGCCGATGGCACCATCAAGCAAGAATTGGTTTAAATCTAAAGTCAAACCGCATTGTTCAGCTATCTGCCAAAACTGCTCACGGTTGATTTGACCGAAGGTTTCATTATGCCACTGCAATGTGCATTCGTAGTAGAGCAATGTCTCATCGGTAAGTGACATAACCGGTTGGAGCACGCAGTCAAAGCTTTTTGCTTTAAGCGCTTTGCGGAATTCAGCTTCAAGTTGGATGTCTTCCAGTAGCTTTTCACGCATGCTCTTATCGAAGGTTATATAGCGTCCACGACCTAAGCTTTTCGCCTGATACATTGCTGCATCGGCGTCACGCAGTACTTCGTCTGCTGACATGTAAGTACTATTGAGGTGAGCAATACCGATACTTGCACCACTGAACATTTCTTTACCATCGAGTACGAAAGGTACGGAAACGGAATTAATAACGCGTGTTGCTACTTCTTCAACGGCACTGACCGTCTCAAAGTTATCCAAGAGGATAACAAACTCATCACCGCCTAGGCGCGCAAGTAAGTCATGGCCACGTTTACATAAGGCAATTCGCTGAGCAACTTCAACCAGGAACTCATCGCCAGCATGATGGCCGAGAGTGTCGTTAATAATTTTAAAGCGATCGAGATCGATAAAGAGAACAGCAAATTGATTCTCAGGATGTCGCTTTTTGTTAGCAATCGCCAACTCTAGGCGGCTATTAAACATAACGCGATTCGGTAAGTCGGTTAAGGCATCGTGATGGGCATCATGAATAAGCTTTAACTCAATTTCCTTACGCTGCTCTATCTGTTTCTTCAGGTATTCGTTAGTTTTGTTTAATTCTTCAGTACGCTCTTGTACTTTTTCGGTCAGCTGTAAATTGTATTCTTTCAGCGATTCCGAACTTCTTCTACGCTCCATTGCAACGGCAATGTGGTGGGAAACAAAGCGCAAAATTTCGAGATCTTTCTGTGTGTAATCTTCTAACTTACCGTAGGTTTGAACTGCAATAACACCGTGAACTTCGCCGTCGATCACAAGTGGTGAGCCCAACCAGGAGTTGTTATGCTCCATCATGTTCTGTGCAATAGTAACGTCGACTTCGCCTTCTTCAACTAAGGCTAAAATACGTGAGTTGTCTATCAGTGAGGCTTCACCGCGACGAATGATATATTCCGTTAAGCCAAGACCTAAAGGACGTTCTTCTGCCGATTCATGTAATTCATCACTGAAATACGGAAAGTTAAGGCTGTCTTTATTTTCAGTCAGTACGGCGACAAAACAGTTAGGTGCACTGATCAAACGAGCCAATATTGCATGTAGCTTCGAATAGAAGCGCGGCATGTCATCGTCTAAAGCGACTGATAATTCTGAAATTTCAAATAATGCGGTTTGCAGAGACTCAATTTTCTGACGTTCCAAGATTTCTTCTTGAAGGTCATCATTGATGGTTCGCAATTGTTTGGTACGTTCACGAATGGTGCGTTCGGTCACTTCACGACTTTTAACACGGTCGACCGTAGTCACAATGTGTTGAGAGATAAATGAGAGAACTTCAAAGTCGTCTTGGTCATAGCGAACATCGTCGTTATAACTCTGCACAACCATGGCACCAATGACTTCGGTACTGCGTTTCAATGGTACACCAACCAAATCAACCGGCGGAGTCCCTAGTATTCTAATACCCGTTTCTTCGACTACCGATTCGAGGTTTTCCTTGGTTAATACCAAGCTAGTACCGCTTTTTAGAATATACCCCGTAACGCCATCCATGATCCGTTCGTATGGCACTCGGCTGAGTTCTTCTTCATCAACTTCATCAACAAAGTAGGCAAAGTCGACGTGTTTATCGGAAGGATCGTAAAAAGCAACGTAGAAGTTGTCAGCGCTCATGAACTCACTAACAATGTCGTGAACGGCTTTATAAAGACGATCGAGATTACTTACTGAACTCGCGAGTTCACTAATCTCGAATAACGCTTTCTGAACTTGCTCAGCGCGCTTATATTTTTCGGTAAGTAACTGGAGTTGGGGAATAAGCTCCCGCAACTCTTGTTCACTTAACTCACCGATTACTTTTTCGTCTTCGCTCATTTCAAGGAATGATCCTACCCGCTCTTAATACAACTAAATTTAAGGGTACGCGCGACTGAATGCGCTAGTTAGATACCTTCGATCATGTACTCGACAGCAACTTTGATGTCTTCTTCAGTACAATCACCACAAGTTCCCATGGCAGGCATGGCATTGATACCATTGACCGCGTTTTTCCACACCTGTTCAAAACCTTTCTCGTCTAGGCGTGGTTTCCAATCAGCAGCAACTTGAAGTTTTGGTGCACCTAATACGCCAGATGTATGACAAGCGACGCACGCGCCATCATATATTTGTTTACCTGTACGAGGCCCGGCAGCTGCAGCAGGTGCCGCACCAGCAACATGCACTTTTCCGACCGGTTTAATGCGGTCTAGCAAATCTTGGTCGGTAGTCTCTTGAGCGTTTACACTCACAATAACCAAGGCTGATATAAATAGACTTAACAACACTCTAAGTTTCACAAAAATCTCCTGCAATTTACTAAGACTCACAACAACTTACCGCAATTATAAACATTAGTCAGGGGTAAACAACTATTTGTTGCGCTTTCACTACACGAATATAAACGTGGTAGAAAGGGTTTTATCTCTTTTTATCGGTTAACAAACTGTTTTGATTAGCTAAACTCTGCACAAAATGGTTTACAAGCCATAGTATTTACCTAACAAAGCAAGGAATTTTCGTTTCTGTTTGAACTCATAATTCAGTTCACTGACTAAAAAATCGAAAGCGAGCTTGGCCTTTTCAGGGCTTTTTGAAGTGAATAGCAGCGCCTCTTTTAATTCATTTAACAAGTTAATCGCTGTCATATAATCTTCATGCGTGGTTCTTGCTGGGTAGTGCATGATCAGTTTACGATACAAATTGAGACCCGTATCGTAATCTTCAGTAATGGCTCTTTGAGCTAATTGGTGCAGTAATGCTGGTTTGAGATCACTTTGCATCGCTACTTGATAGGCCGCTTGCCAGTTATTTGTGATCATAAACACTGCAACTAGCTTATCATTATCAAACGAACTAGCTTTGTCATTGAGCTTCATTTTTGCGAGGTTCTCAGCTTGCTGTTGATAATTTTTTACCTGCTCAGGCTCAAGATGATTGAGCATATTCAAAAACGCCTGCAAATCGGCGGGCTCTAAGTTGCTTTCGAAAATATCCCAGAGCTGTTTCAACTGCACTTCTTTTGGGCTTGTCGCTCCCTGTAGCGCTAATTCAAGTTTCTGTAACTTTGTTATTTGAGTTTGGTTTAAGGTGGTTGCCTGCAATTCATCCATGAGGTCTTTAGCACTTTTTACTTGTTCTGCTTTTATATAATAACCAAGTAATTCCAGCTTTTGATTCGCCTCGGTTGCAGTGCTTTCGCTGATAGAAATCAGGCTTTTCCAGTCGCTGTTGAGCATGAAATAATGCCGTAAATCTTCCGTCAGCGTAAGCGCTTGGTCGGCTTGCAGGCTCTCACGCCAATCAAGAATGGATTGCACTATGGCTTCTTTCTGTTCGATGTCATTTGTGAAGAAACGAGATAGGACAGGACGAAGTGTAAAATTAGCATAGTGCGTCAAATACAGATTCTTTAAAAACGAAACATTCTGCTCAATAGGCCAAGCGCATGCCTCGCTGAATTGTATGAGCCACTGTGTGAATAAATACTCAACTTTTAAGCTCTGGCTTTTATCGTCCTTTATTTTATTCATGACCTTATCGTAGCGCTTTAGCGCGTACTCGGTAATTTCCACAGCGTTTTCAGCAGGTAAGCGAGGTAAAATATCGTGCACAGCATTCAGTTTGGTGATGGCAAGGTCGAAGTATGTTTTGACTCTGTCTTTGCGCCATACTTCACGGACTGGCAAAGCGGTATTGATGATGTCGCAGATATCTTTGATATTGGCCTTTTTCGCTGAAATGTCAGCAATGATTTGCCATTTGTTGAGATCATCAGTTTGTTTTGTCATGAGCTCAAGCAGCATTGCTTTGGCATCATCTTCATCTAAGCTGCTCACGTACGCGGCGATCCGGTCCTTTGCATCGCCACTGCGAAGTCGCTCCAGCTCTTGTTCTTGCTCATCGTTTGCTAAAGCGACAGCAACGCAATGCTGGCAAAATTCAAAGCCTTCAGAAACATCACACTCACATTGCCCCTCGTACTTATCATTTACTAAGGACAGGCTCACCCGATACTGTGTGTTATCTTCGACAATGGCTGTAATTAACAGTTGATCCCGTTGCAGAGCGCGTACTTTTTTTTGCTCATGAAGACGCATACCTTTACTAAACGCGCGTTGGCCTGCAACTTTCTCTAAATACAGATTGATGTTATCTGATGGCATTAAGTCAATGTCTCGCGAAGAACTACGCGAGATGTTTACCAAAGAAATCTAACGTACGTTGCCAAGATAAGTCGGCGTCTTGAGGGCTGAAACGACTGGTAGAGTCATTATGAAAGCCGTGTTGAGCGCCAGCATAGAAATGCGCTTTATAATTCGCATCGTTAGCCTTAAGAACGGCTTCGTACGACTCCCAAGATGCATTCACACGCTTATCCAATTCGGCAAAGTGGATCATCAATGGGCCTTTCACATTCTGTTGGAGCTCAGCTTTTGCTGGTGTGCCATAATACGGTACAGCGGCATCGATCTCATTAGGCATTGTCGCTGCTAACAAGTTACTAATATAACCACCAAAACAGAATCCAACGACACCTAATTTGCCTGTACCACTTTCATGCTTTTTCAGCCAGTTAGCTGCTGCCATGAAGTCTTGTTCAATTTTGTCACGATCTAGGCTTCGCTGCATGCTTCGACCTTCGTCATCATTCCCAGGGTAACCACCTAAAGGTGCTAAGGCGTCTGGTGCAAATGCAACAAAACCTGCTTTGGCAAGACGTCGAGCGACATCCTTAATGTAAGGGTTTAAGCCTCTATTCTCGTGAACCACAAGTACAGTGGGTGCCTTTTTGTCGAGATTACGCGGTACCACTAAGTAACCTTCGCCTTTCCCATGCCCTAGCGGCGAGTCGAAAGTTTCATAGGTAGCTTTAATATCAGCGTCATTGAAGCTAACTTGCTCCGCTTTTGCGTAGTCTGGGATAAGTGAGCTAGAAATAAGCCCTAAAGATAAACCTGCAACAGACAAGGTACCTAATCGTGATAAAAACGTTCGTCGGTTAATATCGCCATGGGCATATTCGTCATACCAATCGAAGGCTTGCTGTGGGATATCTTCCGGTTTAAGTGAGTCAGTTTTATGCGATGTCATTGATTTTCCTTTTCATACCGTTGCTATAGTCATTGAGCAAGACAATGCGAGCGGCCTTGCAGTCACTGGATTGGTAAATACTACGTACGTTTATATCCTGACAGTTCAAAATCTTTACAATTGGAAACATGTTTAGCTTGTCACTAAGCGCTTATTTCAAATCAAGTATATACCTTAGTAAGAAAACTGCCGCCATTGCGTAGGTTAAAAGACTCACTTTTTTGAATTCACCCGTCCCCAAGCGAATACCTACATAAGTGATAAAGCCCAAAGCGATCCCCTCACTGATACTGAAAGTCAGTGGCATTGCCATTAACGCGATGATTGCGGTAGCGACGCTGGTTAGGTCGTCAAACTCTAGCTCTTTGATTGAGTCCATCATGAAAATACCCACCATCACCAATGCTGGCGTGGTTGCCATTAGGGGTATAACTAACATGAGAGGGGACAAAAATAAGGCGAGTAAGAAACAAATCGCAACGACGACAGCGGTTAAACCGGTTCGCCCGCCAGCTGATACGCCCGCTGCAGATTCCACATAACTAGTCACAGGTGAGGTGCCCAAGGCTGCACCAACAACACCGGCAGTCGCATCCGCGGTCATCGCCCGGCCCATAAGCGGTAACTTGCCTTGTTCATCTACTAGCTTGGCTCGTTTCGATACACCAATTAAAGTGCCAATAGTGTCGAACATGTTCACAAACATCAGCGCAAATATTAAGTCCCACGTTGTAGCAAAGTTGATGATGGGATACATCAAGTCCATTGCGAAAAAGGTATCTGAAATAGGCGCGGGCAAACCAACGATTGCATCAGGTTTAGCAGTCAAGTAGCCGGCTTCTGTTGGAATGAAAAGACCAATGAGGGTAAGTGTAATAATAGAGATAAGGATGGCACCCGACACTTTCTTTAAGACCAAAACAATGGTGAAGATAATACCGAAGAGCGCAAGCAATACAGCAGGTTCCGAAAGGTCGCCCAATCCGACAAATGTCGCAGGGTTGTCAACAATCAGTCCTGCATTCTTCAGACCGATAAAGGCAATGAATAAGCCGATACCGCACTGTACGCCAATTTTCAGGGCCGCGGGGATTGCTTCGGCAATTTTTTGTCTTAGCCCAGATAACGTTAACAATAAGAACAGCACACCATTATAAAAAACGATGCCAAGCGCGGCTTCCCAAGGTATTTCTCGGCTTAAGCATATAGTAAAAGCAAAGAAGGCGTTCAACCCCATGCCGGGCGCAAGTGCCACCGGATAATTGGTTAGCCAAGCCATTAGCAAAGTACCTAAACAAGCAGCCAGCGCGGTGACAGTGATAAGGCCAGCCACTGGCATTCCGCTCAGGCCAAGTATGCTTGGATTCACTATGAGAATATATGACATTGCCGCAAAGGTAGTTAAACCAGCAATGACTTCAGTTTTCACGGTGGTCGCGTGCTGTTTAAGTGAAAATGTGGTTTCCAAGAAGCGGGCAAGCATGGGTCTTCCTCTTTATTATTCTTATTTTATGCAAGACATTGTTTGGCTTGTGATTGTTAGGGTTATTTATAGCAGATTATCACTACATCATCAGTATATTACTATGGTAATGTAATGGAAGCCGTGTTTACCTTTTCTTACTTGCCGAAGACCTCATCGCTTTGTTTGTCCAGATTTTGTAGACCAGATCAATCAGCCGCAGGAACTTGGAATGAGCAATCTTGAAACATTGATTCAGCGCTTACCGAAAGCAGAATTACATTTACATATCGAAGGTAGTTTAGAGCCACAACTCATGTGGGATTTGGCTCAAAAGCATCATGTTGAATTGCCTTTTTCCGATGTCGACGCAATCAAAAGCGCCTATCAGTTCGACAATCTTCAAAGCTTCCTTGACCTATATTATCAAGGAGCGGATGTGCTTCGAGACGAAGACGACTTTTTTCAGTTAATGTGGGCTTATTTGTGTAAGTGTCATGAGCAAAACGTATTGCATGCTGAAATTATGTTTGACCCGCAAACGCATACAGAACGCGGAGTTTCTTATGATGTCTTTATGCCGGGTTTTATTAAGGCCATCGAGAAAGCCAGAGATGAACTGGGTATTAGTGTTTATCTTATTTTGTCTTTCTTACGCCACCTTAGTGAAGAAAGCGCCATTGAAACCCTAGAAAAAGCGAGGCCTTACTATGAGCATATTAAAGCCGTCGGGTTGGATAGCTCTGAGCTGGGGAATCCGCCATCTAAATTTGAACGAGTGTTTGCACAAGCAAAAGCATTGGGTTTTAAACTAGTTGCACATGCTGGAGAAGAGGGGCCGCCAGAATATATTTGGGAAGCACTACATTTACTCAAGGTTGACCGCATCGACCATGGCGTGAGAAGTATTGAAGATCCCGAACTCATGGCGTACTTAAAGCAACATCAAGTGCCTTTAACCGTCTGTCCACTGAGTAATCTTAAGCTTTGCGTGATTGACCAAATGAGTGAGCACAACATTCTTCAATTGATGAATGATGGCTTACGCGTAACTGTGAACGCTGATGACCCGTCCTACTTCGGCGGCTATCTGAACGAGAACTTTATGGCACTAGCAGAGCATGTGAACATGCAAGCATCTGACCTGATTACCTTGGTGCAAAATGGTTTTAAAGCTAGCTTCCTGCCAGAAAAAACGAAGCAAGATTGGTTGGGCATTATTGAAGATACGGTATCGCAACTAGGAGTGAAGTGATGAAAACAGTAAGCCATTTATTGAAAGGGTTGGTGACAGCGCTTCTATTCGTGTTCGCGACTGGCCAAGTGCTCGCCGAGAATCGATATGGTCCAAGAGATTTCAGTACAGAAGAAGGTTTCACTGCCATTGTTGCTGCTTACTCGCCAGAGATAAAAGCCATTGATACTGCATTCAGTCAATTGGCGCACGCCCAAATTGATGAAGTCTTGACTATTCGCGGTGTGAAGTATCAATTAGGCACTTACAAAGGTGAGAAGGTTCTTATTTTTACCACAGGGATTTCAGTCCCTAACGCGGCCATGACGATGCAAATGGCACTCGATTACTTTCCTGTTAAACGAGTCGTGATGATGGGGATTGCGGGTGCCATCAACCCTGAGTTTAATGTGGGCGACATTGCGATACCTGAACGTTGGTATTTTCATGATGAGTCGGTGTATGTGAATCCAAAACCAGCGCGTGCCGCAGGTGGTACCAACAAAGCCTTGAAGGATAACGGCCAGGAATACACCTTACCGTCTTACTACGAACAAGCCTTAGCGCGATACAAAGAACGTGAAAAGAGCGATCCGCATGCGCCAAAGTACAAAAACTTTGGGTACCAATTCCCAGAAGAGATGTCGGTGGTTAAACAAGGATGGGACTCTCCTCAACAGATGCCTTATTTTACGGTATCAGATAACTTGCTTAAGCTTGCTCAACAAGCAGTAGACAATGTCGACGCGATCAAAATGCCCTCGGGTAAAGAGATTAACGTGAGAGTGGGCGGCAATGGTGTGACGGGCTCGGTGTTTGCCGACAACGCAGAATATCGAGTTTGGTTACAAGATGTTTACAATGCACAAGTGACAGAGATGGAATCGGCGGCAGTTGGGCAAGTTAGCTTCGTGAACGAAGTTGATTGGATTATTATTCGTTCGGTGAGTGACCTTGCAGGAGCGCAACACGGTAAAAATGAAGAAAGCGTGTTTGATGGTATCGCATCTGGCACGGGCACCAAATTCCTAATCGCACTATTAGATGAAATTGTTAGTGCATCGAACACAGATAAGAGCGCACAAACAAAAGAGGTGAAATAGAGTATGTTAATCCAACTGACTGCACTTGAAGCACGAGTTATAGGCGTATTGCTAGAGAAGGAAAAAACCACACCCGACCAATATCCCTTGACCTTAAACTCAATTACCACGGCGTGTAATCAAAAGAGTAATCGAGAGCCAGTAATGGAACTAAGCGAAGGTGAAGTGCAGCGTACCTTGGATGATCTGCGAGAAAAGAACCTTTTGTTTGAAGTCAGTGGCACAGGTAGCAGGGTGCTGAAATACAAGCATCGATTCTGCAATACAGAATTTAATAGCCTGAAATTCTCCGAACAACAAAAAGCCATTATTTGTGTGCTTCTGCTGCGTGGCCCTCAAACACCAGGTGAACTTCGTACCAGAACAAACCGCTTAGCAGAGTTCGCGAATGTAGTAGAGGTTGAACAAGCATTAAGCTCATTGGCTGATCACAATGGCGAAGAGATTGTTGTTAAGCTAGAGCGTGAGCCGGGCAAACGTGAAAGCCGCTATGCGCATCTATTTTCGGGCCCTGTTGATGCAGCGGTAGTCAGCAGCAGTGTGAGTGATTTCGCTCCAGATAAGGATGTTTCTGTAGGCGAAGCACAACAAGACCGCATTGCTAAATTAGAGAATGAAGTAGAAGAATTGCGCAAAGAACTAGCACAAATTAAGCAAGCGCTGGATTTGGATTAAGAGCTTAGTGACACGCTCGATAGTTATGATAAACTCCGCACCTCAATAAAGCTCCCGTAGCTCAGCTGGATAGAGTGTCGGCCTCCGAAGCCGAAGGTCACGCGTTCGAATCGCGTCGGGAGCGCCATTTCTTCGTTGTTTGTCATTGTGGTTTTTATCTATAACGCCCGTTTAACGTAGCTTAATTCAGCAACTTTTTTTATTTACGTGATTAGCTCACTGAGTATTCAATTCATGCAATCAAGTTACGGTGTGCGCGGCACCAACCAATGCTGCCGTATGGTCTGTAAAGTTTAATTATCCTATACTCTATAATATGCGATTTTAGTACAGAAGAATCTGCCATGTGAAACGCACTTAGCAAGCGCATCATTAATGCTATGAGTGCAAACCTTCCCTTAGGAGCAGGACTTGTTTCGTTGAAACCGAGGTACGGGCTAATTGGACAATTCAAATCAATATCAAAAAATTTTGCTCAAAGGAAAAGAACAGAGCGGTGTTGAGAGCTGTTTCCATGAAAACGGCAAATATAAGGTTAAGTTTGAGGGTAATGATACAGTCTATACATATCATGAACATGATGTGCAAATTGTAGAATCGGTTCTCTCTCGGCAAGATGCAAAGACTTGCTTGGAGTATTTGAAAGAACTCGCCAGCATTACTGGTTTGAAGGTTGTGACATCAGAAAGCGAGGAGTTCAACGCCTTACATCATTATTATTCAAACATCAGCTTCGTGGATTCGCAAAGCCTATTAGGTGCATTTTTAGCGAGTGAAGTACCAAAAGATAGTCAAACTCCGTTTATTTCAATCTCTTCTATCTATTACCCGTTTGGCTTTAATATCAGTCAAATAGAAGCTGTAAAAAACGCGCTTAATAACAGGATAAGCATAATCGAAGGCCCACCAGGCACAGGTAAAACTCAGACGATACTCAATATTATTGCCAATGTAGTATCTAATGGTGGAAGTGTTGCTGTTGTTTCAAGTAACAACGCTGCAACACAGAATGTTCACGCTAAACTCTCCAAATATGGTTTCGAATTTGTTATCGCGCCTCTCGGTAGTAAAAAGAATAAAACAAACTTTTTACAAAACCAGCAACCCCAACCTGATTTATCCTCTTGGAAGTTGTCGCCTAAAGAGCTAACGGATCTTCAGAATAATATCAGCCAACTTTACTCAACATTACAAGCCAAACTGAACTCTAAGGTAGAACTCTCCAAGCGAAAGAGTGAGCTTCAGGCCCTAGAACTTGAATATAGCCATTTTAGACAACAGCGAGAAGATTTTAATGTTGAGCAGTTGGACGATATGTTTAATATTCGCTCATTTCAAGAAGCCATTAAACTTTGGATATCATATCGGTCATATAGGATACGTAGCTTATTAGTAACCTCCTTGATATTTGTTTATGACAGCTTTAGGTTGCGAAAAAGTCGCGTTTTCAAATTACGACAGTACGTCTTAGAAAACTCACTGGCTTCATTAATTGAGTATTTTCAATCTAGCTTTTATCGATTAAAAATCAAGGATAGTCAGGAATTCATTTCTTCACTCGAACTTGACTTAGAAGCATTTGATTTTGATAAAAATATGAACCGGTACACGCAATTATGTATGAAGGTCTTCAGGCATAAAACTTGGCAGCAATATTGTCAAAATAGGCGGAAGCAATACACTATGCAGGAGCTAAAAACGCGTTCGAACGAATTTTTAAAAGACTATCCTGTGGTGTTGAGTACTACCTATTCTGTCAATAACAGCCTATCACCAGATACACAATATGATTATCTAATAATAGACGAGGCGTCACAGGTTAACATTTGCACTGGAGCATTGGCGCTTTCATGCGCTAAAAGAGTGGTAGTTGTGGGTGACACAAAACAGCTGACCCATGTGGTCGACAATAAAACCCATGGTTTTACAAAAGGCTTATTAGACAAATTTAGGTTGGATGAGAGGTACGACTATTCCAAACAAAGTTTACTATCGGTGTTTTCAAATTTTTTTGAGCACGTCCCCAAAACCATGTTGAAAGAACATTACAGATGCTCGCCCAAGATCATCGAATTCTGCAATCAGAAGTTTTATGGTGGTGAGTTGATTGTGATGACCGAATCGACAACGGATAAATCTCCACTCTTGGTATATAAAACAGTCCCGGGCAATCATCAGCGTAACCGGGTTAATCAAAGACAAATTGATGTTATCAAAAATGAAATAATTGTAGAGCAAAACCTTAATGTCTCCGACGGCTCTATAGGCATAGTTACACCATATCGTAGTCAAACTGACCAACTTCAAAAAGCCTTTGAGGGAACAACCATCCAAGCTGATACGGTTGATAAATTTCAAGGAAGAGAGAAAGACGTTGTCATTATATCTACGGTAGATAACCACATTTCGGAATTTGCAGACGAGCGTAACAGATTAAATGTAGCAGTGTCTCGCGCAATTGATCAGCTTATCTTGGTTGTAAGTGAAAATGATTCAGTCCTCGACACCAATATCGGGGATCTAATAAAATATATAGAATATAACAACATGACGATTGTAAAAAGTAAGGTCTATTCAATTTTCGATTATCTTTATCGCTCTTACGCAAATGAGAGACAGAATTATCTTAAATTCAGTAACAGAATATCAGAATTCGATAGCGAAAATCTTATGTATACTCTTATTCATAGTATTCTGGAAGACGAGCAGCTCTCTAACCTTGGTGTCTCGTCTCACGTTCCTTTGAATTTGATTATTCGCGACAAACGCAATTTAAGTGTTAGAGAAAAAGCCTATGCGGCTAATCAACTCACGCATGTTGATTTTCTAATTTACGATAAAGCATCAAAATTACCAAAATCCGCAGTAGAAGTTGACGGAGTCAATTTCCACAAAAAGGGCTCTTTGCAAGCAGTTCGAGATAAATTGAAAAACTCCATATTCGAAAAGTCAGACATCCCGTTACTAAGGTTTAGGACTGATGGAAGCGGTGAAGAACAATTGTTACGAGATCATCTTCGCGCCCTTTGAAACTAAGAATATATCCACCGTCGAATCACACTCATTACAAATCAAAGAATAAATATCTTTGCGTTTTTGTACTCTTGTTTGAGAGCTGTTGCAGCTCTGGCATTTAGATTTCATAGATGTATTACATGAGCAACTGCTACATGTTACGTAGTATCCATATCGACCATAATTAGCTGTTAAATTAGCATCAGAATGACATTTTTTACATTTGATAACAGTATCATTGCTGCTCTTCAAAACTGTGTTAGTTGATTCTGGCGTTGAAGTAACTGGCACTTGACCTTGTAATTCGTTGACTGGCTTTAATGCTTCTTTACAAATTGAATTATTGTGTTGAAGCAAGACGTTACCGATATTAGTGAGAACAGCAGCGCTGAACCAAGGGCGCTCATCTATTATTAGTTTTTTTATAATCGAATTATTCAAATTCATGATTTCATGTAGCTTTGCGACCAGAAATTCTGACTTAACAACTTGTTCTGAAATTTCTTCAGGGATTTCATCTCGCTCTACAATTGCATTGCTTGAAACTGCGCAAAGAGAATGCCATTGACGACCTCCGAAACCTTGAGGGATAAGACCAAGAAATTTGCTCTCATAAATTGAGTCTCTTCTCTCAATTAGAAACTTCAAAAGTAAGTCTCGTTGAAGCTTTGCTTGCATTAATGGTGAAGGCATTCCGCTCCATTTACCATTCAAACTGCGAGTCCACTCACCATGCTTATTTACTTTTATTTCACCCTTCACACTTTTTGATTCTATTAATATGAAACCATATGGATAAACGACTAAGTGATCTATTTGAGCATTTTCGCCGTCAACGTTAATACGGAGGTCGTTTAGAATAAGAATTGACTCTTCATTTTTAAATTCCCTTCGTAGGTAAAATGCAACATCCTTCTCTTGCTTTTCACCAGCGGCTATTTGGGGGTGTGTTGATTGAATATAGTCTTTTTCTCTTAAAATCATAAGCTAATGAAGTTCATCGTTTTTTTGTAGTGTATGCTTAAAATCAGTACAGAAACGTAGTTATAATAATACTTAGGTTTTTATAGTCTACTTCATTCGACATACACTTTTACTTAATGTCTAACTCCGCTCAACTAGCTGCTGAAGATCATCGACAAAGCATAATTTATCTGAACAAAGAACTCCGATGAACCCTCATGCCAGAGCTCTTGCTGCCAATGAAGTGTTCTCTATAGAATCACTGTTGACCAGGCTTGATCGATGGAAATAGCTTTGGGCTGGGTAAGCTCTCACAAGATTTAAAATGTTAGCCGCGCATCAATAGCATTTTTAAGTGTTCCTGTTAAAATTTATGAAATGAATACTAAACAAGGACTGTTATGTACAAAGGTAGATTAGATAAATGGGACGCAGTTAACGGTTATGGTTTTATTAGCTCGGACGAGTTAACAAGCGACACCTTTATTCATATCTCTGCACTTAAACACATGAGTCGGCAGCCGGTTGCAGGTGACTTCATCTATTTTGATGTGGAGGAGAATAAGGGGAAAAAACGGGCTACGAGAGCACGTATTGAGGGAGTGAAAGTAAAGTTTCCAAGTGAAAATACTGCTGACACCCAAACAAGTCCCATTAATTTGACGCCCTACTTTGTCGTCATTAGCATCTTAATCGCGGTATTTATCTTTTTTAAGTTAGCGCCGTATTTAGACAACCTGCAACCCGTAAATTACTTTACTTCGAGTGATAATACCCCGCAGAAGAACTATGTTTGTGACGGGCGGCAACACTGCAGTCAAATGACCTCTCGGGAAGAAGCGGTATTCTTTATACAAAATTGTCCAAATACAAAAATGGATGGTGATTATGATGGCGTGCCTTGTGAAAACGATTCGAGATTTTAATGGCATCTTTTGAATCAACAAAACAACAAAGTTGAGATAAAACTATGCCAACTCATAAATCAGGCAACGACGCTTTCTATGACAATCACGTCAGCGAACTCAATGCTCAATATTTGTCTGTCAAAGCGGAAGATGTTCATGAAGCATGGCTTCCTTCTTTGCAAAGTAACAACAGCGCTGAAAGCAACCTGCATGCCCTCGACGTTGGCACTGGCGTTGGTCGAGACGCAGCTTACCTTTCTAGTTTGGGCTACAAAGTCGTTGCCGTTGATAAGTCACAAGCCATGCTTGAGCAAGCTAAGCAAAATTTTCCTAATCAATCGATTACGTGGTTACAAGACGCCTTACCCTCACTGCGTGAAGTGAGAAAGTTGGACCTTAAGTTCGACGTCATTCTGTTAAGCGCGATTTGGATGCATATTCCCGCTTCAGAGCGAAGAAAGTGCATACGTATACTCAGTAGCCTATTGGTGCCAAACGGTAAAATCGTTATCACTTTGCGCCATGGTAGTTTTTCAGACGGTAGAACAGCTCATGGCGTTTCTCTTGACGAATTACGCTTACTCAGTCAAGCGTATGGCCTGATTTTTCGTTCTCCTTCTCGAGCATTCACACAAACGCAAAAGTGGCAATCAGATAAATTAAATCGCCAAAATGTGACGTGGGAAACGGCCATTCTTACTTTGCCTGATGATGGCTCCGGTGCGTTTCCTTTATTGCGAAATATTGTTATCAATGATGCCAAAGCAGCAACTTACAAAGTGGCTTTGCTCCGTTCTGTTCTGAGGATTGCAGAAGGGCATCCTGGGGCTGTTATTCAATCAAAATCCACTAGCTCAATGGTGGCAATTCCACTGGGTTTGGTCGCCATGTATTGGTTGAAGCTGTTCAAGCCTTTGATTGATAATTTCAATATGCCACAAAACTCAAACCCCAATAAAGGACTTGGCTTTGTGAAGGAGTCAGGTTGGTTGCAATTAAGCGGACTCACGAATAACGATGTTTTCGTTGGTGCCATCTATATGGAGACTCATAAACAGGTTCACCGAACCTTATTGGACATCACGCGTACGATAAAAAATATGCCTGCTAAATACATCACATTGCCTGGCACTGACACGTGTGTTTTCGAAGTGGATAGGTTACGAAGCAGAGCGCCAAAAACAAGTCTACTCTTGGATAACAATTACCTGATGGGCTTGGGAACCTTATATGTGCCAAGGAATATTTGGCGAACATTGAGTGACTATAGTTGTTGGATTGAACCGGCTTTAACAAATGAATGGCTTAGGGTGATGCAAGGGTTTGAGGCGAAAACGGGCCGCAGTTATAGTTTGGAACAATATCATTTAGCACTGAAGTGGGAAGACCAAACCCGCTCCACCAATAAAGTGAAACAGCGCGTCTCTATTTTACAAAAACAACAAGATATCGTGTGCACATGGGGCAAAACTAAATTAAATAAACGCTACGATATCGACCATACCTTTCCCTTTGCACGCTGGCCGAATAACGATTTGTGGAACTTGGTACCAACGAAACCAGCAGTCAATCGAAACAAGTCCGACAAACTGATCACAGAGCAGCGTTTGCTTAATTCAAAAGAAGAGGTCATGCACTTCTGGCAGCAGGCATGGCAGGAAGAACAAAGACTTTTTTTCACACAGGCAAACATGGCCTTACCTGATTTAAGCACTGAAAATACGGATTTTGATAGTGTGTTTGAAGCCATGTTGTCTCAACGCGATAGAATTAAGGAAACTCAGCAGTTGGTGGATTGGACTTGAGTGTGTTTGCCTATTGTAATCCGCATAGCTTGTTCTGATATGACTTAATTTGCGATGAATACAAATAAAGATTACCCTGGACGAAAGTAAGTGTTTTTCAGGTTAGTTAATGATTGAAGTTGTTGCTGCTGTAATCAAGGAAGATGGTTTGGTCTATTGCTTTAAAAAAGGCCAAGCGAAGTATGACTATCTTTCGAATAAATTTGAATTCCCGGGCGGAAAAGTTGAAGCTGGGGAAGATCATCGACAGGCTCTTCGACGAGAAATAAACGAGGAGCTACTCACCGATATTGACGTTGGTGAACACTTACTCAGCGTTGAACATAATTACCCTGATTTTTCTATTCGCCTCCATTTCTATACATGCACTATATTGCGCCCAATAGGCCGTCTTACCGAGCATACTCAGCTTGTGGAATTACCAACGGAGCAATTGCTAGAGTTAGACTGGTTACCAGCTGATGTACCCGCAGTGAATTTTTTGCTAAAAAATGCAATAGCTCAATAGAATGCGCGTTCAAGATACTTCCGCTCGATACGACTATTTAAGCATTGATGAGCTTAACGATAAGTTTGTGACTAACAATGCACAAGAGCGACGCCGTGTTCTGACAGAGTTAAAACATGCATTGAGTGAGTCTGAAAGTTTCGATATGGCTGTTGCATTTGTCACTAAGTCCGGTGTGATTTCATTACTTCAGTCGTTACTAAACTTTACTGAACGTGGTGGCCGAGCTCGTATTGTTGCCTCTGACTATTTAGCCTTTACACAACCCGATGCTCTCAATTTATTGCATGGGATTGATGGTATTGAGCTGAAATTGCTTCAAGGGGTTCAGTACCATGGGAAACTGTTTCTATTCAAAAAGAAACTATCTACTCAAGTGCTAGTGGGCAGTTCAAACCTGACTCAGGCGGCTCTCTCTAAAAACGATGAGATCAACTTTCTATTCTCCGATGGCTCAGAGCGTATCGATAAAGCTGAAAAAGAGTTTTCGAGGATTTGGTCGAACGCTGATGTTCTTAGTCCAAAATTGCTGACTGACTATGAGCAGCGTTACCTTGCTAATAAACAGAAAACACCTGCGGGCATCGTTAAGCTAAACACATTCACGCCAAACGAACTACAAAAGCAAGCCTTAGAAAACCTAAAATACTCGCGCAGTTTAGGTAAGCGTAGAGGACTTGTTGTATCAGCAACAGGAACAGGTAAAACCGTATTATCTGCATTTGACGTGAGGCAATGTAATGCAAAGTCCGCATTATTTCTGGTCCATCGAACCACGATCGCAAAAAAGTCGATGGAAACCTACCAAAGCATTTTAAAAGGGGAATATTCTTTCGGCTTGGTTGGTGGAGACTCCGATGATTGGGATGCTGATTTTTTGTTTGGGACCGTTCAAACTTTATCAAAAGCAGCGAACATGGCGCGTTTTGAGAAAAATCGCTTTGATTATATTGTTATTGATGAAACTCACAGAGCTGCATCGGACTCCTATCAGCGCGTTATTGATTTTTTTGAGCCTAAATTTCTATTGGGTATGACGGCAACACCTGAGCGTAGTGATAATCAGAATATTTTTGATATTTTTAACAATAATGTTGTTTGTGATATTCGTTTGCAAGATGCATTAGAGACTGAAATCTTGTGCCCCTTCCATTATTTTGGTATCGCTGATTTATGTACGTTAGATGGCGACGATATTTCTCTTCAATCATTAACACGCCAGAAAAGGTTTGCGCATATCTATTCACAGTCATTAAAACTGGGCTCAGATAGGCAACCAATCAAAGCTTTATGTTTTTTGTCTCGCGTTGAAGAAGCAGAAGCCTTCGCCGACTTTTTAGTTTCAACTGGAAAGACTGCGATTGCCTTGAGTGGAAAGTCATCGGAGCTAGAAAAACAAAATGCTATTAGACAACTAGATGATGGTGAACTCCAGTATATAGTTACCGTTGATATATTTAATGAGGGTATCGATATACCCAGCATTAATCAGATTATCATGGCGCGGCCGACACAGTCCGCGATTATATTCGTGCAACAGTTGGGGCGTGGCTTACGAAAATATGATGGCAAAGAATACCTGACAGTTATCGATATTGTAGGTAATTATGATAATAACTTCCTTATTCCTATCGCACTTTACGGTGATCGTAGTCGCAACAAAGATACGCTGAGACGGCTCATGCGTAGTGAAGAGTCCTTATTACCGGGTGAAAGTACCATTTCCTTTGATAGGATCGCAAAGGAGCGAATTTTCAAAGCCATTCAGACGTCACCGAAAATCGGTATTCGCGATTTAAAATCTGAATATAGGATTGTAAAAGCGAAAATAGGTGAGACACCCTCGTTAATGGACATAAGGCAACATGGAGACTTATCTCCATATTTGTTTTGTAATCAATCCCAAGTCAAGTCATTACATGAGTTTGCATCCAAATATGACAAAGATTACGACTCATCTGAGGTTGGTAGTTTTCCGTTGTTGGGGTTGTTAATAAAAGAGGGGCTGGATGGGGTCAGACCTTTTGAACCTATTGCATTGAGGCTGTTACTTGAAAATGGCCAAGTAGACTATGCTGAGTTCAGTAATTATTGCGATTCACATTGCGGTATAACACCTTCATTAGAAGACTTTGCATCCACTCTTAATACTTTAAGTTTTCATTATGGCCAAGCTACCAATGCACGCGTTTTTGACGTTATCAATGTAGACTCGAAAGTCATAGGAAAAGACTTAGCTTCTCTAAACTCAAAACAGATTTTGCTTATCAATGATGCTATTGATAATGCTCTGGGAGAATATTCTGACCGTCGGCAAATAGGGCCTTATAACCAAGGTTTCATTGTAGGTGCAAAGTATACGTATAAGGAAACTTTTCGTATTTTAGGGTGGAATAAAAACCCTAATCCACAAAATGTAGGAGGATACTTTTACAATCGCGACACCAATGATTGTGCGATTTTTGTGAACTATAACAAAGATGAGGAAATAGCAGAGTCGACACAATACAACGATTATTTTATTGATAGAAAACGATTCCACTGGACAACCAAAAACAGTCGCACCTTAGCGAGTCCAGAGGTTAAAGCCCTTCTAGAGCAAGATGAAAATAAGCTCAGAGTGCCTCTTTTTATTCGCAAAGAAGCTAAAGCTGAAGGGTCCGCACGTTACTATATTGGTGAATTGAAAGTGATTAAAGGCAGTGAGCGACCAACTACTATTGGCGGTAAAAATGCAGTGTCTATGGAATTTGAAATAGACAGCCCAATTCCACAAAAACTCTACCAACACCTTATTAAAAAAGTTTAGTTTGATCGCTGCTGATAAATGACTAACGTAAAATTAATTTTCGAAATATTACACATGGAACGTCCATTCAACTTTTGATACCCATCGAAAACACTTCCATTTATAATGGCACCGACAATGCCGCACCAAACATCACCTTATTTTCCGTTATCCAAGGAGCAGCGTTTACTTAATTCAAAGGAGGAGGTCATGCACTTCTGGCAGCAGGCATGGCAGGAAGAACAAAGACTTTTTTTCACACAGGCAAACATGGCCTTACCCGATTTAAGTACTGAAAATACGGATTTTGATAGTGTGTTTGAAGCCATGTTGTCTCAACGCGACAGAATCAAGGAAACTCAGCAGTTAGTCGATTGGGCTTGAACGTTAGTTGACTAAATTGGTCCAATTTGACCTACTTCAACATCTGCTTTCTATACTCAATCGCAGTGACCAGAAACGCTTGCTTAAACCGCCTGCAAAAATAAGAATAGTCATTGTATCCAAGTGAAAACGCGATGGCTTTCACCGACTTACTTGTGTACATCAATAGCTTGCATGCTTCGCGTAACCTTCGTTCTTCCAGTAAGCTCTTTACGCTTTTACCAAAGTGACGTTTGCAGATAACATTCAAATAATTGTTGCTGATGCTCAACGCGGAGGCATAAAAACTCACATTGCTATCAGAGGCAAAATGACGTTCAAGCAAAGCGCGAAACTTGGTGACATGAGATGTGCTTGATTCCTCCTGTTTTTGCCCTTTTTCTTCAATAAACCAGCGGTTTAGTATAACAAGCAGTTGATAAGTCATTGCTCTCAAACAGTGTTCACTATCCATTTTTAAATCTGTAAATTCATTCAGGATATCATCAAGAAGGCTGCTGACTTTCTTAAACTGTTCTGTCCGAAGCGTTAGTGCCATCTCTCCACTGGTAGAATGAAAGAAGCGAAAACGATGTAAGAATTCACTGTCTTGGAATAGGTGAAGAAAGAACGAAGGTTCGAAAAGTACTACAATGGCTTTAAAGTTACTTTTTAAGACAGTACGTCTAACAGAGTGAGGGCTTGTAAAAAACACCGTTCCCTCGGTCGCATGGAATTTGTACTGATCAATCCAGACGTCGGCATAACCTTCAAGCACAATAACAATCTCATAGAAGTCGATTATGTAGGGCGTGTCTGTTCGTACAAAGCTGCTTAAATCATCTAAGTATGCCGCATCAATGAGTAATTCTTGAGCATACTTTTTTCTATTGAACTTAAAGGTTTTCACAAAGATCTCAAAATGCGTGGATAGTTGAAAAGTACCATTCGTAACTTGCTTTGTCCATTGTCGTTCAGTCTAGTTCCTTTATGATCACTAGGTAAACCGGAGGAAGTAACATGCATCACAGTTTTCGATTAGTCATCGCGATAATTTTGTTTTCAACAGTATTTGCTATAAATGCGAATGAAAAAGAACGTCTAGTCATTCTATCAATCGATGGCTTGGGGTGGCATGAATTACAAACATTCAAAGACGATGGTACTTTGACTAGTGGCGCTCTAGTTCAACAAGACTTGATAATTAACAAGCTACAAGTCCTTGCGACAGGGAATACAGGGCCTAGTCATATTACTGCATATACCGGCGTTGAGCCGAAAGAGGGTGGTTGGGTTGGGAATACCTATTTGGTCCAAGGTCAATCACAAAAGACACGTCAAAGTGCCTTCACAGCGGTAAAACCGCACTCGGAAATTAAGCATGTAGTCACCAAAATTAAAAATAAAGGCTTGAGCACAGCCTGTTTGAATGCCCCTACCGTAAACCCAAACCTACAATGTGATTTCCAACTCAGTTTTTCTCCTCGAGTAGAGCCTTCCTGCGGCTTTTCTCTGACTAAGACAAATACTAAACTTCAATGCGGGACGGACAATCTCGCTATTGATTCGAATCGCTCAACAGTAACGTTCAATAATGTAGAAGTCACCTTGAAAGAAGGTGCCGTCGCGCCAATGTGCTGGTCAGAGAACGAAAAGTACTTTTCTCGATTGTTGTATAAAGAAACAAGTAGAGAAGGCATTAAACTCTATGTGGGACCTAAGCATTCTGTAAATGCCAATGATGCTTTTCACCGAGAGGCCCCGTCTTTTGTTTGCTGGCCTGGCTTAATCGATGGAAATAGCATAAGACTGGGTAAGATCTCACAAAGTGGTTTCTATAAGATCAGCCTATACCAACACGATTATGCTATGCGATTACTTCAGTATGTTTTGTCAATGCAGCAATATGACGTTGTTCTTGCCTACACTTCATTTTTAGACAAGGTTCAACACGAACTATTGTCTGAAGTAGTTATTGATTCTCAAGGTAATACTATCAACTTTGTTGAGAATGCTTTCGCGGTCGTTTCGGATGATCTTAAGAGCATCATCGACAGCCTAAATAAAAATGACTCGATGTTAGCTTTTTCTGATCATGGTTTTCAGAAATCAGACTTTGTGGTCTTTCCAAATGGTCTGTTACGCCCGTTCAATAAAAACATTCAGAACGATAAAAAAGCAGCTCACGTATTAGTGAGCGGTGCTTTAGGTCACATATATACAAATGACATGTCACGTTCGGAAAAAGAACAATTAAAAACCAGCTTGTTGAATTTGGAAATTAACGGCCAAGGTGTGTTTAATTTTGTTATTGAGAGAGGAGACGAAGGTTTTTCTGATTTCAATCATGAGAATAGTGGAGACATTGTTGTCATGGTAAATCCCGGTTTCAGCCTAGATCCTCGTGTGCCTCCTACCGACAGATTTATCTATCCATCAATGGCCAAACCGGATGAAAAGCTAAAGAAATTACTGGTCGATATAGAGTATTTGTTTTTAAGCAAAGGAACGTCCAATAGGGTCTCACCCGGCGTGCACGGTTTTAACAGTGATGTTGCAGAAATTGATGGCATTATTTTTGGCACCAACACATTTCAAGTTTTGCTTGAATCTGGCACAAGAAGTAAGAAAATCAGCGATGTAACTCCACTAATTGAAAAAGCAATATCAGCACATTAAGCCGAATACAAATATGCGAGTATTCAATGTATGAATGGCGGACTTCACACTTTCTGTTTATATTGGTCTACATAAAAATAAACATTTTGCTGATGAGGAAGCTGTAATGAACAACGAGATGATATTCCTGCCAGTACTTGCAAATATCCTACTGGTCTTTGGTATTTATGCCTACATGGGAAAAGCAAAATCACGAGCAGTAAAACAAGGAAGTGTTGATAAGAAAGTGGCAGCTCTAAACTCAAAGGCATGGCCCGAAAACGTTGTGAAGATTTCCAACAACCTAGACAACCAATTCGAATCACCGATCCTCTTTTACGTACTAAGCATTGTTTATTATTTAACAAATAATGTGACGGATATCCTAATACTCACCATGGCTGTCTATGTTATTACGCGTTACCTCCATAGTTACGTGCATATGACATCTAACTACGTGCCGTATCGCTTCAAATTGTTTGTCCTCGGTGTGTTAATTTTGTTGGGTTCATCGGTTTGGTTGGCAATAAAAATAATTACCCAATGACGCTAGACACCCAACACCTCAACAAAAATCGCCAAGACCTGAGTCAGTTAGACGAAATTTGGTTGTTCGGCTACGGCTCGCTGATCTATAAAGTTGATTTTGACTACATTAGAAGTGAGAGAGCACATATTTTCGGTTACGAGCGACGCTTTTGGCAGGGAAGTCATGATCATCGCGGTACGCCCGACAAGCCAGGCAGAGTGCTTACGCTCGTTGAGTCAGAAAACACGCGCTGCGGCGGTGTCGCATTTCAGGTTAGTCACGATGTATTCGATCATCTCGATCACCGTGAAAAAAACGGCTACCTGCGCCATGAAATTAGCCTTCATTTGGATTCCGGCAAGGCAGTCACTGGTTTGGTGTATACGGCTGATGCCGACAATGAAGCCTACTTAGGCGAGGCGAGCATTGCCGAATTAGCTGAGCAAATATATGAGTGTAGCGGACCAAGTGGACCTAATAGAGAGTATGTCTACGACTTGGCTGCGGCATTGCGTGCTCATGGCGAAATTGATGAGCATGTATTTGCGATAGAGAGGGCGCTCCGAGCAATGGAGCCAGCGTAAATACAATCGTCCCCTATTGACGACATGCGTTCATTTGATGATACTTAATTGATGGCACCAGCTATAACTTACACTTAAGTACAGCATTTATATTCAAGGAAGACATGATGAAAATGAAAACACCACTCTATGCTGCAGCGCTCCTTTCACTCGGCGTTGTTAACCAAGCAGCTTTTGCTCAACAACCAACCCTATCTTTCGTTGAGCTTGGATATGGTCAAACTAAGATTGAAGATGTATTTTCGGAAGACCGTTTTTCAGGTCTTAACCTGTCAGCCTCTTTTGAATTGACAGAGGATTGGTATTTGCCCATAAACTATTTCAAGCACAGTGCAGATGACACGGCTACTTTCTCTCAGAGTTATACAGACGGTGTGAATGTCTTCCAAGAAGACTTTGACGAAAAATTTGAAGTGGATTACTCAGAATTTAGTATCGGATTAGGCTACATATTCAGGCTAGGCGATAGTTCTATGTTCACGGCAGATATTAGCTACTTGAAAGTTGAGGCAGAGGTAGCAACCACCGTCAATATTCGCACAACGTCGCCCACTGTCCCTGAAACCTTATTCACAGATCGATTTAGTGCATCAGAAAGCGACGATGGTTTATCTTCAAGACTTATGTACCGCAAGCGGGTGAACGATGCATTTCAGTTCAACGCAGGCTTGCACCTTAAAGTTGCTAGAATTAATAGTGAAACGGAGTCAAACAGCAGCGTGATTGCAGAGGGTTTGTATCATATCAATGAAAATTTTGCTTTGAAGCTTGCTGCTAGCTTAGGCGATGACGATGCAATGATTGGCTCTGTCAGATATTCCTTTTAAGACGTACTGAGAATAGCGCACCGTTTACCTAGCTTTTCCCTGCTTATCGTGGCTTTTCACCGTAAGCAGGACCACTCAAAACGGGAAAATACCATTCCCTATAGGAATAGCGATATGTCGATTACTCAATATCTCACTGTTGGCAGTCTTGCCTTACTGTTGACGCTTAGCTCCCCGCTTACTGTTGCGCAAGAGAAGGAAACCAACCCTCTCGCAAACATCAAGTTACGTAATATTGGCCCTGCCATGATTTCAGGGCGAGTCTCTGATTTTGCTTTTAATCCAACGTCGCCCAACGAGTTTTATGTTGCAACAGCATCTGGGAACTTATGGAAAACCAGTAACAACATGACAACTTGGACTCCCTTGTTCGAGAATGAAGGTGCGTATGCAATCGGTGTGATTGAAATGGCACCCTCAAACTCCAATATCTTGTGGCTTGGATCGGGTGAGAATAATGCGCAGCGCTCTGTTGCGTATGGCGATGGCGTATACAAATCCTTAGATGGTGGTAAAAGCTGGTCAAACATGGGTTTGAAGGATTCCGGCCATATCTCGCAGATATGGATTGACCCGAAAGATGTTAATCATGTGCTGGTGGCGTCTCAAGGTCCTTTGTGGAGCAATGGCGGCGACAGAGGTTTGTATAAAACAACCGACGGCGGAAAGAATTGGCAGCGTATTCTCGACATTGATATTTACACCGGGGTGAATGAGTTTGTTGTCGACCCCAGTAATCCAGACGTGATTGTTGCCACTAGCTATCAGCGTAGACGACACGTATGGACTCTGATTAATGGGGGGCCGGGCAGTGGTATCCACAAAACCACTGATGGTGGTAAAACATGGTCACGCGTTACCTCGGGTTTACCTTCAGATAATATGGGACGTATTGGTATTGCAATGGCACCATCTTCCCCGAATACCTTGTACGTAATCATTGAATCTAATGATAAAGATAAAGGCGTTTATCGTTCGCAAGACTTTGGCCAAACTTGGCAAAAACGTTCAGGCTATATGAGTAGTAGTCCACAATACTACAATGAATTGATTGTCGATCCTCTTAACCCCGAGCGCATTTATTCGATGGATACGTTTACTAAAGTGTCAGAAGATGGCGGCCAATCTTTCCAGTCACTTTCAAACGAATTCCGACACGTTGATGATCATGCGCTTTGGATTGACCCAAACAATACGGAGCATCTCATCATTGGAGGCGACGGTGGTGTCTATGAAAGTTGGGACAGAGGACAAAAATGGCGACATGCGCAGAACTTACCTCTAGGTCAGTTTTATCGTATCCAACCAGACAACGAAAGCCCGTTCTACAATGTTTGCGGCGGAACGCAAGATAACACGTCGCTGTGTGCACCTTCACGCACCGACCTGATCCACGGTATCACGAATGCAGACTGGACCAGCGTCATCGGTGGTGATGGATATAAGCCACAAATTGACCCAACCGACCCTAATATCATCTATGCACAATTTCAATATGGTGGTTTAGCCCGATACGATAGACGAACGCATGAACGTGTATCGATAACGCCTCATCCTAAAGAAGGTGAGAATGCTTATAAATGGAATTGGAATTCGCCAATACTGATTAGCCCGCATAAATCGACTCGCTTGCTCTATGCTGCTGAAAAAGTCTTTCAATCTGAAGATCGCGGCGAAACATGGCGTGCGATCAGCCCAGACCTTACGCGGAAAATAGACCGCAATACGTTGAAAGTAATGGACCGCGTTTGGAGTGTTGATACCATTGCCAAAAATGCTTCTACCTCGATGTATGGCGCTATTATTGCCTTAAATGAAAGCCCAGTGAAAGAGGGACTGATTTACGTTGGTACAGACGATGGCTTGATTAGCGTCACTGAGGATGGTGGTGAAAACTGGCGAACGGAAAAGAGCTTCCGTGGCGTGCCAGAAATGTCACTCGTTGAAGATATCGTCACTTCTCTGCACAATGAAAACGTCGCTTATGCTGTGTTCGACAACCACAAGCGAGGCGACTATAAGCCTTATGTGTATAAAACAACGAACAAAGGGAAAAGCTGGAAAAAGATAAGTAATGATCTTCCAGAGTGGGGTTCGGCGCATACTATCGCTGAAGACCATATTGATCCGAACCTGTTGTTCGTGGGCACCGAATTTGGCCTGTTTGTGAGTCAAAATGGCGGAAGCAATTGGTCTCAAATGAAAGGTAACTTCCCTACGATTGCGGTGCGTGATATTGAAATTCAACGACGCGAGAGTGACCTTGTTGTTGGCACATTTGGTCGCGGTATTTATATCCTTGATGACTATTCACCTCTGCGTACGCCGGCATCGAAACTCGCGAAGCAAGAGGCCACTTTATTCCCAGTGAAAGACAGTTGGTTGTATCTTGAAGGTTATCAATATGGCGGCGAGCGCAAAGGCTCAAACGGCGATGCGTTTTATAGCGCAGATAATCCAGCCTATGGTGCTGTCTTCTCTTATTACTTAAAAGATGGTTATCAAACACTACAACAGGCACGACGTGCAAAAGAAAAGGAAATAGAAAAAGCTGGTGGTGATACGCCTTACCCAAGTTGGAGTACTTTGCGCAAAGAAGATCGTGAGGAAGCCCCCAGCGTCTTTCTTGAAGTAAAAGATGCACAAGGTGAAGTGGTTCAGCGTGTTGAAGCTGCATCAGGCAAAGGCTTCCATCGTGTTGCATGGGATATGCATTATCCCTCGTCTGCGCCAGTATCGCTTAGCAAACCATCTGGCTATGTGCCACCTTGGGCCATTCCACCGAAAGGTCCCATTGCCTTACCTGGCGACTATACCGTTACTCTGAAGAAGCGTCAGTTTGGAAAGGTATCAGCTTTATCAGAGCCGAAAACTTTCGCCCTGAAGTTACTGAATAATAGTCCGGAAATAACCTCTGATCGCGGCGGTTTGCTTGCAGTACAGCAGCGAGCAGCGAATCTTTATCGTTCAGTTAGCGGTGCGTCGAAAGCGCAGAGTGAATTGCGCACGCGAATTGCTCATTTGAAAGCGGCGATTGATGTCACACCATCAGCCACCGAGGAACAAGCTCAAGCGGTAAGAGCCTTGGCAGACCGTCTGGCTCAGCTAAGCGTGTTATTAGATGGCGACGCTACAGTACGCTCACGTCAAGAGCCTGTGCCATGGTCGGTCTCAGGACGCACACAAAATCTTTACTGGGCAATTAGTAGCAGCCAAAAAAGTGTGTCAGGAAACCATTTAGCATCACTCGATATTGCAGAGTCGGAATATACCCGCGTTGCTGATCAACTGAAAACCTTACGAGCGGAACTGGAAGGATTGGAGGCACAACTCGAAGCGATTGGTGCACCATGGACACCGGGAAGGATCCCAACAATAGAGTAAGAAGCTTAAGCAGTGTTAGACCCTGCAATAGGGTCTAACACATCTAAAGGACTAATTGAGTAAAACTGGCTTCCCAAAGCCTAGCTTTTCAAGTCTTTCAAGCTGCGTAGCAGCATCACCGACTACCACTACATGCATCGCGTCTGGGCGAACATGCGAATCTAGGACCGATTTAGCTTTTTCTAAATCCATTGCTTGAACAATTTCCATGTTTTTGCTTTTGGCATCATATGGCAAGTTAAAACGAGTGATTTCCTGAACCAAGCCCAGTTTGTCACCCAAAGTTTCGTTCTTCAGCGCCTGACCGCGAAGCAAGGCATCTTTCGTTTGAGCCAATTCTGCTTCAGTCATCTCTTCGCTATAGCGTCCTAAAATTTCATTGATTAAGCTTAAGCTTTCTAAGGTTACGTTAGTTCTTACTGACGTACCCACGCCAAATTGGCCTTGTTCTGCGTTACCAGTAGCGAACGAGCGAATACCATAAGTATACCCTTTGTTAACGCGAAGCTCGGTCATCAGCTTCGATGTATAAATACGACCTAGTGGGAAGTTAAGCGCTTCTAGCTTGGCAAAGTCATCATTTGTGACAGGCAATGCAGGACGGCTCATTTGCAGCACAGATTGCTTAGACTCTGGTACATCATAGAAATAGACTTTGGTCTTTTCGACAGCAGCCAACTTCGGCACGGCTAGCTTAGGTAATGCTTCTTTGGCTGGCCCTTCGAGAGAAGAGAACAGTTTCAGCGTTTTGCTTTCATCAAAGTCACCCACAATGTTTAATTTAGCCGACGAAATTGCATAGTACTTGGCGTGGAAAGCCTTCACATCGTCTAAGGTAATTGCATTAATTTGCGCTTCAGTGCCAGAACCAGCAATAGCAAGAGGTGTAGGCTCAGCATAGGTAATTTTCGCCATTTCACGAGCCGCGATGAAGTCAGGGTTAGCAAGCTGGGAAACCGCATTTTGACTATAGCTTTCTTGCATCAGTTTAAATTCGCTCTCATCAAAACGCGGTGCATTGATCATGTCTTGAAGCAGGGCAACAGTCTTATCAAGGTTTCGTGCTAATGTTTTACCGCGAATCAGCGTATATTGGCCTCTTGTTTGCGTACTTAAACTTGAGCCCAAAGCACCTAATGCTTTTTCAAATGCTGCAACATCTAAGTCGCCAGCACCTTTGGTGAGCATATTTCCTGTGATTGAAGCAAGCCCTGGCTTATCGAGCGGTGAGCGCATTTTGCCCGCATCAAACTCTAAAGAAAATTCAATGAGTGGTACTTCGTCAGATTGAATACCGACCATTTGCAAACCGTTGCTGCCTTCGGCGTCCCAAATGGTAGGTGTTGGCAATACAAATGAATCACCAAAAGGCGGTTCAACACTGCGATCGAAAGACGATTCAGTAGGTTCAAAAACGCGAGCAGTCGGGTCATACGGCACGTCTTTTTCTGCGCCTTGAACCACAACTTCTTCTACTACCTTAGCAACTTGCGCACCTTCCAGAGCCAACTCTTTTTGGCCTTTAGGGGTAAAGCTCGTGGAGATATAGTGCTTGTCTTTAATGTACTTCTTATAGACATTCATAACGTCTTCAGCAGATACAGCCTGAAGGTTTTTAATATCAGTCGTTAAAAAACCAGGGTCACCGGTAAAGATATTGTATTCACCCATCGCGATGGCTTTACCTAATGCGCTTTGGATACTGTCGAAAATACCCACTTCTGATTCGGTTTTGATGCGCGTTAAGGCTTCATCAGGAATACCGTCTTTTTCGAAGCGAGCGAACGCTTCCCATACCGCAGGAAGCAAATTGTCGATATCTTCGTTTGGTTTAGGGTTAATGAATAAATAGACTTCACCCGCCAGTTCTTTCGTATAGTTAAAACCAGAAACACCGGTAGTTAATTGTTTTTCGTCGATTAGCACTTGATTCATTGGGGCTTCTTTGCCGTCAATTAAGTATGACAACAAGACATTTAAGGCATAAGAATCTGGGTGATATTCTGGTACAGCAGGCCATGTTAAGGTCAGCTGTGGAAGTGTCGCAAAGTTGTCTTCGTGCACGAAATGTTTAGTTTCACTCAGTGTGACAGCTTGAGCTTGGGTTTCAGGCGTCGGTTCAGCACCACTTGGGATTTCACCGAAGTATTTTTTGATAAGCGTTTTGGCTTCTTCAAGTTCAAAATCACCTGCCAAGGTTACCGTCACATTATCAGGGCGGTACCATTGATTGAAAAAGGCTTTTGTATCTTCTAAAGTCGCATTTTCTAGGTCTTCAAGCGAACCAATTACTTGGTGATGATACGGATGTCCTTCAGGATAAATCGCTTTGCCAATCACATATAAGTTGTGACCATAAGGGCGATTGTCTACGCGCTGACGTTTCTCGTTTTTCACTACCTGCTTTTCACGGTCGATAATGTTCTGATTCACCGTTTTAATAAAGTAACCTAGCTTGTCAGCTTCAGCCCAAATAACCTTTTCTAAGGCGTCTTTTGGTACGGCTTGGAAGTACTGCGTCATATCGTTAGTCGTAAAGCCGTTTGTGCCTTCACCACCGATACGCGTGTTCATTTCATCAAGACCACCATAACCCAAGTTTTCTGAGTCCATAAATAAGAGGTGTTCGAATAAGTGAGCGAAGCCGGTTTTACCGACTTTTTCCCTACCAGAGCCTACGTGAACAGCAAGGTTGATCGCCACTAATGGATCAGAACGGTCGATATGGAGTACAACTTCTAAACCATTGTCCAAGGTCATTTTTTCAAAATCTAAAGAGGGAAGAGCGGCTGATTCAGCCTGCTCAGGTGCTTTTTCTGCAAGCGGTTCGTTGGTGTTTTTACTGCATGAAACAACCGCGAAGAGAGAAATCCCGACAAGAAAAGGAAGTGTGAGTGATTTGCGCAAAGGGTACATTCTAAGGTCCTTTTAATTTAATTATGCAAACGGTAATGTAAAACGGGCGCGATGTCGACAATCGCGCCTCTTAAAAGTGTCACTGAATGTGTAAGCGTTTGTAAAAAAAGTTGGGGTCGGCCTAACCGCCGACGCTGATGTACTTACTAGCAGCCCATTTCGCTTGTCATTCCACCAAGACGACCTTCTACCGAGTATTCAATGTAACTAGGGAGAGAGGGCATTAAGTTCAAGCCTGTGCGGTTCTCAATCTCATTGATAGTCACTTCTTTCGCGCAGAAATTATCACGACGTCCGGAATCTTGTTCCATGATAAAACCAGATGCTTCAATCCAACCTGAACTACTAATCGTCATCACGACTTTAAAATAACCAGATGGAACGGTGTGGCGCTCATTGGCTCTCGGTAAGTTCGCAAAGAAATATTCATACAACGGGCCCGTCACAACGTAAACCGATTCTCCGGTTCTCACGTGGGCACGAACAGCGTTTTCAAGTTTCACCCAAGGCCCTTGGTTTAGATTGGACGCTTGTGGAGTGATATTCGACAAGTAGTTTGTTTGTGACCAGTAAGATGTATTACTAAAACTTGCCAGTGGTGCTTGGTGACCTCGGTCAGTTTTTATCACAGCGTTGGCATCTCGGTAATCCGTTGGTTCAAGCGTATAGCGATAGAACTAGAGTAAATAGTGTTTTCATAGTCATCCTGTTGAGTACGTTTATTGTTTTATTGTTGTACTAGCAGCACAGACGACGGCTTTTAGAAGCCAGTACCTGTACTATGGTGAAGGTGCTTTGTAACAATTTTATGACCAGTGTATTTGGGCTCTGTAAATTTTACCGATTTGTTTGTTTCTATGCCTATGTGAAGTTATAAAAAATCAATTAATTCAGGTGTTTATGGTTTGGCCCTGTATTTGCAATCTAGGTAGTAATAACAACAAATATTGCCAGAAACATCAGGTAAAACTGAGTTTCTGATGGGTATCATAAGAGGAAGTACACAATGGAATTTGAAGTCATCAACCAATTTTGGGATCTGATCCACGAAAAAGTAGAGTCTTGGTTAGAAATGGGGATCAAGCACTTACCCAATATGGTAGTCGCCATCATCATAGTCATGGTCTTTGCTTTGATAGCGCGCATTGCATCACGCATCGTATCGAAGGTATTACACCGTGTGTTTGAATCCAAACAAATCGCGGATCTAATTACCGCCATTTTTAAAGTCATCGTGTTTATTGCCGGTTTGTTTATTGCACTCGAGTTCTTAGGCTTAACAGGCACGGTTACCTCATTACTTGCGGGTGCCGGTATCATCGGCCTCGCAATTGGTTTTGCGTTTCAGGATATGACAGAGAATTTGATTGCTGGCATAGCTATGGGTATTCGAAAGCCATTTCAAATCGATGACGTAGTAGAAGCAAATGGTGTGTTTGGCACGGTCAAAGCGATTAATTTGCGCAATACCATTGTTGAAACCTTCTACGGGCAATTAGAAATTGTTCCCAATAAAATTCTTTTTAGGAATATCGTGACCAATTTCTCGACTCAAGGGAAACGCCGTGTTGAAGTGCCGGTGGGTATATCTTATGCCGATGATGTCCTTGAGGCTGAAAAGGTGATTATTGAAGCAATTAATCAGCAAGACTTTGTTATCGAGCATGAAGAAACAGCTGTTTATGCTGAAAGTTTTGGAGATAGCAGCGTGAACCTACTTGTGTGGTTTTGGATTGACTATCCGGGCGAACCGGGCTTCATGCAAGCACGATCAGGTGCTGTGAATACAATTCATAAAGTATTGGCGAAAAATGATATTCTTATCCCATTCCCAATCCGTACCTTGGACTTCGGTGCGAAAGGCGGTGAAAAGCTAAACACCATGCTAACGAATCGCGAGGGCAGTGGCTCTGCCAACGCCTAGTTGGTGTAGTCCTGACGTTTAGATGTTTGAAAGGGTAGCAAGCTTCGGCTTGCTTTTCTTGATCTACACTATCAATCAGAAAGTAATATCAATAATGTTTAGCACAGCAATCGAATGCAGTTGATGAGTTAGGTGAAGTGATTGAAAATAGTCTACAATTACAAGCTAAAAATGAGTCCATCAGTCGTGCACGAGAAAGGAAGTTGCGGTAGATTAAGTGTCTACCTGAACGCTGATTGCTAAACAAACATAAGCATAACGACATAATAATTAATGGAATATAAGTGAAATCGATTCTACTGATAGATGACGACAAGGACTTTACGGAAGTCGCTACCCACATTATTGAATACCTAGGCCATATCGTTTCTGTGGCGCACTCGGTGGAAGACGCTAATGAGTGGATCGATAACAATGATTTCGACCATGTTTTTATCGACTTTATGCTGCCAGACGGAAGTGGTTTGCACATTTATGACCATCTGTCGAAAACGAAAACACGTACGCCTAAATGTACCTTTATTACCGGCAATCCAAAGATCAAACAAGCGATAGGCTCCATCGCAGGGCCAAGTGTCGACTATTTGATGAAGCCGATTGAACGTGAAGACATCGAAAACGCGCTACAAAAAAAGACGGTCAAAAAAGCAGGTTCTTCGAATAATAAGAAGCTCAAAGCTGACAGTGTAAGTAAGGCAACAGCCCTACCTAAAATGCATTTTGGCTGTCTAATTGGTGAGTCGAGCGCGATGCAAACCTTATACACCATGATTGAGCGAGTCGCTCGAAGCTCCGCAAACGTCATGGTGATGGGCGAAAGTGGCGTAGGTAAAGAGCTTGTTGCACAAGCCGTTCACAATGCAAGTGACTGTGATGGCGACCTAATTGCTACCAATTGCGGCGGGTTATCGAAAGAGCTTATTGGTAGTGAATTGTTTGGACACGAAAAAGGCGCTTTTACCGGCGCTATTGGTCAGAAGAAAGGTGTATTCGAACGCGCTGAAAAAGGGACTTTGTTTTTAGATGAAGTGACCGAAATGCCCATTGATATGCAGCCTAATTTGTTACGCGTACTCGAAACTAGACGGGTTAGCAGAGTCGGTGGTACACAAGAAATTCCGATTGATTGCCGCGTTGTCAGCGCGACTAATCGCTCCATTGACGATATTGCCAAAGAGAATGTGCTTCGGGAAGATATTTACTTCCGCTTAGCTGTATTCCCTATCGATATTCCACCGTTACGTAAGCGTAAAGAAGATATTCCCCTATTAGTGACAAGCTTTTTGCATGAGCTAAACGCCGAACATAACGAAAGCTATGAGATCAGCGATGCACAATTAAAGCGCCTGCTTGACCATGATTGGCCAGGCAATGTGCGTGAGCTTCGCCACACACTTCACCGTGCATTCATTATGGGCGAACCAGGTGGTAAAACAATTGAGCTTCCCAGCACGTTTGCCTCACCTTTCTCACAGATGAGTACTGATGAGGGAAACGATGGCGGGCAACTGCAAGCAGGTAAAACTATCGAAGAAGTAGAGAAAGCGCTCATTTACGCAACCTTGGACGAGGTTGGCGGTAACAAAACAAATGCGGCTGAGATGCTTGGTATTTCAACGAAAACCCTATACAACCGCTTGCATGCCTATGGTGACGACGCATGAGTAAATATCAAAAGCAACTGCATGATATCCGCAAACCATTGAATACTATCAGCATGCAAGCTGAACTCATTCGTATGTTAAGCGAAAAATTAGCGTCGCAAGGGGATGATATCGAACGCTTAGACGCGTCTGCTTTGAAGATTATTGCTAGTGCAAAAGACTGCAGCCAGCAGCTACAAGATTTATTTGAAGAGATTGAACATGACCAATCAAATCAACCTGACTGAGGGTAAAAGTACACGCTCTACTTGGGGATTCATTTTGTTCGTTTTCCTCTTACTCGTAGGGGTGAATAGCTACCTTAGCAGAACCACCATAAATGAACTGTCCGACTTGCAAACCGAAATCAGAAAGTCTTCAAGGATTGTGGGGCTGTTACAGCAATTGCATGTTCAAGTGTTAAGAGTAGAGTCTGGTCAGCGCGGGTTTCTGCTCAGTGAAGACCCAATGTACTTAAAGCAACACCAACAATCGATCAGTGAAATTGATCAATTGGTTGAGCGTTTTGCAGGCATTGAATCTTCTGATGAATCCCAACAATTGCTGATGCGAGAGTTGCTTCACACGGTTGAAATTAAATTATCTGAAATACAAAAGGTGATAAGTCAGGTTAAGGAGACAGAGTTGACTCAAGCCTTAAAAGTATATGAATCAGAAAAAGGTCAGCAACTGTATAGCCAAGTGCATCAGATGATCCAGCAGCTTAAAGAGAATGAGCAATCAATCTCGGATGCTCAAATTGCCGAGCTTGAAAAAGTCACCCAAGAGTCAGAGAGAAACCTAATTATTTCTTTTTCGACAACCATGATCCTAGTATGCGGCTTGTTTTTTCTGGTGCGTATCAACTTGAGAACGCAGCAAGAGAGACAAGAAGAAATTGAGCTACAAAATGAGAAGCTTCAAAATGCGGTAGAGGAGAGAACTAACGAATTATCACTCTACTCGGAGGAACTCACGCGGAGTAACCGAGAGCTGGAAGACTTTGCTTTTGTCGCCTCCCACGATTTACAAGAACCGCTCAGAAAAATCATGGCCTTTGGCGACCGTCTTGAGTCCCAGGCAGATGCACTGAATGACAAGCAACTCGACTATTTACAACGAATGCGCGGTGCAGCAGCAAGAATGAGCAAGCTTATCAGCGACCTGCTTGAATTCTCAAGAGTCAACACGAAAGGCAGAGAGTTTCAAGAGGTCGACTTAAACATTGTGGTCGCCGAAACCTTGGATGATCTAAATGTGCTAATCGAGGAATCGGGTGTTTCCTTAACTATTGCTGAGCTGCCAACGGTGACTGCTGACGCGCCTCAAATGCAACAACTGTTTTTCAATTTGATTGCGAATGCAGTTAAGTTTTCTGAGCAAAATGAATCACCTAGTGTAGAGGTGCGCGTAAATTCAGTGCCGCAACCTGAACAGCTAGAGCTGGAAGGACTTTCTAACTGGTATTGTTTTGAAATAATCGATAACGGTATTGGTTTTGACCAAGAACATGCGGAAAAAATATTCGCGCCATTCCAGCGCTTGCATTCACGATCGGAATATAAAGGAACAGGGATAGGATTAGCTATTTGCAGACGCATTGTTGAGCGGCATAATGGCATCATTACAGCAAGCGGTGAAAGTGGCAAGGGAGCTACTTTTTCAGTCACCTTACCCGCAAGCAATTATTTAAATAGTATTAAACAAAGCTAAGGAAGCGTGGTATGTCGATGAGTACAAAAATAGATGAACCCACCGTTATTCTCATGGCTGATGACGATGAAGACGATCGTTTGTTAGCAAAAGACGCAATGGAAGCTGCAGGCTCAAAATACAGTTGTTTTACCGTCGCTGACGGCCAAGAGCTATTGGATTACCTGCGTTGTGAGGGGGCGTTTACTGGCAAAGCGCCAGCCGAGCTTCCTAGCGTGATTCTGTTGGACTTAAATATGCCGGTGATGGATGGCAGAGAAACACTCAAGCAACTTAAGGCTGATAAGTTTCTCGCGAGCATCCCAGTCGTTATTCTTTCTACCAGCGCTGAAGTTGAAGATATTAATGATGGCTATGGCTTAGGCGCCTCTTCCTACATGATTAAACCGACGGAATTCTCCAGCATGGTCACTATGATGAAGCAGTTTAATGACTATTGGTTTGATTGTGCCTCAGTACCGATGATGGTTAGACACTAGTCTCAACCGACAATGAATAGCATCAAGCCTGTTTTAATAATTGATGATGATGAAGATGACTGTTTGCTCATTGAAGATCGCCTGCGCGATATTTTTGGTGATGATTGCTCATTTGTTGTTTGCTACGAAAAATCAGAGGCGATTCAATATTTAAAAGAGCGTACATTTTATTTATGCATTCTTGACTATCGCCTAGCGGGCTATGAAGGAATTGAGGTCTTAGAGGCGGTTTCTAAAGCAGAGTTAGCCACCCCAATTATTATGCTGACTGGGCAAGATGACAGTGTGGTAGCTGAAAACGCGATCAAGCAAGGGGCGCAAGATTTCGTAATGAAGTCTGCAATTGATGATGATGTTTTCGAAAAGTCAGTGCAATATGCAGTAACACGGAAAGCCCTCGAATTCGCTCGAACCTTGGGTAAAAAAACAGAAGCAGAAAATGTGGCCAAGGATAAATTTATCGCCCATTTGAGCCATGAGCTTCGTACACCGTTAACCTCCATCTTAGGCTATACATCCTTGCTTTTGGATAACGCAAAGGCAAGCGATTTTCATCAAGAACTCGGCATTATCTCTAATAACGGTAAGCATTTGCTTAACCTATTGAACGATGTACTGGATCTCTCGAAGATCGCGGCCAACAAGTTTGAGCTGAAAGAGGAGAGGGTTAACCTAGAGCAAACCTTAATTGAGTTGAATTCATTGGTTTCGATGAATGCGATAGAGAAAGGGCTGAATTTGCGTTTTGTCTGCGAAACGACTTTGCCAAAAGACCTAATAATAGATGATGTTCGTTTTCGTCAGGTACTCCTCAATTTGCTCAGCAATGCGATCAAGTTTACAGACACAGGTGAAGTCATAGCGACTTTTGCTTATCGAGAAGGCCCCGAGGCCGCACTCAAAATTGCTGTTAAAGACACCGGCATAGGCATGTCACCAGAACAGGTGAAAACAATCTTTTCTCCTTTTACCCAATTGGAAGATGTTGCAAATCGAAAGGCCGGTGGGGCTGGCTTAGGTTTGTCTATTTCGTCAGAGATAGTCAAGCACATGGGCGGCCACTTTCAGGTGGTGTCTGCATTAGACAAAGGCTCTGAATTCACCCTAACATTGCCCTGCAAAGGGCTAGAGCGTGACCAAAAGCTCGTTCAATTCAATTTGGAACAAGACGCTAGTATAGTCAAAAAACAACCTGCACCCGCATTGCACGGCAAAGTGTTAGTGGTCGATGACGTACTTGAGATACGCCAATTAGCGGGCTATTTTATTAAAGAGACCGGTGTAGAAGTAGAATATGCGAGCAATGGCCAAGAAGCGATTGAGAAGGTTTCACAGGCAGCCTCGCAAGGCTCTCCGTTTCAGATTGTTTTCATGGACTTACACATGCCAATCATGACTGGCAGCGAAGCCAGTGACAAGCTGAAAGCAGATTATCAAGAACTGAACATTGTTGCGATGACTGCCGCGATTAACAAGGGTATGGAGCACGAGTTACTCGCTGCTGGCTTTGACAAGCTAATCGCTAAACCATTGAATAAAAAATTATTATGGCGCTTGTTGAGTGAACTGCTAATGCGGGCGGAAAAACCTCAATCATCGGAGTCAACGCTGACAGTGGTGCATATCGTCGAAGACGATGCGGATAATGCCATGATTATGCAAATGATGCTTGAGCAACTCTCGTGTAATGTGCTCATTAGCAACAATGCGCAAAGTGCCATCGATACAGCACGCTCAAATAGCAATATTCAGCATCATATTCTCGATTTGGGGCTACCAGATTTGGCTGGCGAAGCGTTTTTGGCTGCTTTCTTTGCTCAACCAGTGTCAGGTGCTGTGAGCATTCTCAGTGGCAATCAGCCAGACCCCTCTTTAAGTCAGTCCTTTCCCATCACAAAGCAACTTGTTAAGCCAATCAACAAAGATGAATTAGCGTCACTCCTTAGCTAAGCGTTCGCTAGCGTTGTACCTCATATATATTGGGTAAAAACTACCTAAACTCTGTAAGTCTTACACCATGATGTTTATTTTTACGCTAATCATTTAGATAAAAGCTATATAAACCAATGCTTTAAATCTTGGTATGAACTTGGCATTAGCACAAGTGAAGTAAGATACTTTTACGATACACAAGGAGAAAAATATGAAACACATATTATTACCAGCTGCATTAGTAACTGCTTTATTTTCAACAAGCGCAATTGCCGCGAATAAGTGGGAAAAAGAATCAATGGATGCTTGGATTGATGGGAAAGCGGAAGCGACCATTTTATTCAACGGCAATTTAGATTCATTCGACATTAACACTGACGTTCAAGACGGCATTGTGACGCTAAGCGGTAGTGTCGATAATAAAATTGAGCGTGAGTTAGCCGAGGAGCTAATTTTAGGTATCGATGGCGTGAGTGATGTGGAAAACCGCTTAACGGTGATCAACAAAGATATGAAAGATGACAGCGAAATCGCCAATAATTTTAAAGACGCAAAAATTAGCACTGTCATCACGAGCCGATTGTTATTCGAATCGGAAGTCAGTGGCACAGCGATCGACGTTGATGTAGATGATAGAGTCGTTACATTGAACGGTGAATTAAGTTCTGAAGCAGAGCGCGATTTAGCCATCACGATTGCTGAAAATACGGCGGACGTGAAGTCGGTGAAAGACAATATCAAAATTGATGCCGAATAAATCGAATCAAAAGTGAATACTTACTTTTAATTAAATGTATAAAGGGCCTGTCTTTGAGGAGAAGGCCCTTTTTTATTCTTTTAAAAATCCAAGGGAGGCCAAGATGGCAGAACTTATTAACCAACGTTTCGACGAGCGAATTGCAGCAATTTATGACGAAGAAACGAACGCCCACCGAGCGAAAAAGAAGCTAAGAGAGGAGTTAAATTTGAATCCTCAAGTGCTACACGTAATAGGACCTAAAGAAAGAAAAACAGCCGAGAAACTCGAAGGAAGAAGCGCGCCGATTGGCAAGCAAATGCTGTCAGCTCACTTCTTGTATGCCATTGCTAGCTTTTTGCTGGGTATGTTGATTGCCTTACTGCTAGTTGAGTTTGGTCCTTCGTTATTTGCCAATAATCCCTTATTTACATTTATGGCATTTGTCAGCCCAGGTATTTTTATTGGTGTCTTCGTCGGTGGCCTCCGCAGCCTGAAGCCTGAAAGAGATAGAATTAACCAGGCAACAATAGAAGCGAAGGGGGTAAACAAATGGACCTTAGTGGTAGATACTGAAAAAGCACAGGCGTCAAAAGACGACATAATAGAGACAATTAAGCAAACGCTCTAAAACTAATGGCCGTGTTTACTGACTTATTACTATATCAATCAAGCGATTTAAGACCCTGCTTCTCTCATAGTCGCTATCAATTGAATTTGCTGCTGTATAAACCTGTTCCTGCAGCGCTTGTGATATCTCATTGTCATCGATAATTTGAAGCAGAAGGGTAGCAAGTTCGTAATCCGATTGAATTTCATTTTGTGCGAGCTTTACTAAATCGACCAAGTGGCGTTCGTGGGTTGATGATTTAGCAAGTGCTGTCATAGCCTCACGCATTTGATAATCACTTTGAATGCTATTCAAACTGTTTAGCATAGCATCGGTAGATTCACTCGCGACCGTCATATTGGCCACTTGCTTTACAAATACGTCACTGAGTAAGCTATCAGACTCGCTCGTACTGCTGAGACTAATTAATGCGGATATTTCGCTACTTTCAAGCTTTATTGTTTGTATGGTTTCCAACAAATAAGCACCTTTACTAGAGTCACTTTCAATGAGCGCTGACCTTCCCGTTGACTCGATATTCGTATTCGACCTTCCCCGAAACGTTCTCTATTTGGAGTCGGCGCTTTTGCCCTAATACTAAATCTCCAATAACTAAGCTAATAGATTCTGGGAGTACTTCAATATCGGTTTCATCATCATTAAAGCTTAGCGCATTGCGAGATGCTTTATTTGGTGCTTTCAACTCAAAGAAAAAATCATCATCGTAGATCATGTGTCTGTGCCCAATATGGATTGAGCAGGCCGATAGCATTGCTATGAAGATAACTAATAAAACGTTTCTGAAATGATGATGCATGATTCCCTATCCTGTTTATGCTTCCAGTGCTTGCTTAACCTTCTTGTTGTAAACATAACGATAAATACAAACGAGTGCTAACACTTATTTGTTTCAAGTTGTTTTATTCGGTTTTTGCTCTACCCCGTCATTACCTCGAAGGAGGGAATCCCGATTTTAGGTTACCGCCTTCGCGGCAATGACTAGTCCGTGATATTTCTTCCTCCCCACCTTCGTGGGGATGACGGTAAAAATGGCGTTACTAGAAATGGAGACTAAGGTAGATCCCCACTTTCGTGGGGATGACGAGCTTGTGGGGATGACGTTGACGTGGGGATGACGAGGTTGTTGGGATGGCTAGTCCGCGTTACCGTTTTGCAATTATCCAGACCGCATGCACGACGCCGGGTATATAACCTAAGATTGTCAGTAAGATGTTTAAAAAGAACTGACCCGTTAGGCCGACTTGCAAAAACACGCCAATAGGTGGCAGTAATACAGATAATAAAACACGTATAAAGTCCATGATATTTCCTCTTGTTAGTTTAGAAATTTTTGTTCTTTCTCTAAGTTAGTAATCGATTTTAATATTCTCGCCAACTTCACCTGACTTGATGGTAGCGCCAGTAGCAAGTTTGATCAGCCCGCGTAATGTTGGGTCAACTGACCATATTTCTGCGCTATCTAATTCAAAGCGCAGCATCACCAAACTGGGATCTTGCTTGCCTTCTTCAAACCAGGCTTCTACTTGTTTGCTCCAGTATTTATCAACGAGATCGTCGTCGGACTCATGAACTAAATGGCCACTGAAGCTGGCGAACATATCGTGATTTTTGCTGGAAAACGTGATTGTTGCCTTCCCACCTTCTGCTACGCGATTGTCCTTAGATGTATAAAACCAGAAAGCGTTATCTGCGTTTCTATCTAACAACGCTCTCATCGGTTCGGGATGTTCAGCATTTTTATTTAATCCAACCATCACGTATGGGCTATCCGAAATTGCTCCCCACATTTGTTCTACTAATTTGCTAGTCATATTTCCTCCAGTTTCGCATTTGAATGAATTGCGTTTAAAAATTTAACTACTTGGTTTTATTTCACTATGAGATTTCAGCACTTTGTCGCCGTCACTTTGTTCTATTAAATAGGCCGGATCATCTTCGCTAGCGTTACGAGTAACCTCGCTTCCTTTTAAGGTTTTGCTGACCTTGTCGGTAAATTTCTCTCGAATATATCCCTCTGCGGTGCCATTTCCCCAATCCCATGTCACCAGTGTGTTGGTCTGAAAATGTTTCATTGCCGTTCCTCCTTATGCATCCATTTCTTGCTGGTATTCTTTCGCTAGCTTTGTTTTTTCTTCGTCACTGAGTGTTTTACCCGCTTGCTGGAAGAACTCTTGCTCTTCTTCGGCTAAATGATGCTCAATTTTATCTGCTAGCTTTTTAAAGCCAGCTAACCACTGAGGAGTAGACATGTCAGTGTTATCAAGCTCTGCGACTAACTTATCCATTTGATGGTGCTCTGCAACACCATGGCGTGACATTTTGATTGTTGAATCTGCTTGCATAAGAGGCGCATAAAAGTGCCTTTCTTCTGCTTTTGCGTGCAAGGCTAACTCTTTTTTCAACTGCTGATAGTAGGTCTGACGAACCTCTGAATCACCTTGTGTATCTAGCAGTAATTTCACTAAAGCACGCTGTTTATCATGGTCCTTTCTTAAGGCTTCAAAAATCTTCATATACTTCTCCTAATCCTTCTCTAATATGCTGTTGCGACAATTGCATTCGCTAACTTTCGAAATGCGGCAACATTCGCACCTCGTTCATAATCTATAATGTCACTATCGGAATTTTTGCCTTCTTGAACGCATTGCTCATGGATATTTTTCATTGCTGCCTTGAGCTCTTCTTCTAGAGTTTGCTCAGATTGATAGCGCATAGCAGCGTTCTGCTGCATTTCAAAGCCGGATAAAATAACCCCGCCGGCATTCGCTGCTTTACCAGGCACGAACGTGATCTTATGCTGCTTAAAATACTGAACAGCCTTTTGTGTGCATGGCATGTTGGCTCCTTCAACGACGAATAGAGCACCATGATTTACAATGTCTTTTGCTTCTTGTTCGTCAACTTCGTTTTGAGTAGCGCAGGGCATCGCGATAGTGCTGTCGATGCACCAAGGGCTTTGGTCTTTAATAAATTCAGCTTCGCTCTCATCAGCCAATGCCGACAATGCGTTTTCTGCGTTTTGCCCTTCGGTCAAAAGCCAGCGAATATCAGATGCAGAGATACCTTTTTCATTTAATAAAAAGCCTCGGCTATTCGACAGTGTTTTCACCTTTGCCTTTTTCTCAATTGCTTTTAGGGCCGCGTGCAAAGCAACATTACCTGCGCCAGAAATACAAATAGTTTGATCTTCTAAAGCGTTCGAGTGACTCTGCAATACTTCTTCTGTAAAGAAAATGACACCAGAGCCGGTTGCTTGAACGCGATACTCGCTCCCGCCTAGCTGAATTGGCTTGCCTGACAACACGCCATCAAAAGACTTTTGATTCTTCAAATATTCACCGAACATATAGCCAAGCTCGGTGTCCGATACGTTAATGTCACCGGCAGGCACGTCGCTATTAGCACCGATATAGGGTTGCAATGCGCGCATGTAAGCTTTGCAAAATCGTCTAATTTCACTCTTTGATGCAGTTTTTGGATCGAAGTCAGCACCGCCTTTACCCGCACCTAAAGCGAGTCCGGTGAGCGCGTTCTTAAAGCTTTGCTCATATGCTAAAAATTTGAGCACAGACGTGTTAACACTTGGATGGAAACGAGTACCCCCTTTGTAGGGCCCCAATATGTTGCTGTGTTGAACACGGTAACCCTGATTTACTCTACAAGTACCAGTGTCGTCTTCCCATTCAACCTTGAACTGAAGCACTCTGTCGGGCGTGATTAAACGCTGCAAGACATTATGCTTTTTATAGTCTTCATTGGCATTCACGATAGGAACAATGTGTTGAAAGCTTTCTTCTAAAGCTTGGCGGTATTCCACTTCATGTTGAGTATGTTGACCAAGCCAAGATAAGGTATCTGTGTGTAGAGACATGTGTACTCCGAAATTAGTAATTAACGGAGGTGTTTCAATATACATGCCATTCGTTTTATTTTTCTATCGTTATGATTTTATTGGTAAAAATAATATATTGAAAATAATCAGGCGGGTGTTTTGGTAAGAAGTACAGAACCTATGAAATTTTTACATAGGCTCTTTTAGTCAATATCGCTGATACCTAATTTACGCAGACGCTGGTTAATTGCAGTCAAATCAAGCTCGCAGTGTAATTGACTTTGATGGCTGAACAACTTTTTAAGTGCCATGGCCTGAGTCTTAATAGGAGCAATTAAATGCTCTGGATTTTCACTCGCTTCAATTAAGGCGTGAAAAGTGTCTAGTAGATGACAAACAACCGCCGGGCGTTGCACTGCCGATTGCCTAATTTGTGTGAAGGCATTGGCAAAAATCTCTGCAAATGATTCGTCACAAGTGACTAGTCTTGCATTATCATCGGTATCGAGCATTAAATTGGAAGGTAAATTGCTCACAGTGAATGTGCCTAATGCACAAGCAATTTTATCAATACAGTTTTTTGCAGTATGCGGGTCATCCATGCTTGGTGAGAGTGCTCGCAAGGCGATTTCAACCAGTTGACTTATCGCATATTCTGGATCTTGCAGTGGCGTGCGTTTGTCACCTATCTCCAAAAAGCGCGACTGTGTGTATTCTTCCAAGTTAATGTCTGGGTCGTTAGTATATAAAGTCGCTATTGACGCTCCATTGATGAGATATTTTCCTGCCCTTGAATTCAGCTCAATAAAGCCCTTAGACTTTTTGGCGAGCTGCACCAATGCACCATATTCAATAGCTTGAACATAGCCGGGTAGCGATGCGCGAATCTGGTACTTTTCAGAGTATTCGCTCAAAGTTGGTTTGGCTTCATTCGACCCTAGTTTGTAGGCCATATTGTTATTTGCTTGGCTACTGTCATGGTGTTGTTGGAGGGCCTTCATATCTGCCATGAGTGATTTAGCAATCGTTTCCACAACGTTATCCGCTTGAATCGAGCTGGCCACATGATGGATAAAGAAAATGAGGGTGACAACACATAAAATGGCACTGATAAACACCACTGCAACCGGATAGCCTAAGTAGGCTTCTGTACTGTGAGCCTGTTCGAATAATTGCTTGTTTTGTGTATTTAACTTGGTGTAAACAATCACACTGTAGACGAATGTAGAGGTAAATAAGCCAAGCGTGAACTGGGTTTTCTTACTTTCCATAAAGCTTCGAATAATGCGGGGGCCAAATTGACCGGATGCCATGACGAGCGCAACCAAGGTCATAGAGAATGCAATACTGATCACGGATATTGTCGATGACGCGACTAAGTTGCTCATTCCTTGACTGGCAGTAACATCATTAATCTTTAGCAGATTGAGTATCCTGAGGTCTGTAGAGGAAAACGGGCTGAGGAGTAAACCAAAAAATATCGCAACAAAAACCATCATAAGAGGAGCGAACCAAAAACTTCCGCTCACCTGAATGGCGGTTTTCTTTAGTTTCACGCTCAACTTCTTGGGGCCTGTCACAATTGATTCAAAAAAACTCATGCTTTTTCCTTAAAAAGCCCCAGTGATAACATCCCTGGGGCGCTTGTTACTTTTTCAAAATCAAATCACTTTATTGTTTTGCAATTTCAGTGACGACCTTATCGGTTTTTGCCATTGCTTGATATGTTTTACGTATTTCTTCAGCTTTACCGCTGCTTGAAGCTGGAATAATCAGGCGTGTCGTTTCGCCATCGAGCTTAATTTCAATCTCATGTTTTACCCCTTCAATCGTCATGGCAAGGGTCTCACTTGGTTTTTTAACCTTAAACATTTTTTCGAGGTTTTTGTCCTCTAGTAACACTTTGTCTGGCGTATCAACGTCAACTTTTATCTCGTCTTTAGTTGAAGCCATCGCTACTGAAGTGTAGCCAAAAAATGTACAGATTACTGCTACTGATAGTAACTGTGTTGTTGTTCTGATCGTTTTCTTAATGTTTTTCATGATATCTCCTAAGGGTGAGGACTAGTAATAAATAGCCCTATTTTCAGCTAAGCCATAAAACTGAGTGACTGCTAACAAAAATGCCGCTACGTTCAGGCAGCGGCATTGACTTTATGTACTCGCTTTTTAGATTTAGCAGTCTTTATCTTTTGCGTCTGTTGCTTCTTTTGCGTCTTCACACGCATCTTCCACTGCGTTACCTGCATCCTCAACAATTTCGTCTATATTCTCGCCCGCTTCTTCTGCTGGGCCTTCTGAACATGCGCTTAAGCCCATGGCGAAGAAAATTGCTAATGCTGCAGTGCCAAATTTTTTCATTGAGTTTGTCATAATGATTCCTTTTTTTAATGTGTTGATAAATTGAATGACCTTAGTCTAGCTAGACTTGAGGCTTCTTACCTTTCAAAGCTCCTGCGACCAATGAAATGACTAAGAGTACGATAAATACAAAGAATAGAATTTTCGCTATTCCTGTCGCAGCTCCTGCAATACCCGTAAATCCGAATAGTGCCGCGATAATTGCGATAATAAAAAATGTAATTGCCCAACTTAACATGGCTTTCTCCTTTTTTGATTGTCACTGCAAAGATGTTGAACACATCAATGCGACTCCTGATTTCGGTGATTGTTATTCTTGAAGTTGCACAATAGATGCCAATAGATAAGGCATTGAAAATGTTAGATTATATTTTTTTAGTTAAGCTTTCGTGCAGCGAACATGGAAATTTTTACACACTTAAGTGGAACATCTTACTCAATAGTAAATAATGCTGGGTTTTTGCTTAACTAAAGCTTTACACTAATAGCAGATGAATCAGATGTCTTACTGATTAAAGTGAGATGAAAACCTAAGAGAACACACCATGCATGAAATAAAGTGCCCGCACTGTCAAAAGGCGTTTAAGGTTGATGAAACTTCCTATGCTGACATCCTCAAGCAAGTGAGGGATGAAGAGTTCGAGCATCAGTTACATGAGCGCTTGGCGCTAGCAGAAAAAGACAAAGTGAACGCCTTAGAGCTGGCTAAGAGCCAGGCGAGTAGCGAAATACAGAAAAACACCGCTGCTAAAGAGTCTGAAATACAGGCATTGAAAGCCGAGCTAGGTAATGTAGAAGTCAGCAAAAAGCTCGCGGTCAGTGAAGCGCTTGAGTCTATTAAAAAAGAGCGTGATGCACTTGCGAATAATCTTGAGCAGGCAAAACGAGATAAAGAAGCGGCGTTAGAACTGGCGAACCTGAAGTTGCAAAGTGAGTTGAAAGAAGTCCTTTCTACCAAAGATAAAGAAATCGACAACTTACGTACTCAACTTAACTCCATTCAATTGGAGCAAAAAGTCGCTATTACGACCGCTGTTAGCCAGGTTGAGAAAGAACGTGACGAGCTTAAAAGTGGTTTACAGCATGCTGCCTTAGAGAAGCAGTTAGCAGAAAAGTCGCTTACTGATAAATATGAAACACAAATAAAAGACCGAGATGAAGCTATTGAACGTCTTAAGGATATGAAGGCGCGCTTGTCGACGAAAATGGTAGGTGAGTCCCTCGAAATCCATTGTGAAACGGAGTTTAATCGAATCCGCTCAACCGCATTCCCTCGTGCTTATTTTGAGAAAGACAACGACGCAAGCTCTGGTAGTAAAGGAGACTATATTTTTCGTGACTCAGACGAAGAAGGCACTGAAATTGTTTCTGTCATGTTTGAAATGAAAAACGAAAGCGATACTACAGCGACGAAGAAAAAGAACGAAGATTTCTTCAAAGAGTTGGATAAGGACAGAAATGAGAAGGGATGCGAGTATGCTATTTTGGTTTCATTATTGGAGCCAGAAAATGACCTTTACAATACAGGTATTGTCGACGTATTCCATCGCTATCCTAAGATGTATGTGGTTCGCCCTCAGTTCTTCATTCCAATTATTACGCTTCTTCGAAATGCAGCAATGAAATCCTTGGAATACAAGAAGGAGCTTGCCTTAGTGCGCGAACAAAGCGTCGATATTACAAACTTCGAGGAAGACTTAGAAAAATTTAAGTCAGCTTTTGCAAAAAACTATGAGCTGGCGAACCGAAAATTTCAAACCGCCATTGATGAAATTGATAAATCGATTAATCATTTGCAAAAAACCAAAGACGCGCTGCTGAGCACAGATAGAAACTTGCGCTTGGCGAATGATAAGTCGCAAGATGTGACTATCAAGAAGCTGACGCGTCGCAACCCTACGATGGCTGCTAAGTTTGCTGAAATTGAGGAGAGCGACACTAAGGACAAGGGATAGATAACGTTGACTTATAGATACAATCTATTTGCTCTAAGCTCGGCGTGAGCTTTTTATAATCACAAGGTTAGACTTTACCAATCTCAGTCGCTTCAGGGACCTCAACTAACTTTCCGGTTTTGCAATCATAAATATAGCCATACACGGGAATGTTATTGGGGACCAAATTACTTGAACGTATGCGCTGAACATCTTCAACTACGCTTTTTGCATTGTCCTTAAATGTCAGCCAGTTAATATATTTACCGTCAGTGCTGCCACCTTCGGTTTGTTGATTGCGCCAGCCATTTTCATCTACCGTCGCTGTCGCTAAGCTGTCTTCTAATAAATCACCCATGATATTGCTATCAAACAACTCCATGCCGCAGTCGGTATGGTGAATCACAAACCATTCGTTTGTACCTAAAAGTTTATGTGAAATGACTAAGGAACGGATAGCATCGTCGCTGGCTCGCCCTCCAGCATTTCTTATTACATGCGCATCACCTTCAGCCAAGCCAGCATATTTGGCTGGATCAAGACGCGCATCCATGCATGTTAAAATGGCAAAACCTCTTGCTGGTGGTAATGCTAAGTCTGCTTTGTCACCGAAGTTTTCAGCATATTCTGCATTTGCAGCTAAGACTTCTGATTTAATTGTGCTCATATATAGGTACTCGTTTTTGAAAGTAAGGACCTGAGTATAGAGCGTGGTTGATTGTTAGCGCTATTAAATAAAAAGAGCGATTTGTTATTTCAAAGTTATTATGGTTATAGCGGCAATATGTGACACCAACCTTCATTACTGCTCAGGCTTGAACCAATGTTGCGTGCGGTTAGCAAACCAAACGAGTGAAAGCATCACCGGTACTTCTACTAATACACCGACAACGGTGGCAAGAGCGGCACCCGAATGTAGGCCGAATAGTGAAATTGCAACGGCAACGGCGAGTTCAAAGAAATTTGATGTTCCTATCATACAAGCAGGAGCTGCAACGTTATGAGGTAACTTCATTCGCTTGGCCAACCAATAAGCAATCGCAAATATTCCGTACGTTTGAATGAGTAAAGGAATTGCGATTAAAACGATTGCTTCAGGTTTCGATAAAATCGTATCAGCTTGAAAGCCAAATAAAAGTGTGACGGTTGCCAATAAGCCAAGTATCGACCACGGTTTCATTATCGCAAGAAATGAATCGACTCTGGACAGGTCGCCCTTCTTGTCCAATTTTTTACGCGTAATCGCGCCGGCTAATAACGGAACTAAAACGTACAAAACTACCGACAACACTAAGGTGTCCCAAGGCACGGTGATATCAGTTACGCCAAGTAATAAGCCAGCAATGGGGGCAAAGGCAAATATCATGATGATGTCGTTTATCGACACTTGCACCAAGGTATAGTTTGCATCTCCTTTCGTCATTTGGCTCCACACAAAAACCATGGCAGTGCAGGGGGCAACACCCAGCAAAATCATCCCCGCGATATACTCGGTTGCGGTTTCAGGATCGACCCAATCTGCAAATAATACCTTGAAGAACAACCAGCCAAGAAAGGCCATGGTGAAAGGCTTGATCATCCAATTTATCACTAAAGTGAGTGCAAGGCCTTTCGGTTTTTTACCCACGTCTTTAAGTGATGAGAAGTCTATCTGCACCATCATAGGATAAATCATCAGCCAGATAAGCACGGCAATCACAATGTTTACATGCGCAAATTCGAGCTCTGAGACGACAGTAAAAAAACCTGGCATGAAGCTCCCTGCAACAATACCAACAATGATGGCGAGACCAACCCAGACCGACAAATACCTTTCAAATAAACCCATAGCTATGCCTTAAATTGATTTTTGATTAACGCGTTGGCTGACTTGTTCGGCAGTTTCAACACGCTCTGAATAACGATCCACAAAGTGGTCCTTATTATCTCGAAGAAGAAGTGTGAATTTCATCAACTCTTCCATTACATCGACTATGCGATTGTAATAAGGAGAGGGTTTCATTCGACCATCATCGTCAAATTCTAAAAATGCTTTTGCGACTGAAGACTGATTTGGAATAGTGACCATTCTCATCCATCGTCCCAAAATTCGCATTTGATTAACGGCATTGAATGACTGAGACCCGCCGCACACCTGCATGATAGCGAGTGTTTTTCCTTGTGTAGGACGCACGCCACCCATATTCAAAGGTACCCAATCAATTTGGCTTTTAAAGATACCGGTCATTGAGCCATGACGCTCGGGCGAGCACCATACTTGCCCTTCTGACCACATCATTAACTCATGCAACTCTTTTACTTTTGGGTGAGAGCCGTCGTTAGTATCTGGTTGTGGAAGACCTTCGGGGTTAAAAATGCGCGTCTCTGCTCCAAAAGCATTTAATAGGCGAGCACTTTCTTCAATCACCAAACGGCTAAATGAACGCGCTCGCAATGAGCCATATAGCAACAGTATCTTAGGTTTGTGCGCTGTCGTGTTTATTTGCATCTTGTCAGGAGCAGGCACCTCAAGCATGGCTTGATCCAGGTTTGGCATGTTCCAGTTTTCTATTGTCATTAGTGAGCTCCTAACTCAGCCAGTGCTCGTTTAAGAGACACTCTATCTAGGCCTTGTTCAGCAATATCTTTTAACTTCATCACTCGGGATGATATTTCTTCAATACAGGATAAAAAGGCGGCTTCAAGTTGAGCATCATCCCCGTCTATTTTTGAAGGATCGCTTAGCCCCCAATGCACCTTTAGGCTAGCACCGAAATAAACCGGACATGTTTCACCTGCGGCAGAATCACAGACGGTAATCACAATATCCGGCTGAAAATCTTCAAAATAATCCCATGATTGGCTATGTAAACCTTCAATAGAATGCCCAGTTTTAACAAGGTATTTCAGTGATAAAGGGTGAACCACGCCAGCAGGCTGACTTCCTGCGCTTTTTGCTTCGATTACATCACCAGCAAGTTGATTGCTTATTGCTTCAGACAAAATACTTCTGCAGCGATTGTGAGTACAAATATAAAGAATTTTCATTTGAGTTGGTCTCTCATTAGCAACATTTTAGGCTTGAAGATTTTGAAGCGACCAACTTTTGTAGTGCCGTCTCAAAGTATGAACTATTATTCTGTGCTGCATTGACAATAACGTCGCGCGCCCACGCAGGGAGTTCGTGATGAAGCTTATAAAACACCCATTTTCCCCGCCTTTCGTCGAGTAGAATGCCGCACTTACGTAATTGCGCGAGGTGACGAGATGTTTTGGGCTGATCTAAATCGAGTGCTTCCATCAGATTACAAACACAAGCTTCACCCGCTTCTGCAATTAACAGGAGTGACTTCAATCTCGTATCGTCTGATAAGCATTTAAAGAATGTACAAGGATTCATCATTTATATGTCAGAATTATATGTGGAAAATAACATATGTGAAATATCGCATGTGATTGTATGTAAGTAAAGTGTTTCGTTGGTGGGACAAGGTTTGAGTACGAAAAATGAAACAGCTGGAGTGATGGAGCTAGAAAGGAAGAAAAAGGTGGCGTTGGGCAGGGAACGTCCAAGCCACCGTGTAGCTAAACTTTATAAATCGTCAACAAAGTCTTCACGAGCAGGACTGAATGTATCGATCAAAATGCCACCCGTTGGGCAAACTGCGCCATGGTCTACGTGTGGTGGAACGAAAAAGCTATCTCCCGCTTTGAGTACTTTAATCACGCCATCTACATTGACATGAAATTCACCTTCCACTACGTAAGAAACTTGTGAATGACGGTGAGCATGCACATATCCCTCAGCGCCCTTATCAAACCAAATTTTGACTGCCATTAATTCGTGGTTGTATCCAAGCATTTGGCGCTTTAGACCGCCACCGATGTCTTCTATTTCGGTTTCGTTGCCAAAAGAAAAATGTTCGCTTTGACTCATAAGAAATCCTCTTTTCGGTTTAGTCGTTTGATTCGCCAAAACTAAACTCGGTGTATTTTACCAATAGGTCGACTAATAAGCAGAACACTGCACTGCTTGTCGACCAAATTGTTAGACCAATAGATCCCTGTTTTACTTCTTCAGTTGAAGGAAGTAATCGTAAATCTCAGGAACGTTACCATTTGCCATACCAGCATCAAATGCTGCTTGTAAGTTAGCAGACGTACCTTCTGCAATTTCTGCGCGAGTACCTAAGTCTTTCACCATTTCCAAGAAGTAACCTAAATCTTTATTCGCGTTACCAATCGAGAAACCTAAATCGCTAACGCCATCTACGGCGTAGTTCTTACAGAACTGCATGAATGGAGAGTTAGACGGGCCAGTAGACATAATATCAAAGAGTTGTTGACGATCTACACCAGCAAGCTCTGCTACAGCGAATGCCTGTGACATAGCAGCAACGGTAGTCATTCCCATGAAGTTGTTAATCAGTTTCGTGGTATGACCGGCACCTAAAGCACCTAAGTAAAAGACGTTCTCGCCTTGCATTTCTAGTACAGGCTTCACTTTATCAAACGTCGCTTGATCGCCAGACGCCATAATGTTTAGTAGGCCATCTTTTGCGTGGGCTGGTGTGCGACCCAGAGGTGCGTCAATCATGCCAGCGCCTTTCTTAGCTAGGTCTGCGCCAATTTTACGCGTAGATGCTGGAATTGAAGTACCGAAATCAACAAGGACAGCACCCTCTTTAATACCAGCTAAAATACCGTTGTCTGCGTAGACTAGGCTTTCTACAACATTTGAAGTTGTTAGACACAACATAATGATGTCACTAGCAGCTGCTAATTCAGCCGCTGATGATGCTTCTTTCGCACCGCGGGCAACCACAGCAGCAACAGCATCTTTATTGAGATCCATTACAATTGGTTCGAAACCCTTCTTTTGAAGGTTCTCAACCATGTTGCTACCCATAAGGCCAAGGCCGATGAAACCTATGGTAGGTTTTGTCATATCTAACTCCTAAAATTGTAGTGTATATCTATCTGAGTACTAACAAGTGCAAGCGTTTTGCTATGCATTAGTAGTAAAAGTCAGCTGTTTCCAGTTAATGAGTTTGCAACGCTTTATTAAAGTCTTGTTTACATCTCTATCTTTAAAGTCACATACTAACCAATCTGCTTTTAAATTGTCAACCAATTTAGTTTAAATTGGATAACCATATCTGGTTTTGTTTTTTCGAAAAGTGTTTTAAGTCACAATGAAAGTGCCTTACTTGGCTTGTGAGCCCCAATTTTATTGATTGTAATGAATATAGCGTTTATCCTTGACCTCTCAATTTTTTGGCTTCTTCCTTACTAAAAATGGACTATAAAATATGACTACAAGTGCTAAATATGACTACCTAATCGTTGGTGCAGGCCTGTTTAGTGCTGTCTTTGCGCATCAAGCCAGTTTGCAAAACAAGCGCGTATTGGTCATCGATAAGCGTGACCATAGAGGTGGTAATATCTACTGTGAAAATGTAGAGGGCATTAATGTACATAAATATGGCGCACACATTTTTCACACCAGCAATAAAGAAGTATGGGATTACGTGAATCAGTTCGTTGATTTTAACCACTACGTCAATTCTCCAGTCGCAAACTATCGCGACAAGCTTTATAACCTGCCATTCAATATGAATACCTTCTATCAGCTATGGGGTGTAAAAACACCAGCGGAAGCAAAGGCCAAGATTGAAGAGGTACGCGCACCTTATAAAGATTTAGAGCCGAGTAACTTAGAAGAGCAGGCGCTATTTTTAGGTGGTAAGGATTTATACGAGAAGCTCATCAAAGGCTACACCGAGAAACAATGGGGCAGGCCGGCCACACAAATTCCTTCATTTATTATCAAGCGTTTACCTTTTCGTTTTACTTTTGATAACAATTACTTCAACGATTTGTATCAAGGGATCCCAATCGGTGGTTACAACAAACTGATTGATGGATTGTTCGGTGACACAGAAATATTGACCGGTTTGAATTACTTTGATGAAAAAGAAAAGTATGACGCAATGGCAGATAAGGTGCTTTACACCGGTAAAATAGATGAGTTTTTTGACTGCCAGTTTGGCAAGCTAGAGTATCGAAGCTTACATTTTGAAACCGAAGTGCTCGACACTGATAACTTCCAAGGCAATGCGGTGGTAAACTACACTGACAAAGATGTGCCTTTTACCCGCATCCTTGAACACAAACATTTTGAGTTTGGCACTAGTGATAAAACCGTGATCACACGTGAGTATCCGCACGAATTCAGTAAAGATAATGAACCTTATTACCCATTGAATGACAAAGTAAACGAAGCGTTACTGAGTCAGTATCAAGAACTGGCTCAATCTGCGCAATACCGTGAAAAGTACATTTTCGGTGGCAGGTTAGCTGACTATAAATACTATGACATGGATGACACCATAGAAGCGGCGCTTAAATTGACGTCGCGAGAATTAAGCTAATAATATGAATAATAAAGTTTTTATTGCCCGTAATTACCGCTCAAAGTTTGACGCTGCAGGTAAAGCAAAGATGGATTGTGAAACCATCCTATTAAACAATGGGTGGCGCAACGTTGGCTTTAAACAAACGTGGATTTCGAACTCCCTACTAGGCACCTTGATAAGCGCTATTGGTATTACTTGGGGAATATTGCGTATACCCAAAAACAGTTATATTTGTTTACAGTATCCATTCAACAAATTTTACGGTTATTGTTTGTGGGGTGCTAAGCGCAAAAATTGTAAAGTCATTACGATCGTTCACGATGTCAAAAGCCTGAAAGGTAAATATGGCTATTCGCAAGACGAAATCGACACCTTAAATGAATCTGACCAACTCATCGTACATAACAAAGCCATGAGAACTTGGTTTGAGAGTCAAAATATTAAGCCTGATATGTATGAAATTGGCGCCTTTGACTACTTACACGAACCAAAGCTTTCCTTACCAAAAGTAGCGATTGATTATGCGAATTTACGTATTGTCTTCGCCGGTAATATGGGTTCAAAACAAAGTTTTATTTATTCATTAGATGACACTGAAACAGCTGGTTTTACCATGGACTTATACGGCGTGGGTTTTTATCCCGAATCAGTTAAAAAGTCAGAAGGCTCAGTACTCAACTACAAGGGCATGTTCCCAGCCGACGAAGTGATCGATCGCATTGATGGTGACTTTGGTCTAGTTTGGTATGGCGAGTCTTTAGATTCCTGCGATGGCGTTGCAGGGCAATATCTCAAATATAATAATCCACATAAGTTGTCATTGTACTTGCTGTGTGAAATGCCAATTGTCATTTGGGATAAAGCGGCCATGGCTGCTTTCGTAACAGAGCATGATATTGGGATTACCGTCAGTTCCTTAAGTGAATTATCAAGCAAGATAACAAGTTTGAGCAAAGAGGATGTTGAGCGCTTTAAGACGAATGTTAAAGCGCTTAAATTGAAACTAGAAAAAGGCGAGCTCTTATCCGCTGCCCTAAGGTCAGCTGAGGCGGAACTGTAAACTTTCATTTGTCGAAGAGTCTGAGCCAACAAAAACCGTGAACTCACCGTTTTCAACGACTGTGCTCAGATTCTTGCCAATAAAGCCTAACTTGTCGCTAGCGATCACAAACTCAATGGTCTGTTGTTGTTCTGGCAATAACAGCACTTGCGCGAAGTCTTTTAGCTCCTTAAATGGGCGGCTTACCGAAGCCACTTCGTCTCTGATATACAATTGAACAGTCTCTATTCCTTGCCTTTCGCTGACATTCTTTACGTCAACACTCACGATAATTGAGCTGTCTAGAGTCATACTTTGAGAGGACAATCGCAGGTTTGAATATTCAAATTTTGAGTAACTCAAGCCAAAACCAAAACAATATAAGGGCTCAGACTGAACATCGCGATAAGTTGTACTGTAGCGTAGGTCATTCTCTCCCGCGTCAAAGGTGTGACTAGTGCGCTTGTAGTTATAGTAAATCGGCACTTGTCCTGAATGATAAGGAAAGGTTACGGGTAACCTGCCTGCGGGATTATACTCACCAAGTAAAATGTCAGCGACCGCCTTACCTCCCATTGTTCCTGGCATCCATGCTTGTAACAACGCGTTTGAATTTTTTGCAATATCAGTCAGAACATATGGGCGTCCAGATACAATGACCGTGACTACCGGTGTGCCGGTGAAAGCAATTGCTTCAAGCAACTGTTCTTGCAAGCCAGGCAAGTGCAATGAGGCAGTGCCACCGCCTTCGCCACTCATCCAATATTCCTCACCTAACACGACAACAGCGATATCCGCCTCTTCTGCGGTCTTTATAGCTTCAGGAATGAGATCAGCGCCAGATTGCGTAAACTTGTCAATGCTAACACCTTGCGCATAGCTAAGTTTTATTTTGCCAGCCAAGGCAGTGTCGAGACCCTCAAACACGCTGATGGTGTCCTCTGGGTTGCCTTCAGCAAACCACCATCCATTTAAGTCTGCTTTGGTTTTTGCAAAAGGACCAATAACAGCAATTTTGGTCAGATTTGAATTGCTTGAGTCAAGAGGCAAAATACCATTTTTGTTTTCCAACAAAACCATACTTTTGCGGCTTAGCGCCAATGCGGTCTGTTTGTTTTCAGTTTTGAGAAGCTCGTTAGTTTCACGTTGCTCATCAAAATATAGATACGGATCGTCGAATAAACCCACTGTGTACTTTAAGCGCAGTACCCTGCGAACCGATTCATCAATAATATCCAGACTTATTTTGTCCTCGTCCAGTAGGGCTTTCAGGTGAAGAGTATAAGCATTTGAGGTCATATCCATATCGACATTATTTGAGATTGCCATCAGGGTTGCTTGTTTTAAGTCTTCGGCAACGCCAATTTTAATTAAGTTTGGAATAGTTTCCCAATCTGTCATAACTAGACCTTGAAACCCTAGCTCGCCCTTTAACACATCCTGAACGAGAAACTCATTACACGTCAGCGGAGTACCATCATACGCAGTATAAGCTAACATAATGCTCGACACGCCAGCATCAATCGCGGCTTTGAATGGCGGAAGGTGGATCTCGCGTAACTCTCTTTCGCTGATGTCCTGAATGTTATAGTCTCTGCCAGCAAGCGCAGCACCGTAGCCAGCAAAGTGCTTAACTGTTGCGAGGACGTTTTCCGTTTGCAAGGTATTTGTGGCTTGAAAGCCCAAAACTCGACGCTCAGCAATCAGGCTTCCCAAAAAGGGATCTTCGCCAGCACCCTCTAGGATCCTTCCCCAACGAGGATCGCGACTCACATCGACCATTGGCGCATAAGTTAAGTGTAACCCTGAAGCGGCAGCTTCTCTCGCCGCGACAGCCGCTGAGCTTTGGATCAAATCGAGATCCCATGAAGCTGCCTCAGCGAGAGGAACCGGAGTAATCGTTTTGTAGCCATGGATGACGTCTTCTTGAAATAACAAAGGCACTTGACCATTTGAAACAGCGATTTCCTGCAATGCACGATTTTGCGCTGCGCCATTTGACTTCAATACACTACCAACTTTCCCTTCAGCAATTAACGCATGATGTTCTGACGTGGGTTTACCCTCAATTGGGATCAGATTAAGTTGCCCTATTTTCTGTGCCAAACTAAGTGAATTTAGTAGCGATTCAATTCTATTATTTGCGTCATTCCCTAAATCACTTCCCAAGGCTGTTTTTTTGCTATTTTCAATTGATAAGTTCGTCATAACACCGCTTCTTTCATGGCATTCATTCGTATTCTCTATCGAACAAGATACTGTGCATTTATGACGATTACATTATCATGTGCGTTTCGTCGGGCTGAATAATTAAATTTCATTATCAAATGTCGTAATTACATATTTTCAACGTCACGATGCCAAGCAGCCACCGCGAGAACAGCCGTCACCCCGCCCACAGCCGTCACCCCGCCCACAGCCGTCATCCCCGTCCACAGTCGTCATCCCCGCGAAGGCGGGGACCCAGATTCCTGCCTCCGCAGGAATGACGAAGAAAGTAGGAATGACGTGCCCCCCACAACCGTCATCCCGCCCACAGCCGTCATCCCCGCGAAGGCGGGGACCCAGATTCCTGCCTCCGCAGGAATGACGAAGAAAGTAGGAATGACGTGCGCCACAGTCGTCTTCCCCGCGAAGGCGGGGACCCAGATTCCTGCCTCCGCAGGAATGACGAAGAAAGTAGGAATGACGAAGAAAGTAGGAATGACGTGCCCCACAACCGTCATCCCCGCGAAGGCGGGGACCTAGATTCCTGCCTCCGCAGGAATGACGAGGAAAGTAAGAATGACGAAGAAAGTAGGAATGACGTGCCCCCCACAACCGTCATCCCCGCGAAGGCGGGGACCTAGATTCCTGCCTCCGCAGGAATGACGAAGAAAGTAGGAATGACGTGCGCCACAGTCGTCTTCCCCGCGAAGGCGGGGACCTAGATTCCTGCCTCCGCAGGAATGACGAGGAGAGTATGAATGACGTGGAAATCAGCAATAACCGTTGAACATGAGTCATTGCATGCCACGCGCATTCAATTTATTCTATGAGAGTGCTGTAAAAACAGAAGCGGCTTCAAATACCTCCTTCGTTCAAACGTTCAAAGGCAAGTTTACCTATATTAAACCCATGGAAGATTTCAATGCGCCTAGCCAAAACCTCTCGTCTTACTAAACCAAAAAAGCCAAAGATTATGCTCATTAGTTTGTTCTGGCTTGGCTTGTTTGTAGGCTTGATATTTATGGTGAGATACACTAACGAACATAATCAGGAAGTTGTTGTTGCCGAAGTCGGCGATCCTTGGGATCCTAAACTAATCGAATGCAATAAAGTGGAAGATGCCACGCCAAGTGATGCCTTATCAGCCTGTATCGAAGTTGCGCAAAACGGTTGGTACAATGCTATGTATCGTTTAGTTTGGGCGTATAACCAGCCTGGAGAGTTCTTCGATTGGCGTGCGTCCTATTATTGGGCAATGGCGCTTAGTGAAGTCGATGACTATGCTGAAGTTTTTGCACAGTTATTACTATTCAAAAATGGTGAGAGCGATACCGATAAACTAAAAGGCGAAAAGCGCATTCGACAATTGGCTTCAAACAACCATCACATTGCCAGTGCATATTTGGCGTCCTTATATTACCTAGAGTTAAACACCTTGCCTAAAACCGAAAGGATCAGTTGGCTGCTTGAGCGTTCATACAATGAGAATAAGCATTGGGTGTTGCCAACAGACATCGCGACTATTTATGCCGAGGGTTATTTAGGAAAAAAACAGCCTGCCAAAGCGAAGAAAGTGCTCCTGGCAGCTGCTGAATTAGATTTTCCACACCACGCAAATAATATTGCTTGGTTAATGGCTACCACACCTATCAAAGAACTAGCCGACTATTCCACCGCGTTGAACATTGCATTGAAAGTCACAGAGGTTGAAGAATACTCTATAGACTATGTTTACGTTGATACCCTCGCGGCAGCTTATGCTGCAAGCGGTGATTATGAAAATGCGGTTGAAACTCAGAAGAATGCGGTTGAGTTGCTAAAAATCGAATATGAAAATGGCGGAGAAGGGCACCCTAAGATTAGCTCCTTCGAATCGCGCTTAAGCTTATTTAAGCAACAGAAACGCTTTGTTGATGATCTACCAGCCAATGATGGAAAGGCCTTTTTTACCAACTTCAAGGATATGATTGAAGCGGATTTAGGGCAGAGCTTTTTCTTTGAAATCGAGGCGCCAGAAAACCCAATGGTGATTGAAGACGAGCCCACCGTTGAAGTTGATAGCAATAACACTCAAATGTAAAGCAATGTAAAGATGCTGAACTAAACTCTGTTCTCATGGACTTATTCACGTTGAAAGAGCGCATTGCAGGTTTCATCCCTACCTTTTCCTGCGATGCAATCTTTCACATTTTCAAAAGTGAATATGATTGGAGAGTCCAAGCCCCATGCAACAAGCTAATATCCTTCTTATTGATGACGATGTTGAGTTAACCGACTTATTGAGTAAGTACTTATCGGTTGAGGGATATCAAGTGACGGTTGCGCATGATGGGGAAGCCGGAGTTGCCTTGCTAACAAGCCATAATTTCGACCTGATTTTGCTAGACGTCATGCTACCTAAAATGGATGGTTTCGAAGTTTTAAAAGAAATTCGCTTCCGTCAGTTAGTGCCGGTGGTTCTGCTAACAGCGAAAGACGAAGAATTCGAGCGGGTTTATGGTTTAGAGCTTGGTGCTGACGATTATGTGCCGAAACCCTTCAGTTCTCGAGAGTTACTAGCCCGTATCAGAGCGCACATCCGCCGCGAAAACTATGCTTCTAATCGCAATATGCAATCGACACTGAACATTGGCAAGTTGGTTGTGAATACCAATTTAAGAGAAGTGTTTTTCAATGGTATGTTTCTTGACCTTACGGATACTGAGTTTTCACTCGTTGAAATGCTTGCGCTTCATAAGGGTAAGGTTGTATCTCGAGAAGACATCAGCCTACAAGTATTTCGACGTCCACTGAACGAATTTGATCGCAGCATCGATATGCATTTTAGTAATCTACGGAAAAAACTAGCGATGTGCAAAGCCAATAACTTGATCCGCACTATTCGCGGAAATGGTTATATGTTGGTGCAAGAATGGCGCTGATAAGCACTCATAAATTCAGTCAAATTTTGCGTCGTATTAATCCATCTGCGAGTATCTTCGCGAGAGTGTTTATCTGGTTTTGGTTTGCGACGATCATACTTATAGCAACAACAGCATATTTAGCTAGGCAGGTGTTCTTTGAGCTAGAGATCCACGACATAGACCCATCGCAATTGCTAGAGCTGAGCATGATTGAGCAGGATCTCAATAAGTACTTTCAATCCCTAGATGCGGAGTCACTCGACCCAAACCAAAAGGCAAAAGCACTGTTTGAGTACTCAACTGACAATAAGATATTTTTAATCGCTTTGCCCGCACAAGATCCTCTTCAAGCGCTATCAAATAGTCTTGAGCGTGATCTGGCTGGTGAGTTAAATGCTTCGATAAATTTGGATTTGATTGCACTTCCACCGCCTGTGATCCCGTCAAATATCCAACTGCAAATCTTTAAAAATCAACAAGAACTGAAACGTTTTGATACCAGTTCAGCGGCATACTATGGCCCATTAAATTTAAGTATCGGCGATGAACGCTTTTTGGTCTTTCGAGCAGTCCCCAAACCGCTTGCTTGGTTCGTTAGCGCAAATCAAAATAGCCCCAAGTTTTTGGCGCTTCTGTCAGTGCTACTCAGTGGCGTGTTTTGCTTTGCTTTGGTAAGAACCTTACTAAAACCTATTAAAGGTTTGCAAGAAGCCACATCACAGATGGCGAATGGGCAACTGAATTACAGAATGCAGGAAACAAAACTGGGGAAAGACGAACTCGGCGAGTTAGGGCGTCAATTCAACACAATGGCTGCTCGTATAGAGCAACAAATGTTGGCCCAGAAGCGACTTTTGGCGGATATATCTCACGAACTTAAAACGCCCTTGGCGAGGCAATCTATCGCCCTAGATTTGATTCACCAACAGAAAGACCAAGCACAGCAAATCCTTGCTGCCGACTCTATTTCATATGATGAGCACCTGCAGCGTATAGAAAAAGAAAATAAGCTAATCAACGAAATGATAGGTAGTTTGTTGACCTTATCCAGACAGGAGCTGGATGAGACAAGGCAGCAAGAGGTCTTTCAAATTGGTGTTGTGATCCAAGACTTAGTCGATGATGCAGCCTATGAAAACACACGGATCACAGTGTCATTTGACAATCATTTAAGCCAAGCACTATTACTCAATACAAACAGGCAACTTTTATCTAGTGGCTTAGAAAATATTCTGAGGAACGGACTGAAATATGCGAAATCATTTGTTTTGGTATCCTTACGACAAGAGGGGAAAACGCTCAACATTACCATTGAAGACGATGGTTGTGGCGTGGAAGAGGAAGAGCTTAGTAACATATTCAAACCCTTTGTTAGAGTATCAAAGGCCAGAGACCGGATTAGCGGCGGAGCAGGCTTAGGTTTGGCAATTGCACAAAAAGCGATTGATGCCATGAAAGGTGATATTGAAGCCAATAATAACGAGTATGGCGGCTTAACCGTCAGCGTTATTTTACCCATCGATTTATCAGTAGAGTTTGAGAATTCCGCCGCCGTACTCTAAGCTAGTAACACATCAAAACGATATCCAACATGCTTTAGGGAACGAAACGTGCTGCAACCAGAATCGACCGGCGTTATTTTTGTTGATATCCAAGGTAAATTGGCTGAGCTCATCGAACAAGCTGAGCCCTTTATTAGCAACACAGTGGCTCTGTTCAAGGGCGCACAAGACTTACACATGAAAACGCTTGTTTTAGAACAGATGCCGGACAAACTCGGTCATACGGCTTCTGCACTCAGCGACTGTTTTTCTTCAGAACAACAAATCATCGCTAAACACCATTTTAATGCGTGTCATGAAGCTGAATTTGTAACACAGTTGCAGGATCCCAGCATTAGCGACTGGCTAGTTTGCGGTATCGAAGCGCATATTTGTGTCTATCAAACAATCACTGGGTTGCTTGAAAGTGACCTAGCTACACCGCGGTCTATTCATCTAGTATGTGATGCCATTGGCTCGCGAAACCTGAATAATAAAGCCATCGCTATTCAGAAGCTCAATGCTTTGGGAGTGCAGTTAAGTTCCACTGAAATGTGTCTGTATGAGCTCTTAAAGGATGCTCAAAATCCGGCTTTCAAGCGCATTTTGAGCTACATCAAATAGGACGAGAGAATTCGCATGTCCCAAACATCGCAATACCAAAGGAAGACTAATGAACACGAATTACATATTGAATAGCCGCCTGCAACGCTCTGCACTAAACTTGCGGGCAGCAACCTTCGCCGGTTTGGCTCTGTTAAGTTTGTGTGCGACGAGTTTTCACAGCCAAGCTACACAGGTTGCGAATAAGTCTCAAGAAACGAACAAAGCTCAAGAAACCCTCTCTCAGGACAATTTGATATACATGCTCACTGACAAGGGCATGATAGTCATTGAGCTTGCCGACTTTATTGCCCCGAACCACGTGAAGCAATTTACCGCTCTAGTGGAAGAAGGCTTTTATGATGGATTAGATTTCTATCGTGTTATTGACGGCTTTGTGGCCCAAGGCGGGGACCTGAGTGAAAAGAAAGCATCGGCGCATAATGGCCCTTTGCAAGCCGAGTTTAGCCGGATAAGCGAGCCTAAATCTGAATTCTACCCGGTTCAATCTCCCGATTTATATGCAGACGAAACGGGTTTCATTAAAGGCTTTCCAGCGGGTCGAGATACAGAAGCAAAGACTGAGTGGTTGCTACATTGTCCTGGCGCTGTCGCAATGGCGCGGACTAATGACGCCAACTCTGGCACAAGCGATTTCTACATTGTGATTGGCCAAGCACCTCGTCAGCTCGACCGCAACATGAGTGTGTTTGGTCAGGTTGTTTATGGCATGGAGCACGTACAAGCCTTTTCACGGGGTAAAAGGGAAGACGGCGGACAGATTAGCGATGCAAGTCAAAGAAGCAAAATTATTAGCGCAAGACTCGGTAAGACCATCCCTAAACAAGAACAAATCGTGCTCACACGCCCAACCGTGCGAGGAGACATATTTCAGCAACGACTGGAAGGTGGCAGAACCTTGGATAATCCCTTTTTTCACCACAAAGGGAATGGCAATGTTGATGTTTGTTATTACCGGCCCATGACTTCCGTTGCACAGAACTAATTTAAAGAGGTAAACAAAAATGACTCAGTTAACTATCGATATTGTTTCAGACGTAAGTTGTCCGTGGTGCATTATCGGTTATAAAGCGTTACAAGAAGCGCTTGAAACCGTCTCACCAGATGTTACGGCTACTATTGAATGGCAACCCTTTGAACTCAATCCTCAAATGCCACCTGAAGGCCAAGAAATCACCGAACATCTGACGCAAAAATATCGGATTTCTGAAGAGCAAGCGGAGCAAAATCGCGAAGTGATTAAACAACGGGGGCTTTCTGTGGGTTATGAGTTCGGTAATCGAGGTGGCGGTCGTATTTACAATACCTTTGATGCTCACCGTTTGTTGCACTGGGCTAAAACAGTAAGTTCAGCAAAACAAACTGAGCTGAAACTCGCCTTGTTCGATCTTTACTTCAAAAACAGCGGAAACCCGAGTGATCATCAACAGCTATTGGACCTTGTCGAGCAAGTCGGTCTTGATAGAGAGCTCGCGTCTGAGGTTTTGAGTTCCAATCAATACGAATCAGATGTAAGGCAAATTCAGCAACGTTATCAGCAAGCGGGTGTGCAATCGGTTCCTGCGGTTATTGTGAATAACAAGCATTTGATTAGCGGTGGTCAACCTGCAGATGTATTTGCTCAAGCACTCACCGAGATAGCCAAGCAAGCTTAAACTGAGAAACCGCTTAATACTCTGCCTGCTATATTTGCCTGCTATCAGCACGGCAACTAGAACGCGCCTTACATGCCTTGCAGTGCGGCGAAGGAGCGGGTGTAAATTAAAATTTACACATCATGAAAAGATGAACAGTAAGCCAGTTTATAACGACTTAAACATAACAAGCGGCTGTTATAGGATGAACGATTAGCCAATACGGAACGTATAAAACGCCCGACGTAAACCCATTATAATAACGATAAATAAAAGCATTGCGACCAATCTTAATGGCATAGGTTAGGGTACTCTAACCGGCAGCTCAAGAGATGAAACGCAGTGGTCTGGATATTATTCTAACAATAAACATGGAGCCCCAAACTAATGACGAAAACAACAAGTCGCCTTCCTCTGAAAAAAGTTTTTAAAGCGAGCATTATTGCCGCTTCGCTAGCGTTCGCCGGATTTGCATCTGCCGCAGAAAGCTTCGAGATAGAACATCTACCTAAGGTGAAGCACGCTGGTAACATCACCGTTTCGGCCGATGGCAAACATACCGCTTACACTGTATCTAACCCACGCGACATGCTCGCGGGTGATAAAGATGGTACGGCCGACACTCATTTGTATGTGATCGGCAGTGGCAAGAACGCTAAGCCTATTAAGTTCATTGGGAATAAAGACGGCGTATCGTCATTACAGTTCAGTGCAGATGGCGAAACCTTATTCTTTAAGTCTAAGCGTGAAGACGACAAAATGACGTCTTTATATTCTATTTCAATGTCGGGTGGTGAAGCGATTAAGCGCTTTGAATTCGAAACATCTATTGGCGACTATGCAGTATCAGAAGATGGTAGCACCTTATATTTTGTTGCGCGTGAAAAGCAAAAAGAAGACGACCTAAAGAAAAAAGGTTTTAAAGCTTATGTTTATGAAGAAGACCAGCGTTTAGCATCACTATGGTCTGTCGCATTAGGTGATTCCGAAGCGAAAGCAACAAAACTGTTTGAAGGCGGAAATGTATCAAATTTTGACCTTTCACAAGACAATAAGATGATTGTGGCTGCCGTTGCTCCCACCAATCTAATCGATGATTACTACATGCAACGTGACCTTCATGTGATTGATGTTAACTCTGGTGACGTGACTGCAACTGTCGATATTCCTGGCAAATTAGGTAGCTTTGAATTTAGTGAAAATGGAAAGCACATTGGTTTACTTGCTGGAACGGATATTCACGATTCATCAAATGGCGTGCTGATGGTCGCTGATACAAAGTCAGGTAAGCTTACTCAGTTAACACCAGACGCGGAACAACACATTGTTGATATTGATTGGATGGGTAAAGACATACTCGCTGTTGCTCATCGAGGCGTTGAGAGTGCTGTTGTATTGTACGAAACAGACGGTGATATTAAGCGCACTTACAAAACACCTGAAGATATTGTGGTTCGAAGCGCAGATATTGGCAAAGGCGAGATTCGTTTTATCGCAGACAGCCCTAAGCATCCGCGCGAAGTATTCGAGCTAACGCGCAGCAAAGCGACTAAACTGACTAACAACAACACTTGGCTAAAAGATATCGAGTTGGCAAGCCAGTCAACATTTAGCTTTAAAGCAAGAGATGGCCGCACAGTTGAAGGTTTGTTAATGCAACCCAGTGGCGAAGCCCCTGCTGGAGGTTGGCCATTGATTATGGCTGTGCACGGTGGTCCAGAAGCCCATTACAGTGATGGTTGGTTAACTGGTTATTCAACGGCTGGGCAGTACGCAGTCGCAGACGGATACGCAGTCTATTATCCGAACTACCGTGGCTCAACTGGGCGAGGAGTAGCATATGCTAAAGAGCATCAGAACGATTATGCCGGAGCTGAGTTTAATGATTTAGTTGATGGTGTAGATGCGCTTGCTGAAGCTGGCGTAATAAACCGTGATAGAGTCGGTATCACCGGGGCATCATACGGTGGTTATGCGTCAATGTGGGGTGCCACTGCCTTATCTGAGCATTTTGCTGCATCAGTTGCTTTCGTTGGCATTTCAAACCAAGTCTCTAAGTTTGGTACCAGCGATATTCCAAACGAAATGCAGTTAGTTCACTCATTGAAATGGCCTTGGGAAGACAACTGGATGAACTTACTTGAGCGCTCTCCTGTGTTTCATGCTGGTAAGGCTAAAACACCCATCTTGATCCTACACGGTGAAGAGGACACTCGCGTTCACCCAGGTCAGTCGATGGAGCTATATCGTTCTATAAAAGTGCGTACTGAAACGCCGGTTCGCTTAGTATTTTACCCAGGCGAAGGTCATGGCAACCGCAAAGCAGCTGCTCAATATGACTACGCTCTTCGCTTAATGCGCTGGATGGATACTTATTTGAGTGAAGATGCAACTCGCACTACACCAATGCCTGAATTTGATTTAGGCATGGCTGAGCGTTTAAAGAAAGATGACGAAAGTAGCAAAGACGATAAAGCTGAATAGTGATTTAAGTGGCGACAAGCTATAAGTTTTGTTGCCACTCCGCTAAAACAAATAACAATAAACCGTGGAAATTTCATGAAAACAAAAAATAATGTAATGAAAACAGCAGTACAGGCCAGTATCGCCTTTGCTGTTGCTGGCAGTTTAATGGCTTGCCAACCTAGTTCAGATGAAAAAACAGCGCCAGCAGAGGCTGAAAAAGCCGCTAGCGCAATGAAAATGATTGAAGTCGAGTACCCAATGACGGCGAAAGGTGATGTGGTAGACACCTACTTTGGCGACGAGGTGGCTGATCCCTATCGTTGGCTTGAAGACGACCGCAGTGCGGAAACGGGTGAGTGGGTGAAAGCACAGAACAAAACGACGCAAGATTACTTAGCGAATATTCCTTATCGCGAAGATATTGCAAAAGTTGTTCGTGAAATGCTTGATTATGAACGTGTATCAGCCCCTTTCAATGAAGGTGACTATACTTACTTCTATAAGAACGATGGTTTACAAAATCAAAGCTTAGTCTATCGTCAAAAAGGTGATGGTGAGCCAGAAGTATTTATTGACCCTAATAAATTCAGTGACGACGGTACGGTTTCCTTGGCCGGTTTGTCTTTCTCTGGTGATGGCTCTTTAGCCGCTTACCAAACATCTACCGGTGGTAGTGATTGGCGCAAAGTGACAATCATCAATACTGACACCATGGAAACCATTGGTGAGCCACTTGTGAATGTTAAATTCAGTGGGTTAACTTGGTATAAAAACGAAGGTATTTACTACTCAAGTTATGACAAGCCAGAAGGCTCTGAGCTGAGTCAAAAGACTGATCAGCATAAACTCTATTATCATAAGCTGGGCACTGCGCAAGCCGATGACCTTAAGGTATTCGGTCACACCGACGCTGAGAAGCACCGCTATGTTGGTGCTCAAGTCAGTGAAGATAACCGTTACTTGCTAGTGTCAGCTGCTGTGTCTACGTCAGGTAATCGCGCTTATTTAAAAGACCTTACGAAACCAGATTCAGCTTGGAAAACAGTGATTGATACTGTCGATAATGATGTATCAATGCTCACAAGCAAAGGTGAAACCATTTATTTGTTTACCAACAATCAAGCACCAAATTCGCGTGTGGTTATGGTCGATGCAAATAATCCAGGTGTTGAAAACTGGAAAGACCTCATTCCTGAAACTGAAAATGTGTTGTCGCCCAGAATGGCCGGTGGCTTCATCTTCGCACAATACATGGAAGATGCGATTTCTAAAGTTTACCAGTACTCGCTAGAGGGTGAACAGGTTCGTACAATTAACCTGCCGGGTGTTGGAACAGCAAGTGTGAATAGCAGCAAGGCGAGCGAGTCAACAACGTATTATTCTTTCAGTAATTACGTCACTCCTACGACCTTCTACTCTTTAGATATTGAAACGGGCGAATCTACCGTTCATAACAAGCCAAAAACGAACTTTGATGGCAGCAACTATGTCACTAAACAAGTCTTCTATAAGTCTAAAGATGGTACTCAAGTACCTATGATCATTACGCATCATAAAGACACTGAGCTTAATGGTAAAAACCCAACTATTTTATACGGTTACGGTGGTTTTAATATTAGCTTAACACCACGTTTTAGCGCCACCGTTGCTGCGTGGCTAGAGCTTGGCGGCGTTTACGCGGTGCCAAACATTCGTGGCGGTGGTGAATATGGGAAAGCATGGCACAAAGCCGGAACTCAGCTACAGAAGCAAAATGTATTTGATGACTTTATAGCTGCAGCTGAATACCTATTTGCTGAGAAATACACAAGCAGTGATTACTTAGCTCTACGCGGCGGTTCGAACGGTGGCCTGCTAGTCGGTGCTGTTATGACACAGCGTCCGGAGTTGGCAAAAGTTGCCTTGCCTGCGGTGGGTGTATTAGACATGCTGCGTTACCATACCTTCACAGCGGGTGCTGGCTGGGCTTATGACTATGGCACATCAGAGCAAAGCGAAGAAATGTATCAGTATTTGAAAGCTTACTCTCCAGTGCACAATGTAAAGCCGGGTGTTGAGTATCCAGCGACAATGGTAACAACAGCCGACCACGATGATAGGGTTGTTCCAGCTCACTCATTCAAGTTCGCTGCAGTGTTGCAGGAGTTTCAAGAAGGGACTAACCCAACCTTGATTCGCATTGAGACAGATGCTGGTCATGGCGCAGGTACACCCATTAGTAAAACCATTGAGCAGTTTGCCGATATTTACGGCTTCGTGCTATACAACATGGGTGTTGAGTCACTTTAAGGTATTTGTACACTAAATATCTAACATGAGTACGACTATTAAAGCCTCCAGCAAGTGCTGGGGGCTTTTTTTTATTGGTGCTTTGCGTACTAAGTTGACGTTGATCAAAACGTGAGCACTTCAATCCATTACACTCTAATTTCCACAATCGTTAAATCGCGTTTAAAAAGGCCAAACATGATGAAAATCGAAATGTCACCGAACAAGCGTTTTGATTCTGCTGTCATTGCTATGCATTGGTTGATGCTGGTGTTGTTGATTGCAGTATTTGCTTCCATCGAACTACGAGAGCTTTATCCTAAAGGTACTGAAACGCGAGAGCTGTTTAAAACATTTCATTTCATGACAGGTCTGACGGTTTTTTTACTGGTTTGGATTAGATTAGGGTTTCGTGCCTTGTCAAAAAGGCCACCAGTCTACCCGCCAGTTGCAAAGTGGCAGCACTACGTGGCTATGGTAACGCATACTGTTTTGTATTTACTCATGATTGCTATGCCAATAGCGGGTTGGGCGATACTCAGCGCGGAAGGAAAGCCGATTCCATTTTGGGGATTGGAATTACCTGCACTTATCGCTGAAAACAAAGAGTTGGCGCATACAATTGAAGAGCTACACGAAACGGCCGGACTTGTTTTTTATTACACACTCGCACTACATGCATTAGCAGCTTTGTTTCATCACTATATTGTGAAAGACAATACTTTACGTCGTATGCTTCCATTCAATAAATAGCGCCTGTAATTTTTGATTGCATCGCCTAAACGCTTCCTCTAGCATGACCGACCTGAATTGTTAATTGCTATAAGGAAATGCATGAATCTTACAATTAAAACGGCTTTGGTCGCCTCTCTTTTTGCCCTCCACTTTACGACAAACGCTGAAGACATTTCTGTCGGAGTAGGTGCGGGAATGAGCTATTCAGGTTTAGGTGCTAATGTTGCTTATGTTTCCGAAACTGATATGAAATATGTCTCAGCCGGCTGTGTCTCTTATTCTTCTAATTCAGGCAGTACTTGTGGTGCTGGCATCGGCTGGATAAAAACAGACCTTTTCGACAATGACTCCAATAAACATGGTCTAGGTGCGTACCTTGGTGTTGTAGGCGTCGAAACAGCATTTTTGAGAGATGACAAAGCAGTGTATGGAGCGGGGCTTGGCTATCATTATTTCTTTAACGGAATCGATAAATCAGGTTTCAACCTAGGTATTACAGTTGTAGCAGCCGACACTGAAGATGATGATAAGTTTGGTCTTTCTTTGCAAGCGGGTTATCAGTTTTAAGCTATCATTAGGACCACTCACGGTAGTAAGCGCTTCAGCGCTTTAGTTTATAATGGTGTACTTCCGTATTGGGCGGCACTTGTATATATTACATGCATAGTGAAATTAGCGCTCAAGTGCCAAGACGATAGAGTGGCCGAGCCATTAGTAAGAGTGTTTAATGAGAATGTATAATATTCCGGAAGTAAACCTGCAAGGTAAAGTGTCAGACCAAGAATGGCAAACGCGCGTTGAGCTGGCGGCTTGTTATCGCTTATTGGTTATGCACGGTTGGGACGATCTTATTCACACCCATGTTTCTGCTCGGATCCCTGGCAGTGAACACCTGTTAATTAATGCCTTTGGCTTAGCGTTTGAGGAAGTCACAGCATCAAACTTAGTGAAAATAGACATCGAGGGTAATGTAATAGACTCGGAATCCCCATTCACAATCAATCCAGCTGGTTTTACCATTCATAGCGCTGTGCATATCGCTCGTCACGATGATCAATGTGCATTACACTTGCATCATCCCGACGCAATTGCAGTGGCTAGTTGTGAACAGGGCCTTCAAGCATACAGTCAGTATTCGGCGTTTGCGCTCGCCAGTATGAGTTATCATAATTATGAAGGCTTGGCGGTTAATCCAGATGAAATTAAACGTTTGCAAGAGAACCTTGGAAATGCGAATTTTATGCTGCTGCGGAATCACGGTGCACTCACGATGGGCGTGACCATTGGTGATGCATTTATGCACATGTACGATCTACTGCGGGCCTGCGAAATTCAAGTAAAAATGCAGAACAGTGGCGATGATCTTATTCGTGTGGACCAATCTATTATTGATGGTATCAAGGCACAAGCGAGCATCGTACATACGGGTCAAACTGGCGGTCAAAAAGCATGGCCAGCTATGATGCGCAGAGTAAAAAGAGCTTACCCAGACTTCGACCAATAGGTCACCCAATTAACTACATTAAAGAAGAATCAAATGAAGATTACCCATATCGAAATTTTTGATATCCATTGCCCAGAACGTCCGCCATGGAATCCCATATTTGTCAGAGTTCATACCGATGAAGGAATTCACGGTGTCGGTGAAGCCGGTTTAGCCTATGACTGGGGACACAGCGCCGCAGCTGCGATGATTAAGGAAATTGCCGAAGCGGTGTTGATCGGTTTTGACCCCTTTAAAACAGAATTATTATGGTCACGCATGTTACGTGAGAGCTTTTGGGGTTTGGGTGGTGGTCCGGTGCTTTACGCAGCAATGAGCGCCATCGATACCGCATTGTGGGATATTAAAGGCAAAGCCTTGAATGTGCCGGTTTATCAGCTTTTGGGTGGTAAAACGAATGATGATTTACGTACTTATGCCAGCCAACTTCAGTTTGATTGGAGCCAAGATTGCGTAAAAATGTTAACACCTGACGACTATGCGCGATCGGCTGCAAAAGCAATGGCAGAAGGTTATGATGCGGTAAAAGTCGACCCAATTGTTTACGATGAGAATGGTGATTCTTCTTTCGATCGAACAAAGCTTTTCACACCTAAACAGATGAAACTATTTGGTGATCGCCTTCGCGCTATTCGTAAAGAAGTTGGTGATGAAGTGGATATTATTTTTGAGGCTCATTCATTAATGGGTTGTGCATCTGCTATTCAGATGGGCAGTATCGTTGAAGAAGTTGGCTGTATGATGTTCGAGGAGCCAGTAAACTATCTCAATTCTGCGGTACACAAAAAAGTCGCAGAGAATGTAAAAGTGCCCATTGCTGGTGGAGAGAGGCTTTATCACCGTTGGGACGTTCGGCCTTACTTTGAAGACCAAAGTATTGATGTATTGCAACCTGATGTTGGCTTATGTGGTGGTTTCACTGAAGCTAAGAAAGTTTGCGACTATGCTGATGTTTACGACATTCGAGTTCAAGCCCATGTATGCGGTGGGCCGGTAGCAACTGCAGCATCATTGCAACTAGAAGCTGCAATCCCGAACTTCTTAATTCATGAACATCACACTTACGCGATCAAATCTTGGAATAGAGAATTGTGTATTCAGGACTATCAGCCAGTAAATGGAAAGTTTAAAGTACCAGACTTGCCAGGTATTGGTATTGAGTTAAACGATGAAGTGGTGAAACGTTCACCGCACATCACCGTTAAGTAATGTGATACACCAATAGAATGAATGGTAAAAAAGCTAAGATCACCAGGCCTTAGCTTTCAATGCCATAAATACGAGCGGCATTATCATGCAAAAGGGCAGTCATTAACGCTTCGCGTTGATTCTCATCCTTGTCTTTGAATAAATGCTGCAATGCTCCCAACGCGGTTTCCCAATAGTCCTGATAAGACATCGAGAATAAGCATAATGGAAAGTTGCTAGCCATCATGACTTTGTCAGAGCCGAACGCATCTATGCAATGCTTAACGACGGCAATAACGTCTTCGTTTGTGTATTGAATGACAGCGCCGATAGCATCCTTATCTTCGTTCAGCAAAGACATTTCAAAACCTGAACACTTCACGGCAACTTTGGGAAGTTTTGCTAGCAGCAACAGGTTTGCCTGCCAATTTGTGAAGTCGAGTTGATGGGCGTAAATCGATGCTTGATTGCTTTCTTCTTTTTCTAGAAAAGGGGCGAAACCTGCGTGATTTAATACTACTTGAAGTTCCGGTAAGCGATTAAAAAAGGCGTAGACGAGAACAACCAATTCCGTATTTTTCACATCTAATTGAAGTTCAAAAGTCCCTTTGTGTTTACCCAAAAAAGCAAGATTTTTATAAGAACATTCATTCTCTAGTGTCGCTTTTATTTCATTCAGCGAGCCGTCGAGGATATATCGTATGCCACGGGAGCTGCGAAATTCAGACTGCTTTCCTAGGGCATATAGGAAGTCGTCATGAGGTAGGGTGATATCTACATAACCCATAGTGCACATGGGGATCGACGCTTTTTCTTCAAGCATGGCTAATTCACGCTCGCCTGACTCATTATCATAGCCCGCTTCAATATGGACATAGGCGGCGAGACGCAATGGCTCTTCTAAGTATAGAGCGTTGTCGACGTAAGTTCGGTTAATCAAATATTTTTGCGGCCAAAAAGGGGCGTTGTTGGTTTTTAACCAGTCATAGTGTCCATTTTCAATATCGAACAAATGTACATGCGGATCGATAATGCTGAGTGTGCTTCCATTCATTTTTCATTCTCGTGTTGTTTTTATTATTTTGCGGTGTAACCACCATCTATCATCTGCAAACTGCCAGTAATGAAACTAGCGTCATCTGAGGCGAGGTATAGGGCCAATGATGCAACTTCTTCTGCTTGACCTATTCTTCCTAGGGGTTGCTGAGCTGCTTCTTCAGCATGTATTGCGGTTTTGTCTGCGCCACTTGTTGCACAATAGCGGTCAATCGCGTTGTGATAAAGTGGCGTTTCAATCGTACCAGGACAAATTGCGTTCGCTCTGATGTTATACGATGCGTAATCCAGAGCTGTGGTTTTGGCCATAGAGGCGAGGGCATGTTTACTCATGTTGTAAGCGAATGAATGAGTCTTTCCAATCACCGCTTGGTCTGATGCAATAAACAAAATGGCGCCATTATTGTTCGTTTTCATGAAGGGTAAAGCACTTTGTGTGGCAGAGAAGGCACCTTTCACATTCAAATTGAATAGGCCAATTAGGTCGCTTTCTGTTGTCGCCTCAATTGAGGCCGATAAGTGTTTGCCTGCGTTACAAATAAGGGTGTCTATACCATGCTTTTCACCAATCGAATGAATAGCTTCAGTCACTTGTTCATGCTGTGTCATGTCGCATTTTATAAACTGCCCGTACTCGCCGGATTGTATGTCGAGGTTGAAAACTTGATATCCCGCATCTTCAAATTTCTTTGCGATGGCTAGCCCTATACCAGAACTACCACCGGTAATGACAAGTGTTTTTGGCATTAGTCTACATAGCCCCATGGTGCAGGTGGCGGTGTGATCGGTTTCGTGAGATCAAAGTCCACACGGAACTCACGACCCTCTCGTACCAATCGATATGAAAATACATCTTCATAAATGTACATCTGCCATGTGTTAGTAATCGACTGCGGTAGACCTTCTTTCGCAAACAATTGTTTAGAGTACTCATCAACAGGGAATGATTGAATTTCATTATAACCGGCGTCTACAGTATGGCCGCCATACATGGTCACCGTGTCGTGAGAGCCATCTTCATGGCGATGATCATGCTTTAAACTTAAACCGCTGCCAGTTTTCGTTATTAGCCATGTACGTGAGGCGTTGTCACCAACGTAAAAAGGTACCTGTAACTGACTATCAGAACATTTGCGCACAAACATCACCAAAGGTGCATCAAAGGCACTACTTGGTTGATTGTCCACTGTCACTTTACCCTCGTATGCCTTTGAGCAGTGTGCTCGTATACTGTCAAAAAAGGCATCTTGAGTTGGAATTGAAACTAAAGGCGCAGGTCCAGTATCTGCGCCAGCATTTGCTTTAAACGTAAATAGTAAGCAGCTGATGACCATTACCATCATCGAACTTATGCTAATGAACGAAGGTTGCTTAGCGCTAGACTGCTTGCTGTTTGTGCTCTTTTCGAAAAACGGAGACGTCAACATGTTAGATTCCTTATTCTTATTCTTGGTTTTATCGCTCTAAGTCTACTGGATTCAAGGTAAATTACCTACTCTGTGCGTCAATTTCTCAGTCATCGATAACAGAAACGAAACATTTAGGTTTACAAATGGAACTTTAGATTGATTTTAATGACTTACATTAGACTACAAAAGGCGCTAAGTTCAGTTGATTAAAGCCAATTCAGTGTCTATTCTACACCACTAGGTAAATTTTCTTAACTATAGGGACGTAACATGAAACTACGACTAATCGGCGTCGGCTTTCTAGCTGGAATGCTCTCTCTCGCTAGCGCTAACGCTATGGCTCAAAGCAAACTCGAGCCAATAAACGCAGTAGAGGGTATCAGCGAATATAGACTGGATAACGGTCTTCAAGTGCTTCTATTCCCAGATCAAACCAAAGAAACGGTGACGGTAAATGTTACCTATCGTGTGGGCTCTAAGCATGAAAACTATGGCGAGACTGGTATGGCTCATCTACTTGAGCATTTGGTTTTCAAAGGCACACCTAAGCATAAAGATATCCCTGCAGAATTAAGTGCTGCGGGTGCAAGGCCAAACGGGACTACATGGACCGATCGGACCAATTATTTTGAGACATTCTCAGCCACCGAAGAAAATATCGAGTGGGCATTGTCTATGGAATCAAGCCGCATGGTTGATTCATTCATCTCTAAAGAAGATTTAGACAGTGAAATGACAGTGGTACGTAACGAATTTGAACGTGGCGAGAACAGTCCGTTTCGAGTGACTCTTCAACACATTGCCAGCGTAGCTTACGATTGGCATAACTATGGTAAGTCAACTATTGGTGCGCGCTCTGACCTAGAGAATGTGCCAATCGACCGCCTAAAAGCCTTCTACAAAAAATATTATCAACCTGACAACGCTACGCTAATTGTTGCTGGTAAGTTTGAAGAAAAGGACATGTTAGCTCGCATTCAAAAGTATTTTGGTGTGATTCCAAAGCCTGAGCGCGTATTACCAACATTGTATACTAGCGAGCCAGCGAAAGCGGGTGAGAGAAGTGTGACTGTTCGCCGTGTAGGAGACGCCCAAATCGTTGGTGCGGCGTATCACATCCCAGCCGGTTCACACCCAGATTTTGCTGCCATTGAAGTCCTCAGCCAAGTGCTAGGTGACACTCCAAGCGGTCGCTTACACAAAGCCATTGTTGAAAACAAACTCGCGAGTCGTGTTTACGGTTTTAACTTTCAGTGGCAAGAGCCGGGGCTTGCCTTTTATTTCGCAGAAGTAGACAAAGCGAGCGATTTATCTAAAACCAAAGATGTTTTATTAGATGTTGTCGAAAGCTTAAATAGCAATCCTATCACTCAAGATGAAGTTGATCGTGTAAAACGCAGTTTAATTAAAAATATTGAATTAACATCGAATTCTTCTGAACGTATCGCACTCGGATTAAGTGAGTGGTTAGCAATGGGTGATTGGCGCTTGTATTTCTTAAACAGAGATCGCATTGAAACGGTGACTTTAGAAGACGTTCAGCGCGTGGCTAACACCTATTTGGTGCGAAACAATAGAACACTAGGTCAGTTTATTCCTTCCGAAACAGCAGAGCGAGTCACTATTCCAGCAGTCGAAAGCGTTGCTGATATGGTTGATGGCTACAAAGGACGTGAGCAAGTGGCACAAGGTGAACTGTTCGAGCCTTCATTCGACAATATTGAAAGCCGTAGTGAAGTTGTTGCGTTTAATAATGGTACAAAAGCAGTGATGCTTGATAAAAAGACACGCGGTGAATCGGTGTCACTTACCATGATGTTCCAATTTGGCAACCTCGACAAATTAATGAACAAAGGCATGGTAGGTAACGCTACTGCAACCATGCTAACTCGCGGTGCAGCAGGTATGTCTCGTCAAGAAATCCAAGACGAGTTCGATAAGTTAAAAGCCAGAGTCAGTATTAGCGGTGGTTCAAGTTTAGCGTTTGCTAGCATTAGCACAACGAAAGAAAACCTAGCGGCTGTTATGACCCTGGTTGAAAAAATCATGAAGCAACCTGAATTTGATGCAAAAGAGTTTGAGCAGTATAAGAGCACGATGAAGGTGGATATTGAGCAAAACCTTCAAGACCCACAACAGCTTGCTTTTAATCAGTATGGTCGCTTAATGAACCCTTATCCAAAGGGTCACCCTTTGCACTCTGCTACTTTCGAGACCATGTTGGAGAACTTAGAAAAATTAAGCCTAGATGACTTAAAGGCTTTCCATAAAGAGTTCTACACTGATGACAACTTGCTAGTAAGCATTGTTGGAGATTTTGATAAGGCTGAGATCAAGAAGGTCTTGGAACAAAGCTTCACTTCTTGGGGTAGCGATGTTGATTACCAGCGTTTAAGCAACGCCTATCAAGAGATTGAAGCTCAGAATATTGTATTTGATACACCTGACAAAGAGAACGCGACTTTTGTCGCTGCTCTTATGTTGCCAGTAGGCCAAAAGCACGCAGATGCTCCTGCGCTAGAGTTAGGTAACTATATCTTCGGAGGTGGTTTCCTCAATAGCCGGATGGCAACGCGTTTACGTCAAGAAGACGGTTTAAGCTACGGTGCGGGTTCATTCATTTCTCAACTACCTGAAGATGATAAAACTACCTTTGGTGCCTATGCTATTTGCGCTCCGCAAAACCTCGATAAAGTCGAAGTTGGCTTCAAGGAAGAAATGGCTAGATTGTTGAAAGATGGATTCACTGATGAAGAAGTAGCAGCAGCTAAATCAGGTATTTTGCAATCGAAGAAAGTCAGTCGTGCACAAGACCGTGAGCTCGCAGGCACTCTGCGTAATACGATCCGTTATGATCGTGACTTACAGTGGTACGCCGATTACGAAGCGAAAATGGCAGCCTTAACGACGGAAGAAGTCAACGCAGTGATGCGTAAATATTTCGACCTCGACAAGATATCTATTATTAAAGCTGGCGATATGCAAAAAGCGAAGTCTGGAGAATAAGACAAGCGCTTAAAATCACAAGAGCCACTTCAATTTGAAGTGGCTTTTTTCTTTCTGTTCTGTTGCCCTCATGGTTTATGCACCCTCACCAAACGTTTCATTAATGGTAGCTTACTTGGGAATGGCTGTAATAATCTCTTGGCCGCATGTCTTAAAAGCTTATCACTCTCATCCTACTGAAAAAACCGTTTACCTTGCATAAATCCAATTCTTGTATTACAGTTATTTCTGTAAGTACAGAAATAACTGTAATACAAGCTTTCCAAACTAAAAGCACAAGGCTAATCAACATGAGTGATAACGATATTCGTATTACACCGTTAATGGAAACCTACATTTTGCACTGGGGAGAAATGGGCACGCGCTGGGGGGTAAATCGCACCGTCTCGCAGATTCATGCACTTCTTTACCTTTTAAATGCGCCAGTCAACGCAGAACAAATCGCGGCAGCCTTGTCAGTTGCTCGCTCCAATGTAAGCACTAGCATTAAAGAGTTACAGAGCTGGGATTTGATAAAAACTCACTCAGTGCTTGGTGACCGTCGAGATCATTTTTGTGTGAAAGGTGACACTTGGTCAATGCTTCTCACTATTGTTGAAGGTAGAAAGAAACGCGAGATTGACCCGATTCTTAGTATGCTTCGACAATGTGAACTCGATATGGAAAGCGATGCTGACACGCCAAAACAAGTCAAAGCTCAAATTAGCAAAATGCTAAGCTTTATGAATACGCTGACGGACTGGTATGAACAAATTAGAAGTTTACCAACCAGCAGTTTAGTCTCTTTAATGAAAATGGGTGCCAGAATTACGCGTTTCCTTCCTGGTAAAAAAAGCTAAACATTCGCGCTCATAGTAAGCGCTTTATGTGGAGTAAAGAGTTATGAAAGACACGGTCAAGCCCCTAGGTCAAAACCTTAATGTAGGTCCGCATACTGGTTTAAATACTCACTACCAGTTCGACGCAAGCCAGGTTTCCCAAGATATCATTCAATATTACTCACAGGTTGGACTCGACTACGAACCTTGGAGCCCAAATTACAACATGCACTTTGGTTACTATCTAATGGGAATGAATCCTTTTAAACGTGAACCTTTGCTTGTTGAAATGAATCATCAGGTGTTATCTAGACTGCAGCTCGACACTGATGCTATGAACCAAGTCATTGATCTTGGTTGTGGAGTAGGTGCGACGGCACGTTATTGTGCTCAGCATTATGAGAACACTTATATTACGGGCGCAACAGTGGTTCCTTGGCAAATTGAAAAAGCGTCGGTTTTCACTGAGCAGGCTAGTCTTCATGAACGAGCAAGCTTTCACCTAATTGATTATAGAAACACCCCATTTCCTGACAATAGCTTCAATGGCGCCTATGCTGTTGAAAGTAGCTGCTACGCTGATGGAACCAGTAAGGCGTCGTTTATCAATGAGGCTTTTCGGATCCTTAAGCCGGGAGCGCGACTAGTCGTTGCCGACGGATTTAGAAAGCGGACAAAGTCTAATCCATTATTTGAAAAGGCGTTTCGCCTTGTATGCAAGGGTTGGTCAGTTGATACTTTCGCTAATATTCATGATTTTACCCAAGCGCTCCGCGATGCCGGTTTTGTTGATATTAAGGTGAAAGATTCATCATGGCGTGCGTTACCGAGTGTTTTACATGTGCCTTGGGTGTCGATTAAATATTTTTTTAGTAATATTGCCATGAAAAAGGGCGAACGGACGATGCAGAAAATGCATTTTATCGCGCCTGTTATGGGCATGGTTATAGGTATGCACAGACGTGACTTTGCCTACTACCTTGTGAGTGCAAGAAAGCCAGAGCAATAAGCGCTTAGAAATGATATAACTATGAAAACTATCAAGATTTGAAGGAATAAAGAATGAAAGGTGCAGGTGGAAGTTCGGGTGGTGTAGGACTCTTTTTTATTGGTTTAGTGATGATGTGTGGTGGTTTCTACATGCTACTGAATGCAATAACAGTCAGTTCAAACTTTGGTTTAGGCTCTCGCCTTTTTGGTTTCTCTGGTTTTGGTAGTAATGTTGGTATAACTGGCGGCATGATCATGATTCCCTTCATTTTCGGTGTCGGCATGATTTTCTACAATAGTAAAAATTTACTCGGTTGGATCTTATCCATAGGCTCTATTACAGCTTTGATTTTTGGTGTGATATCTACCGTTAGATTCAACCTACGTACAATGTCTTCTTTTGAACTTATCGTCATACTTGTGTTGGCTGTGGGTGGCATCGGTCTGTTTTTGCGTTCACTAAAAAAGATAGATAGTAAATACAGTTAAGCCAAGACTCCTCAAATATTAAAGCGATGCTCGGCAGCACATAGGGGCTGCCATTGACATCAACTATTACATTTTCAACTTCGCAATGCTTCTATACTTGGTTTAAGCTGGGTGCATATTATCTAGAACAACGCTTTCTGAAGGACTAGCAAAATGCCTCACACTTTTTTATCACTGTTGTTATTGCCGTTTTTGGTTTTTACTTCGCCCACGAGCACAGCAATGTATCAACAGAAAGCGAAAGCAGGGGCCTCAGAGTCAAAGATTGTGGGACTGCTTGTGGTGGTAAATAAAACGGACAATAGCATCAGTATCATTGATACTGCTCAGCGAAAAGTCATCAATACATTACCAACAGGTAAAGGCCCTCATGAATTAGTGGTGAGTCAAAACGGAAAGTGGGCTGTAAGCACTGACTTTGTTGGCGGCGACAGTCTAACGGTGTTTGATATTGCAAACCAATCGGTGGTTCGCACCATAAAATTGGACAAATACCCTGGACCGCATGGCATTCGTTTTTTGAATGACCAACAACACGTGGCATTTACCTCAGGCAAGAGCCAGCACTTTGTGATCGCCAATATTTTTACTGGTGAAGTCACACAAGCAGTCAGCACGAAGCAAGACACTACCCATATGCTAGCGTTCAGCGAAAAAGAAGATTTCGCGTACACCACCAACATTCGCTCAAACACCATTTCAAAAATATCTTTGAATGATTTTAGTGTAGTTGAGCAGATCCCAAGCGCCGAAATGCCGGAAGCTATCAACATTACGCGTGATGGCAAGGAGATCTGGTATGGTGGAAATAAAGCAGGCTTGGTTCGTGTGATTAGTGCAGATTCTCATGAGACGCTGGCTCAGTTTGATGATTTTAGCTTCCCTTATCGCGTGCTTTTCTCTCATGATGAAAAGATTGCCATGGTGCCTGATTTTAGAAACCACGATATACGCTTTTTTGATGTTGCAAACAAAACGGAAATTGGACGTTTAGCGCTTGAAAGCGAAGCCGGTCCTCAAGGTATTACCCTACATCCAAGCCTCGATGTTGCATTCCTATCTTTGAACTTAAAAAATAAAATTGTTGCTATCGATATCCATACCCAAGAAATTATTGCAGAATACCCAACTGGCAATAACCCAGATGGCGTGGCTTTTATATCACTCAACTAATATTGAATTCCAGACAATAGGCAGTGTTAAACAGTGAACGATGATCTAAGTACGAGTAAGAATGAGCATTCTGATAAGCGTTTAAGAAAGTCTTATATTGCGGTTGCACAGAACGCTTCAGGTAGAAGTTTGAATGTGCCCATCTACCGAATTAGTGACAACCTACCTGGTCCAAAAGTATATATCCAAAGCTCCATTCACGGTGCAGAAGTGCAAGGTAATGTGGTTATTTATCACTTGATAAACGCACTTAAAGATATCCAAATTCAAGGCGAAATTGTACTCGTGCCTAACTGTAATCCGGTTGGAACGAATATAAAAGCGGGAGAGTACACGCTCGGGCGATTCGACCCCGTGAATGGTACGAATTGGAATCGTGGTTATTTTTATGACAAGGAAAAAGTGCAAAGCTTCGCTGATACCGTTTCTGCTGAAGACGATGAAGTGACGATAAAAGCCTTATTCCGCAAACAGTGGCAACAAGAGATTGAAAACAAGTTAGAACAACCTTGGGGGCTAGGCTTAGCGCAACAATTAAACCTTCGACTTCAACAATTAGCATTTGATGCCGACTATGTGCTCGATTTACATAATGGTCCAGTATCTACCCGTCACGTTTACATTCCTGAATACGCAAAATCAGCTGCAAAGGCCTTTTCTATTCCGCATTGTATCTTCATACCAAATGTTTTTGCTGGCGCCCTTGATGAAGCTTGCTTTTGCCCTTGGTGGACCTTACAAGAACACTTAAAAAATCGGTTTAATCAGGCTTATGATTTCGGTGTTCAAGCATTTACTTTGGAGATGGGTAGCCAAGAGGTTATCGATTTTGACGAAGGTGCGAAAGATGCAGCTAGCATTTTAGGTTTCTTAGCTGAAAACGGCGGCCTAGCGCAAAAAGAAAGCGCCGATGTTCATTATGCGCCTGCCAAAATGCAACGCTTAGGTGTTTATTTACGTCACTACAAAACCTTGTTCACGGATTTTGGTGGTATGGTCGAATACTGCGTTAGGCCGGGTCAACATGTGAAGCAAGGCGAAGTGATGGCACGTGTACTCAATATTGATGACCTTGATAACGATAATGCAATGCATGAAGTCAAAGCGCCTTGCGACCTAATCCCTATGCTACATTTTCCATCAGCGTCGGTGCTCAGTGGCACTCAATTATATAAGTGCTTTACTGAATATTTTGACGTTTAACCGAGTAAATGATTAAGCGGGATACTGCCGTTGTGTGTCTCTGCAGCCTAAAGTGAAACAAACTAGCTAATTCCAAATTGTATCGTATACTTTATGAACAGTTTAAGGAGTCACATATGAAAATTAGCTACTTGCTTATGATCTTTCTTCTTGCTGCTTGCAGCCCTCAAGTTGAAACAACAGAGGAAGCACAGAATACTACGGAAACGACCCTCCCCGCAGCTGCAGAACTTGCAGAATCTACCCCTATTGTTAAAGAATGCAGTCTACTTTTAGGCTTTGATGCGTGGGAACCTTATCAATACGCCGATGTGGGTGGACGAGTGGCTGGACTCGATATTGAATTAGTGAGTTTAGTTGCTAACGGAATTGGTTGTGAGATTACTTATAAACAAGGGACTTGGGTGGACTTATTAGGCTTACTCAAAGAGGGTGATATTGATATTTTGTTGGGGGCGTCTAAAACCCCTGCTAGGGAAAAGTTCGCCTTCTTTAGTGAGCCTTATCGTATGGAAGAGTTTTCTTTATACATCCGAAGCGGAGAACAAGACGACTTGGTTTTCACTACGCTTACAGAGTTTGTTAATAGTGGAAGCAAAGTTGGCGTCGTTGCTGAATACCTTTATGGAGAAGAAGTTGCGCGCTTAGTTGACCATCCTGAAACCTCGAAAATGTTTGTTAACGCCATTATGGGAGAGCTGAATGTTGCTCGCCTAATGGATGGCGATATCGATGGCTTTTTAGAAGACAGTTTCGTTGGTGCTTCAATGTTGAGACGCAAAGCATTGTCAGATTACATTATTGCCCAAGGCATCACGATAGAAACAGGCAACGCTTATGTGATGTTCAGCCAGGAGAGTGTTACACCAGAGCAGCTCGCTGCGTTTAACGCCGAGCTAAAACGGGTAAAAGCTAGTGACGATTATGAAGACCTCATGGCCAAGTATTCTTATTAACTAAACTGGTGGCGACCGGTCACTACCGCAACCGGTCACCAGCCGTCATCCCCGCAACCTGTCATCCCCGTAACCTGTCATCCCCGTAACCTGTCATCCCCGCTAGCCGTCATCCCCGTAACCTGTCATCCCCGCGAAGGCGGGGACCTGATTCCTGCCTCCGCAGGAATGACAATATGGATAGGAATGACAAGATGGGCAGGCGTTACAAGATAGGCAGGAATGACAATATGGGCAGGCATGACACCAACAAAAGTATAGCAATATAAATGTTATAAAAACGCCACAATAACGTGTTGAAACTGTGATTATTTGGCTGCTGCCTTTCCCCTATAATCAAGGCACCGAATGACTCATGAATCCAAAATCATGTATACACGAACTTCTTTATTGGCTTTTTTAATGCTGTTAGCAAATTCAGCATACTCTTTTGATTTTGATATAACGTCATTCAGAACTACGCTATCAAAGCCTGACACCAGTCACACATTGATATTTGAACCTCAAGGTATTGATGGGCAGAAAACGGTCTTTAATTTAACACCACTGAATAACGAACGCCTTGGTTTTTTTGTAGACGTCAATGGAATTGAGATTGGTTATGCCGTAGATGTTTTTGAAAATAGCGTTGAAACGAAAACCCAGAATTTCCTGTTTTCCTATCGCAAGCTTAAACACTCAAGGATTACTCTTAATTATCAAATACTCGAAGGCCTTGAGACTGAAGCTGAAAACCTGCGTGGCGTTGGTGCAGAGCGTCGTTTTTTGGAGAACAGCAAATCGTCCAAAATAGAACTCTTCGGTTTACATAATTTGTATACTTTTGGTGAAGGTGAGTCTTTATTTGAGCATTTCTTTTTAAATCGCCCTGTATTAAGTAACAAGTTTGATTGGTCTCTCAGTGTTGTTGGCGGATGGTCACTGAAGTATTTGTCGCTTGAAAGTCCCAACTCTATCCTATTTGATGCTGAATTTATTCAGGGAGATATACCTCAAGTGACTGAACTCAAATCGACTTCGTTTAGCGCGAATGTTGGACCTTTGTTGAGTGTCAACTTACCTAACAACTTCAACTTCTTTGCCGAGTATAAATACGGAAAAGGTCATATTAAGAATGAGAACAGTAGTATCGGTTTGAAGCAATCAGGAGATGAGAAGTCGAAAGCACTGGGTGTGGGTTTTTCTTGGACATCGCAAGATAAGAAAACCCTAGTCCTTATTCGTGGATGGGATCAAAAAGGACGCCATATTGAAACCTCCTTTGGTGACCTTTCGGTAGTGCGCTTCTTTTAAAGCACTTCGCTGAGTAGGGCTTATTCCGCTGGGAAAACAACTTTATCAGGGTATTTTGCTGGCACATTTTTATAATAGCCATAGACCGTCGTCATGTCTTGCTGGAAATCACCAGAGCTTTTGAAATTCGGACCAATCAGCACTTTTTTATCTACAAAATCAAAGCCAATTAAAACAACCGGCACATCTGCCTTGTGTGCAATGGCGAGAAAACCTGTTTTCCAGGGAAAAACCTGAGAACGAGTTCCTTCAGGTGCGACCGCTAAAATCATCTTCTCATTCGCATCGAACTCCTCAACAACTTGTGCCACAACACCGTGCTTAGAACGTCTGTCGACCGGCATACCGCCAATAAACTCTAGCAACTGTTTTACCACCGGGACAAAGATACTGTGTTTGCCTAAAAAGCGGATCTTGATACGCAGTGAGAACAATACTGCAACGCCTAAAAAGAAATCCCAATTGGATGTATGAGGGGCCACAGCCATTACAAACTTTGGCTCTTGTGGCAGCTTTCCTTCTATTTTCCAGCCAGTGACTTTTAGAAGAGTATCACCCAACCACCCAGAGAAACGGTTGCCGCCTTTTGGTGGCTCATTCGCCATCGTGTTTATTGCCATTTTTACCTTCATTGTTTGCTGAGCGATCAAGGAGTTTAGAAATAACAAAGATGAGTGCCACAATAGCAAGTAAAATTAAAAGGTATGGCAAGCAACACTCCTAACTTGTCTATTTCCAAATTTATGCACCATACTAGTGCCTTAATTTGTATTAGGCAATCAGCTAATCTTGTAGTCACCGACATGCCTAGGTAACATGCAGTTGAGCAAGCACACCGTGACTACGTATGGAAACCTTTAATTGAATTCTCAACAAGCAAATATGGAAGAATTGAATACGCTATATTTGGGCGATTGTTTGACCGAAATGCGTAAAATAAGGCCAAATTCAATTGACCTAATCTATCTCGATCCCCCGTTCTTCACCGAAAAAAAACACAGTTTGAAAAACCGAGATGGCAGCACGACATTCAGCTTTAACGATATTTGGGGCGATCAAGAAAGTTATGCTTTGTTTTTGCATGAACGTTTGTTGGTCATGCGAGATCTACTGAGCGACACCGGTAGCATTTTTGTGCATTGTGATAAGTCAGCAAATCATATTGTGAGAGCCTTGCTAGATGCTGTGTTTGGTGCGGAGAATTTTCAATCAGAAATTATATGGCACTACAAACGATGGTCAAATGCCAAAAAGGGCTTACTACCCAGCCATCAAAACATCTACTTCTTCAGCAAAACAAAGAACTTCAAATTCCGCAAAGTTTTTACCGCTTATTCTGATGCAACCAATTTAGACCAAATTCTGCAAAGACGTACACGAAACAAAGACAATAAGTCGGTATATGCACGCGATGCAAACGGTAAGATTGAAATCGGAGATGCCAAACAAGGTGTTCCTTTGAATGATGTTTGGGATATTCCTTATTTAAATCCAAAAGCCAAAGAACGCGTGGGCTACCCAACGCAAAAGCCCTTGCTGTTACTTGATCGCATAATCGAATTGGTCACAGACGAAGATGATGTCGTGTTGGATCCATTTTGTGGTAGCGGAACAAGCTGTGTGGCCGCAAAACTATTGAAGCGGCGTTACCTTGGTATCGACCAGTCTGAAGACGCTATAAACTTAGCACAAAGTCGCTTACAGGCGCCGGTAAAAACAGATTCAGCGCTGTTGACGAAAGGGCGAGACAGCTTCGCGAAACAAGACTCGGTAATACTGGAATGCCTAAAAGGCCTAGCTTTTAATCCGGTCAATAGGAACCAAGGAATTGATGCAATCCTGATCGAACAGTTTGAGAACACGCCCGTGTTGGTAAAAGTCCAAAAGAGCGATGAAACCTTAGCTGAAGCAGCTACTCGATTACTGAAGGCTGCGTCGAAGAAAGGCTCAAAACGTGTATTCTTAGTACAAACACTAATAGACCTGAATGACTTGCCGCCTAGCCGCGATAATATTGATATGATAGTCATTCAAACACCCAGTGTGCAAATCCAAGCAAGGAGTCTAGCTTGAATAAAGTCGCTATTTTTGTTGATGTTCAAAATATCTATTACACCACCAGGCACACTTTTGGTCGTCAATTTAATTACCGCCATTTTTGGCAGCATATTCAAGCCGATAAACAGATAAGTGAGGCTTTTGCATATGCAATCGATCGTGGGGATGAGCAACAAAGGAAGTTTCAAAGTGCCCTACGGCACATTGGTTTTGAAGTAAAACTAAAACCTTTTATTCAGCGTGCTGATGGCTCAGCAAAAGGGGACTGGGACGTGGGCATCACTATCGATATTCTGGAAGCGGCGCCTCATGTCGATGAAATTATATTATTGTCTGGCGACGGGGATTTTGACCGGCTACTCAGTAAGGTCCGACAAGACCATAACTGCAAAGCCAGTGTTTATGGTGTGCTGAATCTAACAGCGAACTCTCTTATCAATGCGAGTTCCGAGTTTATCGATATTGATGAGAAGTGGTTGATGTAGTAACTTTCCCACAGTGTTGGGTGGCATGAATGTGTAAACTGTGTAACAAAAATAATAGAAAACGGGTGAATAATGAATAATAAAATAATAGGTATCGTTCTTTTAGTAGTGGGTGTAGCGTTGGCTTTTTGGGGCTACGATGTTTATGACTCTGCGGGAGCAACGATAGGTCGTGCAATTAGCGGAGATACGCCCATCGAAGCCTGGCTAGGAATGGTTGGCGGAGCGGTGTGCATTATTCTAGGTGCATTAAAGCTTAAATGACGAATATTACTTTGAGCTTGCTAATGAGGACCGCTTGAGCACGATGATAATCTAAAATGCGCTCAAGCGACCAACTTAACTTAGTTGCTGTCTTTGTCACTCTCTTGTTTTTTCGCTTCAGCTTCAGCCCTGGCTCTGGCTTCTGCCTCTTTCCTAGGGTCAAGGTCGGTCACTGTGACAGACCCTCCGCCGAAGTTCACCGCTCTCACTCTCATAAGAGAAATAAGCTCGTTTTTCTGCGCTGGAGACATCTCAGTACCGGTAGCCATGCGGGTGCCGCCGCCATTAGCCACATAAAGTCCGATATCTCTGCGGCGAATGCTTCCGTACAAATCGTTAATACGCCAGTTACTGATGTCTGCTTTGAAGCTTGAGGCGTTTTCTATGAGCTCTCGAATAGACGCATTCGCAAACTGTAAAAGATGTGATTTGAGTGCTTGGTTAAAGCCCGGAAAAAGGTGCGCATTTCTCTCATAAAAACTGGAAACTCTCACGACACCCTTGCCACTATTGAACTGTGTGCCTCTATTTGAGTTAACAAACTCGGCGGCATTACTCTTTAAGTTCTGTATAACGTTACTTGCAGTGAAGGCTTTGGTACGAATATTAGGGCTACCTTTAATGCCTTGGTGTAAACCGTAAATGTATAAAGTACTATCGGGGTATAGAGCGGGAAGTACTCGATAATGGATATCATTGAGGCTCAGTTGAACGCCATCTACTGACAACAATTTCCTTTCAAGAATAGAATCTTCGCCGGTTAAAACGGGTCGTAAACTATTCATCGGATAAAGGAGAGCGACTTCATTAATAAGCGTCACATTGTATAGATTTAACCAGTAGGCCAACTGCGCTTCTTGTGTAAATTGATTCAAAGGAGTCACACTAGGGATGGCTTCAAGTTCTTTGCGCAGTCTTAGAATTTTTTCTTGGTCTTTCTTAAGGCTTTCATAAAAAAAACGGTTTGCTTCATTTTCTGTTGCGCGATCGACTGTTTGTGTAAGACGCGTCCCTGTTGATGGTGGTACAGGCCTGGCAAAAGCGCGCGTCGAAGGGCCCATATTCATCACGCCAGCATGCATTAGTTGGTCCACAACACTAAAATCCATTTCAAGCTGTGAGTTTTCAGTGAACTCTGAATACTTGGCATAATTCAGCGTGTTGCCTTGCTGAGCGATTAAGCTACCAGACACAGTGAGCAATACGGTAAGTACTGATACCTCGAACAATCTTTTAAACATTGCGGCAATCCTTGTTATTTAAGCTTCATCCGAAAAGTTAGAAAGGTCTAACTCTTGCTCTTGAGTATAAAAAACTTCTCAGAATTTATAAATATTACTCATGAGATTACTTATACTTAAATTGTCGCAAATTGTTTCAAATGACACATGAAAAAGTACATTCATACAGACAACTAACTTTCACCAGTTCGGCGCTTCACGATGCCGTAGAGGTGATCAGGTAATCCATTGCAGCACGGACCCGTAATGGTAAGAAGCGTTTACTCGGATACACCAACCAGGTAGGTATTGCACTGAAGCAGAATGGCTTAAGAATGGGCTGAAGTGATTGATTCTCGATAGCTTGCTGTAGCGTCGTTTCTGGCAAGTAACAAATTCCCGCACCCGTTACAGCGCTTGTTACAAGGCTTGTGGCGCTATTTGACTGCCATACTGCAGGGACGCGTACAGAAAACTCCTTACCGCCTTCTTCAAAGCGCCAAGTATCATTCATTGAGATAATGCATCGATGTTTGCTCAGTTCACTAGGGTGTGTCGGTTCGCCATGTTGTTTCAGATAAGCTGGCGAGGCAGCTGCAACCAACTTGCGCTCAGTGAGTTTGCGGGCAACTAAACTTGAATCAGACAAATGTCCGTAGCGAACAGCAAAATCAAAACCGTCGTCGATGAGGTTGATATTGCGCGGATTAAAATCCATTTCGATACGCAGTTTTGGATGCAATAATCCAAAGCGTGCTAGGGCAGGGGACACGAACCGCTCTGCATAATCACCAGCAGCTGATACCTTAATTCTACCTTCTAACTCTGCCGCATCAGAAATAAGCGAGGCATTGGCTTCCTCCATTTCATCAGAAATATCAGCGCACTTTTGAAAATAGTCATGGCCCGCATCGGTTAAGCGAACGACACGGGTAGTGCGGTGGACTAACCTAACACCAAGCTTTTCCTCAAGCGCATTCACTCTCCGACTGATATGCGAAGCAGACACTCCCAAACGCTTAGCCGCTTTTGAAAAACTTTGAGTTTGACCAAGCGCGATAAACTCTTCAATTGCAAAAAACATAGATTACTCCGACAGCTGCTTTAAGGAGTGTATCAATTTTAAATGCTTATTGTTGCTATATAGCAACAATGATTTGTGAATATATGGGATTATCACCAAATGGCTTCCAATCTATACTGTGCTAACTCGTGTATAAACACTGAATTAAATAATGGAGAATGGAAATGAAAAACATACTTGTTGTATTAACATCGCATGATGCCTTAGGTGATACTGGCGAAAAAACAGGGTTTTGGTTAGAAGAATTGGCAGCTCCATACTATGCATTCGTTGATGCGGGGCACAAATTGACCTTGGCGTCTCCGGCAGGTGGACAGCCTCCCTTGGATCCAAAAAGCAACGAAACAGATTTCCAGACTGAAGACACACATCGTTTTGAGGCCGACGCAGAAGCAAAAGAAGCTTTGGCTAACACTCATAAGCTTGCTGATATCGATGCGAGCCAGTTTGACGCAATTTTCTACCCAGGTGGTCATGGTCCTTTGTGGGATCTGCGCGAGAATGCAGACTCTATTAAGTTAATCGAAACTTTTTATTCTTCGAATAAGCCAGTTGCAGCGGTTTGCCATGCACCTGCAGTATTGTTGAATGTAAAAGATAATCAAGGCAACGCTTTGGTCGCGAATAAGAAGGTCACGGGTTTTACTAATGGCGAAGAAGCCGCTGTTGAACTGACAGATGTTGTTCCTGTGCTATTGGAAGATGCTTTCAAATCACTGGGTGCAAACTACCAGAAAGGCGACGATTGGAGTTCTTTTGTAGTCGAAGATGGTTTATTGCTAACGGGTCAGAACCCAGCTTCATCAAAAGCATTGGCAGAGCTTCTAGTAAGTAAACTGGCATAGCAATGACTTGCGAATGAAAAGTGACGAATAACAAAAAGCCATCAAGATGGCTTTTTTAATGTCGGAAACTATTGTTCGTTTGCCTGAAGTTAATCTTTAGGCTCTTGAGGAGGTTTGCCCCGCCACCACGCGGCCAAGGATGAGCCGGTGATATTCATCATCGGACCGAAAACCGCAGGTGCTAAACCCATCGATGCTACCTTACCCATCTCCAACGCAATGCCTGATGCTAAGCCCGAGTTTTGCATACCCACTTCAAACGCGATAGTACGTGAAGATGCTTCGTCCATTCCCATGACTCGGGCACTACCATAGCCTAATACATAGCCCAAAATATTATGAATCAATACTAAGACTATCAAAATCAAGCCTATGCTGAGTAAACTGTCTCGGCCAGCAGCAGTTATCACGGTAATGATGATAGCGATGCCGAGCATCGATATTTTTGGCATCGCTTTATCGACGATGGGAAACTTACCATGAAGAAAGTGATTGAATGCTAAGCCCAAAATAATCGGCAGTATGACAATTTTACTGATGCTCAAGAACATCGCCATTGCATCGATAGGCACAAATTGATCTGCAAAGAGTGACATATAGAATGGCGTAATGAATGGCGCAAGAAGTGTTGATACTGCCGTTAAGGTAAGTGACAGCGCTAGGTTTGCGCCGGAGATATATGCCATGACATTCGACGCTAAACCACTTGGCGAGCAGCCCACAAGAATAATACCGGCAGCGATTTCTGGTGGCAAATCTGACATTGTCGCCAAGCTGAAACCGACAATGGGCATAATAGAGAACTGCAATACTAGGCCGATCAGAACACCTTTTGGCATTTTACCAACCCGCACGAAGTCATTGACGCTCATTGAGGTGCCCATACCAAACATGATGATCATCAAAAGCGGCACTATAAGGCCCTTGAATTCGAAGTCACCTACACCGATGAAAAGCTCTGGGTAGTAGAGCGAAGCCGCAACGGCAGCAAAAATCACAAAGGTGAAGGCAAAACCAGAAAAGTGCTCGGTTTTGCGCAAGAAGAGAACTAGAAATATGAAAAATAGAATGATAGCTGGGCCTGATAGCGTCCACTGCTGCAAAACAAATAATACAATACTGCATAGCCCAGCAATAAGCGTCAGAGCACCAAATAGATTTAATCCCTGTGTCTTTGTCATTTTTCTCTCGATTTCTCTCGATATAGTAAAGCGCGTTTGTGTCAGCTAATACTATTCAACGCACAAATGCGGAATATCGTTCAAAAAATAAGTAACTAGTTTTCCTCAGGGGTTTCAGAAACTCGCACCGAAGATACGTCCTGAGTCTTCCGACGTTTAAAATATGCAGACATATTTTCACCCAGCATCAGCAAACACGGTGTTAAAAACAACGTCAGTAAGGTCGCAAAGGTAAGGCCCCCAGCGATTGCACTAGCAAGCTGCGTCCACCACTGAGCTGAAGGTGCACCTATTGAAAGGTCGCGACCCACAATATCAATTGTGAGTGCAAAAACCATCGGCAGCAATCCGAGCACGGTTGTAACCGATGTTAGCAACACTGGACGCATCCTTTGGGCACCCGTGCGAAGCAGTGCTTCTTGTGCGCTCATACCACGCTTTTTGAGGTCGTTATACGTATCTATCAGAACTATATTGTTGTTTACAACGATGCCCGCTAAGGCAATTACACCCAGCCCGACCATAACGACGCCAAATGCTTGCCCAGTTACCAACAAGCCGAGCAATACGCCCGCAGTAGAAAATACAATGGCGCTAAGTACCAGCATGGCTTGATAGAAACTGTTGAATTGCGTCACCAGAATAATAGACATTAAAAAGATGGCAGTGATGAACGCCTTGCTCAAAAATGCCATCGTTTCTTGAATATCTTCGTCTTGGCCTTTGAATTTAACGTTAATTCCGCGAGGTAATTCAAGCCCTTGTAAAGCTTCTTTAATCTTGTTTACCTGTGCATCCGGCAACAATTCAGGATCTACTGCGGCCTTGATTGTCATGACTCGTTTACCATCAGTGCGATTGATAATGCTAGTCTTCGGTGCAGGTTCGAAGGTCACGAAGTTACTAATTGGAATTTGTCCGTTTTGTGATGGCACGCGCAAGCGGTTTAATTGCTCTAAGGTACGATCGCTACGAGGGAATCGTAAACGTATTTCTACTTCTTCTTCGGCATCATCAGGGCGATATTCAGCAAGCAAAACGCCATTTGTAATTAAGGTAACGGCATTACCTACTAGCGTGACGTCGGCACCAAATTCTGCTGCTTTTTGTCTATTCACTTTTAATCGCCATTCAATACTAGGTAAGGGGCGTGAATCTTCAACATCGATAAAGCCGCCTATATCTTGCATTGTGTCACGTAGTTTAGCTATTGCAGCTGCAATGGCACCGCCATCAATACCGCTCACTTCTATTTGAACCGGCTTACCAGAGGCTGGGCCCGACTCTTCCTCGCGCACTTGAACTTGAATGCCCGGAATCGTCGAGGCTTTGTCACGTAGCATCGGTTTAATTTCCTCTGCAGATGGACGATTTCGCCAATTGACAAGCTCCAGTTGAATGACACCGATAGTGTCGTCTGGCATATTGCTATTTGATTGATTATTAGCGCCTAGTGTGCGCGCATAGACCGATTTGATTTCATCAACATCAAGCACATGACTTTCTACTTGGCGAACAATTTGGTCACGTTCAAAAATAGAGAGGTCGCCACGTGCTTGCACTTGAACTTGCAAAAATTCTGGTTCAACCGACGGGAAGAATTCGACACCTTTGCCTAAAAAGGCATAAACGGTGTACGCGCCAACGATGAAAAACATTGCGGTTCCGAAGGCTTTAGCAGGATGCTTTAGAATGAATGCTAAAGCGTTTAAGTATTTTCCAACCCAACCTTTTATGGAAGATAAGTCGCCGTCTTCGGCCGCTTTCATTTGTTCGTCTTTCTCATCTACTCGCTTTTTGGCTTTGGTTTTCTTGTTCAATATCCCACCTAAAACAGGGATGAATATGAGTGCCATGGCAAGTGATGCAGTGAGCGTAATGATGACCGTAATTGGTAAGAATTTCATAAACTCACCAACCAAGCCTGGCCACACTAAAAGCGGTAAGAACACGACGAGCGTTGTGAGTGTTGAGGCGATAATAGGCCATGCCATCCTTTTAGAGGCCTCAGCATAGGCTACTTTGGGGTCACTTCCTTCGGCTGTTTTTCTGTCGGCAAGTTCGATAGTCACAATTGCACCATCGACCAACATTCCGACCACTAGAATTAAACTAAATAGCACCACCATATTCAGCGTAATGCCCATTAGGTCGAGCACTAGCATGGCAGCTAAAAATGAGCCAGGAATCGCAAAACCAACCAGAATAGCAGGACGAACACCCAGAGCGGCAATAATGACGATCATGACTAAAATAATAGCGGTGATAACATTATTTTCTAAGTCGCCAAGCATCGTACGGATGTTTTCAGACTTGTCCTGAAGATAGTTGACCTGCACTGCAGAGCCCCATTCTTGGCTTCTAGCGTCGACGATAGCGCGAACAGCTTCAATGGTTTCAATGATGTTGGCGCCACTGCGCTTGGATACTTCTAAGGCTAGTGCTGCTCGGCCATTTAATCGGGCAAAACTTAAGGGATCTTTAAACGTACGACGTAAGCTAGCAACATCTTGGAAAGTGACTACGGTGTTGCCGTCTACTTTGATTGGCAAAGTGGCAAGGTCTTCAGCGTTTTCAATAACACCTGGCACTTTAAACACCATGCGTCCCGCACCCGTATCTAAGGCTCCTGCAGCAACTAAACGATTGTTCTGCTGTACAAAATTGAAAAGTTCGGTGTAGGAAATGTTGTAGGCTTCCAGTGCAGATGGGTCAACGATAACCTCTAAAACCTCTTCTCGGTCACCGCCTATTTCAACTTCAAGCACGCCAGCAAGCGCTTCAATTTCATCTTTCAAGCTTCTGGCTATTGCCACTAGTGACCTTTCAGGAATGGGGCCTGACAACACCACATTTAGTACCGGGAACAAAGCAACGTTAACTTCTGTTACTCTCGGTTCGTCTGTCCCTGGTGGCAACTCTGCGCGTGCTAGGTCTACTTTTTCACGTACGTCTTGAAGCGCTTGGTCAGAGTTAAAGCCTGCATCAAATTCAAGCGTAACCGAGGCATAGCCTTCGGCACCAATTGAACGAATCTCTTTTAGCCCTTCAATCGATTGTAACTCTTTCTCTAATGGTCGAGCCAAAAGTCGCTCAGCGTCTTCTGGCGCAATACCTTCGTAGCTAACGGAAACATAGACAATAGGAATGGCGATGTCAGGTTCTGATTCTTTAGGGATAGTGACGTAAGCGCTAGTGCCCATTAGCACTAACATCACAAATACCAAAACAACGCTACGACCGCGACTGAATGCTGCGTCAATGATGCTGTTCATTTAACGTCGCTCCTTATTCGCTTTTGGCGCTGGTTATTTGAATCTCGACCTTCGTACCGTCGTCAACAAAACCTTGCCCAACAGTAATAATACGAGCCGTTTGCGGTAATCCAGTTACCCACAGACCGGCTGTTTCAGATTTGACGATAGTGACCGAGTGAAACTCGACCTCGTTGTTCTCATTGGTAATTTTCACGCCAATATCTCCATCTGTGCTCAAGGCTAAGATGGCTGGTGAAACAAAGTGAGCATTCACTTCTTTCACAGGTATTTTAATTTCAGCGCTCATACCGGCAGGTAAACTCTGGTCGCGGTTGTCTAACATAATTTCAACACGGAAAGTTCGCGTACCTTGATTTGCCAGTGGGGAAATGTAAGTGATTTTTCCTTCTTTAACCTGGCCTGTCGCTAAGCGAACCTCTGCCGTTCCGCCAATGCTTACCTGTTGAATATTCTGTTGAGCAACGGGGGCGATGACCTTTAAGCTTGTATTATCGACAAAACGGGCAATCTCAGTACTTTCAGTCACATAACTACCTTGCTCAACCATGCGGCGGTCGACCGTACCGGAGAATGGTGCGTTTATTTCCAGCTTTTCTATTTCAAACTCGATTTGTGCAAGGTCTGCTTCCGCTGCTTTTAGTTGGGCGTAGGCTTCTTCTAACATTGATTTGGATTGCAGATTGTCTTTTGAGAGGGTTTGCGTTCTTTTGTATGTTTCTTGGCGAGACTTCAATTGCGCCTTTTGACGTTCTAAACGAATCTCTCTATCTTCCAATGCCAAAGTCGCGAAACGCTCTCCGGCTTCAATACTTTGTCCTTCCTCTGCGTGCAAAGCGGCAATACGGCCTTTAATGTCTGAACGAAGGATAACTTGGCGATTCGGTTCAACTTGTCCTTGAACAGTGAGATACAAGAAAACGACTTGCGCTTGCTTGTCTTCAACTTGAACCAACATTTTTGCTTGGGCTTCACGTTTGGCTGGCGCTGAGTTTGTTTCTGACTCGGCGCTAAAAAGCATACCGCTAGCCATCCATAATACGATAATGGCGGTCATAGCGATGGCGATGATGTGTGGTTTTTTCATTAATACAGCCTGTTGAGGAACTGGGTGATAAGAATTCGAACTGAAAACGGACGCATATTATACGCTCAGTGGTCTTACAAGTGAATGACACAATTAAAACTATTTACCCATAAAATGTAGGGTTTCTGTAATAAAGTGTGTAGAGCTGCATAGAATCTTTACATTCAAGTCTTGCGAGCGCATATGAATTCATATAATTTATATTTTCTTCCCAATGCATAAGCACTACTTAAGAGAAATATTTTGTCATCAACAAAGATACACACTGAGTCACTAAAAACCGAGCTAAGCGAAATGCTTGGCAAAGCGTACAGCCCTTATTCAGGGGTTAAAGTGGCTGCAGCCGTCGAGTATGAAGTCAATGGCGAAAAGAAAGTTGCCTACGGTGTGAATGTCGAGAATGTGTCTTACGGCTTAACGGTCTGTGCTGAACGCTCGGCCATTTCTGCTGCGATAGCACAAGGGATGACATCTATTTCTGCACTTCATGTTATGTCCAATCAAGAACAGGCAATTTCGCCTTGCGGTGCTTGCCGACAAGTAGTGACGGAATTTATGGGACAAGTTGATGGGCCAGTGATGTGTGTTAATCAAGCTGGCACTGAAGTATGGGAAAGTACGCTTGGGCAATTGCTGCCCAACCGATTCGACCTCTAGTCTATCTCTTATTCGTAGTTGCGTTTAACTTTGTCAGCTAGGTCTGGGTTTTCTAATTCTAGGTCAACTGGACGATCAAGAATGATATTACCTTCAACAACCGAATCTGCACTAATATATAGCGTTGGTCTGCGCTTGTTGTAGTTGTTTTTAGAAATAGGTTCAAAATGAATGTCGCCTTTCACGACTGAACCGTCTTTCAGAGTGACGCTACCATTTTTTGTAGATATATCTTTGCTAACAATTACACCTTCAAGACGAATGCTGCCGTTCACGGTAGAAACTGCGCCACCCACAGAGCTGTCATTATCAATGCGAATCCCCCCATTTACGGTGCTCACCTGACCTCTTGATTTAAAGCCAGAACCAATTTTTACTTGGCCATTTACAGATTCAACACTGTCGGCACTCACATTGTCACCAATGCTCACCTTACCGTTAACACTAGAAATATCTTCAGCACTCACATCATCAGAAACCTTCACGCTACCGTTGACTGAACTGATATTTTCAACACTGCGTCCTTCTCCAACTTTGACACTTTTGTTGGTAGAGCTAATATCGCCTGAATAGCTACTTTCACTGCCTTTCTCGTAGTCCCAGTCGGCGTCTTTTGCATTCACATGCACAATGCAACCGCTTAAAAATATGCTGAATAATGAAATGCCGATGAATGTATAAACTGGGCGTTTAATTTGAGTGATCATGGTGTTCTCCGTTTTGCCTTGAGTGTGTTTGTTATTAATTGTGTATGCGTCATTTCTTACAAATGACTCTGTTAGCTCGCCTTTTAGCTCACTTTTTAGCTCAGTATGAGCAATCATTGTGCCTATATGTAAGTCTATGAAAATTAATAGTAAATTTTTTCAGTGCTGAATAAATGAGACTGACATCGGGTTACTTTCACTATTTCTTAGTCGTTTTCACTAATCAATGTGGGTTAAACCCTATCTCATCTTCAGAGCTTCTATATCGTTTGTCGCAAGGAATGTGCCTTTGGTTTAAATCCCTTCATAGGTTTCTGAACATCATGCTGATATGATGGTCTATCAAGGAGTTCTGACTCACAAGTAGGTCAGGCGAACCGCGACTTCCAGGATGAACGCATGCAGACTTTAGTAACCATTATTTTATTTCCTATTACGCTCATGATGAATGTACTGTCTTCAATATTTGGTAAGGTAGCGTGGTCGATGCCACCGTGGTTGGTGCACCTGAATACCTTGAGAAAAGCCAAGCCTCTAGCCTTTATCTTGACGCTATTCGTCATTGCGGCGCTTTTGATTGGAGGTTATAAAGGCTACGACTACTATCAAAATTTACCTGTGCCAAAACTCATCGAGGCGAAGGTGAACCTTCCTAAAACATCGATGGCTAGTGCTGAATTGAGCATGGAAGCATTCGATAGCGAACGACAGGAATCTCTGGCTAAAAAGAATCCCTTAGGCATCCAATTTTCTTATAACAAAGGGAGCAGCCTTCCGTCAGTCGCGCCTATTGAACTGATTGGCGCCGAGATAAAAGCAGGTATTAAAATTCGTCCTGCAAAAGAAGGTGAATGGATGTGGGTTGACGACCGGACTATCTCTTTTATTCCTCTTGAACCCTGGCCACCAGGTGAAGAATACGAAGTCAGTTTTGCTCCGGAAGTGTTCAGCACAAGTGATGAATTTGCTAGCGATTATGTGAAATTTACCACTGTTCCTTTAAGCGCAAGCTTGGAAGCGGCTGAATTTAATCTCGATCCAGAAACCCAAGAAAAACGTGTCTATTTTGATTTTAACTTCACCTATCCAGTGTCATTGCAGAGTGTTAAAGAAAACATCAGTCTCGCTTATCTTGAACAAAATGGGGAGACAACAAAGTTAAACGCTATTGAAAATGTTGAATACGCCCTCGATGCAAACAAGATGTTCGTCAGCGTATCTTACTCGCTCACAGCCTTACCTGAGCAAAGTCGTATAGTGCAAGCAAGCGTTTCTGAAGGTCTACGCAGCATTTATGGTGGTGCCGCTTTATCTAACGCACTCACATCGAAAGTGACCGTACCGGATGTTTATAGTTTTCTTGAGGTGAGCGATTTCACCGTCGATATTGTGCGCTCTCCTGAGAACGACCCTGAACAGTTTATATTGCTGAGTTTTACCGATTCGATCTCGCGCGACGAGTTACTGCAAAAGGTATCATTATATCGCCTGCCGAAAGGACAAGAAGAGCAGGGCAAAAACTATTGGGAAAGCCCAAGACAAGTCAGCACACAAGTGTTGTCCGCAGCAAAGAAAGTGAACTTTGAATTAATGCCCACTCAAGGCGAGCGTTCTACAGATTATCAAATCCGTATCGATCGTCCTGAGAATGAGCAGCTCTATTTTAAAATTGATGCGGGCTTGCGTTCTGCGAATGGCTTTATTCAGCGTAGTTTCTTTGATCGTATCATCGCAGCACCACAGTATCCGAAAGAAGTCATCATTAATGGCGAAGGTTCAGTGATGACCTATAGCACAGACCAGCGCTTGGCTTTCACTACACGCGGACTGGATTCTGTGTTGGTGTCGATTGGTAAAGTTATTGATGACGATTTATACCATTTGGTATCACAATCTCAAGGCGATATTAGCAATCCGAACTTCAACTCATGGAGCTTTGGCCCTGAAAACCTTGCTGAATTTACCACTAAAAAGATCACCATGGACAACCGAAGCGGCAAACCTCAAGACCCAAGTTATGCTTCTGTAGATTTTAATGCGTTAGTATCAAAGCAAGATGGCAAAGTCGGTTTGTTTTTCGTTGAAATTAAAGGCTGGAACAAACAAAACAACCGTGAGGAATATGGCATTAACGATAAGTTGTTGCTTCTTGTCACCGACTTGGGTGTGATTGTTAAAACCAGTAATGACCAAAGCCAAGATATATTTGTACAGTCTTTAAAGCAGGGTAAGCCGGTTGCTGGTGCGAAAGTGGAACTATTAGCAAAAAATGGTACTGCGTTGTTTACCAAAACAACAGATGCTAGAGGACATGCTAGCTTGCCTTCGGCGTCGGGTTTCAATCGTGAAAAAGAGCCGACTGTATTCGTTATCTCTCACGAGGGAGACGTGTCCTTTATCCCCTTTAATCGCTACACACGACAAATCAATTACTCTCGTTTTGCAGTGTTTGGGCGTTACGATAGACCCGAGCAAGAAGAAGACACGGCAAATCAAGCAAATGCATTTATGTTCAGCGATCGTGGTATTTATCGTCCGGGTGAAACAGTGAAATTAGCAGCTATTGTGAAAGGTAAAAACTTTCGTGACCTTAGCGGTATTCCTCTTGAGCTAGTTATCCGTGATCCCCGTTACACTGATGTGTTGGTCGAGCGCCTTATCTTGCCCGAAATGGGCTTGCTGGAGTACGAGTTTCCAAGCGAAAGCGGGTTCGCCACTGGCGACTATGTCGCGTCTCTACATTTAGTCAGAACCAATCGACAGTCGAATGGACGCACCTCAATGTATCGTGATCGCCAAATCGGCAGCGTCACCTTTCAGGTAGAAGCATTTCAGCCCGACACGATGGCAATAACCAGTGAGATAGAAGGTTTAGAAGAAAACAAAGGGTGGTTAAGCGGCAGCAGCATTAAGAGTAAAGTCAGTTTAACGAACCTCTTTGGTAGTCCAGCTCAATTGCGTGATGTGAATGCGGGCTTGAATTTAATGCCACGCGCTTTCAACTTTAAAGAATATGATGGCTATGCTTTTAACAGTATCGTTACCGCGAGCGATGTTGAAATTACAGATTTAGATATACCGTCCCAGTCTGCAACGACTGATGCGGATGGCATAGCTGAAATAGCATTTGATGTGTCGAATATTCAAGGTGGCTCTTACATTGCCTCGCAATACGCCGAAGGCTTTGAGGCATCCGGCGGTCGCTCGGTGAAGACCACGAGTACTTTCAGATACTCTCCGCAAACTTACATGCTCGGCTATTCTGCCGATGGCAGACTTGCTTACGTGAACAAGGGCAGCGAACGAAAGGTTCATCTGCTCGCAATTAATTCGCAGTTGCAGCCAATAGCATTGGAGGGAATAAGCCAACGCTTGAGTCAGCTTAAAACTATTTCAACACTAGTGAAACAATGGAATGGGCGCTACGAGTATCAAAGCATTGAACAGAAGCTGTTGGTTTCTACTGACGAGATATCTTTGTCGGCAAATGGATTACATTTTATTCTCGACGCAGAGCAAGCTGGTACGTATTTATTGGAATATCTCGATCCACAGGGCCGCTTACTCAGTGCGTTCAAATACACCATCGTGGGTGAAGGAAACGACACTGGCGAGCTGAGTAAAGATGCGCAACTAAAACTCAGTTTAAATAAACAAGACTTTGCACCGGGTGAAGAAATAGAGCTCAGTATTCAAGCTCCATATGCTGGCAGTGGTTTAATTACCATTGAAAGCAATAAAGTGCATCATTTCTCTTGGTTCACTTCCGATACGAAAAATACCGTTCAACGCATTACCATTCCGAAAAACATGGAAGGGAATGCGTATGTGAATCTCAGCTTTGTTCGTGATGCGTCATCGCCTGAGATATTTGCCAATCCTTTGAGTTACGCGGTACAACCATTCTCTATCGACCGCAATAAGCGCCGCATAGCCACAAGCATTGCCACAGATGAGATCGCACAACCAGGCGAAGCCTTAAAAATCGATGTTGATTTAAAAGAGGATGCGAAGCTAGTTGTTTTTGCTGTCGATGTAGGCATTCTGAATGTTGCCTCTTATAGTACGCCAGATCCTTTGTCTCACTTTTTGCAAAAACGAGCTCTAGGTGTCAGAACGATGCAAATACTGGATTTGATCCTACCGGATTTTGCCTTAGCGAAATCATTATCAGCAGCGGGCGGTGATATGGAAAGGAGCGCTGAAGCCGATATGTTTGCAGAGAAAATATCGGTGACCGGTTCACGCATAAGAAGAACCGATAATCCCTTCGCAAAACAAATACAAAAACCCGTGGTCTATTGGTCTGGCATTGTCGACGGTAAGAAAGGTGTGAATACACTTACTTATGATGTACCCGAAGATTTTGCTGGTGGTTTGCGAGTAATGGCGGTGAGTGTGAGCCAATCGAAAGTAGGCAGTGCGCAGAAGTCATTGTTAGTGCGTGGTCCATTTGTGTTAAGTCCGAATATTCTGAATCAAGCGGCGCCAGGAGATGAGTTTGATATCACTTTAGGCATTGCTAATTTAGTTGAAAATTCAGGTCAAGACGCTGAAGTCAGTATACAAATTAGCATGAGTCAACATTTAAGTTTACTAGATGAAAGCAATCAAAGGATGCAATTAACCTTAGACGAGAATCAAGAGGATTATGTACGTTTTCGCGTCAAGGCCAATGCGATCCTTGGGGCGGCAAAAGTATCATTTGATGTGTCCCTAACAGACCAAAGTGGGCGCACATGGCGCTCGTCGCGCAGCGCAAACATGAGTGTGAGACCGGCCATGCCATATCAAGTAGACATTGCTACCGGCCAAACGAATGATGAAGTGAAAGTGGATCTACGCACTGATTTCTATGCTGAACAATCGAGTCATATGCTGCGTGTATCATCAAGTCCTTTAGTTATTGTGGAAGGTTTGAGTGACTATCTTGCAGACTATCCACACGGCTGTACGGAACAGATGGTATCTCAGGTTTTTCCTTTGGTCGGTTTATCGAATCTAGCGAAATATAAAGCAACAAGCGGCTCAAAAGAATCGGCAGATGTCTTAGCTCATTTTAATGAACTGCTGACCACGCTTCGTCAACGCCAAACCTATGCAGGTGGTTTTAGCTATTGGCCAGGTCAAGAAGCGAATGATTTAGAAGTCAGTTTGTATGTTATGCACTTCCTTTTGGACGCAAGAGAATTGGGTTACCCTGTTCCGAAGGACATGCTCCAAAGTGGCATTAACTACATTGATTCCACACTGTCTGCACACTTGAAGAACAAACCACGCGGGCTTGGGCAAAGAGTTGGTTTAAATAATAATATGGTCAATGTCAGAAACCGAGCGTATGGCATTTACCTACTCACACGTTTTGGTGTGGTGACTTCAAACTTGCTCATTGATCTGCTTGATGATCTCAATCATACAGCAGGACAGGGAGGCCAAACCGATTCTGCGCTTGGTAATTGGAAGAAAGATATTGCGGCTGCCTACATCGCATCGAGCTATAGATTAATGCAAATGTCCGATGAGGCTCAGGCTTTGATAACAGGCTATGATGTGTCAGAAGATAAGCCAATTGCGCAAGCAATTATGGGTAAGGCGCCGCGTTTGGCTTTAGATGCTCAATATATTTATCTGCTTGCTAAGCACTTTCCATCACTCATTAATTCAATGGCACAAGATAGCAGCCTACCGCTATCAAGCGCCGTTCGGTCAATGAATGAGTCTATCTATCAGGGCAATTTCAATACGCTCTCGGCGGCGTACAGCACATTAGCACTGGGGGCTTATCATTCGGCGATTGGCAGCGACAATATCGAAGCCATAGACAAACAGATCGTTTTCACAGCTTATAGACAACAGCAAGCAGCAGCGTTAATGCCTCGTTATAATCCATTCCCCACCGTGTCTTTTTCGAGTCGGGAAGACAGAGTCACTGCGAAAAAAGAAAACGGTGACCTTACACCCTTACACTTCGTTAGTATGCAAGCGGGTTATCAAACGAAAGTACCTTCAGAACCATTAAAACAAGGAATTGAAATACAGCGCGCTTTCTTGAATGAAAACGGCGAAGCGGTAACTGAATTTGTGCAAGGTCAGAAGGTGATGGTTAGGTTACGCGTTCGAGCTACAGATAAGGATTTCATTGATAACGTGGCGATTGTTGACCTCTTGCCAGGAGGTTTTGAGGTACTGAGAGAATCTGTGAATAGACGAGCTGGACCTTGGCAGTCCGAATACATTGATATTCGCGATGATCGTATTGTGTATTACGGACAGTTAACAAAAAGGGTGACAGAAATTAAGTATCAAGTGCAGTTGACCGCGGCAGGTAAATTCGTTGTGCCGCCAAGCTTTGCAGAGTCTATGTACGACCGAGCATTGAAAGCTTGGTCCGCGAGTTCTTCGGTGATAGTAACAGAGGACGAAGAGTAGGCTTTATGCTGGCAAAGAAATCAGGCCGGTGGCATCAACTAACCGCTCGCTTCAAGTTGTCGATGTTGGTTCTCTTTGTTTTGTGCATAGGCGCATTAAGCTATATTTTATTGCCAAAACCTGAGCTTCGCTATTATCAAAGCTATTCGTCCGCGGTGTACGACCGCAATGGTCAACTACTGCGCTTAAGCCTAGCACAAGACCAGCGTTATCGTTTGTATACAGCGCTAGAAGATATTTCGCCCTTGCTACAAGAAGCCACGGTACTGTACGAAGACCAGGGCTTTTATGAGCATTCAGGGGTAGATTATCCTGCTCTTATTAGAGCATTTTGGCAAACTTACGTGTTAAGAGAGCGTCGAATTGGCGCTTCCACCATCGTGATGCAAGTCGCTAGGCTGCGTTGGCAGATTGAATCAAACAGTATTACTGGTAAAGCAGAGCAAATCTTTCGTGCCTTACAACTGGCTCGGCATTACTCAAAAGAAGAACTGCTTGAAGCCTATTTAAATTTTGCTCCTTATGGCGGAAATATCGAAGGCATTGGTGCTGCAAGTTTGATTTACTTTAACAAATCCGCATCACAACTAAGTTTGCCAGAAGCGATCACCTTGGCGCTGATCCCTCAAAATCCAAATAAACGAAATCCTTCAAAACCGAGCGGACAACAGGCACTCTCAGAAGCGAAAAAAATCTTATTCGCACGTTGGCAAGAAGCTCACCCAGAGGAAGCATCAAATATACTCGATATGCCGTTACGCGTAAGATCTTCAAAAGACTTGCCATTTGAAGCTCCTCACTATGTAGATTGGGTAATGCAAAAGAAATCGACTGCTCAAAAATCAAGGTCACAAAGTACTTTGGTCACTTCTCTCAATTTACCTTTACAGCACCTAGTAGAAAAGCAGCTTGAAGCCTATATAAACCAAAAGAAAGTACTTGGTTTTAGTAATGCGAGTGCATTGGTGCTAAACACCAAAACAATGCAAATTGAAGCGATGATCGGCTCGGCTGACTTTTCTGATGTAAACATTCAGGGGCAAGTAAACGGTACCTTAGCCAAACGTAGTCCGGGTTCCACTCTTAAACCCTTTATTTATGCGCTTGCAATTGATGCAGGGCTAATACATCCGCTCACTTTGCTGAAAGATTTACCCAAACGCTACAGCGCATTCACACCAGAAAATTTTGGCAAAGGTTTTGTCGGACCAATATCTGCAGCAGAAGCATTAATACGCAGTAGAAATGTACCAGCAGTAGAATTGCAGTCTCGCTTAAATCAACAACAAGAGAGTAAAGCGAGTCAATCAACTGCGAACAGTAATGTATTCACTTTGTATCAAATGCTGCAAGCTGCCAATGTTAGTCAACTTCGTTCCGAGGATTTCTATGGGCTTGCACTCGCCTTGGGCGGCGTCGAATTGAGTATGCTGGAACTTGTCTCATTGTATGCTGCTATTTCTAACGAAGGTATCTATAAATCAATTGATTTGGGCGGAGTAAGCGTTAACTGGGTGAGTGGTCCAAAAAGTGAAAAGCGCTTGTTTTCCGCTGAATCGGCTTACTTAATTCGTCAGATGCTAAGTCAGAACACTAGGCCGGACAATCAAATACCAAGCTACACAATGGCAAACGCTCGAAGTGAGCTTGATGCTATTGCATGGAAGACGGGGACCTCTTGGGCATTCAGAGACGCTTGGGCCATTGGTATTGCTGGCGACTATGTGGTTGCGGTATGGATTGGTAACTTTAATGGTGAGGGTAACAATGCCTTTATTGGGCGAACAGCCGCAGGTCCTTTGCTATTTGGCATTGTCGATGCCTTACGCGCAATTCAACCAATCAGCAAGCAAAGTGAAATGAAAGCGCATCTACCCATACGCCTGCCAGCCCACTTAAATCTAAAACACGTGAAGATATGCAAGCCAACAGGTGATTTGTATGAAGTTGGATGCCCTGAACCTGCGCTGTCAGCTTTTATTCCTGGGGTCTCACCAATATCGAGCTCAAATATTTACAGAAAGGTTTTAGTTGATAAGGTGACAGGTTTATTACGATGCGATCGTGATTACACTAAAGGCACAGAGGAGTTTGTCGCGTTCTGGCCCAAATCGTTCTTAGAATTATATGCAAATGCGGGCATTGTGCTAGAACCCCCCCCCTCATACATGCCAGGCTGTGATATGAACTTCCACAAACAAGTTAACGCATCGATAGACATATACTCGCCCCAAGAAGACCTTAGCTACATCGTAAACTCTACATTATCGGACGCTGCCGAAATCCCACTACAAGCCAATGCTGATGGCGCGGCCAGCAGGCTCTACTGGTTTGCGAATAAGGAGCTTATTGGAGTGCAGGAACTAATGAGTAAAGATCGCTCTAACATCATTACATGGAATGCTCGCCCCGGAAACTATGAGGTGCTAGTAATAGATGATCTTGGGAACTCGGCCAGTAAACAGCTGACTGTGTTAGCGGGCAAATGAGTTTGTGATAGAAACGTTAAGATTTACTGCTATTGAAGGGTGGTTTTAGGCTAAGGAATGCATTATTCTTGGGCTTCAATAAGGTTTGTCGTCGCAAATCGCTTTTACCTAAAATAACAAAAAGAATATAACTATGTTTTCCTCTTTAAAAAAATCAAAATTCATTGCCGGTGCTCTGTTAGGTGCTGCCCTTTCGTTATCTACTGTTGCTAACGCTACTGTTGTAGAAGTACGAACGAATGTGGGTAACTTTCAAATCAATTTGTTTGATCAAGAAACGCCAGAAACCGTTGAAAATTTCCTAAGTTATGTGAATTCCGGTTCATATGCTAACGCCGTTTTCCATCGCTCTGTACCCGGCTTTGTGCTTCAAGGTGGCGGGTTTGCCTATAATAATACCTTTCCACCAAATAGTATTGCTGCTGGTTCACCAGTAGTTAACGAACCTGTGTTATCAAATGTACGTGGCACCATTGCGATGGCGAAAGTAGGCGGGAATCCAAACAGTGCCACTAATCAATGGTTTGTAAATGCGGTAAATAACGCTGGAAACCTTGATAATCAAAATGGTGGCTTCACTGTTTTTGGTCAAGTACTTGGGGATGGCATGGATGTAGTCGACGAAATTCTTGCGCTAAATCGTTTCAACTATGGTAGCCCATTCGATACTTTACCACTAAAAGACTTTACTGCTGAGCAAGCCTCAAGTGGCGCTGAGCCTACAGGTGACAACCTGATTGTGATTTCAGATATTGTGGTTATAGACTCAACGGTTGTCACAAATCCTAACTTAAACCCAGTCCGCAATACTACTGTGGACGCTGGCGGTGATGATGGTGATTCAGATTCAGGCGGTTCCGTTGGCTGGTTGCTAGTGTCCGTAATGAGTTTATTCGCTATTCGTAAACGTATGATTGCTCGATAAATTGAAAATTGATATTTTGATTTGGTAAAAGGCCGCCGTAGTGCGGCTTTTTTATTGCGTAAAAGCCAAAATCCAGATTTTCTCTAAACTTAAGTCTTAGCTATTTGGCATCATATTACTTGACTTGCTTTTGTCTTATTTCTTGTGCCCTGCGGGGCATACTCAAAGGTTTAAGTACGCGCTTGTCTTCTCAGGAATGAATCTAAACTAGGTATATATTTTAATAGCTTAGTATGGTCGTAAATTGGCCTGAAAGTCGCATTTCAAATGGCCTTTTGCTAATGTTCGCTCCACGTTAGTATGATGTAGTCGATAGAATATGAAGTCATTCTCAAGTGGTGAAGTTGCTAAAATTTGTGATGTAAATCCACGCACAGTTATCCGTTGGATAGAAGCTAAAAAATTAAAGGCGTTCAAATTGCCAGGCCGCGGTAACAACCGTGTGAAGCACAGTGATTTGCTCGATTTTCTGGTCCAAAACCAGATCCCAGTTCCATCAGAACTGATCGTGGAACAAGAAAAGTCATGTTTCATTGTTTCTGTTGAGAAGCAATTAGTGAAAAACGCGCAGCGTATTGCAAGAAATGCAGGTTTCGTTACGCAAGTATATCAATATGGTATAGAATCTGGCGTAGAGATTGCGCAACATAAACCTTCTCTGATAATGATAGATTCTCAAACGTCACGAGTGGACATCACTGCTTTGACTGAGGTGATCGAAGAGAAGCTAGAGTATAAACCACATATTATTGTTTTCGATGAATTTACCGATAACAGAATAGCTACTCAAAACGACGCTAAAGTGTTTAAGATTGCTAAGCCAATAGATAACTATGCTTTAGCTATGGTCTTAGACTCAATCGTCGAGACCGAACAAGAGGCGTTTGCATGACACGAAGGCTTTTATGCCTAATATTGTATTGCTGCTGTATCACGTCGTTACTCGCTAACGACAAGCAAACTAAATTAACATTCGGAATTGTTCCACAACAATCCGCATCGAAACTGGCCGCCAAATGGGGGCCGGTTTTAGCTCGTTGGTCCGAAGAATCCGGCATTCAGCTTAAGTTCTCTACGGCCAAAAATATTCCCACCTTTGAGCAACGGCTAGCCGCTGGCGAGTACGATATCGCCTACATGAACCCCTATCATTACGTGAGTTATAGTGAAAGCTCAGGCTACCAAGCACTTGCCAAAGAGAAAGACAAATTACTGAAAGGTATTATTGTTGTTAGAAAAGATTCGCCAATTGAAGATATTTCACAACTGAATGACAAGCAGATTGCCTTTCCTGCGCCAGCCGCTTTTGCGGCAACGATCATTCCTCGCGCAGTGCTAGCTCAGAACCAAATCGACACCAAATCTCGGTTTGTATACTCTCACGATTCGGTGTACCTAGCGGTAGCACGAGGTTTCTCTCCTGCCGGTGGAGGTGTTATGCGTACCTTCAATAATACACCACAGGAAGTACGTGACTTACTAAGAATCGTGTGGACAAGCCAAGGTTATACGCCGCATGCTATCGCCACTCATCCAGATATTGATCAAGAGACCAGAGAGAAGCTGTTAGCGGCGTTAATGGTGCTGAATCAAGATGTGTCATTTCTGGCACTCATCAAAGAATTAAATTTTAAACCATTTGAAATGGCAACACACCAAGATTGGAATAGTGTGAAGGAATTAGGGATATCGGGCTTCTTGGCGCAAGACGCGTCTAAATAACTACTGAGGCCTAAATGCGTCTATCTATTACCGCAAAAACAACCATCGGCACTGCTCTGATTGAAGGGGTGTTATTGTTGATGTTAGTGATAACTGCGACGCACTTCATGGGCAATATTGCCAACGAAAATCTAGTTAAGCGTGCTAGTACAGCTTCTAAACTTTTCGCCGCAACAACGAAAAGTGCCGTACTATCATTTGATTTGGCCTCCCTCGACGCTATTACTGACGAAGTACTCACTAACCCTGACATAGTCTACGCCAAGGTATTTGATGTTGACGGCCGTTTACTCGCCGCTGCCGGGAATCTGGGTTTATTGAACCGCCCCTTCGTTGAAGACGTTTTAGTCGATGATGTGAATGATGGCGTATATGACAAAATGTCACTCATCTTTGCTGGAGACCAGACTTATGGAAGAGTCGAATTAGGTATCAGCATATCGGAAATGCAAAAAACCATGACTAAGGTAAAAACGTGGACTGCAAGTATTGCCTTTGTTGAGATGCTCTTGGTCGGACTGTTTTCAATATTTCTTGGTCGTTACCTCACTAAACAACTGAATGTGTTGCGCAGAGGCGCTAAAAAAATAAATGCGGCGTTGGATTCTGGTCAATTTGATGTTGCCAGAGTGCCGGAAGATAGTGACGATGAATTAGCTGAAGTGGCAAAGGCCTTTAATTCCTTGGTTGATAACCTAGAAGTAGAGTATCAACGAACTCAATCATTTCAGAATGCCTTGCAAGGGCTGAACCGTACTCTGGAAATGAAAGTCAAGAAGCGTACTCAGCAGGTTGAGGCGCAAAATGAAGAACTTACTCACATCAATCAGAACCTAAAAACTACGCAACAGCAGCTATTGCAGGCAGAAAAAATGGCCTCTGTAGGTCAACTAGCTGCTGGTGTTGCTCATGAAATCAACAACCCAATCGGTTTTATTAATAGCAATATGGGCGTATTGAAAGGATATATCGACACTTACATTGAGATAAGTCTCAAACTTGAAACCTTGGTAAAAACGCCTACCGATGATGACAACTATCAGAATATGCTCGATGAGTTTAAAGCATATTTAGACGAACAAGATATTTCTTTTATCAATGATGACGTTAAAGAACTCCTCGTGGATACTGACGATGGCTTGAGTCGTGTAATTGATATCGTGAAGAATATGAAATCATTTAGTCGAGCAGACAGCGACACTATGCAGTTGTTCGACATTAACCAGTGTATTTCTACCACTGCAAAAATGGTAAAAAGCAAGGTAACCCAGAATGCAGAGCTAGTTTTGGATCTGAAAGATGTGCCGGATAGCTTGATGAATGTGGGTAAAATCAATCAAGTGTTAACCAATTTGATCGTCAACGCGGGTCAAGCCATACAAAAAGACGGTACAGTGACTGTTCACTCTTTTCAGGACGGCGACAATATTAAAATTATGATAGTCGATACCGGGACTGGCATGTCGGCGGAAACGATGAAAGATATTTTCAACCCTTTCTTTACCACTAAGGAGGAAGGAGAAGGCACGGGACTGGGCCTGTCAATTTCATTTGATATTATACAAGAGCATGGAGGTTCAATCGCCGTTGAGAGCGAAATAAGCGTTGGTACAAGGTTTACAATCACGCTTCCAATAACGAGCAGTATGAATAGCGACTCAAGTCAAATTGAGTCTTCGATAAGTTAGAGTGGATACCCTTTTCATGAGTGAAGAAAAATCAGAAGTAAAAGCAGCTCCGAAATTCACTGTGCTTTTTGTAGATGACGAAACCAGCATCCTACGCACTATGAAACGTATTTTTCACAGTAAACCGTTCAAATTGGTGCTTGCGGATAGCGCGCAAAAAGCACTGGATTTTATGCAGGAAAATACCGTTCATGTGGTTGTTTCTGATATGAAAATGCCGGGCATGAATGGTGCCGCTTTTCTAAGCCAAGTTGCGTTAAACTTTCCCGATACATATAAAATCGTACTGTCTGGTTTTGCTGATTTAGAGTCGACTTTAGAAGTGATCAATAACGGCCAAATTCAACGTTTCTTGCAAAAGCCGTGGGACAATGAAGTATTGATCGAGGCAGTAGAGCGCGGCATCAACCAACATAAATTAGCAGCAGAAAACAAACGTCTTCAGCTACTAACAGCTAAGCAAAACAAAGAGCTGGCCTCTCTAAATGGCGTATTAGAGCAAAAGGTAGAACAGCGAACCAAGCAATTGAAAGTGGCACTTTCGCGTTCAGAGCAAGCGACAACTTCTGTGAAGAAAGTGATTTACAACATGCTTAGCAGTAACCCCTTGTTTAGCGGTGCTTATGCAAAATCGGTCAGCAGTGTGGCCAAATCGATTGCAGATAGAATGGATCTTAGCGATAAACAAGTAGCCGATATTACTTATGCTGCTTTGATTGCTGAAATAGGCATGGTTGGACTCGATACCAAAATTATCCAAACGCCTTTCTCAAAGCTTACGCCAGCACAGCAAGAAAGCTACTATAGCCAGGCTTATCGTGCTCAGTTAATTTTAGCGCCAGCGCAGTTGCCAGAGGTGACCGATATTATTATTAACCAGTTTGAGTTTACCAATGGACGAGGTTTTCCTAATAGTGTTGCCGCAGACCAGATACCGCTTGGCTCAAAAGTGTTGGCGGTGGCAAGAGATTATATGCGCTACCGTAAAGGACGCATAAATGGTACCGAATACGACGCTTTGGATGCGATTGACAAAGTAAATAATTATTGCGGTCTTCAATACGATGGCAGTATCGTGAACTTGCTGAAATTAGAGCAACAGGCCGGATCTGAAGATAAATATGATATTGGCTTGAAGACATCTCAACTCGAGCCAGGCATGGTGTTGCATGAAGCTTTGTACAATGAGAACGATATCTTAATTTTACCGCAGGGCCATATATTTGATGCGGGAAGCATTGAGAAAATTAAAGCGCTAGAAGAGCGCTTTAATATGACCTTGTCAATCCTGATAGAAGAAGATTAGTCGGTTCTATCTACGAGGTGAGTAAGCCTTTGTAAACATTATTCGCTTTCTCGAATGCATTTTGCTGTTCGAGTAAGCGGGCAAGTAGACGACCATCATCTGGATCGCTAGCGAGTTCCAAGGCTTTCCTTACCGCTTTTTCAGCTAATTCACTGTCACCACTATTGTAGGCCAAGTGCGCCAACACTGAATACAGTTTGGCGTTTTCAGGATCGGCTTTAATCCAGCTTTCAATCAAGCGCATGGCAGCAAAAGGAGAAGGGTGCTTGAGTTGCTTAAATAAACTGTGGAATGCACTATGCTGAGACTTCTTAGCTAAGTCGACCAAAATAGGCTCTGCATCTTTCGACAAGCCCTGATCTATGAGCAACTGTATAAATACAATCTGATTAGCGATGTCTTTTTTCGCTGCTCTCGGCAATTCTTCCCATTTTTGACGCAGTGCGTTCGCACCGTGTTTACTCGCAATTTCTGCAAACTCGCCCTGGGTTGCTTGCTGAGCCCAAACGACATAATCGTCACCTAAGACCTTTTTATGTAATTTTAAGCGTTCTTTTACTTCATCCCATTGGCCTAGAGCTGCTAGTACTGATAACCACAGACGCGCGATAACAGCTTGGTTCTGAGCTTTGGTATCGATGCCCTCAAGTACTTCTTTAGCTTTGTCAAATTGGTGCTGTTGTACAAAATGCGCCGCTTGTTGCGCTTTGGCCGATACTGCCGAAGCTTCAAAGGTTTCAGCGATACTGAGTAAATTCTCCAGATTGTTACCGTTATTTACTTTGCGATCGATATCCGCAGCTAAAATATAGTTTGAACCACCAAATTCACCAGGAAAGGTCTTGCTTATGGCCTTTTGAGCGGATTCATAATCACCAATCGCACAAGCGTTGATTGCCTCATGAAAGGCTTTTTGTTGTTTGCGCCGGGATAAGCTACCAAACCAGTTGCGTGAACCCGTCAACATGCGCGCTAACTTTACAAGTAGCCAGCCGATAATGATCACGCCAATACTGCTGGCGAGCAGGACAATGCCGGCGCTCACTACAGTCATCTGAATGCGTAAGTCACCCATCGCAATGAAAATACGCCCTTTTTCACCAATCGCATGATGGCCAAAAAGAATCGCCGCAAATAACAGGGCAATTAAGATGATGTAAAATATCAGTTTCTTCATAAGGCACCCTCAGAAATTTTGTCGGGGTCCTGGTCAAGAGTCGGTTGGTTGCCAAATGCGCCTTTAACGCGCTCGTCGATGATATCTTTTAATGCAGACGCAGAGCTTAATTCGCGAGGATAAGTTTTAGAGACTTCGGTACCTTGAAGTTGTTGCATCACTTCAATGAATTGCTTCACGTTGTTTTCTTCTAGCTGATAATGCTCAACGACAACAGCCATCGCTTGCTGCAATGACGCTTGATAAAGGGTATTTCGTTCGCTCAGTGCAGCACTTTGAGCTTGTGCTAAGGCTAGTTTTAGTTGTTCGGTAATCAGCCATCTTTGTTTGGTGGATAAATAGGGTAGAATGGGCTCGTCACTGACATCTACCTGTATAAAATCATCAACAATCGCTGTCCAAGTCTTAGATAAATTTTCCTGCCAGTCAGCAATATCGTCACTTAGCTCTGTTGCCGCTGGATTTGGCTCGAACTCTTGAATTTTCATGGCGTTTAGGGGCAACTGATCAACTTGAGAAATCATGCCATTCAAAGCTAACGCAACGGAGTTAGTCGATACTGGACTTACTTGGTGAAGCGCCTGAATGTCATTGGCAATGAGTTTTCTTACTGGAAAAAGTGATGGATCTGCGAGGTCCGCCAGTCGAGAATCTGCCGCCTGCAACATTAACATGGCAGTGCTAACATCTTTCTCTAGCCATAACTTCCTTCCGGCCATGCGCACAAGGTAATCGGCCTCAGCAAGCAGCCAGTCGGCAGGTCGTCGCCCAGATAATTCGCTTACTTTGCGTTTTAATAAATCAGTGTCGTCAGTGTTTTGCGCCGACAAGGCAAACAATTCATTTAGCGCAGAATCAAAATTAGCGCTCTGTGCGGCCATGGAGTCTTTGATACTGCTTTGTAATGTTTCATTGGCTTGGTTTAGCTCGCGTTTCAAAGAGGCTATTTCATCGTTCGCGTTACTCACTTCAGTTTGTAGTACCGTCAACTCGTCGTTCTCGTTGCTGGCGCCCTGTTGCCAGTTGTACCAAACCCAAGCAGCGGCGGCACAAAGACCTACAATGATGAGAAAGTTCAGCAATGCTAGGAACCACAAACCACCTGTTTTTACCGTTTTCTCTTCAGCACTACTAGTATTTGTACTACGTGCGTTTGTCGTATTTGAATTCGTCACAGGAGCACGCTTACTGAGGGTTTCAGCCGACTCTTCAATCACCACAGCGTCTTCAATTCTCTGTTCATCAAGCGTGCTCTGATCGTCAACATTGGCCTCGTTCTCATTGGCTTTCGATGTGTCGTTTGTTGACTTCTGGTCAGTCATTTTGTGATCCTTTGACTTTGCGGGTTGCTGCAATCAAACATTGATCACTTGCACCCTCGCTATTGATTATGTGTTTCGCACCCAATGCCGCAAGATGAAGTTTAACGCGGTCACTGACTACTATCCATTGGATAGTATTAAGCCATTCTGGTTCAAAGTAATTATAAGCCGCATCTACAAAAGCTGCACTTGTTGCAATAATACAATGAATATCACTTTGCACAAACTCTTGTGTAAATTGCGCTTCCTGCAAGCATACCCGTTTGTACAGGTCTTGATGGACCAGTGTTATTCCCACTTTTGCTAGGCTCTGCTGGATAAGTTGCCGGCCGCCTTCACCCTTTAATAGTAGCACTTGGGAAGGCTTGATTTTGCGAGCTTGAATGGCCGCGACGACCCCTTCTGAGTTTGCTGGCACGGCTTCACTAACACGACTGAACTTACAGGCAAGTTTCTTTGCGGTGCTGGGCCCTACAGCGATAATGGGTATGTCTTTGGCAAGGTCTTGCTGTACACGTTCAACAAAGATATCTGCAGCGGCGGTGCTGGTCACAATGATCAGGTCAGCCTGGTAATCACTAAATTTGATGTCACTCGATAAGGGGACGATATCAATGAGAGCACAACCAACGGCATCTAGACCCGCCTCAGCAAATCGCGCTACTGAGGTGTCTATTTTGGTTGTCGGTCGAAGTAGTAAAAACATACTCTTTGCTCTACATTCCTATTGTCGTGAATTCATCGATTTCGTTTGCGCTGTCAGTTTGTACAATCAACGGCTGATGCAGTGCAAAAGACTAGTCACCAAGAGCGTCTAAAATCTCTCTTGCACCTTGTTCAAGTAATTTATTTGCTACTTCAGTCCCGATGTTTTCTGCATCTGCAAGCTGACCCTCTGCTGAGGCTTTCAAGATCGTTGTACCATCAGGCGTCCCCACGAGGCCGCGCAATGTGAGTGTATCATCACTTAGTACCGCGTAACTTCCGATCGGCACTTGGCATCCGCCTTCCAATCTAGCATTCATGGCTCTTTCTGCTAGCACTCTGGCGGCAGTTTGTGAGTCGTTTAGTGCTTGCAGTAAGCTAATGAGTTCAGCGTCGTCATTTCTACATTCGATACCAACTGCACCTTGACCAACCGCAGGTAAACTCACGCCGGTGTCAATCTCTTGCTTGATACGCTCACGCATTCCCAAGCGAATAAGACCAGCGGAGGCGAGGATAATGGCATCGTACTGGCCCTCATCCAATTTGGCTAAGCGGGTATTCACGTTGCCGCGAAGGTCTTTTATCACTAGATCGGAGCGAAAAGCGCGTATTTGGCATTGACGGCGTAAGCTTGATGTACCAACGACAGCGCCTAGTGGGAGAGCTTCAATGCTGTCATAATGATTCGATACGAAGGCATCGAAGGGGTTTTCGCGCTCACAGATTGCATGCAAGCCAAAGCCCTCTGGGAAAGCAACGGGTACATCCTTCATAGAGTGGACAGCAATATCGGCTTCGCCATTTTGCATCGCAATTTCAAGTTCTTTAATGAATAGGCCTTTACCCCCAATTTTCGCGAGGGGAGTGTCTAAAATGCGATCGCCTTGGGTCGACATTGGCAGTAGCTCAACATTCACATGAGGATGATGCTCTAAGAGTTTGGCTTGAACATACTTCGCTTGCCACATCGCCAAATCACTTTTTCGGGTTGCGATTCGAATCGTCCTAGTCGTTGAGTTGCTCATGTCTTACTTTGCTCCCAAGTGATCTTGAATGAACTTAGAAATGTCGACTATTTCTGGCATACACACATTGTGCTGCATAACGTACTCTTTCCAAATCACATTGTAATCGTTCTGTTTCATGGTTTGATAAGCGCTATTGCCCAGAAATAGAGGGACAACTTCATCTTGTTGACCATGCGCAAAGAATACCGGGGTGTCTTGGTTTTCAACCGATTTTTCAGTTTGTAGTGTATTCGGGGCGCACATGTAGGTGCTGAGCGCGACGATACCAGCCAAACGATGTTTGATTCGGGTGCCTAAATGCAAAGAAATGACACCACCTTGAGAAAAGCCAATTAGCATGATTTTACTCGCATCAATACCGCTGGCTATCTCCGCCTCAATTAATTTTTCGACACGCTGAGACGAATCTAGAACGCCTTCTAAATCGGCTCTAGAGTCCATATCCATCGATTTAATATCGTACCAAGCACGCATCTCCATGCCGTTATTAATGGTCACTGGCCGGATAGGCGCATGGGGGAAAACAAACTTCACACCAAGCTCGTCAGGTAGCTTCAATTCAGGTGCAATTGGCGCGAAACCATTACCTGAATCACCAAGACCGTGAAGCCATATTATCGTTGCCTTGTGCTCAGCTTTCGCAGGGATAACAACGGAAGGAAGTAATGCGTCGCTCATTCATCTAGTCCTGTAAATTCAATTTAATATCTTGGCCCGCTTGCTTACTAAGCGCTTCATCGAAGAAGCTAAAGAACTCTGCATCGGTACGCTCATCAATCCACTGACCATCTGTAAAATTGAAATGATGGCCATTAAACTTAGTCGCCACCCACAGTTGTTGCAGGGGAGGTTGTTTGTTGAGTATTATTTTGGTGTGGTTAGGCATTGTCAGAGTGAGGATGCCACCAGCACCTTCATAATCGATGTCTACTTCACACACTTCTAATGCTTCTTCTATCGCGATAAATAAGTTATCGATAAGCTCATGATAATCAGCGTCTTTCATTCTTAAGTTTTCCATTTTGCGCACTTTGTATTGTGCATATGCTACCATTGTAAATTATTGCAACACTATCAATTAGCTAAATTTCCACTATATGCCTGATATTAAAACAAATTCTTCACCGAGTGAACTAACTAAGCCACTTGGTAACCTGTTTATCGTTGCTGCTCCCTCGGGCGCCGGTAAATCGACCTTGATCAAAGCTATTTTGGCAAAGTCGCACAGCAGCAATCCAATGCAGCTTTCGGTCTCTCACACTACTCGCAAACCGCGCCCTGGCGAAACGAACGGTGTTGAATATCATTTTGTTGATCATGCCGATTTCGAGGCCATGATTGAGCAAGATGCGTTTTATGAGTATGCCGAGGTCTTCGGTAATTATTACGGTACTTCTAAAGCTGCGATCAGTGACAAATTACATCAAGGGGTCGATATTTTCCTTGATATAGATTGGCAGGGTGCAAGGCAGGTGAAGGCACTTAATCCTGATGTGATTGGCATTTATATTGTACCGCCGTCCGTTGAGGCTCTGCAGGCCAGGTTATCCGGTCGTGGGCAAGATTCGGATGAAGTTATTGCAGGGCGTATGGCGCAAGCTAGATCTGAAATTTCTCACTACAATGAATTTGATTACGTGGTGGTAAATGACGATCTAGAACAAGCACTAAAAGAGTTTGAAGCAATCGTTTTAGCAAACCGCTGTGATTTAGAAAACCAAGAAAATAGACATCAGGCACTTTTTGAGCAATTATTAGCGGGTAAATGAGCTATTTTTACTAGGCTTTAGCGAGATTATGCAGTATACTTCGCGACCTTTTTGAAAACCCTATTGATTTTTCGGAGCATTAAATGGCACGTGTAACAGTTGAAGACGCTGTAGATCAGATTGGCAACAGATTCGATTTAGTATTAGTTGCAGCGCGACGCGCTAGACAAATTGCTACAGAAGGCAAAGACCCACTTGTAGAAATGGGTAATGATAAGCCAACTGTTGTCGCTCTTCGTGAGATTGAATTAGGTCTTGTGACTGCAGACACAGTAGAGCAGTCTGACCTTCACGATGAACGTGAAAAAGAAGCTGCAGAGTTTGCTTCGGTAGCAAGTATCCTATCTGAAAACTAGGCCACTTTGCTCAAGTCTTTTTTATCGCTATCTAGGCGCTTGAAAGACGAACAAATTGATTATTTTGAAACGTCGATGAAAATCGGCGTTTTTGCGTTTGCAAAGCGCAAAAATAACCGTATTCTACATATATGACAGTCATCATTTTCATAATAAATATCTGTGTATCTTTTTGAAGGTTTAAAAACAAAAGTAAGTAAATACTTACCCACTGATCAAGTCGAGTATATTCAAGCGGCTTACGTACTTGCGCGCGATGCACACGATGGCCAAACTCGTAGCAGTGGCGACCCTTACATCACACACCCAGTCGCGGTCGCTGGCATTCTTGCAGACATGCACCTCGATTATGAAACACTCATGGCAGCCTTGCTGCATGACGTGATTGAAGATACCCACTACGATAAAGAAGATTTAAGCTTGGCGTTTGGCGAGACGGTTGCCGAGTTAGTTGAGGGCGTGAGTAAACTCGATAAGCTGCAATTTAGCAGTAAGCAAGAAGCTCAAGCTGAAAACTTTCGTAAGATGCTAATGGCAATGGTGCAAGATATCCGCGTGATTCTAATTAAGCTCGCAGACCGCACACATAATATGCGTACTTTAGGTGCTCTGCGCCCAGATAAACGTCGCCGTATCGCCTTAGAAACACTCGAGATATACTCTCCACTTGCGCACAGATTGGGTATCCACGATATTAAAAACGAGCTTGAAGACCTGGGTTTTCAAGCTATGTATCCTATGCGTCACAAAGCCTTACGATCTGCCGTTAATCAGGCACGAGGTAACCGCAAAGCCATCATCGAGAAAACGCAAAGTGAGTTAGTTCAACGTTTAGAGTCTTATAAAATCGAAGGAACCGTTCTGGGGCGTGAAAAGCACCTTTACTCTATCTATCGTAAGATGAAAAACAAAGAACTATCGTTTACCGAAGTCATGGATATTTATGCTTTTCGTATCGTGGTAAAAAGCATCGATAATTGCTATCGCATTTTGGGCGCTATGCATGGCTTGTATAAACCTATTGAGAACCGCTTCAAAGACTATATTGCGATTCCACGCTCTAATGGCTATCAGTCACTTCATACTTCGCTTGTCGGCCCTCATGGTATTCCCGTTGAAGTGCAAATTCGCACGGAAGAAATGGACCACATGGCAGATAAAGGGGTTGCGGCTCATTGGCTGTATAAAGAGGCGAACGATAAAGATACCACCGCACAGTTGCGAGCTAATCAGTGGATGCAATCCCTAGTTGAACTACAACAGCGCTCAAGCACCTCAGTCGAGTTTATCGAAAGTGTCAAATCTGATCTGTTCCCTGATGAAATTTACGTGTTCACACCGAAAGGGACTATTGTTGAATTGCCAATGGGAGCAACTGCCGTTGACTTCGCATATGCAGTCCATTCAGATGTAGGAAACACCTGTGTTGGGGCCCGCGTAGAACGTCGCAACTACTCGCTTAGTAAGCCTTTGGAAAACGGACAAACTATCGAAATCATAACTTCCCCTAGAGCGAAGCCGAATGCTAACTGGTTGAACTTTGTGGTGAGTGCAAGAGCACGCAGTAACATACGCCACTTCTTGAAGCGCCAACAGTCCGAAGACGCTATCAGCATGGGTAACCGTTTATTACGTCATGCATTAGGAACAATTAAACTCGACGAAATAGACCCGAGCGAAATTGAGCGCGTGGTAGAGGAAACCAAATATGAAAGCTTCGATGACCTGCTTGCAAATATTGGTATGGGTAATGAGTTGTCGGCAATTGTAGCAAGACGCTTAGTGGGAGAGACAACTGAAATCCCTGAGAAAAAATCAAACGTGGCGATTCGCGGTACGGAAGGCCTATTAGTTCATTTCTCGCGTTGCTGTCATCCTATACCCGATGACGAAGTGGTAGCCATACTGTCTCCTGGGCGCGGCATCGTGATCCACCAAACGGGTTGTACTAACATTCGTAAGTTGAGCAAAGAAGAGCCGCAACGTGTGTTGCCAATGGAGTGGGACGAAGATCCACAAGGCGACTTCAAAGCGTCATTGCGTCTTGAGCTCTTCAATCACCAGGGTACATTGGCTGCACTAACAAGCACCATTGCAAGCAGTGACTCAAGCATTATCAATCTACAAACTGAAGAACGTGAAAATAGCGTTTATCTAATCGATATCGAGCTGACCACTAAGAATCGCGTACATCTTGCCAATATTATGCGCAAGATCAGGGCAATGCCTGAGCTTCAGAAAGTATCGCGCCATAGTCAGTACAAACAACAATAAAATTTTAAGGATTACACATGTCAAAGTCTATTATTCAGACCGATGATGCGCCTGCGGCGATCGGCACATACAGTCAAGCCGTGAAAGCGGGATCTACCGTTTACTTATCAGGACAAATACCCCTCGTCCCTAGCACGATGACTATGGTGTCGGATGATTTTTCAGAGCAAGCTGTACAAGTTTTTGAGAACTTAAAAGCGGTTTGTGCAGCAGCGGGCGGTGACATGTCACACTTGGTAAAAGTGAACATTTTCCTGATCGACTTAGGGCATTTCGCTACTGTAAATGAAATTATGGCAAAGTACTTTAGTCAGCCGTACCCAGCGCGCGCAGCTATTGGTGTATCGCAATTACCAAAAGACGCTCAAATTGAAATTGACGGTGTGATGGTGCTGCCAGAATAGCCTTTTCGTAATTGCAGATAGAGTGTTATCGCTATGAATCAAAGCATGTCGCCCGAGCGCTATCAGCGTATCCGAGCTTTGCTCAAAACCCGCCAGCCAGACCTGACCGTGTGTTTGGAAGAAGTGACGAAACCGCATAACGTCTCAGCGGTAATCCGCACCTGTGATGCGGTTGGTGTTCACCAAATCCACGCGGTCTGGGACCAATCTGAAAACTTGCGCAAAGGCACCGCCATGGGCAGTCAGATTTGGGTAAAAACCAAACCTCACAATACGATTGCTGAAGCTGTCGGTGAACTGAAAGCGCAAAACATGCAAGTTTTGGTAACACATTTGGATGATAGTGCCTGTGATTTTCGAGAAATCGACTATACCAAGCCGACGGCCGTGCTATTGGGCCAGGAAAAGACCGGCGCAACCGATGAGGCGATAGCCTTAGCTGATCAATCTATTATTGTGCCGATGGTAGGCATGGTGCAGTCATTGAATGTGAGTGTTGCTGCAGCCGTTGTAATGTATGAAGCTCAGCGTCAGCGCGAACTCGCAGGTATGTACCAAGCTGCAAGATTAAGTGAACAAGAGTGCCAGGACATACTATTTGAGGGCGGTTTTCCGATCTTGTTTAAAGAGTGTGTTCGTCGTAATTTACCTTTTCCTCATATTGACGACCAAGGCATGATCCAAGCGGATGCTGATTGGTGGTCTGCCCTGCAGTTTTCAAAATAAATTCGTACTGACGAAATTTTATTTCTTTCCATCGGGTCTAGTGGTGTGAATAACTTCACGCCGCTAGATTGACATGCTAGTTTGGCATCAATGTACTGTATTTTTAATGATGTACCCCAAGGAATTAAAATGAAAAAATGGTTTTTAGCTGCTGCACTGGCAGTGTCAGCTTTAGTCTCAACTTCAGCTATGGCATTAGATCGAACTGTCATCGCAGAAAAAGCAGAAGATGTTACTCCTCTACTCATCGGTTCAACAGCACCCAACGTGACTGTTAACACCGCAGATGGGTCACCAGTCAGCTTTAAAGCCCTATATATGCAAAAGCCAACTGTGGTTATTTTTTACCGTGGTGGATGGTGTCCTTACTGCAGCCGTCAGCTTGCAGAATTAAAGACCATTGAGAAAGATTTAGTTGATGCTGGCTATCAAGTATTAGCAATTTCGCCCGAATCACCGGCTCGCTTACAAGAACAGAAGCTAGAAACTGAGTTTGCAGTGACACTGCTCTCTGATGAAAGCTTGTCTGCTATTCGTGGCTTTGGTGTTGGCTTTTACGTGCCGAATGACACTCGTAAGTTGTATAAAGATCGAATGAACGTTGACCTTACTGCAGATACGACTGATAAAGCCGTATTGCCAGCGCCAGCAATTTTCATTTTAGATGAGGCAGGTAAAGTACAATTTACCTATGTAAACCCAGATTACAGCGTTCGCCCATCTGCTGAGTTGGTATTGGCGGCTGCAAAACTAGTCAAGCCAAAAGCATAATGTGCAAGAAGCGCTAAGCTCAGCTTAGCGCTTCTTTGCTTTCTGTCTATTCCCAGGCATTTTTGAATTCTTCAGACTCAGTATAAAGCTGATATTCATCTACTGTAGCAATGGTTTCGCTTGTGATCCCGGCATCAAAAACTAGGTTAATGCGTTGCAATATATCGGTTAGCGATGCGAAGTCACCCTGAAGATTATAAAAAGTAGCTAAGTTCCAATAGCCACCGTCAAATTCAGGTTCGCTTTTAATCGCCAATTTCGACATTTCAATCGCTTTGTCCAATTTGTTCTGCAAAGAATAGATGGTTGATTTTAGGTTTAATAGAGCAGCATCGTTAGCTCCCCAAAATGCCATTGCCATGTCTGCTCCACGAAGAGCAGAGTCCAGATCATTGTTCATAAAATGGTAATCGATGAGCATGAACGCAGTTGATTCGTTATCACCATGATACTTGTTCAAATTGGACAACTGTTTCATGTATTCTGTGTCGTTGAGTTGCTGTGCAAACACAATCCCCATGTCTATCACGAAACGACTCTTTAACAGCTCTTCAGGTAACTTGTTTAGGCTTTCGTATGCTTTTTCTGGATCCCCTTCACGATGGTGAGCAATCATCTTTTGGAAGTTTTCCAATACCTGATTGTCTAAAGAATCTCCGCTCATCATTCTGGCTAGGAAACTGCGCTTACTGCCCACAAACATGCGTGCCGCATTTGCTGAAATTCGACTGGTTAAATTTGCTTTAGAGCCAAAGTAGAAGTCTTCAATAAGTTGGTTTTCATTAATAAATAACAAAACAAATTCGTGTCCGCCTTCTTCAAAGTCGATTCGAATGAGTGGCCTAGCACCAAACTCTTCGGTTTCGATTGTGCGTTTAAAATTGTAATAGGTGACTTCATTAGGAGATATGTTTAGAAAGCTGTTGACGAGTGATTCTGGAGTCGCGCTTTGTAAGAAACCTTTCATGAAACCTGTTTTCATCGCTGGCGTAAGGTCAAGTTCCTCAGTCACCAATTTAGCAAGGCTATTCACATCTAAGTATTGCTTGGCGCGCTCAATATCGCCGCTGTTTAATGCGTTTGCGAATTCACTTGCTATTCTTTCCCCGAGTTCTACTGGCGTTTCTTCTAATATACTGGCGAGTTCACTTTCGGCATATGCATTCTGGCTAAATGACATGACAGCAAAGAAAAGCGCGAGACCGATACTGCGCAAGCGCAAGCTCGCATTCTTGAAATACATCATTATCCTTATTCCTTTGCAAAGCTGTTTCTTGCGGCAGCTTCCTTAAATTCTTCTGAGCTAGGGTAATTCGCAACGGCACCACTTTCGGCTACCATTTGAGGTGTTAATTCTGGATTAAATCGTTTTTTAACTTCAGCAAATGTTTCTGTTAAACCGCTGAAATCTTGAGTTAGATCTTGTAACGCGACGAGTGTCCAATATGAATCTTCAAACTCAGGCTCTAGTTGAACTGCTTTTTTGGCTGCGCCAATTGCCGCGTTTAGGTCGTCCAATAGGAAGTACATATTTGCCTTTAGGTTATACAAGGCAGCATCCTCACCCCAAAACGCCATTGCTTGCTCGACACTTCGCATGGCAGCTTCATTTTGTTCTACCGTCACGTGGTAATCTACCAACATAAATGAGGTACTTGGGTCGTCGCCATAGTATTTATTCAACTTAGACAGTGCATCAATGTATTCAGCTTCCCCTACATTTTGTGCAATCAGCACTTCAAAATCGATGAGTGAGCGGCTCGAGCGCATTGTTTCTGGGAGGGTGCTTAATATGTCTAATACTTCTTGAAAGCGACCTTGTTGACGCAAAGCTAACATCTTTTGAAAGCTTTCAATTGCCTTTTCGGCATCGTCATCTTCTTTCAATAGGCGGGCCACAAAACGGTTCTGGGCAGGCAATATCATCTGTGTTGTACTTGCGACCGATTTACTTGTTAAATTGCCTTTCGTTGCATAAAACAAGTCGATGATTTTATTGTCCGCATCGAAGAATATAAGCATAAACTCATGGCCACCACTCAAATAATCCAGTCGAATGAGAGGGCGAACACCGAATAAATCTGTTTTAACGAGGCCCTTATAATCAAAGTTGGCTGGTGAATTAGGAGGTAAGATGAATGACGATTGAGCAAAGGTTCTGGCGAATGCTGGGGTTTTGTATTGCTGTGCCAGAGCGTTTTTTATATTCCGTTCGGTTTCCATTTGTGCCAGAACTAAATCGCCGAAAGCGGACATGTCAAAGAAGTTGGCAATGGTATCCACATCTTGACTATTAAGCGCCGCAGCGAATGCTTTCGCCACTTCAATCTGTTCTGGACTGACTTGACTTGGCTTTGTTGAATGGACAGTTTCCTCAGCCGTAACGTGAGTGCTCAAAAATAGGGCGGTAATGATTAATAGTAAAGGGGTAAGTAGTCTCTTGTATCGACTACCTTTTGATAGTGTTAATTCCATCTAATGCAACTCCAATAATGCCTGCAGTGGATTTTGATATTACGCGTTGAGCTAAGTTTTCTCAACCTGAATCATTGAACAGCTAGCATATTGGCGACGGTCTGGTAAAGTTTAGGGTACAAACACGGACTAAAAGAAACGTCGCATATGAAGTCACTGGCTGACACGCCGGTTACGACCTTAAAAGGGGTTGGAGCAAAGGTTGCAGAAAAGCTGAAAAAGTTGAATCTTGTTACCTTACAGGATGTCATTTTTCACCTTCCAGCACGCTATGAAGATCGCACTCGCATTTATCCTATTGCTGATTTGCATGCTTATCTACACGTCTCTATTCAAGGCGAAATCATGTCTGCTGACATTCAGTACGGACGTCGACGAATGCTGCTAGTGAAAGTAAGTGACGGAACCGCTTCAATTACGCTTCGCTTCTTTCATTTTTCCGCTGCACAAACCAAGTCACTCGCCATCGGCACAACCATCAGAGCGTTCGGAGAGGTTCGTACTGGCAAGAGTCAACTCGAAATGATGCACCCTGAATACAAGCTCATTGATGAAAATGAGGATGCGGCACTCGAGGACTCACTAACACCAGTATATCCGACTACTGAAGGCGTTAAACAACTCACTCTACGTAGCCTGACTGAACAAGCACTCAAACAGTTAGATAAGGGTGCGCTAGTCGAATTATTACCTAAAGGTTTGTATGAGAATCAAGTGTCATTGACCGAGGCATTGCATCTGGTTCATCGTCCGCCAGCCGACGTTATTATTGAAGATCTTGATGAGGGGCGACATCCAGCACAAAAGCGCTTAGTAATAGAAGAGCTACTCGCCCATCATCTCAGTATGTTGAAAGTTCGCTCGCAGTCTAAAGCCGATCCGGGCATAGCTATTCCAATTGACGAAGCCCTTAAGCAAAAATTCTTATCGACACTACCGTTTCAACCTACCGGAGCGCAGTCGCGTGTGGTTGAAGAAATAGAACAAAACTTACAAGAGTCACAACCCATGATGCGCTTAGTTCAAGGTGATGTTGGCTCTGGAAAAACCTTGGTTGCAGCATTGAGTGCCTTATCGACTATTAGCGCAGGCTATCAAGTGGCCTTAATGGCACCTACCGAGCTGCTCGCTGAACAGCACGCGAATAACTTTAGTGATTGGCTCACACCATTGGGTATTAGAGTAGGATGGTTGGCCGGTAAGCTAAAAGGCAAAGCCCGAACTGAAACTTTAGAGAAACTAGCAACAGGTGATATTGATATTCTCGTAGGTACTCATGCTATTTTCCAGGAACAAGTAGATTATAAAAACTTGGCGCTAGTGATTGTGGATGAGCAACATCGTTTTGGCGTTCATCAGCGCCTCGCTTTGCGCAAGAAAGGTGAAGTGTTGGGTAAGTATCCCCACCAGTTGATCATGACCGCAACGCCCATTCCAAGAACTTTAGCCATGACGGCATATGCTGATCTTGATACATCTATCATTGATGAACTGCCACCGGGTAGAACACCGGTGACCACCGTGGTATTGCCCGACACTCGTCGCGGTGATGTGATTGAACGGGTAAGACAAGCTGCTATTGATAATAAACGCCAAACGTACTGGGTCTGTACCTTAATAGATGAATCAGAAGTGCTGCAATGTCAGGCTGCAGAAGATGCGGCAATAGCGCTCCGAACAGCCCTACCTGAACTTAAAGTTGGTTTAGTGCACGGGCGGCTGAAGTCAGCCGAAAAACAAGCGATTATGGATGAGTTTAAACAAGGCGAACTCGACCTCTTGGTCGCAACTACTGTCATCGAAGTGGGTGTTGACGTGCCCAACGCAAGTTTAATGATTATTGAAAACCCAGAGCGTTTGGGTTTGGCCCAACTGCATCAATTGCGAGGTAGAGTGGGTCGAGGCTCTGTCGAAAGTCATTGTGTTTTGATGTATTCCAGCCCTTTGTCAAAAACAGCCAGTAAACGACTAGGCGTATTGCGAGAATCTCACGATGGCTTCTATATTGCCGAAAAAGATTTAGAAATTCGCGGGCCCGGTGAGCTTTTAGGGACAAAACAAACGGGTATTGCCGACCTTAAAATAGCTGATCTAATACGTGACGCGGCGCTGATACCAGATGTGAAAAATATGGCAGATTACGTGTGGCGAGAATATCCAAGTAATTCCCAAGCCTTGATCAACCGTTGGTTAGCGTACAAAGAAGAGTATGGAAATGCGTAAGGAAAGTACTTCAGAGGCGCCTCAAAATGATAAAAATAAAGGTATAGGAATAGTTATTCTTGTTGAAGACAAAGACCGAATCGAGCCAAGTGAGGACGCAAAAGCCTTATCGACTGAAACCGGTTTTCCAATAGTGACTCAAGCTGCTGTAACAAGAGCCACATCTCCTAAAAAGGGCGCGAAGCGAGATAAAAGAACAACGACGACGCCATTTCTTTCAGCAGATGCCCTATGGCAGTTAGTCTATACCGCTGAGGGTTTGTCCTTGCGCTTGAGTAACGAACCTAGCTGGGGAGATATTCGTGTTGATTTTGCATCTGCCGCACTAAACTACCGCAAGCTTCATGGCGGCGGGCGCAATGAAGCAATAGCCAAAGCGATAGGAATTAAAGGTAAAACATCATTGTCGGTAATCGATTGTACTGCAGGTATGGGAAACGATAGCTTTGTGATGGCTTCGGTTGGTGCTGAAGTGACGATGCTTGAACGGAGCCCAGTGATCGCCGCTTTACTGGAAGATGCCCTTAAACGAGCACAAGATATTCCAGAGCTTGCGGAACGCTTGAGTCTAGTCAAATCGGATGCTTACGATTACATTGCAAAGCATACATCAGGCGCCGAGAAAGCCCTAGCAGATGTGATTTACCTTGATCCAATGTTCCCACATAAAAAGAAATCGGCACTGGTGAAAAAGGAAATGCGCGCTTTTCAGCAATTGTTAGGCGCCGATATGGATAGCACTGAACTTCTAGAACTGGCGCTCAAGCATGCCGGTAGTCGCGTTGTCGTCAAAAGACCCAGTTATGCAGAGCCTATAGCCTTGCAAAGTGGCCGTAAGCCGGATACTGAGATTACCTCTAAGAAACATAGATTTGATGTGTATATTCAGCACTGATAGGTTACACTTTTGCACCTTCAGCACGTAGCATGTGCGTTAGTGAAACCTGTAAATTAAGCAGTTCAAACTATTATAAGACTCAAGCCAGTTTGGCGGGAGTTGTGTTCACAATAAAAAACGGAGATCCCATGATTGAAGTCGGCGGTACTTTACCAGAAGCAGTATTTAGTGTGTTACAAAATGGCGAAATGAAAAACCCTAATACTGGCACCCTATTCAGTGACAAAAAAGTGGTCGTGTTTGCCGTTCCAGGTGCGTTTACACCTACGTGTTCAGCTGCCCATTTACCCGGTTTTGTTACACTAGCTGATAAAATTAAAGCGAAGGGTGTAGATGAAATCATTTGCATTTCAGTGAATGATGCCTTTGTAATGGATGCATGGGGAAAATCTCACAACGCCAGTGAATTAACCATGCTAGCCGATGGAAATGGTGCGTTTACTCAATCGATTGGTTTAGACATGGACACAGATGCCTTTGGTGGTGTTCGTTCTATTCGCTACAGCATGATTGTAGACGATGGTGTAGTGAGTGTGTTGAATGTAGAAGAGCCAGGTCAATTTGAAGTCAGTGACGCCGAAACTATTCTGAAACAACTGTAAGATAAAGGTTATCCCATCAATTTAGAACTTAAAATTCCACCCGCAATCGTCTTTCTGGTTGCTTGTGTGGCGTGCTATTACACGCCTGATATATTGCCTTACTCTTTAGTACTTGGCGACAGCACAATGATGGTCTCTCGGATGCTGTTCGCTATGGCGATTGTTATTGGCGTAATGGGTCTACTTACCTTTAAAAAAGCCAGCACTACTGTCGATCCGGTGAATATCGATAAAGCTTCCAACTTGGTTACTGACGGTATTTTCCAGTTTACGAGAAATCCAATGTATGTCGCGATGGCACTAGGTATTATTTCTGTAGGTATGCGATTTGACTCTGTTCTAAACTTGGCTTGGTTAATCGCCTACATTTTGTTTATTACGCGTTTTCAAATTGCGCCCGAAGAGCGCGCGTTGTTGAAAATTTTTGGCGAACCTTACGCCGAGTATATGCAAAAAGTGAGACGGTGGATTTAAACCTGTGATCAAAACTGATGTTATTGTAATTGGAGCGGGCGCTGCCGGGCTTTTTTGTGCAACTGAAGCGGGTAAGCGCGGACGCTCGGCAATTGTATTCGACCATGCCAAGCGCTTGGGCGGTAAAATATTAATGAGCGGCGGTGGACGCTGTAACTTCACCAACATGTATGCTTCGCACGAGAACTTTATTTGCGAGAACCCTCATTTTTGCAAGTCAGCTTTGAGCCAATATACCCAATGGGACTTTATTTCATTGGTGAACGAATACGGCATTAAATATCATGAAAAAACACTGGGCCAGCTTTTTTGTGATGATACTGCAAAAGACATCGTAGATATGCTTTTGGCTGAGTGCAAAAAAGCCAATGTAAGCATTAAGAATCGCACTGAAATCCTCGATGTGAAGAGCTTAAGAGGCGTAGAGAGTGATAGCTCAGGGAAGCCTATAGGCCAGTCGATGCGTTATTTAGTTAATACTAGCCAAGGTGAATTTGCATGTGAATCTTTGGTGATCGCCACTGGTGGTTTAAGTATGCCAAAGCTTGGCGCAACGCCATTTGGTTACCGAGTAGCAGAGCAGTTTAATATTCCTATCATTCCAACCAAAGCGGCGCTGGTGCCTTTCACTCTGCATGAACAAGACAAGCAAGTTATTGGCGAATTAAGTGGCATTTCTGTAGATGCCAATGCGCAATGCAACGATATGAATTTTAATGAGAATATTTTGTTCACTCATCGTGGCTTGAGCGGCCCTGCTGTGCTTCAAATTTCGAGCTATTGGGAGCCAGGTCAAGCAGTAGAGTTTGATTTGTTTCCGAATGGAGATTTACATCAAGATTTAATCGAGCAGCAAAGCCAAACACCAGATGCACATCTATCAACCGCGCTAGCAAAACATTATTCCAAACGTTTCGTTCAGGCGGCACTACCATACTTTAACGTCGCCAATAAGCCACTAAAACAGTATAACCCCAAAGAGCTTCAATCTGCGGCCGAGGCCTTTAGTCAGTGGCAAATAAAACCTAATGGTACCGAAGGCTACCGCACTGCCGAAGTAACTCTAGGCGGCGTCAATACGGATTATGTCTCTTCAAAAACGATGGAAGTGAAGAATCAAGAAGGCTTATTCTTCATCGGTGAAGTACTTGATGTTACCGGTTGGTTAGGTGGTTACAACTTTCAATGGGCATGGTCTAGCGGCTGGGTTGCAGGGCAGGTGGTTTGATAGTGTGCAATGATGATATAGTTTGCACACTTCCCTCTAAGCTTGCACAGTAAGTGATTTGCCTTTAGTAAACCTTATTTAGACGTCAATGCCGTCCAAGTGCAGTCATTCGCAAATTGATAATTAAGCTATCACTACTCGATACCTAACCTACAATAACACCTGAATTGATAGCGGCACCAAATTTTTCAGGACGGTCTTGCTTGGCAATTAAAAAGCAATACGCATGCCTATGTTAAACGTTGTGATTTTCCCAAATTCGTAGCCTGTTATCAGTGCCATATTGGGAAGGAAACTCCAACGTCCGTTAACACCTATAAGAACATCTGTTTCAAAGGGGTCAGAACCACTAGTGGCTACGTCCCCAACTGCGGTATAGCGAGCATGACCCTGAAGATGAAATGTTGGAGCTGCTGCCCAGATCACACCAATCTCAGACCCGACGCCGCTATCTTCAGCGTCGATATCAAGATTGAAACCTTCAACGTTCGCATCCTTTAACTCTAGCTGGTCAAGGCTCAGACGAGCATAATAAGCCAACGTTTCCGAGACATTGTATTGATAACCAACTCCAAGACGCCAGCGCACCACATCATACTCACCTGCAGCAGTATTGATGTCGGTGCGGATTTCCAGTTCTTGGCCGAGAGAAGCATACTCACCAAATAGATGCATTTGATTACTAAACTGCCATGCACCACTAACAAATCCACCACCATCGGCATCACTCTCTAAGTCTAAAGGATCACTACCCATGATCACTTCGGACGTCTCTATGTCGTTGACAAAGCCACCGATAATTCCTCCCTCGATGTGGGTGAAGCCGATATCGCTTGCTTGCGCCATCCCATTGTTAAATAAGATAGTAAATATAGCTAAAACCAATAGCAAAGCTGAGTTGTTTTTCATTTTAATGTCTTTATTGTTTACATGAGCACAAAAGAGTTTTGCTCTTCTCTTGACATAATTATAGGTTAGTTCTTTCTGGAAAGCTCAGTTGATGTATGTTAAATTTTTTTAATCTCTGCTGTTGCAGTATTTTACCGCTGATTGAAAATAAGCGTAATATCGTGAAATCCAAAAAGGCGGCTGTCCGCTATGTGCGACTAGACAGACCTATATACCTGAGAATATGATTCCTTAGGCGCTAGCTATACAGTTGCGGCCATCCTTTTTCGCTCGATAAAGTGCTTTATCAGCCAAATCTATTAGTTGGGCATTGGTGATTGAGGCATCACATTTTTGTGTCGCTTTACCAATACTAACCGACAAAATGCCTTCACCAAGAGATGGCTCAAAACTAATATTCAAGGCCGCCATCGCTCGCATTACCTCTTGGGCCACACTTAATGATTGTTCTTGATTGGTATTTGGCAGTATTATGCAAAATTCTTCGCCGCCATATCTGGCTGCTAAATCGTCAGTTCGTTTGCAACAGCTATCAAGAGCCTTGGCAACTTTCTGTAAAGCTACATCTCCCGCACTGTGACCAAAACTATCATTAAAATGTTTAAAATGATCAACGTCTACCATTAATAGGCTGATATATTTCCCATCTCTGGTGCCACGTTTGAGCGCTTTTTCCAAGCTTTTATCGAACTGTCGACGGTTGGCGATACCTGTGAGGCCATCAAAGTTCGCCTGATGGGCTAATTGCTCGTTGGCTTTTTCTAGCGCAGTGGTCACCTGTTGTAAAGATACTCTATTCGTCACACTTTCCAGCGTATTACTAAGCATTTCACCTATTAACTTTAAATAACGAACATCATGCTCTCGCCATGAATAAGGGCTACCAATAATATCGCAACCAATAAAGCCAAATAGTTTATCGTTGATATGTACAGCAACACATAACACCGACTTAATTCGCTCTCGCTTAAACTCTTCTTTTTCTAGCGCGGCTTCATCAGGCAAATCATCGACGTTATCGATCTTAAATACATTCTTGGTTTTGATAGTATTATCAAAATAAGGTAAGTCGTTCGAGCTAACATTCTGTAAATCATCTTTATATGGGAGAACACCGGGCGCAACCCATTCATGGGTATTGTTCATGCTTGTCTTGTCATCAGAAAACTGAAACAAATAGCATCTATCAACACCACAAAATTCACCAAACGCACCAAGGCTTTTCTCAATTAACTCGTCCAGATGTTCTGTCTTTACATTAATCAGTTGAGAAGAAATGCCTGACAGTAAGCGACTAAAGGCTAAGTGATTGGCCATTGACGAGTAAGTCGTCTGTGTACCAGTAATATCATTGTCTTGAAGGCTATGTACATGAAGTACAACCCACGGTTGTCCGTCAAAAGTCACTTTCTTGCCTTCAATACGACAATTCAGGTTCTTGAAATTGCTTTTCACTCTGACTTCTAAATGAAGTGTATCTTGCCCATTGCAAAGCGAAAAGGGATGCTGTTCAGCCGTTAATGGTTGACGAGATTGTACATCGTAAAAAACCAAACTATTGCCGAAAGTATCAGCTTGCCGCTCGGCCCCAAACATACTCAAACAAGCTGGGTTAGCATAGACTTCGCCATTTTCCATGTTTTTACAAAGCAAACTAACTGGCAATGGCGCCAACAGTTCTTTATAACTTGTGTTAATCAAATACGCTTCCAATATCAATATCTACCTGATTTTCTGCTTTTCCGTTCTGATTTTTGACCGGATGCATATAGATGATTCCATGCAGCTAACACTTATTGTGAGGAGCGCAAGCCTAAGGTGACAACTCGATAGATTCATTTCGAAATGACGCCACATCTATTTCATTTCATTAGCTTACTATTCTTATGGTCATAATTTCTACACTTTTTTACGTGTTTGCTGCGAACGCATAGTATGAATAGCACGCAAACCGTTATTGCGCCAACGTGTCATCAGATCAGTCTTCGTTTCGGCAAGTAATGTTCGATTGGACAATGAATCAACCCATCGGCCATGGCGCTTTTTACGGCCTTACTTTGTTTGACATGCCCTCTGATATTTCAATACATCTCACAAAAAGGCCAAGCATTATTGGTTGCAAAACGTCCAAATTGATGTATTTTTGACTAAACAAGGAAAGCACTCCTAAGGGAACTCACGCAGGGAATACTATGAATATCTTAAAGTTATTGCTGTGTATAAGTATCGTTAGCTTACTTTTTTCATGTAATGCAACTGGACTAACAAATGAAAGTGAAGCTGGAGGTGATGTTAGTGCATCGACGTCTCTTTCAATAAAGTTTGATGCATTATTAAGTGAACAATATCAGTCTGACCAACCAGGCGCTGCGGCACTTGTGGCGATCGACGGCGAAGTAGTTTATGAAAAAGGGTTTGGGCTAGCGAACATCGAATTGAATGTGCCTATCAAGCCTGAGATGGTATTCGAAATAGGTTCCATTACTAAACAATTTACTGCCGTTGCAATTTTGATGTTAGTTGAAGAGGGAAAACTGAGTTTAGATGATGAGATTACCAAGTTTTTACCTCATTACCCGACCAAGGGTCATACGATTACACTCCACCATTTGCTTACTCATACCTCAGGTATCAAGAGTTACACTTCAATGGAAAGCTGGACTAAATTGTGGCGACAAGATCTTTCACCGCTAGAACTCATAAACATTTTTAAAGATGAGCCAATGGATTTTGAGCCTGGCGAGCAATTTTTATATAACAATTCCGCTTATTTTATTTTGGGTTATGTCATCGAAAAAGCTTCTGGCCTGACGTATCAAGATTATATTCATAAAGAAATATTTGAGCCTGTGGGCATGACTTCTTCTTACTATGGCAGCGCTCAGACTATTATTCCAAACCGAGCAAGTGGATATCAGCAAACCGATAAAATTATTAATGCGGAATATCTAAGCATGTCGCAGCCTTATGCTGCAGGTTCTTTAATGTCTACAGTACATGATTTATTCAAGTGGAATCAGGCAATTAGAAGCAACCAGTTAATTAATCAAGCGTCGACTGAGAAAGCCTTCACTAATTATGAACTTAATAACGGTGAAAAGGTTGGGTATGGTTATGGATGGTTTCTAAGTGAAATAAATGGTAGTTCAACGAAGGAGCATGGCGGTGGCATTTTTGGTTATGTCACGAATAGTATTTACTTGCCTGAAGAAAATGTATTTGTAGCGGTACTATCAAACACTGATTTTAATGGCCCGGGGTTTGTTTCGACGAAGATGGCGGCTATTGCTATTGATAAGCCCTATCCTGAGTTCTCTGATGACGTATCTGTAGATACTGATGAGTTAGCGAGTTTAGTAGGCGTCTATGATTTTGACGATGGTGCTACTAGGTTTATTACCATGCACGATGGCTCGCTATACTCACAACGAGAAGGCGGAACGAAATTCTTATTGCATCCAACAGCAGATGGCATGTTTTATTTTGAAGGTAGCTTTTCAAATTTACGATTTACGCAAGAAGATGGCAAAACAGAAGTCTTATTCAAAAGTCGAGCTAGCGAATCTGTTGGTATAAAAACTGACAAGCCTGTTCCGGTAAAAACTGAAATTACGCTAGGTAGCGCAACGCTGATGCAATTTGTTGGAGTATTTGAGTTACAACCTGGCTTTGATATCTCTATCACGCTTGAAGACGATAAATTAATGTCGCAAGCAACCGGACAACAAAAATTCCAAATCTACCCTATGACAAAAAGTCGATTTTTCTTGAAGGTAGTAGATGCAGAGCTTGAGTTCATTGCAAATGAAAATGGAGCATATACATCTATGATCTTGTATCAAGGTGGGCAAGAAATACCAGCGCAAAAGAAGACATCGAACTAAACATCGATAGGGAAATCACGGCGTCTATTTCTTTAAGTATTTATCGAGCGACTTTTGCAGTTGGCCATTGAATTTGTCGTACTTCCCACATCCGTTACTTGAGGTCCAGAGTTTTGGGCCCTTCCAAAATGGATCATCCAGTTCTGTGGTGGTTACCTTTAAGCATTTCCCATCCATCACTATCGTTTTCTCATTTGGCCCAAATTCAGATAGCACAATAATGTTAGCTTCTTTTGGTGCATAAGAAGTACTCGACTGCCTTAGCTCTTTGTTTATATTGGGTTCTGATGCTGGGTCACCAATCGCCTTAGGTTCTTTATATTGTCTTAGGGCACCTTCTGATAATCTTTCCACTTCTACTTGATGCAAGTTTTGTATGTAGCTAGAAACACCTTTTAAGCTACTCGATTGAGAGTCCATATTGTCTGTATCGAGTGCTGGTGAAATATCGATTGTATTGACTTCCTCTTTACTTCCAGTGACTTTACTTACTTCTGGCTGTGATCTTACTTCCTCTTTGTGAGTTGTAAGTTCACTTTTTATGATCTCTTCGGCAGGAGGAGTGGGCTCAGGTGGCTTCTCTACAGAGAGCTTTTCTTTTTGACTAGGGGCTTCCTGCAATTGAATTGGCTCTGTTTTGGCCGATGCCTCTGCTTCGAGTTTTGGAGCCTCAATGATCAAATAGCTTTTTATCGATTTTAGTTCTTGTTTGTCATTTTCGTATGGCGTGAATCCTTGGAACAAGGCATAAATAACCAATCCATGGAGCAGTATCGATAATAAGACAAAGCGTAAGGTATAGAGCACTAAACAGCACCAATAGGGTGAAAGAGTCGGTTGATGTCTAGCTTAGGACAGAGAACGCCAGTAGAAGTTCAGCGAGGGTGCTGGGACGTTACTGGCAAACTAAAGTTGAATTGAACCATGACTGATTACTTATTCGCTCACCTGAACATGAAGTCTGAGCGTACGAGAAACAGCTGGAATGTCACTATTTGAAATGATCAGAGAAATATAATTGTCACCCGCCTCGCTAAACGATGTTTGCACGAAAGTACCTACATCATCTACCTCGCCGTCACCATCATAATCCCATTGCCAGTTAGTCACATCACCGATACCCTCAATGCTGTAGCTGGACGTCACCTCAAAAAATACAGTTTGTCCTAAGTAAGCCTCATCGTCATATTTGACTGTTGCAAAGAGCGACTTGGCTCCTTTTCCTTCGATGATATCTGCCAGTTTCGTCGCTGTGGTTTCCACAAAATCTTTAGGCATTATCTCACTTTCTATTCCTGTCATCGTGAAGTTTAAGATTGGCCACACCATACCTCCCGTTTCAAATGCTAATGTTGCGAGTTTGCGCTCTTCAGGCTTTTCGCCGTAACGCTTACCCTTCAGAAAACGTAAGGTGTCACACTTTTGCATACTCGAATCTGGGTTTAGGACCATATGGTCGCGATCAACGGCCAATGCAAGGCTTCTATTACACCAAGCAGGGAAGGGAATAAAAGCATGAAACTCGGAGCGTCTATTTTTCAAATTCTGCATGAGTTTAGCGGTATCAGCATTTTCTAAGAGGTCATTTTTGCCATCGGAAAAAATGAGTACTATAGCTTCGTTAAGTTCAGGTGTGCTGGCGATCAATTGAAGGGCAGACAAGACATCTTCCGTTGATGAAATCAATTTGGTTTCAGCTAGGTTTGTTCTTATCTGGCTTAAGCTTCCCTTTTTTTCATCAATAATAACGTCGCGAAATGATATTAACTTTGCTGCATCAGTTAAGCTGCTATTGTCCTGTAGTTGCTGCTCTAATTCCTTCAGCATGTCAGCAATGACTGTTTGAGAAACTCCCATTGAAGAAGAAGCGTCAAAAATAACCCAGATGTTTGAGTCCTTTTCGGCAAGCGCTGACTTGGAGGATAACAACATGCACAGCATCATAGTGGCGACGCAGTTGAGTAAACCTTTCGTTTTGAAATTAAACACCTTTAACATCCTTATTTAAGGTAACGCACAGTTAGTAATACTTTGTACTACGAGCGTATTGGTTTGGTTTAATATCAGTATAGGCAAAGGAATGCTATTAAGGAATAGATTGCTTGGTATATGTCAATATTTCTTACATGTTATTTTTTTGTAAAAAATATGTTTCATGAAATCATAAGGTTATAGCGTGGCCTATTTAATGCATCCCCCTAATATCAACGTTTACTAAAACTAAAATCATATATTTAAGGAATCTCATGAAAACATTATTAATTGCAACTTTGTTTGTATTTTCAAATATTGCAAATGCCACTCTTATCGTTGACTACTCAAACACTGGAGTGAGTCAATCAGTTAATACATCTGAAGTCGGCATAAACGCCAATAGTGGTTCGTTCTCAATTAATGATGGAGACACTATTTTGGTCGACCTACTAATAGCGTTTTCAACAACGCAATTCTCTAATAATGCGACATGCCCGAATGGAACATGCTCAAACCCGTTCACATTAACTACCACTATTACTGCAAACTCTATAAGTGAACTCTTCACATTGACTGGTTTATATGACATCACACCAACTCAAGATATGTTTACGCTCAATGCTGGTGGTCCAGTTTCTTTCGACCTTCCAACGGGATTATTGACCTTAGTTGAAACCAGTGAATTGAATTATGTTGTAACGTCATTGGGAACGGTAAACACAAGTGTATCTGCGACTTTTACATACAGCGAAGTATCTGCACCACACTCACTAGCTCTTTTAATGGGAAGTGGCTTATTTTTATTATTCCTTCGCAAAAAGAAATAGGAGAACTTCGAGTTCAGTTCAAACTGTAGTCCGTGATACTGAACTCGAACATTTCGAACCTTATGCTGCTGTGTTTAATTATCTTTGGAAACAAGCAGCGTTAGTTTACCTGAGCAAATATTGGTGAGTTCCTCGCAAAAGGCATCTAGTTCATTACGGGGTACTAAACTGGTCAGTGAAACGCTTTCAGCATAATTAAAGTCAGTTTTCGCGCAATTAAAGCCTCCTAAGGCGCTCTTTATTGCACCTTCTAGTGCATAGTCAAAGCTAGCTTGCACTGCTACTCGGTCCACCTTCTCTTCGGTTTGAAGCTCTTTTAATACCAGCGCAACGGCATCTGAATATGCTCGCTGCAAGCCACCTGTTCCTAGTTTTGTGCCCCCAAAATAGCGAACTACCGCTACAGTGATATCTCCTAAGCCGCTGTGCTCCAGTATCTTTAGCATCGGCATACCCGCAGTTCCACTGGGCTCTCCATCATCGCTCATTGAGCGCAAGGTCGAATCAGGTGAACCAACAATGTAGGCCCAGCAAACATGGTTAGCTTGAGGGTGGGCCGCTCTGAGTGCCTTTACAAAATCGTTTGCGGTTGCTGTTGTGGCAGTTGGTCTAGCGAAAGTGAGAAATTTACTGCGTTTTACTTCATGCTCAATATCATGTTCATGAGTAGGTGTTAAGTAGGGCTTGAAGAGCATAGCATGCCAGTTCTTTTTAGTTAGGGCAGTATTTATTCAAAACACTGATAAGGTCAGACTCAGAAGCGGGTTTTGAAATATAGGCTTGAATACCATTTCGTGCTAGCTTCGAGTCAGCTTTAGAGAATACGTCGGCAGTTAAGGCAACAACTTTCTGATTTGGATCCATTGATGTGATCTTCTTGCTAGTTTCAAAGCCGTCTATACCTGGCAAATGTAAATCCATAAAAATCAAATCAAAATAATCACTTTTCAGCTTTTTGATAGCATCTTCGCCACTGCCACATACGCTAATAGAGATGCCGATTGTATGAAACATCGCTTTTGCAACTTCCTGATTAATCAAATTGTCTTCAACGACTAAGATTTTTGCGTTGGGGTTAAACGTATGCTGAGTTTGTGATGGAATGTCAGTTTGCTGGAATGTATTTTCAGTGCATACGGGGAGTTTTACTTTGAATAAGCTGCCTTGACCGAGCTTACTCGATAGCTTAATGCTTCCGTGCATATGCTCAACAAGGCTTTTGGTGATCATTAAGCCTAGGCCAGAGCCTTCTTGGTTTTCATTTGGCCTTACTTGCTGAAACTTCTCAAAAATAAGGTGTAAGTCTTTCTTCGCAATACCAATACCTTCGTCACGCACCGCAACAATAAGGTTAGCGCTAGAGAGCTTAATCTTTATGTCGATAGTTTGCTCATTGGGTGAAAATTTGATTGCGTTAGAGACCAGGTTCAAAATAATTTGGCTAAGCCTAGTTTCGTCAGTTTGAAAGTATTCATTTTCATTTGTTTCGCAGCTAAAGTTCACAACAAGGGATTTCTTCGCTGCAAGTGCCTTCGTAATCGAGTGAATAGATTCGAAAAAGGTCTTTGCATGTATGCTGGTGTATTCTAGGGTGAAATTCCCCGATTCAATTTTATTTAAATCTAATACTGAGTTAACTAAGCTCAATAGCCGTCTACCACTGTAGTCAAGGTGCTTTAGATACTGTTTTTGCTTGTCGGGTAAGTCAAACGTTTTGTCATCAATCATCAATTTGCTAAAGCTAACTATTGCGTTCAAAGGCGTTCGCAATTCATGACTTAAATTAGACAAAAAATCTGTTTTTCGTTCGTTTGCACTTTCAACTTCTTTGATCTTTAGTCTTAGTTGCAATTGAGTAATGACTTGTTTACCTAGCGTTTCAAGCGCCTTAATTTGATGGGCATTTAACTTTTTAGGTTTGTCGTTTATCGCACACAATGTTCCTATCGCGAATCCCTCAGGAGTGATCAGTGGCGCGCCAGCATATGAGCGAATGTTGGGTGATTCTGTTACTAAAGGGTTATCTTTAAACCGTTCATCAAGAAAAGTATCGCTTACCTCAAATACCTCTTCTTGATGGATTGCATGAGCACAAAATGCAATATCTCGGTGAGTTTCATCGGCACTTAAACCTACTTTTGATTTGAACCATTGGCGGTCTGCGTCAATAAGGCTAATCAGCGCGATGGGAGTATCACAGATCTCTGAAGCTAATTCAGTTAGCTCATCAAATACCTTTTCCATGTCAGTATCTAAAACTTCGTAACGATACAACGCTTCAAGGCGATATTTTTCGTTGCTTGGTATATCAGCTACTTTCATTGCTTGTACCTACAATATTGTGTTGCATCTAAAACAACCCACCGCCAAAAGCCCAATTTCCTAGGATACTTTCTTTATGTATAGCTGGCAATACGACTAAATAATGAAAAACACCCGGTTACTCACCGTGAACGACGACACGTCTTTGCTAGAACTTAATTAATAAAATACATCTAACAACAAAGAGAAGTTAGTAAGCAAAGACTATTTATTTCAATCACTCGAACTTATTTGATTTTTTACCATTCACCTAGCAATATCAATGTTAATTATATGTTGCGAGAAATTGATATGGATGCTGCGAAAATAGATTTACCCATCGATAAATTAAAATACTGGGCTAAAAACTACCCCGAACGCCAAGTCTTATTTCAACCCATCGATGGTAAACTTCACACATATACGTGGCAGCAAATTCTCGAACAAGCCACCGCAGTTGCCTCAAAGTTAGTGTCTTTAGGTTACGAACCAGGTGATAAAATTGCGCTGCTTTCTAAAAACGTAGCTGAATGGTTTATTGCCGATTTCGCCATCATGATGGGTGGATTTGTAAGTATTCCCATTTATCCTACTGCAAATGCTGAAACCATCGCATATGTGTTAGAGCACGCGGAATGTAAAGCAATTTTTATTGGTAAGCTCGATGATTTTGGCCCTCAAGAAGCAGGTATAAATACCAACGTGAAGCGTATTGATATGGGTTATCCAACCATGCAAACAGAGGTTTCTTGGTCGGATTGTATTGCCTGTGAAAGCGAATTTGCAGAACCAGTGGTCACGCCCGATGACGTGATGACAATATTATACACTTCAGGCAGTACAGGTATGCCAAAAGGTGCGCTTCACTCTTACCGTAGTTTTGTAAATACCGGACTTCACCTTGGAATGCGCGTTGGGACTACTCCTGAAGACCGTTCCTTATCGTATTTACCTTTGGCGCATTGTACGGAACGCGCGTATGTCGAATCGACCTTTTTAAGTTATGGCGCGCAAATCTATTTTGTAGAATCGCTCGATACATTCAATCGCGACTTGGTGCGTTGTTCTCCAACGGTGTTTGGCTCTGTACCGCGCTTGTGGACGCTTTTTCAAAAGGGCGTACTACAAAAGATGCCACAAAAGAAACTCGATTTATTGCTGAAAATTCCACTTATTAGTTCTTTAATTAAAAAGAAAATCAAAGCAGGCTTAGGCTTTAGTGATGCTCGTATTTTCCTCAGTGGTTCCGCGCCAATTTCAGAAAAAATACTGGAGTGGTACCAAAAGCTGGGGATCAATATAGGTGAAGCATGGGGTATGACCGAAACCTTCGCCGCTGGCACAACCCCTCGCATGGACAAACCAGCTAAATTCGGGACAATTTCACTGCCCACCGAAGGTGTAGATTTGCGAATTGCCGATGACGGTGAAATTGTCATGAAGACCGATTCCAACATGCTTGGCTATTATAAAGACGATGCTAAAACAGAAGAAGCACTCGTCGATGGCTTTGTGCAAACAGGCGATCTAGGCGAGCTCGATTCTGAAGGGTATGTGAAAATCACTGGGCGCAAAAAAGATATCTTTAAAACCGAAAAAGGCAAATATGTTGCGCCTGTACCTATAGAGAAGTTATTTGCAGAAAACGAATACATTGAGCAAATGTGCTTAATGGGGACCACTTTGAAGCAACCGGTATTGATAGTGAACTTAAGTCAGTCTGGTAAAAGCCAAGACCGAGGGCTGCTCACTGAATCTCTTGAAACTACCTTAGCCCACGTGAATCAAAGCTTGGAAAAGCATGAAACGGTCTCACACATTATCGTTGCAGGTTCAGATTGGACCGCAGAATCCGGAGAACTTACGCCGACATTAAAGGTTAAAAGGCATGTTATTGAGAAAGTATTTTTGAGCCAAGCGCAGAGTTGCGAAGGAGAAGGTAAGATCCGTTTTGACTAGGTGGATTTTCACTTAACAACATAAATAACTAGCTGCCGCACTGTTTCACAAAGCCTCGATTTATCGGGGCTTTTTTATTTCCAACTACCCGTCTTCTGATAACCGCGCTCAATCCACAGGAGCGCTTAATTCTATCCCAGTAGTCATATAAATATCGTCGTAAGCTAAACCGCCATTACCATAAGGTTGTTTGAGCGGCCCTGTATTTGCGATAGTGACAAAATACACCAATTCGGCTTCACGTTTCATACGAAACTCAGCATTGTCGTAGACCTTTTGCTGCTGACTAAACTCACCTCCGCGGATATAAACTGAATATGTTTGTCCGCCATTTTCTTTTAAGCGATTGTCTACCACATACCAAACTTCGTACCATTTACCTTCTTGCAGAGGTTCTGCAGCTTTACCATTGAGTGGATTTTGAATATCTTGATATTTCGCTTTTCCATTTAGCGCTTCTTTGATCACCATCAGCGCACCAGAATTCCGAGTGCCATCTGACTCTGTCTTATCTGTGACTCTTAACATCGGTTCGAAAGCATTATATGCGAGTTTATCGATATCCGCGGGGCGTTGATTACTCAAGCCAAAGGAATGATTATTTGGAAATGACTCAACCATGATACGGGTGTAAAAAGTAGCAGTGTCACCGACGTTGAGTGTATTAGGTAACTGTATGTAAGATAGGGCTTTTCTATTACCGAGCACACCGTTTGCTGCAGGTTTTTTTAGGTAATACCGATTTTGGGAAGCTTGCTCTTGTTTTATTAACGCTATTTGCGGACTCTTAACAAAGGGGTTGGTCTCGTTCTGGACGTCTCTAATGTGCCAGTCCGAGGACAGAGTGTTACTAGCGCTTTCGAAATCGTCAATTAACAGCCAAGAGGTATCTACTTCAGCCATGCCTTTTGCGCTGACACACAATAAACTGGCAACAAGTAGTTGGTAACTTTTTTTCATAAAGTCGTGATTTTTCATAGATAAACTAGAATCTGGACTGTGATTATTTAAACAAAATGATATAAATACCAAGTTACTTTAGCAATCAATAATAGGTCAATATGAAAATGACGGCATCTTCGGTAGCTGCATTCGCGGCTTTGTCTTCTCTTGTGTTGTTTGGCACAGCCGCGTGTAGCACAAACCAAACTGCACGCGAGAATGTTTCAAATAGTCCTGAAATAGATGTGCCAGGAGAGCATTTCGATCTGAGCCAATGGAATATCACACTACCTATAGATGCAAATGCAGACGGTAAGCCTGACATGGTGAAGGTGAAAGACATCCAGAATTATAGCCATCCGGATTTCTTTTATCTTAACGACAATAAAGAATTGGTGTTTACTAGCCCAAATGTAGGCGTCACAACAGCAAATTCAAAGAATGCTCGAAGTGAATTACGGCATATGTCGAGGGGCTTCAACACGAAGATAAAAACGAAGGCACCGAAAAATAACTTTGCTTTGGCTGCGCATGAAAACGCGAATGCATTTGCCGCTATTGGCGGAAGAATGGAAGCTACTTTGAGTGTGGATCATGTAGCCTTGAATAGCGACCGACCTGAAAAGTATCCAAGCTATTCTGTGGTGATAGGTCAGATACATGCAGGCAACGATCCAGACCGCTCAAAAGGCTTTGGATACGGGAATGAACCACTCAAGATTTTCTACAAAAAATTTCCAGACCACGACACAGGCTCAGTATTTTGGACCTATGAGCGTAATTTGCCAAAGGCGCACCCGGATAGAACAGATATCGCTTATCCAGTTTGGGGCAATACGTGGGAAAACTCTTCAGATCCGGGCAGTAAGGGTATAAAGCTCGGCGAAGAATTTAGCTATGTAGTGAATGTTTATAAGAATACCATGTCTCTTACGTTTACCTCGCCTAATCATGAAACGGTAGAATACTCGATTAACTTGGCAGATAATGTTGATGCTTACGGCAACATTGACGACAAAGACTTTAAGCACGGTTACGCTGGCGATTGGCACTACTTTAAAGCGGGTGCTTACAGCCAATGCAATGGCGGCACTAGCAATCCATTCTGGGGAACAGCATGCGGTGGCACGGGTGTTTGGGAAACAGACAAAGCGAATGGCGATTATTCGAAAGTAAGGTTTTCGAAGTTGGTGCTAAGTAATGGAACGCCTTCGTCGTAACTTGGACTAATTTCTGTTATTGAGTTAGTTTGTCTCTTGATTGGAAAACAAGCTGTATTTACGTAGAGAACGGAATCAAAGTGCTAGATAAGTATATCTAGCGAATTTACATAAAAAGGAATTTAAATTGAAAAAACTGATATTGATAGTAACTGCAATCGTATTAATGAGTGCTTGTGGTGGTGGCTCTGGTGATTCTTCTCCAGTAGGTGACCCTCCGCCACCACCACCACCGCCATCAACGGTCTCTTTGCAGATATCTGGAACAATAAGTTCCCCCGATCTACCAAATGCGCTGATTACCGCCACGGTAGCTGGAAGGAGTTTTGAAACAAGTTCAGACGAGCTCGGGAATTACAGTCTAGAGATTGAAATTAATGAAAGTGAGCAAACTAGTCTATTGGTCATTGATGCATTTGGCACAGGTAGTTTGAGCCACATACATTATAAAACCTATGTAGACTCGATTCAGAGTCTTCTTACCATCGGTAATCAGCTCAATGATAGCGATGTACCTTCCTTGAGAGTCTCTCAGATAAAAACGGCTCTTTCCGCTGTTTTACGCCATGAAGGTGAGATTACAGATCTAGACTCTTTGGCGCTCGCTCGCCAGGAATATGATAGAGATTTAGTCTTACCCTTTGCGACCACACTGGTTTATTTTACCGACCTTGTCGATGGGCAAATGTTTGATTTACCAGATGGAATTGAAACCACGTGGGAGTTACTTTCTGATAAAGAAACGGCTCTGGATATGGCACGGGTACTTGCTGAGCGCAATCCACCTGCCGCGCAAGGTGAAACCAGCGAGTTCAATGAGGTCACCCAATCTCTCGTTACAAATTCAGAGCTTGTAGGCTCTGCAGAATCGTTAAACTTACCCACTAATTTTTATTTCATCGGTCTGGGTGATAGTAATGGAGATGGAAAAATCGAATTGCTGGAAGACGGTTCCGGTTCTTTAACATTTTCCGGCACGGAATACCCTGCCACTTGGGATTTACAAGACCAATTACTAAATTTGCAGCTTGATGGAGCAGCATTTAGAGTTTTTCTAAGTGGTAATATTTGTGAAGGCTACATACGTACAGCAAATATTGGTTTCATTGATGACGCCGCCGACAGTACCTTGTTGAGCTTGCTTTTAACCAGAGAAGTGATCTGCGAAGACGAACCTTCATTGAATTACACAAGTCGCACTGTTCAAGCATATGAAGTTGTTGATGAGAGAGTCGTAGCTGATCCAGAATGGTTAACCGAGGGGGAATATGTCCTGCTGAGTCCAGATGTGGTAATTAGCCATATAACACCAGAATCACCTCAAGCAGTTTTAAACTTTTCGTATCTTACAAGAGTGATTGTGAGCGAAGGGAATGGTTTTGTATTACGACGTGCAATAGATTTTACAGTAGACAATGAATTGATATACAAAGAGTATCAGGGGACTTTTTCAAGCGATCAAAAACAGCTCATACTTCCACTTGAAGATGGTGAGACCTTCTCGTTTAATATCGCAAGGCCAATTAGCAATGAGCTTGCTTTGAGCTCAATTTCTGCCACTCAGATCGCTATTTCAAACGATGAATCAGAGCCCGACGCTGAAGTAGATCCCGATGCTAAAACGCTTGTTCAAAAAAGTGGATTTATTGTGCAAAAAGATGAGCAAAATTTTACCGACAATAGCATTGTTGGTTGGTATGAAAGTCGCAATGTCTCATGGTTCAAAACCCAAACCACTTGGTATGAGTACCGGGAAGATGGAACAGCATATACTTATAGTTGGATTGACCAAAATGACGATCATCAAATTCAAGAAGCATCTAATACAGGACAGTCTGAGATATCAATTTTTAAACGATACTGGCGTTTAAATGACGGTGGTGATGTTGAAGAGAAAGTGTATTTACCTATTTTTAGAGGCAACGATGATGCGTGTGCGAGTGCTACTTTTGATTCATTTCCTGAGCAAGATTGCTACTTGAGACAAACTAGTGTTATCAGTCGAATAAACTCCATTGATGATAAACTCTTGATTGATTGGCAATACAGTCGTTTTAGATTTACTGGTATATCAACCATTACTGAGCTCAACGCAGTAGAACCAGAGATGCTAAAGAGACTAGAGGCTAAGCCAACCTTAATAGAAGAAGCTGGACTATAGTTACACAGAGGTGGCCAGCCAGCCACCTCTTGTTACCCTGATACTGAGCCAAGCTTAGCTATGGTTCGTATATCTTCTTAATCGCGACTTAACACAACTAGGGTAACTGTATCGTAATGGACCTTATATTTTTCGACCTTGACGGGACCTTGCTCAATGCATCGTCTGAGATCTCTCCATTCACCAGAGAAACCCTAGGTCTACTTCGAGATAAAGACATTGCTTATACCGTAGCAACAGGGCGTTCTTTGTTGTCGGCAAAAAAGATTGTGGAAGGACACTTTTTTGAACTGCCGCATATTTACAATAACGGTGTCACTATTTGGGATCCAGCAAAACAAGCCTTGAGTTTCGATAACTTACTAGAACATAGCGAGATTGAAGACGTTGTAAATTCCGCTCTAACGCATGGCATAACACCCTTTGTAAATACTATTGAGAATCACCAACACTTCATTTATCACAGCCAAGTTCGACACCCCATCGAGAAAGAGCTTATTGAAAAGCATTTTTCGCGAACCGACGCTAAGCTATTGCCACTAGAGGCACTGCCTAAAAACAGCGATGTGACTAACATCAGCATGATAGGTGATAATAAAAAGGTGGCGTCTATTTGGAATGAAATCAATGAGCATCCGCATTTAATTGCATACTCTGGTCCAGCTCACGAGGGGCGAGACAACAGCTGGATGGACGTGCATCACCGTCTCGCTAATAAAGGATCTGCAGTAAACAACTTGAAGGTAGATTTAGGGGCAAGTAACGTGATCTGCTTTGGCGACGGTGAAAACGACTTAAGTATGTTTGAACTCGCCGACGAGTGTTATGCCCCTGACAATGCAAAACCTCAGGTGAAATCAAAGGCGAACGCAGTTATTGGACATAATCATGACGATGGAATTGCGCATTTTTTAAGGGAACGTTTTAGCTTGTAAAACGCTCCCAGCCTAATGGCCAATGTTAATTCTGTTGTTCAAAAAGCTTATTCAGGAAGCTTTTTAACCGGTTTGTAACCTTCTGATTCAAGTTCTTGATTCACGCAAATAAGTAAAAATTCTGGTAGCGACAAATCACCCGTACCATCATCTTCTGCGATCTCGGTACAGTACTCAACAAACTCTTGGATCAATTCCGCATCGGCTTCAGGACGATCGTCAGCATTTACAGCGAATGACAATAAACCTGCAAATAAAGCACTTGTTACTAGAGTAATCATTTTCATTAAAACACCTCAAAAAAGTGGTTGGCTATTTACGCCGAAGTGTAGGCTGAATTTCCCAATACGCTAACGAAATAATCTGTTCTTGAAGAACAATTTATTTCGTTCGAAAAATAGTCAGCCGGGTCTTGCTAATCAACAGATAAAGCCTATATTTCGCGCGAATTAACCATGCTTTATTTTGTGACACTGGACCAAATAAATGATTACAACTTTGATTGTTGTCGACAGCCTTAATGATTTCCCTGCGCTTGAACTAGACGCTACCGTACTGGACTTTGAGAGTTACCTTGCTGACTATCCAAAACTCAGCGAGCGGAAGACGCGCGTAATTAACTTATGCAATACAAACAAGTATTTAAGCAAAGGGTATTACTGCTCTTTGTTAGCTGAAGCGCGCCATCACAAAGTGCTGCCTAGCGTGAACACGATCAATGATTTGATAATAGAAAGCACTGAACAGTCTTTAGAAGTTGCTAGCTTAACATTACCAAAAGCGCTGAGTGACAGTGTTAAAGATAGTGCCGTGTGCGATTTAGTGTTTGGCACGGCAAATGATGATGCGATGCAAGCAGTTGCAAAGCACGTATTTGATCGTTTTCCAGCACCATATCTTCAGATCAGTGTGAGCAAACAAGTGAACGCAACTAGCCTAAAAGTGCGCTTAGGCAACTGGGACGAAATTATTTCTCAGGGTCAGGCATTTGTGGTTAAGGCCCTGCAAGACTACCTACAAAAAAACTGGGTGAAACGATTTTCTAAAAAGTCCGCACGTTGGGATATGGCGATTTTGTGTAATGAAAACGAAGCCACGCCACCAAGTGATAAAAAAGCATTAAAACACTTTGTGCAAGCCGCGAAGAAAGTGGGTATTAACGCGCAACTAATCGATAGTAGCCAACCAGCCAATATTACTCATTTCGATGCGCTGTTCATTCGCGAAACCACAGCGATCAACCATCCTACCTATCATTTAGCGAGGAAAGCTGAGCGTGAAGGTCTAGTGGTCATTGATGATGCCAATAGTATTCTTAAATGCTGCAACAAGGTGTTTTTACAGGACGCATTTAGCTATCACAAAGTGCCGGTGCCAAAAAGTGGGTTTGCGTACGACTCAAGCGATAAAACTTGCACGTCTCTAGGACAAGAGTTCGGCTTTCCAATGGTACTGAAATTGCCAGAAAGCTCTTTTTCTTTAGGTGTATTCAAAGTTAAAGATGAGACTGAGTTGAAAGTAAGACTTGCTGAATTACTTCATCAATCTGCTTTGGTGTTAGTGCAAGAATATGTTTTCACTGAATTTGATTGGCGCATTGGTGTACTCAACGGTAAGCCTATATATGCGTGTCGCTACTTTATGGCAAGAGGACACTGGCAAATCTATAATCATGCATCAAGCAAGAATACTTCAGGTGGTTTTGAAACATTACCCACTTTTGAGGTGCCAAAATCGGTGCTGGATGCAGCGATTAAAGCCAGCGGCATTATAGGTAAAGGCTTATATGGTGTCGATATTAAGCAGTCAAACGGCAAAGTATATGTCATTGAGGTCAATGACAATCCTAGTATTGAATCGAAAGTGGAAGATAAGTACTTAGGCAAAGAACTGTACATGATTATCATGCAAGAATTTGCAAATCGCTTGGAAGCGAGGGGGCGCTAAGTGAAGGCCACTTATCGTTTGGCGGAGCTTGATGATCTGCCTGCTTTGGTGCGCATTGAAAACCAGTGCTTTCAAACAGATCGCCTTTCAAAACGTCGATTCAAGCACTGGATACAAGCTGACAATGGCATTTGTTTGGTCGCAAGCAAAGATGAGCAAATTTGTGCTTATGGCTTGGTGATTATGCGCGATGGTACCCGTTCGGCGCGTTTGTATTCTCTCGCCTTAGAAAGCGAATATAGAGGGCAGGGTATTGCGCAAGCCTTATTACTTGAGTTAGAGCGCTTAGCGGTGGGCCAGCAGCGTCTGTTTATGCGTTTAGAAGTGGCTGAAACCAATGCGGCCGCCATTAAAATGTACCAATATTTGGGTTACAAGCAGTTTGGTGTTTATCAAAAATATTATGCTGATGGTACCAATGCGTTGCGCTTCCAAAAGCCAATCAAACAGAGCCTGGCGGTACAGAAACTTCCTGCATATCCATGGTATCAGCAGTCGACAGAGTTCACTTGTGGGCCGTCTGCTTTGATGATGGCCATGCAGAGTCTGAATGCAGATTTCAAAATGTCCGCCACCCAAGAAATTGATATTTGGCGGCAAGCAACAACCGTTTTTATGACCTCTGGCCACGGTGGTTGTCATCCTGTGGGATTGGCCTTAGCAGCGAAATCTTTAGGTTTCGATGCCGAAGTATATGTTAGTCAACCAGGCGATCTATTTGTTGAAGGTGTTCGCAGTGAGCACAAAAAATCGATAATGCAGTTAGTTGAAAAACAATTTTTTGAACGAGCTACTGAGTATAATGTAAGCGTTCACTTTCACGATGCGTCACTTAATACAATAGAGAGTGAATTGGCTCAAGGTCATGCTGTTATTTGCTTAATTAGTACTTATCAATTCGATGGAAAAAAAGCACCGCATTGGGTCGCGATCACGCATATCGATGATACGTTTCTGTACTTTCATGATCCTGACGCCAGCGTTGAAGGTGTTATTCAGGCTCAACTATTAAGCAAGACCGAAGAGCAGTTGTTCCAATCAAGTGAGATAGATTATCAACATGTCCCCATCCTGAAAGAAGATTTCACCAAGTTTTCAGTGTTTGGGAAGAGTAAGTTAAGAACCTGCCTTGTGATCAAAAAAAACACAAAGCGGCGCAATAGAGGAGGCGACGAATGAGTTTCTTTAATAAGAGTGTTGAGGTCATCGACTTTGCAGACCATATCAATTTAAAAAGTGCACAAAAGCAGTTTGCGACGAGGTACATCGCAGAGCAGTATCGTGATGCCTTGCATATAGAGATGCCAAAAGGACAAATGTTCATTTTTGACTATGGTGTAGTTGTTGCGTGGGGCGTGAACCCAGATAAAGCAGCTCAATACATAAACGAGTTAAAAGATTTGGCATCGAAATTACACGATGATCAAGTTGATACCTACGAATTTACCAAGGTCGATGAGCAAGCAGAGCAAGCCCTAGCGTCAAACGATACTCTGTATTTACCTAATTTTCAGACTAATACCTTGTTAGCCTTAAGCCATGCTTTCGCGCAATCGGCAAAGTTACAGCATTATGAAGAAATTGCAGAAAAGACGATAGTGAGCAATCAATACTTGATTGATATGTTGGCGAAAAGCGGCAAAATCGCGCTGAATCGTAAACAGTTAGCGAAACTGAGGGGGCAATTATTTCAGACGAAAACAGACATTGTGTTGCATTATAATTTACTTGATACGCCAGAGTTTTTCTGGGATTTTCCCGCGCTTGAGCATTACTATTTAAGTCTAGGTAAATACTTGGAGTTGAGTCAGCGAATTGAAATCTTGAATTTGAAACTAGAAACCATTCAAGACTTGTTTGATATGTTAGCTGCAGAACAAAATCATAAACATTCGTCATTTCTCGAGTGGATTATTATCATCCTGATTGCCATTGAAATTGTGATTTTCTTTGGGGAGTATTTTCATATTCTTCCAAAGTAAGTGAATGTTTACATTCTTTAAAGGCAATAAAAATAGCAACAATCACTCAGTAGTAAAAAGAGAGGTTTGCATAAAGCAAGCCTCTCCTCAGTTGTTTTTTAAAACTAGGCTGTCCAAGTATTTGGTTTGAACGCTTCATCCACCGGTGTTTCGGTAATGTGATTCGTGTAGTTGGACATGACTTTAAGGCTTGTGCCCAATACCACATTCAAGACGGTTTCTTGAGTGTAACATTCAGTCAATTGCGGTGAAGTTGACATGCCAGCCAGTAGGTTGCTGTTAATAATGTAATTTTGGAAAATTCAACAATCGCTTTTGTCAGCAATCATCAAGCTTCTTCAGATCAATATTATAACTTCGCTTTAGAGCGCCAAAAATGTATCACATTATTGCGGTCTTGGCCGAATATGGTCAGTTAGCCAATACCTCAGGTTTTTCCTTACACGCAGGGGTCTTCGCTAATACCGATGAGCCAGAAAAATTAGAAAGACTGTGCCGCTACATTAGCCGCCCAGCGATTAGCGAGCAACGTTTGAGCATAACCGACCATGGAAAAGTACGCTATGAATTGAAAACGCCTTATCGAGACGGTACAACCCACGTGTTCTTTGAACCTCTGGATTTTATTGGCAAGCTAGCCGCTCTGATTCCACCACCAAGACTTAACCTCACTCGATTCCGGTGACCGGCGCAGTTCGGCCTAATTCGCCCCTGACAGCAACCTTCGTGCGCAAGTCACTGCATCACAGCGAGGTAAAAATAGCCCTAAACTTATAAATAAAGAAGATAGCCAATCTGATAAGCCATACTATGCCAGAGGGATGACCTGGGCACAAAGGCTAAAACGGGTCTTCAACATAGACATTACTGAATGTGAGAAATGCCAAAAGCACAATGTAAGTATCATCGCTTGCATTATAGACGTTCTCGTTATTCAAAAAATATTGAAGCATTTAGATAAAAAGTACCCAACTTCTAAACAAACAAAACTGTTGCCACATTTGCGAGCGCCACCTGATGAACAATACGGAAACGATTTTACTATTCAACGTGACTTCACTTTTGGGGCGTAGGCTCTATTTACTGCTGCAAGAGTAAAGAATAACGCGAGTATATGGCGGGGCTATTCGCGGTTTAATTCTCCATTTTCTGTACCAAAGGCCTGTCTACGCATGAAATGCTAAACTAACACGCCATAAAACACTTCCGCAATTCGATATTTCAACAAACCAATCTAGTCAAAAAGTCAGCTGTCACAGGGGGTAGCAAATAGCTTTTATTTTTCTTATGCTCAGTTACTTATTCTCCAGCTTGAGTATTTTAAGGTATTGCTAACTGTATAAAAAACTTGTACGTATAATCATCGAATGGTAGCGTTTAGTTTTTTAGGGATAATTATGTTTATGAAAAATATAGTAAAGTCATTACTTTTAGGTTCGTTTTTACTCTTTTTATCTGCATGTGAAAATGAAAATTCTGTAACAAGTAATTCAAATGCTAACCTACCAGCAGCTAAAATTAATCAGGAAAATCTACTTCTAATAATGCAATCTATTAAAGATAATAAAAAACTCAGTGAATTTAATATACAAAGAGATTCTTGTATTGATAGAAATTGTAGACGACAAGCAAAGTATAGTTTCTTTGAAAATGCATTTACCGAACATGGGTTTTCGCATATAGATACCTTTAAAAGCTATATAGATCTGGTTAAGTCTGAATCTGAATTTTCTGAGTTATTTGGAGCATGGGGGCAAATATTTATGCCCACTTTTGAGTGCATCAGTAAAGACGAATGTAAGGCATGGCTTATTAATTCTGGTAAAATTACTGAATCAGAAATTACTAAAATGAATACCCAGTAATTTATTATTTATTTTTAAATACAAAACGATAATACATGGCCTTGATGTTCTGTTTGTCTGAGTATAATTCTTTTCAAAGCCGGCTTTACCGGCTAACAAAGCTTTGTTCATTACATTCTCGACTTATTGTTTATAACTAACTTTTAGAGCGGATGATGGGAGTGAAACGTTTTCCTTATCCTTAAAGTGGCTGGGTATGCGTCCACCTCATCTGATGCGGAAAAAGAGCAACTCAAGCTATTACTGCTCGCTTTTTTGTAATTGTTTAACACTCTCGAGGATTCAGTTCCAAGGACTATTAATATCAGACAGTAACGGACGCTATTTCCACAAATATCGCCACACACGCCTTTTCACAAGAAACAATCACAAGCTAAAGACAGTTGTTACGAGGGGAGCTTTTATTCATCGCTTATGCCCGACCCACTGAGAATCTGAATTTGAGCGATATCTGCTTGGCCATCAATAACTTTAACAATGGCATCCTGTACTAATGTGCGCATACCATCTTTCATTGCCTGATTCGTCAATTCTTCACTTGGCGCATTATTGTAGATCATCGAGCGCAGCGCCGGCGTCATAGACAATAATTCATGTACTCCAGTTCTGCCTTTGACCTATCCCCCTAAATTAAAACCATGAAATTGATGAGATTTCCAATTATTCTTAGATTGTGGAGATCTCAAAATGAAAAAACGTTACACCGAAGAACAAATCATTCGAGCGATTAAACAGCACGAAGCAGGAGCCAAAGTCGACGATATATGCCGTGATATGGGCGTATCTACAGGTACTTTTTACAATTGGCGGAGCAAATACGCTGGCTTAGAAGTGAACGAAGCCAAGCGGTTGAAAGAGCTGGAATCTGAGAACAATAAGCTTAAACGCTTGCTGGCTGAGAAGATGCTTGAGGTTGAAGCTATGAAGGATGTAGTTTCAAAAAAGTGGTAAAGCCTGCGGGAAAGAAGCGTATTTCTGCTCATTTAATTGAGCAGTTCAAACTGAGTGAGCGCAGCGCCTGTAGGCTTGCTGGAATAAGCAGAACGGCATTTAGATATATTATGAAACAAAAGGCTGATGGCGTTGTGCGAGCGCGGCTCAAGGCCCTCGCGACACAATATTCTCGTTACGGCTACTTGATGCTGCATGGTCTGCTAAAGAGCGAGGGCTTAGTGCAAAACAAAAAGCGCACTTATCGACTTTATACGGAAGAAGGGCTGCAAGTTCGAACAAAGAAACGCAAGAAGCTACAGCGACCGCGCCTGCCAATGGAGCTGCCGAACCGAGCAAATCAGCGTTGGTCGATGGACTTTGTTGCTGATCAGTTAAGTAGTGGTCGACGATTTATAGTGCTCAATATCGTTGATGACTTTACTCGAGAAATGGTCGGTCAGCTTGTTTCGGTTTCAATTAATGGTGCGATGGTAGCAAGATTCCTAAACCAGATTATGGAACAACGGGGTAAGCCTGATTCGGTTGTTTGTGACAATGGCACCGAATATACCAGCAAGGCAATGTTCTTCTGGAGTAAAGAAAGTGGCGTAAAGCTAAGTTTTATCCAACCAGGAAAACCGACTCAAAATGCCTTTGTTGAGAGCCTAAATGGTAAGTTTAGGAATGAATGTCTGAATCAACATTGGTTCAGAACTTTAGACGAGGCACGTTACGAAATTGAACTATGGCGAGAGCATTACAATAATGTTCGACCACATAGTTCTTTGAATTTTATGTCGCCTGTTGAGTTTGCAAAACAAGCAGCATAGTATGAAAAATCTCATCCGTGGATTGGTACTAATCTCGGGGATAGGTCACCCCGCCAGAGTTTTTCTGGGATTTTCCCGCGCTTGAGCATTACTATTTAAGTTTAGGTAAATACTTGGAGTTGAGTCAGCGAATTGAAATCTTGAATCTGAAGCTAGAAACCATTCAAGACTTGTTTGATATGTTGGCTGCAGAACAAAATCATAAACATTCGTCATTTCTCGAGTGGATTATTATCATCCTGATTGCCATTGAAATTGTGATTTTCTTTGGGGAGTATTTTCATATTCTTCCAAAGTAAGTGAATGTTTACATTCTTTAAAAGGCAATAAAAATAGCAACAATCACTCAGTAGTAAAAAGAGAGGTTTGCATAAAGCAAGCCTCTCCTCAGTTGTTTTTTAAAACTAGGCTGTCCAAGTATTTGGTTTGAACGCTTCATCCACCGGTGTTTCGGTAATGTGATTCGTGTAGTTGGACATGACTTTAAGGCTTGTGCCCAATACCACATTCAAGACGGTTTCTTGAGTGTAACCTGCCGCTAAAAGGGCAGCGACTTCTTTTTCACCTACCCAACCTCTTTTTTCATTTACCTGAGCAGAAAATATTCTTAATGCTTCAAGCTTAGGGTCAGCAATCGGTGAACCCGTTCTTAAGGCTTCGATAACATCAGCATCGACATTAGCCCCTTGAGAAATAGTTGTGTGTGCGGCCATACAATAGGTGCAACCATTCAGCCGGTTGTTAGTCATTAGGATGATTTGTCTTTCCGTTTCTGACAAATCAGTCTTATTAAAAATAGATGATAGCGTCATGTAACCTTCAGTCAATTGCGGTGACGTTGACATGCCAGCCAGTAGGTTAGGCACAAAACCATAGGCAGATTTTGCTGTTTTTAATAAAGGTGCGCTATCTGCCGGCGCCGATTTTTCATCATGAAAAGTAAAGTTGCTCATATTTGTTCTCCGTTAGTCAGTTAAAACTTGTTTGTACCGATTGGTTTAAACTGTAGTTTGTTTAAACCAATCGGTCAAGACATCAAAAGAAATATGATATAATAATTACTTAAGTAAGCGTTTCGCTTCGGTGGCGATAGCGTGTAAGGCAGTCTCGCTGAATACACCTCGCCCCAGAACTCTAATGGCGACGATCATTGCCATTAAAGCCTTCGCGGCATTTGCAGGATGAACACTTAACGAGACTTGCTTTCTGGCTTGAGCGACTTCAATCCCACGTTGAAAAAACTGTTCAAACTCCAAAAGACCTCGGTTTACAATTGTTCGCACCTCTTCCTCATGGAAAGGAAGTTCTGACGCGGTATTCACTAGGAAGCAGCCTTTCTTCTCTTTATCAGTGAGTGTTTCCGCAATCACTGCTTCAAAGCAACGATCAAACGATGCGAGTGGATCGTTCATCGCTTCTAACTCTGACAGGAACGCTCTTCTATGTTCAAGGTCGTATTTTAGCAAACCACGAGTGAAGAGCTTTAGCTTCCCGCCGAAAGCATTATATAAACTGCCTCGATTAATGCCGGTGGCACTCGTCAAATCATTGATAGATGAAGACGCATAGCCTTTAGACCAGAACACGCGCATGGCACGATCTACAATTTCGTTTTCATCAAAAGATTTTTCCCAAGGCATAATACACTCTCACGTTATTTTTGAAGAATATTAACAGTTTAAACCAGTCATAACAAACTAGCGTTTTCATATCACTTATTTCGTTTTAGACACTGACTCTTTGTTGACATTGTCACTACTGACCTATAGCCTACCTATCACGTGATAGGTTTCTTCATTCTCATTTTGAATACCCACATGTAGCTATGTTTATGACCTTGATGGGAATAAACTAAACTTCTTCAGTATGTAGTATAGACACTAACTTGGTAGGTAAAAAAGTATGGAAATCAGAGCAGACTTCAGTAAGCGCGAGGTAGTGCATAGTGAAACACTGGAATGGGTAGCCTCGCCAATGCCGGGAGTGGATCGTCGTGCTTTGGACCGAGTGGGTGACGAAGTTGCTCGAGCTACCAGCATTGTCCGATATGCCCCTAATAGTGAGTTCTCTCCACATGTGCATACTGGCGGAGAGGAATTTGTGGTACTTGAGGGCGTATTCCAAGACGAGCACGGTGACTTTCCAGCAGGCTCATACATTCGCAACCCTCCTCAATCCAGTCATAAACCCGGCTCTGATGATGGCTGTATTATTTTTGTGAAGTTGTGGCAGTTTCAAATGGATGACCGAACTCATGTTCGTTTGCAAATGAATGATCTGAGTGCCCAGCCAATCCATGTAAATAGTGACCTTATGCAAACTACGCTATATTCAGACGACCACGAAGAAGTTAGTTTGCTAAGCGCTGCCGCCAATACCGAAATATACATCGACAAACCCGGGGGAATTGAAATTCTTGTGTTAGAAGGGGACATGGTCGAACAAAATGATACGCTGGTGAAGAATAGCTGGCTTCGACTTCCCGTCGGTACAATCCTGAATGCACAAGCCGGTGAGTATGGTGTGAAATTTTGGATGAAAACAGGCAACTTAAGTGATGTTGAGGAGCAGATTAAACGTGTTAAGCTAGCAACAAAAAAATAAGGAAAAAATATGACCTCAGGATATAAGCTTTATGGAGCACCACTTTCGCTCTATACAGGTAAAGCGAGGTCGTATCTAACGTTTAAAAATATTCCATTCGAAGAAGTATTTTCGTCTCGCAAGGTATATAAAAATATCATCGAACCCAAAACGGGTGTGCGTTTCATTCCTGTCTTAGAGACGCCAGAGCATGACTTCGTGCAAGATACTGCCGTGATGATCGATTTGCTTGAGACGCGCTTTCCTGAGCGATCAATTATTCCAGACACTCCTAAACAAAAATTGGTATCAGCCATATTGGAAATGTGGGGTGATGAATGGTTACTTTTGCCTGCTATGCATTACCGCTGGAATCACGATAACTTCCCGTTTATTTACGAAGAGTTCGGAAAAATCGCGTTTCCACGCATGCCTGCTTTTATTCGAAGAATTGCGGGTAAAAAAATAGGCTCGATGTTTAAAGGCTTTGTACCTATGTTAGGGATAACACCAAAAAGCATTCCTGCTATAGAGCAGTGGTATGAGCAGGAGGTATTACCCTCGTTAGATGCGCATTTTGCGTTACACGACTACTTACTCGGTGCTCGCCCATGTGTCGGTGATTTTGGATTGATGGGGCCTTTATACGCGCATTTATACCGCGACCCAGCATCGGGTAGAATCATGCAAAAAATAGCACCAAACCTGGTTAAGTGGGTCGAACGCATGAATCAGGAAAATCTACCTTTAGGTGAGTGGCTCGCTGATGATGAAGTGCCAGACACATTACTTGCGATATTAACGCGACAGTTCAAGGAGTTTTGGCCGGTGCAGCTTAACTCAGCCAAAGAAACGCAAAAATGGATATTGAACAATCCAGAGCAACATGAGCTCCCTCGCAAAATTGGTGATCATGTGTTTTCACTAGGCGATGTCAGTGAAAGCCGAGCAATCCAGTCCTTTAGCCAATGGAAACTCCAGCGTGTCTTAGACCTATACAATGGTTTTAAGGCAGAGGAGCGTGCTCAAGTCGATAGCCTCTTACTCCAAATAGGTGGACTTGAGGCAATGCAAACGACCATTAAACACAGAGTAGCTAAAGAAAATAATAAATTAGTCTCGGAAAAGGGATCGCAAAGAAATGTTAAATGAACTTGCTAAATTAGTTGCCAAAGGTCTTCTCACCATCCTGCCTTTTGTGCTCACCATTTACCTTTTAGTTTGGATTGCCCTTGCTGCCGAAGGTTTGTTTTCGCCTTATATCCCTTCACAATACTATTTTCCGGGTCTGGGTGTGATTGTTGTACTGATTGTGTTGGCTTTCATTGGCATATTAGTCAACGCCTATGTAGTTAAGCTGATTATTGAACGCAGTAATGATTTACTTGAGCGAGTACCTGTGATCAAAACGCTATTTGGCGCAATTCAAGATGCGGTTCATCTCTTTCAAATCAAAAAAGAAACCAGCACCAAACGAGCGGTTTCTGTAGAGATGGCAGATGGGAGTCATGCCATTGGCTTTGTTACTAACGAGAGTGTTGCCAACATTGTGTTTCCCGGTCAAAACAAAATAGCCGTGTATTTGCCACTCAGCTACCAAATTGGTGGCTATACGATGTATATGGACCAAAGCAAAGTGGCCAATCTGGATATTGACGTTGAAACAGCCATGCGCATTGCGGTAACCGGTGGTAGCTCTCTTGATAAAAAAGGAGAGCCAAAAACGAAAGCGACTAAACAAAGTGAGTAAACAACTTACTAAGTAAATCAGCTTACCTTCACACTATCACAATATCAGTAGACCTTAGGTTCTAAGCTTTACAACTGGAATTTCATCGCGTGATTCAGTCACTCAGGTGACTTATCGAATTAAACCGTATTTTGTCGCAAATTTAACGACGACTATTCCTCTTTCGCATTTAATAAGACTATTGAAACGGCACAGGGCTGTTTCCATATCAGCTTACGAAAGGTGAATCCTATGTTGAATATCAAATGCTTATCTCTTTCTTTGTTCTTAGGTGCACTTGTTAGTGTATCGTCCATTGCACAGGCTAATCAGCTCTCACCGAGCTTAGAAAAAAAACTAGTAAAAGTATGTGAGGCCATCCAATCAAACAATCGATTTAAACTTCACCGTGCAATTAAAAACTCTGGCGTAGACAAACGCCAAATTGTGAAAGGCTTAGTTTGTAACGGAATGGATGGGGAAAGTTTTGCTCTATCGGTGAACGCTACAGTAACAGCAGAATTTCTGGCTTCGAATAAAAAGCCGAGTAAAGAGCAATTAGCTCGTAAAAGTTAGTGCATCAAATAACACTTGAGTAAACACAAGTGTACTCCCTAGCACATCGAGGGTCATTTCGGCCCTCGTTTTTATTTTTGTCGCATAAATCCGTCGTTCGTCTTTCAAACAGTCGACAATTGCCACCTAAATACTACACTATGAAAAAGCTGGGCTTAGATAAAACACGTGAACCACGCATTACTATATTAGGATTATAAATTGCAATGAGTAGTCAAATTGAACAAGCTTTACCCAATGATTCTCAGCTTCAGTTGAGCAATGACAGCTTGTTTTCGGACAACCACAAACCGTCTTTTTGGTTGTTGCACATTGCAGGTTGGATAGCATATGTCATTATTTTTTCTTTCGACAATATCCTATTTACTTATGAAACAGATGCGAGTTTTGGCATCATTCTTCCTCTAATCGGAAGCGCTGCGATTGCCTTTTTACTGACTTTACCTCTGCGCTACATTTACCGACGTTGTTGGCATCTCAATTCGGTTAAACTTATTATTCTTATCGTTGTGCTGAGTCTACTTGTTGCTTTAATCTGGACACCTGCTAAGAACTACACCATGTCTCTGTATTATGCTTTGGATGGTATGAGCAAGTTAGACAAAATTTTAGAAGGCGGAGATATTAATCCCTGGGGCATTTTGAGCTCACTTAGCTATGCATTCTTCATGATCTTGGTATGGAGTAGCATGTATTTTGGCATTAACTATCACTACCGCTTATTAGACGAAAAAAAGCTACACCTTGAAGCACTTCGTTTATCGCATCATGCCCAAATTAAGATGCTACGCTATCAAATTAATCCACACTTTTTATTCAATACGCTTAATGCAATATCCACCTTAGTGTTGCAGGGACAAAAGGAGAGAGCAAACGGGATGCTTGTTCGCCTATCGACCTTTCTGCGATTCTCGCTAGACAACGACCCTGAAAAGAAAATTGCACTTTACGATGAAATTAAAGCATTAATGATGTACCTGGAAATAGAAAAAACGCGTTTTGATGACCGTTTATCTATCAACATTCAAGTAGAACCAGAAGCTGAAATGTTAATGGTGCCAAGCTTATTGCTTCAGCCACTCATCGAGAATTCGATTAAATATGCGATTTCCAAAATGGAATCGGGTGGTGTGATTGGCATTCAAGCATACTGTGCGAAGGGTATGTTACACCTTTCGGTATCGGACAATGGACCTGGCGTGGCTGATTGTAAAACGCAGTCCAAAGTAAATGAAGGCGCTGCGGCACATAATGGCGTTGGTATTCAGAATATCCGAGACCGTTTAGCAGTACTTTACCCTCATAATCATATGTTCGACGTTGATTGTACTCAAGACCAAAGCAATGAGGGAGAGTTCGAAGAAAACACAGGGTCAGGCTTTAAAGTAAAAATTGCTATACCGATGGAGCGATCATGAACCAGAAAATCAAAGCGATGATAGTTGATGACGAGCCACTCGCCAGAGAGGGCTTGATCATGCGTCTGCAAACCAACGAGCATATCGACATTATTGCCTCATGTGCTTCAGCGAATGAAGCTAAGCTCACGATCGCTCAGCTTATGCCAGATGTCATTTTTCTAGATATCGAAATGCCAGGAATGTCAGGTATTGACCTCGCTCGATGGTTGCAAGCTAATGTTGAGGGTACATGCAAGATAGTGTTCGTTACTGCATATAGAGAATTTGCGCTAAATGCATTTGATTTTGAAGCGTTTGATTATTTGTTAAAGCCTTTTGCTGATGAGCGGCTAGAAGCATGCGTCGGACGCTTAATTAAATTGCAGCAGGAAGGTGAATTAGCCCAAAAGCACCGTGAATTAGATGAGTTAGTTGTGTCGAAGACGGGTAATTCTCTCAACGCATTCATGCAAAACCTGGAAACTGCAGTTCCTGGACGTGTCACTGAAATGCAAAAAACAATATCATTGAAAAGCGGTACAGAATGGTTACGAGTCAAACTAGATAGTATTTTTTGGATAGAAGCTGCGGGTGATTACATGTGTGTGCATACTCAAGAAGGTACACATATCATTCGAAAAACACTAAAGCAGTTTCAAGGTGAGCTAGATTCAATGTTATTTAAGCAAGTGAATCGCTCCGCCATTATCAATACAGCTAAGTTAAGTAAACTGACACCAAACTCTAATGGTGAGTATATGGCACTGTTAAGCTCAGGTGATAGCGTAAAAGTCAGTAGAAAGTTTAAGCTTCTTTTTGATGAGCTTAGCAACCACTCGTAATCAGTGTGATGTCAGGGATGCCAGTGCTTGTTTGGTCATAACGGACATAACAATTTGTGGGCGTCACCGCAGTGTTGTTTATATATTGGCCTTTTCTTCCGCCAATATCTGCTGTTGTAATTACAAATGCACCGTTGTAGAAAGTTGACCATGTCCACTCTTCGGATACTGATGAATCCATGGCTTTCACAATGCCATCACCGCGAGATCGACTTGGTATTCCATAATGTGTATTAATGTCACCGACCCCGTCACCATCTAAATCCACATAAGGTGCTGGTGTTGCATTGAATGGAATCTTTTCTAAACCTTGTAAAACAGCTTTTGAATAAACCAAGTTCGACGCTGATAGCATGGCTGATTTCATGCCCTCTAAACTCGCTATTTTTCCATCTTCGTTTAAATCCAGAAAACGCGGCACAGCAACCACAGTCAAGATTCCTAGTATAACGATTACTATAATAAGCTCTATCAGTGTAAATCCCTGTTGAAAAGGGTTTTTAGTCGTGTTTGATGTGCGTCGAATGTGCTGCATTTGCCCTCCAAGGCCCTTTCGTTTTTGCAATATTACTGTTTTATGTGTTTTTAACGATAGTTTCGGTAAGTGCTTGGCGACACACCTGTCCACTGCTTAAATGCACGAGAAAATGTAGCAAGTTCAGTGAAACCAACTGCCAAACCTATCTGTGCAATGGTTAAACTTCCTTGCTTAAACAGATTGATAGCTCTGTCTCTTCGCATATTATCTTTGAGTTGTTGAAACTTACTCCCTTCAGCGACGAGTTTACGACGTAAGGTTCTCTCGGTCATATTCAGCGTAGACGCTACGCTATCCAACTGAGTCTCCCTATCTGATTTCGCGCTTTCTAATATGCGAATAACTTTGGCGCTGTATGTGTCGTAGTAAGACTGTTTTTTGAACCATTGTAGGGGACTCTCTTTAAGGTATTTATCTAAGGCTTCCTTATTGCGTATAACCGGAAGCTGCAAATACTCGCTGTCGAATACCAATGCATTCTTTTCACTCATAAATTCGCACCGACACGGAAACATTAATCGGTATTCTTGGAAGTGCTCAGGTTTTGTGTGCGTCACGGCCACTTTGTTCAAGGCTATAAATTCAGCGACAAGCCAACTACTAAAACGATGAAAAATTAATAGTAACAACTCAGTTAGTAGGCTTTGAGGTGTTGTATCTTTTCTTTTTTGGGTAAAGTTTGGCTCAAGGTAGCAAAATACCCTGCCCCCTTGCTTTTCTATAGTGAGTAAGAGTTGATCTCCGCAGAGTCTGTAGAACTTTGCTGCATAGATCAAAACGTCCCCAAGGGTTTTGCATTGAATTAAGCGCTCGGCTAATAAAGCAAACATACCCAGTTTCATCGTTTGTTCAGTCAATCCTAAAAACTCGTCACCCGTTGCTAGCCAACAGCGTTTGACTATGCTGGCTAATTGGTCTGGTGTTATTCGCCGCTTTTCTTGTTCAATAACAGCATAGGACAGTCCTGCACCAGCTAGCACGAAACGAGTATCAGCCCCTAGGTTATGAGCATTTTTAACGTGTGTACGAGCAAAGTAGCTAGCAATCGTATGGTGATAAGATGGATTATGTTCTGTCTTCAAGTTTGTCCGCTTATAACAACTAAATCACTTAATTCAGCTTTTTTTATACTTTACCTGACACTTTTGTGTCCGTTTATGTAAAAAGTTTGGCTGAATCCATCATTGCCTGTGGTGGTTGTTATGTCAATAATTGAATGATGTGTTACCCCACTAATATTTAGCAACTGAGGTTTACTATGTCTTCGCATGTCGATGTCCAGAATGAAGAAATTGAAATGTTCCGTGATATGGTTTTACGCTTTTTAGAGCAGGAAGTGACTCCTCACTATGAAGAGTGGGAAAAGAACCATCACATGCCTCGAGAAATGTGGAATACCATGGGCAATGCGGGCATGTTGTTAGTCGATTTTGATGAAAAATACGGTGCTGCAGGTGCAAGTTTCGAAGTATGCCAGATGATTCAGGAAGAAATGTGCAGAATGAATTTTCATTCCCTAGCAACGGGATATAACATTCATGCAAATATAGTCGCTCCATATATTTTAAACATTGGCACCCAGCAACAGTGCGATAGATGGTTACCAGGAATGGCGAGCGGTGAAGTTCTGACTGCGCTAGCAATGACTGAACCCGGCGCAGGAAGCGATGTGGCCGGCATGCGCACGAATGCAGTTAAAGATGGTGACGACTATATTCTAAATGGCTCGAAAACATTTATTACTAATGGCAATAGCGCAGATATGATCATTGTTTGCGCTAAGACTGACCCTAGCCTTGGTGCTAAAGGTATTTCGTTATTTCTTGTGGATACCAGTTTGCCGGGCTTTTCAACGGGCAAGCCTATTGAAAAAATTGGTCAACATAGTAGTGACACTGGCGAATTGTTTTTTGAGAATATGCGAATTCCTGCCGACTCGCTGCTTGGCGAAGAGGGCCAAGGCTTTGTGTACTTAATGCGAGAGCTTCCTCGAGAACGTTTAGGGTGTGCGGTGCAAGCGATTGGACATGCACAAGGGGCCTTGGATATTACTTGCGAGTACGTCAAAGAGCGTAAAGCTTTTGGTCAAACGGTATCTCAATTTCAAAATACCCGTTTTAAGTTAGCTCAATGCCAAACTGACTTAGAATTAAGTCGCGCTTTGTTAGAAAAGCACATGGATAAATACAAACGTGATGAGATGACCGTGATTGATGCTGCTATGCTCAAATTAGCTGCTACTGAAATGCAAGTTAATACTGTGAATGAGTGTCTGCAGTTATTTGGGGGCTATGGTTATACCGACGAGTATCCAATTTCTCGTTTTTATCGCGATGCGCGAGTGCAAACTATTTATGCCGGGAGCTCTGAAATTATGAAAGAAGTCATCGCCCGCGGAATACTTGGGCGATAAAGTCGCCCCTCTGCTAATTGATCACTACCTTTTCTGGAGAAACAATGTCTATACCTGTTGAGTTTACAGATCGCTTGAGCATTCCTTTGATTGCTTCACCTATGTTCATTGCAAGTGGTATTAACCTTGTAGTTGAATGTTGCAAAGCAGGCATAGTAGGAACCTTCCCAGCATTAAACCAACGAACCAGTGAAGGCTTTGAAAGTTGGTTAATTGAGATAAACGCTAAATTGGCAAAATGGGAACAACAAAGCGGCAAAAAAGCAGCGCCTTTTGGTGTTAACCTTATTGTGCATAAGAGCAATCCTCGCTGGCAAGCTGATTTAGCACTATGCGTAAAGTACAAAGTGCCCTTAATTATTACCTCTTTAGGTGCTGTCGCTGATCTAGTAAAGGAGGTACATGCGTACGGTGGTCTAGTTTTCCATGACGTAGTGAACGCACGGCACGGACAAAAAGCTGCAGCGGCCGGCGTAGATGGCATTATTGCTGTATGTAACGGTGCCGGTGGGCATGCAGGTTCAACAAATCCTTTTGCCTTGGTCACAGAGTTACGACAATTTTTTGATAAAACAATCCTTTTAGCTGGCAGTTTATCGCATGGTAAAGATATCGCTTCGGCGCAAATGATGGGTGCTGATATGGCATATATGGGCACGCGTTTTTTAGCGACAAGTGAGGCGAACATTGATCGTGAATATCAAGATATGATTTTAGATAGCAATGCAAGTGACATCGTATATACACCGAAAATATCAGGCGTGAATGCGAGTTTTATTCGGCAAAGTATTGTAGATGCCGGTATTGATCCAAATGATCTCAGTCCAAAAGCAGAACTAGATTTTGGTGCCGAACTTGATATGAATGCTAAACCTAACAAAGACGACAAAAAGGCGTGGCGCGATATTTGGTCGGCAGGGCAGGGAGTAGGTTCAATCGACGAAATTAAAAGTACGTTGGAATTGGTGAGTCAATTGATTGGTGAATATCATGAAGCCACAGAGAAATACAATCGTTCATATAAGAACACTTTCGCAAAGTAGTCTACCTTTGATGTGTGGGGGGCAGACTATTGCGGTCAAATATAGTAAATATTTCAGCCATAATTGAGGCAAACCATGCAATACAATACGATCGAATACACAGTAAAAGACTTAATATTAACCCTTAGCCTAAACCGTCCAGAGCAAATGAATGCATTTACGGTTGAAATGGCGAATGAACTGATTCATGCGTTTAATCGAGCAAGTGATGACGATGAAGTGAGTGCCATTGTGGTAACCGGAAACGGACGGGCTTTTTGTGCCGGAATGGATCTTACTCGAGAAGGGAATGTTTTTGGTCTGGATGAAAGCCAGCAACCTTCGCTAGACGATATGCAGCAAAGCGATAGACTCGATGGTGTTTCTGATACCGGTGGTACGGTCAATCTAGCCATATTTGAGTGTAAAAAACCTGTCATTGCGGCCATCAATGGCGCGGCAGTGGGTGTGGGAGCAACGATGCTTGCAGCAATGGATATACGCTTGGCATCAGAAAAGGCAAAAATTGGTTTTGTGTTTGAAAAAATTGGTATCACGCCTGAAGCATGTTCAAGCTGGTTTCTACCTCGTATCGTTGGCATAAGTCAGGCACTTGAGTGGGTTTATACAGGTGAAATATTTGATGCGGAAACTGCTAAAGCGACTGGGTTCGTTCGCTCAGTGCATGCATCAGATGAATTATTAGACGCGGCATACGAGTTGGCCCAAAAAATTGCCAATAAATCACAGGTCAGTATTACTTTAGCAAGGCAGATGATGCAACGACTGTCAGCAATGCCGCACCCTAGAGACGCTCATAATATTGACTCACTCGCCATTTTCTATGCAAGCCAAACTGATGGAAAAGAAGGTGTGAAGTCCTTTTTGGAGAAACGAGAGCCTCGTTTTACTTCAAAATCGTCTACAGATATGCCTAGCTTTTATCCTTGGTGGGATGTTAAATAAGGATTCTCTAATTTTTAGTGGACAATAAATGCCTGAGGCGTTCAAGAATAAATTTAATCTAGATTCAGTTCGCCACATGGGCGAGTGCCTTGCTGCCCACGATGAGTATTTTCAATTGGATAGTTTTATTGCTGCCGCTACCAAAGGTATTGACTCTCTCGAGTTACTTCAGCGGTCTGATCAGATTTGTGAAGCCATGGGCAGCCATCTTCCACTGGACTACAAGCTTGCGATTAAAATTATTCTAGCTAGTTTGTCGCCAGTTTCTCTCAACCAGAATACAGATAGTATTATTGGGGCTGGTATCTCGGGTTGGTCGATTCTACCAATTAATCGTTTTGTCGGGTTAAATGGCCTTGAGCACTTTGACGATTCAATGCGTTTACTGAAAGAGGCAACAAAACGCTTTTCATCGGAATTTGGTATTCGATACTTTCTCCTTCATGATGAAGAAGCATGTTTAAGGCAGTTAACAGAATGGACGAGTGATGAAAATTATCATGTACGCCGACTCGTCTCTGAAGGTAGCCGCCCGCGTTTGCCATGGGCAATGCAATTACCGTCCTTTATCAAAGACCCACGCCCTGTTGTGAGGATATTGGAACTGCTGAAAGATGATCCAGAAGAGTATGTGAGGCGTTCAGTTGCCAACAATCTCAATGACATAGCAAAAGATCATCCAGACTATGTCGCGGAGATTGCTGAAAAGTGGTTGGTTGACGCCGATCCAAATCGAACAAGACTAGTGAAACATGCGTGTCGTACCTTATTAAAACAAGGACATACAAAGGTGATGAATGCCTTTGGTTTTGCTCCCGTTGATACACGAGATACATCAATAAGTATTGATACGAGTAAAGTAAGAATGGGCGAGGAAGTGACTTTTACTTTTAGCTTAAATGCTGCAAGGTTAGGCATCAAAGCTGCGAAAACCACTAGAAAGCTCATGATTGATTATGTTGTTCATCATCGAAAAGCAAACGGCAAGACCATGCCTAAAGTGTTTAAATGGAAGAACCTAAACCAAAGAAACGGTGAAGCATTAAGTTTCACGAAAGCACACAGTTTTAAAGCGGTGACCACCCGAGTTTATTACCCGGGTGAACACTTTATTGAAGTGATGGTAAACGGTGTATCAGCAGGTAAAATCAGTTTTGAGCTTACTGCTGCCAATTAGTCCTTGTTTTCCTGTTTGCTTTTACGTGAGAAAAGACCTTTGAGCAAAGCACCGATGCCAATGACGATGAAGACACCAAACTTTTTCAAGAATATGACCAGCATGGCTAGGAAGCCGGTTTTAGCTAATACTTTGCCTGTTATCAATGCACCCAAACCATACGCGGCATAGTTGTCTGTATCGGAATTAAAATCAGCATACTGATTACCCGTTTCAAAGTTAGCAATTTCTAACACTTCTGGTAAAACGGCATCAATTTCTGCTTTTTGCTCCATGCCAGCGATAAAGCTTAAAACGAGGACTCCGCGGCGTCCCAGCACTCGAATATCGTAGTTGAGCGTGTTTTGCTCATAACCGCCAAACTTAAGTTCTTTTGCCCAGTGCAGTTTGTGAGCTTGCTTATCGTAATATGGCTGACTTGCCCAGCCTATTAATTCAATGGTTTCATAACCCTGTTCAACTCGGTTTTTACTCGCTTCTAAGGTGTCTGATTGCATCTCGCTAAGCAATTCTGAATAATCGATTTCTTCCGCTTCTTCATCTGAAACGTAGCCATCTTCTTGATATTCGATAGTCACGGCCCAAGCATTACTATCAAAAGGCGTCACGCCAGCGGGCATCAACATTCCTAGTACATTGCTACCTGGCATGTTTCCCCATGCATCCACTAGAACAGATTCTGCGTCTTTGGCATTAAGAAAAATATAGTTGTCTGGCACATCTAACACAACATTCGCGGCGTCTATTCTAATAGTGCCTTGCGCTTGGTCCATAGCCTGCCAAAAATCAATTAAGGCTTGCGCTTCGTCGACGCTTGCTGCCTGGCTTTGGGCATCATCAATTGTTTGTGCATTAACGCCTACTGTAAAAAGCATGGCGCACGCAAGCAGTGAGGTAAGTGATAAGTATCTCATGTTCATTCCTTTGTATTGTATTTTCCTAAATAACGATGCAGTGCTTAACTAACATTAAAACCCTACTTCGAATAAGGTTACTGTAGCACTTGGGTACAGAGATTTATAGCGTGAATAACAATCGAATGAATTTTGTATCGTTCAGCTTGAAATATCTCGACAATACCCAGCTGTGATGAGTTTTTCTTGGTTTCAGCGTCTTCAATAGCAAGTGCGGCTGCATCAATCGAGCAGCCGCATGCTTTGCTTTAGTATTTGTATTAATTTAGCTTTTGTATTTAATTGAACAACCATATGGAGGTGTGAGTATTTTTTCAGGTGATTTTCCTGAGTTTAGAGCGTCCATACTTGCATTGACATAGTTGACTGCTTTGGGAATGTCCGCGGGGTTTGCCGACTTAATACTATCGATAGCGCCGGCATATCGTAACTCGCCTTCTGGATCGATGATATACATATGCGGTGTCGTTTTAGCGGCATACATTTTACCCACATCACCTTCTGGATCGAAAAGAACATGTGTGGGGGCAGCATTTCTATCAGCGCTTAACTGATTAGCCTCATCTGCGCTTACATAGCCTTGTTTGCCAGGTGCTGAAGAGATAATGGATAACCAAACTACATCTTCGTCAGTATATTTCTTCTGTAGTGATTGCATATTATCACTGCCGTAGTGTTTAACAACATAGGGACATTGATGGTTAGTCCATTCTAGGATGACATATTTACCTTTGTAGTTTGATAGGCTAACTGCCTCACCTTGGCTATTTTGCAGCGTAAAAGTAGGCGCAGCATCTTCAATTTTCGCTGCATTGACATTGGCACTTAATACCAGCGCTAATCCGATTGATATTATACGTTTAATAGACATTTGAAAGTTCCTCTTGGGCTTGTTTAAGGGCATTTACAACGATACCAGGGCTTAACATTTGGGGTAAAACTGTATACGAATTTGTTCCTGCATAGACCACATACAATGGAACGCCAGCTCTTTCATAGCGTTTAAGATAGTTTAGGATCTCATCATTCTTGTTTGTCCAATCACCTACCATGTAAGTGACATTATCTTCTGTTAATGCTGAGCTAACCGCTTGGGTGTTCAGTGCAACTTGTTCATTCACTTTGCAGGTAATACACCAATCGGCTGTCATATTCACTAGTACGACTTTTTGTTCAGCTTTAAGTTGCTCTAGCGTGTCAGCGTTGAAATCGATTGAGTTTTGCGGCAGTACATCGGTCACTTTAGCTGTTGTGGCCGTTAATACGGTGCTTGCCGGTGTCAGTGGAAGTGCAACAAGCAATATCATTAATGCGCAATATAACCACGGCAGGCGAGTTTTTGTCATCAACCAAGCAAATAGGGCAAAGAGAATGAGTGATAGAAGCAAGATAAACTGAGCTTCTGTACCTTGTTGGCTGGCAAAGACCCATGCTAACCATGCAACAGTAAAAAACATTGGGAAGGCCAAGAAATGCTTAAACGTGACCATCCAATTGCCTGGTTTTGGAAAGTAGTTGCGTAACCTTTCTGACGCGAATAACAAGGTGAGTGGCAAAGCGAAACCGATAGCAAGTGCATTGAAAATTAACACAGTCACATAAGGCTCACTGACCAGTGCAACGCCCAGCGCGGCTGCCATGAAAGGAGCAGTGCAAGGGGAAGCGACGATAACGGCGAGCACGCCAGTGAAAAAATGACTTTGAGCATTGTTTCCTGCCACCAGGCCATTACCAAATCCAGCCATTCGGGTACCGATAGTGAAAAGATCAAGCAGTACTAGTGCAATAAACGTAAACAAGAAGGCCAGTAACCATATTACTAAGGGTGATTGCATGTGAAAGCCCCAACCCAATTGCTCGCCGCCTTGTTGGAGTAAAATAATCAGAATAGCAAAGGCATTAAAACTGACGACTACACCCAGGAAATAAGCACTTTTTTGAAGTAGGCCGGTGTGCTCTTGTTGCATAGCTAGGGCTTTGATAGACAAAATGGGTAACACACAGGGCATCACATTTAGGATGAGTCCACCAAGAAAAGCGAAACCTAAGATACCCAATAAGGCAATACCACTTAGCGTGGCAGCTTCACTAAGCTGAGTGTTTGGCTCGCTGTTCAGATAATACGCTTTCTCACCTTGCTTGACTAAGAATCGTAATGTGTTTGATTCCTCTGTCATACTTGATGGATCAAAGTATGCGGAGCGCTTCAATAGCACGCTGACAGCATTGTTGGTCACGATTTGTTGCTGTTGTGCCGCATGATCAATAAGGTCGTTTCGCTCTGGAAAGACTTCCCAAGGGGCGTCGTTTAGCGTATTCAAGCTATTTATATCTGCGAGTGAAAACTTGATAGCAATAGTGTCTTCGTTTATTTCATAGTGACTACTTAGTTCAATTTCGGAGGGGAGTGTGGTCCTTGTTTTTTCAAAAAGTGGAGCGTCAGGTGTCTTGTTGGTTTGAGTGTCAACGGGCAATTGCAGGTGCAATGTTGCCCAACCCGGAATGCAATCCTCTTTACAAACCAGCCAAGAGAGAGCCGCGCTGATCTTGACGCTGTCGTGCGCTCGCAAGGAGTCTGTGCTGTTGATTGGTACGATCAGTAAATGTTGGCCGCTATAGCCATAATTGACCAAATGCGCGACAGGAATTGCGCTTGGTGTTGGCCATTGAATGTCGCCAAAGCTGAGTGTTTCTGTATTTTCAGACCAAGTCACTTTAGGCGGCTCACCGCTATCGCCAGGATTTAGCCAATAGGTATGCCACTCAGGGTCCGGTTGAACTTCGATCGCCAAGTACTGCTGAGTATTTGGCACGAGCGCTTGGTCTTCACTTAACAAAGCGACGCGAATGTGAGGTCCTGTTGCTCTTGATTCTGCCAATGGCTGCTCGTCTGTATTCTCGACAGAAGCATCTTGCGCTTGGCTGCAAAAAGTGAAAAATGTAAAACAACAAAACAGAAATATTCTGTGTATTCCTAAGTACTTTTTAAGACTCATGTCATTCCTTTTGAATCCAGACGCTGCAATATACGTAAAAATCAGCAATATGTATTACATTCTAGTAGACCAACTTGGCCTTTTTTCATGATAAACAAAATATTTACTATTTTCAGTGGCGCTACCTGTTTAGCAGTTTTGCTGAGTGTTTTAGTGTTTAGCCCTGAAACCAAGGCGTTGAAGTCTCGAAGTCAGACCGGAACCTCTGAACTCTCATCATTGAATGAATTAAGATGGCAGTATCGCCTTCTTATAGTCAACAGTGTCAGCCATGCTCAGACCGACGAACTACTTACCGAATTAGCCTCCAAACAACTAGCCTTAGTAGACCGCAAGCTTGTCGTCTTCATTTTGCAGTCAAACAAGGTGCGCATGTGGACAGGCGGGCAGTTTGTTGGGGCGTTGGAAGACTCAATAGTGCAAGATGTTAAAGTACGGCTAGCAGATTATCATACCATTTTGATTGGTTTAGACGGTGGTGGTAAAGCCAGCTATGATGGGCTTTTACTGAATGAAGTCTTTCGCGATATCGATGGCATGCCCATGCGACGAAGGGAGCGTTAAACGTCAATTGTGTAGTATGCTCAGAAGACGTGAGTACACAATCTGGGTCAGTAAAATCCTATCGTCGCCAGTGGTGTTAGTAAACTGAATTAAGACGGTATCACTGTCTTTATGATACCGCGCGATGCTGGAGTAGCCCAGCACCCAACCCGTATGATTATATTCGTACAAGTCACGATATATTTGGTTTTCCTTTTCTGTAAACAAGCTCCCATCGTTGAGTGCTCTCAGAAATACTCCGACGTTTTGTGCACTAGCAACGTATCCTTGGTCCAAGTGTTTAAAATCCTCGTCAGAGCCGACGTAATAGCCACTCATTAGCTCTTTTTTCGGAACGTCGTGGATAGAGAAATAGGTATCTTGCAGCCCTAAGGGTAGAAGAATTTCATTTCTAATATAGTCGGTATACTCATAACCCAATGCAGAGCTCATTATGTTCTCTAGTAGCAGGTAATTAGTGTTGGAATACGCATAGTCTTCACCGGGCAAAAAGTCTGCTGGCTTGTCTAGCACTAAATCGAGAGCATCAAGTGAATTCGATGCCCAATTAAAACCTTCTTGATCAGTGAAGTTTGGAATGCCGCTGCGATGCTGCACCATCATTCGTAAGGTAATTTGGTCAGCGTTCTCGATACGTGAACTTAGCTCAGGCAGATAACTTCCAAGAGTCTTTTCTAAATCGAGTACATTGGCTGCTGCGAGTTTAGCTACCGCGCTTGCGTCGTATAGCTTAGCGATACTCGCAATCTTAAAAAGTGCGTTGCCATACGCCGGAATTTTTTGGTCTCTGTTGTGCCAACCGCTAGCATATGTGCGAGGCTCTTTATTTCCTTCATCAACATACACAATCATGCCATCCAAGCCATGCTCGGTGGCTAATTGTATTTCCTCTTCAATGGTCTCGGGTACTGGTTTGACATAGTAAAGACCATATTCCCAAGGAGCGAAAATATAGATGCTAGTTGTAGTGATAGAAAGCGCCAATACGACCTTTAGCGCTATCTTTTGCCATTTTTTCATGAAGATTGGTCTTTTCTTTCGTTTGATAACATGATGCCAGTATTGCTAAAAAGAACAATCAAAAATGTGTAATTGCATGTTGCTGATTGGGATTCCTGCCTTCGCAGGAATGACGATAACAGCAGGAATGACGATAACAGCAGGAATGACGATAACAGCAGGAATGACAATAACAGCAGGAATGACGATAACAGCAGGAATGACGATAACAGCAGGAATGACGATAACAGCAGGAATGGCGCTCGCTATTTCTGTGCGAACGCTTTTTCCAGATATGCATGAAATGCAGGCGTGGCTGCTTTCCGTTCTTCTGCTATCTTTTGTACTTCTGGAAGGGCATTTAGTTTTACCATAAGTTCCTTTGCACCAGGGGCTTCCGCCAGTAAATCAATGTCGAATAGTTTCTTGGCCACCGACGATGCTAAATCAACTGAATATAGGAAGAAGATGTCAGCAGCACTCAAGGTATTGCCCGCTAAATAGGGCTTGAAGGATGCAGCTCTCGCAAGCGATTGCATGCCATTGTACAAAGCGCGTTTAACTTCTTTTTTTGTATTTTCATGCACTGGTACACCCCAGAAAGCCTCTGTGTGGCAACGTCTAGCAGGTAACTCGATGTAAAGTTCAACCATTTTGACGAGTTCTTTCACTCTGGCTTTTTCATAGCTATCTGTTGGATAGAGAGGCTGTGTGTCGCTAAGCTCATCCAAGAACTCCATGATGACATTCGTTTCAATCAATACGCCCTGACTAGTTTGCAGTGCCGGCACTTTACCGGTTGGGCATATACTCAGATATTCGGGGCTTTGGTTTGGATATGTGGTGACTTGTTCATAATCGATGCCTTTTAAGGCCATCGCCAATTTCAGCATATTGTGATAATTGCTAACGTCGAATCCATAGAGTTTCAGCATGATGCGCTCCTAAGCAGTAGTTATTTCAAGTTCACTCGTGTTTTAGAATTGTGCTACAAAGTAACAACTTTGCAACATTCATTGAGTGATAGACGTCTATTATTTACGCTAAGAGTATGGCTTTATACTGAAACTTCCAGCCACTACTTTGGTTTGTAGGCAATTTCGATCATGGTCTTGCCTGAGTGCTTGCGGATCATCACGTGTTCGGTAGTCATATAAAAGTGATAGTCTTCCATTAAGTTGAAGCTTTCAGGGAAAGTTGGCATCAGCAAAATTTCGCCTTGAACTAACTTCTTCACTTTATAGTCAGGTAATTTCGTTTGGTAGAATGCGAGCACTTTGTCTGGCTCATCGTCACTTTCAAAGGTGGCTGCGGGCAACGCTTGTACTTTTCCTTCCAAAGTCGGCATGATAATCCCAGTGGTCATGTGCATCATGACTTTACTCTGAGGATAAATAGGAAGCGTAATAAGGTCTAGCGTACTTTCGCTTGAGCGACGCATTGCATCCATAGCCGTTTCCATTTCATCTTGGCTTGCCATTTCGACTTGTCTGTCTGACTCATCAGCACAGTGGTCGAGTTTTCTCTTATTTACACCGGTTTTCTGGCTTAGTCCCTCCATCATGCAAAACTCCATGGTCTCTTCATTGTCGAATCCATGTTTCTTTAAGCATTCTGGCATAACGATCCTAATCGCCGTTTCGAACTTATCTGCGCTAATCCCAAGACAACTCGCCGAATCTACTAGCGTACCATTGCTTTTCATTAACTCGACCATAAAGTCGACCTCAGACTCTTGTGCTAAGACCGGAGCAGCAGAAAGTGCGCCTAATAGAAGTGTGGTTTTGAGATTCATTTGTACTAAGTTACTCCGACAATTTGCGATATCATAAGCAAAATTAAATCAGCCAAGCAAGCATTTAAAACTAACTAAGGTATGTATTTGAATGTTTTTTGGCTATTAACCCGGTCTTGTTAGTTAAACCTGATTTACATAAAGATGTTTAAGGAGAGGCGTATGCATTTAGTTTGCAGCCATTGCGGCGCAATTAATCGAAGTCCAGATGATAAAGATATTAGCGCTGCGAAGTGCGGTAAATGTCAGGAACCTATCTATTCAAATAGTCCGATTGATCTTAACGATAATACTTTCTATCGTTATATCGAAAAGAATGATTTACCTGTTATTGTTGATTTTTGGGCAAGCTGGTGCGGCCCCTGTAAAGCGATGGCGCCAACATTTGAAAAAGTTGCTTCGGAATCTGACAGTATTTTGTTCGCAAAAGTGAATACTGAAAACGCACCCTCGGTTTCTGCTGATGCAGTCATCCGATCTATTCCTACTCTGATATTCTTTCATAAGGGGCGCGAGATAGACCGTATTTCTGGTGGCCTTGGTGAGATGCAGTTGAAGCAATGGATTATGCAAAGCATTTCTAAGTTGGGCGAGTAACTTAGCTAACAAATACAAGACTACTTGTTGATATTGCGTTATAACTAGCGCATTAATCTCAAATTTTCTAAAAGGTTAGGTGTTTTGGACGACCCGCTCATCCCGCTCGTTATTGTTGGTTTGCTCTCTATTGCTTGCCAATATTTTGCCTTTAAAATTCGTGTTCCTGCCATTTTACCTTTATTAATTGTGGGTATTGTTGCGGGTCCTGTTACTGGCGTTATTAATGCAGATAGCTTGTTTGGAGACCTACTGTTTCCCATCGTTTCCTTGTCGGTAGCTATTATTCTTTTTGAAGGTGCGTTAACGCTCAAAACTAGCGACCTCAGCGGTCATGGTTCTATGGTCCGAAACTTGTGCACGGTGGGCACTCTGGTGACTTTTGTGGTGGTATCGCCGGTCGCTCACTTCGCCCTTGGCATGTCGTGGGAAATGTCCTTTTTGCTCGGCGCCATTGTAACTGTTACTGGGCCGACCGTGATTGTGCCGATGTTACGCACTGTTCGTCCTAGCGCTAAGATTTCAAATATTCTTAGGTGGGAAGGGATCGTCATCGACCCAATAGGCGCACTTCTTGCGGTGCTGGTTTTTGAATATATTGTGTCAGCGCAAGATGCTGTTTCCCACACCATTTATGCCTTTGGTTTAACCGTATCTATTGGTTTTGGTATTGGGATTGCGGCAGGGTATTTCCTTGGTTTAGCCCTTCGCAACCATTGGATACCTCACTATCTTACTAATACTGCAGTGCTCACTATCATGCTAGGTGCCTTTGCTATTTCAAATGTCATGGCTCATGAATCAGGTTTATTGACCGTGACGATTATGGGTATGTGGATGGCGAATATGAAAGACGTAGATGTCGACGATATTCTGGAGTTTAAAGAGACATTGAGTGTCTTATTAATTTCAGGTTTGTTTATTCTGCTGGCGTCTAGAATTGAGCTAAATGCCATCATGAATGTAGGGTGGGGCGCTATTTTCGTTCTGCTGGCCGTTATGTTTATCGCTCGCCCTTTAGGCGTATTCTTATCCTCATTCGGCACGGGGTTAAACTGGCGTGAACTGGCTCTTCTGAGTTGGATTGCACCGAGAGGGATTGTTGCCGCTGCCGTGTCTGCACTGTTCTCCTTAAAATTAGAATCACTGGAATTTGCGCAAGCTGAAATGCTTGTGCCTATGGTCTTTTTGATTATCATCACCACGGTAGTTGCGCAAAGTCTAAGCAGCGCTAAATTAGCACAGTACTTAGGAATTCGAGCACCGGCACCTAATGGTTATCTGATTTTTGGTGGGGCTCAGTTCAGTCGTATGTTTGCGCAAGAATTAATGACTCATAATATTACCGTTTGTCTGGCAGATACCAACTGGGAAACCATTAAATTAGCCAGAATGGATGGCGTACCCACCTATTTTGGCAACCCTATGTCGGAACACGCATCTCGAATGTTAGATCTTAACGGCTTTGGTAAAGTGTTAGTCATGTCACCTTATCGTCAGTTAAACCCATTGGTGACGTATCACTTCGAGCATGAGATGGGCAAAGGCTCGGTGCTTGGTTTAAGTAATAATGAATCGCAACAGCGACCGAGTCATCAAGTTTCAGAGTCGTATAATAAAAAACTGGGTCTTTTTGCGGACGACCTCACTTACGGACGTTTAGCTGGCTACACAGCGAAAGGTGCTCAAATTAAAACAACCGGTATCACTGAAAGCTTCAGTTTTGAGGCATACAAGGAACAGTACAAAGAGCGCTGCTTACCGCTATGCGCTATCGATACAGAAGGACGACTTCAGATTTATACGACATCAAGTGAAATCAAACCTAAGCCGGGATGGAAGATCATTAGTCTTATATTGGCAGAAAAGCCAACATCATAGCGCCTAAGGCGACTTATCTTAGCGAGTCACGAGTGCTGCGATAGCACGCTGGCTCGCAACAATCGCACCCTCCATATAACCCGCGTCGATAGGCGAAAACTCACTGCACGCAAAGTATAGATTTATGGCATCGAGTTGATCTTGCCATTTACTCAAATCAATATTCGGGTGTTGAGATGCTTCAGCTTGATCTGCTGCAGTGGCTACCCATTCATCTTTAGCCCAGTCTTGGTAATGAAATTGTATACACTCACTTTTATCGATATCGAAAATCTTTATCATTTGAGCTTGGCAAGCATCAACAATTTGCTGCTCACTCAAGCCTAGCCTTTGCTTTGCAGGTAGGCCAACAAAGCCAAACAGGGCGTGCACTGATGGAGCCTCATCTGAGCTTGCATCATGTCCGGCATCATGAATTTCAACCAATGGACCAGCTTGGCTGAAAGCTTGGCCGGATAGCTTTCGTTTTCGCCAAGAAGCGCTAACAAACTCACAAGCGAACTTCGCCTGAGCTGCCATCCATGTCGGTGTTTTGCGAAGGGTCTGCTCTAAACCATCGAAAGTACTGTGGCCGTCGGCTTTGGTTTTATCCAAAAAACTGCTGACTATTGGCGCAATAATTCGCGGTGGCGCAGCAAAAATTACCTGCTTGTACTCAGATATCGCTTTAGTCTTTTGGCCGCTAGATGTCTTTTCAATCGTCAGTTCCCAACCTGCCCCTCCTACCTTTTCATTATCGGTAGCTTTGCAGTTTACTACTTTGCTGTTATTCGCTAAGTTTATTTGGCAATCGCCCACTTGTTGTTTTTGAATCGCTTTTATTAATGCGTCAATCAGAGAATAAGTACCACCCACGATTTGATACATATCAGGTGGCGCAACGCCGCTAATTTGTCGAACTGGCACGCTGGGATGTTGCTGAAACAATGCATCACCCTCGGCGAATTGGTTTTTCAGTGTCAAGCCTAATTCTGCGACAAGTGTTTGTATCTGAGATTGATGAGGAAAAATCCACGAAGGGCCCATATCAAGCAGGTAGTCAGACGCCTGTGTTTCTACGCCCATTATTCTGCCGCCCAGACTTGTCTTAGCTTCATACACATCAACAGATATATTCCGTTGCGCCAACAAATAAGCACTATACAAACCGGCTAGGCCCGCACCAATAATGGCAACGTTTGCTTGTTTATTTTTGTTTCCTATTGTTTTCTTCGACGCTTGCGTATGCATGGCTTTTTAATTCTATATCTACTGATAGGTAAACTAGTGTAAACTTGCCTGTGAGCCATAGCAAGTATGTACTAAATGAAAGGTAAGCACTGATGAACAAAAGAGAAGCACTATTAAACGCAGCAGAAACGAAGGCAAGGATCGGTGGCTACAGTAATTTTAGCTTTCGAGAATTGGCGGCAGAGGTTGGTATTAAAAGTGCAAGCGTTCACTACCACTTTCCGACTAAAGAAGACCTTGGTGCTGAACTAGCGAAGCGTTATACGGAGAATTTCTTTATTGCACTTGGTTCACCAAGCGATTTATTGAAACAAGGTAAAAAACCGATAGCGGAATACATTCGGGTTTTCAGGCATGCCTTGGAAAAAGACCAACTAATGTGTCTTTGTGGTCTATTTGGCGCTGAGTCAGATGCACTGCCTGAAAAAGTAAAGCTGAATACAAAAATCTTCTTTGAAAAGAATCTCGAGTGGCTTCAAGAAGCTGTTAAGTTGAGTGTGAGTTCTACGGAAACAATTGCTCGAAATAAAGCGCTGTTTATTCTATCATTACTAGAAGGTTCAATGATGGTAAGTAACGTCCTAAAAAGCAATGACGCTTTTGGCGCAGTTACTGAGTTCATTGGGCCTGAATTTATATAAACCTGAATCTATTGAATCTGTGTAGAGAATTCATCTCAAAAACCATTCAACAATTTACCACAAGGAAGTTTTACCATGCGTAAAGCAGTTTTAGCGGCAGCTATATTTGCCATGTTTAGTGCCCCGTCTTTTGCTCAAAATGAAAATACTACCCACTTATACTCTCCAAACGGTTGGAGCTATGGTGCTGAGTTTTCATCAGTAAGTTTCGACTCTGATACAGCGCTTCAAGAGGGTATCGAAGACAAAGCGTTATTAATCGGTTTAGGAGTTAATTATCGCTCATCTTCTTTTATCACTTCGGCTAGCTTAGATTTTATTCTCTATGATGATAACGAAGAGTTTAGCCAACTCGTCGTTGGCGACGGCTTACTAAATGATGGCGACGTTTCTGTTGAATCATCGGATGCATCGGCCATCGGTTTTACACTGGCTTCTGGATATGAGTGGAAATTTGGCGAGAACGACCGTGCATCAGCTATTCTGCAAGGCGGTTTAACGGGAGTGTTCGGCTCTGAACGCTCGATTGCGAATTGCTCAGATTGCAGTACTGAAGATATCGATATTGATGGTGGTTTCTTCATCGGTGGAAAGCTCGGATATCACATGGAAAGCTTTTCTGTTGGTTTGAGCGCGCGTCAGTACCTTGGTGGAGATGGTCTATCAAATGTATTCGGCATTACCTTCGACACGAAATTTTAAAGCCTTACTAAGTCGCAATCCAGGCTCAAAAGCTAGATAACTTAAGCTTCTGAGCCCTTTTACTTTTTGACAACCAACATTGACAGCCAAGGGTTGTTGCACTATTGTCTAACGAAGGATCGTTTATTATTTAATCAATTCACAAGGAATTTAAAGTGAAAAATTTAGCCGTCATTTTTGCACTAGGATGTGCATCAACCTTAATAGCAACACAGTCTTTAGCTGCCTATGAATCTGCGGATTCTTCATATCATGAAAATTCAATTCCTACACAGAATAAGCCTGATGCTTGGGCTTCAGTAGAGCGAGACACACTTCGCTATCCAAGCAGAGCATCGAGCAATAGTACATCTGGATGTGCAACCGTGAAGTATATTGTAACACCATCAAATGAAGTTAAAGATGTTCGCGTTGTCAAAGCAACTGATAAAGGCTTCGCTCAGGCGGCCAAAAGAGCAATCGAAAAATGGGATTTTTCAAAGGTTGATGGAGCGTTTGTTGAGACGGATACGCCAAAGCAAACTCGATTCGAATTCTGCAAAGATGTGAGCACTGAAGCTTGCTTAGTCAAACAACAGTCCTACTGTGACGGCGATGACGTCATCGCGGCAGTGCACCGTTCAATTAATCCTGCAGACATTGGTAATACTCAACAACAAAAAAGCAGGGTTAATCGAGCGATGACCTTCGAGCAGAAATTTCAGTAGATCGCCAATAGCCCAAAAGTCATAAAAAAAGAAAAGTACCTCTGGCACATTCACCAAATTTGTCGTCGCGATATTCTAATCCTGTCAACTAACAACAGGAAACGACAAATGAAAACTTTAAATACTCTTTTACAAACAACTCTTTTAGCTTCAACTCTTATTTTTGGCGCAACAACAGTTCAAGCTAGTGAGCTAGAAGTTAACTTTATCGACATTGAGCGTCCAGTTGGTCAGCTTATGGTGGCAATCTATGACTCAGAAGAAGCTTACACCAACAAAACACAACCTTTGAAATACGCTACTGTGGAGGCCGATGCTGATACCGTCACTCTTAACTTTGACGGTCTTGCTGATGGCACTTACGCATTAATGCTTATCCATGACTTAAACAGTAATGGTCAAATGGATATCAATGCGATGGGTTTACCGCAAGATGGCTATGGCTTCAGTAACAATGTTGGCATGTATGGTCTACCACCATTCGACGCTGCTTCATTTGAGGTCAGAGAGTTTGCCAGTATCGACGTGATCGTGCGTAAGCCAGTCAACCTTTAATAAATCACTTTTTAAATAACAGGTAGCGAGTGCATACTCGCTACCTTTTTTCGTTTCAATTAATACTGTTGAATACTTTTATTGAGCTGTATCAAGCTTCTGTCTGGACATTTTTTTGTTTTGCTATAAACTTAAATGTAAATAAGAACTATTCCCATTAGAGGGTGGTTCGTTTAAAAACAGTAACTGAAGTGAGACTTGAATGACCGTTTGGGACATCCCCGCTAAAAAATCTGCCGCGATTAAATTGCTCAGTGCAAGCTTGCAAGAAGATGTTGCCATGCGATTGCACGAAATGGGCTTTGCCGAAGGCGAGCTTGTGACGTGTATCAAGCGTACAGCATTTAACGGGCCTACGGTCGTACAATTAGGCGATTGTGTTTACTCATTGGAGCAAAGTATTGCAAGTCATGTGCAAGTAAGCGCGTTATAAGATGCAAAAAATCATTCTCGTCGGCAAACCGAATTCCGGCAAAAGTCTACTTTTCAATCAACTCACAGGCCTCAAGCAAAAAGTAGCTAATTTTCCAGGTGTGACTGTTGAGCTTAAAACAGGTCGCTTCGACGACTTTGAGGTGGTTGATTTCCCTGGGACATACTCTTTAAAGTCTTTATCAAAAGACGAATCTATTGCCATTGATCAACTCCAGTTAGCAATGGCAGCGCCAGAAACATCAGTGATTTTGTGTAACCTTGATGCTACGCGTATGGAGCGCTCCTTGGTGTTTGCCTTGCAGGTACAGGCAATTGCCAAGGCGAATAACAAAGCAGTCGTTTTCACATTGAATATGATTGACGAACTCATACGCTTTAACCACTTCATCGATACAGAAAAGCTCAGTGAGAAGCTTGGCAGTCCAGTGTTTGCGATTTCAGCTAGAACGCTGATAGGTATTTCTGAGTTACAACATGGTCTAACAAAAATTGCATCAACACCGCAAGACTATTTGGTGAAAGAGACTGAAATCAAGCAGCTGAATGCGATGCAAGCCAGTAAAACCTTAGCGTCAGAGTTTGCGATACAAAGTGATATTGTTTTAAAAAGACAAAACAAGATTGACAGCTTGTTGCTTAACTCTGTTTTTGGCGGAATCACCTTTCTAGTCATCATGTTCTTTTTGTTCCAGAGTATTTTCACCTGGGCCGCGCCTCTGATGGATGCAACCGAGGCCGGAATCGGCGCGCTTGCAGGATTATTTACTCGCTTTATCGGAGAGGGGGTCGCCAATGATTTTGTCGTCGATGCCATTTTCGGTGGCTTAGGTGCATTTTTAGTATTTGTGCCACAAATTATGGTACTCACGCTGATAATTGGTTTGTTGGAAGATAGTGGGTATTTAGCTCGAGCAGCCTTGATATGCCACAAGCCCTTGAGTTTGTTTGGCTTATCAGGCCGCAGCTTTATTCCCTATTTATCAGGGCATGCGTGCGCTATTCCTGCTATTTTGGCTGCTCGAACCATTGAATCTCCACGCAAACGTTTTGTAACAATGATGACCGTACCACTAATGTCATGTTCAGCACGATTACCCGTCTATGCACTATTGATTGCGGTTCTTGTGCCGGATGTTCAATATTTAGGTGGTTGGGTTAACTTGCAGGGTGCAATGTTTTTCGTGTTGTACTTTTTCGGTATTTTGACAGCGCTCGTTGTTAGCGCTGTCTTAAATAAAATGACTGCGACGTCTGAGCAACACACCGATATGCCATTTATTCTAGAATTGCCTTCCTACCGTTTGCCGCACTGGCAGCCTCTGTTTTATAGGGTGCTGAACAGTGGTGTACAGTTCATCAAACGTGCTGCGCCAATTATTTTTGTTGTCTCTCTGGTGATTTGGGTTCTCGGTTACTTTCCAAATAATGGCGATTTACAAAACTCCTACCTAGCGACAATCGGTCAATTTGTTGAGCCTATCTTCGAGCCTCTTGGTATTGATTGGCGCTATGCGGTAGCGATTTTGGTCTCTTTTTTGGCTAGAGAGGTGTTCGTAGGTGTACTTGGAACGATGTTCAGCATTGAAAATGCGGATGAAAACATAGCTGGCTTAGCGGCAAACTTGCAAGCTGATGGTCTTACCCTTGCCTCAGGGATCGCACTAATGGCATTTTATGTGATTGCTCTGCAATGCGTCGCAACGGTCGCGACGCTCAAAGCCGAAACGGGCAAAAACCGTTATGCTTGGGGTGTGTTTGTTGCTTATGGTCTGCTTGCCTATGCGGTATCTTGGACTGTTTATACATTGATTGCATAGTGTTCAAAGATCGTCCAGTATTCGAATACACAGCTACGTTAACGGAATGACGCGAATCAAACTTATTTATTTTATTGCAGGTATTTTTTGTTCATTTTACTCGTAAGCTGGGCTCAACGATGTCGTGATCGCCAATGGAACTGAGTATGGCTATTATCTTAAAGGGGCAGTAGGAATAATATGATCAGTTATTATGCACATAAATTGTTGTACGACGGGAAGTTGCAAACGCATATGCTTCTGTCCGTTGACGATGGTGTCATTTCAGCGATAAAGCACTTAAATGCGCCGCCAGATAGCAACGCATATGATATTGAACTTGCTGGGCTGGTGAGTCCAGGGTTCATTGACACTCAAGTAAACGGTGGCGGCGGCGTATTGTTTAATCATGAGCAAAGTGTGCAGGCGCTCGAAACCATGATGAACGGGCATTCTCAGTTTGGTACAACAAGCATGCTACCAACCTTGATCACCGATAGCACCCAGACTATGCAGCAAGCAGCAGATTCTATAGCGCAAGCAATTCGGCAGGGTATCAAAGGGATTGCTGGGATTCATTTTGAAGGGCCTCATCTGAGTGTCGCAAAGCGAGGCATCCATTCAGGTCAACAAGTACGCCCCTTATCAGATACCGAAATGACGATAGTCACCCGCAAAGATATAGGGAAAGTTATCTTGACCGTGGCTGCAGAGAATGTCACCTGTGACCAAATTAGAGAGCTAGTATCCGAAGGTGTGATTGTGTCACTCGGGCATTCTGCGGCAAGTCTTGAACAAGCTATTTCGGCTATTGAAGCAGGTGCGACAGGCTTTACCCACCTTTATAATGCGATGTCTGGTTTAACAGCAAGAGAGCCTGGCTTAATTGCAGCTGCACTGCTGGATGAGCGAGTGGTGTCTGGTTTGATTGTCGATATGCACCACGTCCACCCCTACAATTGCAAACTGGCACTGCATACCATCGGTGCTGAGCGTTTAATGTTAGTCACTGATGCTATGGCGCAAGTTGGCTCTGACATAGATATCTTACCGTGGCTCGATTCTACAATCACTCGTCATGGTGACAAACTGACGTTGGAAGACGGCAGCATTGCTGGCTCATGCTTGGATATGGCCTCCGCAGTACGCAATATGTTTGCACACGTTAGTCAGGACTTACCATCAATTTTAAATATGGCCAGTCATACACCAGCGCGCTTTCTTGGCTTTGATGACAGAGGCGAAATTGCAGTGGGCAAAAACGCAGATTTCGTTTTGCTCGATAATAACTTGTCTTGTGTTGCAAGTTGGATTGAAGGCGAGCAAGTGGCTGGTGAATTACAAGCTTAATAAAGCATTCTAAAATACGACTCAATGATGACTATCGTCAGGCACGCTTACTTTTGATGCACTTTTGTTCCGTGATGGTGCGTTTTTTCATTGCTTGTGATTATCTATTTAGCTAACTATCTGTAAAGCTTGGTAAATATTTGTTGGCACTGCTTTTGTATAGCTTTCTGTAAGTAGTGAGCGCAAGAAAACCATGCGCCTAAGCATCTTTTAGCGTGAGTACTTGCTTTTAGCGTAAGTACTGAGCGCTGTAAAAAAAGAAACATACAATTTATGACCCACCAATGCAGGTGAGTCGCATTGGCAACGAAGCCCACAGTAGACTGTTAATCTCTGTGGGTTTTTTCGTTCTAGAGGAAACAGAAAATGGCAGAGCTAAACGACACTAGTATTCAGACAATCCCCAAAGATGATGTACTCGTTATCGGTAATGGTATGGTTGGACACCATTTTGTCGATCAACTTCGCGCACAACACCCTGCATGTAGCATTCGAGTGTTGTCAGGTGAACCCAGATTAGCTTACGACAGAGTGCACTTGTCTGAGTTTTTTAGTGGTAAGACAGCAGATGAGCTGGCCATGACAAGTGCTGAATATTATCAGGACCTAAAAATTTCATTCCATACCGATGCTTGGGTTCAAGAAATTAACAAAGAAGCAAAAGTAGTGACTACCCGGGATGGACAAAAATACGCTTACCAAAAACTGGTGCTAGCAACAGGGTCTTATCCTTTTGTCCCACCGATACCGGGAAATCAACAAGAGCATTGCTTGGTGTATCGTACTATTGAAGACTTAGAAGCCATTCAAGCTTCAGCGAATGTCAGCAAGGTAGGTGTCGTTGTTGGTGGTGGTTTGCTTGGCTTAGAGGCTGCTAATGCCATTAAGGAAACTGGATTAGAAACCCACGTTGTGGAATTTGCCCCACAACTGATGGCTGTGCAATTAGATGCGCCGGGTGGTCGCGTGCTTCGCGACAAAATCAATGAATTGGGCGTGAAAGTTCACACACAAAAAGCCACCACAGAAATAGTGCCCGGGGAAGATTGCCGATATCGCATGAACTTCGCAGATGGCTCGCATTTAGAAACAGACATGATTTTATTTTCTGCGGGTATTCGTCCTAGTGACGCCCTCGCCAGAGAGTTCGATTTGTCTGTGGGAGAAAGAGGCGGCATCGAAATAAACAACTTCTGCTTAACCTCCGATCCAAGTATCTACGCAGTGGGTGAATGTGCGCTTTGGCAGCAACGTATTTTCGGCTTGGTTGCGCCTGGCTATACCATGGCTCGCGCAGCGGTATCTCATATTTTAAATGGCGACTCCCCAGACACGCTCACCTTTGAGGGGGCCGACATGAGCACGAAACTAAAACTAATGGGCGTTGAAGTGGGTTCCATTGGCGATGCTCATTCAAATACCGAAGGCGCTCTCTCTTATACTTATGAAAATCAGGCTTTAGGTGTTTACAAGAAGATTGTTGTGGATGCCGAACAAACTACCTTACTTGGCGCTGTGCTAGTGGGTGACACTTCAGATTACGATACTTTATTACAATATGCCTTGAATGGGATTAGCTTACCAGAGTTTCCCGAGTCCTTAATTCTTCCTTCAACGGGTGACAGTGCGCCGGGCTTAGGGGCGGACGCTTTGCCAATGACAGCCACTGTGTGTTCTTGCCACAATGTCTCTAAAGGTGATGTCATTGCTGCTATTGACGAAGGAAACTGTGACTTAGATAGTGTCAAAAGCTGTACGAAAGCCAGTTCTGGATGTGGTGGTTGTGCAGCATTGCTTAAAAACGTGGTAGATAGCGAGTTGGAAAAGCGCGGCGTAGAAGTGAAGAAAGATATTTGTGAGCATTTTGCCCATTCTCGTCAAGAGCTCTTCCATATTGTGAAAGTAGAAGGTATTCGTACCTTTGAGCAACTGATTGAAAAACATGGCAATGGTTTGGGATGTGAAGTGTGTAAACCAGCCGCTGCATCAATTTTTGCTTCGGTTTACAACGAATTTGTTCTCGATAAGTCACATATCGGATTACAGGACACCAACGATACCTATTTGGGGAACATGCAAAAAGACGGCACTTATTCTGTTGTTCCACGTGTTCCTGGTGGCGAAATAACGCCAGAAAAACTGATATTGCTAGGCGAAGTTGCCAGAGACTATGCGCTGTATACCAAAATTACCGGTGGTCAGCGAGTTGATCTCTTCGGTGCTCGCGTCGAAGACCTTCCCGATATTTGGCAGCGCTTGGTCGATGGTGGTTTTGAAACAGGCCACGCGTACGCTAAAGCGCTTCGCACAGTTAAGTCATGTGTTGGAAGTACATGGTGTAGATACGGGGTTCAAGATTCAGTAGGACAAGCCATTGACCTAGAAAACCGTTACAAAGGTTTACGAGCTCCCCATAAAATTAAGTTTGCTGTCTCAGGCTGCACAAGAGAATGCGCTGAAGCTCAGAGCAAAGATATTGGTGTCATTGCGACTGATAATGGTTGGAACTTATATGTATGCGGAAATGGCGGCATGAAGCCGCGACACGCAGATTTGTTTGCGACCGACTTAGACAGTGAAACCTTAGTTAAATATATCGACCGTATTTTATCCTTCTACGTGAAAACAGCCGACCGTTTACAGCGAACCTCTGTCTGGATGGACAATATGGAAGGCGGTCTAGCGTATCTTCAAGACGTTATTATCAATGACTCTTTGGGTATTGCTGCGGAGCTCGAGGCACAAATGGAAACGGTGGTCGATACGTATCAATGCGAATGGAAAACGGCCATTGAAGATCCTGAATCCCGCAAACGGTTCCGTCAATTTGTGAATAGTAAAAACCAAGATGACAATATTACTTTTGTGCAGGAGCGTGGGCAAATTAGACCGGCTACTGAAGCAGAGAAGAAATCCATCAACGTAGTTGAACTGGCGTAAGGAAAAGATTTATGACAACTGTAAGCGTTATAGAAAAACCTGCCGTCGCCCTAGTCGACGTATGTGCAGTGAGTGATCTCATCATAAACTCTGGTGTGTGTGCCCTTATTGATGAGCGCCAAGTGGCTATCTTTGCGATTCAAACACCAAGCTCAGAACAAAAAGAGGCGACACTCTCCGTGTATGCGCTTAGTAATTGGGACCCGATTGGAAAAGCGAATGTGATGTATCGTGGTTTGCTCGGTTCGATGCAACAGCAACCCATGATTTGTTCACCTCTTTACAAGCAACATTATTCTTTACTGACAGGTCAGTGCTTCGAAGATGAGTCTGTGCACCTTGATGTGTACGAGTGTGTGATTGCTGACGATAAAGTTTGGATCAGTGTCGCGTAACGCGCACTAGGAATCTGCAGACAATGAATACGTCTTTTGTAGCCTGCTCAAAACAAAGTACATGCCCTTATTGCGGTGTGGGTTGTGGCGTAGACGTAGACCTCTTAGAAACTAATAAGTTTGCAAACAAAAGTCTGGAAGCTACCAACCTAAGCGGCAGTCGAGAACACCCTGCCAACTTTGGACGTTTGTGCGTAAAAGGGACACACCTATTAGAAACCACCTCACCTGAAGGACGTTTACTTGTGCCCAGCGTTAATGGACGTGAAGTTGAATGGGATGAGGCGACCGATCTGATTGCTCAAAAAATGCAGGACACTATTGCCAAGCACGGACCTAACTCGGTTGCCTTTTATGTGTCCGGTCAGCTACTAACAGAGGACTATTATGTTGCAAACAAGCTCATGAAAGGTTTCATTGGTAGCGGCAACATTGATACCAACTCACGCCTTTGCATGTCATCTGCGGTTGCAGGATATAAACGCGCGTTTGGTGCAGATGCAGTGCCTTGTAATTACGAGGACTTGGAAATTGCTGATGTACTGGTGCTTGTTGGCTCAAATGCAGCTTGGACACATCCGGTTTTATTTCAGCGAATGGAACAAGCAAAAAAGCGCAAGCCAAACATGAAAGTAATTGTGGTCGACCCACGCAAAACAGCGACCGCCTCTTTAGCGGATATTGCACTACATATAAAACCAGGCACCGACACAATACTATTTAATGGCTTACTGAATTACCTTCGTGAAACTGAGGCCTTAGACCAAGCATTTGTAAAACGGCATACCAATAATTTTGCCGATTCTATCCGTTGTGCTGAATCCTATACTGTAGATGCAGTGAGTGAGCTTTGCGATGTTGCGCGAGAAAGTGTTGAGACTTTTTATGAAGCCTTTGCGACAAGCAAGCGCAGCGTTACTTTCTATTCGATGGGCGTAAACCAATCAGTTTCTGGCGTCGACAATGCCAATGCGATTATCAATTGCCATTTGGCTTCCGGACAAATAGGGAAGCCAGGCTGCGGCCCATTTTCAATCACCGGGCAACCCAACGCTATGGGCGGCAGGGAAGTGGGTGGATTAGCTAATATGTTGGCTGCTCATATGGACATTGAGAATCCTCAGCACCATGATCTCGTTAGCCGTTTCTGGCACTCAAGCAAAGTCACATCGTCTCTTGGCCTAAAAGCAGTGGATATGTTTGACGCACTTGAAAGCGGGCAAATCAAGTTTATTTGGATAATGGCAACTAACCCGGTTGTGAGTATGCCAAATCGACAAAAAGTCGAGCGAGCTTTAGCGCAATGCGAATTTGTAGTGGTATCTGATTGTGTCGCTAAGAATGATACTTTGGCCTTCGCAAATGTGGTGTTGCCAGCGACAGGTTGGGCAGAAAAAGACGGCACTGTGACGAACTCTGAACGTAGGATATCACGTCAACGCGCTTTGTTTCCGCCGACAGGAAAAGCTCGTCATGATTGGCAAATAATCTCAGAAGTCGGGGTGAAAATGGGATTTGAAAAGGCATTCTCATATTCTTCACCCGCTGAAATATTTGATGAACATGCCGCATTGAGTGCTTTCGAGAACAAAGGTTCTCGTGATTTTGATTTGGCGGGTTTAGTGGGTATGACACCAAGCCAGTATGAACAATTATCGCCCATCCAATGGCCTGTGCGTTGGAGCAATAAACAAGATATACAGACTGCGCCAGAACGACAGTTTAGTGCAGCCCAGCCTAGCGGTACCGCTCGGCTATTTACCGACAATATTTTCTTCACACACAACCAGAAAGCGAATTTTGTTCCAATCATACCTAAACTTCCTGAGCAACTTACGTGTAGCGAATTTCCATTTGTCCTGAATACAGGAAGGAGCCGTGACCATTGGCACACGATGACAAGAACTGGGAATTCGGCTCGCTTACATCAGCACACTGGTCATGCTGAACTCAATCTTCACCCTTTTGATGCAAAGGCGTTGGGTATAAAAGAGCATGATTTATTGGCGCTGCACTCGGTGAATAATCCCGATGAGCCAGTGATTTTACCCGCAAAGTTCACCCGTAATCAGCGACAAGGTGAGTGCTTTGCGCCAATACATTGGTCAAAAGCGTGGAGCTCTCACGTTCACATTGCCAGTTTATTCAGTAATGCGCGCGATGCCATTTCGGGTCAACCAGAGCTCAAGCATGCTGCAATAAATATTACCAAAGTAACAGTTAGCGCAAGCGCACAAATTTATACTCGACAAGCACTACCGGAATTGATGCTGGAGCAAGTATGCAACTATTGGACAAAGACTAAGTTGACGCATGGTTATCAGTACCAGCTTGCTTTAGTAGATGAGCTTAGCGAAAAATCGACAGTAAAGACTGTCGAGAATGTCCATGCTTGGTTTGAAATGTTTCTAGAGAACTTTGCGGAGCAATCACAAGTGCATTCGCTTCAAACAGGAACTGAGCTCAATGCACTTAAGCTGGTGGACGGGTCTCTGTCATTGGTTGCATTCTTTCAACAATCCCAGTTAGACACAAAGCGCGATTCTAATCAGGTTTCCAAACAATTGAGTATCGCTGAGCAAGCCAACTGGGTAGATAGTCTACTCGGCCAAATGACACTGAGCGACGAGCATGCTAGAAATTTACTACGCAAAGTACCGAGCGATGAATTTACGCAAGGGCGTTTAGTATGTAGTTGTTTCAATGTGCGCGAAAAATCGATTAGCTCGGCCATTGAACAGGGGTGCGACAGCGTCGAAAAGCTGGGTGAAAAACTTAAATGTGGCACCAACTGCGGGTCATGTCGCTCGGAACTAGCTACCTTGATCGCAAATGAGCGCATCGAACCAGAAGCAAAACATAACAGTGAAATAGAAGTTGCGACGCAACGGTCTACTGCACACTCCACTAGTAACAGACAATTAACGATCCCTATAAAGCAAATCGAGGCCTTGAAATGAACATGATAAAGACAGCTCCTTTAAAGGCCCTGAACCTTCTTAAAAAAAGCACTAACGAGTCAAGCAAGTTGCGAAGTCTGTTTCCCTTTATTGGTAATAGTCACAAAACCGTAATTACGGAATCATCACCGGTAGGCAGCGTGGCTATTGTAGGCGCTGGACCCGGAGATGCAGAGTTGCTGACGATTAAAGCTTATAATGCACTACAAAACGCAGATATTGTTTTATTCGATTGGCTTGTAGACGAGGCGGTATTAAGAATGATACCGGCGCGCACAGCCAAAGAGTTTGTCGGAAAGCGTGCAGGACAACATAGCATGCCTCAAGAACAGATTTGTGATCGCCTCGTTGAACATGCTTTATTAGGTAAACGTGTGGTGAGACTAAAAGGTGGCGATCCCGCTATTTTTGCTCGTACTGTGGAAGAGACTGATATATTAAGCAAGCACAACATTCCGTTTTATATTATCCCAGGTATTACTTCTGCTTCAGGTGCATCGGCCTATACCGGTATACCTTTGACTCATCGGGAGTGTGCGCAATCTGTTCGCCTCATTACCGCCAGTTTACGTCAGCCTGAATCAGAACCGGATTGGCAGGAAATTGTTGTCAGTAGCGATAATCAGACTTTGGTGTTTTATATGGGCTTGAAGAAGCTGTCACTTATTATGCAGCGCCTTGAAACCTATGGTATGTCTGTCACGATGCCAGTAGCCGTAGTGGATAAAGCCTGTACTAAAGAGCAAGCTTTAGTCTGTTCAGATCTCAGGTCGATTTCGGAGCAAGTGAACGAAGCTAAGTTTGACGGGCCTGCTATGATAATTGTTGGAAAAGTAGTTAATTATCGACAAGTGATCACCAAGGAATTACTATCAACCTCCCTTTCTCACACAACTAATGTGTAAAAACAGCTTTCTTGCATACTAAAAATGATGACAGCAGAACAAAAGCAATTCGTTGAATTTATTCAGGCCGTGGGGCGCGGTCAACGAAGTGGTCGATGCTTGACTCAAGCTGAAGCGTCCACAGCAATGGGTTTGCTTCTCAATGACAAGGTTAGTGCGGAGCAGAAAGGTGCATTTTTGATGCTACTTCGAGTGCGTGAAGAAACTGCAGATGAAATCGCAGGCTTTACTGAGGCTTGTCGATACACATTGCCCAGTGCACTGTCCTCAATCAATGTCGATCTTGATATTGGCGCCTATGCGGGCAAACGCCGGCAATTGCCATGGTTTCTCTTAGCGGTGGCTTGTTTAGTTGAAAATGGTGTCACGGTGGGTATGCATGGTACTCAAGAGCCTGAATCAAAACGCTTGTATATTGAGGCTGTGATAAAAGCCATACTGGGTAAAGAAACAAACAAAGTGATGGCCATGACCTTAGAAGATATACCAAGTCGCTTGCAGTCGAAGGGCTTTGTGTATGCGAACTTGTCGATTTTGCATCCTCAACTGTATTCACTTATCCAACTACGTGAGCAATTTGGTTTACGTTCTTGCGCAAATACACTTGCAAGACTGCTGAATCCTTTTGCTGCGAAGTTTTCATTGCAAGGCGTACATCACCGCCATGTAGATGAGAAGCACATGGACGTTGCACAACGATTGATGGACAAAAACACGCTTTGCTTTCGTGGCGAGGGAGGGGAACCAGAACTTGATCCTAGCAAAGATACGCAACTTCTGTTCTGTCGCGATGGCGAAAGACAAAATGTTGCCTTTGTGGCAAAACAACAATGGGAAATAAAACCCAAAGCGCTAGAACCCGCAGAGCTTAAAATGGGTTGGAAAGGGGAGACCTTGCACAGTTATGGTGAAAACACCGTGCTAGCTAGCTTGAGCGCGCTACTGATGTTGCTAGATAACAGTGAATACAGTCAAGCAAGCAAACAGGCAAAGCATATGTGGGATACTAGAAATACCAAGCGTTTTCTGGGCTGTGAGGTTTAAGCGAGATCCTCGATTTACTTGCACTATCTATTCAGCTCTATCACTTATCAATAATGTAGTGACTGGCCAGTTATTTGCATCAAGCCCCATAAAGTCGTTATAAATAAGTAAGCTTTCTGCTCAATGAGTACAGCCTCAAGCAACCACAACGATACACTTAGTATATTGTTGATAGATGATAATGAATCTCGCGCTTCAGCATTAGTGGATGCGCTCGCACACTCGCGCTACCGGATCAAACACATTGCCAGCTCTGGCGCGTCCTTGCTTAAACAAGTTGATGAACTTAAACCTGATATGGTGGTGATTGACATCGAATCACCTGACCGCGATATCTTAGATAGTTTGCATACTCTGTCTAGTTTTAATCCTAAGCCTATTGTGATGTTTTCCGAGCAAGAAGACTCGGAGACAATTACCCGAACGGTGCATTCAGGTGTGAGTGCTTACGTTTGTGGTAATGCAGACCCTACAAGAGTTAGGGCAATCCTTGATGCCGCATTGGCACGCTTTGAAGACTATCAAAGTGTGAAACAAGAGCTTGCTTCCACTAAACACCAATTGATGGCTAAAGAGCAAATAGACAAGGCGAAACGTTTGTTGATGAAATCCCGAAATATGAACGAAGATGACGCTTTTCATGCGCTTCGCAAAATGGCAATGGATACGGGACAAAAAATGGAAGACGTAGCGCTTACCTTAATTAGCGTCCTCAATACAATTAAATGAGGTGGCTAATTGAGTCAATATACATTGCTTAAAAAGCGACAAATTAGGTACAGAGAGGTTATAAAAGCCAAGTATGTCAACTGAAGTCAAAGTGGGTTTTGTACCCTTAACCGACAGCGCGCCCCTGGTGGTAGCAGAAAAGCTAGGCTATTTTGAAAAGCTTGGTTTGCGTGTTTCATTGTACCCACAAAACTCATGGGCTACGCTTCGCGATAAACTTCAAATGGGTGCTTTAGACGCTGCACAATTATTAGCACCAATGCCGATAGCGAGCTCCTTAGGCTTAGGCGGTGCAAAAGTACAAATGAAAGTTCCCCTAATCCTGAGCCAAAATGGTAATGCGATCACTATCTCCAATGCCTTATTTGATGAAGTACTCGATAGCAATGGTCTCTTAGAGTTACCATTTCCATTGCCTGCAAAGTGCATAGCAAACGTGGTCGCAAAACGCGCCAGGCAAGGTTTACCCAAACTGAATTTTGCAACAGTATTTCCCTACAGCTGTCATCACTACCAACTCAATGATTGGCTCAATCAAGCTGACTTGAGTGGAAAGGTAGACGTAATCACTATTCCGCCTTCTGCAATGACTGACTGCTTATCGTCAGGTTTAATCGATGGTTTTTGTGTGGGTGGACCGTGGAATGCAAAGTCGGTCAGAGATAATGATGGCGTTACGGTGCTAACTTCATATCATATTTGGCAAGACCAAACTGAAAAAGTGCTGGCGGTCACCAAGCAATTCTTCGAGCAAGAAACACAAACAGTGATCAAACTTTCGGCTGGTTTATTAGGGGCCTGCTCATGGTTGCAATCCCAAGCGAACCGTTTTGAGGCCGCCCGTTGGTTGGCACAAAGTAGCTATTTGAACGAGCCACTAGATGTTATTGCACCCTCCTTACTAGGAAGCTGCATTACTAAATACGATTCTGCCCCTGAGCAAGTGCCGCAATACAACCGCTTCTTCGGGAGTGAGCCAAGTTCAGTGAATAAGCCAAGCTTGCAAAATCAAGAGTGGTTGATAAGAAAAATGCGAGAGGCAAAACAAATACCAGAAGACGAGATTGCAATGTCAGATATCTTTGATAAGCGTTATTTTGAAGAGACCGTCATGTTGTTTCAAGGTTCATTTACATCGCTGAAAAACTAAGCTGATGTTCATCGTTGAAGCACAGCTTTAGTGCGTCTTGCACAAACATGATTCAAAACTAGCGTGCTTGGGTTTGTTTTAAAAATGTTAAGTTGTTGATATGTATAAAATAAAATATTGGCATCAATGATGCTATACAGTAATTAAGAAGCGCGCGTATTGCTCATCAAATGTCTATCCCTTAACTGCTTTTTGGGTATGCATTCGGTCAGCGGGCCGTTATCTACTAATAATAAGAAACTAACGACATAGAGTGATCATCGCCGCTGAAGGTGTGATTTATTCAGGCAAAGTAGCCCACAATCCATGCACAGTAGTGCGCAATGGTTGTGGGTTTTTTTTTGGATTTTTGCCTGTGAATTGATTATCAAAAATTGTAAGGAATACCAGTTATGGTGAATCAAAAAGTAAGGTGTTTACATTCAAACATTCGTCACACAGTAAAAACCTTTGCATCAATAGTACTAGTCGCCAGTTCGCTGCTAACAGTAAGTGCAAGTGTAAGTGCGGCTGACAAAGTAGGTTACGCCGAAAAAGAAGAGCTGAAATTTGGCTTTATCAAGCTTACAGACATGGCGCCCTTGGCGGTGGCTTATGAAAAAGGTTACTTCGAAGACGAGGGCTTGTATGTAACCTTGGAAGCACAAGCCAACTGGAAAGTGCTTCTGGACCGTGTAATTGATGGTCAGTTAGATGGCGCACATATGCTTGCCGGACAACCATTAGGCGCCACGATTGGATACGGTACAAAAGCACACATTGTGACTGCGTTTAGTATGGATTTAAATGGTAACGGCATTACCATGTCGAACGACATTTGGTCACAAATGAAAGCTAATATCCCGCATGAGAATGGCAAACCAGTGCATCCTATCAAAGCAGACTATTTGAAGCCGGTGGTCGACAAGTTTGCAAGCGAAGGAAAGCCTTTCAAAATGGGCATGGTTTTTCCTGTTTCTACTCACAATTATGAACTTCGCTACTGGCTCGCGGCCGGTGGCATTCATCCAGGCTACTACGCACCGCATAAAGGTGATACGAGTGGTCAAATTGATGCGCAAGCCCTGTTATCAGTAACACCGCCACCGCAAATGCCTGCCACGATGGAAGCCGGAACGATCCACGGGTATTGCGTTGGAGAACCATGGAACCAACAAGCGGTATTTAAGGGTATTGGTGTGCCGGTAATTACTGACTACGAAATTTGGAAGAATAACCCTGAGAAAGTGTTTGGTGTAAGCGCTAAATGGGCTGAAGAAAATCCGAATACACATATTCGCGTGGTTAAAGCCATGATCAGAGCGGCCATGTGGCTTGATGCGAATGACAACGCAAACCGTCCTGAGGCGGTAAAAATATTGGCGAAAAGCACTTACGTTGGTGCTGATGAAGAAGTCATCGCGAATAGCATGACGGGTACTTTTGAATATGAAAAAGGTGATGTTCGCTCTGTGCCAGACTTCAATGTCTTTTTCCGTCACAACGCGACTTATCCCTATTATAGCGATGCTATTTGGTATCTGACTCAAATGCGTCGCTGGGGACAAATATCGGACGCGAAATCAGATGACTGGTATATGGAAACGGCGAAGGAGGTTTACAAGCCTGAAATATACTCCATTGCCGCTTTAGAGTTAATAAAAGAGGGCAAAGCGGATCCGAAAGACTTCCCTGACTTTACTTCGGAAACAGGCTTTAAGCCGCCTCAGACCGAGTTTATCGACAATGTGACCTTTGATGGTAGTCAGCCGAATGCTTACTTAGAATCCTTCAAAATTGGTTTGAAAGGTCAAGACAAGCTGTAAAACAAAAGCAAGGTTGATAAAGGAGCCTAGATTATGTTGAAAACAAATACTGCACCGGTTTTATTTCAAAAGATGAAAACCAATATGGTGAAAGACAAATTCTTTGCCACTTTAAATGCCTTGTTGCTACCGATTATTGGCATCTTACTATTTGTTGCGTTGTGGGCTGCCGTTGCCAAAAATATTGATACATCTTTGGGTGAATTCCCCGGTCCAATGGCGGTTTGGGAGCAAAGTAGTGTGCTGATTGATGAGCATAATGCGCAGCAAGAAAAAGCTGAGGCCTTTTATGCCAGGCAGGAAGAGCGCAACGCCAAACGTGTTGCCGATGACCCAAGTTATGCAGCAAAAGTTCGACCTTTTACAGGTGCGCCAACTTTCTTTGACCAAATTTGGACGAGTTTGTACACAGTGAGTATTGGCTTTTTAATGGCATCATTGATTGCTGTCCCACTCGGTATCCTGTGTGGTTTGAGCAAAGGAACCTATGTTGCCATCAATCCACTCATTCAGTTATTTAAACCGGTATCACCTTTGGCATGGTTGCCTCTAGTGACCATGGTAGTCAGCGCAGTTTACGTTAGCGACGATCCGATGTTTTCAAAATCATTTGTGACATCTGCATTTACGGTCGCTCTATGTTGTCTATGGCCAACCTTGATCAATACCGCGGTGGGTGTATCAAGTATCGATAAAGACCTCATTAACGTCAGTAAAGTATTGCGATTAAACGCCTTTAATCACGTACTAAAAATTGTTCTACCGTCTTCTATTCCAGCTATTTTTACGGGCTTGCGATTGAGTTTGGGAATTGGCTGGATGGTGTTAATTGCCGCAGAAATGTTGGCGCAAAACCCTGGGCTCGGTAAGTTTGTGTGGGATGAATTCCAAAATGGCAGTTCGGAGTCCTTAGCGCGAATTATGGTCGCCGTATTGACGATAGGCATTATCGGTTTTGCGCTTGATAGACTCATGCTAATGCTGCAGCGCAAGGTAAGTTGGGACAAGAGTGCAACATTACGCTAAATCGAAAGAAATAATAAAGCACACGCGAGTGCGAGGAGCAATGATGAAAAACAATCCAAAAGCCAGTTCACAGGAAGCTTTAGAAGAGAGTCGTCTTCAACGCCACCTAGAGCTTTCACAAGTTGGTATTGATTTTCCGACACCTAAAGGACCTTTTACCGCTTTACAGGATGTTAATCTGAAAATTGCCAAAGGCGAGTTTGTGAGTCTTATCGGGCATTCAGGTTGTGGTAAATCCACGGTATTGAATATCGTTGCTGGCTTACATCAAGCAAGCTCAGGTGGTGTTATCTTAGACAATCAGGAAGTGAATGCACCTGGCCCCGAGCGCGCCGTGGTTTTTCAAAACCATTCTTTGTTGCCTTGGCTTTCAGTCTACAAAAACGTGGAGCTCGCAGTGAAGCAAACTCGGCAAGGCCGCAATAAAGCTGAGATTAAAGAGTGGGTGCAACATAACTTAGATTTGGTCCACATGACTCACGCAGCGGATAAATTGCCTTCTGAAATATCAGGCGGTATGAAGCAGCGTGTGGGTATCGCCCGTGCTTTGTCTATGGAACCGAAAGTCTTGTTAATGGATGAACCCTTCGGTGCCTTGGATGCCCTCACCCGAGCTCACTTACAAGATTCCGTTATGGAAATTCACGCGAGTCTTGGTAACACCGTGATTATGATCACGCACGACGTCGACGAGGCCGTGCTTCTTTCTGACCGAATTGTGATGATGACCAACGGCCCAGCCGCGACCATTGGCGAAATTTTAGAGGTAGATCTCGAACGTCCTCGCAATAGATTGGAAATGGCCGATAACCTCAAATACAACCAATACCGTCACGCAGTATTAACCTTCTTGTATGAAAAACAAAAGAAGATTGAAACGGTTGGCGCGGCAAAATCTGATTTGAGTAAAGGGAAAATGAGTAAGAAAAAAAGTAGTGCCGCATAGCAGCGCTTCCCTTACGTTCTAACTTTTAATCACTAAATTGGCTGAATACATTTTTCAGCTATTGAACGCAATTCATTATATTTGAGCGGCTCGTTTGTGCTGCCTATAAAAAAGGAAATAACATGAAATTTCATTACTCTTCTTTATCAATGTGTGTCGCTTTAGCAATGTCTGTTGGACTGAGTGCAGAAACGCAAGCAGCAGATACCTTTTACGAGGCACTAAGCGAAGGTAAAGCCAAGGCTGATTTTCGACTCAGATACGAAGATGTGTCGCAAGACAATGCGGTTCAGGACGCCAGCGCTTTGACATTTAGAACACGCTTGGCTTATACCACTGCTGATTTGAATGGTTGGTCAGCCTCCATTGAAATGGAGGACAATCGGATTGTGCTTGGGCAAGGGGACTATACCGTCGGGCCTGCTGCTTATAATCTTGGCGAGTACAGCGTGATTGCCGATCCCGAATTTACGGAAGTTGATGTTGCATTTGTTCAGTACAAAACTGATAAAGCGACGTTCAAAATTGGCCGACAAGTCATTGCTTTGGACAATCACCGTTTTGTAGGACATGTTGGCTGGCGCCAAGATCGACAGACGTTTGATGCTGCCACTGCAATTTATCAGCCTACTGATAAGTTTACTGCGAAATACAGCTACATTACTCAACGTAACCGCATTTTCGGTGAGTTCGCTGATTTAGATGCCAAAGACCATTTGTTGAACTTAGGATACCGTACATCGTTTGGTACATTTACCGGCTATAGTTATTTGCTAGAAGTAGACAACGACACAGATAATGCCTTAGATACGTATGGTTTGAGCTTCAAAGGAGCAACGAAAGCAAAGTCTAAATCCGATGCTAGCTTTTCTTACATGCTTGAATATGCAACGCAGAGCAGTGAGTCTGCCGTAGCAAAGTTTGATGCGGACTATTTATTCGCCGAGTTTGGCGTAAGTTATAGCGGTATTAACGCGAAGTTGGGATATGAGGTTTTAGGGTCAGATGATGGCGTCTATGGCTTCTCAACACCTTTGGCAACCCTGCATAAGTTTAATGGTTGGAGTGACCAATTCTTAGGTACGCCTGCACAGGGCTTAGTTGATACTAGCATCAGCGTTTCAGGAAAAGTTGCGGGCGGTAGTTGGCTAGCTGCATATCACGATTTTAGTGCGGATGAGTCGAGTGACACAGTTGACGACCTGGGTTCAGAAATTAATCTGCAATATGTCAAACCATTCGGTGGGCACTATACTGCAGCAATTAAATACGCCACATATTCAGGTGAGAGTGGCCGAGTCGATGCGGACAAAATTTGGTTATGGTTATCAACTAAGTTTTAACTTGCCGCTGAGAGATGAATACAAAAAGGCCCAAACATGTTTGTTTGGGCCTTAGTTCTAAACGTTAAATGAGAATATCGCTTAACCAACTAAGTGATTGAGTGAATATAAATCACGTGTTTGATTCGATTGCTTTCTGACTTCTTCTAAAGCCTTAGCCTCGCTGATGGCAAACAAAGTGTTGATTAAGCGGTTAAAGTGCAGGTGCATAGCTGCTCTTGCTTCTGCTGAATCACGTTTCTGTAATGCCAAATAAATATTTCTGTGCTCTTCCATACGATCGCTATCGCTACCGTCGCAAACGCTCTTGTAAGCATTTATGATTTCAGGCTCGGAATCGCGCAGTTGCCAAAATTGTTCAACAGCAAGTAACACTGCGCTATTGCGCGTCGCTCTTGATATGATCAGATGAAATTCGCGGTCAGCTTTCTCTGGCTCGATACCTTTTTCCATCGCTGTTAATGTTTCATCAAGTCTGGCTAATTCTTCTTCGGTGATCGAGACCGCAGCTAAAGCAGCCGCTTCACCTTCGACAAGCGCGCGGGCTTGGGTAAGTTCAAATGCACTCACCTTCACATTGGAGCTGGCTGTATTTGGGTTTTCTAACACATATACACCAGAGCTCGTTTTAACTTCAACACGTTGACGAACTTCTAAAGCAATAATTGCTTCACGGATGGTCGGTCGACTAACGTTGAAAGTTTCAGCGAGTTCTCTTTCTGGTGGTAATCGACTACCAGGGGGATACTTTCCTGAGTCGATGAGTACTTCTATTTTTTCGACAATCTGCCAAAACATACGGCGATTTTTCATTTTTCTACCTTTTACCCAAACACAATTTCTTTGTTGCTTAATCGCACTAGTGCTAATTTCTTATTATTTGCGTTATATTAACTTAAATCCTGGTTTAAATAACCAAAAAGTTAGGATAGGACGACCGAAATCCGCACAGGATTAACATGCTTTATACTAATTTTACATAATTAGCACAACTAAAGCATACACCCATTGTTTGGTATTACAATAATTTTTGAATTGGTAATAACAAATAATTAAAAGTGGTTGACAAAAAAACGGTATGTTGATTAGATCGTGAGCCAAATAAAGCGCTATAAAGATGAAGAAATGCACTCAGAATCAGATATATTTAAACAACTTCGCGGCCCTCTAGTTTTCGCTGGCGAATGTATGCTGGAACTCGTTAACAAAGGGGCGTCTCAACTGGCGAAGTCCTATGCTGGCGACTTATATAATTCCAGTATTTATCTGAAAAGAGCTTTTCCAGAACTCAGTGTCGAGTTCATGTCTTGTATCGGTCAAGATATCTTAAGTAATGAGTTACTAGAGCGCTTATTATCTGAGGGTATTGGTGCGCATTTCTTGCCTCAGATTGCTACCCACCATTTAGGTGCTTATATGGTAGTAACTGATGAACAGGGTGAGCGTTCGTTTATCTATTGGCGAAACGACAGTGCGGCAAAAAGGCTGATGAGCTCAATGTCTGCCAATCAAACTAATGCCTTAGACAAAGTTGGACTGTTTTTCTTCTCTGGTATTAGTATTGCCATTTTGCATGATGACGAAAGAACCTTGTTTTGGGAAAAACTCTCTCAAATGAAACAAGCCGGTGTGACGATTGCCTTTGATCCAAACTACCGTCCTCAGCTTTGGAAGAGTCCTGAAGTAGCGAAAGAGAATATCGAAAAGGCATTTTCTTTGTCTGACATTCTATTGCCTGGCGTGGATGATTTTGACAAGCTTTATGGCATCACGGATGTTGAGGAATGTATTGCACTATGTCAGCAATATTCTCCGAAAGAACTGGTGATGAAACAAGGTGAGCGCACAGTGCATATCATTTCGTCTCAAGGGCGAGAAAGTGTGCCAGTTGTTGCTAACAATAATGTCGTTGATACAACATCTGCAGGCGATGCTTTTAACGGTGTTTACTTGGGTAGTCGTGTTAGCGGTCATAGTCCCACAGCGTCAGCCAATGCGGCCAGCGCAGCGGCGAGCAAAGTGATTGAAACGCCTGGCGCGATAATGCCAAAAGCATTGTTCGATGATTTTTGGCAAGCTTATCGCTTCAGCTAAATATTGCGAGACCAGCCACATGGCGTTTTCGCCGTCAAAATCAACTAAAACGTAGCGTTCTCAGTTAATTGGGTGTATTCTGACTCGAGGTTCAGGAGTAATTTCCTATCAGCAACCAAGCTAAGGGAAATTAGAACCTTGCGAGTAATGGCGAATCAATCAATTTTCGCCAGACCACGAGTGTCAGGCTTAGTCACAAGCTTGCAGTGGTAAAGCATATGTACAGGGAGAGACTCATGCATTTTAAACGCGATATTATCTTGAGCGCGATTGGCGCTTTGATCATCATGCTAGCGATTGTATTCAGCACTAACACCAATTCGGAAGGTGAAGAAAGCCTGCCTCAAGTAGAGCAATTCACCAGCGTTCAATAGCTTTAACGTACATCGTGCCAAAGCTAGATAATGTGTTTCTAATGCTAGTTCATGCAATATCGATGTATTAACTTGGAGCTAATTTATGCGCAAGCTTGCGATCCTTTCTACTGACCACCTTGAAGACTTCTTCGTTTACGATCGCATGTTAGTGGAACCTCTGAATAAACTCGGTTGGGAAGTTACAGAAATATCATGGCACACAAGCAATCATGATTGGGACCAATATGATGTCGTTGTGGTCAGAAGCACTTGGGATTACCAAGCCCACTGTGATGCTTTCCTTGATTGTCTTCGTCGTATCGATGCCTCTTCAGCGCAATTACACAATCCCCTGTCACTCATTGAGTGGAATATTTCTAAGCAATATTTAAAAGAGCTTGAAGACAAAGGTGTGCCAATTGTACCGACTTATTGGGTTGAAAAAGCCTTGGAACCAAGCGATTTTGCGCTGGCATTCGAACGATTCGCGGCAGATGAATTAGTGATAAAACCGTATGTGAGTGCCAACGCAGATTTCACTTACCGTTTAAAAAGAGAAGATATTGACGGCAGGTTCGACGCTTTGGCTAAAGAGTTCGAACATCGTGATGCAATGATCCAGCCCTTTTTAAGTAGTATTGTTGATGATGGTGAGTATTCACTCTTTTATTTTGACTCACACTATAGCCATGCCATTTGCAAACAACCAGCGGCGGGAGACTTTAGAGTTCAAGAAGAGCATGGTGGGGAGTTAAGCAGTATAAAACCCAGCGAGAAAATGTTTACCCTTGCTCAACAGACTCTGCAAGCTCTTCCATGTGATGCATTGTATGCTCGTATTGATATGGTGAACGTAGACGGGCAGCTATGCATTATCGAGGTAGAACTAATAGAGCCAAGCTTGTACTTCAATATGGATAGTAAGTCGGCTGAGTTGTTTTCCGAAATCTTTGCCAATAAATTTGCTTAACTCTGACAAACTGAAAAGGAAGTTTTATGCCTGACATTACCTCTCACAGTAAAATGAAAGTTGCCTTAGCCCAGATAGCACCGGTGTGGTTAGATAGAGATGCTACCTTGCAAAAAATTATGGCTGCGACAAGAGATGCGGCCGAGCAGGGCGCTGAACTGGTGACATTCGGTGAGTGTTTGTTGCCAGGTTATCCTTTTTGGCTAGAACTGACAAACGGTGCACAATTTAATTCTCAGAAACAAAAAGAAATTCATGCTCATTATGTATCGCAGGCGGTGAACATAGAAAGCGGACATTTAGAGCCACTTTGTGAATTAGCACAGCAACACCAAATTGCCGTGATTGTTGGTATAGCCGAACGACCAAGCGATCGCGGTGGTCATAGTTTATATGCCTCACTCGTCTATATCAGCAAAACAGGGAAGGTAGAAAATGTGCATCGGAAATTGATGCCAACTTATGAAGAGCGCCTAACGTGGTCTCCAGGAGATGGGCATGGCCTGCGCACATTCCCTCTGAACAACTTTACTCTCGGCGCTTTAAACTGTTGGGAAAACTGGATGCCATTACCTAGAGCTTCCCTGTATGCGCAAGGAGAAGACCTGCATGTGGCAATTTGGCCAGGTGGTGAACATAATACACACGACATTACTCGCTTTATCGCAAAAGAAGGTAGAAGCTATGTGATGTCTGTATCCGGTTTGATGCGTGCATCAGACTTTCCTAAAAACACGCCGTACTATGACGAAATTATCGCAAGTGCACCAGATACGCTAGCAAGTGGCGCATCTTGTATATCAGCGCCCGATGGTTCATGGGTAATAGAGCCCAAAATTGGGACTGAAGGCGTTTTTGTTGCAGAAATAGACCATCAGAAAGTGCTTCAAGAGCGACATAATTTTGATCCAGTGGGTCACTATTCAAGACCTGATGTGACTCGGTTACAAGTAAACCGTGAGCGACAAACGACCGCAGTATTTAAAGACTAGAAATGCCCTGGGTGCTATTGATTACTCTCTATTAGACAAAGCTGCTGGGTTCAAGTCGACCTTTCTCAGGAGTTTGATAATCCGATAGTCCAATTCTTTTGGTTGAAATGGTTTAGCTAAGTAGTCGCTTACACCAGCTTGAACAGCATCAAGGACCAACTTTTTTTCTGTCGCAGCGGTCAGCAATAAGAATGGGATATGTTGATGCAATTGAGACTCTCGAACGAGTTTCAACAATTGGTATCCCGTCATTTTGGGCATATCCCAATCGCATATAATGAGGTCATATCTGTTTTTATTGAGCATCTTCCAAGCTAGCTCTCCGTTGCTTGCCGTTTGGATTTTTTCTGCGCCAAGCTCGCGTAAGCAGCTTATGATTAAGCCGAGCATTGAATCCATGTCGTCAATAACAATGATGTTTATTTTTTTTAATAGGTCGATTGGATTCTTCACAGGGTCTCTTTTGATGGGGGAGAAAGGCACAAGATGATATAAAGTGTAACGGCAAATTCGACCAATTTCTTAGTCTTTTTACATCATAAACGAAGAAAAATTTTTTACCAGCGGGAAATGAAAATGCGTCTACACATTGCATCGTCAAACTAGTACCCATAGTCTGGCAAGTGTGTAGACGCTTGCGACAAACTTCTCCCATTGCTTTTCAGCATATCCGTGAGTTGTCGCAAAAACTGATTTGATTGTGGTTGGCTTTCCTTGTTTTACACCCTTATCTAATCTTTTGTACTCTGTCGTTAGAACGCTTATTCGTTTGCGATCTATTCTGACTGCGCTTTGGTTTGGAGACGTCACGGCTTCTTTGCACTTGCTTTTGTGTTGAACGCTTAATCTCCGATCTTTTCACAACTGTTTTCTTTTGAACCTTCGTGCGTTGAATGGCACTTTTTGTTTTTCTATCAACATGGACCTGCTTTTCCTGTTTAAAATTTCGATTATTCGCTTTTTGCTGCTTATCAACACGCTTCGGTTTTGCTTGGTATTGATGGTTCGTTTCTCTTTTTCTATACAGCTTTTGTCTTTCCTCGCCAGCTGAGCGCTTGGTACCTAGCTCTCGCTTGTTAGCACGAACCTGTTTGAATTCACGGTGCTTGCTGTTTATCCATTTGTTCTTATCGTGAACTCTGTGCACTTTTTTCGTGCCCGCGTATTTTTTGCGTTCAACATGTCGCGTGGCTCTTTTTACCGGACTCCAACGTTGATAACTTTTATGCTTAACACGCTTGTATCGAGTGTCAACGTAACGATAGTGTCTAGCGCCTCTATATGACCAATCGCGATTGATTGACACGTGGCGGTTGCTCCAGTGTATGCCACCAAATAATAAACGATGACCTATATATGCTGCTGGTGAAAAATAGACATGGCGGTGACGATAGTGGCGAGCATAGTACGGGCGTGTCCAACGATACGACGTGCTGACATGCCAACTAGGTCCGTAGATTACCGCGGTATCATAGTAAGGTACGTAAACCACTTCTTGGCGACGTGGCTCTATTACAATGACACGTTGATTTTGTGCTCGCTCAACAACGACTTCTACCTGATCGTCATTCTGCAAATTACCTTGGTCGTATGCTAATTCTCTTAAGGCCTGCACTCTTTGAAGCACCAGTTCTTGGTCATTTTCAAATGCTTCACCCAAATCACTTAACCAACCCAAGTCATCACTCATGTTATTTAAAATGTCTGGAAAAGCAGTCAGCGCGATAACCGAGGCATCCCAACCGTAATCTAAAGCGTCCTCTTGAATCGCTTCAATAAGGTCCTTGTTCAGTCCATTTTCCTGATAATCATCAATATCAAACTTAGGGTGTTGCTGAATGAAGCGCGCAGCTTCAATGACTTCAAGGGGATATGTTGAAGCAATAAAAATATGGGTAAGCAAACTATCGGGATATAACGCGATAGGAGCTAGCGCAGCGTCAATACGATCATATTCGTTTTGACTTTGTTTGTAGCCATAGACTTTGTCTGATTGTAGAGGCTTGGCTTGTGCGTAATGCATGCCTATCGTAAGTGATAGGGTCAACAAGGCAGTGTAACCAATTGTTTTAATGGTTGTTGCGGAAAGCTTTGCTTTGCGCTTCATTGTTGATTGATTGGTTTTCATAAAAGTATCCTCCTGCTTGGATACCCCTATTTATATAACAAGTAAACTTAACTGAAACTGAACAGAAACTAAGCGGTCGATTTATTTAACCGAGCTTATCTTTATTGAAGGTGTGGCCTAACTTTTCAGTTTTCGTCTTGAGATAGTTTCTATTTGCATCAGTCACCCCATGATCTATGGGAGTGCGTCGAACAACATCGATTCCCATTTCGCGCAATGCATTGAGCTTTTTAGGGTTGTTAGTCATGATTTCAACGTGTTTGACTTTCAGAGTATCCAGCATAGTTTTGCAAATACTGTAGTCTCTTAAGTCAGCATCGAAGCCCAAATGCTCATTGGCCTCAACGGTGTCGTAGCCTTGATCTTGTAAACTGTACGCTTTGATTTTGTTAAGTAGTCCAATGCCACGCCCTTCTTGGCGAAGGTAAAGTAAAACACCAGAACCATTTTCGACAATATTTTGTAAGGCTTTTTCCAACTGAAATCCGCAATCGCACTTTGTACTAAATAAAGCATCACCCGTTAAACATTCAGAATGAATGCGAATAGGTACAACATCACTTTCTTCCCATTTGCCGTAAGATAGCGCGACATGTTCTTGGTTGTTTGATTTATCAATAAAGCCATGAATAGTAAAAAGACCAAAACGAGTTGGTAATGCGGCTTCACTAACAAATTCAAAGGAACGGTATGGATTACTCATAAAACTGGCTTATTGACCTCAAGGTGTTCGATATGTGGGGATAAAACTTAGTTTTACAATCACTCCGATCGTAAAACGCGCTCATTATACGATACAAATGCACTTAATGGGTCAGGTTTAGCGACACAATATCCTTGTGCATAGTCAACGCCCATTTTTCCTAGTTGCACCATGATGTCTTCCGACTCCACAAATTCAGCAACCGTTTTTATCGACATCGCTTCTGCCACATCTTTGATTGAGGTGACCATGGCAAGGTCGATAGGGTCTGTGAGTATATCGCGCACAAAGTTACCGTCTATTTTTACAAAGTCGACAGGCAAGTTTTTTAAATATCCGTAACTCGAAAAGCCGCTACCGAAATCGTCTAAAGCAAAGGTACAGCCAAGCTTTTTGAACTGTTTGATGAACGCAATAGCATCGTTCATTTTGATAATTGCCATCGTCTCCGTAATTTCAAAACAAATCTTTTCGTAAGGAATATGGTACTTTTCAAAGGCGTTCAAAAGGAAAAATTGAAAGTCTTCATCAGAAAGTGATGGACCGGTAATATTAATATTACATTTACCTAGGGAATCAATGACCTCCGATTGCGAACTTAACCAACTGAAGTAGTTTTCAACGACCCATTTATCGATTTTATTACTTAGGTTGTAGCGCTCAGCGGCAGGCATAAAGAATTCAGGTAACATAAGCTCACCATCTTGCATTTTTAAGCGCACCAGAATTTCATAGTAATCTGCGTCATCAGCTTTATTGAGCGGGCGGTAGTGCTGGTAATAAAGCTCAAAGCTGTCTTCATTCAGTGCACGGTTGACTTCGCCCACCCAATACAACTCGCGTTCATAACTATTATTCGTTCCCATATCCTTGGAGAAAACGTGTACTTTATCTCTACCATTTTCTTTTGCGACGATGCAAGCGGTGTCGGCGAAGCTCAACAACTCCTCAGCACTGATAACATTCGATTCGTGTTTTGCAATACCAATACTGACGCTTTGCGTGAATAGGTGGCGATCCCACTTGAAGCTGAAACTTCTTACCTGAGTAAGTATTCGTTGGGTAGTTAATTCAATGTCTTTTTCATCGTCATAGTGAATCAGCAATCCAAACTCGTCAGCACTTAAGCGTGCGAAAATATCATTTGGCTGAACAATTTCAAATAGCACATGTGCGAGCTCTTTAATGAATACATCACCTGCGGTGTGGCCACAGGTATCGTTAATAAGTTTAAATTGGTCGACATCGATATAAAACAAAGCACAGTTGTTGTCATCTACATTGGTTTGAGTGATTCGCTCTTCCAGTAACTGCAAGAAGTGTCGACGATTATGTAAGCCAGTCAATTGGTCATGTGTATTCAAATACTGCATGTTGACTTGGTTGATTCGGCGTTCAGTGATATCGAATAAACTACCAAAGTGTTTCGCTTCAGATGTGGTTTTTGATAATTGACTAGAAATAGAAAACCAGAATTCACCGCCATTCAAACGCTTCCCTCTGAATTCTTTGCCTAACACGGTTTGATGAGACGATAGCTCGCCAAGTAACATGTCAGCTTCGATAGGGTCGGCGAAAAAGTCATGAATATTAGTAAACGATTTTAAGCATTCCTCTGGGCTTGAGAAGCCAAACAAGAAGGCCAAGGCCGGATTCACTTGTAATAAGACACCCTTGTCAGTTGCTGAATAAAGCCCTTCTGCGGTGTTTTCGAATAGATTCTTGTACTTACCCAAGTCGTCTATTGTCGATAATTGATTGGCCTCGATACGGTGAGTGTATGAGTGTTCACGGCTTATGATCGCGACTCCGATTAACATAATGCCAAAGCAGGTAAAGGCAAAAGGGAGTGCGGCGGAATAGCTTAAGTGGCTTGCTCCCTGCGTGAAGGATAATACTTCCAGAGCTGCAACCGCAGCGAGTGCCAGCCAACCACAGAAATAAATAACAGTGCTGCGCAAATCAATTTTTGAACGATAGATTAAGGTAGCGAAAAGCTTGCTGCACAAGAAGGTCGCGATAACACCAAGTATCGAAATCAGTTGCCAAAAATCGTTGTAAAGAAACAGTGTTACAACAGGCACAATTAACAAAATGTAATGCGCCCTAAGCCATAGTGGCGACACTGGCGCAAAAATATCTCGGCCTATCTTAATAGCGGCAAATAAACTAATCGTTAAGCTGAAGGCCGTAATTTCCGCTGCGAATGCAGGTAAATTAAACAGGCTAGGTAGCATCCCTTCAGCGCTTAACAAGGTTGTCATTGAAGCAACCGCAAAAATGGAAAACCAGAATCTCGCCGGGGCATTACGCAACATATACGTAATTAAAAAATAAGTCGCTAGCAAGGATAAACCGCCGCTGAGGGCACCTAATAAAATAAGTCTAATACTGCTTTGTTGCTGAAAACTCTTTTCTTGCCATAACTCTACTGGGAGCATAGCTGGACCATCATCATCAACTCGTAAATAAACACTTAATAGTTGGTCAGGGCGCACTGTTATCGCCATCTTAAAACCATGCAGTCCACTCGCATTGGCGCTTCGGTTCATATGATTGCGCTGAATGGATTGAATAATTCGGCCTTGTTCGTCGAGAAGAAAACCATCGACCCTATCAATGAAGGTGTTTCCCGCAATCAACATTAGGGACTCGTTGAGGTTACTGCTGTTTTGAATCTGAAAGCGTAACCACAACACCTTGTCATCGGGTATCGGATAAACAGAATAATCTCTATGCCATTTGGTTAACTGTGCGACATCAGACAGGAGTAAGCCTTGGCTAGTGTAATGAAGGTCGGCAATAACTTGAAGGTTGAGTGAGCGAGATATATCGCTGGCTTCAACGATACTAATGGGCTTGGTATCGGTTAGCAGATCACTTGCGACAGCATCTTGCGCGACCACATTTTGTGAGCCTACGCACAGCGCAACAAATTGAATGAAGGCCAAACATACAAATACACGGAAGTTGTTAAGCGACACAAAGTGTGAAAACCAAACTTTCAAGTCCATCTTGTCCCATTAGTTCCTAGAGTCCTCAGTGTAGCCAATTTTTAACCACACTGTGAAGTTTTTGTTGTTTAATTATCGATACAAATCCCTGAATTTTATAACGAAAGCTTTTTTGGACTTGATTAAGCTACCTTAACTACTGCAAGAAAGCGCTATCCCTTTATCTTGCGTAGCGGGCGGTTTCGAAAAACGCTCATAATCGGGGTGTTCTTCAAAAGGGCTCGTTAACACTGTCAAAAAAGCCTCGCAAAGAGAAAAGTCATCGTCTTCAGCGGCGGCAATTGCTTCCTGTGCTAAATGATTTCTTAAGACATATTTGGGGTTCACGCCCAGCATATCTTCTTGTATTTTTTCCCAACTTTTTTGATTTAAATCCAACAGGGCTTGTTGTATTTCTTGATAGTTAACACACCAACTTCTAACGCGATCAGCCTGAATGAAATTATCTGATAGTGCATTGTAATTATTATCTCTTATAGAAAGTAAGTGTTTACTCAAAGTTCTAAAAGCGACATGCATGTCGGCTTTTTCAGTTTGTAATATCTGCATCCACTCACCGATTAATACATCAATTTCATGACTGAGTTTTTGTTCATCACTTTGATACATTTTATCTGGTGTTTCTGCTTGCATGCTTAGACCCAGGCGCTGGCGAATGAGCGCTTGGTAATCATTGACCAAAGTATCCTCATAAGTCATCAAAATGGCTTTAATTTCTTTAATATCTAAGTAGGGACTGAATGCATGAGCCAAAGCGTTCAAATTCCAAAGTCCAATACTCGGTTGTTGGTCAAAAGCATATCGACCGCTGTGATCGGAACGATTGCACACATAGTTCGGGATAAAATCATCTAAAAAAGCGTAGGGGCCAAAATCGAAGGTGATGCCATGAATGGACATGTTATCTGTATTCATCACCCCATGATTAAAGCCATATGCTTGCCACTTTGCAATCATCGCTGCCGTTGAACTCACGATTTCCTGCAACATTGCTGCATGAGGTGATTGCTCTGGATGAGCGGCAATGGTGTCTGCAAAATGATGTTCAAATGCAAAGCTGAATAAATTTTGTAGTTGCTCGTGCTGGTCGGTATGAAAGTAGTATTCGAAATGACCAAAACGTAAGTGACTCTCGCATACTCTTATCATCATCGCACCGCGTTCTAGCGTTTCACGAATGACTGGCTCATCACTCCTAATTAAACATAAAGAGCGTGAGCTTGGGATACCTAGAGCATGAAGTGCTTCGCCCGCCAAATACTCTCTAATAGTGGAGCGTAAAACGGCTCTACCGTCGGCATGGCGACTATATGGGGTTGGGCCTGCACCTTTAAGGTGTAAATCGAAAAATTGCCCAGACTGGGCTTTGACTTCACCCAATAATAAGCCTCGACCATCACCTAATTGAGGGTTCCATTGACCAAATTGGTGGCCTCCATATTTTTGAGCAACGCTATGGGCCTGTAATTCACCATCATCGCCAAAAAGAGAAGGTAGTAGCTTTGCTGTGCTGAGCTCATCAACGGGAATATCTAGCGCTTCTGCCAGTTTGTTGTTCACCAGCGCGACGCGCGCTCTAAGGATAGGGAAGGGGACCACGGGGGTACAAATGTCTGCTAGTTCTTCAGCGTATTTATGAAAGAGTTGCATGCTATCTCGTTTGAATTACTATGGCTTAAATATACGCTAATTTTGTGAAAAGGACTCAATAATGATGCAAATAAAAAAACCAAGTGCCATGCAGTTTCTGTCGAGACCATTTTCAGTCTTGTGCCTGTTACTGTGTACTAGTTTGAGCGCTTGTGCTGAACAACCTTTGGTTGGTGATATCGAGCGAGGAGAGAAAATATCCGGTGTATGTGGCATGTGTCATGGCGACAATGGGATTTCAAATGTACCAATTTATCCAAATCTAGCAGGACAGAAAGAGCAATATTTGGTTTTGCAATTAAAAGCCTTTCGAGACGGTGAACGTGTCAATATGGCGATGACGTCACATGCCCAAAAGCTCAGTGATCAAGATATTGCTGATTTATCAGCTTATTATGCGCAACTTGACCCTCGTCCATAGGGAATACCGTCGTTGCAAAATTAATTTAAATCTAAAAGCTAGAGAGGTGAGTATCTATGATTACAGCAACCTCTTTTAAATAATTTTAGTGTAGGCTCAGTTAACGCATGTTTATTGCGCCCAGCCAATCACTCAAGGACGTTATATGTTTACATTACATCATTTGAATAATTCACGATCTCAACGCATTGTTTGGATGTTGGAAGCCCTTAATGCTGACTATGAAATTAAGGTATACAAACGCGACGCTGCTACCAATTTAGCGCCACCCGAATTGAAACAGATCCATCCCTTAGGCCGAGCGCCGGTGCTAACTCATGGTGATAAAGTCATTGCGGAATCGGGTGCTATTTGTGATTACATTGCTCACCAATTCCCTGAGTCAGCAATGTTGCCATCGCCTGAATCAGACGAGCACAACCAAGTACAGTTTTGGTCTCACTTCTCTGAAGGGACATTCATGGCTCCCCTAGTCACCAGTATGGTGCTAGAGAAGGCCAGAGCAAAAGCAAAACCATTTTTTGTGAAATTTATTGCCGACAAAATTATAGACGGTGTGATGGATGCCTATTTTGGAAAGAACATCGAGGGCAATCTGCTATTTGTTGAGAAGCACCTTAGCGATAAGACTTGGTTTGTAGGTGATGCCCCCAGCATTGCGGATATACAAATGAGTTTTGGTCTTGAAGCACTATTCGATGCAGGAAAATTAAAGCCTTTTAAAAACATGACGGCATACGTCTTGCGTTTGCGTCAAATAGAAAGTCACAAAATAGCAATGCAAAAAATGCGTGACGCAGAGGCGGCTAGTTAACGCGTTGCCAAGTAATCTTCTATTAAACTGATGAACGCTTTACCATAGCGTTCTAGTTTACGTTGGCCCACACCATTCACACCAATAAATTCAGTTTCATTGACCGGCGTTTTGTCGGTCATGTCGGCTAATGTGGCGTCACTGAATATCACAAAAGCAGGCACATTATCTTCCTCAGCAATTTGCTTCCGTAAATGCTTCAACTTGGCAAACAATTGACGATCGATGTTTACCGGCTCTGCCTTATTTCGTTTGCTTGTGTCGATACTGAGCTTTGGAACAGCTAGTTGTATGGTGCGGTCGCCCTTTAATACAGCTCGTGCTGATTCATTTAAACGCAAAATACCCGACATAGTCATGTCTATGCGCAACAAACCTTGATGAATTAGTTGTTGGATGAGGTTATGCCAATACGTATCTGATTGCTCTTTACCCAAACCATAGGTACTGAGTTCGTTGTGTTGATTATCTAAAATACGTCGAATGCTTTTGCCACGAAAAACATCAATTAAATATTGCACAGAAGTGTCTTGCTTCAAGCGCAATACACAAGAAAGAAGCTGCTGGGCTTGAGTTGTTCCGTCGAACATTTTGGGCGGATCTAAACAGATGTCACAGTTTCCACACTGCTCTTCACGGTAATCAGAGAAGTAATTTAATAGTACTTGCCTGCGACAAGTTTGCGCTTCTGCAAATGATTCCATCGCTTCAAACTTCTGCATTTCAATATCAAAGCGATCAGCAGATGTACCCGTGGATATCCACTGCTTGATTCTTGCAGCGTCACGTTCATCAAATAGTAATAATGCTTCTGCAGGCATACCATCACGACCTGCACGGCCAGTTTCTTGATAGTAAGATTCAACACTGCGAGGAACATCATGATGCACAACAAAGCGGACATTTGATTTATTGATACCCATGCCGAATGCAACGGTCGCGACGACTACTTGCAAATCATCTTTTAAGAACTGTGTTTGTACAAACTCTCGCGTGCCAGTATCCAAACCCGCATGATAGGCGTCACACTTAATACCTGCGCTTTGCAATCGGACTGTGAGATCGTCGACCTTTGCTCTACTGTTGCAGTACACGATGCCTGCGGCCCCATCTTGCTGCTTGACGAAGGTGACGACTTGGTCGAAGCCCTTATATTTGGCTAGTAAGTTATAGCGAATGTTCGGGCGGTCGAAGCCACCTTTATATACCAAGGGGTCAACCAAGCCGAGTTGGTGCTGAATATCAACTTGTGTCGCGTGGTCAGCCGTTGCTGTCAGTGCAATAAATGGAGTGTCGATAAAAACACTTTTGAGTCGCCCAAGATTTCGATAGTCTTGACGGAAATCATGCCCCCAGTGTGAAACACAGTGTGCTTCATCTATGGCAATAAGGCTCACCTTAACCTTAGCTAGGGAGTTAAGAAAGTAAGATTGTAATAAACGCTCTGGCGCTACATACAATAAATCTAGCTCACCCTCATGCAATGCATCATTCACTTTTTGTGCTTCTTCGGGGTCTTGTGAAGAATTCAGATAAGCGGCTTTAACGCCTTGAGTGCTTAATTGTTGCACTTGATCCTGCATCAGCGAAATAAGGGGGGAGACGACAAGGGTCAATCCATCCATTGCCAATGCCGGCACTTGATAACATAATGATTTTCCACCGCCAGTGGGTAGCAGAATAAGTGCATCTTGCCCTGAGATCACCGCTTCTATGACTTCGAGTTGCCCCGGACGGAATTCCGGATAACCGAAGGTATCTTTGAGTATCTTTCCGCACAAGATTTTAGTGTCAGCTGATTCGACGACAACTTCATCATGCGTGCTGATTTCTGTGCTGGTTTCAAAAGCTAGGGGCAAGGGACATCTCAATAAAAGGAATTGGGTGGATCTTACGTGTTTTCAACACAAAATTCATGCTGTACTCGAGCCCATTTTCTTAAAATTAGCGTAAACAAGATTTTGCACCTATCATTTTACTGTAGTAATGTAGTTACAACGTTCAAATATTAAACGATCGGAGTGAATAAAACACTATGAGCAGCGATACCTTTACCAGTAGACAATTCAACCAAGACCCCAGTTCTGTCAAACGTGCCGCAAAAAATGGTCCAGTTAAAATAACCGAGCGCGGTGTTGTGGCCTTTATGATGATGAATATTGATGACTACCTAGAGATAACGGGTAAAACCAGCACTATCTTAGATTTAGTCAGTGCGCCCAATACTCAAGATATTCAATTGGACGTGCCTAAGTTTAAAACTTCGAATTGAATCGCTCGTCTGAATTAACTGTTAACCTCAATGTAAGACCAAGGGAGTTTTTGCATGTTTTTACTCGATACAAACGTAGTATCAGCGCTTCGCAACCCAAGTGATGAAGATGCTAAGTTAGTAAAGTGGGCTACTAGCCAGCAAGTATTTAACCTTTATATTTCGTCGCTTTCAATACTAGAATTGAAGTTGGCAATACTAGAAAAAAGAAAAACAGATGCCTCACAGGGTGAAGCGTTAAATCAGTGGCTTCAAACGAAAGTTTTAAACGGTTTTAAAGGTCGTATTGTTGCTTTTGATGCCGAAATGGCTGAGTATTGCGCCGCCTTGCATGTACCTAACCCAAAATCAGAGCGAGATGCTATGATTGCGGCAACATGTTTGGTGAACAACATGACTTTGGTCACAAAGTCACCGGCAGATTTTAAACACATTAAAATCCAAACTATCAATCCCTGGGAAGTATAGCCCTGCGCATAGCAAGTATCGATTGCTGCTAGCTTGGATTGAATTCAACATGAAGAGTTAGTCTTGAATCAGCCCGCTACTACATCAGCCAAGTCCGGCGTAATATTTGCCCTTTGTGCCTACACAATGTGGGGCATTGCGCCTATCTATTTTAAAGCATTGCACATGGTACCACCGATGGAAATTCTCATGCATCGAGTGATATGGTCTGCAGTGGTCTTAGTATTGTTGATCGTTGGTTTACGCCATATTAAAAAAGTCATTGCTGCCGTTAGTAATCGTCGAGTGTTATTGACGCTGATGGCCGCCAGCTTACTGTTGGCGTGCAATTGGTTTTTATTCATCTGGGCAGTGAACAATAATTTCATGTTGGAAGCGAGTTTAGGATATTACATCAATCCCTTAATTAACGTGTTTCTTGGGCGTCTGTTTCTTGGTGAACGTTTACGTTTAACTCAAAAAATTGCAGTAGGCATAGCGATCAGTGGAGTGGCGATCATGATATTCAATTTTGGCTATTTGCCATGGATAGCCTTAACCTTGGCCTGTAGCTTCAGTATTTATGGACTAATGCGCAAGCAGGTGGCTGTGGATTCCTTGCCTGGCTTGTTTATTGAAACCATCTTTATTTTACCTGCAGCCCTTATATACTGGGCATTTTTCGTCACTCAGTCGGGAGACTTTACTCAAAATTCGAGCCAACTCAATATTCTCTTGTTGTGTGCCGGTATTGTTTCAACCGCTCCATTATTGTGCTTCACCGCAGCGGCTCGCCGAATACGCTACTCTACACTGGGCTTCTTTCAGTACATCGGCCCTTCATTGATGTTTATCTTGGCAGTTGTGATTTACAACGAACCACTTAGCACTGGCCGTTTGGTAACCTTTGGATTCGTGTGGACAGCATTAGCCGTATTTACTTACGATTCAGTTAAGCATTACCGTAGAGAGAAGAAGGAAAAAAAGCTAGCTGCACTCAGGCCGGAGGCTTAAGTTTTTCTGCGACTAATAGCGGGCGTTGAGTCGATTCAATGTAAGCGATTTATTGAATCTATTTTGGTGACGCTTCGTACACACTTTACCTATATATTTTTACAGTGCTAAACTCTGCGGCATGCAATGAAAGCAAGGATAAGATGATTAAAGATGTGAAAACAGAAGCAAAAATACAGTTATTTTTTGCTGAATGCCAAACTTTACTTCTAGACGCGATCATGACCAAACAACTGTCATCCTTTTTTGAATTGGTCGTTAAAAAAATCAAATCTGAAGTTGGTGCAAATGAAGCTGAATGTGCAGTCTATTTGCATGAATTTAATGCTTTTCATGCTCTCAGTCAAACATCTAAAAATCAATTTGAACTGCATGCTGAGAATAGCGATTCCCTCAAATTTAAAACAAACTCAACAGTAAGTAAACTTATCTCGGAAGGTTTAATTGCTCCTTCAAACCCTACACATAAACCCTCTGAAAAGTATGTTTACCGATTGAGGATTGCAAACGATGCTGGCGCACTTATCGGCGAATTGGTTTTGTTTGTCCCTCCTGAAGTTAGATTAGATAACCGACAGTTAAAACTAATTGCCTCAGTAGAGCCGATTCTTGCAAAAGCTTTTCATGCTTACGAACAAGCAAATATTGTTGATTCTAAAATACAAACCTTAGAGCGAGATAACGAAAAGTTTAGAGCCTTTATCAAAGTGATGCCTGATCTCGCTCTAATTATCAGTAAAGAAGGGGTTTATGAGGACGTTTATGGATCCCCAAATAATCTACTTTATATTTCAGCAACCGCTCTGGTTCATAAGAATGTAAGAGATGTCTTTCCTCCTGATGCTGCTCAGAGAATTATGAATGTTATTTCGAGAGCTTTGCAAACAAATAGTATTCAAGAATACGAATACCCTTTGGAAGAGGAAAATAGAATTGCTATTTTTGAGGCGAGAGTGACTCCAGTTAAATACCACCCGGGAGAGAATGAAATTCCATCCCACGTCTTATGGATGGCTAGAGATGTTACTGATGAAAAGAAAAACCAAGACCGCATCACAGAGCTGGCTTATTTTGATCATTTGACCAACCTGCCTAACAGAAGAATGTTTAACGAACGGTTAGAGTTAGCGGTAAAAACTAAAAAGGCATCGCATGAGTTTGGAGCTATTTTATTTTTAGACCTGGATAACTTTAAGCGTGTAAACGATTCTTTAGGTCATTTGGCTGGTGATGAGCTCCTAACCAAGGTGGCTAAAAGGCTCAAGAAATCTCTCAGAAAAACTGATGTCTTGGCGAGAATTGGCGGTGATGAGTTTGTTATCTTAGTCGAAAATGTTGGGCATACCATTGAACAGTCTCAAAGCGAAGTGGCAGTTGTAGCGAAAAAAGTACAAGCTGCTTTTTTTGACAAATTTATTATCGGTGACTTCTCACTAAAAATATCAAGTAGTATTGGTATTTGTTTTATAGACGATCATTCAGACGCTCAAAGTATTATGAAATTTGCTGACACTGCGATGTACAGTGCAAAGCGAAAGGGTGGCGATTTATTCAGTTTTTATGATGCAGAAAATCAAACATTGTTAGAGCGTCAATTAACCTTTGAATCAGAGATTGTCAGTGCGATTGAAAACAATCAATTTTGTGCATTTTTCCAGGCGCAAGTTGATGCTGATGGCAAGTTATGTGGTGCTGAAGCATTAATTAGATGGAACCATCCGGAAAGAGGTTTGGTGCCACCGAATGAATTTATTTCAGTCGCAGAACAGTTTGGCTTGATCCAAAAACTTCAGGACATTGTGCTTGAAGATATGTGCAAACTCATCAATCTTCTGGAGAAAAAGCAAGCTTTAACCGAGGGCTTCAGGTTATCTATAAATATCAGTCATTCGCAGTTTAGGTCACTTAACTTCGAGCAAATGTTGTGCGACATTCTGAAAAAACACAAGGTTTCTGCTAGCAAAATCATACTAGAGATAACGGAAAGTATGCTGGCACTTGATATTGAACAGACAATTAATCAAATGTCAGCTATTGCCCGTTTAGGTTTTAAGTTTTCTATTGACGATTTTGGTACTGGATATTCCAGTCTGTCAAATTTGCATTTATACCCTGTAGAAGAATTGAAAATTGATAAATCTTTCATTGATCGGATAACTGATGAGGGCGGTTTGAGCATTGTAGAAACTATCATTAGTTTAGCGAAGAATTTGAATATGAATATCGTTGCAGAGGGAGTAGAAAATCAAGAGCAAATAGCATTGCTGAAAGCGCGCGATTTGAATGTCATGCAGGGATATTATTTTTCTAAGCCATTGCCTATGGAAGACTACATAGAGTGGCATTGTGCCCATACAAAATAAACGGTAGAGTGGTTCATCCAACATTAACGAATGTAATAACCTCTATTATTCATAAACATGAGTTTTAATTTAAGCATGAATTAACATGAAAAGCTCGACACTATTATTAATAACAGCATTTATCATAACTGGTTTGTCAGCTTGCTCTAGCACTACTCGCCAAAATTCTTCAAACAAAAGCGCAACGGTAAAAGAAACTAAAGTGGCTGTTTTCACTAGCACTTCTTCTGAGCCAGTTGCGAAAGTTGGCGATACCTTCACATCAGAAAATATCATCTATACTGTGCAAGATGAGAACTCATTACTTACATTAGAATGCTCAGCCAGTGAGAAGGCCTCAACACCCGGTTTTGTTGTTGCGCTTTTTTGCAATAATTTCGCTAAAAGCACACTCATTGAAAAACAAAAAGAAGGGTATCTATTCAAAGATGAGAACACCGATAAACCTTTCGGTAACGCAAGCGATGTTATACAGTCACTACCAGATGCAAAAGCGAGCAATGTTAAGCTTGTTAAAACTTTTCCTTATAAAAAGTAGAACAATTACTTTCTAACACTTGTCTCAGAAATCGGCCTCGCTGATATATTTTTGAATATGGCGAAACACATTCTAGGACCAGTGCAGCTCTTGAGTTTTATTATGTGGAGCATATTTATTGCTTTGTCTAACATCACTGTTTTTACGTACGTTTTTCTATTGGTAATCCACTGTTGGGAGTTGATTTTCGAAAGAATTATCGTTAACCTACCTGCATGACATACATTCCAACGTCCACATCATTCTACTTCTGGTGGCGCTCTTTTTAGAGCGGCGCTGAATTCTTACATTCTTAAGCTGCTGGAAGGTAGCTAAGACTGTAATTTCTTTTATATCTCCAGTAGCGATCTATTTAAACTAGGAGATATACATATGAACACAAAACAAAATGCTGAAAAACCAGAAATTATTCTGACCGGAGACAGAGCAACAGGTCCCTTACATCTCGGTCATTATGTCGGCTCTTTAAAGCAACGTGTAACTTTACAGTCAATTCACGAGCAAACGATTCTCGTCGCTGATATGCAAGGTCTTACTGACAATGCCCACAATCCGAAAAAAGTATCATCCAACATTTTAAATATCGTTGCTGATTATCTCGCTGTTGGTATCGACCCTTCCAAAACAACTATTTGCCTTCAATCACAACTTCCCGCCCTTGCTGAGTTGACGATGTACTACAATAACCTTGTCACCATCAGTCGGTTAGAGCGAAATCCGACTGTTAAAAGTGAAATCCAAAACAAAGGGTTTGAACGGTCTATCCCAGCTGGTTTTCTAACATACCCCATATCGCAAGCTGCCGATATAACAGGGTTCAAGGCATCTTTAGTGCCAGTCGGAGATGACCAGTTACCCATGCTTGAACAAACTAATGAGATAGTGAGAAAGGTTAATTCACTAGCAGGACGTACGGTCCTGAGTGAATGCAGACCTTTACTAAGCAATGCGTCGCGGCTTCCTAGTACAGATGGAAAAAATAAGATGTCTAAGTCGATGGGCAATGCAATTAACCTTGGGGCCACTGAAAAAGAAATCTCCGTAGCTGTAAAGTCCATGTATACCGACCCTAATCATCTAATGGTTGAAGATCCCGGTAAAGTCGAAGGAAATATCGTTTTTACCTATCTCGATGCCTTTCATCCTGATGAGGCCTATATAAACCAATTAAAAGAGCACTATCGTCGTGGAGGTCTAGGTGACGGTACAACGAAAAAAATACTGGAGGAGTGTTTGCAAGACATGCTTCGACCTATAAGAGAAAGAAGAGGCGAGTTTTTAAATGATAAGGCTCAACTGGTAGATATTTTAGTCAAGGGAAGTCAAATCTCGAGAGAAAAAACAGCGGAAGTGCTTTTTAATGTTAAAGATATTTTTGGATTGAATATTTTCTGAGTAACTTGTTTTCATCAGCCAGCTTCCAAAGGTTCATTACCTCAACCTTGTGAAGCTGTTTCTGTAAACGTGATAAGTATAATTAATGTTTCCGTATTAGTTAGAATTTAGCGCAGATTGCACTACCTGTGCGTGTTCAGCCAAATCATGACCGAGGTCAGTCAGATAACCACCATCAGGCTGAGTAACAATCCCTTTATCAAATAAACGTTGAGCTGCATTAATCATAGCTGGATCAGCATCCTTATGGATTTTCAAACCTTGCATTAAACTTTTGTTTGGGAATTTAAGGATGAGGTTTAACTCTTCGGTTAATTCTGTAGTAAATGGCATTCGTCCCTCTCTTCTTTGTTGTTGCAGTCGTGTGTAGAGTCGATGTGTCTTGCTTGTTCATATTTCGCTAATTTACAGCGCTAGTCAACTGCTTTTGCTAGCGCTTCTGCCTATATCGCAAAATCTTACTGACAAAGGTTCGCCTCAGCTGTTGTATTCTTTCCCTATGAATGCGAGTTGCTTAGTTCTGGATCCTCGAGCTCATCGGGTGAATGCTTCGACGCTAACACCATATATACGCTTGGCAATACCAGTAAAGTAAATGCGGTTCCGACCAGCATACCGGCGACTAATATAATACCAATGCTATTTCTGGCTTCAGCGCCAGCACCCGTCACAAGAACCAGCGGGAAATGGCCTAACACCGTAGCACCAGTCGTCATCAAGACTGGGCGAAGTCGCGTTTTTGCGGCTATCTGGATTGCATCTATTTTTTCATAGCCTCGCTTTTGCATGGTGTTTGCAAATTCGACAATCAAAATACCGTTTTTGGCAATCAAGCCTACTAGAGTAATAAAACCGACTTGGGAGTAGATGTTGATAGTAGTAAAGTCGAGAAAAGCAAACATCATTGCACCAGCTAAGGCCAAAGGTACACTGCCAAGAAGAACAACTAGTGGGTCGCGGAAGCTATTAAATTGCACCGCCAAAACTAAGAATACAAATACCAAAGCAACTAAAAGAACGCCCTCTAAGGTATTTCCTTCAAGGCGAATCTGTCGTGATTCACCCGCATAATCAATGGTGTAGTCCTCAGGCAATAATGCGGCGGCAGCGTCTTCTAACGCACTTAAACCTTGCTCTTTCGTAGTGCCGGGGATCACTTCACCATAGATTCGAAAAGCATTTTTCTGTTGAAATTTGCTAAGCACACGCGGCGCAGTTTCGGTGACTAGTGTTGCAATAGAGCGCACTGGAACAAGGTCGCCTGCAGGTGTACGAATTTGTAAATCTAGAATAGCGTCGGGATTTGCTCTACCGGCATCGTCAATCATAGGAATAACCCGATAAGCTCGACCATCTTGGTTGTAACGGTTAACAAAGTTACCTGATAACAATACTGAAAGTTGTCGACTGACCGTACTGAGATCCATACCCAAATCGGCGACGCGTTTTCGATCAATATTGAAGCGTGCCTGAGGTAAATCGATTTTCAAGTCGGTTTCAGCAAACAAGAATTTGCCGCTTTCATTAGCTGCCTGGACCATTTGGTTGGCGAATACTTTCATGTCGGTATATGAATCAGTACTCAACACAACGAGCTCGACAGAAAAATTCCCTGATGTGGGCAACGCGGAATCGAGCACAGGGAAGGCTTTTAAACCAGACACTGAAGAAAGCGAGCCAAAGGCCTTCCAGAACATTTCCTGCACACTTTGCTCACGTTCACTTGGGTCAATGAAATCAACACCGCTGAAGGCACCCACTGGATTCACAATTTGCCACATGAATTTAGCACCCTCAAGCTCCTTCATCGTATCTACGACTTGGTCCATTTGTGTCATGCTGTACTCAAGCGACGCTTCTGGGGCTGATTCAACAATCACATTAATACTGGATTGATCTTCGGTTGGCGCTAGCTCTTTCAAAGAAAGCAGGTAAAAAGGGATTGAAAGTAGAGATAGGATGACGGCGATGGTTAACACTTGCGCTTTGTAGTTTAGTGTTGCCAAGAGTATTTTTTCGTAGCGGTTTTGGAGTGCTTCAAAAATACCATTTACTTTACGCGTTAGTTTACCTTCCTTGCCTCCTTCTGGCGAGGCATACGCACTCATGATAGGAGAAAGGGTGATAGCGACTAAACCTGATATCAACACGGCAATAGCCAGCGTAAAAGCAAACTCTTTGAATAATGCGCCAGTTAAACCAGAGAGTAATCCAATAGGCGCATAAACGGCGGCTAAGGTAATGGTCATACTGATGATCGGCGCTAAGAGTTGGCGAGAGCTCGCCAAGGCCGCTTCCATTCTGCTCATACCTTCACGCATGTAGCGAGCGACATTTTCCACCACTACAATCGCATCATCGACCACTAATCCAACGGAAAGTACGATCGCTAATACGGTAAGTAGATTAAGTGTGAAGCCCATTAGTGTCATCATCGCGATAGCACCGAGAATAGAAATCGGGATCGTAACGAGCGGTACAAGCGCCGTGCGGAATGAGCCCATCATAGCGACAACGACCAATCCGACCAATAGAACGGTCTCAATCAACGTAATGAATATTTCTCGCAAGGCGCTGCGCATATACAGAGTGCCGTCGTAGCCATCAGTAATGCTTAAACCTTGTGGAAGTGTTGGATTGATCTTGTCGAGCATTTCATACAAACGGTCGCCAATTTCAATCTCATTTGCACCTGGCAAAGGCCATACTGAAATATACAGCACGGTGTCTTTATCTAAACGTGAGCTAACTTGGCCTTCTTCTTCACCCAGTCGCACGTCAGCGATGTCTCTGATACGAATTTGCGCGCCATCTACTTGGCGAATGACAAGGTTTTCAAATTCTTCAACACTACTTAGAGAGGTGTCAGTGAGCAAGCCAACACGTTGTGAACTGTTTTCTGTGCGTCCGACTGTGGCAATGAGGTTGTTCGCTCGCAAAGCTGCGGAAACGTCATCCGCTGCCACGTCTAAGGCTGCCATTTTCTCTGCATTAAGCCATACTCGCATCGCTGGAGAACGGCCACCTTCTAAGCCAACGCGCTGTACTCCTGGAATAGTCGATAAGCTGGGCACTACGCGTCGCGACAGGTAATCAGTCACTTCGATACGTGACATACCGGCCTCAATCTCATCGTAGTTAACCGTGAGATAAAATACTGCAAATGGTCTATCAGCTCGCACAACCTGCACCGCTGGGTCTTCTGCTCCCTCAGGGAGTTCAAATCGAATTTGATCGAGTCGAGATGAGAGCTCTGCAAGCGCTCGGGTACTATCGACACCAAGTCGCAGCCAGACCGTTACCGTGCTCACTCCTGGTGTGGTGCGAGAATCGACATAATCGACGCCTGGTACCGAAGCCGCAGCTCGTTCTATCGGTTCGGTAATAAAACCTTGTACGACCTCTGCAGACGCGCCCACATATGGCGTCGTGATCTGTAACGAGGCACTCTCAATTTTAGGGAATTGCAAAATGGGTAAGTCGATTGCTGCTCTTATACCTACAAGCACAAGCGCCAAAGAAAGAACGATAGATAATACTGGACGTTTACAAAACACATCCATGATAGTTGGCTTGCCCAAGTCGGGCTTTTGGTCATTCATTCGACTTACTCTCTTCCGTCATCAACGTAAACGAGTATGTCATTTCGCAGTTTAAAGCTACCTTGTGTCGCTATTGTATCTCCTAGTTCTAAGCCAGGACTTTCGCTCAATTTAAGCACGCTTGTTTCGCCCTCAGTTGTGATCACTTTGACCACTTGGCGACTGGCACGGTAATCATCGTTCTCATCTTTATTGAGTTTAAACACATAGGTGCCGAAAGCATCATAACGAATGGCTTTAGTAGGTAAGCGAGCAACAGTTTCGGTGTTGCCGACCGGCAAAGAAACAGTCACTATTGCGCCAGGCTTTAGTGCAAAATCGCTGGTAGTTAGCTCTGCTCTTGCTCGCATATTCCGAGAGCGGGTTGAGATTTCTTGATCAACAGCAATGAGTTTAGCTGCAGTGGGTGGCAGATTGAGAATGCTGGAGCTCACTCTTAAAACCGAGCCTACTTCTACATTTGAATAAGCTTGTGGAATATTAAAGTCGACCCAAACAGTCTTGGTATCACTGATGAGTTTAGTGACCAAGGTATTACCAGACAAAAATGCACCAACTTCTAGCTGATGTAAGCCAGCTTGGCCGTCAAAAGGGGCAACAATGGTTTTCTTGGCAATAATGGCTTCAAGCGAACGCTTCCTAGCATTAGCGACAGCCAACTGCGCCTTGGCACGATCGTATTGGTCCCGACTAGATGCTCGTTGCTCCAATAGCTTTTCAAATCGGTTGACGTCAAGCTCTGCAATTTTTATTTCTGCATCGATGGCATCTAGCTGCGCCAGTTCATCATCAACCTGCATTTTTAACAAAACCTGCCCAGCCTTTACTTTACCACCTGATGCAAAACCGATGTAGGTCACAATGCCTTCCAATTCGTTTCGAATTTCGAGACTGCGGGTCGGCAGGACACTACCCGCTATGTTTAAGGTCGGTTGCCAGTTAGACTCACTGAGCGTTTGGACTTTGACAGTCTCACTTGGTTCGGGAAAGGAGTTTCCGAAAGCGATAGCAGCCATGACTTGGTTGAACTTGACGAAACCTAATAGGCCAATAACACTAAAAACAAAAACGAAGGTGAGTAACCAAGCACGCCAGCGCATGTAGAGCTCCTAAAGAAAGACTTAAATTTTAAGTAGATAGAAAAGTGAGATTGGTCAATGATAGTCTACAACTCACTTATCACAAGTCTTTTACCTTTAAGTTTCCGCTTTAGTTCAGTGCAGCTATGCTTTATTAATTTGCCGGTGCTTGGCAGTGCCAGCAGAGTTCAAATGAAGCGTCGTTTTTCTCTTGGCAATTCGCACATACCCACTCTTCAGTTTCTGGTGGGTTTTCAATCTCTTCAAGTATGCGCTTAGCTTTTTTTTCATCCGCATCATTGTTTACCCATACCTCCAAGAACATGAACTGAGGGTGCATTCCAGTAGAGCCATGTTCATTCTTGAGCGATACTTCAACACCCTCGTTCTCCAGGATATTCTTTGCATGGTTTACTAGTATGTTGTTTTCGTTGGTATAAACTAGCTTCATACTGTTTCGACCTCCGCCTAGGTATTGATAAGATTAGGTACGCTCAAAGTTTAGAAAGGGATTTTCACGAGTTTAGCATAAGCAAGCATGAGTATTTTTGTGCCCACCGAGTCAAAGTTCACATGAACTCGGGCATGTTCGCCAGAACCTTCATAGTTCAGTACAGTGCCTTCACCGAACTTTTTGTGCTCTACGCGTTCGCCTAACTTAAATCCACTTTCTTCAAAAGTAGCGTGGGAAGTTGCTGAACTGAAGCGATTATGGATTGGTTGTTTAATTTGCGTACGTAGACGTACTTCTTCAATGTAGTCACCTGGAATTTCTCGAATAAAACGAGAGGCTGTATGATATTTATCTTGACCATACAAACGGCGCGTTTCGGCGTAGGTGATAACGAGTCGTTGCATTGCCCTGGTCATTCCAACGTAGCAAAGACGTCGTTCTTCTTCTAGTTTTCCTGGCTCATCATTGCTCATTTGGCTAGGGAACATGCCTTCTTCGACACCCGCCAAAACAACAAAAGGAAATTCTAGTCCCTTAGCAGTGTGAATGGTCATCATCTGCACAGCATCTTGGTTGGCATCAGCCTGAGCGTCACCCGCTTCAAGAGAGGCGTGAGCTAAAAATGCGGATAATGGGCTCATTTCTTCAGCGTCTTCTGGCGCCTCAAATTGCTTACAAGCGGTAACAAGTTCTTCTAAGTTTTCTACACGAGCTTTGGCTTTTTCACCTTTTTCCGCTTGATACATGGCGAACAAACCGGAGTGCTTCATGGCATGATCTGCTTTTTTCTCGAGTGGAAGGTCCTTCACATCTTGTGTCATTTGTAGGATCATCTCTACAAATCCTTTTAATGAATTAGCAGCGCGGCCTGAAAGCATATTCTGTGCAAGCATCTTGCTACTTGCTTGCCACATTGAAATGTCATTTTCACGGGCAAATACACGTATGTTTGACAATGTTTTGTCGCCTAAACCACGAGTGGGTGTATTGACCACACGTTCAAAGGCGGCGTCATCAATTGGCTGATTTATTAGTCGTAGATAAGCCAAAGCATCTTTAATCTCCTGGCGTTCGAAAAAGCGTAAACCGCCATAAATACGATAGGCTAAGCCTTCGTGAAGTAGCGCTTCTTCCAACACTCGAGATTGCGCATTATTTCGATACAGGATTGCACAGTCGGCCAAAGCAGAACCTTGCTCATGTTGGCTTTTGATTTGGGAAACAATAAACCGAGCCTCATCGAGATCGTTGAACCCTGCATACAAACTGATTTTTTCGCCTTCGCCACCCTCAGTCCAAAGCTCTTTGCCGAGACGTCCAGGGTTATGACCAATAACGGCATTGGCTGCATTCAATATATTAGATGTTGAGCGATAATTTTGCTCTAGCTTTACTGTGTTTGCGCGAGGAAAGTCTCTTAAAAAGTGAGAAATATTCTGAACGTTGGCACCACGCCAACCATAGATTGATTGGTCGTCATCACCCACTATCATCATATTGTTATTGTCGGTATTGCTGGTCAACAGTTTCAACCAAGCATATTGAATGTTGTTTGTATCTTGAAATTCGTCCACCAAGACAGCGCGAAAGCGTTTTTGGTAGTGCTGCAAGACTTGCGGATTATTTGCCCATAGCTCATGAGCGCGCAATAACAATTCAGCAAAGTCAATTAAGCCTGAACGTTGGCATGTTTGTTCATAGGCAATATAAATTTCTTTCATTTTTTGCTGAGTATGGTCGCCATGCGTTTCTATGTTTTTAGCACGTAAACCTTCGTCTTTATTGCCGTTAATGTACCACTGTATCTGTTTTGGCGGCCAATGCTTTTCATCTAAATTCATTGATTTTAACAGACGCTTAATTAGCCGATATTGATCGTCTGAATCTAGTATTTGAAAATTTTCAGGTAGGCCTGCTTCTTCATGATGAGAGCGCAAGAGTCGATGTGCCAAACCATGAAACGTACCAATCCACATTGTGTTAAGCGCTTGTCCCATTAGCCGTTCGACTCGCCCTCGCATTTCTCTTGCTGCTTTGTTAGTAAACGTCACAGCCAAAATGCTATAAGGCGCAACAGACTCTACTTCCATCAACCATGCGATACGGTGAACAAGTACTCGAGTTTTACCACTACCAGCACCCGCTAGCACCAGAGTATCAGTTGCTGGTGCTGCCACCGCTTCACGTTGTTTATCGTTTAGGTCTTCAAGGAGTCGCGTTACGTCCATTATTCACTTCATATTTTTTGTGGATGGGCGCAGTATAGCAATAAACCTGTGTGTTTATACAGCACTTCATTCATGCGAACTGTAAACCTACTGAGTCTGCTTACAGCGCTACTTTCACGGTGAATCTAATTTATTCCGCAAAAACTTAGGCTAATCAATTGTTTTCTAATTAAAAAGCTTGTAGTTTTAGCTTCCTGAGTCGAACTTTATTCGAGTGTGATTCGGAAAGGGTTTTGCCGCGTGCTTCAGGCTTTTCGTCTTTCATGTTTCGCTTATTCAGTTATACTGAGGGCTGTGTGGTAGTACCTGTGAATATCGGTTTTTCGTAGCATTACTTCTGCAAAGTGTCGTTTTAATTAGCCAAAGTAGATTGAGATATTTTACTGGTCTGCCCAAGGGATTTTAGTTGTTTAATCGCATTCTCACTTTCTTCTGTTTGCTCTACCTTGTGGCGTTAGCTGGTCGCGCCGCTGCAGCGGTAGAGTATGAATACGAATTACTGAATGAAAATGATGGCATTTCTTCTTCAATTATTTTCTCTATGGTACAAGACGAAGACGGCTTCCTTTGGTTAGGAACCGGATACAATGGCGTTCTTCGATATGATGGAAAGAATGTAGCTACTTACCTCCACGACTCAGACGACGATTCATCCTTACCACATAATAATGCCGGAAACCTCTACTTAGATGAACAAGGGCGCTTGTGGATCGGTAGTTGGGGGGGGGGACTCATTTTATTTGATAAGGATGCTGAAACCTTTTCGAAATTCACTTTTTCACCGGAAGATGAGCGAGCTATTGGCAGCAATTTTGTACAATCTCTCCACCAAGACAGTAACAATCAATTGTGGGCTGGCACATACACCGCGGGTTTACATCAATTTCACGAAGGTACACAAGATTTCACACGCTTTCCTCAATTGGATGGTGAAACTAACGGCACTTCTGACCCACGTATATGGGATATTGAACAAACTGAAGAAAACATTCTTTGGATAGCCACAGATTTTGGCCTAAACAAACTCGACACTCAAACTAAACTATTTACGCACTACTATCCAGAAAGTGACTCTATGCTTTCAGAATTGAACAAAATCAGAAGGCTGGTGAAGGGGAAAAACCAAGTACTCTTCATAGGCACACAAAATGGTATTGTACGCTTCGATCTCAGAACTGAAACTTTTACTCCAATTCCTACTGAAAACAGTAAAGGCTTGGGTGCAATTTACTCTATGATTAAAACTAGTTTCAATGAATATTGGGTGACGACTGACAATGGGGTCTATAGTTTTACAGAACATGCAAAGACGCTCAAGAAAGTACCATTGGATTTTGACGACCGCTGTGGTCAAACATTGTTTGAGGATCGCCAAGGTACAATTTGGTTAAGTTGCGAAGGCGTTGGCTTATATAAAATAACGCGGGAAAGCATTTTTAGTGCAATAGAGGAACCTTCTCTTAACTCTGCATTTATATTGAAGCGTGCAAACGATGATAGTGTATTGATTGGAACTTCAGCGGGAGAGTTAAAAAGATGGGATCCGCGCACCGAGTCACTTACTTCTGTACTTAATAAACAATCTAGCGAATCAATTTCGGCCATTCGATTCATAGCTCAATCGAAACAAGGTGACATCTGGTATACGGGTTCGCAAACGCTATTCCGAGTGGACACTAATGGACATAAAAGCGAAGTTCTTCCGCCACCGTATTTGCAGGATTCATTTTATGATATTCGCGATATAGAAACTGACGATTCTGGTAACCTTTGGGTCGTCACTAAGTCTGGCTTATTTGTTGTTTACTATACTAACAATGAGTTTGAGTTTTTTACCTTGGATGATATATCCGCAGGTCAAATTGTTGAAACCGTCTCCTCTCGGGTTTATTTAGGTCCCAAGAACAGAATGTGGCTGTCTTTCGGTGATACACTTTTTTTGGTTGATATCCAACCATATTCCTTTACGAAAATAGGTGATGCTAGAGACGACTCCTCTGAAAATGAAGGATTAGCAAACCTCATTTACTCACTTTACCTAGATCAGCAAGATAATATGTGGCTTGGAAATAAGATAGGCTTATTTAAAGTAAATCTGACTTCGGGCGAAAGAGAATTGGTGAGCGACTTTTTCAATGAGCGTGACAACCAGGGCGTTAGATTTATAGACGAAGACGAAAACGGATACCTTTGGTTAGTGACTGCAGTAGGGGTCAGCCGCTTAGATCCTAGAACCAAAGAAATGCGTCATTTTGACAAACGCGATGGTTTGCCGGGGTCTCGTTATTTCTATAATCCCACATCAACTATTACTGACAAGAAAATCTTTTTATCCAGCCGTGATGGTGTTTTTTTCTTCGACCCCTTGGTCATTAAGGACAATAAGTCCGATGAAGGTACCAAATTAACTAATTTTGAAGTTTTGGGCAGTTCCGAAGATTTTAATATCAATGAGGTTAGCGAGTTAGGTGCAAAACTTGACTACGATCAGTCTAATATTAAGTTTGAATTTGCCACACTTGATTTACTCAATGCTCGCCAAATTCAATATAGCTACATGCTCGAGGGCTTTGATGAATCCTGGATTGAAAATGGTAGTAACACGTCTGCCACGTATACCAATTTGAATGGTGGAGAATACGTTTTCCGTGTTAAGTCTCGGATCAAACAAAACCTTTGGTATAACAATGAACTCGCTGTCGATGTTACTGTTGCAACGCCTATTTGGGAGCGAGGGTGGATGTTTGGCGTTTACGCCGGCGTTCTCATTTTAGGAATATTGATATATATCCAGCGCCAAAAACAAGCGGTGATTGAACTAGAAAGGCAGGTTGCGGAGAAAACGGCAGATATCGCCAATGAGTCTAGCAAGCTAGCTGCAGCAAACAGAATTAAGACGCAATTTCTAGCAAATATGAGCCATGAGATACGCACGCCTCTGACAACCGTTATTGGTCAAGCTGAAGCGATTATTTGCAGAGATGTTGAGCCTAAAGATATCTACAAAGAGGTTGAAATCATTCATGATAGTAGCCTGTATTTGTTAGCACTGTTGAACGATATTCTCGATTTAACCAAAATTGAAGAGAATAAATTTGAGCTTGAGTATTCACCTCAGGACCTGCACATATTATTGAGCAACATCAACACCATGTTTTCGATGCAGGCGAAAACAAAAGGCTTATCTTTCTCTTTGCATGAGAATTTACCACAACCATTTGTGGTGCACATCGATGGCTTACGCTTGAAGCAAATATTGATCAATTTACTTTCAAACGCTTTAAAGTTCACGTTACAAGGTAGCGTTGAGTTGAAGGTTGTACTAGAAAAGAATCAGCTAACGTTTCATATATCTGATACCGGCATCGGCATAAGCGATGAGCAAGTTCAACAAATATTCGGCAGCTTTACTCAAGGTGATAGCAGCATTCGCCGCCGCTTCGGTGGCTCTGGACTTGGACTTCATCTATCGAACCAGCTAGCTCACTTAATGGGCGGTCATATTACCGTTAGCAGTGAATTGGATAAGGGGAGCGTGTTTACTTTTAGTATGCCTGTTCCGATGACTAGCGGAAATAAAGAATTACCTCAGGGGACGCTGAATTTCGATACCCTCTCAGCAAAACCTTTGTTTAACGGTAAAATACTCTTAGCTGAGGACCATGAAGACAACCGCCGGCTAATTTCACGCTTACTCAGTAAATTAGGCTTAACAGTTTATGCAGCGAAGGACGGCTATGAAGCCACCGAGCTGTATAAAGAGCATCAACCCGAAGTGGTACTGATGGATATTCAAATGCCAAGAATGGACGGTATACAAGCATACAATGAGCTGCGAAAGCTTGGCTGCGAAAAGCCCATCATAGCCTTAACGGCAAATGCGATGCAAAACGAAGTGGAAGCATACTTTGAACTTGGGTTTGACGGTTATATCCAAAAGCCTATTGACCGACATTTGCTCATATCCACTATTGCAACCTTCTTTGGTAGCAAAGATGATGACTCGATGAACCGAGCTTCGTCAGTGTTAGGCAATGTAGACATGTCTGATTTAGTCGCGCAGTTTACAACTGGCCTTCAGAATGAACTTGTGGAGTTTGAAGCAAGCGCGAAAGATGAGAATATAGAGGCGATTAAAAACCGAGCCCACAGGCTTTCGGGGGCAGCACAGTTGTTTGGCTTTGATAACTTGAGCACAATGGCAACCCAATTAGAAAAGAACATAAAAGCGGGTGGAGAAAACATGCATTTAATACAAGATGACTACTTAGCCCTCATTAACGAAATTAAGAAGAATATTGCGTAAGTGCATATAAGCACTATGCTTTGATATCACACATATCATTAAACAAGACGGAATGATGACATGATACCTAGTACCTTTCACTCAAGTGAGAACTTCTGGAAAATTTTGAAGAGCGAAGCAATTGACGTTGCTGCAAAAGAGCCAATGCTTTCTTCATACATCCACGCTTGCGTCATCAACCATCACAATTTTGAATCTTCCTTGAGCTTCATTTTGTCCAACAAGGTCTCTGATGATGTTATGCCAGCGATTGCTGTGCGCGAGATTTTTGAAGAAGCTTATTTGCTAAACCCAGCAATGGTTGAATCGGCAATTATTGATATACAAGCTGTATTGAGCCGCGATCCAGCAGTGTCTTCATTCTTAACTGTACTCATCCATTTCAAAGGTTTCCATGCTCTACAAATTCATCGACTAGCAAACTATTTGTGGCACAAAGACCGAACTGACCTATCTTTGTTTATTCAAAGCCGTAATTCTATTGCCTCTGGCGTCGATATTCACCCAGCCGCAGTGATAGGTAAAGGCGTCATGCTTGATCACGCCACTGGTATTGTTATTGGTGAAACAGCGGTTGTTGAAGACAACGTTTCTATCTTACAAAATGTCACCTTAGGCGGCACCGGTAACGAACAAGGTGATCGCCACCCGAAAATACGACAAGGGGTGATGATCGGTTCTGGCGCGAAAATTTTGGGAAATATTGAAATTGGTGAAGGCTCAAAAGTTGGCGCGGGCAGTGTGGTGTTGTCTGATGTGCCTTGCTGCGTGACGGTAGTCGGTGTGCCTGCGAAAGTTGTTGGAAAACCTGATTGCACAATGCCTTGTGATTCAATGAAACAGAACGTATTGGAAGATAGCGCCAAGAGTTAGGCGCTATACTTTCAAACATGCTATCAAGTACACTATTAAACTAGGTAGGTAAGCTCTTCGAGTTCGTGTATTTCCAAATTTGGTAATACTCTCACTGGCTCAGACCTAATGTCCATCTTGCGGTCACATGCGTGCCAAGCCGTTGAAAAGCCAGCTAAGCTGGCGCCCCAGACGTCTTTCTCTAAATTATCTCCCACGTGGAGTATCTTCTTTCTAGGCACTGCCAATAACGCTGCTGCTTTATCAAACATGTGTGCATGAGGCTTCATTGGACTGTTTTGACTCGCCTTTAGCACCGTTTGGAAATACTCATCAATACCGATTTGTTTAGTATTAACATTACCGTTAGTAATGGCAACTAACGGCAGTTTTTTAGCAAGCGCAGCCAGCACAGTCGCAACAGCATCACTGACCTTAAAATTGCTTCTTTGGTAATAGAACCAATCGAAACAATCGTCAACGGCTTTCTTCAATGTACTGCCAGCATAACCACCACGCTGTAAACCTTCGCTTAGGACTCTGCGCCTTAATTCACCCATATCCGAAAAGAGTGTTGGGTCGTCTCGCAGCGCTTGACGCTTAAATTGTTGCCAATCGTCTTTATGCAGATGAGATGAGTCTGGATAACGTTCTGAAATATAATTTAATAGACCTCGTTCAGCCTCAACAAGATAAGGCCAATTATGATACAAGGTATCATCCAAATCGAAGGTCATAGCGGTAATTTTGGGTGTTGGTTTGTAAATAATCACTTTTTCTTGGCCCTAGGGTGTGCCTGGTCATATGTTTGAGATAGGTGCTGAAAATTGAGATGAGTGTAGACTTGAGTGGTGGATAAGTTAGCGTGTCCTAACAATTCTTGTACGCCTCTTAAGTCGTTGCTCGATTCGAGCACATGAGTTGCAAATGAGTGGCGTAATGTATGCGGACTAATTTGTTGATAGAGCGTTTGTTGCTTCGCCCAATGATCAAGACGAGTTTGTACTTGGCGATTACTAATCCTCGTTTTACGGTTCGAGAGAAATAAAGCACTTTCATCGTCACTTGCACGCAGTTTGTCTCTTTCTACCAACCAATCTTGTAATGCTTTGTTGGCTTTTTTGCCCAAGGGAAGTCGCCTTTCTTTGTTTCCCTTACCAATGACTCTAATTTCATTACTAGCTAATATGTCTGACAGGCGCAGGCCCGTTAGCTCGGAAAGACGAATACCACAACCATACAATAGCTCGAACATAGCTTTGTCTCTTATCCCGAGAAAGCTATTACTGTCAAAATTTAACAAGCTTCCCATTTCATCAACATTCAGTTGTTTCGGTAAAGGCTTTGATTGTTTAAGTGATTGAATAGAGGCTACAGGGTTATTCGGAAGATAGCTTTGTGAAACCATGTATTCGCAAAAATTGCGTAATACAGTGAGCCTGAGGTTAATTGTTCGAGTGGAGAGCTTTGCACTACTGCATTGCATCAACATCATCTTAATATGGTCCGCAGATAGTTGCTGCCACGAAGTCAGGTTGAGGTGCGCCAAGGCGCTTAGGATTTGTCTTTGGTAGTTACGACAAGTGTGTTCGGACAGTTGTCTTTCGACACGTATAAAATGGATAAATTTCACAATCCATGAAGAGAGTTCTTCAGGCAGGTCTTCAAGCTTGGTAATAGTGGTTTGAACGCGTGAGCTTGTCATTCAATCCAAAAGGGCTTAGTAATGCAGCAAGTCTGGCATCGCAACATTTAAGAACTCTTGCAGTTGCCTGATCAATAAGGTGTCCATATCCGGTGTAAAGTGAATCGGATCTGCACTGCCAATCGCTAAAATACCCAAGTCGCGCTGGTCACCTAAAAGCACTAAGGCAACTGATTCTGCAATGCCATCGCCGAATAACAGTTGTTTTTCATGCTGACTTAAACGACCAAAGAAGAAATCGGAGTCTTTGAAGCGCTTTTCCATAAACAAACGCTGTTGAATTTCAGGTAAAGCAAACATGCCTTTAAAAGGCTTGATGCTAGCTGCCGACATGTCTAGTTCATCTTGCAAGGTTTCTTCAATGGTATATTGCATTTCAGCAAACTCAGTGCATCGAAGTAAGCGCAGGTTAAGGTCAGCATATACTCGGTAAATGGCTTCGTTTTGCTTGGCAACGGAGATTAATTGGCTTAGTTTGAAACTGAGTTGACGAACTTTCTTGCGTAGCTGGTCGCTTTGTAACTCGACTAAGGACACAGAACCTTTTTGTTTATGAGGAATTTGTACTTTTTCAGCAACATCGGGATTTTTAACAAAGAAGTCTTTGTTATTCAGAATGTATTCACGCACTTCTTCTTCTGTCACCAAAGAAGGTGTGTAATCCTGCGCTAGCGCTTGCGCTGTATTTCCCTTAACACTTGATTTATTCATAGCGTTATTTGTCCATCGTAAATGTGTTCTGCGGGGCCCGTCATTTTTAAAAGACTGTCATCCCCATGCCATTTTATAATGAGTTTACCACCTGGGAGCTCGACATTCACTTCTTTATCGAGTTTGTCCTGCATAATTCCAATTGCGACCGCTGCACATGCGCCACTGCCACACGCCAAAGTCTCGCCAGCTCCGCGCTCGAAGACTCTGAGCTTAATTTCATTGCGCGAAATAATTTGCATAAAACCGACATTTACGCCTTCAGGGAAACGCTCATTTGCTCCAATCAATGCGCCAATTCCTTCAACATCATGTGTGGCGACGTCATCAACCTCCAGCACGCAATGAGGATTGCCCAAAGACACCGCACCACAAAAGTAGGTGCTGTCGTTATCACGCAGAATATAAGTGTTTTCTTGTTTATTGGCTTTAAACGGTATGCGTGCTGGTTCAAATATAGGTCTACCCATATTGACAGTGACCAACCCATCTTTCTCTAGGTACAAGACCATGCGGCCTGCTTTCGTACTGACTACGATTTTATTGCGATTAATCAGCCCTTTTTGTTTCACAAATTTGGCAAAGCAGCGAGCACCGTTGCCACATTGAGATACTTCAGAACCATCAGCGTTAAAAATACGGTAGTGAAAATCTTGATCTGGGTCGTAAGGAGGCTCAACGATAAGGAGTTGATCAAAACCAATTCCAAAGTTGCGGTCGGCAAGCTGTTGGATCTTCTCTTTAGAGAAGAACACATTTTGTGTCACATTGTCGACGACGACAAAGTCGTTGCCCAAACCGTGCATTTTCGAGAAATTTAACAGCATTCGCTTCTTATCGTTATTATTGTTGTTTTATTCATGGCAGCCTAAGAGTAGTTTACGTAACTTTATGCTCACCTTTCCAGAGATCTTTTAATTTTTCTCGTTCTCTGACCACATGCACTTCCTTACCGTCGACCATAATTTCTACTGGACGACAGCGGCTGTTATAGTTGCTCGCCATCACAAAGCCATAAGCACCGGCACTTCTCACCGCTAAATAGTCGCCGGCTTGAATAGCGAGTTCGCGATCTTTGCCCAGAAAGTCTCCGGTTTCACACACTGGGCCGACAATGTCATATAATTTACCTACCTCACCAGTACGAGGACGGACAGGAATAATTGCTTGCCAAGCGCTGTATAGTGCAGGACGAAGGAGGTCGTTCATCGCCGCATCAACTATGGCAAAGTTTTTCTCTTCGCCTTGCTTCAAAAACTCTACTGCGGTCACCAGTATGCCAGCATTTGCAGCAATCGCTCGACCTGGCTCCAAAATCAGTTTTAAGTGCTCTCGGCCTTGCATCTTCTTAGCCATTGCAGCGGCATATTCTTTAGGGTGTGGGGGGGTTTCATCATTATATGGAACGCCTAAACCACCACCAACATCGAGGTGAGAAATAGTAATGCCGTGCTCTGCTAACTCATCTATTAAAACCAACAAACGTTCAAGCGCATCAACAAACGGAGTAATGTCTGTGAGCTGAGAGCCAATATGACAATCCATGCCTTTAACATCTAAGTTCGGCATCGCTGCAGCGCGTTTATAAACTCGTAATGCATCGTCTCTAGCAATACCAAACTTGTTCGCTTTTAAGCCTGTTGATATGTAGGGGTGCGTTTTAGCATCGACATCTGGGTTGATACGAATTGAAATAGGCGCTTTAACACCCAGTTCACCAGCAACGTGGTTAATTCGGTCAAGCTCTGCGTCAGACTCCACATTAAAGCACATAATATTATGTTCTAATGCAAAGCGAATCTCAGCTGAGGTTTTGCCAACGCCAGAGAAAACCACTTTGGTAGGATCACCGCCCGCTTCGATGACTCGGCTCAACTCGCCCTGGCTAACAATATCAAAACCAGAGCCTAACTTAGCAAGCACGGATAGCACACCCAAATTGGAGTTTGCTTTTACTGCGTAGCAGATAAGATGGTCATGCGCAGCAACGGCATTGTCAAATGCATGCCAGTGCCTTTCTATCGTCGCTCTGGAGTATATGTAAGCAGGTGTACCGTATTCTTTCGCGATATCGGCAACCGGCACGTCTTCAGCAAAAAGCTGCTCTTGGGAATAAGTGAAAAAGTCCATGTTACTGCTCCTGCATTAAGGTTGATTCAGGGGCGTCCGCACGGTTTTCGGGTTCCGGTTTGTTCGCTGGTGCATCTTTGGGTAGGTATAGGGGACCACGTTGCCCGCAGGCAGATAAAAACAGCACTAAGCCCATCAATTGGGCGATTTTAGAAGATCGATTCATTAAGACAAGATAGCTAGCTTATAATGACCTAACAATGCATTGCAATGGCGTAAAATGCAAGCCTTGAACCAATAAATTACGCGTCAAATGTGGCTAAATTTCTTGCTAACTTCACTAGGGAATTCAACTTCTTGCCAGAGTTCCTGACATATGCCTTGAGTATCACTCCAATTACCAGCGAGGATCCAGTCAATGAAGCGATTAATATTACTTGGAAATTTTATCTTAGACGCACGATTTTCGGTCAACCATTCTTCAATATTGTCAGTGTCCAAAGCAAATAAGGTGTCAGATAGGCCGAGTTGACGTAGCGTGAAAGCATTCGAAAATTGTTCAAATTGACCGTTCAAGGGTTTCATCAATAAGGCTTTACCTAAACTCAAACATTCTGTTGCCAACTCAAAACCTCCGTTAGCAATTACCCTAGAGCATGACATTAGGGCATGGTGAAAGCCATCTTTAGAGGGCGGGAACCAATGCACGTTTTTGTCTATATAAGGAGTTTTAACTTCTGGATGATAACAGTAAAAAGTCGTTTCACTCAGTGGAGCAAGCGCTTGCTGAATACTCATTGTGGTTTCGAAGGGAAGGTAGACCAACACAAACGGTTGCGCTTCTATATCTGCTGAGCACGCTAATTCAGCTGGCACAAATGGCGGAATAATCGCTTGGTTAAAGTGATACCAATGTACGCCAAGTGCAAAGTCAGTAGGTGCAAAATGTTTGGTAATAATTTTGTCGACGACACCTTCTGCTTCAGTAGGCACGGAATAGTTAAACGCTGCCTGATGACTAATTGAAAGTGATGGCACTTTTTGTTTTTTGGCAGCCCATGCTGAAACGGGCTCGAAGTCATTGAGTACAAGATCGTAGCCGCTAAGATCTAATTTGTTGACGTCTCGCATGAACTCAAACAGCTTTGCTTGTTTCAGTGTTTTGAAGCGGTGCAGAGCGCCGTTTTCAGTGACAAATGACAAGCCGGTGCGAGTGCTGTATTCATTGAAAACTTGCATATCAAAATACGCATCTTTGTCCCGACCTGTAAACAAGTAGTCGACATGAACCTCGCTGCGCTTATTGAACGCCTCTGCCATTAATCTCGCCCGAGCTATGTGCCCATTACCCGTACCTTGAATACCATATAAAATTTTCATTCTGATTTGCGCTTCCTGTTTAAGCCAAAGAAAATAGGCTAAGAGTGGCTAAAGTACTGCCTAGAATGGCGCCGAGAATAACATCCAAGGGAAAGTGCACTCCCAATAAAATACGTGATAAACCAACTAGAGTTGCCCATATAAATGCGATAAGGGCTAAACTTGGGAAAAAGCTCGCAATAATCGTGGCCATTAAAAAGGCTGCTGCGGTATGCCCCGAAGGTAAGCTAAATTTATCTGAGGGTGTGATGTGAGCAGTGAAATTGCATAGGCATGCACTCGGCCGTTCTCGTTTAAACATTTGTTTCAAGATAAGGTAGATTGGAACCTCTAAGGCGTAGGCCATTAAAGCTGTGTATAAGAAGAGGGTGGCGTGTTCGTTGTCTATGAGAAACATCACAAACGCAATCACCAAATAAAGATAACCGTCCCCTGTCTTTGATACGGCTTTAATCATTTTGCAGTTGCTAGACTCAGAAAACCGGTTGAACCAAAAGAATAAAGCAGTATCTAATTCTGTAATTCGCTTTAGTGTCATAACATACCCTAAGCTAGTATTTTCAGGGCTAAAGATACGGTTACTATGTGAACAATCAGTGACAGAAATAAGAAAGCTCTGTGACAATTTATATTTGTGTTTCATCTCTTGTGAGAAGTGCTACTATGCGTGTGTCGTCTATCAAATAACCTATAAACAATGGTTTAAGGATTATCATGGAATACAATACCTCTGAGTTGTGCGATTTGTTTGCTGACAGCGTTGATGTTCTCGACCCAATACTCACCAGCTTTGGCGGTCGCTATTCTTATGGCGGCGAAGTGACAACCATTAAATGCTTTGAAGATAAAGGCCTCGTCGACAAGGTGCTTGCAACCGATGGTGAAGGCAAAGTGTTACTCATTGATGGCGGCGGCAGCACACGACGTGCTTTAGTTGATGCATACAATGCCCAAATGGCTGCAGAAAACGGTTGGGAAGGTATTGTTTGTTATGGCAGCGTGCGCGAAATTGATATTCTTGAAGATTGTGAAATTGGTATCCATGCCATCGCAGCTATCCCGGTTAATGCCGAAAGCCGAGAAGTCGGAGACCTCGACGTCGCAGTTAATTTTGCGGGAGTTACCTTTCTCCCAGAAGACCACCTATACGCAGACGGCACTGGGATTATACTATCCCCAGAACCCTTAGACATAGACTAACATCACGTCATTCCCGCGGAGGCGGGAACCCACGTTTATCGTCATTCCCCCTAAGCACGTCATTCCCGCGAAAGCGGGAACCCACGTTTATCGTCATTCCCGTGAAGGCGGGAACCTAAACTTCTATTTGACCTCAAGACTAGTTTACGAAAAGCTGATCTTTTCATTTCGTTAAAGCTTTGTATTGTTGCTCCTTCAATTGACAAGGAAATCAATAGTGAAGCAACCCTCTATATACATCATCACAAACAATAAAAACACAACACTGTATATCGGTGTAAGTAGTGATTTAAAAGCACGTATTTATCAGCACAAAAACAAACTAATCGAAGGCTTTAGCGCAACATATCATTTGCATAAACTTGTTTACTTTGAAGCCCTTGATGATATGGAAAGCGCAATAATTAGAGAGAAAAGGCTTAAAAAATGGAATCGAGCTTGGAAGAATCGGCTTATCTCCGAACTTAATCCAAGTTGGAGAGATTTGTATGGCGACTTGTTTTGAGTATTCTTTTGCTTTTATAAGTATGAGTTAGGTCCCCGCCTTCGCGGGGATGACGTACTTAGGGTGGATGACGTGCTCAGGGGGATGACGTGCGCAATTTATTTCGCAAATAACTCGTTTAAATGAGCAGCGATTCTCACACCACCTTCCTGCAAACGAACTTTGGCGGTTGGCAGATGTTGATAAAGGTAATCCCAACCTAAACGGTCGCCTTCAGGGTAGATTGTGTCTCTGATAGTTGCACTTTCTGTGATATAGATAAGCGGGTCGGTGGTATTCCATTTCGCTGCTTGCTCTGGTGTGATTTTTTCACTTAACCATTCCGTCCACTCAGTATAAGACAACTGTCTGCGGTCAAGTAGACCTGAATCCCACACGCGATGAAGGTTTGATTTTTCCCAAAAGAACTCAAGTTTGAAATCATTACCCCCTTTATCTGTGCCATCACCGGCGTGCAATGGTTGGTGTAAATCACCAATAATATGCACAATAAAGCGAAGCGCTCGTTGGCGTTCAGAAAGTGGGGCTGTATCGTCTTTTACTATTTTTGAAAACTTCTTCAACGCAGTGTAGGCATCGCCTTGTTCTGGGGCGTGTTTATGTTCTTTGTATGTTTCGCCTTTTGGCACGGTGACATAATGATAAGGGCCCGCCTCCTTTTGCCAGAACTCTTCTGGGTTAGAACGCATTTCGTCGGCATAAGTGGATGCCTCAGCCAAGCTTTCGTTCGGCAACAATGCAGCAATGGCAGCTTTTGCTTCTTCACTTAAGTACTGTTCTGCGATAGCACCAGTGATTCTATGCCCTGTTTGACCCCAAGCGTGCGCTTGTTGGATTGAGCTAGCGGCTAACAATGCACTTGCGATTAATAGTTTTTTCATATTTCTCTCTTTGTAAAAGTCTGTCGTTCAATATGTGTTTATTTATTCTGGCCGTAGCCCCAGCGCTCAACGAGTTGCTGGTCTACACCAATGTGGTCGAGTATCCGAGCGACTACAAAATCAATCAGGTCATCTATAGTTTTCGGTTGATGATAAAACCCGGGCGATGCTGGCATGATGGTAACGCCCATTTGTGACAGTTTTAGCATGTTTTCTAGATGAATCGTTGAAAACGGCATTTCTCTAGGCACCAGAATTAACTGTCCACGTTCTTTTATCACCACGTCTGCCGCGCGTTCGATCAAGTTGTCACATGCGCCCATTGCAATCGATGAGATGCTTCCTGTAGAACAGGGGCATACTATCATCTGTTTTGGCGCTGCAGATCCCGAGGCGACCGGAGAAAACCACTCTTCTCTTCCGCAGACAATGATCTGACCTTCTTTGGCTGAAAATCGCTCAGCGAAAAAACGACCCGCATCCTCTGGTTTGCTGGGTATTTTTAAATCTTCTTCGGTCGCAAACACGACCTTTGCAGCAGAAGAAATCAGCAGAAAAACAGTGTAGTCAGCTTTAACTAACTGCTCTAATAAACGCAATGCATAGGGAGACCCTGACGCACCAGTAATCGCTAATGTGATAGCTTTGTTCACTCGTTTTCCTTTTGGGTTTTGTGTCATTATTTACCTGTTTTGATGCTTATGCGCAAGAGCGCCGAGGAGAGTTTGATGAATGCCATTAAAACCACCGTTGCTCATCACCAATATTTGGTCTCCTGTGGCAGCAGTATCGACAACTTGCGCTACAATATCTTTCGTTTCATGGTAAACATGTACGGGCACTTGGCTATTTGCGACCATGTCTTTAAGCGACCAGCCTAAATTATTTGGCTCAAATAAGTGAATTTCGTCAGCTTCTTGCCACGAACTAGCGAGTGTATCTTTATGAACCCCCATTTTCATGGTGTTAGAGCGAGGCTCTAGAATCGCAATTATTTTAGTTTCCGGATGTTTTTTACGCAAACCATCCAAGGTTGTTTTGATGGCTGTGGGATGATGTGCGAAATCATCGTATACCGTAATCCCAGCAACTTCACCTTTTACTTCCATTCTACGTTTTACATTCTCAAAGCGACTCAAGGCTTGAATTGCATCTGCAAGCTGAACACCCGCATGATGAGCAGCAGCAATTGCCATGACGGCATTGCTAACGTTGTGTTCACCAATCAACTCCCAACTGACAGTGCCAACCAGTTTTCCTTTATGGTAGATATCAAATTCACTGCCATCGGCCGTAATTAACTGCGTTTGCCAATCATTCTTGCTACACATACCGTTTGACTGTTCTGGTGCAATGTTATTGCCAAGTGTTTGGGTTTCGCTCCAACAGCCCATGTCTAATACTTCGTTGAGTTTTTCATCCTCTGTCGGCGAAATAATCGTACCGCTAGCAGGGACACAGCGCACAACATGATGAAATTGCTTTTGTATCGCAGCTAAATTTTCGAAGATATCAGCGTGGTCAAATTCGAGATTGTTCATCACTAAAGTGCGTGGACGATAATGCACAAACTTCGACCTTTTATCGAAGAAGGCGCTATCATATTCATCGGCTTCAATCACGAAAAACGGTGATACGCCGACCCTCGCTGACACACCAAAATTCTCAGGTACACCGCCAATCAGAAAGCCAGGGTTTAAACCAGCGTCCTCCAATATCCAGGCGATCATACTTGATGTTGTGGTTTTACCGTGGGTACCTGAGGCTGCAATCACCCAGCGATCTTTTAGTAAGTTATCTAATAGCCATTGTGGCCCGCTAGTGTAGGGGAGGTTTCTATCAAGAACATACTCAACTGCAGGGTTGCCGCGGCTCATCGCGTTTCCGATGACTACCATATCAGGAGCGGGTTCAAATTGGTCAGTGTCAAAGCCTTGGGTGAGCGCGATACCTAAGTTTTCCAGTTGAGTGCTCATTGGCGGGTAAACGTTGGTGTCAGACCCTGTAACGGTATGGCCTAGCGACTTAGCTATCGCTGCGATTCCGCCCATAAAACTGCCACAAATACCGAGAATATGTACGTGCATGTCATCACTTTCTTTTTGTTTTTGCATACTTTACCAAAACATAGCAAAGGACGAATGTACTTTTTGAGAATATTCATAAAATGCTGCATATTTTCAGTATAAGACTAAATTACTGCATACGTATGCAAGAACTGGGTCGCAATTTTGAGGTTGCAAGGTTACAATACTCGTCCATTGATACAAACTGATTCTGATCACCTACCAAAGGAACCCTCGGTACAATGAAACGCTTAAACTCCCAGCTTCAACAGGACGGCGCACCGCTAGAACTTATCTTACTTATTCGCACACTGCTTGCTGGTTGCAAGGAAATTTCATTCCGTGTCAGCCAAGGTGCTTTGGCAGGAGTCTTGGGTTCAACTTTGTCGGAAAACGTACAGGGTGAAACTCAGAAGAAGCTAGATGTTATTTCAAACCAGATATTAAAGGATACCCTTAGAGAGTCTGGCTATGTGAAAGCGATCTCTTCTGAAGAAGAAGATACGGTCGTGCCATGCAACCCTGAAGGGAACTACTTAGTGAGTTTCGATCCTTTAGACGGTTCATCAAATACTGAAATAAATAGCTTAATTGGTACCATTTTCTCTATCACACACGCTCCGCAATGGATGAAACCTGATGATCCATCAGCGTTTTTGCAGCCCGGCACTCAAATGGTCGCTGCGGGTTACGTGTTGTATGGCCCATCAACTATGCTCGCAATGACCACTGGTCGTGGCACACATTTATACACTTTAGATAAGACGCACGGTGGCTTCCTATTAACTGAAGGGAACATAAAAGTACCTGAAGACACGGCAGAATTTGCAATTAATACATCTAATCAACGTCATTGGGAAGAGCCGATCCAAAACTATGTAACAGACTTGATTGCGGGTACCGAAGGTCCTCGCGAGAAAGACTTCAATATGCGCTGGGTTGCAGCAATGGTCGGTGATATTCACCGTGTGCTGTGTCGTGGAGGTATTTTTGCTTATCCATTTGATAAGAGAAACCCAAAAGTGCCTGGCAAACTTCGCTTATTATACGAAGCAAACCCGATGGCTTTCTTAATGGAGCAGGCTGGGGGTTTAGGCGATACAGGGCATGGTAGAATTATGGAAGTGATGCCTGAAGAAATACATCAGCGAGTGCCTGTATTATTAGGCTCTAAAAATGAAGTCGAGATGTGTAAGAGCTACTATAAATAAAATTGGGCCTTGGTCACTCATTCGAGAAAAGCATGAGACCAAACTCTTAGCCCCTAATACTAGATACTGCACGCGCTTTTACATATAATCGCGGCAGTTATTTTAATTAGTTTTTACATAGTTTTTTAATAGGAATACAGCATGAGCTTAAATGACATCCCTGTGGGCAAAAACGCCCCAGAAGAAGTGAACGTAATTATCGAAATCCCAGCTTACTCTTCACCAGTGAAATACGAAGTTGATAAAGACACTGGTGCGCTTTTTGTTGACCGTTTCATGGCAACTTGTATGCAGTATCCAGCTAACTATGGTTACGTGAACAAAACCTTATCTGACGATGGTGACCCGGTTGATGTATTGGTCATGGCACCACATCCACTTATTGCCGGTTCAGTAATTAAGTGCCGTCCAGTTGGCGTTTTAAACATGACAGATGAGTCGGGTGAAGATGCGAAAGTGATCGCAGTTCCTGTTGCCAAACTATCGACAATTTATAACGACGTTAACGACATCGATGATGTTCCTGCGCTATTAAAGAGTCAGATTGAGCATTTCTTCGCACACTATAAAGATTTAGAGCCAAATAAATGGGTTAAGATCAATGGTTGGGCTGACGTTGAGGCTGCTAAAGCAGAAATCGTATCTAGTGTTGAAAGATATAACAAAACAGCATAGTCGCTGATTTTGTAAGAAAAGAAGCTCGCTTTATGCGGGCTTTTTTGTGCTTGTTGATTGCGTCTGAAACTTTATACGCATAGACTAAAGTTGATACTTTAAAGGGGTGAAGTACTTGAAACTAATTAAAATGAATACGGTAAGCTTATGGGTCGCGGTAGTTTTGAGCGTCTTGGTGGGCACTCAATTTGCAAACGCCATGCAAGAAACGAAGCTTGAGCCTTTGGAATTGTATTGGGAAGACATGATACCAGAAGGTTACGTTGTGCCACCGAGTGCCATTGATCACAATGGTGACATGACGCAGTTGGAGCCCGATGCTCCGCTGAAACAAGAATTAAATGAGCAGTATGTAAAAATCCCTGGATTCGTTGTTCCTCTTGAGGGAGACGCCGATAATATCACTGAATTTTTACTTGTTCCTTACTTTGGTGCATGCATTCATGTACCGCCACCGCCATCAAATCAGATAGTTTATGTAAAATTTTCTGAAGGTGTGCCGATAGATAACTTATATGATGCTGTTTGGGTAACGGGCGTGTTGTCCACAGACGGCTGGAAAGGGGATATAGCAACAGTTGGTTACACCTTAAAAGGTGAGCTAGTTAGCGCTTTCGATGGATAGATAAGAATATTTTGCACGGTAGTTGTGCACAACCATTACATAATTAGGTGAAATATGAATTTTCTGGCCAAGCTCTCGATCGCGAAAAAACTTTTTCTTATCCCAATCATAGGGACAGTGAGTTTTGCGTTGTACATCGTTATCAGTACTATTTCTGCCTACGACAATGTTGCGCAGCTAGAAGATGCACAGGCAGTTCAAACGCCCGCTTTACTGAATTCTCGCGAAGCGCTTAATAGCATGGAGAACACCAAAGAAACCTTGAGTGCAGCAGTGACGACCGGCGATGAAGATGCCTTAGAAAAAGCGCAAGACTTGGCTGAAAAAACTGTTGATCATCTCAATTTGATTATTAATCTGGGCGAGGGCATGTCCGGTGACGTTAGACCCATTCTTAAAAGCTTCGAAGCATACTTCGCTATGGCTTACGACGTTAGTAAATCTATGATCGACGGCACCGCAGATTACTCGAAGCTGCAAGCTATCTCACAAGAAATGAACAACTTATTTGGTTCTGCCGTTTCTAAGTTGAATGAATTCAGTAAACAACGCGAGGACTCTTTTAACGCTGCCATTATTGGTGCGAATGAATCCGCTCAGTTTATGATTTACCTCGGTATTGGTATGGGCTTGGTAACCATGGTTCTATTGTTTGCGACCGCCTTACCGATTGTGAATAACCTTCGCAAAAGTATTGTTGATGTGGTTAATTCACTGAAAGATATCGCTCAAGAAGATGGCGATCTCACTATCAGAATTAAAACAAAAAACACCGACGAAATAGGTGATTTGGTTTATTGGTTTAATCAGTTTATTGAAAAGCTTCAAGGTGTTGTGAAAGACATTGGTAACTCTAGTAAGCCATTGTCGAACCTTGCTTCTGACCTTAACCAAGTGTCGAACCAAGCTCGTCAAACGATTTCCTCTCAACAACTCGCAGCGGCCGATGCGAAGGCAGCCGTAGATGAAATGACCATGAGCGTGGGTGCGGTAGCTAGCAGTGCGAATGAAGCTGCATTGGCGGCCGGAGAAGCATCAACAGCCGCAGACGATGGTCAGCGAGTCGTTAATCAGACTGTCATGAGCATTCAAAGTTTGGCTTCACGAGTTGAAGAGACCGCAGTGGTCATCAAAAAATTGGAACAAGATTCAAACCAAGTGGGTGTCGTTCTGGACGTAATTAAGGGTATTGCAGAGCAAACCAATTTACTAGCCCTGAATGCAGCAATTGAAGCGGCCCGGGCCGGTGAGCAAGGAAGAGGTTTCGCGGTGGTTGCTGACGAAGTGAGAACCTTGGCCTCGAGAACACAACAATCCACAGAAGAAATTCAAGCTACTATTGAGCAATTACAAGATGCTGCTCGTTCTGCGGTGTCTGTGATGGCCAAAGGAACTGAGCAAGCAACCATCAGTGTTGATGAAGCCAACAAAGCCGGTTCAAGTTTGAATGCAATTACTGAAACCATTAGCCGTATTACGCGCATGAATGATCAAATTGCTAACTCTACTGGCGAACAGCAAAAAGTGGCTGATATGATTTCATCTAACGTGGATGAAATTAACAATCGAACTGAAGACACTACAACAAGCTCTGAGCAACTTACCGTAGTAAGTGGTGAGCTAGAACAGCTATCCAAAGACTTCAACCGAATTATGCAGCAGTTTAAATACTAGTCATCATTAACGTCATAAGAAGCGGCCAATGGGTCGCTTTTTTTGTTTCTGTCCGCACAAAAAAGGCATTTATCTAGTTGGTTTTACCGTTTTTACACACATTTTGCATCTAAAGTGAAAAGTGGGGAGTAAGGTTTGTCGTGGGGTGAGGTTTGCTCATCCTTCGCCGTATTGTTTTAAGAATAAACATTCGCGCTTTACATACAAAGCGATAAAAACCGAGTTCTAAGGAGAGCCCATGCGATTCATTCCAAAGTGTGCCCTGATATGTCTATTGAGTGTCAATGTAACCATAGTTAATGCCCATGATTTTTGGTTAAACCCCAAGAGTTTTCATGCCGATACTGCTCCAACAAAAGTGCCTGTTAAGTTTTTAGTCGGCCATGCAAACGATGTGAGCCCTTGGTCATTGAGCTGGGATCGTATTGTTGCGCTTCGCACTTATAGTGACGGCGAATTTAAAGATCAGATTGAAAATGTGCATGTGAATAATGGTTTAATTAAGGGATTTGCGAATGTTGTCTTGTCAGAGGAGGGGACACACATATTGGGCTTTGAGAGCTATCATAGCTTTAGCAGTCTGGCCGCGGATAAGTTTAATGATTACGCTAAAAAAGAAGGTTTAGCGCTAGTGCTTGAGCAGCGAAATCGCTTAAACCAAAACCAGGACGATGGTCGTGAAATATATTCACGCAAGGCAAAAAGCTTACTCCAAGTTGGAGATACATATACCGACAACATCACTAAGCCCATTGGGCACATGCTTGAAATCGTGCCCATGCAGAACCCGTATACACTTAAAGGTGAAGCAACATTACCGATAAAGGTTCTCTTTAGAGGGAAGCCTCTTGAGAACGCGCTTGTCGATATTGCGCGACTTTCTGTGGCCTCGCCTGAAAAACAAGAAATGAGAACTAACGCAAAAGGTGAAGCGACTTTCACTATCGACACGCAAGGCAGTTGGATTGTGAATGTGATTTGGGCTGTACCAAATGCCGACCAGAGCACGGCCGAGTTTGAGACTTATTTTTCTAGCTTAACGTTTGGCTACGACAAGTAAAGTGAGTCTAGTCTATCCATTAAAAAAGCGAGCAACCTGAATGGATTACTCGCTTTTTTTGCTTACTTAGTATGTCTTTCAATTCACCTTATAGTAAGGCCAATTCCGCAGCAAATAAGACTTCAGTCGGCGCACCTGTTGGGCTACCGCCTTTGGGTTCTAAACTGACGGCCAAGGCTGCAATCTCAAGCTGATCGAAAACCTCAGGCTTTTGCAGTATAAAGGTACCTTCTTGCTGTAATAAACCCAAAGAAATAGGCGCGTCACCTGATGCAGGTACAATCCACAATTGATAGTCGTTTGCGGGACGTTTTGTTAAGTTTTGCGTGCTACGAATAAACAAACTGTCTTTACGCACATCAACTGACCACAAGGTTTTTTGCTCTGCGTTAGCAAAAATAGCGACAGCTTCAGGTGACTTAACATCACTTGAAAATTGATAGAATACAACGGCTAGAAACAAGCTAGCAGCCACCGCTAAACCACTCAAGGCTTTCCAACTGTCATTGGCGCTGGCTTGCTTTCTTATTTCAGGTGAAACTTCAATACCACTGAGCTTTTCCGGATTAAAATCAAAACCTAAGTTTTGCTGTATCTCTCTCCAAACACTTGCTGGAGGTTCAACAGGGTCAATGGCAGTGGCCATCACATTTAATTGAGATTCCCAGTAATGCACTGCTGCTTGTACTTTTGCATTCTTGACTTTAATAGCTTCAAAGCGATTTCGCGCAGCACCCCGTAGAGTGCCCAGAACGTATTCTGCGGCGAGTGAAGAAAGTAGTTTGGTATCATTATAATTCATAAGCTTAAACACCTCTCTAAGGCTTGAAGACCTCTTCGAATCCAACTCTTGATTGTGCCAAGTGGCTTCTCCATATGTGCAACAACTTCGCCATGCGAACAACCATTAAAATAGGCTAAATGAATAGCTTGTCTTTGCATGTGGTCTAGTTCATTCATACAACGACTAAGCTTGCCTGTCTCATGGTCGCTCTCTGACTCTGAGGCTTCAATATTTGACGAAGGAATGCTGTCCAGATCCGCTACCCCCTCTTCTTTGCGAACCTTGCGATACCTAAGGATATCAAGAGCACGGTAGCGCACGATACTGATAATCCATGTGAGGACGGTGCCTTTACCTTCTGTATATTGACTTGCGTTGTACCAAATCCGTACAAAGGCTTCTTGTGTTGCTTCTTCCGCTAACTCTGGTTTTGCTAACATCTTTAATGCCACAGCGTAAACTTGGCCACTGGTCTTATTATAAATTGCTTCAAAAGCCGGACGATCATTTCGCGCAACTTTTAACAGCAAAGGTAATAGTTCTTCATGTTCCATATTGTTTTCCATGATCTGCTTGTTTTTATACTTCAAACACCCAAACGGCTAGTAGTTCAAATTGGATGCAGGAAACGGCCTTTTTAAAAAATGTGCCGCCTGGAAATCGACATACGACTAAATGTTTACCCTAGTATAGTGCTTACTTTTTAAATTTCTTAACTCTTTCAGCTTCTTACTGCCTCGAAGCGCTTGTTCACATGCTTAATTTGAGAAAGCTTATATTTCTTGCATCCACTTCATTCCTTCGCGCGTTTGGCTCTTAGTAATTACAATCAATAAGGAAGACTAACTATGAGAAAAACACAGCTATCACTAATTGTTTCTGCTTTGTGCGGAATGGCTATTAGCAGTGCCGTGCAGGCATCAAGCCACAGAGAAGCACCGAATATCACGCGTTTTCCTACGGTAGATTCTACCGACTTTTATGCGTTTAATAGTTATGAAGAAGGCCGAGGCGACTATGTCACCATGATCGCCAACTACATTCCATTGCAGGATGCGTATGGTGGACCGAACTATTTTCCAATGGATCCTGAAGCCGTTTACAGCATCCACATTGATACTGATGGTGATGCTGAGGAAGATCTTAGCTTCGCATTTGATTTTGATAGAAAACTCGCGAACGACAACCAAGGCGTTAAATTAACGATAGGTCCTGAAGGTAACCAACGTTCGGTCGGTGTGCCTTTAATCAATATTGGTCCTATATCCAGCGCTGACCAAAGTGCTGCGAATTTTGCTGAGTCCTACACAATTACCATGATTGAAGGGAATGCGCGGACAGGAACACGCACACCCGTTACAAATGCCACCAGTGGTGGGGAAGCTTTTGGTAAGCCACTCGACTACATCGGTAATAAAACCTTTTCTAATCTTGCCGGTTATCAAAGCTACGCCAATAGCTTTATATATGACATTGCGATCCCCGGTTGTGATGAGATGGGCCGAGTATTCGTTGGTCAACGAAAAGACCCTTTTGCAGTGAACCTTGGGGAAACGTTCGACCTAGTCAATTATGTACCCGTTGAAGGCGACAGTGCGCCGGGTGCAGACGACAATGGTGGTTTTCCGGGAGGCATTACGCAAAACGCCAACAATGATGATTTAGTCGATAAGAATGTGACGAGTATCGCTATTGAAGTACCAAAGTCTTGTGTGACCGGCAATGGTAACGGCACCATAGGCAGTTGGACAAGTGCTAGTTTGCCTCAAGCACGGATACTAAACCCGAATGCAAGCTTTGATAAGCCTGAGGTAACAGGAGGCGCGCTTACTCAGGTATCTCGCTTAGGTTCGCCGCTAGTGAATGAACTTGTCATCGGAATTGGCGACAAGGACAAATTCTCTAGCGCTCACCCGAAGGATGATGGGCAATTTGCTGACTATGTGACTCACCCAGCACTACCAGAATTACTCAATATTCTGTTCAAAGACCCAGTTAATGCAACTTTGGGTGCAAGCTTTGAAACCATAGCGCCAACTAACTTCCCAAGAGTGGATTTAGTCACTGCATTTCTAACAGGATTTGAAGGTGTCAATCAGCTTTCTACCGTTACACCTTCTGAAATGTTGAGGCTCAATACGGCCATACCTGCTACCTCACAAGCCGAGCAGTCGCCTTTTGGTGTTGCAGGCAATGATTTAGCTGGCTTTCCGAATGGTCGTCGCCCTGGTGATGACGTGGTAGATATTGCTTTGCGTGTGGTAATGGGAGCACTTTGCCATCCGATTCCGATTAATGGTGAACCCACGAATTTAGGCTTATGTAACCCAGAGGATGCGGTTGTTGGGAATGTTCCCTTTACTGATGGTGCACCATTGGATGCCAGTATGATGGATGCAACATTCCCTTACTTAGCAAGCCCTATTGCAGGTTCGGAATAATTGGATACGAATTAAGGAGTAAAACATGAATAAACTAAGTCGCAATGGTATGAAATTACTGGTCGTATCGTCCATGATATTAGGCGTAAGTGCTTGCTTCGATAATGACGATGATGCTGACTTTGAACCAAATGTGCCGCCAATCGCCGCAGATGCCGTATTCACAACTCAAACCGAGACGGATATTATCGACGTGTTGCCAGCTAGCGATGATAATGGTGATGCATTAAGTTATGAAATTAGTAGTGAGCCGCAACTAGGAAGTGTCACCTTGACAGCAGATGGTACCTTTACCTACGTGCCATTTGACGAGCTCACGGGGGCAGATGTGTTTACCTACTCAGTCAGCGATGGTAAATCTAGCCCTGTAAGTGCGACAATCAATATTACTATTGAAGCCTTGCAACTGTCTTTTAGTCAGTTTAGCCGTGATGCTTTCAACCAAGGACCGAGCGATGAACCATTGTCGGTCAATGGCAGAGAGTTTATCCAAGACATTGCAAGTCAAACGGACTATCAGGATTTGATAGACGGAAATTAGGTTTCAAGCCAAGGATGGCTTTCCTTTATTCTTGCGATAAGCGCTTTTTAAGCTGATATTCAAACAGCGATTCTGCTTCAGGATACACCCAGTTAGTGCCTTCAATGTAGGCATCTGGACCATATTCTACATGTACTGGTAAATTGCCATTTACGCTGATCACTCGTGCTTTCGGTCCATCTTTCATCCCATTTAACAGCACACTTTGTGCACTTGCATGCCCGTTTTGAAAACGGACATTAATGTTCCAAAATGTATTGTAAGCTGCATGGGAAGGCTTCCAATAGCTTGCACCTCCGCCAGCAAATAGCGGATATTGTCGATTTTCATCTAAAGTGACGTTTACGCTAATCATGTCGAAGAGGTTTTGTTGGTTCACGCCGCTGTGTTGATCAAGTACCGGATCGATATCGATAGAGCTTCTTAGATAGACACTCTTGGTAGCAAAGGTGTTAAAGCTTAGAGGATGCTCTACCTTATTTTTAACATGAAGGTTTTCAACCAACACATTGTGCACCGCCCCCATTTGCACGGAATAATGAGCGAATTTTTCACCGTCAGTAACCACATCAGTGATACTGATATTCGCGACTTCCTCGGTTAAAATACCACTGTCGGCATTGGTAATTTTGACGTCGTCTACCCATCCGTTATATAAACGGGTTAAGTATATGCCATTGAAGCCTTGTTCTACGTGATGTGCAATGCGTTCAGCGAAAGGAAAGGTCATAGTGAAGTGCTCAAAGCCAATATTGCTGAGGTGCTCCCAAGGTGCCAAATTCACTTCCATGCCTTCGTGAATGTTGTGCAAAAGTGGTGTTTTCAATTCTACTTGATTGCCGTTGATAGCGACGATTTCTGATTGTTGTCTTGCGAGTGCTAGGTTAGCGAAGCGCCAGTGATGAGAGCCGACATTATCAACTAAACCGTGGTAAAGCTCATTGATAATGGGGGCGTTTTCGCCTTTGGTGTTGTACCACTGCAATTCGATGATTTCGCCTACTTTCAGTTTGTCACTAGTATCGACCGTGAGGATAAACTCCCCTTGTTTTCCCTTGTTTGGTGTCGCTAACGTACGAATGGGTACATCATATTTGTCGAGGTATTTTTTCACGCGAAGATCTTTAATACGTGTCCAAAAATAACCGCCTGACCAAGCCCACTCGGTGAAGGGAAGGTAGATGTTGTTTTTCTTCTCTTTTTGTATTTTATTTAATGAGACCAGATACTCTTTTAGCTCTTTCAATTCAGGTGCTTCGGTATAAATGAGTGGGCGAGGGAAGTAAAATTCAGTGCCGCTTACACCACTGCCTTCGCCGCGAACGACTAAGTTATTTCGGTCAAAGTAGATGATTGAACTAATAATATAGCGTCCTTTAGAAAACTGCAGAACAGTCGGTTCATCTGATTCACGTAGTTTGTCGAGTAAGGTTAATAAGGCTTGGCTGTCGTCTAAACCATCATTCGCAAAAATGCCGTGATCTGCTACGTTAATAACAGTGAAATCCTGCGTGCTGGGTGCTTTCTCTGAGTTCGCATAACCCGCAAAAGAGTAGTCTGGTAAGAACTTATCTTTCATGACTTTCTCATTTGAAAGAATGTCAGGCAGGGTAGCACCAATCGCTTGCACGGTGGCTTGAGCGGCACTTGCCGTCATAGCAGCAAGCGAGAAAGCCAGCGTTCCCGCGAATAGATGCTTAGTTAGGTGTAATTTCAACATACACTCCTTTTACATTTTGGCCGCGGTATTCGATGGTACTCGTTTTGCCATTGTCGATATATTCAATTGCAGCAAAACCACTCGCCATATCAATGGTGCTGCTTCCATATGGAGTACCTTGGTCTTTCACTAACTTACCTTGCTCTCCTATGTTAAAGAAGTAGGCGCGCTCTGAGTAATCTAGTACACGATTGCCCTCTTTATCTATAGCTTCTGCGGTGATCAACCAACGATTACCTTCAATGTTTTCTGCTTGTAAGTTAATGGTTTTAAACTTGCCATGTTTACCAATTAGGTAGGTAACTACATGCTCATCTTCTGCAACTTTTTCACCGTCTTTAAAGCCATTTACGCTAAGTGTGTTTTCACCATTATTAAAGGGGACTTTCCACACCAAACCGCCAGCAGGTACAACACCTTGTTGCTTCTCTTTTTTCCCTAGCGACTCACCATTAAGAAATAATTCTGCGCTATCGGTATTACAGTAAACCGTCACATCACGGCCCTCTTTTGGTCCATTGCGATGCGTCCAAGTGTGTGACTCTATCCAACAGAAGGGCTCTTTTTTCCAGTAGCTAGCAAACACATAATAGGCATCTTTGAAGTTTCCGCTGCGATCTACTAAGCCTTTCATGTTCGTATAAGGAATGGGGTTTAATGGACGTAAAGGCGTACCAAAGTCTTTAAAAGCCCATTGTGCGTTACCCGCAAAGTCAGGGAGATTCTCAGACACGTTCAAATGCCAATCAAACAGGTCTACGATATAGTTTGAGTTCCAATCACTGTCTTTCGCAACACTTCTTACAACGGCTTGATTGACCGCTTCAGACACAGACACCTGAGCGTTTCTCAAACCTTTAGGTGAAATAGGGGTTTCAGTGTGACGTCCAACGTGGCTAGAACCGCCGTATTCCATATGCATAAAGGTTGGATATTTTGCATGCGCATCTTTTAATGCCTCTTCATACTGACTGTAGGATCCACCGTACCAGCCTGCCCAAATTGAAGGCGAAAAAGCATCAACAATATCTGAACCCGGATAGTATTTGCGAATACTGGTTAAGCGATAGGGATCCATTTCTTTGGTCATTGTGTTTAGCTTTTCGAGGTAGGGATTAATTAGCTCGGTTGCGCCACCACCCTCAAAATCTTCCTCCCAATATATTTCATTACCCAAGGACCAGAATATAATGCTGGGATGATTTATGTTCTGTTTTACTTGGGCTTGCCATAGGTATTCGGTGTTCTTTTCCCATTCTGCACCGCCTTTACCGCCGCGACACCACGGCAACTCATCCCAAATGAGCAAACCTAATTCGTTGGCGGCTTTATACACTTCAGGATCTTGTGGATAGTGACCTAGGCGCACAAAATTGGCGCCCATGTCTTTCATCATCTGCATATCTTTACGGTGCAGCTCGTTCGGTAATGCCGCTCCTAAGCCTGCATGCTCCTCATGGCGATGGGTACCACGGATCAGAACGCGTTCACCGTTTAAGAAAAAGCCTTTGTGAGGTTTCATCTCAAACCAGCGATAACCGAAGGTATCGAGTTTGGTGTGCAATTCCTTCTTGTTAGCATCCAATAAGCTTAGTTTCATCTGGTAAAGGTTTGGCTCATCGATCGACCAGAGGATGGGTTGTTTGATGGCTTCGAAGTTCAGTTTTGTGCTGTTCATTCCCTTATTTGCAAGCAGTTCTATAGTTTGGCGTTGCACTCTCTCACCGCTTGGCGCAATAATCTCCGCCATCACTGTGAAGCTAGCTGCCTCGTCGGCGACGACATCGACTTTTACCTCTGTACTTGCTGACTCCGCAGACACAGACGGCGTTGTAATAGCCATGTAATCGATATGTTTTTGCGGTAAACGTTTTAACCAGACGTCACGCGTGATCCCGCCGAACAAGAAAAAGTCTGATTTCTGAGAAGGGATCAGGTTTCGGTTGTAACGATTGGATACTCTCACCAACAATTCGTTGTTGCCGCTGGTTTTCAAATATTTCGTCAGGTCGATAGTAAAACCGACATAACCACCAACATGCTCACCAGCCAGTTTTCCGTTTAGGTAAACTTGTGTTTCAAAATTAGCACCTTCAAAATATAAATGCGTCACTCCATCAAAGGCTTCTGCTTTAAAGGTTTTTTTATACCAGCTTGCGTTGCGTCGGTAGCCTGGTTCAGCATCCATCGTATCGGTTGCATTCCAAGTATGAGGCAAAGAAATTGCACTCCAATCACGGCTCTTCCGCGCAAGTGCAATGTCTCGATGATTCTCTTGTAAATATTCCCAGCTATCATTGAAAGGAGTCACCTCAGCGTGAACCTTGGCTTTTGGCGATGCAGAGTGGGCCCCTAGGCTCACAAGTACTAAGCAAATGGCAAATAAAACGGGCCCAAAGCTCATACGAACGGCATGAGCACGGCATTTAGCGCCTAATAGTGAGGAGCGAAAAAGTGAGGGTGGATGAACATTTATCATGGCTAAATCCTGATTTTTAATACGTACAACTACGATATTTCACATCGTTGTTCGAAGGTAATGAATAAGGGTAGTTAAATAGTGCGGCGCAAATTGCGAGCTGTTGTTTAGCTTGCTCTGATTTACTCGCTATAATCTGCAGGTATTGGTCAATCTGTTGGCTAACCGTAGGGTTTTCCGCGTAGGCTTTTCTGGCAAGTAAGGCCGGCGCTACTAGTTTGTAGTAGTCGATGCTTTTTTCCTGTTTACCAGGCCAATAGTCTGTGGTGGATAAATTGGCGACGGCAAATTCCAATGCCTTTAATATTCGTTGATCTGTAGCTGAAGGTTGCTCCCATAAACTTACCCCGATGCGATCAGACATATTCGCAATACGGGTGAAGCCGACCAAGTTGAATGCAGTGTAATTAAATGGTCGTGTGCGATCGAGCTCATGGGGCTGTTTGCCATTTTTCTTTATTTGCCCTTTTACTCGCTGTTTGCTGAGTGCGGTAATTTTTGTAGCAAGGTCGTCAAAACCAAGGTGCAAAGCGATACCAATCACTAGTACATCGTAGAAAGTACCATGGTTGTTCTCTTTTGCCGCTTCATCTTGGCCATTAGCACTCTCAAGCAACCAACCTAAGAAAATGGTGGTCCACTCATTAAAACTCGCTTGAAAGTCTTGGTCACTCACCTCTTTTATCAGTGTAACCGCATCCAAAATACGCAGTAAGTCACGAAACTCAATTATGCCAATACCGCGGCCATGCACTCTACCTGGAATACTTTGGGCAAAGTTAAGATGTGGGTTCATTTTTGTTTCGGCCCTTATGAACCAATGCGAAAGCAGACGCTGCGCTTTTTGAGCGTAACGTTTATCACCCGTGAAAAAATAAGCCAAGGATAAATGGTGACTGGCATTCATCAAAGTCGCAAACATCTTATTGTCTGCGCTTGGTCCACGAAATGTTGGGTTAGTCTGGCCGTCTTTTCTTATCCATGGAAGACCATTTTTCTTTGATTTGTCTGGCCACCAATACGGACCCACACTAAAGTAGTCGTGATTATCCTTACTGGCGGGTATCTCTGGGTTGTTTGTTACCGACAGATATTGAGTTTTCATGGCTTTATCGGCTTGCTCTAGTATGAGCTTGATTGCTTCGGTGTGAATCGAACGTCCATTTTTATTTTTCGCCGCGATATAAGCCGCTTTTACTTCAAGTAAGTCTTGTTCGTCGAGTAGCACCAGCCTTGCTATCACAGGCTCCTCTGTTGCTTGGGTCTGAGCAACAACATCTCTAATTAGAAAAACTGACGCAACAACACTCAGCAATAGCGCAGAACGAAGGGTAGAGCTAGCCATTAGCGAGCCATCCAGCCGCCGTCAACGAGCATAATATGTCCGTTAACATAGTTCGAAGCTTGGCTGGCCAAGAAGACCGCACTACCTGCTAAATCTTCTGGTTGGCCCCATTTTCCGCATGGGATCCGCGCTGTGATGCTCGCATTTCGTTCACTATCATCGCGAAGTTGTTGAGTGTTGTCTGTAGAGAAGTAACCTGGCGCAATTGCATTCACTTGAATATTGCTTGCCGCCCATTCATTCGCAAGTGCTTTTGTCAGCTGGCCAACAGCCCCTTTACTTGCGGCATAAGCGGGTACGGTAATACCGCCCGAAAAAGTGAGTAAAGAAGCGACATTGATAATTTTACCACCGCCTTGCGCCAACATCATTTGACCAGCGCTGCGGCAAAAATGAAAAACACCATTTAGGTTGGTGTCGATTACGTGTTGCCAATCTTCATCTGTTGTCTTATCGGCTGGCGCTCTGCGGATTGTCCCCGCGTTATTAACGAGAATATCGAGTTTGCCAAAAGTACTCTTTACTTCTTCAAACACATTGTTGATTTGCTCTGTTTGACTCTGGTCACAGCCAATAGATAGCACTTTTCTGCCTAAGCTTTGGATCTCGTCATGCGTGGACTTCAAGTTCGCTTCGTTGGTCGCTGTCAGCACTAAGTCTGCGCCTGCTTTAGCAAGAGCAATAGCCATCGCTTTGCCTAAACCACGACTTGCGCCCGTCACTAGTGCTACTTTTCCTTCAAGAGAAAACATAGTCTGTAGGTAATTATTCATGCTACGCTTCCTTTCTATTTCGCTGTCATCATTTTATAGATTTCAGATGCAGCTAAGAGCACTGCGCCACTGCCGTACAGCTGAGTATCCTCTTTTGTCGCACTGCCTGGTGCAAAGGCAACTTGCTGGACATAGCCGACCTTTCCATTTGGATGGATATTGGTCACGATAGATTCCCACGCTTTGGTAACAGCAGGCGTAAATTCATCGGCATCGAGATGTTCATGGTTGATACCCCACGCGAGTGCATATGCAAGCAGACCCGTTGCACTGGTTTCAGAGTGAGTATCAGCATTTTTCTCTAGCAATGAGGAAGGCCAACTACCGTCTTCTAGTTGATACTTCAGTAAGGTTTTGCTCATTGATTTATACAGGTCAATGTAGGCTTCACGCTTAGCGAAATCTGCAGGTAAATAATCGATGGTGCGGGCTAATCCAGCCAGTACCCAACCATTACCACGACCCCAAAAGATGCGACGCCCTTGATCATCTTTGCGGTCAAAATAGCGACTATCTCGTAAGTATAAGCCGTATTCTTCATCGAATAAGTACTTGGTCATTTCCCAGAATTCTTTATCCATGAAGTTCACGTATTTATTGTCGCCTGTGACTTTGGATAAATGCGCCATAACTGGAGGAGACATAAATACAGCATCAGCCCAGCACCAGCGGCTAGTGCAGCGAGGGTCAACAAATTTACGCAATTCGAATTGATGGGTTTCTTTGTCTTTGTTGTCGAAATAAAGGTCGACTGTGCTTGGTTCAGCGACGACTTGGTCGAAGTGCTGAATAGTATCCAAAATGCGGTGTTCGCCAGAATATTTGTTGAAAAGTGACAAGTAAACATCACCAACCGCATGATCGTCCGCATGGTAAACGCGAGGACCAAGTTGATAATTATTTAACTGACTTAGGTTAAGTACCGTTTGGCGATACATATCAGAGTCGCTAGTTTCTGCCCAATGCCAAAGACCAACATGCAAAGTCGCATACATCCAGCCATTCGGAATACCGCTGGGACGAATTTCAGTGCGCATTTTATTTGAGCGAATATCAAATTGTGCAAGCTGCCAGTCTGCAACAGCCGTGGCGACATTAGTGATGTCAGCAGGAGTTAATGCTGAACTGAGAGAGTACTGCGTTTCAATGGGGGCTTGATAATCTACTTTTGCAAAAACATGTGCTTGCGCCTCTGCAGATTGTAGCGGTGTCGCCGCTGGCTTTGTTATCGACTCTTTATCGTCTGTTGGGCCACACGCGCCAAGCATCACTAAGCTAGATAAAGTGAGCGCTTTTACTATAGAAGAAGGTGTCATGCTTATTGGTGTCATTTTGGTATTGTGCTGCACTGCGTTAGTTCCTCACTCTGAATATTTGTATGGGTGGTAATGTGGCATTACCAATTTAAGTATAGTATATTGCTCCTAGATCGATGTCTATGACAATTTTTAACATCAATGCAACAAATGCGCTCAACCATGCCTAAACTGGGGGGATGCTGAGTCTGTATTCATCTATATAGTGAATAGTAAAATGAATCTATTGCGAAAAGAAATTACATTGAAACAAAAGTGCGTGTTAACGATTAAAAAGAGGATGGCTAGTACAAGCAACTTGGCTTTTACTAAGCGTTACGGAATGATTGTGCCTTGCGGATTGATGGGACTTTTCGGAATGTTTGCGATGCCAGCAAACGCACTGTTGGTCAACAGTTCCATTCAGAATCCTCATAAAACAATGACCATTGCTGAAAGCGCGCTTGAGTGGAAATTGAACGCATCTAATTCCACTCCTTTGTCGCGAGAGGATGAGCTTATTAGAGTACCTGCGGCAAACCTACCTAAAGGCTTGCTTGTAGACGATAATCTATTGATATTAGTAGATCAAAAAGATGGCGAAATGCCGGTGCAATCACTTCCTTACCAGTGGGCTACATCGGCTTCTTTTTCAGAGCAAAAAGAATTGCTTATTCAGGCCTCTTTTAAACCTCATGAACATAAACGACTACGCATTATAAAATTGCAAGCTGGCAGCCTCGAAAAACAAAACAGCAGTACGGCTTATGCTGAACTGGCAGTTCGTTTTGGCGGTACCATGAATAATAAAATGCAATTCGAGGGCGGCACTTACAGTCAAGTAAGCGAGTTCCAGTTACCGAGTGACCATACAATAGGTAATAAACTCTTTAAATATGAAGGCTTTGGTTGGGAGTCAGAACTAGTGGGCTACCGCTACTACTTTGACAATCGAGGTGCAGTTGATATTTTTGGTAAACAACAAGTGGGCTTAGCGCTAAAAGAGGTCGGCTTAGACGGTGATGATTACCACGCACTAGACGAGTGGGGGATGGATGTTTTGAAAGTAGGGGGCTCACTTGGATTAGGCGCTTTAGGGGCATATGTTGATGGAGAAATAGTCAAAGTAACAGACTTCCAAAGTAGCCACGTAAGTATTCGAAATGACGCTATTTATGCAAGTGCAATGTTATCTGCAAAAGCTTGGCAAGTGGGTGACAAAACTTATGACTTGCAAGTGACTTACCGCATTGCAGGTGGTCAGCGCTTGACTGAGGTTATCGGTAACGCGGATGGCTTAAATCACTGGGCAAGTGGCATCGTGAACCATGTGAGCAATGATAAGAGCAAAGCAGATGTGAAATTGATGGCCGAGGGTATTTCGTCAACTACCCAAGGGCAAGACACAAAAGCATGGTGCTATCGCGCGACCTATGGCAAACAAAGCTTGAATGATGATAATTTAGGAATGGCACTTTTCTATCCTTGTGAAAACAGCACACTCATTGATTCTGAGCTCAATATTGCCGTGGCCATGCAGGGTTCTATGGCACACTACTACTTCCTTGCAGGTTGGGAAGCAGAAAACAGTCTATTTGCCTCAGAGGCACGTTTTTCTGAGTATTTGAAGCAGACTCAAACTAGGCTGAACAAACAGATAGAGGTAACTTGGCAGAACTAAGCCAGGCAATCGTATTACCGATTTAGAAGATAAGACCGGAGATAAACATGAAGTTTTTATTAACACCAGATAGCAATAGTTACAAACGAATGACAAACGCAGAGCTTGAAGATGGTTTTACTATTCCAGAGTTGTTTGTTGTGGACGAAATTACCTTAACTTATACCGACGTCGATCGTGCTGTCGTTAGTGGTGTTATGCCAGTCAGCAAAACCATTGACCTGCCGACCCATAAAGAGCTTGCATCGGCTTACTTTTGCGAGCGTAGAGAAGTCGGTGTCATAAATATCGGTGACGAGGGGGTGGTAACAGTAGACGGCGAGACCTTCAATATGACAAATAAAGATAGTTTGTATATTGGTCGAGGTAGCGAGAAGGTCAGCTTTGCGAGTAAGGACGGAAGCACGCCAGCCAAATTTTATTTAGTCAGCTATCCAGCCCACACTGCTTATCCAACGAAACTAGTCGCACAAGAGAACGCGAACAAACTCGCTCTAGGCGAGCAAGATCAGTCAAATAAACGCACAATTTATCAAAGCCTATGCCCTAAAACCCTCGAATCATGTCAGTTGGTAATGGGGATCACTGAAATTGAATCTGGCAATGTCTGGAATACTAAGCCACCACATACTCATGCTCGACGTACGGAAGTTTACATGTATTTTGATATGCCCTCACACGAGCGTGTTTTTCACTTCATGGGCGAGCCGTCAAATGTGCGCGCTGTTGTGATGAAACCTGAGACGGCAATCGCCTCTCCAACGTGGTCAATTCATAGCGGCGTGGGCTCAACCAACTACACCTTCATTTGGGCGATGGGCGGCGAGAACCAAGAGTTTGACGATATGGATCACTTAACACTTGCAGATATTAGCTAGCGCGAAGGCTAGCTGCTTTGAAAGTGGAATGAAATGTAAAATAAACGTTAAATTAATTGGTAAGGCCACTTGACATCAAGGCGGCATTAATGGACTATGTTATTGGACACTTTTCACCATAAGCGGCGTCGGCAGCCTCAGAACATGCTGTCGACACATAAGACCGTCATAAAAGTGGAAACACAATAATTAACGGAGAACATTACATGCACGCACGGTTTACCCAACAAATGATGCAGAGAGGAAAAAAAGCGCTCGCTTTAGCCATTGCTTCGTCCCTGACTATTGGTCAACTCGCTCATGCGCAAGAAGCACAAAGCGTCGGTGAAGATGACGACGTGGTTGAAGTCATCGAAGTCAAAGGCATCGCCGACTCTTACCGCAATGCAATAGCAGAAAAGAAAAATGCTAGCACCATAGTTGATGCATTATCATCCACAGACTTGGGTGCATTACCTGACCTCTCCGTTGCAGAAACGTTAGAACGTATTACCGGTGTCACCGGCGACCGTTTTAAAGGTAACGCAAGTGAAATTTCAATCCGTGGCTTAGGCCCATTTTTGGGTTTCTCTACGGTTAATGGGCGTGCTATTTCTTCTGGTAGTGGTAACCGTTCCGTTGCCTTCAGTCAATTCCCTTCAGAACTGGTCAATGGTGTCGTCGTTTACAAAGCACAACAGGCTAACTTATTGGAAGGCGGTGTTTCAGGTACGATTGATTTGAAAACGATAAAGCCAGTTGATTATGGTAAAGAGCGCTTTCAGGTTGAGGTGCGTGGCAATTATAATCCTTATCACGCAAAATTTGATGATGAGAGTGGCTGGGGCTATCGCTCATCTATTTCTTACACCAATAGCTTTGAACTGGAAGAGCTGGGTGAAATCGGATTCGCACTTGGTTATGCTGGTGTCGATTCATCCACGCCAGAAGAAAGTTATAACACCAGTTCAACTTTGAGAAACTGTAATTCAAATTTTGCCCTAGATGGCGGTAGCAACTGTAGTTTTAGTGACGCGAGAGCGGCAGCAAACGGTGGCAATGCGGAAGATGGCGATTATTACTTCATTCCCAATTCATTTTTCTACCGACAGATGAAGTCCGAAGAGGACCGGGATGCTGCAATCGCTGCGCTTCAATGGCGACCAACTTCAGACCTTGATATTAATATTGATGGTCAATGGTCGAATCGTTTTTACTTTGAAGATCGTCATGATTTGCTATGGGACGATGGCCGTCGTCGTATCTCAAACTGGTCTGTTAACGATGAAAACGCCCTGCAAAGCTATACCGGTGAATCACGCATCAGCTCTTATGGCGAATACCGAGTACGAGAAGAGGAATACAAAGGGATTGGTCTAAATGTAGATTGGCAAGCCACCGACGTCTTACATATCAATTTCGATAGCGCTTATACGGGCACCAATCGCTATCAAACTAGAACTTACGCTCGTTTCAGAGGGCAACGCAAGTTTTACGACTGGCAAAATTCTGATGGTACGCAATTCCCTACGGTGACAAATGTATACAGCGACTTCAATGATCCAATTGGCTCTGCTGAAGACTGGACTACTGATATTCAAGACATGGCATATTTTAATGCCGACAGCGAAGCAAGAAACTACCGTTTAGAAGTCGATGACAGAATTAGCAGCTACCGCTTAGATGCAGACTACGCTTTGGATACAGAATTTATCTACAATGTAAGAGCAGGCCTTGCGATATCCTCGCATCGCAATCAAAACTATCAGGAAGAACGTGCGCGTTTGAGCACACCATCTGCTGATAGACCCGCAAAGTTAGCCGCTGTTATCGACAACTGTCTAATTGACTTTCCACAAGATGACTATGGCGACGATGGCAAACCAGGATTTAGTTCTTGGGCCACGTATGACACGCACTGCGCGTATGACACATTGGTTGGTGACGCAGACCTCTCGGTTGATCCTAAAGCACCTTCAGGTGGTGATATTAATCTAACAGAAGATATTTCTTCGCTCTATTTAATGGCCGACTTCTCGACAGAGATTGGTGATATTACGGTAGATGGTAACTTTGGTATACGCAGAGTAGAAACAGACATCACAGCGGTGGGTATTCGAACTTCATATACCGTTGAAACTGACGCCAATGGTTTTATTAGTTTCTTGGCAAACCCAGACGTTGAAACAAATGTGCTGAATAATTCATACACGAATAACTTAAAGAGTCTCAACTTGGCGCTTGGATTAAGTGATGAAACACAACTTCGTTTCGCCATTTATGATGGTTTGTCGCGTCCTGATATGTGGTACTACGGTGCCGCTCGTGACATCGGTAGCGTTGGGGCCGATGAAGAGTTTACGAGTGTTGAGGCTGCCCTCGAAAATAACGTGACAGCCCTAGGAAATCCTTTCTTAGAGGCGCTTGAGTCTGATAACTATGACATCAGCTTGAACTACTTCTTGAATGAAGACACCATGTTCTCAGCCGCTGTGTATTATAAACAATTCAATGCGAACTTTGAGGTGAGTAGTGGTATTGAGCCTGTCGTCATTGACGGCGTGAGCTATGATGTTGAGGTAAATGGCCGGGTCAGTATCGTTGATAACGAGTCAGAAATTAATGGTTACGAATTGACGGCGTTACATCAGTTTGAAGCGATTGAGGGTTTAGGTATTTCACTGAATTATAATTTCGCTAACTCAGACTATGAAACTGCTGAAGCTGGCGGAAACATTAGCTCGGAAGTTCAAGAGAGAATTGAGCCTGCGAACGTTGCTGGGCTATCAAAACATAACTTTAGTGGGCAAATCTATTGGGAAAACAAATTGCTATCCGCTCGTCTTAGCTATAAGTATCGGTCTGAGTATCTGAAGCCTTTTGGCCCGAACTTAGCACAAACTAACCGTATTGTTGACGATACAGAACGAGTAGATTTTGATTTCCAGTACAAAATTACGAAAAACTTGAGAGCGAAATTCCAAGTCTTGAATTTAACCAACGAACCTTACGTAGAGCAACGCGTTGCTAGCGAAGCTTACAATAGAATTGAATATTCTGGCAGAAGGTTGTTCGTTGGCTTTAAATACAAGTTATAAGTAAACAGGGTGTTGTGTGTCGACGGTAACTCCGTTTCCCCAATAGGGAGTTACCGTTTTTTAAATAGTTACCACATCGCGCATTATGCGACTGGGTTAACTTTGAGGTAGATTAAATGATAGAAACTTGGCGATGGTTCGGACCTAGTGACTCGATTAGCTTACAAAAGATCCGTCAAGCTGGTGCGACTGGAATTGTAAGCTCTTTGCATGAAATAGCAACAGGCGAACTGTGGACGAAAGACGCGATCATACAAAGAAAAAAAGTCATTGAAGATGCTGGACTTAGCTGGGATGTGATTGAAAGCATTCCTGTTCATAATGATATTAAAACGCGAACAGGAAACTATCTTCAGTACATTGAAAACTATAAGCAATCTATCATCAATGCTGCAGAGTGTGGCGTATACACTATTTGCTACAACTTCATGCCGGTCGTAGATTGGACTCGCACCAATCTCATGTATCGCTTGCCAAACAACAGTCATGCTTTACGTTTTGAAATGACCGATTTCGCTGCATATGACATTTATATGTTGGATCGTGAAGGGGCTGAACAGAGTTACTCTGAGGCGGTCTTGAACAAAGCGAAAGCCCGTTTTGATAAAATGAGTGAAGCAGAAAGGACGGAATTGGAACGCAATATCATTGCTGGCTTACCTGGCGGTGAAGGGTCGTACACGCGTGACGAAATTCGGACTACCATTCAGCAGTTTATCGATTTAGGTACCGAAGGCTTCAGAGCGCATTTGTTTGCTTTCTTAAGAGAGATTATCCCAGTTGCAGAATCGGTCGGTGCGCTTATGTGCATTCACCCAGATGATCCTCCGTTTTCTCTGTTTGGCTTGCCACGGGTTGTATCCACAGCCAGTGACGCCAATGCTTTACTTGAAGCTTGTCCGAGTCCTGCGAATGGTTTGACTATGTGCGCAGGCTCTTATGGTGCCAGAGGCGACAACAATTTAGTTGAAATGGTGAAGCAATTTGGCCCAAGCATTTACTTTGTTCATCTTCGTAACGTTATTCGAGAAGATGATGGTTCGTTTTATGAGTCCGATCATCTTGATGGCGATAATGATATGGTAGGGCTAGTCGAGGCGCTACTATCAGAAGAAAAACGTCGTAAGTTAGCAAGCAAAGGTGAAGCTTACCAGCGTATTCCGATGAGACCCGATCATGGTCATTTGCTTGACGACGAATTGAATCAAGAAGGTGTGAAACCGGGCTACAGCTATATGGGTCGTTTAAAAGGCTTGGCCGAGTTGCGCGGCGTGATACACACTGTGGGCACTCTAGTTAATCGATAGTTGCTAAATATGGCTTCTAGTAGAAGTGAATAATCACTTCATAGATTTTATTCGCGGTTAATCCAACAACATTATTGAAATAAAGGAAGGTAAGGTGTCGAACCGTCTTCAACTTAATCCAAATCGACTTTTTAGTCCTGACCCTACAATTCGACAAATTGCGACCGAGTTGTATGACAGTATTAAGGGCTTGCCTATTGTCAGTCCACACGGACATACTGATCCTGCTTGGTTTGCAAACAACAATGCTTTCTCAAACCCAACCGAGCTCTTAATACAGCCTGACCACTATGTTTTCAGAATGCTTTACTCACAAGGTATCCGTTTAGAAGCCTTGGGTTTGGGGAATTCAAAAGAAGCACAATTGGTTGATCCTGAGGCTGTGTGGCAAATTTTCGCAGAAAACTATTATTTGTTTAGGGGGACGCCTTCTCGCATGTGGATGGATTATGTGTTCGCTGAAGTCTTTAAAATAGATGTTGCCTTAGACGCCCACACTGCTTCACATTATTACCAAGTGATTGCTCAAAGCCTGCAACAAGAGCAGTTTCGACCGCGCGCCTTGTTTGACCGTTTTAACATCGAAGTAATTGCAACCACAGAAAATCCACTAGATAAGTTGCAGCATCATCAAAAGATTGCAGAATCGGATTGGACTGGCAAAGTGCTTACCGCCTATCGCCCTGATAATGTTTTAGATCCGGAACAAGCTGATTTTGCAGAGCAAATAGGAAAACTATCTGATATTTCGGGTGAAACCACAACAGATTATCAGGGGTATCTAAATGCCTTGCAGAATCGCCGTGAATATTTCAAGCGCCATGGAGCAACATCTACAGACCACGGTCACTTAACTCCCTTCACAGCCAACCTCTCCGATGCTCAAGCGTCGAAACTCTATGACAAAGCGATGTTAGGGCAGGTGAGTGCTGAAGAGTGTGAGCTATTTCGTGGTCATATGCTAAGCAAAATGGCTGACATGAGCGTTGAGGATGGCTTAGTCATGCAAATTCATCCCGGTTGTTATCGAAATCACAACAAAGAGGTATTTGCTGGTTTTGGTCGCGATAAAGGCGCTGATCTTCCTATGCCGACAGAGTATGTTAAGAACTTAAAAGCCCTAATGGACAAGCACGGTAACAATCCTGATTTGCAGGTGATTCTATTCACACTAGATGAAACTACCTACAGTCGAGAATTAGCGCCCTTAGCCGGACACTACCCTAGTTTGAAGCTGGGCCCTGCTTGGTGGTTCCATGATAGTCCAGAGGGGATGAAGCGATTCCGACAGCAAACGATGGAAACGGCTGGCTTTTATAATACTGTTGGTTTTAACGACGACACCCGCGCATTCATGTCAATTCCAGCGCGTCATGATGTGGCTCGCCGCATTGATGCCGGCTTCCTTGCGGAACTGGTTGCAGATCATCGTTTACGTCTAGAAGAGGCTCATGAGCTTGCAGTCGACTTAACTTACAATCTTGTGAAAAAGGCCTATAAGTTATGAGTGAGCGTCTATCAGCTACGCTTGTAAAATCTTTGCCTGGCTGTGTTCAATGTCCACGTTATGATGCTGAGCAACACGGCGCGGGGATAATTCATATCGGTATTGGCGCTTTTCATCGTGGCCACCAAGCGGTGTTTACCGATGATGCCTTAGCCCAAAGTGGCGGTGATTGGCGAATTATTGGGGTATCGCTGAGAAGTCAGACGGTAAAAGAGCAACTCAATCCTCAGGATGGTTTCTTCACTCTTATTGAAAAAAGTACAGGTAAGTCAACAGCCAGAGTGATTGGTTCGATAAAAGAAGTTATCGCTGCGAGAGAAGAGCCTCAAAAACTGAGTGAAGCCTTAGCTGATCCAAGCATCAAAATTGTCACCATGACGGTCACAGAGAAGGGTTACCACTACGATCAATCAAGCCAATCGATTGATTGGGAGTCAGCAGATATTCAGCATGACTTAGTATTCCCCAATGAACCGAAAAGTATGCCCGGGCTTTTGGTCAAAGCATGCTTGAAAAGAATGAAAAGTGAGTATTCACACTCGTCTAAGCTCAGCATTATTAGCTGTGACAACTTGCCTGAGAATGGGGCGATTGTAAAATCTGTAGTGTTAGGCCTAGCCTCTCGCGTGGATAAAAAGCTGGTGACTTGGATCCAGAATAATGTGAGTTTTTGTTCGAGCATGGTCGATCGTATTGTGCCAAAAGTTACCGTAGCAGATGGCCAAGCGCTTACTCAACAATATGGCTATGAAGATCAAGGTTTGATAGTGACTGAGCCATTCAAACAGTGGGTGATAGAGGATAATTTTTGTACCGAACGACCAGACTGGGAATCGGCCGGCGTACTATTTGTTAAGCAGGTCTCGGACTACGAGAAACTGAAGCTTCGCACTCTCAATGGTTCGCATTCAGCCTTAGCCTATATGGGAGTGCTGTTGGGTCATAAGTGGATCCATCAGGCAGTTATTGATCCCTTGCTGGTAACAGTCATTCAGCGTTTAATGCAGAAAGAAACGGGACCAACTATTCCGACATTTCCGAATGTTGACCTGGCAGAGTATCAACAACAAATCATACAACGATTTGAAAACAGTGATATTGCCTATGCAACGCAGCAGGTGGCCAGCGATGGTTCACAAAAATTACAACAGCGAATTTTACAAGCGATGGAAGAGCTTTACCGCGAAAATAAAGAGCAACATACGGCATGCTTAATGGCAACGCTTGTTTGTTGGTTACGGTATCTGAAAGGGAGTGATGAAAAGGGTGTTACTTATATTATCAATGACCCTATTGCAGACTTATTGCATGCCTTAGTCAATGAGCATTGGGAGCAACCTATCGATTTGGTCGACGCTCTATTTAAGCAAACAAGTATTTTTCCCACTAGCTTAAAAACGACACCCAACTTTACCAAACGCTTGATTGACGGTATCCATAAGATTACTGAGCTTGGCACCCATGCTTATCTAAGTCAGATATTGCAAGATGCAGAATAGGACTTTTGCTTAAGTCCTACTTGTTGAAGTGGGTCGCTGCGTTTGATGTCGCGTTTTCAATGTGCTGCTTCATTGCCATGCGAGCTTTCTCTGGGTTGCGTTGTTCTAGTGCACGTAATATGTTTCTGTGCTCATCAATTGAAGGATGTACTCCTTCATCGCGAATACGCTCCAGAAATGCAGTACTTAGTGCGGATTCGTTACGAAGATCCCATAGCCAATCGACGACGGAGGATATTGCTGAGTTCTGGCATGCTTGCGCAATAATAGAATGGAACTTTTGGTCGGCTTTTTCAGAAGCATTTGGCAACTTCTGCTCTTCTTCCATTTCTTCCACGACTTGACGAAGTTCGGCTATTTGCTCATCGGTAATGCGCGCTGCCGCTAGGGCACAAGCTTCTGCTTCAAGGATATATCTAATTTCGAGAATTTCGAAAGGACCTACCCCTTTATCATTTAATTCGGGCGGAATTTTGGCTTTTTTGTCGGTGACATAAATACCAGAGCCAGTTCGGATTTCAATCACACCTGATAATTCCAGCGCAATCATGGCCTCACGAATAGTCGGCCGGCTAACACCTAGTTTCTCTGCAAGCTCACGCTCGGAGGGAAAACGTTCGCCGGGTTTGATCACATCATTGTCAATCAGCTTTTTCAGCTGCTCAGCAACCTTCATGTAAAGCCTGTCACTTTTTACGATCTGTAGTTTTAAACTATCCATAACATCCAAATTTGTTCTATTCAGCCCAGCGATTCATTATTCTTGCGCGGTTTCATCAATCATAGCGAAACTATTTACTGCAGAGAAGTTTTTATCACGAGAAAGTAACTTTATATACTGAATTGCCTTTTTTTAATATTAATATTGTTAAAAATAGGTTAATGTTGGTTAAGTGGCCTTACCAATAATGGTCTAGTAGAATCGCTTGATGAAGTAAAGAGTAAGACTAAGGAATCGTTCAATGAGCAAGATGGTGAAAAGGAAAAAGCTTAGCGCAATGGTGTTAGCCATTGTTGCCGTATTTATTCTGAATGCATGCGCCGAGCAGAGTGATGTGAAGGTGTTACGAATTGCGCATGGTTTAGATGTGAATCATCCTGTGCATGAAGCGATGGTTTATATGCAAAAGCGCCTGCAATTCTACTCTAACGGCAACATGGACTTATTAATCTATCCCTCCGGTCAACTCGGTTCTGAGCGCGAAAACCTTGAACTGCTGCAAATTGGTAGCCTTTCCATGACCAAGGTGTCGGCAAGTTCGTTGGAGGCGTTTGTACCTGAGATGAAAATGTTCAGCGTGCCGTATTTATTTTCTTCTCCAGCGCACTTTTGGAATGTACTGCAAGGCGATATTGGCAAAGAATTATTGAATGCGGGCGTACCTTATTACTTCATGGGCTTGGGCTATTACGATGCGGGAAGCCGCAGTTTTTATACGACAAAAAAACCGGTCTACCAGCCTGATGACCTAGAAGGAATGAAGATCAGGGTCATGAACAGCCAGTCTGCAGTGAATATGGTCAATACAATGGGCGGCTCGGCAACACCTGTATCTTGGGGTGAGCTTTATACCGCTCTGCAACAAGGCGTGGTCGATGGTGCTGAGAATAATCCTCCAAGCTTCTATTTGAGCAAGCACTACGAAGTGGCGAAGTATTATTTACTGGACGAGCATACCTCAATCCCAGATGTTTTAGTGTTTAGCACCAATGTTTGGGACCAACTTAGCAATACAGAGCAGGCGTGGGTGCGCAAGGCCGCCGCAGATTCAGTTGAGAAACAAAAGGTGTTATGGCAAGCCTCAACCGAATTAGCTTTAAGCGAAGTGAAAAAAGCAGGCGTTGAAGTTGTGAAAGCTGACAAGTCTCAATTTGTTAGCAAAACAGCAAGTCTGCGTGAGCAATATCAGGATACTAAGATTGGTTTACTCATAGACAGAGTTGTCGCCGAAGATGCCAGTGCTAGTGATACAAAGGGAGATGAGTAATGGGGACATTTCTGACCTTCGTGAGCAAGCTCGATTTGGCGTTAAAATACTTACTGATTATCTTAATGGCCTTATTATTAATAGATGTAAGTTGGCAAGTACTCACTCGTTTTTTGCTTCCTAAACCAAGCTCCTTCACAGAGGAACTAGCTAGGTTCCTATTGATCTGGATTGGCCTATTAGGAGCCTCTCATGCTTATCGTCACCGAATGCATCTAGGTGTCGATATCTTTGTTAAATCAATGTCGGCACGCAAGGCAAAAGTCACTACGCAAATCGTACAATTGATGACCTTAGCGTTTGCTATTTCGGTACTTATCTATGGTGGTTCAAAGCTCGTGTTATTAGCGTTTCACTTAGAGCAACGCTCAGCGGCGATGCAAGTTAATATGGGAGTGGTTTATATGGCATTACCGATTAGCGGCGTTTTATTCGCTTTTTTTGCCATTGAGCGACTTTTTGGACATTACCCAGGCGACGCGGAACAAATGATTAGTCACACTAGCAAAAGCAAAGCCGTCAAAGCGGAGGTGCAATAATGGATTTAACGATTGCGATATTGTTAGTGAGCTTTGTTGTACTACTAGCAATCAATACCCCCATAGCGATAGCAATTGCAGTGGCAACGGTTTTAACGATGCTCGCCACTATACCTGCTGATGCCGCACTAACAACCGTAGCACAGCGTATTGCGAGTGGTTTAGATAGTTTTGCTCTGCTTGCGATCCCTTTCTTTATATTGTCCGGCTACTTAATGGGGCAAGGCGGAATTGCGCGTCGACTGATTAACTTTGCTATGGTCTTAGTGGGCAGGTTCTCGGGTGGTTTGGCCCTCGTGAACGTGATTGCCTGTGCTTTATTTGGCTCAATCTCAGGCTCTGCAGTTGCAGCAACATCGGCGATCGGTGGTTTCATGATCCCGGCAATGAACAAAGAAGGTTACGATAAAAACTTCAATACTGCTGTAACCGTGACTGCCTCCACTACGGGTATGCTCATTCCACCCAGCAACATACTCATAATATATTCCTTAGCCAGTGGTGGCGTGTCGATTGCAGCACTCTTTATGGCAGGCTACATCCCAGGTCTATTGGTCGCACTTTCCTTAATGATTGTGTGTGGTATCTACGCAAAAAAGCATAATTTCCCTGCAGGCTTGAAATACTCTTTCGCTGAAGGTGTTCATCACTTAGTAGCCGCGATACCTTCATTATTGCTTATCGTCATTGTCATAGGTGGGATCATCGGAGGCTATTTTACGCCAACCGAAGCAGGCGCCATTGCCGTCATCTATGCACTGGTTTTGTCCTTGGGTGTGTATCGCGAAATCGCACTCAAAGATCTGCCTAATATCCTGTTAAAATCAGTTCAAACCACAGCAATAGTCATGTTGTTGATTGGCGCTTCCGCTTCCATGTCGTGGATGCTCAGCTATGAGTTCATCCCACAAACATTTACAGAATTAGTCTTAACCTTATCTGACAACCCCATCATGATCTTAATACTAATTAATATCATGTTATTGGTGGTGGGGACCTTCATGGACATGACACCCGCGGTATTGATATTCACACCTATTTTAATGCCGGTTATGGCAGCAATGGATATCTCGCCTTTGCACTTTGGGATAATGATGATCCTAAACCTGAGTATTGGCCTTTGTACACCGCCAGTCGGTAGCGTGTTGTTCGTTGGCTGTAGCATTGGTAAAACCAGCATTGGGGCGGTAGTAAAACCGTTACTCCCTTTGTACGCTGCAATGTTCATCTGCTTGCTATTAGTCACTTTATTCCCACAAATCAGCGAAACATTACCCCGTATGATGGGGTTGATAGAGTAGGGAAAAACGCTATAGTTAAATTACTGATTACAAGGACGGACGAGCGGCAGTGACCCACGATGAATTCAATGCGTTTTGCAGAGCAAAAGCTCACACAACTTATGTCGTACAATGGGGTGGCTCGCATGTTTGGAAAGTGGCGGGGAAATTGTTTGCCTTGGGCACAACCAACAAGGAAGGAGGGCCCGCGTATACCTTCAAAACCTCAGAAATGAACTATCACTTTCTTAGCCAAGCACCGGGGTACAAGCCAGCGCCTTATATGGCTTCTCGTGGTATGTTGTGGATACAGCAACATCAAAGTCCAGCCGAGAATGATGAAGAACTACGCTATTACTTAAACGAGTCTTATCGTTTGGTGACACTTGGTTTCAGTAAAAAGAAGCAACGGGAGTTGGGTTTCAATCAAATTTAATGCGACCGTTGCTAATTATCCTCGCGCAAAAATGTGCTCGGCAGGGTTGAACAATACCCAAGAGGTAAGAATGTATTTATCGTTCGAGATAGGAATGTTGCCGCGGTGTGTGTGGGTGAATCCACTCGGTGCAATTACCATTCTTCCGGTTTTCGCTTGGATCTTTTTATCCTGATAATAAAACTCAGTTTCTCCGCCTTCCTCTACATCATTGAGATAAAACATAAACAAAAGATTGCGATGCAATGCATCGGTTGAGCCTTGCTGAGGATAGTTTTCCGAATGCCAATAAGGGTAACCACCTTCACCGGCAGTGTATTTTTGCGCATTAATTTCACCAATCCTAAATAGGTAGTTCACTATTTGTGGTAGGCGCGGCAGGGCTTGTTCGTCGAAGTTGTCAGTAGTGAGTTTCACTGGCTCACCGGTCTGAATGTCGGCCATGGTGAGCCCGATTGGACCAATAAGTGCAAAGTGATACTTTTTGAAATAATCCACCAGGTGCTTACCGGTTATTGTCGCAACTTGTGGATAAAGAGACTGAAACTCTTCATGCCGAGATATTGAAACATCAAGTGACCTTTTTTTACTTTCATCAAGGCCGCCGCCCGTTTGACCGGGAGCAAGGTGTTTGCTGCTTTCTATGGTGTCGATGATTTGTTGGCATAGTTCAGGAGACAGCACATCATCGATTACGCTGATGAAATCCGAGTGAATTGCGTCTGCTTCCGTCGCCATTTTATGCCCCTTCGTCTTTCTCTACTTGTGCTCGCTCAAGTCTATCAAATGTTCGCTCAGCATCGCCCGCACTTCATCGGCGATTGGCGTTGCTTTCTTTGTTTGGTAATCAAAGCGCACTAGCGTAGTTGTACCTTTTGCTTTTCGCTGCTGGTTTTGCCACACTTCTTGATAAACTTCAAATGAACTGTTGCCAATCCGACTGACCCACGTTTTCACTTCGACTTCTGGGCTAAGATAAATTTGTTCAAGAAAATCTACGTTGTAGTTAGCCAAAATCAGTGGCCAATTTTGTAAATCAAGCTCAGGCGTAAAGTAACGAAATATAGGCAAGCGAGCAGTTTCAAACCAACCAACTAGTACCGTATTACTCACATGCTGAAGAGCATCAGTTTCATAAAAACGAACGTCGAATTTGATACTTAGCACCTTACTCTCCCTGTTTTACAGCTAACATCGGCTTGAGAAAACGTCCTGTATGAGAGCGCTCAACGGTACAAATCTTTTCAGGAGTGCCTTCAGCTACAATTTCACCGCCGCCTGAGCCACCTTCAGGACCAAGATCAACAACCCAGTCTGCAGTCTTAACAACGTCTAAGTTGTGCTCAATGACGACGACTGTGTTGCCGTGATCTCTTAGGCGATGTAAGACTTCAAGCAGTTGCTTGATATCATGGAAGTGCAAACCTGTTGTAGGTTCATCCAGAATGTACAATGTCTGCCCTGTATCTCGCTTAGATAGCTCTTTAGCAAGCTTGACACGTTGTGCTTCACCGCCAGACAAGGTCGTTGCAGACTGACCCAGGCGAATATAGGACAAGCCCACGTCCATCAAGGTTTGCAGTTTGCGATTAATGGCTGGAATGGCATCGAAAAATTCACGCGCATCTTCAACGGTCATTTCTAGAATTTCATGAATGTTCTTATTCTTATAGCGAATTTCTAGGGTTTCACGGTTGTAGCGTTTACCTGCACATACATCACAAGGCACATATACATCGGGTAAAAAGTGCATCTCAACTTTGATTAGACCGTCGCCTTGGCATGCCTCACAGCGTCCGCCTTTTACATTAAAGCTAAAGCGACCGGGTTTGTATCCGCGAGAGCGTGCCTCTTGCGTACCTGCGAAGATTTCACGGATCGGTGTGAAGATCCCAGCGTAGGTAGCGGGGTTTGACCGTGGTGTTCTGCCTATTGGACTTTGGTCAATATCGACCACTTTATCCATGTGCTCCAAACCAGAGATACTTTTGTAAGGTGCTGGTTCATTTGTGGTAGCTCGGTTTAACTCGCGTTGAGCAATACGATAAAAAGTATCGTTGATCAGCGTTGATTTTCCTGAACCAGACACACCCGTTACACAAGTCATCAAGCCCATTGGAATTTTCAATGTGACGGATTGAAGGTTGTTGCCTGTCGCTCCAGTCAAGGTGACCCACTCACGATCTTTCGTGCTTGTTCTTACTTTTGGTATTTCAATGAACTCTCTTCCTGAAAGGTACTTACCTGTAAGTGAATGTTCACTTTCCATGATATCTTTCAGTTGGCCTTGGGCGATAATTTCACCACCATGCACACCAGCGCCTGGGCCAATATCAACAATGTGATCCGCTTCTTTGATCGCGTCTTCATCATGTTCAACCACAATAACGGTGTTGCCTAAATCACGCAGATGACGCAGCGTTTTTAATAGACGTTCATTATCACGTTGGTGCAAACCAATACTGGGTTCATCGAGGACATACATTACGCCAACCAAACCGGCGCCGATTTGGCTCGCGAGTCTGATTCGCTGCGCTTCACCACCAGATAGGGTATCGGCGCTCCGAGAAAGTGAGAGGTAGTTCAAACCAACATTCACGAGGAATTGCAGTCGGTCTTTTATCTCTTTTAGGATCTTCTCTGCAATAGCAGCGCGCTGACCGCTGAGGTTTAGACTATCGAACAAGTCTAGCGATTCCGCAATCGACATTTCAGCGACTTGCGGTAGGTTGGTACCTTCGATAAACACGTTTCTAGCTTCTAAGCGAAGTCGTGTGCCTGAGCAAGTCGAACAATGCTGATGGCTCATATACTTGCCCAATTCTTCACGTACTGTGTTCGATTCAGTTTCACGGTACCGCCTTTCCATGTTGGGAATGATCCCTTCGAAAGGATGCTTGCGTTCCATGATGTCTCCGCGCTCATTGATATATTTAAACTTAACTGACGTGCCTTTACTTCCGAAGAGCACAATGTCTTTGGCTTTTTTATCTAACTCTTGGAATGGCTTGTTCAAGTCGAAGCCATAGTGGTCAGCGACAGACTGCAACATTTGGAAATAATAATAACTACGTTTATCCCAGCCGCGGATTGCGCCGCCTGACAAGCTGATTTCATCATTGCCAACGACACGATGTGGGTCGAAGAATTGTCGAGTACCTAAGCCATCGCAGGTTTGGCATGCACCGGCGGGGTTGTTAAACGAAAATATGCGAGGTTCTAGTTCAGTGATGCTGTATCCACAATGAGGACAGGCAAAATTTGCTGAAAAAACAACTTCCTCTCTGTCAGGTTCATCCATGTAAGCGACTTTAGCTGAACCGGAAGACAAAGTTAGTGCGGTTTCAAAAGATTCAGCAAGGCGCAATTGTAAGTCATCACGCACTTTGAAGCGGTCAACAACCACTTCAATAGTATGCTTTTTGTGTAAGTCTAAGGTAGGGGGATCAGATAGATCACACACTTCACCATCTATTCTCGCTCGAATAAAGCCTTGAGCCGACAATCCTTCTAAGGTCTTTACGTGCTCACCTTTTCTGTCTTGAACGACAGGAGCCAACAGCATGAGTTTGCTACCTTCGGGCATTTCTAACACTCGGTCTACCATCTGGCTGACGGTTTGGGCGTTCAGAGCAACATCATGGTCCGGGCATTTGGGCGTTCCCACGCGAGCGAATAGCAAGCGTAAGTAATCGTATATTTCAGTAATGGTCCCAACTGTGGAACGCGGGTTATGCGATGTCGACTTCTGTTCAATAGAAATAGCCGGCGATAAACCCTCGATATGGTCTACATCGGGTTTTTCCATCATTGACAAAAACTGTCTTGCGTACGCCGACAGTGACTCTACATAACGACGTTGGCCCTCTGCATATAAAGTATCGAATGCCAAAGATGATTTACCTGAACCTGAAAGCCCTGTAATAACAACTAGCTTATCTCGGGGGAGTTCAATATTGATGTTTTTTAGGTTGTGGGTTCTAGCCCCGCGAACTTCAATTTTATCCATAGTACTTTAGAGAGATGCCTTAGTGATGTGTATGCCAAAAACCAATCGCGTATTATGACACAAATTTGCAATGAAATATGCGTTTGTTACGCAAATGGCTGCAATGGGATCAAGCACTGGTGAGTCTGCAGATTTCTTGTGTTAGAATCGCGCCCCTGTCTCACGGACTAACCCCAATAACTTATAACTTAGAACGGAAACTGAACGATTGAACGCTAGTGAAGTAAGGGCTGCCATTACCTTAGCATCAGTATATGTACTGCGTATGCTAGGTCTTTTCATGGTCATTCCTGTATTGGCCATCGCGGCTGTCGAATACCCTGACTATTCTCCATTATTAGTAGGTTTAGCCATTGGTGGTTATGGCCTTACACAGGCTATTCTGCAAATTCCGATGGGGATACTGTCAGATAAATGGGGTCGTAAACCGGTTATTTATCTCGGACTAAGCTTCTTTGCGCTGGGTAGTATTATTGCTGCAACAGCCGATACGATGACCATGCTCACAGTAGGCCGGGTTCTTCAAGGTGCCGGAGCGATCGCTGGGGCGGTAATGGCTCTCGCTACAGATGTTACTCGAGAGTCTGAAAGAGCCAAAGTGATGGCAATTATCGGTGTGTCGATAGGTTTTTCATTCTACCTTGCTTTGCTTGTTGGGCCAGTGATCGCAGGTACGTTTGGCCTTTCTGGTATCTTCTGGATCACGGCCGTGCTGACGATATGCTGCATACCTTTAATTCAATTTGGTGTTGTGACCCCCGCACAACAAACGCCGGCTGGCGATACCATCCCTCGTCGTAATCAACTTAAATCATTGTTGATAGATAGCAATCTTTGGCGTTTGAATCTTAGCGTGTTAATTGTTCATATGCTGATTACTTGTTTCTTCGTGCAGGTGCCCACTTTATTGAGCGAGGCTGACTTTGGTCTGAATGAGCATTGGAAGATCTATACGCCAATTCTTCTCATCTCTGTACTGTTTCTGGTAGTACTGATGAAGCTAGGTGCACGAGTGCCCACCGGTATCGCTTTCATTTTCTCATTGCTATTGATGTCTTTTGGTTTCGGCCTTTTCTTATTGCCTGGCCTTGATTGGAAATTGATTACCCTAGCTGGCATTCTGTTTTTTGCAGGCTTCAACTATATGGAAGCGCATATGCCGGCATTAGTTTCCAGTATCGCGCCTGCAGGACGCAAGGGCAGTGCAATGGGGATTTATGCGAGTCACCAATTTTTTGGTGCGTTTTTAGGTGGCGTATTATCAGGGGTATTAACTCAGTGGATGGAAGCCGACACTGCTATCTACGCCTGTTTGCTCGTCATATTTATCGGTATGATTTTAGCTGCAGGTATTCAAAGCGCAAAACGAGTCAAGCGAGTGACCTTAAAAATTCCAGCAGGTGCAGCATGGACGAAAGAAACTGACTACAGCAACATCCAGCAAGAGTTGAGTAGCATTGAACAAGTGCATGACGTGTCTATCGATTTGGTCGAACAGGCAATTTATCTTAAAGTCGATAGCAAAGGTTTTGACTTGAAGCAGGCTAAGGCATTGATTCAATAGTTAAGTTTTTGAGCCGGTTTCATCCAATACGACTCAGGCAACAAAGCACTCAGCAAAAAGCTGAAAACTTACCATGAATACAGGTGCAAATTGTTCCTGTAAAGAGTATATTATTAGCGGAAAAATGCTGTGCTAGCTTCTGGGTATTTATCGTCAACTTTGGCATAAATTAAGCGGCTATACAGTAAACAAAAATTTGAAAACAGGAGTTAGCATGGCCTCTAGAGGTGTAAACAAAGTCATTTTGGTAGGTAATTTGGGTAACGACCCTGAAGTTCGTTATATGCCAAATGGAAATGCCGTTGCCAATTTAAGTATCGCCACTAGTGAGAGCTGGAAAGATCAACAAGGTCAATTGCAGGAAAGAACGGAGTGGCACAAAGTCACAATGTATCGTCGTTTGGCTGAAGTTGCAGGTGAGTACTTGAAAAAGGGTTCACAGATTTATCTTGAAGGTAAATTGCAAACACGAAAATGGCAAGACCAGCAAGGTAACGACCGTTATACAACTGAAGTGATTTGTGATCAAATGCAAATGCTTGGTGGTGGTGGTAACGGCGGTGCGCAAAGTGGCGGTCAAGGCGGATACCAACAGCGTCCACAGGGCGGTCAAAGTCAAGGTGGACAACAAGCCGGTTATCAACAAAACCAAGGCGGCGGTCAAGGCGGTTATCAACAAGGGCAAGGCAGCCAGTCAGGCGGGCAACAGGGTGGTTATCAGCAACCAGCTCAGCAGTCTCCGCAACAAAAAGCGCCGCCAATGGCTGAGCCAGATTTCGACTTTGATGATGATATCCCATTTTAAATGATAGAGAACTAGTTTGATCTAGATTAGTAAAAGTCTCTAAAAATGTTAAAACCCAGCCTTCGCGCTGGTTTTTTTGTTTTCTTTTTTCTACACTGACTAAGTTCGTCTAATTTTTAATCTATGGTGATGACAATGGAGGAATCGATATGACGTTTAATCGCGTTCTATTTGTGAGCAGAGGCCTAGGAAATGATGAGGATGCTTTGCGCAATGCTATGACACTAGCGCAGGAGGCGGAGTTTGGTTTAGATGTTTTAGTGATCGTACCTACACTTCCAGCAAAACTGCTTTCTTATTCTCAACAGCTTATTGATAACGCGCTAGAGGCTTATCAACAGATGTTGGAAAAGGTGCAAAGAGATCTACCTTTGGCCTCGCGTGTTTCGGTGAGCAGTATGCAAGCTCATGATGCTTCTACAACAGCGATCAAAAGAGTTCTGCAGGATGATTATGACTTGCTAGTTAAACAAGCTGAGACGAAAAATAACGAGATAGGATTTATGTCTGTAGATCTGGACCTTTTGCGAAAGTGTCCATGCCCTGTCATGTTATGTCGACCCGGTCATCAAATTAACCAAGGTAAAGTGGCAGTAGCCGTCGATCCTAATGCTAAGGATCAAGTCGAGTTATCATTGTCGAAAAAGCTTCTTCGCTTATCAACTGCGCTTACTTCAGCGTCGCAGAAACCGACAGAGCTCGTTGCTTGTTGGGACTTTACTTTAGAAAATACCTTGACCAATGGTACTTGGCTAAGCATGAGTACCACTCAGTTAAGTAATGAAAAGCGCGAAGCAGAACAGGAAAGTTTAGATAACTTAAAGAGGATGATTAAAGCGTCTGGCTGCAAGCAAACGTTTAATATTAATCATCTAGAGGGGTTTCCTTTCGTGAAGGTGCCTGAGTTTACCGAACTTGAGACAATCGACTTACTTGTAATGGGAACGGTTGCTCGCACCGGCATGTCTAGTTTCTTTATTGGTAATACTGCAGAGAATATTCTGCAATCCCTTTCTTGTTCGCTATTGGCGGTGAAGCCAGTAGGTTTTGTTTCGCCGGTGACTGTTGATTAAGTGACACAGTTAAACTCGTTGCAGTCAATTCTCGAGACAGCACTGAAAGTGGTATTTTAACAATCAGCTGTTTCCAGACCTATTTCGGGTTGACTGCCATCGGTACGGTTGATGAAGTAAACGCCGCATTCATCGTTATAGCTGTATCCCCTAGGGTAGGCTTTTGCCACGCGGGCCGGCAGAGTGAGTGTCACTCCGCTTGGAATAGCAGTTTGATTACCTTTTCCACACCAATCGTTAGTACAAATTTCTACAAAGGTAGAAAATGATTCATTATCTAGTTGCACAAGATAGCGCACCGAGTTGTTCCAATGCGCAGATGGAAAGCCACTTTCTAGTGCCATTGTTGCTCCGCCTACATCAAGAGAATCTGTGCCTTCGATTTTGTTTGCCAAGATAGCTTTTGCATTCACTAAGCCTACTCCGCTCTCCATTGCGCCTGCCATTGCCTCAAGTTTGGCGACAGTCGCATCCTTTTGTAAGTCGATAAATCGAGGTGTGGCGATAACCGCGAGGATGCCAATAATCACGATCACAACAATTAATTCGATCAGGGTGAAGCCTTTTTGCACTGCGTAAACCTTTTTTACGTTCTTATTTGTAGCTTAATGGTGATTATCGGTGATTCGATAAACATAGGGTTATTGGTTTCTATACCTACATATTGAAGCTATCTGATTTAACCGCTCTTTGCAGTGCCTTAAACCGGTAGGCTCCCAATATTATTGAGGTTGACGTTAGTATTAAACTAAAGTTTATTTTTTGTATCATAGTTAGTATTTTACATGCATTTTGCCATGTGAAGGGAATAAGTTGGCTAGATCGTGTACAGCAAGCTTAGAACAAATTTGATTTATTAATAGACAAAGCCTACCCGATAATAGACGTCCTGAGCAAAACCATACTGGAGTCGCAAGTTAACACCTTTTTATCTCATCATTTACCAGAAGCCTTTAAAGGAAAAAAGGAGTAAGTAAAGACTCACTCCCTTTTTGTGCTATGCAGCGTCTTCTAATATCTTTCTCGCAACCTCTGGGTTGATGTCTTTGTGCTCGCCAATGGCATGCAGTTTATGCTTCTCCATTTGGGCAACAAGACCATCAATGGCATCGGCAGCGATACCATAACCTGAGAGTTTGGTAGGAACCCCCATTTGCTCGAAGAAAGCCGCGGTTTTGGTGATTGCTTGGTCTATTACTTCTTCATCGGATGCTGATTCGATCCCCCAAACTCTACGACCATACTGTACTAATTTAGCCGCTTTTTTATCACGTTTATGTTGCATCAACGATGGCAAAACAATCGCTAAGGTTTGTGCGTGGTCAAGACCATGTAAGGCTGTTATTTCATGACCGATGGCGTGCGTTGCCCAGTCTTGAGGCACACCAACACCAATCAGACCATTAAGCGCCATCGTTGCCGCCCACATGATATTAGCGCGAACGTCATAATTGCTTGGATCCGATAAGGCTTTTGGACCTTCTTCAATCAAGGTTGATAGCAAGCCCTCAGCAAATCGGTCTTGTACCGGCGCATTGACGTCATATGTGAGGTATTGCTCCATTGTGTGTACAAAAGCATCGACCACGCCATTTGCGACTTGTCTTTCTGGCAAAGAGAAAGTTACGCTAGGGTCTAACACAGCCACTCTTGGATACACTAATGGGCTTGAAAACGGCAGTTTCTCTTGGGTGCTGCGTTTGGTAATAACTGAATTGCCATTGCTTTCAGTACCTGTAGCCGGAAGCGTCAATATGCAAGAAAGTGGTAAAGCGGACCGGACTTTTGCGCCTTTTGCCAAAATGTCCCATGCGTCACCTTCATACTTAACTCCCGCTGCAACTAACTTTGCACCATCGATCACGCTGCCGCCACCAACGGCCAGTATATAGTCAATATTCTCTTGCTTTGCGAGGGTGATAGCTTTACTCAGTGTTTCAATAGATGGGTTAGGTTCAACACCAGAAAACTCAGTGATTTTATGCTCTTTAAGAGAGTCGATAACTTGTTGATATACCCCATTTTTCTTTATTGATCCGCCACCATACATCAATAAAACGTGATGCTGATTGTCGATTTCCCGACCAATCGTTGCAATTTGTCCGTCGCCAAAGACGATTTTGGTAGGGTTACTGAACGTAAAATTATGCATGTTTACTCCTGTTGAAAACGCTTGAAGGCCTTGTAAATATTGGGTTGGCAAGGCCTTTGTCTTATAGGTGTGCTGATTTATGCGTATGAGACCGACAGCACTGTGTAGGTTTTTACATACCTAAAGCCCTTTTTTGATCACATAGAATCAATCTCACAAACTGCTATTGAATTAGTTAAGAGATTTATGTGGGGGTCGATACTCAAATAACAAGGTCTCTAAACGAACAGAGTAGCACCATTAACTTATAGGTACGAATAACTTATGCGCTTGAGTTGGCGACAACTTATAAAATCAAAACTTCAGGGAAAGTCGAAGTACTTCTCTGTGGGGATCGCGTTTTCTGGTGAAAGCGTGCTTTTATGTGTGCTAGAGAAAAAAGGCAATAAGATCGAGTGGGTTCTGGATGCGAGTTTTAGTCATTCGAACTGGAGTACTCAGCTTGCCGACTATGTACAACGGCATAAACTGAACAACACTGATTGCTACGTTTCTCTTACCTCCCATTGGTATCAGCTGTTGCAAGCAGACCAACCACAGGTTGAAGAAAACGAGATATATGCATCTCTTGCATGGCCTTTGAAAGATTTGTTGCCACCGAATGTAGATTACGTTTATGACTTCATGAATCCGCCTGCACAGGTTGCTGGCCAGTCTAAGCTGAGTGTCGTTGCTATCCCTCACAAAGATATCGACAGTATTAGTAAAGGCATTTACAACGCTCAACTAAAATTGAAAGGCATCTCGATCGAAGAGACTGCCTCTGTTGAGCTCACACCGCAATCAAGCGACGCCGTTATGAGCCTAGTGCAAGAACATGGCGAAGAAATCGTATTGAACATCGTTAAGAACAACCAGTTATATTTTACTCGACGTTTGAAAGGTTTTGAAAACTTGGGTAGTTATAGTGCAAACGAGTTATCAATGGGTATCACAGAAAGTTTGTGTGTTCAGATTCAACGGTCTATGGACTACTTTGAAAGTCAGTTGAGACAGCCTCCAGTTAAAAAAGTATTGCTGAAATTAGATACTACACTCACTGATACTCTCGCTGAACAAATACAAGACAATATGGGGCTACCAGTGATTAACTTTGAGCCTGAAATTCAATGTGGCTCTGGTTTTAACTTCAAAATGGCAAGTTTCTCGTGTTTGGGTGCTGCCTATACGAAGCAGTCTTTAAAGTTAGAAAAAGCGGCTAAAAGTGCTGAACAAAAATCATCTTCTGCAAGCGCAGACAAGAAGGTGTCAGCATGAAGACTAGAATTAATTTATACAGAGACGAATTCAAACCTCAGTTTGTGTGGTTGACTGTTGCTAATATGTTGTTACTCAGTTTTATTGTCTTACTGGTACTTTCGGGCATTTACTACACCGTTTGGAAGACAATGGAAAGTCGTACAAATGACCTAAATGAGCTACGCGCAACAATACAGCAACGACAAGCCACGCTCGACGAGTTAACTAGCAGCCTAACTCAGCGTGAAAAAGACCCCATTCTATTAAACCAACTAGCAATGCGCAAAACGCTGTTAGTGAGTAACCAACAACTTGCCACTAAACTGGATAGCTTAAATACCCTGCAGAAAACGCCATTTTCAACTGCGTTTGACTCTTTCAGCGTTGCGGACAGAAATGATGTCTGGTTAAGCTCATTCAAGATCAATGAAGACTTGGTGCGTATTGAGGGGAATATTAGCCGTCCCGAAGCTCTCCCCGCTTGGCTACAAGCAGTAGGTAAGACGGAATACTTTCACGACAAAAGCTTTCGAACTGCCAGCGTAACAAGAGAGCAAGGTCAGTTGAGTTTTGTTATCGAAAATACACAGTCGAAGAAGGATGCTGAACATGAGTAGTTCTTTAGACAACTTAGAGAAAAAGTTTAGTGCGGTTTCTGCTCGTGAACAACGCTTGGTTTTTTATGCACTGCCTTTCGTTATTTGTTTTGTATTCATACTCAGCTTGATAGAGCCAGCGATTACCAAAGCAATGAAAACTCGCTCAGAAATTCAGAGTACCAAGTTACAACTGAGTTCTATTTCCGAAAGCTTAGATGCGGTTCAGCGAGAATTATTACAAGATCCTGATGTAGAAACTCGTGATCAGATAAGAGCAATCAATCAGCAGATCACTGCGACAGAAAAGCGCTTTGCGAGTGAATTATCCAAATTAGTGCCACCTAGTATTATGCCAATGGTACTCGAGCAATTATTTAATAAGGCGAACAAATTAACGCTTATTGAGATGAAATCTATACCACCTAGCAATATTTTTGCTGAAGACAACGCACTAGCCGAAGCAAAAGCACAAGCAGCGCAAAAAGACGGTGAAAAGGTGCAAGCAAAAATGGCCGCACCAGTGCTTTTTCAGCATGGTCTACGCGTGACTTTCGAAGGCTCATATTTCGATACACAAGCATTTTTGGCAGAAGCTGAACAGCTAGATTGGAAGATCTACTGGCAAGAAGTTGCTTTCTCAGTCAAAGAATATCCGACGGCCCAGATCGAAATAGAGTTATTTACACTCAGCACAAGTGAGGCATATCTCAATGTTAAATAGAGCATGGTTACGCCCAACTGCACTGCTGGCGATATCTACTGTTAGTTTACTCGCGCTCAGTGCGGCGAGTCAGGCAATGCAAAAGTCAGATCCAACCAGACCACCGGGTAAGATTGAATTATTTTTGGAAGAAACAAAAACAAGTGACCGCACAATTAATGTCACTGCGGTACTGAAAAAGAACCAAACGTTCTATGCAGTGATTAATCAGCAATGGTTGAAAAAAGGCGAGTCAATTTCTGGCTGGCGCATCACCGGTATTACTAACAGTGGTGTGTATCTACAGAACGAAAATGAACCAGGGGCAAAGCCGCTCAGGTTTTTAGTGAATGAAAACAGTGATTTTAAGAAGCAGGCAAATGATGAATAGTTTACGAATCGGTAAGGCCCTAAGCCTATGTTTTATCGCGATTTCAATGGCAGGCTGTCAAACGACGGACAATAGTCACGTTGAAAAATCATTGGCGGCGGAGTTGGACGCTCAACTGCAAGTACCTGAAAAGAAAGTGGAGCCAGAACTTGAAGCAGCGGTTTCTGATTTCCTTCTGGCAGGTGACGCACCAAGTAAACAGAGTGATATGTTCATTGCTGAAAAGTACGATATTAATGCTCGCCAGATTGACGCTGTGAGCTTTTTCTCTGGGCTCGTTAAAGACACGCCATTTTCAGTTGCTATTCACCCTGAAGTAACGGGCTTGATTTCACTCGATTTAAAACAAGTTGAGCTAGATACTATTTTTGAGCTGGTTTCTGACCTTTACGGTTTTCACATAGACCGCACGGGTAACGTATACAAGGTTTTCCCTGCAGGCATGCGTACTGAAACATTCTCGGTTAATTACCTACTAATGCAACGCGATGGCAATACGCAAACCAGTATTATTTCTGGTGGTGTGGCTCAAGCAGGCAATAATCAAAACGGTAATAACAATAATCAAAATGGCGGTTTCAATAACTTCAGCGGCAATTCTCAAGTGGGTAATAACTTAGGCGGTAACTCATTTGGTAATAACGGTAACGGCAGCAACGGTACATCGATTACCACTCGCACCGAAACCAACTTCTGGGAGAACCTAGAAACGAGCTTGAAAGATATGTTAGGTAACGAAAAAGGTCGCTCAGTGATGGTGAGCCCTCAAGCCGGTTTGGTTACCGTTCGTGCCTTACCTGATGAAATTAAGACGATTAGAAACTTCCTTAATATTTCAGAAGAGAGTTTACAGCGCCAGGTTATTATCGAAGCACGCATTCTTGAAGTCGTGCTGAACGATGAATATCAGCAAGGTATCAACTGGAATCAAGTGCTTGCGCACGCAGGCAGCACCGATTTGGGTTTCTCGACCTCAGTTGCTAACTTGGGCAATGAAATTACGGCTTCTTTAGGTGGTATTACAAGCTTATCGTTTTTGAATAAAGATTTTAGCGGTGTGGTCAACCTACTAGATACGCAAGGCAATGTACAAGTGCTGTCTAGCCCACGAGTGACAGCTATTAATAACCAAAAAGCAGTGATTAAAGTCGGTGATGATGAATACTTCGTCACAGATGTGTCGAGTCAAAGCACGATAAGCAATAGCTCAACGTCAGTCAGTCCTGACATTGGCTTAACGCCTTTCTTCAGCGGTATTGCCTTGGATGTGACACCTCAAATTGATGAAAATGGCAGTATCCTGTTGCACATCCATCCTTCGGTTATCGAAACGGAAGAGCAAGAAAAAGTCATTACCTTAAACGAAGAACAATACATTTTACCTTTGGCACAAAGCACTATTCGTGAGTCGGATACTATTATTCGCGCAAGCTCAGGTGAAATTGTCGTTATTGGCGGATTGATGCAATCGGTAGTCACTAATGAAGAGTCAAAGATTCCTTTATTGGGTGATATTCCTTTCATGGGCAACTTGTTTAAAAACAAACGTGAAAAGGAAACGAAGAAAGAACTCATTATTCTACTGAAACCAACCGTTGTTGGCGAAAACACTTGGCGCACTCAAATTGAAGCTAGCCGTTCGCAAATGGCTGACTGGCTGTACGTGGAGTAATTATGTATTTGTATCACTTCGGTATTAAAGAGTTACCTTTTACTTTAACCCCTAACACCTCTTACTACTTTGGGTTACCCAGCCATAAAGAAGCAATTGAAGTGTTATCAACGGCACTTCGTAGTGGTGAGGGTTTTATTAAAGTGACAGGCGAAGTTGGTACGGGAAAAACCTTAATTTGCCGAAAGTTACTTAACGAATTACCCGATGGATTCGTGACAGCTTATATTCCTAACCCTTATTTGTCTCCTGCTGAATTACGCAGAGCTGTTGCGGCAGAGCTCAGCGTGGAATTACCCGAAGGCAGCGACCAACAAGAGTTTACTCAACTGATCCAGCAACGGCTCATTGAGATCCACAAGCAGCACAAAAATGCGGTGTTGATCATCGACGAAGCACAAGCCTTGCCTGATGAAAGTATCGAAGCGTTACGCTTAATGACGAACCTTGAAACAGAATCACAAAAGCTATTGCAGGTGGTACTGTTTGGGCAGCCAGAATTAGACCAAAAGCTTCGTCAGCCTAAGCTTCGCCAGTTGCTCCAGCGTATTACCTTTTCATATAAGTTGAAATTAATGAACGCTGATCAGCTTTATCAATATGTACGTCACAGAATGGCAGTTGCGGGGTATCGTATTGAGGGCTTGTTTAGTCCTGAGTGTTGCCAATTAATGCATAAAGCCAGTGGTGGCACGCCTCGTATCGTGAATGTGTTGTGTCATAAAGCCTTAATGCTAGCTTATGGCGAGGGTGTGCAAAAAATCAGTGTTGAGCATGTAAAAGCGGCAATTGAAGATACTGAAGCGGCGAAAAAAATGAATCGTAAGGGCTGGTTTTCCTGGTTTTCTAATAGTTTGTTTACTGCCGCCTCGGTATTCGCTGCAGTATGTACTAGCATTAGTGCCAGTCACACAGGTTGGTTGCCATGAGCGTCGTGAATAAAATGCTCAAAGACCTTGAGCAACGTGAAGGTAATCGGATATATGAAGCTGACTATGTGCCCATTGAGTCGAACAGTGCAAAGTCACGTCGATTTTTTGTGGGTGGCACATTGGTTGTTATTGCGACAGCAATCGCTGTGTGGTTATTGTTGCCTAGTGAAGAAAAAGAGGCCACGATATTAGCGAAAGCGCCTTTGAGCAATCTTACGATCTTGCCTCCAAACGCAACGCTAGATGCAGAAAAAGTGGAAGAAAAAGCGGATACGGTGAATATGCAAGATTTGGATGCTAACACTGTAGCCAGTCTATCAAATTCACCTCAAGTTGTGCCGACAGACGCAAGTGCAGAAGCGGTGAAAAAGAGTGTGCCAGAGTCTGCGCCAGTGACGCCAAAAGTTATTCAAACTGCGGCCGTTAAACCGGCAAAAGTCAGTCCTACCAAAGACACTGAAGTAGAAATCGTACAAACCAAAACTATCCAAGCGGCAATCATAGCTGAGTCTACACAAGAGCCAGAGCCAGTCATTCGGGTGGCAAAAGAAACCAAACAAGCAGAAGGTGTGTTTAGCGTTAGTTCAAATATGAAAAGCACGTCTAACAATAGAATGTTGGAACAACAAATACAGTTGTCTCTACAAAATGGTGATACGCCTGCCGCCATAAAAGATCTTAATGAACTCATTTCACTAGAGCCAAGAAATGTATCTGCCAGAAAGCGTTTAGCTAGCTTGCTCTTCGCCAATGGTGACCCAGTGCGCGCAGCAATGCTTTTACACCAGGGGCTACAGTTAAACCCAGAAGATAGCAGTATGCGTTTGATGCAAGCACGACTTTTATTTCGTGAAAAGAAAAATATACAAGCCTTGGCTTTGTTGAAAGAGCATCCACAGATGGTCATTGCTGACGATGAATTATTAAGTTTCCGAGCAGCCCTTGCCGAAAAACAGAGTGATTATCAGACCTCTCACGAAGATTATTCAACCTTACTTCAACGCCAACCTAACAATGCGCGTTGGATATTGGGTCTCGCGATCAGTCAAGATAAGCAAAAAATGCATGAGCAAGCAGTATCAAATTATAGAAAAGTAAAATCTTCAAATCAGTTGTCAGCGCAAGTACTTAGTTTTGTAGACGGACGACTAGCAGTTTTGGCGGGATCATAGAATATGAAAATTAGATTAGGCGACTTATTAGTCCAAAACAATTTAATTAACGATGAACAGTTGCAACAGGCCTTGTCCGAACAGCGTCAATCAGGTCGTAAACTCGGTGCCACATTGATTGCAATGAATTTGGTGACCGAAGACCAGTTATTATCACTACTGTCTACTCACTTAAATGTGCCCTTGATAAATATTGATGATTACCGTGTGGATCCTGAAGCGGTTAAATTACTGCCAGAAATACAAGCTCGACGTTATCGCGCATTGGTGCTTGATGATAAGGGTGAGAAGCTCTTAGTCGGCATGAGTGATCCGGGCGATATTAACGCTGTGGATGACCTTAGTAACCGCTTGCCGAAACCTATCGAAGTGGCGGTGGTCAGTGAAACTCAGCTGTTTGCGGCGTACGAAAACTTTTACCGTAAAACTGAAGAAATTGCCTCATTTGCTCAAGAGCTTGCAGAAGAATATGACGATTCTCAAGATTTTGAACTTGAAATGGGTGTGGACGGTGAACAAGACACAGCGGTTGCTAAATTATTGCACTCAATCTTCGAAGACGCGGTTATGGCAAAAGCCTCAGATATCCATATCGAACCTGAAGAGCGCCAATTGCGAATTCGTCAGCGAGTGGATGGCCAGTTGCAAGAAACGGTTATTCCAGAGCGTAATATCGCCGCGGCATTAGTACTTCGTTTAAAGCTGATGTCTGGCTTGGATATCTCAGAAAAAAGACTGCCACAAGACGGCAGAGCACAAATTAAAGTAAAAGGTCGCGCGATTGACGTGCGTGTCTCGACAATGCCAGTGCAAGCTGGTGAGTCTGTTGTTATGCGTTTGCTAGATCAATCACAAGGTATTTTAACCTTGGACCAAACGGGTATGCCGCCGGCTATTGTGAAGCGTTTCCGCAAGCTACTGGAGCGCCCACACGGCATGATTCTGGTAACCGGTCCAACTGGATCTGGTAAAACCACGACGCTTTATGGCTCACTCACAGAGTTGAATCGTCCACAATCAAAGATTATTACGGTTGAAGATCCGGTCGAATATCGTTTGCCTAGAATCAATCAGGTTCAGGTAAATCATAAAATTGATTTGAGCTTCTCACAGGTGCTCAGAACAACGCTCCGTCAAGACCCAGACATCATCATGGTTGGTGAGATGCGTGACAAAGAAACCGTAGAGATTGGTTTGCGCGGCGCGTTAACCGGTCACTTAGTATTATCAACACTTCACACCAACGACAGTATTAGTAGCGCAATTCGTCTCATCGATATGGGCGCACCTGGTTACTTGGTGGCAAGTTCTTTGCGAGCGATCATTGCTCAACGATTAGTTCGACGCATTTGTGAAAACTGTTGCGTAGATGAAGAGTTGAGTGATGAGGCGCGATTCTGGCTAAAAACCTTAAATGAAGATATTTCACAAGCCACTTTTAAGAAAGGTGCTGGTTGTCAAAAATGTAATCATTCTGGTTATCGTGGTCGAGTGGGTGTATTTGAGTTACTCGAAATGACTGAAGCCATGATGAACGCATTGAAAAATAACGATACCAGTGGTTTTTCGGTGGCAGCTCATGCGAGCCCAGATTATAAACCACTTGCTCATTCGGCCTTGCTTTATGCAATGCAGGGCATTACCAGTATTGACGAAGTATTGAAACTGGTTGAAATGGTCGGCGATGATTCACGAGATAAAGAAGTCGATACGAGTATAGAAAGCAATGTACCAGCGGCAATGGCGCCACAGGGCGTGCAAGCACCGTCGAAAGTAACTGGGAGCTTGCAAACCGGCTTCAGTGGCTCTGGCCTCTCCCTAGAGGATGACGACTAATGCCAGCTTTCGCATATAAGGGTAGAGAATCGGGTGGCAGTTTAGTAGATGGCACTATTGACGCGAGCGATGAGTCAACAGCAGCAAAAATCCTAATGAGTCGAAATATCATTCCAATTGATATTACCCAGAGCTTGAATGCGTCAGATAAGCGCAAAAGTGATGATGAGCTAGGACTTTTTGTACCGAAAGTGAGTATTGACGATTTAGTTATTTTTGCTCGTCAAATGTTTTCATTAACGAAAGCTGGGATCCCAATGATCCGCGCTGTTGCGGGCCTTTCGAATACGAACTCTAAGCGTATGCGCAAAGCCCTTATCAATGTGATTGAGCAATTAGAACGCGGTAGAAACCTTTCATCTGCTTTGGCTCAACACCCTAAAATCTTCAACCAATTATTTGTCAGTGTCGTACATGTCGGCGAAAACACCGGTCAGCTAGATGAAGCCTTCGCCCAGCTAGCCGAATACCTCCAACGTGAGCAAGAGACACGTAAACAAATCAAAGCAGCAACAAGATATCCGATATTTGTCGTGTTTGCTCTTGTGATTGCCTTAGTTGTCATGAACATTTTTGTCATCCCAGTATTTGCCGGTATGTTTGAGAAGTTCGATGCCGAATTACCTGCTATGACCTTGTTTTTAATAGGAATGTCTAACTTCTTTCTGCACCAGTGGTGGGTCCTTATTATCCTAATTAGCGTATGTGTTTTCATAACATCGCGTTATCTTGATACTAAACAGGGACGGTACAATTGGGATAAATTAAAGCTCGAGGTGCCTTTAGTGGGTTCCATTATAGAGCGCTCTTTATTAGGACGGTTCGCACGCAGCTTTGCAATGATGTTAAAAGCGGGTGTGCCGCTTACCACTGCACTGAATCTAGTCGCAGAAGCCGTAAGTAATAGTTATATGAGCAAAGCGGTCATTACGATGAGACAAAGCATCGAGAAGGGCGAAAGCTTGTCGAGAGTGGCGCAAAACAGTGGGCTTTTCACCCCTCTGGTAATGCAAATGGTCAACGTTGGTGAAGAAACCGGTCGCGTTGATGAATTATTGCAAGAAGTCGCGGAATATTATGAACGCGAAGTGGAATACGATTTGAAAAGTTTGACATCGAAGATTGAACCCATACTGATCGCAATAGTAGCGGCAATGGTGTTGGTCTTGGCGCTAGGTATATTTACGCCGATGTGGGACATGATGAGCGTTGTGCAGGGCAAATAATGGCGCAGTGTAACGATGGCCAGTAAGTTATATCAGTTCATTTGGGTGTTTCTTATTGTCATGATAGTTGGCGCTTTGCTGTATCGCAGCCTAATGACAGAAAACAATGAAGCTTGGGAACGCACGGGCTTTGAGAATTTAAAAGCGGGTGTGCAAGAGGGTTTAGCCCAGATGCATTGGCAGTGGCAGTACGAAGGTAGACCTAGCTCGATTACCTACGAAAGTAGTAATGCAGGACAAAGCGACCAAATCGAGATGAATCGAGAGGGTTGGCCAAAGTTAAATCGGTCTTTAGACGCTTGCCAAGGATTCTTGGCAATGTTCGCAGCGAAGAGTGCGGTTAACGTAGGTGGTTTGAGTGTCGAGGTTGACCTTCAAAAACAGTTAGAAGTACAAGTTGAGTTTATTGCTCAAGCAAAGGCTCAAGACTCTCAGAAAAGAGTCGATATATGTCGGTACAGCCGACCAGAACAAAAATTTGATTATTATTTGGGCACAGGAAACGTGTTTTGAATATGGTTAGCAACGAACACTTAGGAGACAACATGCAATCTGGTAATAACAAACAGCAACGCGGATTTACGCTTATCGAGTTAGTTATCGTCGTTGTGTTATTGGGCCTTCTTGGTGCTGTTGCTATTCCGCGCTTTTTAGATGTCCCAAGGGAAGCTGAAGACGCAACTGTTGAAGGTGTTGCCGGTGGTTTTGCTACTGGTGTTGGCCTGGTGAGAGCGCAGTGGGAAATTGAAGCGCGCCCTCAAGATAATAATGGTACGAATTTGAGTTCAGTGACTATTGAAGGGATCGCCGTTGGCGTGGACAGTGATACAGGTTATCCGACAGGCCAACTAAACAACGATGCGAGCACAGAAGACGACACAATGTCGCGTCTGGATTGTGAGAGCATCTTTAATTTGATTATGCAAAGTGCACCAACGATCACATCGACTTGGAGCACACAAGCTGTAGAAGATTTTCGTTACTTCACAAATGTGAATGAGAACGCTGGTTCGGGCGGCAATGACGTTTGTCATTACTACTTAACCCAAACCATAAAGAACAACGCTAGTGAGCCGCTTACCACGGGTGTAGGTAACGGCTTTGTTTATGACCCAAGGATAGGTCAAGTGATTGTGTTTAGTAATAACTAAGTGACTAGGTATTACTCGTATTTTTAACATTGTAAATTTAATAGAAACATCCACTTTGAGGGAATTATTATGAAAAACCAAATGACAAACCAAAAAGGCTTCACGCTTATCGAACTTATCATCGTGATCGTGATCCTTGGTATTCTTGCTGTTACTGCAGCTCCTCGTTTTATCGATCTTCAAACTGATGCTCGTGCTCAAACACTTGAAGGTGTTAAAGCTGCGCTTCAAGGTTCATCTCAGTTGGTTTATGCAAAAGCAGCCATCGCGGGTGTTCAAAGCAGTGCGACAGCGGTTAACGTAACAGTGAACGGTGCAGCCGTATCTACCGTTAATGGTTATCCAAACGCTGCAGTGATTACGTCTGCTGCAAACGTAGTTCCGTTCTTAGATTTAAGTACAGGTGACTTCGCAGTTATTAACGTAGATACAACTCTTGCTGCAGGTGAATTTATTATCGCTTTTGCAGGTGAGACAGCCACAAACAATTGTTATGTGCGATACGTCAACGCTGGGGCAAATGCTGCGCCTGGTATTACTACAGTCGCAACAGGCTGTTAATAGCTACTTGATTGTAGACGATAATGTTATGGCAACCTCTGGTTCCTAAACACCAAAAAGCTCAAGGAGGATTTACCCTTCTTGAGCTTATCGTCGTTATGATTATCTTAGGTGTACTGGCTGTTTATGCTATACCACGGTTTTCTGGTACCACAGGCTATGACGAATACGCTTTTCAAAACCGATTAGTGTCAGTCCTTCGGAATATGCAGATACGGGCAATGCAAGACTCTCGGCCCAGTTTTTGTCACCGAATTAACTTCATCAACACCAGCACGCAAACCGCCTTTGGGCCATCTTCAGCATCCTTCGCTAGTGGCAATGAAGCAGCAACATGCGCAACTACCATTGATTTTAATACCGATAGTTTCCTCAGAACCACCGCAAATGAAATACAAGATGCAAGCATATCTATGTCGGTCTTAGATGGCTCAGTCGCGATAGGCTTTATACAATTTGACTCTTTTGGCGCACCGCAAACCACGTCTTCCAACTGCAGCAATGGGTGTACCGTCAGTTTCAGTGGTGAAGCCACTGCAAGAGTATGCATTGCTTCTGAAGGGTTCATCAATGCCTGTTAGAAAGCATCGAATATGCATCACAATAACTGCTAACCAAGGTTTCACACTGATTGAGCTGATCGTAGGTATCGTGATTTTTGCGGTTGCGATGGTATCAGTGATTTCCTTTTTACAGCCTCAAGTTAAGCAGGGTATCGATCCAATATGGCAAGTCAGAGCGACTTCTTTAGGGCAATCCCTCAGCAATGAAATTCTAGCTAAATCATTTGATCAGAATTCGAATCAAGTGGGCGGCTTACAACGCTGCAACGAGGCGCTTGCATGCACTCGTAGCGGTAATTTAGGTCCTGAATCTGGCGAAACACGTAGCTTGTACAACGATGTTGATGACTACCATGGTTTGGACCTTAGCGATTTTAATATACTTAATTCTGTTGAAGCAGGAAGCGCAGTGAATGGTGTGAGTATTTATGCTGGGTTTCGCGCTCAAGTAAGTGTTTTTTATGACCAAAATAGTGATGGCATCAATGATGACGACCTGAATCAGGACGGTAGTTTAGATTCAGGTACGCTCGTTGCGAATAAGAAACTAGTCACCATTACGATCACTACGCCAGGCGGAGACACAATCACCGTCGCCGGTGTTAAGGGGAATTTCTGATGAAATATTCTTCTTGCACATTATCACGATCAAAAGGTTTCACTTTGATTGAATTAGTAATGGTCCTTGTGGTGTTAGCTATTGTCTCGGTAGGCATCACACAGTTCATCCGCTCTTCTACTCAAATTTTTATTGATACAAGTGAACGCGAGCGTTTACTAAGAGATGGCAGTTTTGCCGTTGAACGTATTAATCGCGAGATTGCCAGCGCCATACCAAATTCAGTGCGTTTAGCCGGAAATTCAGGTGTACATTGTTTGCAGTTCGTGCCGAGCAAATGGAGTACTTTCTATTTGGAATTGCCTATTGAACCGACTTCCGATGTCACCATTTCAGTCACTGAAATGCATGATATTAATGGCAATATTTTTGTGCCAACGGCAAATAGCGACCTTGCGTTTGTTTACCCAACAAGTTCTGTGGATATCTATTCTGCTAGTAGCGCACAAAGACAAGTTATCAGCGCTTGTGCAGACGATGGTGATGGAAATTGCGCGACAGATGATGATAGTGATGGCGTCATCGAATTAACTGTCGTTGATGGTTTTGAGCAATCAAGTCCCGCTAAACGTTTATATGTGGGGAGTTCAACGATAAATTATTGTGTCAGAAATAACGCCTTGTATCGTCATGAGTCATCCATAAGCGAAACACAGCCAGTGTTTTCCAATGGTGGTGTGTTAATGGCTGAAAACATGGGGAATCAACTTTCGTCGAACCCGAACGTACCAAATGCCAATGATCTCAATCCGTTCAGGATTGTCGACGCATCACTGCGCAGAAATGCGTATACCCAAACACAGTTTATCTTTGTGCGAGACGGCGAAAGTATGACATTCACACAGGAGATACATATTCCTAATGTGCCATAAATCGGATGATACGCGCTTCATTGCGCATAGTTTTGACGGCCTTGATAAGACAAGTGCTCTGCCGAGTCGACAAACTGCTGGCTCCCGAAAACAACGCGGCAGCATGATCGTAATGGCGTTGTTTGCAATTATTGTGTTAGCACTGTTAGCTGGCGTCTTAGTGAATATGTTGAGCACATCGTCCAATACGCTGTTGTATGAAGTATATGGTGTGCGTGCGAAAAATGCCGCACAAGCAGGTATACAAGAACTCGCACTCGCTTCATTTCCATTATCCAGTGGACCGCAGATATGTAATCAAGTGATCTCGAGCCCTGCATCATTTTCGTCAATCAATGGCTTCCAAGCCTGCCAATTTACTGCAAGATGTTCCACAAGTGATATCAACTTCAATGGTGAAGACTTCCGGCTGTATCGATATTCGAGCACTGGTACTTGTGGCTTTGATGATATTGTTGTCAGCAGAACTGTTTCTGTTGACGCAATGCAAGAGAATTAAATTATGAAGTACCGTCATTTACGCCTCGGACTCCCACTTTTTGCGAGTGTGTGTTTCCTATTTTTATCCTCCAGTGCGTTTGCAGCAAAATTGGCAGAGTATCGCTTTGATGAATCTGTATATAACGGCACTGCAGGTGAAGTGATTGATAGTCATGGTAACTTTCATGGAAGGGCGGTGAATGCTCAGCCAACAGAAGGAAAAATTTGTACTGCGGTGGATTTGTCGGCGAGTGGTATTTCAGATTACGTTATCTTGGATCCAGCGACTTTTGACAATCGAGATGATTTCACCGTTTCTTTATGGGTGAAAACGACAAAAACAGGTAACCAAAGTTTGCTATCTGGCGCTGCGACGGGTCAAGATAATGAAATGCTGATGTGGTTTCCTAGTCATACTAGTTTCCAACCGTACCTTAAGGGGGGGACCTTAAATACCATAAGCGTGACTTCATTTGCTGACAACAATTGGCATCATTTATTATGGACACGTACCAACGACCAAAACTGTCTCTATCGAGATAGTGTCTTTCAAGGTTGTACCACACTCACAACAGACTCAGTCACTGTTGAAAGCTTACTTTTGGGTCAAGAGCAAGACTCCGTCGGAGGAAGTCTAGTTTCATCGCAGGCTGTTGAAGGCTTAATCGACGAGTTAGTGATTTATGACAACGCCTTAACTCAAAGCGAAATAAACACTTTATATAATAACCAAAATGCAGGCTTGAATGATGATGGCTCTTCACGCACCTGTCCTCTACCCGAACCCATCGCCGAGTTTAGATTTGAAGACCTAAGCTGGAATAATGTTGCTGGCGAGGTTACAGACAGCAGTGGAAATGGGAATGACGGTAGGGCGCTACGCGGGTCAACATTGGCCGAAACTTCTCCTGCGCTGACGGGCAACCCTGGTACCTGTGGATATGCTTTTCAAAACGACGGTTCTATTCAAGTGACAGGTCTCCCCGTAGATACTTCAACTATAGGGGCAAAAACAACCGTCACATTCTGGATGAATTGGGATGGAACAAATAATGTTATGCCGATAGGTTGGAACTTCCATGACATTTGGATGACCAGTGGACTCATGGGTTTTAATACTTGGAATAATGACTTAAGAGGAATATCAACCAGTGGCTTTGCAAACACTTGGAGACACGTGGCTGTGGAGTTCACCAACGGAAGTGTAGATAGCAATAAAATTTTCATTGATGGCATTGAGCAGAGCTTGACACAATACAATAACGCTAATACCAGCAGGGCTTATGTCAATTCCGAGCTTCGAATAGGTGGCGTATCTAATAGTACGCAGTACGATTTTCATGGCTCTATCGATGAGGTCAGAGTCTACAACGGCGCGCTCACTAGCGCTCAAATTCAAACTATTATGGCCGAACGTCATCCGTGTACTGTTGAAGAGGCGGTACTTGAATATCGTTTCGATGAATTTTCTTGGAATGGCACTAGTGGCGAAGTTATCGACCGTGCTCCAAATGCCATTGACGGTGTGGCCGTGGGCGATGCAGATACGATATTTGATGGCCAAGTTTGCGGCGCAGGGACGTTTGATGGTACCGGTGATTATGTTGATGTAACTGGCTTTGACACCTATTTAAGAGATACCGCAAGTGTTGCGTATTGGTTTAAAACTACTCAAACAGGGAGCAACACAGCTTGGGTTGCGCCAGGTATACTAGGTTTAGAAGTTGCGGGTAACGGCGATGATATTTTCTGGGGGTATCTTGATGCCTCCGGACACCTGAGAATGCAAAAGGGCAATGGCTCATCTACGCGCTCAGATTCGCCCGTAAATGATGGTAATTGGCAGCATGTTGTCATGACCTGGAATGCTGATTCAGGCGCGACTCAAATGTTTATTAATGGGGTGTTAGAAGATACTGCGAATTCCGAATCGGGTATCGTGACCAGCTCATTTTCCAGTATTGGTCGAATTGATGGTAGTAATAGCGCATTGAACTTTATTGGTGAAGTGGATGAGGTGCTCGCCTTTGATTCGATTCTGTCAGCCACAGATGTGAACGACATATATACCAATCAACTCAACGGTCGAAACTACGACGGCACTGAACGAGAGTGTAAAGTTCCTCTGGCTGAATATCGTTTGGAAGAAAGTTCTTGGACCGGGGCGGCAGCTGAAGTTGAAGATCAAGTGGGTAACTTTGATGCGCAAGCAATCAATGGGGCCGTCACTGCTACTGACACACCTGCGATAGTGGGTAATCCTGGTACTTGTGGTTTTGGCGAGTTCGACGGTAGCAATGACTATATTGCTCTGCCCAACAGTTTCCCTAATCTAACGGATAGTTTTACGGTGACAGCTTGGATCAATCCAAGCAATTTGAGCGCAGGCTCTCGCATTTTTATTGATGATGAACAGGATAATGGTCAAACGCGTGGTTATGGTTTCAGTTTAGGGGACCCCGGCAGTGGCCGTTTACGGTTCTATTCACGAAACGTTAGCCCGATTTCTGTAGATACTCCTGCTGTAATATCTGCCGATACATGGAGCTTTGTCACCATCGTGCATGATGCTGCGAATAAAACCAGACAGATATACGTAAATGGGGTGGCTCAAAGCTTAAATGGTGGTAGTTCAATTAGCACCTACACTGGTTCATGGGGAGAGGATGATGGCCCTGCAACCATTGGTGGCGAAACCGACTCAGGTGAAACCAACAGTCGATTTACCGGTAAAATTGATGAAGTGAGAGTGTATACCGGCGCGTTGACGCAGACTGAAATTGCTTCTGTCTATGCTGAAACTCATGCGTGTGCCATCCCGGTGGTTCATCACTATGAAATTAGTCATGACGGACAAGGATTAACCTGCGATGCGGAAACAGTGACGATTAGAGCCTGCGCGGATGCAAGTTGTTCATCACTGAGTGCCCAAGCGACTTCTTTAAACGTTCTAGCTGACGGTGCCATAGTGGCTACCCCCACTTTTGTTGGTAGTACCACAATCAGTTTTAATAACACCGACGTTGAAACAGTCACGATGTCGATAAGCAGCCCATCAATTGCTGCGAGCAATCCTACTGTATGTGATGATGGTTCTGGAAGTTCGTGCGATATCGTGTTTGCAGATGCTGGATTTAGATTTTTATCGGGCACTTCAAATAGCACAATCATACCAAATCAAACATCTGGTATTGTGTTTGGTGAAGCATTGAAAGTGCAAGCGGTAGAAAACACGGATGGTGTGTGTACTGGCATTTTTAGTGGCAATCGTACGATTGAACTGGCCCAAGAAAACGTGAATCCTGGTGGGACATCTGGTTTAAGCTTCAATGTAGATGGCAGCCCAATCGCTAAACATAGCGGATCCACGAGTGTTACCTTGAACTTTGATTCAGATAGCATTGCGACAATTCCAAACCCAGCCTATTTAGATGCTGGCCAAATTCGTCTGCGTGCAAATTACAGTGTGGGCGGGGTTAATCTCAGCGGAAGCAGCAATGCGTTTTGGGTGAGTCCTGCAAACTTCGTTATTAGTGCAGAATCTGGCGGTAATGCTTTAAATGGTGCAAGTGCATCAGCGTCGACAACGCATCCTGCTGGCGATAACTTCGACTTTGTAGTAAGCGCCTACAATGGTGCATCGACACCTCAGATTACGCAAAACTACTCGCCGGGACAGCTCCAATTGCGTTTGAGCCGCACGGGTCCAACTTTGTCTGTTAGTGAAAACGGCAGGCTAAACTATTCTGCCAGTGGCTCTGTCATTAGCAGCGTGGGTGCAAGCTTTGAAAATGTTAACCTGACGAATTTTGTTTCAGGTGTGTCCTCTTTCAATGGGGCTCGTTATTCTGAGGTCGGCCTGATAAACGTCGATATACAGGATAATAATTATGGTAATGAAGGTATTATTGTGCCAGCAAACGCCATTGATATCGGTCGATTTGTACCAGCTTACTTCACTCAAACTGTGGTTGATAATGGAAGCTTAGTGGCAAATTATGCCTCAGGGACCGATTTTACAGCCTACATTGGTCAAATGGATGAGTTAGACGCTACGAAAGGTGCAATTTCGTACCTTTCCAAACCTACTTATGCCATCACTGCCTATAATCGCCAGGGTGAAATTACTCGAAATTATTACCAAGATAGTGAAGGTAGTGTTAATGATTTTATGAATCTGACTAGTGCGAATATCAGTGTCACAGTGCCCACTGCAGACGAAGCTGCGCTTGGTGTGGACTCTACAGCGTTGGCAGTAAATGCGACTATGAATGCCGGGACGCTAAGTCAAAACGATTTAACCGTGTTACCGACCGTCACGGCCTTACCAAAAGGTGTTTTGCACTATCAACTTGCCGATACTGATCACTTTGTCTACCCGCGAAGTGCCAATTCGCTGGTCGCACCCTTCACATCAGATATTGATTTTGCCGTATCCGCTATTACAGATGGCGACGGTGTCAGCGCTACAAGTGTAAGTGCAGCCTCGCCCACAGGTGTTGAATTGCGTTTCGGGCGAATGAATATTGAAAATAGCTTTGGACCGGAAACATCCGACTTCCCTCAACAGATGAAAATTGAATACTTTGATGGTGATACGTTTATTGTCAGTACAAGTGATAGCTTAAGTAGCTTCGATCCTGCTCGTATTGTGTTGAGCAATATCAGTTTAGACCCCGCTCTGAGTGACGTTTTAGGAAGTTCAGGCACCTTTATTGGTGGTAAAGCACAATCCATTCTATTGGAAGCTACGGGCGCTGGAAACCAAGGCGAAATTGGTGTGACCTATGAGGCCCTCGATTGGTTTACCTATGACTGGGATTCTGATGGTAATTTTGGCGACGATCCTAGTGCCGTTGCAACCTTTGGGATCTACCGTGGAAATGACCGCACAATTCACTGGCGAGAAGTGTTCAACGACTAATTTTATTATGCATTGCTTGCCCTTATGACAAGGCGTTGGTAAAGTTACAGGATTATTCCTATAATCCTGTGATAAGTGGGCGCGAGTGTTTATAAAAACACCTTTTGTAGCCGCAAATAACAACAAAAATAACCTAAAGGCATTCCATGTTTAAAAAGCTTAGAGGTATGTTCTCAAACGACCTTTCGATCGACTTGGGAACAGCGAATACGCTGATCTATGTAAAAGATCAAGGCATTGTTCTAAACGAACCCTCTGTTGTGGCGATACGCCAAGAGCGAGCTGGCGGCCCAAAAAGCGTCGCCGCGGTTGGTCATGAAGCAAAACAAATGTTGGGTCGAACACCGGGTAACATTAAGGCTATTCGTCCAATGAAAGATGGCGTTATTGCCGACTTTTACGTCACTGAAAAAATGTTACAACACTTCATTAAGCAGGTGCATGATAATAACTTCTTGCGTCCAAGCCCAAGAGTTTTAGTCTGTGTGCCTTGTGGTTCTACTCAGGTTGAACGCCGTGCTATCCGTGAATCAGCTTTGGGTGCCGGTGCGCGTGAAGTATATTTGATTGATGAGCCTATGGCGGCAGCGATTGGTTCTGGTTTACCGGTATCCGAAGCAACCGGCTCGATGGTTGTTGATATCGGTGGTGGTACAACGGAAGTTGCTATCATTTCCTTGAATGGGGTTGTTTACTCATCTTCAGTGCGCATTGGTGGTGATAAATTTGATGAAGCGATCATCAATTATATTCGACGTAACTTTGGTTCACTCATTGGTGAAGCGACCGCTGAACGTATTAAGCATGAAATTGGTGCAGCCTACCCGGGCGAAGAAGTCAAAGAGATTGAAGTGCGTGGCCGAAATTTAGCCGAAGGTGTGCCTCGTGGTTTCAATCTTAACAGCAACGAAATTTTAGAAGCCCTGCAAGAACCTTTATCAGGTATTGTGAGTGCGGTGATGGTTGCTCTCGAACAATCCCCACCTGAACTTGCATCGGATATTTCTGAGCGAGGAATGGTACTCACAGGCGGTGGTGCATTACTCAAAGACTTAGATCGCTTACTAATGGAAGAAACCGGTATTCCTGTGGTAATCGCTGATGATCCACTGACTTGTGTGGCTCGTGGTGGCGGTAAGGCTTTCGATATGATTGATTTACATGGTGGCGACCTATTTAGCTACGAATAGCCTCAACGAGTAGTCTATTTTCTATCATGAATGAAGTTTTCGCCAGAGGCCCAAGCCTCCCAGTTAGATTAGCCATCGTTCTAGTGTTTTCACTGGCTGCGATGCTTATCGATACTAAGGTTGAAAACTTCGCCACTGCACGTACTTATCTGAACTCAATGGTCAGTCCTTTGCAATATATCGCCAATTTACCTGGCGCTATGATGAGTTGGAGTGCTGACCGTTTCAAATCAAGACAAAAGCTCCTAAACGATAACGAAGACTTAACTTATCAAATCACTTTGATGAGTGAGCAGTTGCAGCGCTTCAAGATTTTAGAGCAAGAAAACAATAACCTTCGCAAGCTACTTGACGCTCCTGTGCGTGACAATATGCATAAAATGATCACCGAGCTAATGGCGGTCGATACTAACCCTTATAGTCATCAAATTGTGGTTAACAAGGGGGCAATTGACGGTGTGTTTCTGAACCAACCTGTACTCGATGACAATGGTATTGTGGGCCAAGTGTCAGAGGTTGGCACAACAAATAGTCGTATTTTATTAATCTCGGATGTTACTCACGCAATTCCAGTGCGCATTGAACGCAATAACGTGCGCTTTATTGCGATTGGTGACGGTAGCCTGGATGCGATAAATCTACAACATGTTCCCCATAGTGCTGATCTCCTGGAAGGTGACGTATTGGTCTCTTCTGGTTTAGGCGATGTCTTCCCTGAGGGTTATCCGGTCGGTATTATTACGTCCATCATTCGAGACGAAGGCCGCCCATTCGCACAAGTCCAGGCGACGCCCTTAGCGCAATTAGACCGTTTAAAATATCTTTTACTCTTATGGCCAGCGGATATGGCGCCAGATGGTGCTATTGCGCCAGGTGATGAGCGTTTTGAACAATTAAAATCCGGTATGACTGACAGCGACACTTCTGAGCAACAAGATCTGGAACAGGAGAATGCGCGATGAAGGGGAAGCAGTTTTTAATCCCTGCAAGCATTATTGTTGCCTTCATTTTGCAAATTATGCCGATGCCGGTGGCTATTGATTTATACCGTCCTGATTGGCTTCTTTTAATTCTGTGTTATTGGAGTATGGCCTTACCTAATAGGGTTGGTGTTGGCGTGGCTGCAATTTGCGGTATCGTGATTGATATTTTATATGGCACTGCGCTTGGCGTACATAGCTTTGCGATGGCAATCCCTGTTTACCTAGTTGCTGCAAATTATCAACGATTCCGAAACTACAGTGTAGTACAGCAAGCGGTCATGATTTTTGTGCTTGCGACGTTGTACCACATGCTGGTTTATTGGCTGCAATATTGGCTTACAGGTATTCAATTTCGATTTGAGTTGCTATGGCCTGTCGTCACTTCTGTATTTATTTGGCCTTGGCTTTTCTGGTTGCTTAGACGGTATCGCAGATTACTAAGAGTGACCTAAGATGTCTCTTTGTCGGGTTATTTTGGCCTCCGCGTCGCCGCGACGTAAAGAGCTTCTGCAACATCTCATTCCTCACTTTGACATCATCAGCGCAGATGTCGATGAAACGCCGCTAGCGGACGAGAGTCCAGAGCGCTTAGTTGCACGCTTAGCTGAAGCAAAAGCCACTAAAGTAGCCACTCATCATCCCGATAAATTAGTTATCGGTGCAGATACCATCGTGACATTTGGTGATCAAATATTTGGCAAACCTGAAAATCAAAATGATAGTATAAGAATGTTGTCTATGCTGTCTTCTCAAACCCATCAAGTGATCACAGCAGTGGCATTTCGTTATCAAAATAAATCTTTTGTAGAGCAAGTGAAAACTCAAGTCACTTTTGCCTGTCTTAATGAACAAGACATGCGCAATTATTGGCAGAGTGGAGAGCCACAAGACAAAGCGGGAAGCTATGCTATACAGGGGATTGGTGGCCAGTTTGTCAAAAGCATTAAAGGTAGTCATAGCAATGTTGTTGGACTGCCTCTCTACGAAACCAAAGTAATGCTGAACAAAATCGGGTACTTGAACTAGGAAATCACATATGAGCGCAGAGTTGCTAATCAATGTTACGCCGTCTGAATCACGGGTTGCGCTGATAGAAAACGGTATCTTACAAGAAATTCATATCGAACGGCACACCAAGAAAGGCCTCGTTGGCAATATCTATCGTGGCAAAGTCAGCCGAGTATTACCTGGTATGCAAGCCGCCTTTGTTGATATTGGTTTAGATAAAGCGGCTTTTTTACATGCTTCCGACATTGCTATGCATGACGAACTAGTAGATGACGTTAGCGATACGCCTATTGAGAAAAAAGACATTCGTGAATTGGTCCGTGATGGTCAGGATATCGTCGTGCAAGTGGTGAAAGACCCCTTAGGTACAAAAGGCGCCCGCCTTACCACTGACATCACTTTGCCATCAAGATACCTGGTATTTATGCCTAGCGTGACTCATGTCGGTATTTCACAACGTATAGAAGATGAAGCAGAACGTGATCGTTTAAAAGGGCTAGTAGGTGGACATTGCGATGATCAAGGTGGCTTTATTGTGCGCACAGCGGCAGAAGGCGTCTCAGAAAATGAATTGAAGCAAGACGCTGCATTCCTTAGACGGCTTTGGGCTAAGATCCAATCGCGTATGACCAAGAAGATGTCTCATGTGTTGTATGAAGACTTGCCGCTTGCGCGCAGAGTATTGCGTGACTTTGTTGGTACTGAGCTTGATCGTATTCGCATTGATTCAAAACTGTCATACACAGAATTACAAGAGTTCACTAAGGACTACGTCCCTGAGCTGAGCGAAAAACTAGAGTACTATAAAGGTGAGCGTCCAATATTTGATCTCTACGATGTAGAAAATGAATCCCAGCGAGCGCTCGAGCGTCGTGTCGACCTAAAGTCTGGGGGCTATCTAATTATTGACCAGACCGAAGCAATGACGACAATTGACATCAACACGGGTGCATTTGTTGGTCATCGAAACCTTGAAGAAACCATTTTCAATACGAACATTGAAGCGACCGTCGCCATTGCACGTCAACTGCGTTTGCGCAACTTAGGTGGCATGGTCCTAATTGACTTTATAGATATGATTGAACCTGACCACAAAAGACGTGTCTTACATAGTCTAGAAGTGGCAATGAGCAAAGATCGTGCGAAGTCGAACATTCACGGCTTTACGGCACTCGGCTTAATTGAAATGACACGCAAGCGCACACGCGAAAGCCTAGAACACATTTTGTGTGGTGAATGTCCCGCATGTAAAGGTCGTGGGAGTATTAAAACCGTTGAAACCATCTGTTTTGAAATAATGCGTGAAATAGTGCGTGTGAATAGGGCGTATGATGCTGATAAATTCGTCGTCTACGCTTCTCAAATTGTAGCTGAAGCGCTTATGGGTGAAGAATCTCATATGTTGGCCGAATTGGAAGTATTCGTGTCAAAACAAATCAAAGTACAAACGGAGTTGTTGTATCATCAAGACAAATTTGATGTGGTAATGATGTGAACAAATTTTCCAGCGTAGCAACCTATTTAGTCCGAAAGTTATGGACAGTAGTGGCTATCAGTTTAGTGGTTTTCGCTTTACTGATGAGCTTGTTACGCTATTCCCTGCCCTTACTGAATGACAAAAAGCATTTATTCGAAGAGTTTGCGCAAACTGAATATGGTGTAGCGCTGCAGATAGAGTCTATATCGGCTTCTTGGCAAGGTATCGGGCCGGCCATTGTGCTGAACGAGGTCAGCCTTGAACAAAATGAAAAGTCCCCCCTTTCCCTGAATATCGAAAATATTTATATTGAAATAGATTTTTGGGATTCATTACTCACTGGCCAAATCTCCTCTAAAAACTTCAGCCTAGATGGCTTGCTATTAGACCTAGACTTACAAAGAATACAAGACGACAGTAGCACTGACTTTCCTATTATGGACGCACTTGAAGGCTTATTCCTAGAGCAGCTACAAACCTTTTCGTTGGTGAATAGCGTGGTCAGTATTAGCGGTGAAAATAACCGACAGTCTTTCAATATTCAAAACCTTTCATGGCTGAACAAAGGTGAGCGTCACCAAGGTTCAGGCTTAATGAAAGTATCTGAACTTGCTAATAACTCTGCCGTATTTGTGATTGATTTAGTGGGCAATGCGAATAACTTTGATGGCACTATTTACGCGAAAGCCGATGAGCTCGATTTATCACCCTGGGTAAATGAGTTTTCCGCACTGGAAAGTGAGCTTTTAGAGGGGCGCGCCAACTTTGAATTCTGGGCGGATATTAATCGTCGTAAAATCACGAAGGTATATGGAAAGATAAAACCAACCCGCTTTATTTGGAAACAAGAGTCTGTAGACCTGAGCAGTGGTATCGATTCGGGAATATTTGTGGCCCAGCCGAAAGGTGGTCGCTGGCTGTTCAATATAAAAGAACTCAAACTTTCAGTGTACGACCAAGTATTAAGTACAGATTGGAAAGGCTCTCTGTCGAAAAGTGGTGAGTTGCAAATTCAAAGCGCCAGCGCATTCCCAATCAAACCTTTGCTACCCTTAACCGGGCTGTTTAGTAGTGAGCTCAATAGACAATTGCGCGATATGGACCTTTCAGCACGCTTAGATAAATTAGCCATTCAAAAACGACCTAATGGCATATCAGCATGGGCTGAAATTAATCAATTAGCTTGGCAACAAAATAAAAACGTCCCCGGCATGTCCGACCTTGCAATGACCTTCGCTTGGCAAAAAAATGTGGGCGCAGTGACGCTCGAGGGTAAGGATGTGAATGTTGCAGTGGGGGAAGTCTTTGACGATGATCTTGTGGTCGACAATCTGTTACTTCCTCTGCAATTTTACCAAGATGATGATGCGTGGCATCTGGGTGCTAAAGGCTTTGACATTGAGCTGCCAGAAACGTCAATGGGTGGCAGTTTTGAGTACAACTTTAGCAATCAAGTGCTGAATTCTGTGAGCACGGTAAAAGCCTTAGATGTATCACAAATCCAGCGCTTTTTGCCAAATGAGCCGCTTTTAGGAAAGGAAGTTAAGTCCTTCTTGAGCCGAGCATTCTATGCTGAAGGTCAGGTGGAAGAGGCGCGCATCTTGTGGAGTGGCCGCTTTGCTGACTACCCGTTCACAAATAATGAAGGTGTGTTTCAAGCACAAGTAGATATCCGAGACGCAGATTTTTTATTTGACAGAAGCTGGCCATCGATTACAAATTTAGATTTAGACCTGCATTTTGAAAATTTGGGTTTAACAATGAAGAGCAAAGAAGCCAAGTTGGGCGAAATCGACGTGCGTGATATCAATGCATACATCCCACTTCTGACCAAAGGCGCCGATTTGATTATTGAAGCGGTAGGTGTTGGCAATGGCTATGGGATTTCACAGGTTTTTGCGCAGAGCAGTTTACAAGATGGGCTTGGTCGTACACTGAGCAAAGACGTGTTAGTGAGTAACGAAATAGAAGCACAGCTGTCAATTTACGTTCCCCTAGATGATACAAAAAGTACTTCGGCGAGTGGAATCGTCACCCTAAACGATAATTTTGTGCAAATCCCAAGTTTGCAATTAGCTTTAGAAAACACCAAAGGTCGACTCATTTTTGACAATGACAAAATTTGGATTAATAGGCTGAAAGCAGAACTTTTAGGCCAGAGTATCGCTGTTGATTTTAAGGGCGAGCAAGCTAACGATGAGTATGTATTAGATATTGATGTTTTGGGAGAGAACTGGGACGTCAGCCCCTTAGTTCCTTATATTAGTGAAGAGCTAGGAAGCTACCTGAGCGGTGAGAGTAGTTGGCAGTCGAGTATTGATGTGGCTTTGGGGAAAGACGCATATGAATATACAGCAACGGTATTTTCTCAGCTAGATAGCATAGACTCTGTGTTACCAGCCCCTTTTGATAAACAGTCGAGTGAATCCAAGCGCTTATCGGCTGATATCAGCGGCAACAAACAAGCATCAAATATTAAAGTGACTTTAGGCGATGAAGTCACGTTTGATGGTATTTTACCGCATAAAGAAATGCAGTTTAGCCGTGCGCATTTGGCCATAGGTGCAAGCGATTTTGTTGGGCGAGGTGTTGGTTTTAGCATCAGTGCGAACCTGCCAGAAATACAACTCTCTACTTGGTATCAGAGCATCGCGGCACTGCTAGCTGGAGTGCCCAGCGGTGATGAATCTGAAGACGCAAAGAAGGCTTTATTTGAAGCTCCGCAGCGTATTTTTATCGAAACAGATAACTTGGTAGTTGCAGGCCAAAGTCTATCGGATGTGGATGCAACTGTGAAAACAATCAATAAAGATTGGATTATTGATTTGGTATCCGACCAAGCCAAGGCACAAATCACCTTTCATCAGCGCTGGGTCGAAGAGGGTATTGAAATCAATGCTGATTTTGTACGATTCAACGACTGGCTCGCTCAAGAACAAGATTTAGGCCCTGAAATTGAACCTCAGTCTTTACCTCGGATCCGTTTGAAATGCGCAGATTGTGAAGTGTTTGGTAATGACTTAGGAGCTATTAGTTTTGAAAGTTTTCCGAATGACGATGGTTTGCGTTTTGAGAGCTTCAGCCTAGAAGGCCCCAATGGCAAGATTCGCGCTAGTGGACAATGGTACAAGCGCAACGGTGACCACTATACATTCATTAATGGCGATATGAATAGCAGTGATTTTGGCGCATTCTTGAAAGACTTCCAATTTGATTCAGGTATCAAGGACAGTGAAGCCAGGATGAATTTCACAGCCACTTGGAAGTCGTCACCTTTTGATTTTTCTTTCGAATATCTTGATGGCGAAATCGATTGGCAGTTAAGCGATGGTTATATCACCGAACTGAGTGATAAAGGCTCCCGTATCTTTACTTTGTTAAGCTTAGACTCACTAGTCAGGAAGCTCAGCCTCGATTTTCGTGACGTCTTTGCCAAAGGTTTCTTCTATGATGAAATGCAAGGGACAGTGCAAATAACTGAGGGTAAGGCAGATACTCGCGATACAAGAATCGATGGTGGTGCGGGCGAGATGGAAATTTATGGCTACACAGATTTAGTATCCAAAGAGCTAAACTACAACGTCAGTTTTACACCTAACGTCACGGGGAATTTACCGGTATTGGTATACTTTATGGTAAACCCGCCAACAGCGCTCGCTGCACTTGCCTTGGACCAAATGCTGACATCAGCTAAGGTTATTTCAAATGTGAATTACAGCGTGACCGGCACCATCGCTGACCCCATTATGATAGAGACGGGGCGGGAAAGTACCGAGGTTGAATTACCGGCACGCCGAGATGCCCTGCCTGAAGAAATTGATGAATTCATTCCACCGAGCCCGGAAGATACCTTGATGATGGAGGTGAATGATGGATGACCTTATTGCGATTCAGATCACGTCTGGTCCCAATATTAATGCTAATTTGGATGCTATAGAAACTGAGTTAGTAAATCTAGACCATGACTCCGCACTGGTCGTTCTGCCTGAGTGCTTTGCCTGCTTTGGCGCCGGTGATAAGGTGCTGATGTCGATAGCCGAAGAGATCGATAATGGACATATCCAAACGCGTATTGCGGCACTGGCAAAACAATATAACAAATGGATTGTAGCCGGCACCATTCCTGTCAAAGCGCAGCAAGGTGAAGTAGGTTACGGGGAAGATCGCTTTTACGCCGCTAGCCTTGTGTATGATAATCAAGGACATCGCGTCAGGCGCTATGACAAAATCCATATGTTTGATGTTAGCGTAAATGATAACACCAACGAATATCGTGAGTCGGCGAGCACACTGCCAGGCCAGCATGTTGTCTTTTTTGAAAGTCCATGGGGCAGGGTTGGGCAAATTGTATGTTATGACTTACGTTTTCCGGAGCTTGTTCAGCGAATGGGGCAAATCGACGTTTTAGTGGTTCCAAGCGCTTTTACCTTGAAAACAGGAGAGGCTCATTGGCATGCATTACTCGCTGCTCGCAGTATTGAAAATCAATGTTATGTGATAGCGGCTAATCAGACTGGCGTGCACAGTAATGGCAGAGAGACCTATGGTAACAGCTGTATCTATTCTCCTTGGGGAGAGCTACTGGCCAATTTACCTGAAAATCAAGGAAAGGTTGGTGCTCGATACCAGCATGACTTACTATCTAGTATTCGGCAGTCAATGCCCATTCAAACACACAAAACACATAGGACAGCATTTTGAGTCATTCAGTTGAAGAAAATTTATTAGGCGCGTCGGGTATCGATAGAGCGCAGTTAACTGGTCTACTCGATGGTATCTTGTCCCATCAAACTAATTTTGCTGATTTGTATTTCCAATCCTCCCAGCATGAAAGTTGGGTTTTAGAAGACGGCATCATTAAAGATGGCAGCTATAACATTGAGCGTGGCGTTGGTGTTAGAGCTATTTCCGGTGAGAAAACCGGTTTCGCCTACTCCGATGAAATTTCGTTTGCTGCGTTAAATGACGCATGTAAAGCGTCTCGAGGCATCGCGCCAAGCGGTGGCATACTGAAAATTCCTCAATTTGAAGGGTTAAGCAATACACCGCTTTATACCGCTCAAAACCCTTTATTGGCAATGCCAGATAACGAAAAGATAAGTCTATTGAAAGCCGTGGATACTTATATTCGAAAGCAAGCTCCACATGCAAGCCAAGTCGTCGTTAGCCTCAGTGGTGTATATGAAGAAGTCTTGATTGCAGCGAGTGATGGGACCTTTTCTCAAGATATTCGCCCATTGATTCGATTGAACTGTTCAGTGCTTTTAGAAAAAGACGGTAAGCGCGAACGCGGAAGTGCTGGGGCTGGAGGTCGACGAACTTACGACTACTTCCACACTAGCTTGGCAGATAATAAACCTCTATTTGAACAGTTGGCAGATGATGCTATCCATATGGCTGAAGTCAACTTAGCTGCAGTGCCAGCACCAGCTGGGCTGATGCCTGTTGTGTTGGGTAGCGGTTGGCCAGGCGTGCTATTACACGAAGCGGTTGGTCATGGGCTCGAAGGGGATTTCAATCGCAAAGGTGCATCTACATTTAGTGGAAGAATAGGTCAGCAAGTTGCCGCAAAAGGCGTGACTGTCATTGACGATGGTACCTTAGCGGATCGTCGTGGATCATTATCGGTTGACGATGAAGGTGTAAAGACTCAACAGAATGTGCTTATTGAAGACGGCATTTTAAAAGGGTATATGCAAGATAAACACAACGCTTCTCTAATGGGCGTGGCGCCTACAGGAAACGGTCGTAGAGAGAGTTATGCTCATTTACCTATGCCAAGGATGACAAATACCTACATGCTAGGTGGCGAATTTGCGCCTGAAGAAATTATTCAGTCTGTCGAAAAGGGTATTTATGCACCTAATTTTGGTGGTGGGCAAGTTGATATTACCTCAGGCAAATTTGTATTTTCTACATCAGAAGCTTACTTAATTGAAAATGGTAAAGTAACAACGCCAATTAAGGGGGCTACATTAATTGGCAATGGCCCTGAAGTGATGCAAAAAGTATCCATGATTGGAAACGACTTGTCCTTGGATATGGGCATTGGCGTTTGTGGTAAGGATGGTCAATCTGTTCCGGTTGGTGTTGGCCAGCCTACACTGAAAGTAGACGAACTGACAGTCGGTGGAACAGCTTAAGCTGCCTTTTAACTCATATTAACCTTAGGACTTGTTCCTAAGGTTTAGTTTGTTCTTCGACACATATCCTTTCAACATCTGTTTAATTGCCATTTGGTTGGTTTCTGGTGTCTCTGGCGCTTTAGTCAATAAAGACTCATAGTCTTCAGCATCCAATGAAATTTCTTCTGCATGCGCCATCAAAACCGAATTAGGCTGCATTCTTTCAAGTTTTTGCAATGATGCTTTGTAAAGGTGAGGAATGTGGACCGGAAAGGGAGGCGACAACTCTTTTTTTACTCTAACGATTAAATCGGCTACATAAATTCGCTTACTTGGCATGTGCATTACGGACAAATCTCTGTCGGTATGACCCGGCGTCTCAAAAACGCTCCACTCGTCGAACTCTGGAATCTTATCTCCGTCGTTCAGGTGATAATCTGGCTGTAAATAGGGAGAATACCAAATGTTTCGCTTAGGTCGCTTCATTTTGTTTGCCACCCAGTAAGCTAAACCGATATCCATCAGGTGAGAGAGTCGACCTTGTAAACCACGATACCATTGCGTAGTTTTGTTCGCGCTAACGATCTTACAACCTGTTGCAGTTCTGAAGTGGTGTGCACAACCAGCATGATCGGGATGCATGTGAGTCACTACTACAATGCGGAGATCACTTAGCGGTCGTTTTAGGGTGTTGGCAAAAAACGCTTTCACCGTGGTAAAATCTGCTCGAGAACAGCCGTCGAGAAGCATGCACTTATCGGGATATTCGACCAAATAGATATTTTGGATAAAGCCTTTAATGCGGTGAATTTTCACTGACGCAAGATACCTCTAATGGTGTCAGTAATCGCTTACTATTTCTTGGCGGCGCTTAATTCAACTACATCAGCTGACTCTACTTCTAATATACTATCCGCTTCAGCACCTTTCATGATCTTCATCACTGAGTCTTTGTTCTTAGATAATAAAATACCAAGCTCTTCAGAAACGCTTTCCGTTAGTTCAACACCTTTAGCTGCTAAGTAAGCGCTAAGGTTGTCGGCAACCTCTAACATTTTGTCATACTTGTCGGCTTCTTTTTTGTCCGTTGTCACCAATTTCTCAACTCCTTTATGCTGAACTACATACTGAGTGATAACTGCCATATTGGCCTCCATTATTTATTTAATATTTTAGTGACCATGAGAGTTACTACAAACACAATCTTCTAAAAATCGACACTGCTTTTAATACAGAATACATTAATGCACTGTATAAATAAACAGTTTGTTAATAACTTTGGTATGCTCTACAAAACTGTGTATAAAACATTGCAATACGAAACAACATTTTTCAACTAAGCGCACACCCAACTTAGTTCCATTGTTAGAAAATTGAACCAAAATAAGACTACTCACGTTATCTTGGTTGATACACTTATTGCAAAAACTCAAGGACATCTTATTTTTTCTTTCGATAACGTCAGCGGGATCATATTCGACCTAGATGACACTTTAGTACAAACCCAGTTGAATTTTGCTGCAATAAAGAAGGACATTGCCTGCCCACATGATGCAGATATTTTAACATTTGTTGAGACTATCGGGTGTATGGAAACAAAAGCAAAAGCGCATCAAATTATTTTGGAACACGAATTGGATGACGCGCTCAGTTCCACATGGATGCCTGGCGCTGAGAATTTCGTTCAACAGGCGCGAGCAAAGCAACTTCCACTTGCGATTGTAACGCGCAATTGCAAAGCCGCAACGAACACCAAAATAGATAAAAATAAGATAGACATCGAACTCGTCGTTACTAGAGAAGATGCCCCTCCTAAACCAGATCCTAGCGCATTACTCCAGATTGCTGAGCAATGGCAGTTGCCATGTGAAGAGTTGGCGTATATTGGTGACTATAAATATGACATCTTTGCAGCACATAATGCGAACATGCAGGCTTGGCTGTATACAAATTGTGCAGAATCAAATAAGTTTGAAGATTGCTTGCGTTTTATATCTAAGAATAACTTATTGTTTCAACAAGCATAACTATCACTTGCCTGGTATCAAGCAAAATTCATACTTTCGTTTAATGTCAAAACTGTTTACTCTTTGCGCTCTCGCTGTATATATACACGCCTTAAGGCCAGTTGTTTATGTAAGGAAAAGTGAGCACCATAGCCTAAAGGATTAAGTTACACACACAGGAAGTACCGTGTTTTTGCAGTTTATAGATATTTTTCAACACCCATTGAGCAGTGTTTTATTCGACACTTTTCTCCTTGTATTGCTTGTCATCACTTTGTTTCGTGCCCAGCGCTATCGGCTTGCTTTGTATAGGGCCAAGAATCAATATACAAATGTTATCGAGCAGAAGAAATCTGCATTGGAATTAGTCACGCAGCAACAATTAAGCATTAACGCTATTGGCAAGCAAATGAGGGTAAGCTTGTCGCAAGAATTAGGTAAGCAAAGTGCATACCTTACGCAGCCTTTTGTTGACCAAGATCGTAGGCAGAGTAGTCGCAAAAACTGGAACAATATTGTACAACTTTCAGAACGTCTGCAGCACTTTTCACTCCGCGAACTTAGCCGTCCCATTAATCGAACTATTGTAAGCACCTCATCTGTGTTGCAGGCGAACACAGATTTTTTAAAATCAATTTGTTGGTCTTACAATCAAACTTTATTGTTGAACAATGGTAAGCAAGCGTACTTGGATCTTTCGGTTGGCGTGCTAGATAAAGTGCTTCGGGGTTTACTTCATGCAGTTGCAAAAACCTCTGATGCCAATACGGAACTGACTCTTACTACTCAGTGTGACGGCACTCACTATCATATCCGATTGACCGGTTTTGGTGCTGGTTTAACTGACCTTGAGGTCAAAAAGATTGGTTTTTCAGCGAAGGCGAGTCCAAATCTGCACTACAGTAAAAGAGCTTACGATGCAGAGAATGATGTGAACTTAGCCAGTGCACAGCGAATGATAGAATCTAATAATGGCAGTATTAAACTCGTCAGTGCAATTAACTACATGACCACGGTTTTCATTACCCTGCCAATCAACGCGTGTGACGTAGTTTCCTTTAAAGATGCCATAACAGCGAGAACGGAAGGTCTTAATAACGATGCATCTCAGCTCTCTATTACGAGTGCCGCGGTGGCAAAGCCGACTATATTGATAGTAGATGAAGACCAACAATCCCAGCGCTTACTACATCAAAGTCTTCAAGAGCATTTCATTTGCTTGGCGTGTACGCGTGCCTTGGACAGTTTACAGATGATTCATAATACCAAGCCGGATGTGATTTACATTGAGCAATCAACGCCCACCCTCGGTGCTATTGAACTGATTCGTTTGATTCGCAATAACCCGCAAACCCACGATTTGCCAATACTGGTGGCTTGTAGCCTTTCTTCTCAAAGCTTCAAGTTATCAGCCTTAGAGGTGGGTGCTTCTCAGGTCATCAGCAAGCCAATTGTGCAGCAAGAATTGCAACTCATCTTGGCTAGCTTGGTGCAGCAGAAACAAATGTTAGAAGATCGGGTTGGCGAAAAGCTCACTGAGTATCACCGCCAGCAATTATCTACACCGGCGCCATATGACGCCAGTGATGAAAAGGAGCAAAGCTTTATTGAACGCTTTAATGCCATGATCAGTGAAAATTATTCAAATGAATGTTTTACTCGAGAGATAGCCGCAACCCATATGAGTGTCACGGAGCGCACCTTGAACCGCCGATTAAAAGACGTCTATTCTCATAACTTCAATGAATATTTAAAAAAGTATCGACTAGAAACGGCCAAAGTCTTGCTAAATAAAGGTTATCAAATTAACGAAGTGGCTTTTGATGTTGGCTTTAATTCACCCTCATACTTTAGCACTTGTTTTAAGGCTGAATATAGCATTTCACCTTCTCAACTAGTGAGCAATTGCGCTTAACAATTTACAGCCGGTGGACTAGTGCCCACCGCCACTGAGGATTTGTACTTGAGCAATATCGGTATCGCCTTTGATGACTTTCAAGATAGCATCTTGGGTCAAGGTTCTCATACCGTCTTTGTCAGCTTGCTCCTTCATTTCTGGAACCGACGCCTCTTTATAAACCAGTGAGCGTAACTCTGACGACATGCCCAGTAACTCATGTACACCGGTTCTTCCTTTATAGCCAGTGCCACCGCAGTTCTCACAGCCTTCACCTTTGTGTAACTCTAGGTCTTTATCAAAGTCAATTCCAAGCTCTTCGATTCGCGCTTCACCATACTGACGGCGAATAAACGCCTTGTCGTCATCACTTGCCATATAAGGCTTTTTACATTCTTTGCAGATTGTTCTGATCAAACGCTGAGCTAGGATACCCACACAGGCGTCTGCGAAGTTGACTGGGTCAAGGCCTAAGTCTAGCAAACGAGTAATGGTCTCAGGCGCTGAGTTAGTATGCAGTGTTGACAATACTAAGTGACCCGTCAGTGACGCTTCGATACCAGCGTGTGCTGTTTCTTTATCACGCATCTCACCAATCAGTATAATGTCAGGGTCAGCACGCAAGAAGGCACGAAGTGCATTCGCGAACGTAAAACCGATCTTAGGTACTACCTGCACTTGTTGTAATCCAGGTTGCGTAATCTCCACCGGATCCTCGGCGGTCCAAATTTTCTTGTCAGGCGTGTTTAGGTAACCTAACACGGCGTGCAGTGTGGTTGTTTTACCCGAACCTGTTGGTCCAACAACCAGCAAGATACCATGCGGTCGTTTTATCATTTCCTCTATCATGCCCATATTGCGCGGCGATAGATTCATTTTTTCTATTGGCATCGCGCCACCGGTGGCAAGAATACGCATTACCACGCCTTCACCTGCTACAGTCGGGATAGTCGCTACCCGCACTTCAACAGGCTGTCCGGACATTCTAAACGTTAACTTACCATCCTGTGGTACGCGCTTTTCTGCGATGTTCAAACTTGCCATAATTTTGATACGTGCGATCACCGCATTGTGATGGGACGCTGGCACTTGATTAATATCTCTTACAACACCATCAACCCGCATCCGCACTCGAGTCGGCGCGCCTTTCTCTGGGTCAATGTGTATATCGGAAGCGTTTAGCCGTTTTGCGTCATGAAGTACTCGGCTAACCAGCCTAACAACCGCTGGTGCGTCATCTGATAACTCGTCACCGAGTTCATCGTCTTCTTCACCTGATGTGCCGATTTCGTCAAGAATCTCATCGAGTTCACCAGGGCCCGAGCCCCCCACGTTCTCACCGAGATATTGTAGGATATGATTTGGCAGACCGACGGCTATTTCATAACTATCGATACCTAATGCACTCTCTATTTCCATTAATAGCGTTGCATTGTTTGGTTCTGCCATTAAAACAATTGGACTATCGTTAGCGTCAGAAACAACCGCGACATGATTACGTTTTAAATATGAGAGGTTTAAGCGACTGTCACTTTGGTATAAATGATATTTGTCTGGCAAATAGTTAATAAACGGGACTTGATAATGCACAGAGATCGCGTTGCCAATTTCATCTTCCGCAATACGGTGTTCAGAAACAAGTCGTTGAATAATTTGTTTAGTGGTTGCTTCATTTTCTGATAGCTCATCAATGGTCTTCTGAGATGTTAAGCCGCGATGAATGAGATATTCGAACTGATGCTTTGTACCACCTAACTCGTATCTGAATTTGTCGCCTAATATTTCGGCAACCTGCACAGCCACTTGCACATCTTTATCTGAGAAAGGTTCATCGATTTTATTGATGATTTGCATGACACCCATTAATACATCTGCATTAATAACTGGCACACAAAGTATATTTTGTGTCGTGAATGTCCCTGATTTATCAAACTGACCTGCAAAACGTAGTCTAGGATGCACAGCAGCAAGCGCTTCTGCATTGTATGGGTCATCGATGACAAGAGGCCGTTGAGCTAGCGCAACGTAGCCAGCGATTGATAGTGGGCTGATCGGTACCTTTATAGAACGCGTTTCTTTACCCGTCTTAAACCGGGCGACAAGATCTTGATGTTGACGGCGGCGTTGAAATAAACTCATACGCTGAGCGCCGAAAATTTGTAGAATAATCGGCTCGACTTGGCCATAGGCATCCATTAGCGTGGGATGCGCGGCTAGCTGCGTTCTTAAATTTTCAATCGCTGGTTGATGCGCCGTACTTTCTATCATAGTTAAATCTTTAATCCTGATTGAGCTGCTATCATAGAATGATACAGCGTATTGACACAGACTAATTTTGAATACATAGGTATACCAAAGGTATCGGCAAGAATATCAAAAAACCTGATGTTTTCGTAATTCAAGCTGTTTTATGGCGAGTTTTTGCACTCAAGCTTCATATTTTAATGCTTTTTACCGTCGAATTTAATGCGACTATCAGGACAGAATAGTTCAGAAATAAGGCTATATGCAAAGAAAGCTATTTAGCGCTTGCCTTTTCCTCTCTCCTCTGTATAATTCGCGCCCACTGTCTTACAGATACTTTGAAAAAGACACTCGTTAGTTGTTCGAGTAACTAGGTCAATAAGCATTAGCTTCTTTAGTTACACGGCGCGCTCAATAGCTACTTCGGTAACTCCTGAGCAAACTGACATATGAACAGGACCTCAATTGGAGGTCAATGGTTTACGCACATCTTTTCATCCACGCTTTTTAAGAAAGCAATAGGAGTGAAAAGGTGAATTTTTTTGTTCTTTCGATTGGAGCTTAATCGATGCCAAATCAAAGAATTCGTATTCGTTTAAAAGCGTTTGATCACAAGTTGATCGATCAGTCTACTGCTGAAATCGTTGAAACTGCGAAACGTACTGGCGCACAAGTATCGGGTCCTATCCCTTTACCTACACGCAAAGAGCGTTACACAGTTCTAACATCTCCGCACGTTAATAAAGACGCACGAGATCAATACGAAATCCGCACACACAAACGTTTAGTAGATATCATTGAGCCAACTGACAAAACAGTTGATGCTTTGATGAGATTGGACTTGGCTGCCGGCGTTGATGTTCAAATCAGCCTGGGCTAACAAGAGAGGGTAATAACAATGTCGATTGGTCTTATCGGTCGTAAAGTGGGTATGACTCGCATCTTCACAGAAGATGGTGTTTCAATCCCTGTGACTGTTATTGAAGCGACCCCAAACCGTGTTACTCAGTTACGTACTGAGGAAACTGACGGTTATCGTGCACTACAAGTTACCGCTGGCACTAAGAAAGCTAACCGCGTTAATAAGGCTTCAGCAGGTCATTTTGCTAAAGCTGGCGTGGAAGCAGGTCGCGGCTTGTGGGAATTCCGTCTTAATGAAAATGAAGGCGGTGAAATTGAAGTGGGCAGTGAAATCACTGTTGAAATCTTCAATGACACGAAGAAAGTCGATGTAGCAGGTACATCAAAAGGTAAAGGTTTCCAAGGTGCAATCAAACGTTGGAACTTTAGTTCACAGCGTATGACTCACGGTAACTCACTATCTCACCGTGCTCCAGGTTCAATTGGTCAAAACCAATCACCTGGTAAAGTATTTAAAGGTAAGAAAATGGCTGGTCAGCTTGGTAACAAGCGAATCACCACTCAATCTTTAGAGCTTGTACGTGTTGATGCTGAAAACAACCTTTTATTAATTAAAGGTGCCGTACCTGGCGCAACTGGCAGTGACGTTATCGTCAAGCCGGCTGTTAAAGCGTAACGTCTGGGAGTAATCTGATGGAATTATCATTGAAAGACGCGAAAGGCGCTCTTGAAGTATCCGACACTACCTTTGGACGTGAATTCAACGAAGCACTTGTACATCAAGTGGTTGTTGCATTCGGTGCAGGTGCTCGTCAGGGTACTAAAGCGCAGAAAACGCGCTCTGAAGTACGTGGTGGCGGTAAGAAGCCATGGCGTCAAAAAGGCACAGGTCGTGCTCGTGCTGGTACTATCCGAAGCCCAATTTGGGTTGGTGGTGGTCGTGCATTTGCTGCGAAACCTCGTGACTTTGACCAAAAAGTTAACAAAAAGATGTACCGTGGAGCGATCAAAAGCATCCTATCTGAATTGGTACGTCAAGAACGCTTAATCGTTGTTGAAAAATTTGGTGTTGAAGCACCAAAGACTAAAGAACTTTTAGCGAAATTGAATGAATACGAATTAAACGACGTGTTAATTGTTACACCAGATGTTGATGAGAACTTGTTCTTAGCCTCACGTAACCTTTATAAAGTTGACGTTGTTGACGTTCAAGGAATCGACCCAGTAAGCCTAATCGCATTTGATAAAGTGTTGATTACTGCTGAAGCGGTTAAACAACTTGAGGAGGCACTAGCATGAACGAAGAACGTTTATTAAAAGTCATTTTAGCACCTCATGTTTCAGAAAAGTCTACAATGGCTGCTGAACTAAACAATACAGTTGTTTTTAAGGTTCTAAAAGACGCGAACAAAGCAGAAATCAAAGCTGCAGTTGAAAAATTGTTTGAAGTTGAAGTGAATTCTGTTCGTACCGTAGTATGCAAAGGTAAAACTAAGCGTCACGGTCAGTTTTTCGGCAAACGCAGTGACTGGAAAAAAGCATATGTTGTGCTTAAAGAAGGTCAAGACATCGACTTCGTCGGTGCGGCTGAGTAAGGGGATTAGAAATGCCATTATTGAAAGCTAAGCCAACTTCTGCCGGTCGTCGTCACGTCGTTCAGGTTGTTAACCCAGATCTTCATAAAGGTGCACCACATGCTCCTTTGCTTGATAAATTAAGCAAGTCTGGCGGTCGCAACAACAACGGTCGTATTACAGTTCGTCATATTGGTGGTGGTCATAAGCAACACTACCGTATTATTGACTTCAAACGTAATAAAGACGGCATCCCTGCGAAGATTGAGCGTTTAGAATATGATCCAAACCGTTCGTCTAATATCGCTTTGGTATTATACGCAGACGGTGAGCGTCGTTACATTTTAGCACCTAAAGGCGCTAAAGCTGGCGATGCAATCCAATCTGGTTCTGATGCACCTATTAAACCAGGAAATGCAATGCCAATGCGCAACATTCCTGTAGGTTCAACAGTACACGCGATCGAAATGAAGCCTGGCAAAGGTGCACAAATTGCACGTTCTGCTGGTGCATACGCACAAATGCTTGCTAAAGATGGAGCGTATGTAACATTACGTCTTCGTTCTGGTGAAGTGCGTAAAGTATTAGCTGACTGCCGTGCTACAATCGGTGAAGTGGGTAATGCTGAGCATATGCTTCGTTCACTAGGTAAAGCCGGTGCTACACGCTGGCGTGGTGTTAGACCAACAGTTCGTGGTGTTGCCATGAACCCGGTTGATCACCCGCACGGTGGTGGTGAAGGTCGTACTTCTGGTGGTCGTCATCCAGTATCACCTTGGGGTGTTCCTACTAAAGGTAAGAAAACCCGAAGTAATAAGCGTACCGATAGACTTATCGTACGTCGTCGAAATAAATAACAGCGAGGATTCACCATGCCACGTTCTCTCAAGAAAGGTCCTTTTATTGACCTGCACTTGCTGAAGAAGGTAGAAGCTGCAGTGGAAAAGAGCGACAAGAAACCAATTAAAACTTGGTCTCGTCGCTCCATGATCATCCCAGATATGATTGGGTTGACCATTGCGGTCCATAACGGTCGCCAGCACGTTCCTGTATTCGTCAGTGACGAAATGGTCGGCCATAAGTTGGGCGAATTTGCTCCAACGCGTACTTATCGCGGCCATGTCGCAGATAAGAAAGCCAAGAGATAAGGGGAATAAAATGGAAGCATTAGCTAAACACCGTTTTGCTCGTACGTCACCTCAGAAGGCACGCTTGGTAGCAGATCAAATCCGCGGATTGCACGTTGAAAAAGCTTTAGAAGTTTTAGCGTACAGCCCAAAGAAAAGCGCTGCGTTGGTCAAGAAAGTTCTTGAATCAGCCATTGCTAACGCTGAAAACAACGAAGGCGCAGATATCGACGAATTGTCGGTAACTAAAATCTTTGTTGACGAAGGCCCGACTATGAAGCGAATCAAAACACGTGCCAAAGGCCGTGCTGATCGTATCTTTAAGCGTAGCAGTCACATCACTGTGGTTGTGGCGGATAACTAGGAGTAGATTATGGGACAGAAGGTTCATCCTACCGGTATACGCCTGGGTATCAGCAAACCATGGACATCTACTTGGTACGCTAATACAGCAGAGTATGCAGATAACTTGTTTAATGACCACCAGGTCCGTCAATATTTGACGAAACAGTTAAAGAGCGCGTCACTTTCGAAAATCGTTATCGAACGTCCAGCTAAGAGTATCCGTGTGACTATTCACACTGCTCGCCCTGGTGTTGTTATCGGTAAGAAAGGTGAAGACGTAGAGAAGCTTCGCAATCATGTTTCTAAGCTAGCCGGTGTGCCAGCTCAGATCAATATTGCTGAAGTACGTAAACCTGAACTTGATGCACAGCTTGTAGCTGACAGCATTTCAAGCCAGCTTGAACGCCGTGTTATGTTCCGTCGCGCTATGAAGCGTGCTGTTCAAAACGCAATGCGTTTAGGTGCACTTGGTATCAAAGTTGAAGTTAGTGGCCGTTTGGGCGGAGCAGAGATTGCACGTGGCGAATGGTATCGTGAAGGTCGTGTACCACTACACACTTTCCGTGCAGACATCGATTATGCGACGTCTGAAGCACTCACTCAATACGGTATCATTGGCGTTAAAGTGTGGATCTTCAAAGGTGAAGTATTGGGCGGTTTGCCTCTTACTCAAGAGCAACCAGCTCCAGCACCTAAGAAGAAAGGCCGCAACGCTAAACGAGAGGGCTAATCATGTTACAACCAAAGCGTACGAAATTTCGTAAAATGCATAAAGGTCGTAACCGTGGTCTTGCTATTGCTGGTAGCAAAGTAAGCTTCGGGACATATGGTCTTAAATCGGTAGGCCGTGGTCGTATGACTGCTCGCCAAATCGAAGCAGCTCGTCGTGCCATGACTCGTCACGTTAAACGTCAAGGTAAAATTTGGATTCGAGTTTTCCCTGACAAACCAATTACTGAAAAACCTTTAGAAGTTCGTCAAGGTAAAGGTAAAGGTAACGTTGAGTACTGGGTATGCCAAATTCAACCAGGACGCGTGTTATATGAAATGGAAGGTGTTCCAGAATCATTAGCTCGTGAAGCGTTTGCATTGGCTGCGGCTAAATTGCCATTTAAAACAACCTTTGTAACTCGGACGGTGATGTAATGAAAGCGACTGAACTTAAAGAAAAAAGCGTAGAAGAGTTGAACGCGGAACTAATTAACTTGCTTCGTGAGCAATTTAATCTTCGCATGCAACACTCTACAGGCCAGCTTGAAAAAACTGACCAATTGAGAACAGTACGTCGCAGCATCGCACGTGTTAAAACTATCTTAACTCAAAAGGCTGATTCGTAATGACTGAACAGAAAATTCGTACAGTACAAGGCCGTGTAACTAGTAACAAAATGGATAAAACCATTACTGTTATGGTTGAGAGAACTGTTAAGCACCCAATCTATGGGAAGTTTATCAAGCGCTCAACCAAGCTACACGCACACGACGAAGCTAACGTGTGTAATGAAGGTGACGTAGTTACAATTACTGAATGTCGCCCAATTTCAAAGTCTAAGACTTGGAAGTTAGTTGACGTTGTAGTTAAAGCTTAATTTAAGCTATTTGAAAAAGGCGCAACCCCTCGGGGTCTGCGCCTTTTTTGTTTTTAATTCCGGAAGAATTTTGCTACATTAAAAAAGATGACCATGTAAGGTCGCTTAAATTAATTCAAGGATGAATATCATGAAAAGACTCTTTTTCATTTTTGCTCTGCTGTGCACAAGCCAAGTCTTTGCAACTATTTCCGCCACAGATATCTCAAAGTACTATACCTATACTAACGCTGACCTTTCTCCCGATGGCAGTAAACTTGCTATCAATATTACTCAAGACGGTTTAGGCCGCCTTGTCATTATGGATTTGAGTACCTTCAAACCTGTTGGTACTGTTTCTTTCGATGGACGCTACGAACCGGGTAATTATTGGTGGGTAAATAATGAACGGCTGGTTATTCAAGTGCTAGAAAGAGAGATTGCCAGTGAACAGCATGTTAACTACGGCGAACTCTATTCGGTTAACTATGATGGCAGTAACGGTCTCATGATTTTTGGTTACAGAGCCGGAGGTACAAAGACCGGTAGCAGGCTCAATCGGAAACAATCAACTCGTGGTTGGGGTGAGCTCTTAGACGTTTTACCTGACGACGAAAAACACGTTCTTATCATGTCAACACCCATGTCTTCTGATGGTAGTAAGCTCCCAACAGTACACAAACTCAATGTTTATAACGGTCAGATGTCAAATACCATTGCCCAGTCTCCAGTACCGCAAGCTGAGTTTATTACTGATAGTGACGGTAAGGTAAAATTAGTCGTGGGTGCCGGTGAGAACGGTTACGCTGCTGTGTTCAAGCGCATTCAAGAAACTAACGATTGGCAACAGCTTAGCAATGAAGTATTGGGCAAGAGTTTTAATCCCATTGCTTTAGACAGCAAAAACACAAGTTTGTACGTTACAGATAGTGGTGGTAAAGATAAGACGGGTTTGTATAAATTCGACCTAGAAACCGAAGAGGTGAAGCACCTGTTTACCGATAAGGTAGTCGATATCACTAGTATTGTTTTCAGTGCTGATGGTGGCACACCCTACGCTTTGCGTCTGGATGATGGTAGGCCTGACTATGTCATGTTCGGCAAGAACACTTATGAGGTGAAGCTTTACAAGCAATTCCTACAAACATTCCCCGGTAACAAGGTTGAATTGATCAGTCGCAGCGAAAATGGCAACAAATGGATACTCTATGTTAGCAGCGATATTTCGCCTGGTACCTTCTATTTGTTCGATAAGGCGACCAATTCCCTCCAGTTTTTGTTCAGGAACTTAGATTCTATTCCCATAGAACTGATGTCTGAATCCAAACCAGTCACTTTTGCTGCAAGCGATGACGTGCTCATTCATGGCTTTTTAACGCTACCTGTGTCGGTGCCTAAAGATAAAGATGCGCCTTTAGTAGTGCTGGTGCATGGTGGTCCTCATGGTGTTAGAGATTACTGGACGTTTGATCGAGATGTTCAATATCTTGCCTCTCAAGGTTATGCCGTGTTGCGTGTCAATTATCGAGGCTCTGGTGGATATGGTTCAGACTATCGCTATTCCGGCTACCAGGAATGGGGCAACCGGATTCAATTGGATATCATTGAAGGCGCACAATGGGCAATGAATCAAGACAGGGTCAGTAACGATAGAGTGTGTATTATGGGCGCTAGCTTCGGTGGCTATTCTGCGGTTATGGCAGCGACCATGGCACCTGAATTATTCGACTGTGTCGTGGCGAATGCTGGGGTTTACGATTTAACGCTGATGTTCGAAGAGGGGGACATTCCAGACATGCTCTACGGAAAAACTCGCTTGTTGGAATACTTAGGTGATGACCCAGACATTTTGAAGACGTTTTCGCCTATTAATTACATTTCCCGAATAGCCGCACCCATACTGATCGGCCATGGTAAAAAAGACAGACGAACACCCTTTATTCATGCGGAGTTACTCAGAGATAAGCTAATTGAACAGGGAAAACCATTTGAGTGGTTTGTAAAGGGTACCGAAAGTCATGGCTTTTATGATGAAGAAAATAGAGCAGAATGGTACGAAACCGTTGCTGCGTTTCTAAAGGAAAACTTATAGTTTTAGAGCCTCATGCGGTATGTCGAGATAAAGCGTAATCAATCTACCCGCTCTGTTTACCTTAAAAGTAAGTGTTTGAGCAGAGCGTATTTCCTTTTGAAGGTCACTTAATTGTTTATCGTCATCTATTTCGAAACCATTTACCTCTAAGAGTACGTCACCCTCTTGAAAACGTACTTTAGAATAGAGGTCTGGGTTCATACCAGGAATAATGACTTTACCCCCATCATTAAACAAGTTAGGAAGTGTTTTCACGATGTGTTCTAACTGTCTTGGTCTTGAACCTATTTCTTTCGCCGTCATCTCGTTGAATCGTTGTTGAGTCTGCTCTTCAATTAAGCTGTTTGTCTCGCCCAAGAAGAGCTCATAGTCTCTCGACTCAAACTCTAAAATAATTGACGCTTTATTGATGCGTTTAACATATACATCTAAGTTGTTAATGTTTTCGTCAACAAAGTACTCACCGGCAGCTTGGTCAACTAACAGAGCAGTAAAGCTTTCAGCAACACTCTGACTATACACAATGCCACTAAGCACAAACTTGGCAGGCAGATCGGACAGATCGTCGCTCACAGAAAGCACAGTAGGCTCTTCATCAACGACATTCTCCTTCTCTTGGTTAAAGTTTTTAATTTCTTGGTCGATACTACGTTTGTTAGCTTGCTGTTTTGGTATCTCAGTAAATTCACTGCCAGTGTCAGCAAGAGGCTCTTCGTTGATACTAAATACCGCGTAAGCGGCAACAAGCGCCACAACTACAATTAATACGACAAGCAATTTGTTCATAAACACTCCTATTATTTGAGCATTGTAATCAACAACCGCATAGATAACCATCTAACTTTTTGCAAGCCTAAGCTGCGACTTAAAAAATGACTCTATAAATGACTAAACCATAATTTAGTTCATAAATTAAGTCATATTGTTATTCGAAATTAAAATTTACATACCTTCCAAATAAATAGTCCAATAAAAACAGTGGGATACGATTTTTTGAAAGTTGGCATACACTGTGCATTATCGGCGACAGAGAAAGTATATTTTTATTTGGAGTTACACATGTCTATCAGCAACACTTTAAAGACGATGATGTTCGCCTCTGTTGCAGTAGTCGGTTTCGCCGGCGCTGTCGCAACGAATGGATACGGTGATTTTTTATCGACTGACGCTGGCAACGGTGCGGTAAAGAAGGCTAAAGAACAGCCTAAATCATACATCGTCCAAGGTAAAGGTTCAGAGACATTAAAAACAGCGGTAACAAGTGTTGGTGGGAGTATTTCAAGAGAGTTTCCAATCATCAATGCAGTTAGCGCAGTGCTAACTCCGTCACAAGCAGAAGTGATTGCACAGCTCGACGATGTAAGAATTCAAGATGATCGCTCGGTAGCTACAATGAGTGCGGGTAACGGCCAGAACAAAAAGTTCATCATTGATAACTACATTTCAACACAGACTGGTGCTGACCAATTGCACGAGCTCGGTATCACAGGTTTGGGTGTAACCGTTGCTGTACTAGACAGTGGTACTATCATGGCTGGCCAACACGGTTTCAACCTATTGGTCGATTCTGAAGGTTACTGGCGTGTTCCTGCTAAATACGATGCAATTAAAAGCCGTCGTACTTGGTGGTTGAACGATGATAAAAACGGTCACGGTTCACATGTGTCTGGCATTATCGCTAGTAGCCTGAAAGCTGACAACGGTAAGTTTAACGGTATTGCACCAGACGTTTACCTTTTATCAGTGAAAGCATTCGATAAGAATGGTCAAAGTAGCTACTCAAAAGTGTTAGACGGTTTGAACTGGATTTATCACAATCGTGAAACCTATCGAATTCGCGTTTTAAATTTATCATTGGGCGCTGATGTCCAATCTAACTATTGGGACGACCCAATAAACCAAGCGATCATGAAGCTTTGGGAAGCCGGTATTGTAGTGGTTACCTCTGCTGGTAACAGTGGTCACGAAGATATGAGTATTACCGTTCCTGGTAATAACCCATACATCATTACGGTTGGCGCGATTACAGATAGCTACACACCATTTGATTATTCTGATGACCGTGTAACTACGTTCTCTTCAACAGGTCCTACCGTTGAAGGTTTTGTAAAGCCAGAGGTTGTTGCTTATGGTGGTCACATTGCCGCTAAAGTAGATAACCGATATGCCTTCGGTCAGTTCTTCGAAAGTGAGACAGGCCTGGGTTACCAAGAAGTTTCTGGAACCTCACAAGCGTCAGCAGTGGTTTCTGGTATTGCAGCATTAATGCTTCAATACAATCCCTACTTGTCACCAGATGACGTTAAGTGTCGCATCATGGCAAGCGCAAAGATGGCGCATGACGAGTCTGGTAAAATGAAGTTTTCACCGTTCGAGCAAGGCCACGGTATGGTCAATGCTTACGCCGCTGTTGCGAGTAACAAAACAGGTTGTGCAAACCGTGGTTTAGATATCCAAGCTGATTTAGCCGGTACTGCGCACTTTATGGGCCCCGTAACAAAAACCACAGGTGGTGAATTTGCTATCTTAGTCGGCGACAAATTAGTTACTGAAGGTCATCAATGGGGAGACTCTAGTATGTTGGCTGAAGGTCATCAATGGGGCGACTCTGGTATTTTTGCAGAAGGTCATCAATGGGGCGACTCAGGTATTTTCTCTGAAGGTCATCAATGGGGCGATTCAGGTATCTTAGCAGAAGGTCATCAGTGGGGCGACTCAGGTATCTTCGCTGAAGGACATCAATGGGGCGACTCAGGTATCTTTGCTGAAGGACATCAGTGGGGTGATTCAGGTATGTTTGCGGAAGCTTGGAATAACCGTGACCTATTCTCTGAAGTTGCTGATTCGGTAGTGACTCCATCAGACCTTGCGATTCAAGATGAAGATGGTGAAGAACCAGTCCAAGAGTGGGAAACCACTGAAAGGTCTGCTCCAGTCGCACCGCCACTCAACTAAAAAAGTCCAAAATGACTTTAAAATCAAAGGCCATCATCGATGGCCTTTTTTATGTCAGCATTAAAGCAACTTAGTATAGAAAATAATACCTAAGCTAACTGATTTCTATGCAGAAATGACTTATTATGGGCCAGTTACTATCAGTCCCAGTACTTGCAGCTTGGAAACGCAAGCTTCTTTCATCGACAATTGCGGCAACAGGATATTATGAAAAATCGTTTCTCCATTGGTTTTAACATCGGAATAAAAGCACTGCTGTTTAGTGTCGTCCTATTCCATGGTCTATTGCAGGCCGGCCAAGATAATATCCGTTTTGAAACTTTTGGTCTTACTGAAGGTTTATCGCAAGAGAATGTAAGAGCGATTCACCAAGATAGCGAAGGCTTTATGTGGTTTGGCACGCAAGAAGGCTTAAATCGCTTTGATGGCTATCAGTTTAAAGTGTTTTCAAGCAGCTTAACCTCGCCTAACACAATGAGCTCTTCGTATGTGTATTCCATTGCTGAAACCTCTGACGGCCTAATCTGGCTTGGTACCGATAAGGGTGTGAATGTTTTCGATAAATCCACGCAGAGTTTCAAGAGCTATCAAAGTAAAGATGGCGGTGGGGAAAACAGTTTATCAGTAATTAAAGTCGTCTATGTTGATTCCTTCGATACCGTTTGGGGGGGCACAGAAGACGGGCTTGTGCGATATAACCGTGCAAACGACCGTTTTGAAACGGTCCAATTGGATCCTGTTTTTGATAACCCTTCTTTAATGGTCGATTCAATCACTGAAGATATTAGCAACGGTTTATGGATAGCGGTAACTTATCAAGGCTTATACCGATATGATAGAAGCACAGATACTGTAGAGTTATTTACCGATCGTTTTGTTGAATCAGAGAGCGAGCTTACAGTGTCGCCTCGGGCCCACCAACTCATGATTGATCAAGAACAGCGCTTATGGATTGGCACCTTAAAGAATGGCGTTCATGTTCTTGATTTAAAACAGCCAGTAATTGACGGAAAATTACCAAATTTTGTTAGACAAGAAAGCTTTGATGATATTAACGTTAAAGCAATATACGAAGATCAGATCGGCAATGTATGGATAGGTGCTGAAACCGGTCTATTCCTTATCGACAATGCGACCAAAAAAATAGAGTTACTGCAATACAATCTAAACGATCCTACCTCAATTTCTGACAACAATATCACTAGTCTTTTCCAAGACAAAGGTGGGGTCTTTTGGGTCGGAACGTATCGAGGCCTGAGCAAGTGGAATACTGCAACCGCGAAGTTCGACTACTATCGTGTTCAAGCTGACACCAGCGTTAGTTTGAGTGACCCTAAAATAAATGCTATTCACAATGCTGGCAATGACAAAGTATGGATTGCGACTCAGGGAGGTCTCAATTTACTCGACCTTGATACTAACTTAGTCGAGCAGTCTTTTTACAATGAAGACGATAAGAATAGCTTGCGAGAAAATAACGTCACTGCCTTACTGGCAACGTCGAAGTATGAATTGTGGATCGGTTATCGTTATTCTGGTATGAGCCGCCTAGATCGAAGAACAGGCGAGTATATTCACTACAAATCATCTAATTCTGACGATAAGACGATTGGTTCAAACAGTGTGACATCTATTATCAAGTCAAAAGCGAATGATTTGTGGGTGGGGACTTTCAGCGGCGGTCTCAACTTATTCGACAAAGAGACCGAAACGGTTAGACGCTATCAGCATGACCCTAACAACGACTTCACTATCAGTAGCGATAAAGTGGTTGCCCTTTTTGAAGATAAACAAGAAATGTTATGGGTTGGCACTATTGATAAGGGCCTAAACCTATTCAATCCTGCGCTAGGTACCTCGACAAGGATTCAACAAGAAAGTAATAACCCTAAAAGTCTTGGGAGCAATACCGTATTTACTATTCATGAAGATAAAAAGGGGAATATTTGGGTAGGAACAGGAGGTGCAGGATTAAACCTCTTGTCAGCCAAAAATCGAGCAATCGGCAATTACGAATTTGAAGTCTTTAGCCGGGAACACGGACTGCCGAGTAGTTCAGTGTTTGGTATCTTGGAAGAGCATGATGGGATGCTGTGGTTAAGTACCAACCGGGGCTTAACTAAATTCGACCCTGAAACAAAGTCTATTTTGAACTACGATAGTTCGCACGGTTTGCAGGGCAATGAATTTAACTTTGGTGCCTATCATGTCATGCCGGATGGAAAATTCTTCTTTGGTGGTACAAATGGCGTTACGGCTTTCTATCCAGACGATATTGCCCCTAATAACCATGTCCCACCAGTCGTTCTTACCCGATTCCAACGCCTCAATGAAGTGTCTTCGATGAATTATGCTCGTAACACAAAGAACAAAATTGAAGTGTCTTACAAGGATTACTTGATCGCCTTTGAGTTTGCAGGATTAGACTTTGCCAGCCCCGACAATAATCGTTATGCATATAAGCTAGAAGGCTTTGATGCGGACTGGATTGAAGCCAGAGATGTGAGAAAGGCAACGTACACTAACCTTCCTGCTGGTAATTACATTTTCAAAGTGAAAGCCTCAAACAACGATGGTGTTTGGAATGAAGAGGGCGCTGATATTCCGCTGACAGTTTTGCCTGCTCCTTGGTTCTCTTGGTGGGCATACTCAATGTACACCTTCGTTTTCCTAGCTATGGCGTTTTGGTTGTATCGTTCATACCTGAATAAAGTGAAGCAAGAAGAGATTTATCGCCTGCAGTTGGAAAATGAAGTACAGAAACGCACCATGGAACTCAGTGCTGCCAACGAACAACTAATGAACGCAAGTGTGACAGATCAATTAACGGGTCTACACAACCGCCGTTATTTAGCGAACGTTATCAAAGACGAATGTAAGAACATCTCTCAGGAGTTCAATGCTTACCTGGCTGATCACGATGCTGAATCTAATGAAGGCCCTCGATTATTCTTTTTGATGTTCGACTTGGATGGTTTTAAACCTATTAATGATACCTATGGGCATGACGCTGGAGACCGCGTTATTGTTCAAGTTGGTGAGTTATTACAAAGCGTTTGCCGAGAAGATGACATTGTTATCCGTTGGGGTGGTGATGAATTTATGGTGATCGGTAAAGTACATGACCAAGGTGAAGTTTCCTTCCTAGCTGAACGTATTCGAGAAACGATAGAGAAGTACGGTTTTAATATTGGCTTGTCTCAACGGATGCACTTGTCTAGCTCAATCGGCTACGCGATGTACCCTTTTGCACACTTTAGCCCTGATTCCTTGAGTTGGGAGCAAGTGCACTTGCTAGCAGACAAAGCATTGTATAAATCAAAAGATAACGGCCGAAACACTTGGGTGGGTATGGTTCAGTGTCCTGAAATACCGCCGGTGGGTGTTATGAATACGTTGACTCATAACGTTGATAAAGCCGTTGAATTAGGCCATATCATCCTAGAAACCCCGGACACTATGCGCGCAATGCATCAAAGCCGAAACAACGTGAGCGCATTAGCAGACCGTAAGTAGTGAGATCAGCCGTTGTGTGCTAAGCATCTATTGTCATCGCCGCAACCACGTCATTCCCGCGAAGGCGGGGAACCATGTTTTATCGCCATCCCCCGAACCACGTCATCCCCGCGAAGGCGGGGAACCATGTTTTATCGCCATCCCCCGAACCACGTCATCCCCGCGAAGGCGGGGAACCATGTTTTATCGCCATCCCCCGAACCACGTCATCCCCGCGAAGGCGGGGAACTAGATTCCTGCCTTCGCAGGAATGACGTATACGACGCAGGAATGACGTATACGACGCAGGAATGACAAGTTTGGAGTATAGTGGATGGGTATGTACTTACCTTGATTCTAAGCTAGGCCAGTTGACTGATTTGTTTCTTTAGCTTGTAGAATGTGGGTTCGCTGACACCAAGCAGGGCAGCGGCCATCGACATATTGTCAGGCTCACTTTTCAAGATTGCCTCCAGTAAAACCTGTTTGATTCTGTCAAAACAATCGGGGATACACACTTTCGCGTCAGCAATAGGCTGTAAACACGTCTTGACTTCATTCCAACTCACTGGCTTTTCTATATTTTGAGATTGCAAGTTCAACAGTATCTTGTTGACTCTCCTACGTGCGGTGCTTGTTGGCAATTGTAGGCGCGTAGATACATCCCTCATATTGCCATTACAAGCTTGGTATGTCAGGACTAAGAGCTCATCTTCGACGCAGTTACCGATAGATAAATGAATAAATGCTGCTTGATTTCTAATTTCGTTCAAAAAGTGCAAAGATGCGTTAAATAGACTAGTCAATAAGGTTTCTATTTCTTTTTGTTGGTTCAAAACGCCCAGACTTGGTTTCAAATCAACTACCTGTGAGTCTCGTTGTCGAGTATCATCTTGAGGCTGTCTTGGCACACGTGAAGCGTTATCTCGCTTTTCAGTGTCAGACATATTTCCTAGTTGTTCAGTACCTTGGTCAATTGCTTGGCTAGTATGCTGAGCCGGAACATCAATACTTTGTTCATTTTCGTGTACCTCTGAGAGTTCACGATATGACATTGCCTGTGAGTCAGTCAGATCAGTAATGTCGCTTTGAGCGCCGTGGGCTGAATCATATTCACTCGCTTCAAGTTCCAGATTGAGTTCGTCTAATGTGATCTCTGCATTCTCTGATAGCAACGTTGCCTGCATTAACTTATTTTCTAATTCTCGAATGTTGCCTGGCCAAGGATATCGTTGCATCGATTGAAGCGTTTCAGGCGCTAGGTATTTTTTCTCCGTTTCAAACTGCTTTGAAAACTTATTCAAGAAATGCTGAGCAAGAAGAGAAAGGTCATCGCCACGCTCTCTCAGAGCGGGGTTATTCAAAGTCACCACATTTAAGCGATAATATAAATCTTTGCGGAAGGTACCGCGCTCTACTTCTAGTGACAGGTCGCGGTTTGTAACTGCCACAATTTTCACGTCAACATCGATAACTTTGGTGCCACCAACCGGTGTGTAGTGTTTTTCTTGAACAAAACGCAATAATTTAGGCTGCATTTGTAATGGGAGCTCGCCTATTTCATCAAGTACTAAAATACCACCATCGGCTTCTTTCACTTTACCGTTTGCGCCTTTCTGAGCGCCGGTAAATGCTCCTTTCACATAACCGAACAGCTCTGATTCGATAAGCGTTTCGGGGATAGAACCGCAATCGACGATGATCAAAGGTTTCTTGCTTCTAGGACCCAAGGTATGAATTGCGTTGATAAGCCTCTCCTTACCTGTCCCACTTTCGCCCGTAATTAACACTGTCGTATCGGTTGCCGCGGCCCGCTGAGTCTGCTTCATAACAGTTTGCATCACTGGCGACTTGTAAACCAAGGCACTAGATGACAATCCACCTTTTAACTCATTCAGCTCATTCTCGAGCATTGCGTTTTGATTCTCTAAGCGTCTATTTAACTCTTCTTCTAACTGACTTCTGCGCAAAGCTTTCCCAATTTGCCTTACAAAGCCTTGGATAAGTACTTTTGTATCGTGAGTAAGGATGAAACGAGATGCTTCACCCACGATATAAAAGCAATCATCGGTATTCACTTCAAGAGGCAATACCCAATAAGCTGTATCTTCTGTAATTAGCTCTTGCTGACCTTTGGAATCAATGGCTAATGAAACTTGTTGTTCAATTATTTTATTCTGAAAAGCTAAATCGGGTTCTACTTGCAGGACTTGTGCATTATCACTCACTTCAAAGCATAAAGATGGAAGCGTAGTCACATCTGATTGTGCTCGCCACAAGCCCGCTGAATTAAAATCAAAGGTATTGGCTAGCCTTTGCACTACATTATGCAATAGCTTGGTAAATTCGAACTCGTCGGCGATGATTGATGAAATATCCCATAGCAAAAGCATATTGCGGTAGTTGGTCATGGTATCGCCGGTGAAAATACCACCTAAGTAATTGAACTGTTCTTCATTCATACTAAACTTGCTAATATCCCACGTCGTCACCGCAGGCTCCTCTTGGGCCTGTGATGCTTGCAGTGCTTGTTCAGCACGATTCATAAGTACCGTTGCTTTATCTATGTCGCTATTGTTTGGTTCGTCATATTCAACTACAGCAACACCCACGTGGAAGCTGAGTTTCACGGGCATGCCATTACTAGAATTTTCTATCAAATAAGCCTGTTGCTGCAAATACTGTTGCAGTTTATTGCCCAACACTTCTGCTTCTTTCACACCATTCGTCGCGGATGCCACTGCAAACAAGGCGCCGCCCAGGCGACTGATTCCATCATCATTTCGGGTACATGCTTGAATGGCATCGGCTAGTTCGAAAATAACTTGGTCGCCGACATGTGCACCTTGCTTTTTATTGATTTGTTGAAATTCCCGACAGTGCACTAAACATAGGGCCACAGAGTGCTCATCAGCAATATGATTCACTTTTTGTAGGAGTAAGCCTCGTGCGTCGAGTTTTGTTAATGGGTCGGAATTAATGCTCTGATGTTCATCCAACAACTGCAGTACCAGGTTACAAGACCTGAGTTGTTGCAGGAATGTTTGCTGTTGATCCGTTACTCTGATTTTCGATGCGCTATGTTTGAGGTTTAGCATCCAACCGGGAATGCGGTTTTGAAAATAGCAGACAATATAATAACTTTTTGAATCAGAATGCTTCTTGATTATTTGTCTGGAATCACTTTCTTCGTTTTTTTGATTGGCTACGTTTTGGCTTGTCACCTTCGCTTTAATCCAAACATGATGCTTGTTGTCAGTGTAAAAATTAAACTCTTCGCTGCTGACTTGAAATGCATCTTCTGGCAAATCGTGTAAGGAAACCGTATTGCTTTGTGAACGTGAGGGGAGTCTCGATAATTTTTGATTATTAATTGTTTGCAAGTGCTCACTAACCGCTGATATTTCATCACACCCAGAGTGAAGCATGATGGCTTCTAGTTGGCTTAGAAATACTTTGGTTTCTTGCAACGCGTTCTCCACTCAAATTATGAGTTATTTTATATCAGTATTGGGTTTTCCAGATACAATATGGTAGCGTGATCGCATCGAAAACATGAACTGTCATTTAAGTATATAAACATACTTTTAAGCTGCAAAAAACTATGCGTTTAATACCTATATCTAAAAAAAGGGTGATATGGATACCTTAAACAATCAAATTCCAATTGTGCACTTGCCAGAGAATTCTCCTGCAAGCGAGGGTGCGCAACTCATGGATAGATTTGGTCGACGATTTGAGTATTTGCGGCTGTCGATTACTGATGTATGTAATTTTAAATGTCAGTATTGTCTGCCTGACGGGTATCAATGTGAGTCGCCGAGAGCGTTTTTAAGTGTAGATGAATTACGCCTTATCGTTGAATCTTTCGCGAAAATGGGGACTAAAAAAGTACGCATTACTGGGGGCGAACCCTCGTTACGCAAAGACCTTATACAGATAATCAGGCAAACTGCAGCCGTTCCCGGCATTGAGCAAGTTGCTATCACGACCAATGGCTTCAAACTTGAGCGAGATTTGGACGCGTGGGTCAAGGCGGGTCTAACTTCACTCAACGTCAGTGTTGATAGCGTGGACCCAAGACAATTCATGCAAATCACCGGAGATGGTCGATTGCAGAGTATTCTCAATGGTGTGAGTAAAGCGATTGATATGGGTTTACAAGTGAAATTAAATGCAGTGCTTCTACGCTCATTAAGTCAAAGCCAAGTTCCTGAGTTTTTGGCTTTTGTTAAACATCACAATGTCACGCTGCGTTTTATCGAACTCATGCAGACCGGTGACAACCAAGCTTATTTTGATAGCGAGCATCTCAGTGGTGCAGACATTGAGAAGCAGTTGCAAGATATGCAATGGCAGCGCAAAACGAAAGCGCAATGGGCTGGTCCAGCAAAGGTCTACCGCCATAATGATTACCAAGGACGAATTGGACTAATTATGCCATACAGCAAAGACTTTTGTGCTGATTGTAACCGTTTGAGGATTTCTTCACTAGGGAAGTTACACCTATGTTTATTTGCCGAAAAAGGTTTGGATTTGAGACCAAAGATCGCTGAAAGTTTGAAAGCGGGCGATCCGACGATTCTGATGCAAGAAATTCAATCCTTAATGGGACAAAAAGAGGCGACACATTATCTGGACGAAGGTTATACCGGGGCGACACAGCATCTTGCAATGCTTGGTGGCTAATTTTCTTGCCTCGACCTTAGGTCAATTACATTCAAGACTAGCCAACATTTCGAATCACAGGTAGTCTATACATTGAATTTTTTCTTTCAGGCATGCTTTCACATTGACTAACGAGCGGTCCAATACATCGCAAACTTCTTCTACTCCAGCTGAGGCCCAAGCCGAGAAGCTGCTTAACGCTAGTGCTAGTGCTATTTTAGAAGTGAATTCAAAAGGCCACATATTGTTCGCCTCTGAGCCTATCTTTAATTTGTTCGGCTACCTTCCTGAAGAGTTGATTGGTCAATCTATTGAATTCTTGATGCCAGAGCGCAAGCGGGCTGGGCATCACGTGTACTTCGAACGTTTTTTACAACAAGCTGAAAACCGAAGTATGGGCATGGGCAGTTCCTTCCCAGGTCTTCACAAAAAAGGGCACGAAATTAATATTAGTATTGGTTTAACGCTGCTCGAAAGTGACAACGACAATGAGCAATCCGTGGTTGTCACCATCACAGAAGCGAACACACTCCAACAGGTTCAAGAGTCATTAAGAGACTCCCAAAAGCAAGCTTTACTCAGCCAAGCTGAGAATCAGCGTTTACTTGCTATGGTGCATAACTCACAAAATATTACGATGTTAGTAGAGCCTGACTTATCGATCAGTTGGGTTAATTCTGCTTTAATCAAAATGCTTGGCTACACTGCTGAAGATGTAATAGGTAAACATCCTCTATTTTGTCTTGCAGATACAACGCCAAGCGAAGAGCAAGTGCTTCTCAATCAGTCTTTTGAGCGCCATTTAGTATATTCGGGTAAGTTCCAACTTATTAAACACGATGAAACATTGCTGTGGGTTAATGTGAATGTATATCCTAGTTATGTCGATGAGGAATTTCTTGGTTTCGTCGTGCACATTAATGATGTGGATGCCCATCAAAAACTGATTGAAGAGGCTCTTAGGCAAAGTGAAAATCTTGAGTCTACAGCGAGAATAGCAAGACTAGGGACCTGGGAACTAAATATAGCCGACAACAAGTTGCATTGGTCTGATCAAGTTTACGCAATCCATGAAATTGAACCAGGAACCGAAATAGATGTTGCTAACGCAATCAACTATTATGCCCCAGAAGCTCGCCCCATCATCAATAAGGCGATTCAAGATACCATTGAAAACGGGGGGGAATGGGACTTGGAATTGCCATTCATCACGGCGAAAAATAATCGAATCTGGGTGAGAGCAGTTGGTTATGTTGAATATCAAGACGGCGTTCCAGTTAGGTTAAAGGGTGCATTTCAAGATATCTCGGATTTAAAAAATGCCGTGGCTGCCAGCGAAGCAGCGAATCAAGCCAAAAGTTTATTTTTAGCAAACATGAGTCACGAAATTCGCACACCTATCAATGGGGTGCTGGGGATGAATGATTTGCTATTGGCGTCGGGGTTAAATAATAAACAAACTGAATACGCGAACATTGTTAAGCGCAGTGCAGAGTCGCTTTTGCATCTGATAAATGAGTTGCTTGACTTTAGTAAGTTAGAAGCGGGCAAATTAGAGCTATTAGCGCGCGACTTTGACTTGCGTGAGAGAATGACTGAATGCGCTCAATGGCATGTCCATGCTGCGACCAAAAAAGGGCTAGACTTTACAGTAGACTTTGCCTCGGACTTACCTGGTTTAATCCATGCAGATGATCATCGCTTGGCGCAGATTATTAATAATCTATGCACAAACGCCGTGAAATTCACGCATCACGGCAGTATTCACCTTGCATTCTCATTGCAAGACGCTTCTACACTACTGGTGAAAATTGTTGATACAGGTATTGGTATCAGTAAAGAAAACCTTGAAAATGTATTTGCTGAGTTTGAACAAGCAGATAGTTCTATTACAAGAGCCTATGGCGGCACGGGTTTAGGCCTAAGTATCTGCCGTCAATTGGTGAACGTGATGAATGGAGAACTTGGTGTTGAGAGCCAAGAAGGAAGAGGCTCTACATTTTGGTTTACTCTACCATTCGAAGCTGTAGAACAGACTAAAAGTATTAATAAGCAACCGCACTTGGCACCCAGTATCATTATTAGCTGCCAAGATGATGTGATTAGCCAATGGCAGAACGTAAAAGTAAATAACGCACTGGATGTGAAAGTGGTTAATTCAATGTCTAAAGCGTTGGCTGAACTGAAATTGAGCCAACGCTGGTTTAACATCATTATCATGCCCGACGAGCATGAAAATATCGATATTACTTTGTTTGCCAAAAGTGTTATGCGCCTAGGTAGAATGAAAATGAGAATTTTCTGGCCAGATGCGGACAGCGAATGTCAGTTTGAAGAAAATGTACTTTCTTATGCGACAGAGAAAGTATTTTTTGATGATCCAACGACACTTTTGAAGAATCTTGAGACTTTATTGAAATTTGTTATGTCCCATCAGGCTGAGCAAAAGAGCCAGCGTTTCAATGCTTTAGAGAATAAACGCCTACTGATTGCTGAAGATAATCAAATCAATCAGGTCGTATTTACTGAGATGCTTTCATATTTAAACATTGAGCTTGATATTGCGGGTGACGGAGCTGAAGCAATCAGACTAATCGAACAAAATGGCGCATACGATTTCGTGATCATGGACTGTCAAATGCCTATTATGGATGGTTTTGAAGCGACTAAGTTGATTCGTTCGTCAGATAAGCCAAGTATTGCACAACAGCGGATTATTGCTGCTACCGCTCATGGCATGGCTGAGGATTTAGAAGCCTGTTTAAAAATTGGGATGGATGATTACTTGGTTAAGCCTTTTACCCAAGAGCAACTTATCTCTGCACTTATTCGAAATTTATGACTCAAGCATATAAACCACAATGGCATCACACGATATGGCGCTGGTTGTATAACCTGCTGTTGTTGCTCTTACTTCCCTTAGCTTTACTCAAGCTTGTTTTAAAGCGCGAGAAAACGGAGGGGCAAGCTAATAAAAATAGAGAGCGCTTTGGTTTCATCGGAAAGCCCAAACAGAATGGCATCTTGATACACTGCGTGTCTATGGGCGAAGTGAATGCCGCAAAGCAACTGGTTGCGCAAATAGAGAAAGCGTATCCGGATAAAGTTATTACAATATCGACTACCTCGACAACAGGGGCTAAACAAGCTAGAGCCATTTTTAAAGACCGTGTACAGCATGTATATTTAGCTTTTGATATTCCTATTTTCGTATGGCTTTTCTTCCATAAACTAGCGCCCAGTTTAGTCATTGTTACTGAAGTGGAAATATGGCCAAATATGCTGCATCAGTGCTATAAGCGCCAGGTTCCAGCTGTGCTAGTGAATGCTCGAATGTCCTCTCATTCTTTAAAAAATTATGAGATGCTTGCGAAATTATTTCGTCCCTGCTTGCGCAAGTTCACTCTGATTTGTGCACAAGGGCAGCAAGACTTTGATAACTTTTTAGCACTAGGTGTGTATAAATCAAATCTAAAAATTAGCAATAATATGAAGTTCGATTTGCTTATCGACCAGCGAGATACTGAGCTTGCGCAACAATTAAAGACCAAACTAAATTATCAAAAACAAGCCATTTTTATTGCCGGCAGCACGCATGACTCGGAAGAACTAATCTGTATTGATAACTTTAAGCGCTTGCGTGAACAAGATGCGTCGATAGTCTTGGTGGTCGTGCCAAGGCACCCACATCGTTTTGATAAAGTCGCCCAGCTATGTTTAGCAACTGGCTTTACTACAGTGCGCGTATCTGAGCTAGAGTTGATGGGGGAACTTAGCAACATGCCCGATATTGTCCTGGTCGATACGATGGGTATGTTGAATGCATTTTACAGTTTCTCTACATTTGCCTTCGTGGGTGGAAGTTTTGTAAACAAGGGGGGGCATAACGCTCTTGAACCATCAGTATATGGTGTCCCAAGTGTGATGGGGCCAAGCATTTTTAATAACCCAGTTATTTGCGAAACCTTAGCCTCCTCAGGAGGTTTGGCGTTGATTAATACACCTGATGAGATGACCAGTATTTTAAGTGCATGGTTGACAGATAACGAGGCTAGAAAGGCTGCTGGCTCGGCTTGCCAAGAGATTGTTACAAAGAATGCCGGGGCAGTGAAAAATACCTTAGCGTTTATTCAGCAGGTTTACCCATGATAAAAACGGCGCAGTTTTTTCTGCCGATAAGCGCTCTCGAAACATAAAAAAGGCCATATCATGTTAGATTATATGGCCTTCTATTTTCGCTGGATGAGACTATCGCTCGGTGACTATCGCACGATGAGCCTGATGGCTATTCTTCGGACGTCACAGGAAATCCACGATCTCGCATCAGAGCTTCAACCTTCGCATCTCGCCCTCTAAACATACGATAGGCTTCAGCTGGGTCCATTGCGTTTCTGACAGAGAATAAGTACTTAACTAAACGTGCACCAACTTCTTCATCGTAAAAGCCGCCTGGTGCTTCTGCGAAGGCTTCTGCAGCATCCGATGTTAATACTTCTGCCCACATATACCCATAATAAGCTGACGCATAGCCTTCACTTGAAAAGATATGACCGAAATGAGTTGTTCTGTGACGCATAACAACTTCTTCTGGCATACCTAAACGGGTTAATTGTTCACGCTCAAAACTATCAGGCTCAATCTTAGCTGGATCGGTTGTGTGATACAGCAAATCCATAATGGCAGAAGACATGTACTCTGTCGTTTTAAAGCCTTCATTGAAGGTTGAGGCGTTCTTAATTTTAGCAACTAATTCCTGAGGAATCGGCTCACCCGTTTTGTAGTGCACTAGGTATGTATTGATGACTTCATCTGTGGTCAACCAACGCTCTAACAATTGTGATTGGAATTCAGTGTAGTCACGCACACCAGAGTGCGAAGTGGGGTACTTCACGTCGGCAGATAAGAAATGTAAGGCATGACCAAATTCATGGAAATACGTCTCTGCGTCATCCCAAGAGATCAGTGTTGGTTCACCATCCGCACCTTTCACGAAGTTTGAATTGTTCGAAGACAGTACGGTTTTCTCTCCGTCGAAGGTAGTGTAGCTACGATAGGTCGTTGCCCATGCACCCGAGCGTTTACCTTGTCTTGCAAATGGGTCTAGGTACCACAATCCAACTAAATTACCGCTTGTTTTGTCTTTCACTTCCCATACTTTCACGTCTGGATGAAATACAGGTACTTTACCCTCATCCACTGGCGTAAACTCAAAGTTGAATAGGCGGCCGGCAACATAAAACATCGCTTCGCGCAGTTTGTCTAGTTGCAAGTATTGTTTCACTTCGTCAGAGTCGAGTGAGTATTTGTCTTTTCTCACTTTTTCAGCGTAGAAGCGATAATCCCAAGGCTCGATGGTAATATCAGCACCTTCCGCGTCAGCGATAGCTTGCATATCTGCAACTTCTTCTTCGACACGTGCGATAGCTGCAGGCCAGACTTTTTCCATTAAGGCCATTGCGCGTTCTGGTGTTTTAGCCATGCGGTCTTCCAGACGCCATTGCGCATAGTTATCATAGCCTAGTAACTTAATTCGTTCGTGGCGTAGCGCTAAGATTTGTTTGATTAACTCATTGTTGTCAAACTGATCACCGTTGTCTCCACGACTGTAATAGGTGCGCCATACTTTTTCTCTTAACTCTCGATTCTCAGAGTAAGTTAAGAAGGGGTCCATCGATGAGCGTGTATTGGTAATCGCGTATTTACCTACTTCACCGCGGCTCTCAGCCATACCTGCTGAAGCTTTTACGAATGATTCTGGAAGCCCAGCCAATTGGTCTTCACTCAAATATAGAACGTAGTTTTCTTCATCGGCAAGAATGTTACTTGAAAATTGTGTTTGCAATGACGCAAGCTCTTGGTTTATCTCGGCGTACCGCTTTTTGTCTTCCGCGTTCAAGGTTGCCCCGTTTCTGGCAAAACCATTATAAGTTAACCAAGTCACTCGTTGTTCTTCAGTACCGAGTGCTTTTAACTCGTCGCTTTCGTAAACCGCTTTTACGCGTTCAAATAACTTTTCGTTTTGGGTGATTTTCGAAGAAAATGCGCTGATGACCGGCACCATTTCTTTTTGTATCTCTCTGAACTCAGGCGAGGATATGTTCGAACTCCATATGCCCCAGTACGTGAACACTCGGCCAAGCTCGTCGCCTGCTCGCTCCATCGCGACAATCGTGTTTTCGAAAGTGGGTGGCTCAGGGTTGTTCGCGATCGCATCAATTTCAGCGAGATTCAATTCCATGCCTTTCTCTAGAGCAGGTTTCAAATCGGCCAAAGACATGCTTTCAAAAGCGGGTACGCCACCATAAGGGCCAGCAAATTGTTCTAAAAGTACGTTCTCAATACTTTGTTGTTCGATGATTTCGGGTTTGGCTTGCTCTGTAGGTTGTTCTGAGCAGCCGGCAAGTGATAAAGCCATCGCTATTGCAGATAGGCTTAGTAGCACTTTCTTCATGTCGTTTTCCTTTTTACTTATTTGAGATGGATAGAATCTGATGCTCTATTTTCATTTGTCGCCTCAATAGTAGGCATACCGCGTTTGTAACGCAAGTATTCAGGCCATGCTAGTTGAGGCGATTGTTATGCAAAAACAACAGTTTTGTTTTGATGAATGATGACGCGATCTTGCAGGTGATATCGGATACCATTGGCTAATGCGTTGACTTCACAACGTTTCCCTTTTCTCACCATATCTAAGGAGCTGTCGCTATGACTAATACGCAGTACTTCTTGTTCAATGATTGGACCTTCATCTAAGTCTGTAGTTACGTAGTGGCATGTCGCTCCGATCAGTTTTACACCTCTCTCGTAGGCTTGTTGATAAGGCTTGGCGCCAGCAAACGAAGGTAAGAAACTATGATGAATATTAATCGCTTTACCGGCTAGCTTCTGACATAAATAATCGGGAACTATCTGCATAAAACGCGCGAGTACGGTTAGGTCAATTTGATAATGGTCGAGCAGTCTTTCGATTTCAGCGAACGCCACTTTTTTATCGCTAAAATCAATATAATGAAAGGGGACTTTGTACCAATCGGCATATTCGCGCATCTTTTCATGGTTAGCAATAATACAGGGGATGTCACACTGCAACTCACCAGTATGCCAGCGATGCAGTACGTCGATTAAACAATGGGACTCTTTGCTCGCTAGCAAAGCAACTTTCGCTTTAGTGTCTGAATTATTAAGGGTCCAACGCATATCGTACGCTTGCGCTATTTTGCTAAAAGCGTCGACAAACGCTTTGTGGCTGAGTTGAACCGAATCAGCTTCAATCTCATGGCGCATAAAAAAGCGTTGTAACTGCAAATCTGTATGATGGTTGGCCTCGAGAATATTCGCACCATGGTCAGTGAGAAATTGTGATACTGCTGCGACGAGTCCAGTTTGGTCAGGACAATCAATCACCAAACGGTAAGTGTTTTGCACATTTACTCCTTTTTTTTCAAACAATCATTCACCTTATACCACCGAGTATAACGCCGCTAAAGCGCCCATGAACAGGTATTTTTAAAACTATGCACAAAGTGAATGGAATATGCCGATTGCGCCTTAAGTTGATGATCTACATCAAGCTATTTTACTGTTTTAAAACTGGATAGACCAAAGTCTCATTTTTGTCATGTATTGTATGTATTATAAACAATCATCTCATCTATTATGGTGTGCATGAAAAGGGAGGTGGATTCACCTGCCTTGTCGAAGTCGGCCTAGAAAGGTCTCGGAAACATAGCTAGCAATAACAAAACAGGAAATGGATATGACTAGAGTAGCATTAGTAACAGGCGGGACTCGTGGTATAGGCGAAGCAATTTGTACAACATTAGCCAATAAAGGATACAAAGTTATTGCGAACTATGGCGGAAATGACGTGAAGGCGGCTGAATTTAGCGAGCGCACCGGCATTCCCGCAGTAAAATTCGACGTGTCAGATTTTACAGCAACGGCAGCCGCTATTGAAAAAATCGAAAATGATTACGGGCATATCGATATTCTAGTGAATAATGCAGGGATTACGCGCGACGGGACAATGCACAGAATGAGTTTTGAACAATGGGATGCTGTTATTCAAACTAACTTAGCATCTTGTTTTAATACTTGCCGAGCGGTGATTGACGGAATGAGAGAACGTCAGTTTGGTCGCATCATAAACGTAGGCTCTGTAAACGGCCAAGCCGGTCAGTACGGTCAAGTGAACTACGCTGCTGCTAAATCGGGTATTCACGGCTTTACCAAAGCACTAGCCCTTGAGGGCGCTGGTAAAGGCATTACCGTGAATGCGATTGCGCCTGGTTATGTCGACACTGATATGGTGCGAGCGGTGCCTGAGGACGTATTAGCTAAAATCATAAAGACAATCCCAGTTGGGCGTCTAGGTAAACCTGAAGATATTGCTAACAGCGTGGCTTTTTTAGTTGATGACGAATCCGGTTTTATTACAGGCTCAACCTTGTCTATCAATGGTGGTCAACACATGTACTAAGCCTACTTGGCTTGTATAGAGACCCATCTGAACAGAAGAGAGGCCATTTATGGCCTCTTTTTTATGCACATATAACCAAGTGCCGATAAAGTCTATTGGGTGTTCATGATAGCAGTGTAGGTTTCCTTCGATGGAAAACCATCGGCAACCAAACCATGTTTAGCTTGGAACTGACTGATACCTGAGCGTGTCGCAGGACCAATAATGCCGTCAGCCCCGCCGACATCAATCCCAAGCGCGTTCAATTTTCGTTGCATATTTGCCATTTGTGAAACGCTGTAGCTAGGTAAGTCAGGGAGTGCTTTACTCAGCTCATCGTTACCCAAAATACGGTTTGCCAATTGACCCACTGCAATGCCGTAGAACTCAGAATTATTCCATCGCAGAATGACATCGAAGTTATGATATACCAAAAATGCAGGACCCTGATGGCCAGCGGGAATGATGAGTTTTGAGGGTATCGATGATTCCCCTAAGCTCTGGCCATTTGTTTTAGTCAGTGCCATTGCGGTCCAATGTGAGATTTCTTTCTTATCGCTTCCTAGCGTTGAATAATCAAATGCTTCTGGAAGTGTGACCTCTCTTCCCCAGCGCAGGCCAGGCTTCCAACCTAAGTTAGCGAGGAAGTTTGCGGCTGATGCTAGGGCGTCTTTTTCACTGTTCCAAAGGTCGATTTTTCCATCATCATCGCCATCGATGGCATATTTCATATACGCAGTCGGCATGAACTGAGTATGGCCCATTGCACCTGCCCATGAACCGATCATCTGTTCTTTATTGAGTGATTCGCGTTCCATCAGTTTCAATGCCAATATCAACTCACCGGTAAAGTATTCGCTTCTGCGAGGATCACAGGCGAGTGTTGCCAGGGAGTCTAGTGTAGACATCTTACCTTTGTAATTGCCAAAATTTGTTTCCAATCCCCAAAAGGCTAACAAATAATGACCTGGAATGCCGAATCGACGCGTCAACTCTTTTAGAAATTCATCGTGTTCTTTGAGTGCGGCTTTGCCTTTATCAATGCGCCAGTCGTTTACACGCTTGCTATAGTAACTCGGAAACGTCTGCACAAACTCAGGCTGATTTCGATCGTATTCAAGTACTTTTGGAATTTGTTTAAGTCTAGGGATTTCAGTTTGGATTAAATTAACACTGACCCCTTTTTCTTCTGCAGTGATGGCCAGTGTTTCTTTGCATTGTTCGAAGTCTATCGCTTCTGCGTTCTCATCGACGATAGTTTGTGCCATTGCGCCAAAACTAGACAGGCTGATTGCATTGGCGACGATGAAAATAGATAGGTAGTATTGAAGAGATTTATTGATGTTTTTCGTCATTCCTTTGGTCCACTGTGATTATGATTTGTATGAGGAGATATTGGTTCTCGAATCGGGTTTCAGCTTGTTTATGTGATAACTACCAATGACAATAAATTATCAGTAATTACCTTTTGTGACCATCAAAAAACAAAAAAGTGCATCACCCTATTTGGTAATGCACTGCTTTTACGAATTTTTATTGTTAATGAGCAAAGTAAATTCCTATTCCTTAACTCGTATTTCGCGTGAGCCTAGGAGTATTTATCGATAAATTCAGTGACGAGGGGACGAATGTTCTTTCGATACATCGAACCACTAAAAATACCGTAGTGCCCTGCTCCGGGTTGTAAATGATGTTTGCGCTTGTCTTTTGGTACATTAGTGCATAAATCTTGTGCCGCTTCAGTTTGGCCAATACCACAAATATCATCGTCAGCGCCTTCCACTGTCAGTAGTGCTGTATCTCTAATCGCACCAAAGTTGACGGGCTTACCTGCATAGGTAATTGTATTATTCGCTAATTCATTGTTCTTGAATACGCGTTCAATCGTTTCTAGGTAAAACTCTGCAGGCATATCGAGAACTGCCATGTATTCATCATAAAACGCTCTAAAACGATCTGCGTCTTCTTTTTCGCCAAACAACAGGTTTTGAAAATACATTTGATGCTTTTTCATGTGTGTTTGTTTGTTCATCGAAATAAAGCCGCCGAGTTGCATAAAGCCCGGATACACTTGACGGCCCTCACCAGGATAGCCTACTGGCACTTTCATAATGGCAACATTTTTGAACCATGTCATTGGGCGCTCATGTGAAAACTCATTCACTCGTGTTGGATTCTTTGTCGTGTCAATTGGCCCTGCCATCAATGTTAAGGATTTGGGCGTATTTGGATTTTTTTCTTCAGCCATCACTGCAGTGGCGATTAATGCTTGCACCGTCGGTTGGCAGATAGCAATCATGTGCGAGTTATCACCTAAATGGTTTAGGAACTCGATAAGGTAGCTTACATAGCAGTCGAAGGAGAAAGGGCCCGCTTCTAGAGGTACTTCACGAGCATCTAGCCAATCAGTAATATACACTTCATGTTCAGGCAGCAAAGCTTCAACCGTTCCTTTAAGCAGTGTGGCGTGATGCCCTGAAAGAGGCGCGACTAATAGCACTTTGTCTTTTGCAACCTGACCACTGCGATTGAAATGAATCAAGTTGCAAAAGGGTAGGTTCATAACGACTTCTTCATTGACGCTAATTGTTTTACCGTCTACGTCGACAGAATCTATGTTAAATCCGAGTTTGTCATAGCGCTGAGTCACTCTAATTGCTGTCTCTAGAGTAGCGCTGGCAATGCGGCCAGTCCAAGTATATGAAAAAGGATTGCTTGGGTGAGAGACAATGTCATTCATTAAGCCAAAGCCTTCACTCATTAGTTGACCACTGCGGGCCAAATAGTCATACGCTTGATAATTCATTTATTTTCCTCAGCTTCAGAATAGCACTTTGTATAATCATTTTAGGTAATATAAGTCTTTCTAACCTAGAGTGAGTATAGAAAGTGATTCTGTGGGATAAAAAAACTCCAATCACTAAGACCAAATGTATCCTTGCGATTGGAGCTTCGTTAACGATTTTCTTTATGCTGAAAGCAACAAAGATATAACGCTCTATTTTATTTTGCTGCAGCGGCTGCAGTCATTTTTGAGCTCAGCTCTTCGCTGATCCCTTTCATCATTTCGCCTGCTTTTGCTTGTGCGCCAGAAACGATAGTGTAAGTTTCCTTTGCAGCGTCTGTTACGGTTTCTTGTAAAGACTCTAAGTAAGCTTTTTGAGTTTCAGCAAGGCTCATTACGTCTTTTTGCTGGCTCGCTGTTTCAGCGAAAGAAACGCCACCACTCAATAGTGTAGAGAAAAGAGCATTTTGCTTTTCTGCTAATGCTTGAAGTGTAGACATGTTCAATGTTGCTAGTTCAGTTACTGGCTTCATCGACTCTTTAAGTTGTTCATTCATTTGTTCTAACATGATGTATCTCCGATTTAATTTAAAAAACTAATTACTTGGTCGCTGACTAACTTATTTAGTCGATTTTGTTGTCGTCGCGGTGGTTTTTGCGTCAACTTTACTACTCTTTACAGGCGCCGCTTTTGTTTTCGGCGTTGCTTTAACTTCATCTGCGCTTAAGTTGGCAACAGGCTTCGGTGCTGGTTTGACAGTAGCCTTTGGTGCCGTTGTTTTTGTTATCGTTTTTGCTGGCGCTTTCTTCGCTGCGGCTTTTGCTGGTTTTACAGCGGGCGCGGCCTTCGCTGGCGTCGTCTTAACTGTGTCTGCTTTTACTGGTGCAGATTTCACCTGAGCGCTATTTTTAGCAGGTGCTGTTTTTTTTGTGGCCGGTTTTGCTTTTGACGTAGTTGCTTTTTTAGCCGGTGTTACCTTTGATGGCGTCGCTGCCGTTACCGGCGCTGCTTGCATTTTTGCTACGGCAGCTTTGCTTGCTTCGCCTGCGCTTTCTAAACCTGTTTTCAGGGCATCAGCAAATTGCTGCGACACAGTATTCATCGTGCCATAGGTAGTTTTTGACGTACTTGTTAAGCGTTCTCTTACTGATTCGGCATACACTGATTGAGCAGCGAGTAGACCCTTTACTTCAGTTTGTTGAGACATCGTTTGTAACAGCTTTACACTGTCATCTAAAACACCTGACAAAAATTGAGTTTGTTGCTGAGAAACGGCTTCAAGTGCTTTCACATTAGCTGCAAATAAATCGCTAGCGGGTTGTGACGACTTTTTCATTTGTTCTGTAAATTGACCAAACATGACTTTTCCTCAATCTGATTTCGAATATTTATCGCTAATTGCTGCGCTGCAACATTTCGTATGTTCAAATAATAGTCAATTTGAGAAGAAGATCAAGGATTATTTTGTTGCAGTGCAACATTTTCTTGATCTAAATTAGGTTTGGACTGAGGAGCTTAAATCAACTAGCTGATTTAACTGTCTTTTTTGTTTTGAGGGTTCATGTTCCAAGCTGACATATTCTGTTCCATTATTTTTGAAAACATCCCGATCGGGCTGTTATCGACCATATTTTTCATCAAACCTTGGACTTTATCTTGCTGCTCAATAAACTGCACAATACTTTGTTCTAGGTACTGTCGAACGAATACTTCCATGTCGCTATCGTAGAAGCGGATAAGTTGTTTCAATAAAACATCAGTTAGCAATGACTGTTGTTCATTGGTTTCAGATTCGCTGATTATTTGAAGCAAGACCGACTTGGTTAGGTCTGCATCGGTTTTAGAATCGACAATTTTAAATTCAACACGGTCATTAATTAATACTTTGATAAAATCTAAGTTCACGTATTTGCTTTGTGAACTATCGTATAAACGCCTATTTGGATATTTTTTAATAACGACCAATGTAACCTCGACTCGATGAAAGATGGGGAGTATCAATACGCTAAATAGAGCGTACCTCTAAAGGTTAGCTTAGTTTCCGATAAAAAGCATGTTTTGAAATTGAATCAATGCGGAGGTTTGGACTATTCGCCCAAACGTTTCATCACATATGTGCCTGGTGCATCCATTAATGCAGGGTAATCCTTGTGCTGTCCAGGTATTGGTGCAGTGAGCTTTTTGCCTGAAAGTGGAGACAACCACGAATGCCAGTCAGGCCACCATGAGCCAGCGTGCTCTGTGGCGCCTTCGAACCATTCGTCAGGGCTCTCAGGTAAATCCTCATTGATCCAATGTGGATACTTGCCACCTTTGGTTGGATTGATAACACCGGCCAAGTGTCCAGAACCAGCTAAGACAAAGCGACTGTCACCTGAAACAAGTTTAGTTCCTTCATATGCCCCTTTCCAAAGTACAATATGGTCAGCAATAGTAGAGAGGAAATAGCATGGTACATCGATATTACCTAGGTCGATACTTACGCCGTCAATAACTATAGCACCTGGGTCCTTGAGTTTGTTTTCCCAGTAAGTCGTGCGTAAGTATTGCTTGAAACATGCTGCGGGGATGTTTGTTGAGTCACTATTCCAATGCAGAATGTCGAAAGGAGCAGGATCTTTTCCTTTCAAATAATTGTCGATGAAGAACGACCAGAACAAGCTGTTCTCACGAAGTAAGCTGAAGCTCATACCGATAATTCGACCATCGAAGACGCCTTTAATATCTGCGTTCTGTTCAATCATCGGTAGCATGTCTTCTGAGAAATAATTAGCAACTTCGCCAGGTTCACTGAAGTCCAACAGCGTGGTTAAAAATGTCAGGGAATTAACTGATTCATCCTTCAGCCCTCTCAGATAGGCAACTGTCATGGCAGAGAGAGTGCCACCCACACAAAAGCCCGTTAAATTCACTTTCTTTTGTTTGGTAATCGTTTTGATCTGTTCAATTGCAGCGATAGGCCCTTTGCGCATGTAATCAACAAAGTCGTTATCTGCTAGTTCGGCTTCAGGGTTTACCCATGAAATCATAAATACAGAATAGCCCGCATCCAATAATCCCCGCACCATCGACTTCTTCTCGTCCAAATCGAGCACATAATATTTGTTGATAAAGGGTGGGGTGATCAGCATTGGGGTCTGATGATGTTGTTTGTGCAGAGGAGCGTAATGAATGAGTTGCATTAATTCATTTTGATATACAATTTTTCCAGGTGTATTCGCTAAGTTCTCGCCCAATACAAAACCACTACTGTCAGTTTGACGCATTTTAAAAGCTTCTAGTGGACTTTTCTCCAAGTCCTCCAAGAAGTTTTGCATCCCTTTTACTAAGTTTTGTCCTTTGCTCTTTAATACTTCTTCACACACTTCAGGATTCGTTAGTACAAAGTTTGTGGGGGAAAGGGAGTTCACGTACTGACGAGTAAAGAACTTCGCTTGTTTCTCGGCTTTCTCATCAGCAAATTCAATGGCGTCAATCATGCTGCTGAGCAAATCTGAATTCGCTAAGTAAGATTCCTTTATATAGTGGAATACAGGGTTTTCGTTCCAATCGCCATGCGCAAAGCGTTTGTCTTTCGATTGTTCTGCTACTTTGGTTTGTAAGGCTTCACCCATCATCGCCTTTGAAGCTTCCTGCCATAACTCAGCTTGTTTTTGCATGTAGTGCATTTGCTGTTGGATAAGCTTGTTTGAATCAACTTTAATATCGCCATTTAACAGAGCACCCAGTTTTTGTGGGTCGAATAAACTTTGCATATCAACAGAACCACCCTCAGCATTTTGGGCTGAGCGGGCAAGCACTTCTTGCGCCATGGTATTGAAGACAGCCGCGTACTTTTCGATATAGGCGAGTACTTCTTTTTCATCCGTTCCCATCTGTGTTCTCCATTTGCCGAGTGAGTGTTAACGCTTTATCTTTTATTGTACTTAAATGGTTATTTGTTATTCGAGGCCAAGAATGACTCCATCATTTTTTGATAGGCGCTGAAGCCTGTTATGCCACTTTCCAATGACGGTTTGATGAAAGTTTCAAAGGCTTTCTGAGGATCTTGGGCACATTGTTTGGCCATATCCTCGGTAATGTCTGCATGTAACTGGCTAAAGTCGGGGAGTCCGAATATTTCACGCGCCTCTGCTGGGCTCAAATCTAGCTCGATTTTCACTTTCATAAACACCTCATTTAGACAAATCAGTTTACTGGCGAACTTTTAGCCTATGCCGCTGCCCTAATAAAGTCTATAGTTTTCGACCATGGTATTAAGCTAAAATACAGCGGACTCAACAAAAATAACAAGTTAATCATGACGAGTCTTTGCGCTAAATCACTAAGAGAAGTTAAGTTCATTGAAGATCAAAGAGATACCCTTACTCCCATTTAGATGGCTGAAGCGGCACTTCTGGAAGCTGTTTATTGTTTCTTTCGCTGCACTCGCTGCCTATTTTGTCTACATCGATGCGCAGGTGAAGCACCGGTTTGATGGAAATAAATGGCAAGTGCCTGCACAAATATTCGCTCGCCCTTTAGTGCTGCAGGAAAAACTCGAAATCAGCAAAGCTGAGGTAATGGATGAGTTACGACTTTTAGGCTATCGCAAAGTGGCTACAGCAAAATCCACTGGCGAATATCACGTGCATGCTGATCAGTTGCGTATTAAGCGCCGTTCTTTTCACTATCCTCAAGGCTTTGAGCCTGAAAGAGATATTCGCATAGTATGGGAAGGAAGTCGTATTTCGACGATCCAATTTATGTCTGATGGTGATTCGAATGGCCGTAATCGTCAGGTTGCTATGACACGTTTAGAGCCGTGGCTGGTGTCTCGTCTTGTAAAGGGTCTTGATGAGGATCGAATGTTAGTTGGTGCTGATGATATACCACCGCTCCTGCAGCAGGCACTGGTCATTGTGGAAGACCGAGATTTCTACGAGCATCATGGTATTGCGCCTACTTCTATCTTGCGCGCTTTTTTTGCCAATATCACTGCTGGACGCACGGTACAGGGCGGTAGCACTTTAACGCAGCAGTTAGCAAAAAACTTCTTCCTCACACGAGAGCGGTCTTATGTGCGCAAAGCGAAAGAAGCAGTCATGGCCTTGGTCATCGACTTTCGATATAGCAAAGAACAGATTCTAAACGCATATATAAATGAAGTGTTTTTGGGGCAGAATGGGGCCGTCGCAGTGCATGGTTTTGGCCTAGCGAGTCATTTCTATTTTGACAAGCCATTGCCAGAGTTATCCGTCCCGGAAATTGCCACGCTGGTAGGCTTAGTTAAAGGTCCTTCTTATTACGAACCAAATAAATATAGCGAACGCGCACTTGAGCGCCGTAACTTAGTCCTTCGTTTATTATTCGAGGCAAATGAAATAGATAGAAGTGATTATGAAGGTTACGTATCTACACCGCTAAATATCAATAGCAGCAAGAGTTTAGCTAGTGGCAAGCATCCAGCTTTTATGGATAAGGTGAGAGACGAACTTTACCAAGTGGTGAATCGGCCTTCAGAAAGATTATCCGGTGTTAAGGTTTATACGACGCTTGATATCAATGCCCAGCGTCGCGCAGAAGCAGCCTTGCAAGAAAAAGTTAAAGAGATCAGCGAACAGCGAAAGCAAACAGAATTGGAAGCCGCGATGGTGGTGTCCGATATACGCTCGGGTGAGATAAGAGCAATTGTGGGAGGCAAGAATACTAGCTTCAGCGGCTTCAATCGGGCTTTGAACGCTTATCGCCCCATCGGTTCATTGGTTAAACCCGCGGTATATTTAACGGCCTTAGAAGACTCAAGCAACTACAACTTAGCAACTATGTTAGAGGACACGCCTGTTAAGATGCGAAGCACAGGTGGAAAGTATTGGGAGCCCCTGAATGCCGATAAGCAATTTCGAGGACAAGTTGCGTTGATTGAAGCCTTAAGTAAGTCGTATAACGTGCCCACGGTTCGCTTAGGCATGGCATTAGGCTTGGATGAAGTAGCTTACACGATCAATCGTTTAGGTGTAGAGAAGGACATTGAATTAGTGCCCGCTTTGACGCTAGGCGCTATTGACCTATCACCTTTACAGGTCAATCAAATGTATCAAACTATTGCGAACAATGGTGTTTTCAATGAGTTACACAGCCTAACAGCAGTCACGTCTAACGAAAACGCGTTGTTGTATTTACGTGATGTAGACAGTGAAAATCGCATTGACGAGTCAGCTACTTACCTCATTAACTATGCTTTGCACAAAGTGACTTTAGAAGGCACCGGAAAAGCCATTCGACAAAACTTTCCTACAGTCAACATGGCGGGCAAGACTGGCACAACAAATGATTATCGAGATAGCTGGTTTGCAGGATTTGATCGCAATCTCGTCAGTAGCGTTTGGATGGGTGCTGACGAAAACTCGCCGGTGAATTTGTCTGGAGCCAGCGGTGCAATGCAAATCTACATTGCGTTTCAGCATCGACAATCACCTAAAAATCTATCGAGAAGATTCCCGCAAGGCTTAGGTATTGCGCATTTTGACGCAAGTACGGGTGAACTCTCAGCACCAGGTTGCGGCGAGATTATAAGTGTGCCGGCTATTTTGAGTGCTTTACCTTCACACTCCATGCCCTGCAATGGCAAGCAAGCGCCGGCGAAAGTCAAAGAGAAAAAACGAAGCCTCTGGGACCGTTTGTTCGGAGAATAAAACCACATTGCTCCTTACTGGGGCGATAATTTAAAAATGCACCATAAGGGTGCGTTTTTTGTATCTAAATATGTCTCTCATCTCATCATCTGTTTGAAAAATATAACTTTTATTTGTTGGCATTGCTCTTGAATAGCAAATCTTAATTGCAGGTATTACTAATGAAAAAAGCAGGAGCACATCATGAAACTAGTCACCGCAATCATTAAGCCTTTTAAGCTTGATGATGTTCGTGAAGCCATCTCAGAGATTGGCATCGACGGTTTGACCGTAACTGAAGTAAAAGGTTTTGGTCGCCAAAAAGGTCACACCGAGCTATATCGTGGCGCAGAATACCAAGTTGATTTTCTTCCGAAAGTGAAACTTGAGATTGCTGTGAATGACGACCAAGTAGAGCGCCTAGTTGAGGCAATCGTTGGTGCAGCGAAAACTGGCAAAATTGGTGACGGAAAAGTATTCGTCTATGACTTAGAGCAAGCAGTACGTATTCGTACTGGTGAAGCAGACGCAGACGCACTATAAAGTAGCGCAGTTAGATAATCGGAGTACAAAAATGGAAATCACATTCGAACTTGGGTATGCACTAGATACCTTTTATTTCTTAATCTGCGGCGCACTTGTTATGTGGATGGCTGCAGGTTTTACTATGTTAGAAGCGGGTCTTGTACGCGCTAAAAACACCACAGAAATTTTAACCAAGAACGTGTCGCTATATGCAATATCGTGCATCATGTACATGATTTGTGGTTATAGCATCATGTACGGCGGTGACGATTTTAGTTTCTTCCTTAAAGATATCACTGGCGATGGTGTAACTGGCGCAGAAGAGCCTGCAGGTTACGCGCCTTCAGCTGATTTCTTCTTCCAGGTTGTTTTCGTTGCAACAGCAATGTCTATCGTATCGGGTGCCGTTGCTGAGCGTATGAAGCTTTGGGCTTTCTTAGCGTTTGCAGTTGTGCTTACCGCAGTAATCTATCCAATGTCTGGTTCTTGGACTTGGGGTGGGGCTGATGTCTTTGGTATGTTTAATCTTGGTGCTCCTGTACCAGAAGATGCAGCCGCAGATTGGATGCCAGCATTTAGATTCTCAGATTTTGCAGGTTCAGGTATTGTTCATATGGCCGGCGCGGCAGCAGCTTTGGCGGGTGTTTTGGTACTTGGAGCTCGTAAAGGTAAATATGGAAAAGATGGCAAAGCCAATGCGATTCCAGGTGCTAACTTACCATTAGCAACCTTAGGTACATTCATCCTATGGATGGGTTGGTTTGGTTTTAATGGTGGCTCTGTGCTTGCGACCGCTAGTGTTGATAGCGCAAACTCTGTTGCAGTCGTGTTCATGAATACGAACATGGCGGCTGCAGGTGGCTTAGTTGCTGCACTATTGTTAGCTCGTATATTGTTTGGTAAAGCTGACTTAACCATGGCGCTAAACGGCGCATTGGCTGGTCTGGTGGCCATTACTGCTGAACCTTCAACACCAACTGCTTTACAAGCAACCTTATTCGGTGCTTTAGGTGGTGCGTTGGTAGTAGGAAGTATCCTTGCGCTTGATAAGCTTAAAATTGATGATCCAGTCGGTGCTATCTCTGTGCATGGTACTGTCGGTTTACTTGGTCTATTGCTAGTTCCGATTACTAACCCACTTACTGTTGATGTTGTCGCTGGTGAAACCGGTGGTGCCACGTTTGTTGGGCAATTGGTTGGCGCACTCACTATCTTTGTTTGGGTATTCGTTACTAGCCTAGTCGTTTGGTTAGCTCTGAAAGCTATCATGGGCATCCGTGTAAGCGAAGAAGAAGAATACGACGGTGTTGATATCAGCGAGTGTGGTTTGGAAGCCTATCCAGATTTCACCAGCGGTCGTTCATAAGACAGCTAAAAGGAGTTGGCTAAGGATCGCCAACTCTTATCAGGGAAACACATGGACGTAGTAAGGATGCACCCATTGGTGTGAAAATAAAAACAAATACATACCAATAGTTAATGTCACATTAACGCAAAACCCCAGCTTACTGAGTAGACTGGGGTTTTTTGTTTTGCACAAAAAATCAGCAAGCCCTACCCAGTTCAGTGCATTTCATAAACATGAAAATTTGTATCTGCATGATTAATATACATAATTATTCTGGCACTAATTCTGCTTTTGTTACCTTATTCTACATAAATAGCGATAACGGTTTAACGTGTGATGGAAATAGATATCGTTTTATTTGTAGCGACCCTCTTACTGGCTGGCGCCATAGCAGGAATCACGTCAGGTTTATTTGGTAATGGCGGTGGATTTGTTGTGGTACCAGTGCTGCTAGCTGTTTTTCCGCTTTTTTCTGAATCTAGTGTAGACATTATGCGGGTTGCGGTGGGTACATCTTTAGCATCAATTGTCATCTCCAGTGCGCGCTCGGTGCAAGCGCATAAACGCAAAGGCGCAGTTGACTTCGACGTTTTAAAGGCATGGACAGGATGGCTCATCGTGGGCGTTATTTTTGGTCTAGTGATAGCGTCATCTACAACAAGTGAGGTTTTGGTCTTTGTATTTGCCAGTGGCGTTTTACTTTATTCGATTTATTTCCTATTTCCACACATGTTTGTTTTCCGGTCTGCCTCTTTATCCATGCCAACAGGGTTTATGCGGGCAGGCCTAGTCACTTTTTTGGGAGGATTCTCTGCGTTGCTGGGGATCGGTGGTGGCACTATAACCGTGATGACAATGACGATATGTGGCAGACAAGTCCATCAATCTATCGCAACTGCAGCGGGAGTGGGCTTTATCATTGGCCTGCCAGGAGCGCTCGGATTTTTATTCATGGGGCAGGGCTCAGAAAACCTACCCTATGGCACACTCGGCTACGTCAATATACCAGCCCTTATTTCGATTAGTTTGGCTTCTATTGTAACCGCACCACTTGGCGCTCAGCTGGCACATAGCCTGAACGAGTTTCATTTGAAACGCTTGTTTGGCTTGTATTTGGTAGTGGTTGCTCTTTCTATGTTTTACAAAGTTATTTGAACTAACTTACTCAATAAAAAAGGTGAAGGAATGAATGATAGTATAAGTAGACGTTTGTTTTTAAGAGGTTCGGTAGCAACGGCAACGGCGTTAATTGCGGGCGCCTGTGCCAGCAGCAATGTTTATGCACTGTCCACGAATAGCGAAAAGTTAGGCTTACATTATGGACCAAAGCTTGGTATTGCTAAACTTGATTCAAATGAGAATCCATATGGTCCCAGTAAAGCGGCTCTAGAACAAATGGCTTTGGCGAGTGCGAAAGGAGCTTATTATGCGAGCGAGCCATATCGTTACCTTGTTTCTATGATTGCGGAAAAGAATAGCCTTAGTCCTAAAAATATTTCTCTCAGCTCCGGATCTAGCGGTGTATTGACGTATGCGGCTATCGCGGCATCTCAAACTGGCAAGATATTAGGTCCAGATTTGTTCTGGGATACGACAGCTAGAGCGCCGGAGAGGGCCGGTGGAGGCAAGATAAAACGTATTGCTAAAACAAGTGATCTTAGCATTGATCTAGATGCCTTATATGCTGCAATTGACGACGATGTAGCAATGGTTCAAGTAACGAATCCAAATAACCCTACGGGCATGCTTACTGATGCAAGGAAGCTTAGAGAGTTTTGTATAAAAGCTTCGAAGAAGACCTTGGTATTAGTAGATGAAGCATATAATGAAGTGACGGATATGCCAGCTGAAAACTCAATGGTGTCGTTGGTCAGAGAAGGCTACAACGTGGTTATCGCTAAAACATTTTCAAAACTATATGGTTTGGCGGGTATGCGAGTGGGTTATATGATGGCGCCTGAAGCGTTGGTAGAGCAAATTACTCGATTTGGACTAGGAGGCTATGCAATGAATCAAGCTGGCCTCGCGGCGGCAATTGCAAGCTATAATGACGAAGCGTTCCTGAAAATGTCTAAGTCAAAAATTATTGAAGGCCGAGAGATGGTAAACGATGCTGTCAAATCAAATGGACTATATGCTTTACCTTCACAAACCAGTTTTGTATTTGTCGACTTGGGTCAAGGCAATGCTGATATCTTTCGTGAAAGAATGGCACAACAAAATGTGCTAATACGCGGGATATATCAAGACTACAAAAACTGGTCTAGGGTTAGTATGGGCTTGCTGGAAGATGTCCAAAAATATGTCGATGCATTGCCAAGAGCACTAGAGGAAACACTTCGTTCAACATAATAGTCACTTATAAACGAGAAACTTGAACGGCATTGCGTCCTTTGCTCTTAACTCGATATAAGGCGATATCTGCTTCTTTAAGCATAAACTGAGGGCTAATCGAGCTCACTTCGGTATTGCGGATAGTCGCACCACCAATACTGATAGTAATGTGCTCTGCAACACTGCTACTTTTATGTGGTTCTTTAAGCGTTTCTATTGCTAACCTAAGGTCCTCAGCAACCTTACAAGCACCCTCATGATCACAGTTGGGCAACAGACAGACAAATTCTTCGCCGCCATAACGCGCTATTAAATCGACTTCTCTTTTGAGACTTTGTTTGAGCGTAGTGGCGACGGCTATGAGGGCTTCGTCACCTTTGATATGGCCATATTCATCGTTATACATCTTAAAAAAATCAACATCGATGAGGAGAATTGACAGTGCTTGTTTGTTTCGTTTTGCTAAATCGAAAGTGTTTAGGAATAGTTTATCGAACGCACGACGGTTGGCTATTTTGGTTAAGCCGTCTTGCATGGCCAACTGAGAAAGCTCTTTCTTTTGCTGCTCAATGGTGTCGACATAACTGTCGAAGGTAAGTGCAATATCGCTGATTTCATCTTTTAATTTGGTGTTTAAAAATTTTCTATCAAACTGAGATACATAGTTGTTGAGGCCTATTAAGCGGACGATGACTCGCTGTCTTAATTGCCACGCAATAAAACCAAACAATACAATACAGATAAACACAAAGAAGCCTAATAGACGAATTTGCAAGTCGATAGTTTCTTTTTCATTTTGGGCATTTGCTAGAATTTTTTTATTGATGACCGCACTTTTAAAGTTCAATGCTCGAGCAAAATCACTCACTAGCTTTTCTGTAAAATTCCCCCTACCAGTGGTTCGTCCTTTTATTCGAAGCTGCTTTACACGGAGGTTTATTAAACCCTGTTCGCCAAGAACGATGTCTTGAAAGTCTGCATTCAATGTAGACAATCTCTCTCCAAGATACGCAGGTTGTATCGTTTGAATGTAAGCATACTTGTTTCTGATTTTCTGACTAGATTTGCGAATTTGATTGAGTTTATCAGCACTCATTAGGTTGGCCGACATGATGGTCAGTTGGGAGAATTCTTCAAACCACGATGACGAAGATGTGCCAGTTGCCTTTGATATCGTGGCCGACAATGCTTTTGCCTCGTCAAATAAGGCATACAATTTACGCTCAACATCACTGGCTTTTTGATTTGTTTCCAAACGAAGTGTCACTAAGTCGTCAAGTTCATCTAGTTCAAATTTGATTGCTTCATATTCTTTTAACACTACCTCATCGAGCTTTGCAGCGCGCAATTGTTCTTCGATCTGATTGAGCTCGCTCTGTATTTTTTTATTCGCAATCCGCAAGGCGGGGTGGCTATCTGCGGTAGATAGCTTTTCAGTATAGAAAACTAACCTTTCACTGCGATTCGCAATACTATCGAACGATATGATTGTCGGTATTGAATCAAGTAGTGAGGATTCTAAGGCTGCTCTAAAGGTATTTAATTGATAGTAAACCGAGATCGTTAGAGACAAGAAAATGAGGAACAAAACACTGAAAGCACTTGTGAACACTTTGTTTAATGAAAAGCGTTTCTGAGATTTATTGTGTTTTTTAGCTGATATCACTGTTCAGCACCTTTTAGCTTAGCCGCGTTGACTATACGGTTCTGCTTCTCAACACTGATCACCTTTGTTTGTAAAATTGAATACAACACTAGGTCTGACAAGATAATCCGCTCATTCTGTGAGTTTTCAATAAGCTGACCATTAGCAAATTCAGTGTATCCGTCGCCTCCGTTATACAGATAGTCAGTGGTAGCGAGGGTATATAATTTGTCTGCTTGGATCTCTTCTCCTTGAATCTTGATGCTAAGCATTCGACTGTTAGCAGGTCTTGAGCTATCGAAAATTATCTCTGCACCGCTCAATTGAGGGAACCTTCCTTTATTGTAGTCAAATTCAGAAACACTCAGTTCTAAGGCTTCTAGTAGATCCTGACCCAATATTTGTACTGTGACGATCCCCGCTCTAAAAGGGAGTTCGCTGACTAAGTTCTTTCGTGTAAAAACATGAGATGGAGCATATACAGTATCACCTCTAATGCCACCGCTATTTATAATCGCAATGTCTGCATCGGTGTAGTCCAACATTGCGTCAGTGATCATATTAGCAAATTCATTCTCTGAACTTCTGGTGGCATTACGAAAGGTATTGAATCCCTTTTTCACGGTAGCAATTGGAAGATTCATGAGTCGGTCTAAACGCTGAACATAATCTAATTCTAGGCTAGCAATGTCTGGATCCAGTGCAAAGCGACTCAAGGTTTGTCGCTGCCATTGAATATCAATTGATTCGTCACTCTGTTTTGAAATCTGAAGTAAGGCAAAATCTCCAGCTTCAGTAATCAGTATTTTGTTATCGATATTTTTCGACTTTTCTATCTCGCGCTCTGGCGCGAAATGATCTTTTGATAGGGTAATATCAACAACCTTACGTTCCAGCAAGTCATCGAGTTCGGGAAACAAACTTCCATGCATCACGATAATTAACTCAGCCCCGGCACGTCGCAATATTTCAGCTTCTTGAGTAACGCTTGTTGAAATATCTTCAACAACCACTCTGTTTAGCAAATATTGTTGCTTAGCCAAGGGATCGACCACCGCCATGATGCCAATTTTTATTCCAGCGCGTTCTATGGTGACTGACTTCATGAGTCCGTTTTGCATCGAGTTTTGAAGTGGATCGAAAATGTTGCTAGCGACCATTGGAAAAACAGCTTCGAAGGAGCGCAGCGATAGCTGTTCTTCAAAGTAACTATATTCTCTTTTAGTAACGCCCATTGCGTCGGGTTCAATACTATTGAGCAAATCGACTATATGCGAACCGCTATCAAATGACGACATTGGGCTGGGACCTAAACTATTTCCGCCGAAAAGGAATAAGGTATCGGCTTGTGCGGCGCGATATTGTTTAACCGCGGTGGCTAGCTGGGCATAACTTCCCGATTCATTTTGCCCAATAATGGGCATGTCTGCAGCGAATAAGATGGTTAAGGTGTCTGACTGAGGAAAGCAAAAGCGTGAAAAACTGAATAATAACAGCAGGCTAGCAATCGTTTTTAAGTTCATATAACTAGACTTTTTTTGGATATTTTTAGTAAATATGAGAGGTGCTTTCATGGCTATAGAGTAAACACAATCGACGATTGTTGCAATTATGCTTTAGTTTTAAGTCACTTTTATGTTTTGAATGCTAAAACGTTTAATAATTGTGGATATTTTTGGCAGTGGTCTAAAACGCGGGTACACTGTATTAAAGTGTTCAAATAACTAGAAAAATAAGAGTACAGCATGATAAAAGTTCTAAAATTTTCCGCTATCGTCCTGATGACCAGTATGGTTTGCTCTGTCGGTGCCTACGATAGAGTGACTGGCGAACCTTTTGCTTCCCGCTCAGAAGTCATTGCGCAAAACGGAATGGCAGCCACTAGCCAACCTTTGGCCACGCAAGTTGCCATTGATGTACTTAAAGCTGGCGGAAACGCTGTCGATGCTGCTATCGCAGCAAACGCAATGCTTGGTTTGGTAGAACCGACTGGATGCGGTATCGGTGGTGATTTATTTGCAATAGTTTGGGATGCAGAATCACAAAAGCTATACGGATTAAATGCATCAGGCCGTTCGCCAAAAGGCTTAACTATCGATTACTTTAAACAGCAAGGCTTAGATCGTATTCCCGCGTTTGGCCCTTTACCCGTTTCTGTGCCGGGTGCAGTGGATGGTTGGTATCAGCTACATGAGCGCTTCGGTTCTAAGTCGATGCAAGAACTGCTTGCTCCATCTATTCGATATGCGCGAGACGGGTTTCCTGTTTCAGAGTTAATTGCCTACTACTTTGAAATGAATCAGAAGCGTATTGGCCAGTACCCTGGATTTGAAGAAACCTTCACTATCAATGGTAAAACGCCAAAGAAAGGCCAAATTTTTAGAAATCCCAACCTAGCAGCTACTTACGAAAAAATAGCAACAGGCGGGCGCGATGCCTTCTATAAAGGTGATATCGCGCGTACGATTGGTGGTTTTATGCAGAATCAGGGCGGTTTGTTGAGCTATCAAGATCTTGCTACCCATACGTCGGAATGGATAGAGCCTGTCTCGACCAATTATCGTGGTTACGATGTGTGGGAGTTACCACCAAATGGACAAGGTATTGCTGCTCTACAGATTCTCAATTTACTTGAACTCTATGATTTGGAAAGCATGGGACGTGATAGTGCTGAGTTTGTTCACACCTTTGTTGAAGCGAAAAAGTTAGCGTTTGAAGACCGAGCTAAATTTTATGCTGATCCCGATTTTAATGAGATCCCAGTAGACTGGTTAATCTCAAAAGATTACGCAGCTGAGCGTCAAAAGCTGATTGATGCAAACACTGCGGCAAAGCGTGTTGATGCTGGCAAACATGACGGTGACACGATTTACCTAACAGTCGCTGACAGCAAAGGCAACATGGTATCTTTGATCCAAAGTAATTATCGAGGCATGGGCTCGGGTATGATACCCACCGATTTAGGCTTTGTTCTGCAGAACCGGGGTGAAATGTTTTCTTTAGACAAGGACCACTTTAACAGTTTGGAGCCAGGCAAGCGTCCGTTTCATACCATCATTCCTGCATTCGTCACTAGAAATAACAAACCTCTGATGAGTTTCGGTGTGATGGGTGGCGGTACGCAACCACAAATGCACGCTCAAATTATTATCAATATGATTGATTTTGGTATGAATTTGCAAGAAGCGGGCGATGCACCTCGTATTCTGCATACAGGTTCCAGCTCTCCTGAGGGAGATGTCATGGTAGATGGCGGTTTTGTTAGCTTAGAGTCTGGTTTTTCGCATAAGACGAGACGTGAGCTGTTGAAGATGGGACACACCATTAAAGATGTCTCCGGTGCGTTCGGTGGCTATCAGGCTATTATGCTAGACGATAAAAATAAAGTGTACTATGGTGCATCGGAAACGAGAAAAGATGGTCAAGCCGCAGGATACTAAGTAAATGAGTCAACCGCAAAAAGGGATTTGTGCAGAGCCAAATCTGCACGCCCAATACCTGTTGTTTAATGTGGTTGATGATGACTTTCCAGCCATTCGTGAGAAGCTTTCGCGCTTGCTCGATCTGTTTGAGCATTTCGATGACGAGCATTATGAGGCAATGGTGTCTGGCGTAATCGGTGTCGGTGCCAGCTTTTGGTCAGAGCTCTATCCAATTAGTCGTCCCCAAGAACTCAATGCATTTCCCGATATGCAGAGTGAAGACCGTTGCGCACCTGTACTGCAATGTGACCTATATATTCAAATCCGCGCTGACCGTTTAGACATCTGTCATGCCATTGGTATTGAAGTACTCGACCTTTTAAGAGTGCACGTAGAGTTGGTTGAGCAAGTGAGCGCGTTTCGCTATCTAGATGGACGAGACCTTACCGGCTTCATGGTGAATGAAGACAATCCGCGAGGAATGAAGAAATTTGATATTGCCATTGTGGGTGATAGTGATCCCGAGTTCAAAGGTGGTAGTTATCTTCACATTCAGCGTTATCGTCACGATATGACGCGTTGGAATGCCTTAGCCTTACGTCGTCAAGAAGCTATTATGGGGAAAACCAAAGAACACAATCTACCATTGGTCGATACCGGGCGGTCTTCTCATACGTTTAGGACGAAACTGACCGGTCCTCAAGGTGAATACCCTAGCTTATTGAAGCAAAGTATGCCCTACGGTGATATGCTGATGCAGGGCTTGTTTTTTGTGAGTTGTGCCAACAATAGTAAGTCATTCCGAGAAATGCTGCATAGCCGCGTATTTGGTGATGAACTAGGGCACTACGACCGACTCTTAGATTATTCAAATGCAGAAACAGGCGCCGCGTTTTTCGCTCCTTCTATTCAATTTATCAAGCGTGCTGCAAAAGAATACGAAGATGGTAAGGTACCTTTTTGATGAGCGCCCCTCTTGCTATCCAAATAGATAAACTTCGTTTTGCTTATGATGCTGGAAAGCCTGTTTTAGCAATAGAAAACTGGCAAGTGAAAACGCAAGAACGTGTATTCTTATATGGACCATCAGGCTGTGGCAAGAGTACATTATTGAGTTTGATGTCAGGCTTATTAGTTCCTAATGAGGGAAGCATAACAATCGACGAAACGCTTATTTCTAGTTTAAAACCTAGCGAGCGAGACAGTTATCGCGCACAACATATTGGTGTGGTGCTACAGCAGTTTAACCTTGTACCTTATTTATCGGTTATCGATAACATTAAATTGGCGTGCTATTTTTCAAAAAATATGGACGACAACAGTGTTGGTATTGAGGAACACGCGTCAGAACTGCTACTCAAGCTACAACTCCCACTCGATTTATTACATCAACGCGCCGATGCTCTGAGCGTAGGCCAGCAACAGCGAATAGCAATCGCTCGCGCACTCATAAACACTCCCCGTTTGATGATTGTTGATGAGCCAACTTCTGCACTAGATGAGGATGCGACAAGTGCTTTTATGGATGTACTGTTAGAGACTGTTCATTCTTGCAAGGCGAGTCTCATATTTGTTAGCCATGATAAGCGCTTGTCCACATACTTTGACCGGGTTCAATCTTTACCAGACTTGAATGAGGCGGCGAAGTAAATGAGATTTAGAGTCGCTAAACAAAGCCTCTTGAATCGCAAAGTGAGCGTGTTACTTACCTTTTTTGCTCTGGTAGTGAGTGTCTGCTTGTTGATTTCCATTGAACATATTCGCAATGAAGCAAAGCAAAGCTTTTATCGCACTGTATCTGGTGTCGATTTGATTGTAGGTGGCCGAACAGGGCCTATCAACCTTCTTCTTAGCTCTGTATTTAGGGTCGGGGCGAACGCAAATGCAGTGAGTTGGGAAAGTTACCAAGAGATCATCGAAAAACCACAAGTAAAGTGGTCCATTCCGCTCTCATTAGGTGATTCACATAAAGGGTTTGCTGTGATTGGTACAACCAACGCCTATTTTGAACATTATCGCTTTGGTGATAAAAGCAGTTTGGCGTTCGCCAATGGTCAACGTTTTGCTGGCACCTTTGATTTAGTCCTAGGTGCCGATGTAGCAAACAAACTAGGCTATCAATTAGGTGATGAGGTCATTATTTCTCATGGTGTTGGTAGCGTTAGTTTTAGTCACCACGATGCACATCCATTTAAGGTGACGGGGATATTAAAGCCGACAGGTACTCCTGTAGACCAAGCCATTCATATAGGCTTAAGCGCGGTAGAAGCTGTACACCAAACCCCTCAGCGCTCGCTAAGTCGTTCAAGTTTGAAGAAGCCTGCTTCAGATAAAGTAGTTGAATCGCAGACTCACGAAGGAAGTGAGCACGACCAGCATGAGCATGACCACGACCATCACGAGCAAGAGCATGGCCATCATGAGCATGAGCAAAAACAGGCAGATTCGCCACTCGTTCATCATGAACATGCAGAGTTAGCGCTTGAACCTAGTCAAATTTCAGCGTTTATGTTGGGTTTGCAGTCTCGCATTGCTGTGTTGCAAGTTCAAAGGCAAGTTAACCAATATAATAATGAAGCGTTATCCGCCATTATCCCTGGTGTTGCTTTAGCTGAGTTGTGGAGGCTAGTCGGCGCAGTCGAAAATGTGCTCCGCGTAATTTCAGCCGCAGTGCTCATTGCTAGCCTCTTGGGTCTTTGCACTATGTTATTGGCAACCCTAAGAGAACGGAAGCAGGAAATTGCAGTACTAAGAGTCATGGGAGCCAAACCTAGTTTTGTTTTCTGGTTAATTGAACTAGAAGCACTGACCATTGCCGCCTTTGCTTGTGTCAGCGGCTTAGCCCTTATCGTTTCTGGTATTTGGCTCAGCAGAGACTTTATGCTCGCAGAATATGGAATGGCCTTGAGTGTCGATATTTTCTCGGCACACACCGCAGTGATGCTTGGTGTTATTATGTTATCAACCTTTCTGATTGCACTCGTCCCTAGCTTCAGTGCTTACAAAAGTGCTCGACTGGTATAAACCTCAATTCGAAAATATTTTTTATCTTGAACATTGTTATTTGTCCTATTCGTAATCATATTGTGATGTATAACAGGTAAACAGGTTTTCGCAATGAGAATTTTGCTATTTTTAGGTACCAACATCGCAATAATGGTGTTGTTAAGTCTTGTTTTTAGTCTACTCGGTTTGGAAGGTGTTCTTGCTAGCAATGGCGTAGACCTCAACCTCCAAGCATTACTAGTGTACTCTGCAGTGATTGGCTTTAGTGGCTCTATCATTTCTTTGCTTATTTCGAAATGGATGGCGAAGCGGAGCATGGGGGTGCATATTATTGCGCAAGCTTCTAATCCAACGGAGCGTTGGCTTGTCGATACGGTGAAGAAACAAGCTCAAGAAGCGAAAATAGGCATGCCAGAAGTCGGTATTTTTAATCATCCATCACCTAATGCGTTTGCCACTGGTTGGAACAAAAATAATGCCTTGGTTGCCGTGAGTACTGGCTTGCTGCATTCAATGAGTAAGGACGAGGTTGAAGCTGTGTTAGCTCACGAAGTCAGTCATGTTGCCAACGGAGACATGGTTACTTTGACTCTTATTCAGGGCGTTGTGAATACCTTTGTTGTGTTTCTGTCTCGTGTGATCGGTTTTATTGTGGACCGTGCCGTTTTTAAAGTAGAGCGCGGACATGGGCCCGCATTTTATATCGTGTCGTTCGTTATGCAGATAGTCCTGGGCATCTTAGCTACAGCAATCACTATGTGGTTTTCGCGCTATCGCGAATTCAAAGCGGATGCTGGTGGTGCGAAACTAGCTGGACGAGAAAATATGATTGCGGCGCTTGAGAAACTAAAACGTGGGAACGCAGAAGAAGCGATCCCAGAGGAAATGGCCGCATTTGCTATTAATGCAGGTAAAGTGTCGAAAATATTTGCGAGCCATCCGCCTTTAGACGAACGTATTCAGGCACTGAAGAACGCGCGTTAGGTGGCTGACTAACGCGCTCAGTCCGAGTGTTCTTCAATGATTTTGACCTTAGGTAAGGCGCTTTGAATATGCTGTTTTAAGGCGTCGAGCTGCTCTTTTGGAAAACAAAAACTCAGCACGACCCCCGGCTTTGCTTGGTTAAACGGTAATGAGCAATAGGCAATATCATCTTGGATATCGAGTACTAATTTGTTTACTTTTTCAATTTGTAAGTGCTTTTCTCCAAGCACTATTTTCCCATTGCTTACCTGCAAATACGCTACCGCGTCGTCGACTTTTGTAGCCATATCTTGTTGCTTAAATTCAGTCCAAATCAATAAAATCAAGAAAGCGTTTGAAATAGTCGACAAGCTTAGCCAATCAAAAGAAAGTCGAGTAAAAAAGGTTAAGGCAACATAGCCGACAAGCGTAATGACCCAAGCAGTGAGAATTTTTTTATGAGCGGGAGGAAGAGGTCTTTTAATGAGTAAAGGCATCGTTAAATCCATTTATAGTAGTGTTGAAAATGCACTGTTCGATCCTTTATCGACAGCACAGGGAAAATAACATAACTGCACTCAATTTAATATTTTTGTTGGCTGCAACAGAACTGTATTGCTTTAGATGATAAACTACGCGCCTTTAACCTTGCGCGGTCGTGTGCGCGAGGCATAATCATAAGGCGTAATGACACATTGGATGCTAGTGCTAAACCCTCTCTCATTGCAGGAATATTGCTTGCTCTTGCTGGCACATTGCTGTTTTCACTTAAGCCTATCGTAATTAAGTACGCCTATGACTTAGGGCTTTCAAGTGAACAAGTGATTGTACTTCGAATGCTAATGGCGCTGCCTTTTTACGCTGGCCTAATACTCTTTCTCTGGCTGCGTAATAAACCCAAGCGACACATTTATCTCTCTAATGTCATCCCAATTGGTACATTGGGCGTGCTCGGTTATTTTGTTGCAAGTTACCTGGACTTACTAGGTTTGCAGTACATCACGGCCCAACTTGAGCGGGTCGTCCTCTTTTGCTTCCCGACGATTGTTGTATTGATGTCTTACTTTTTCTTTAAAACCAAGCTTCCTGAAAATATTTGGCTACTTCTTGGTATGTCTTATAGCGGAATACTGCTGATATTTGGTCATGACCTTAGCACGCTAGGAGCAGAGGTTGCTCTGGGTACTAGCTTAGTGTTTATGAGTGCTATAGCCTTTGCTATTTATGTGCTTTGGAGCAAACCGCTTATGACCAAAGTAGGTAGCCAGATGTTTACTAGTGTCGCAATGCTTGCAGCCAGTATTTTTATCTTTGTGTATTTTTCGATAAGCCAAGATATCAGCAGTCTGTCTGTATCAAACGAGGGCTATATTGCGGTAGCCAGTTTGGCATTTTTCTGTACGGTAATTCCCTCTTTATTAGTCGCAGAAGCGATTCATAAAATTGGACCTGAGCGAACGAGTATAGTGGGTACATGCGGCCCAGCAATGACTTCCGTTTTTGCTGTCTTTTGGTTGGGGGAAGCGTTTACCCTTTACCATGCCGCAGGCTTGACGCTCATCATTGTTGCTGTGGGCATCATGATGAGAAAAAATGAGGGTGAAAAGCAAGTTAAGGAGGCTTAAGTCACTTTTCTCTGCTGCTAAAATACACAGCGAGTTTATCGCCGCTTATTTGGATTGGTAGAATTCGATAACCTCATCGATGTAGTCTTGCCAAGTCTCGTTGGGTTGCCATATTGCCAACATGTCTTTCTTTGCCTTCGCTTCATCTTCGTTTAGTTGTGTGACTTTATATAAGTAGGTAAATACCGCACCACGCCAATTTAAACGGCAATGGGTCAACGTGATACCTTCATTACCTTTTGATGAGTTCATATAAGCGACATAATCGATAAAGTTTTGTATGCTAGGGTCTTCCCATTCCACTTGAACATTGTAATAGCTCAGATCCAAAGACTGCATTAATGAACGTTCAGCTTTTAGAGTGAGCTATTCACTACCAATTTGTAGCGTACCATCCCAGTTCTCTGGAATGCCATGTAATATCAAATGCTCTGTCCATTTAATATGATGCTTAACGATGGGATCGTTTGGAGACAGTTTTCGAGCCTCTTTAAAGACTTCGAGAGCTTCACGTAACTTGCCTTCAATGCGTAACTCTAGGCCCAAATTGATTGCGACTGCGCGGTCGAGCCGTTCTTGTTGTAAATCATCTTCTAGGTGTTCGAGTATTTCAACTAACTTCAGAGGTTCTGTGCGGCCTTTAACTCTCACCCAATCGATTGTTCTTGATGCAAAAGCATAATCAGTAGTGGCAACTAATTGGTCTGATACAATAATATCAACATCGTAAATGGGCGCCAGGGTTTCTAAACGTTGTGCAATATTCACACTGTCGCCAATAACCGTTGTATCCATTCTATCGTCAGAACCTACTGTACCAATGATGACGGGACCAAAGTGGATACCTATGCCGATATTCACGGCACTATAACCACTTCTCTCACGGTGTTGGTTGTAGAGAAACAAAGCGCGGCGCAGTCCAATAGCCGCACGTATGGAGTCTTGTGCTTTATCTGAATCGGAACCTTCCGGATTATCGAACAAGGCCATAATAGCATCGCCGATAAACTTATCGATGAAGCCTTTGTTGTCATGAATGGGTGCATTCATCCGCAAAAAGTAAGAATTGAGAAAATTCATGAGCTCTTGCGGTTTCATTTTCTCTGATAGCCCAGTAAAGCCTCGAATGTCACAAAACATAATCGCAACATTATCTTCGTCGGCATGTCCGAGCTCCAGAGAGGCTCCTTGCTTAGCAATATGCTCTACAAACTGTCTTGGTACAAATTTTTGAAAGGTATGATTGAGGTGCATTGCTTGGTCAGCTTTTTGCTGATACGACTGTTTCTCGTTATCGGAATATTGTTGCAACTTATGCTTAGTACGCTTGGCTTTATAGGAGTAAAACACCCATAAAACTGTGCTCACTAGCGCATAAGTTGTTAATCCGATGACCCAATACAACACGTCTATTAAGTCCTTTTATTTCGCAGTGATTTGCTTGAATGCTCTGTCAGCAGCTTCAATGGTGGCATTAACGACATCTAAGGTGTGCATTTTCGAGACAAAGCCCGCCTCATAAGAAGCTGGTGCCAAATAAACACCTTCATTTAGCATGGCATGGTAGAACTGGTTAAACTGCTCTGTATTGCAACTAATGGCTTGCTTGTAGTTCGTCACTTTCGGTTCTTCGGTGAAGAATATTCCAAACATACTACCAGCTACATTTATGCTCATAGGTATATTATTCTGGTGTGCTGTATCTCGAATACCTTCAGCTAAAATACGAGTATTCTCAAAAATGCTATCGTAAAAACCTGGTTCGGCTAATTGAGTCAGTGCTGAAAGCCCCGCCGCCATTGCGATTGGGTTTCCAGATAATGTTCCGGCTTGGTAAATTGGACCTGTTGGCGCAACGTGAGTCAGAATTTTTTTCTTACCACCAAAAGCACCGACTGGCATGCCACCACCGATCACTTTTCCTAAGCACGTTAAGTCAGGTATAACCTTGTAATGCGCCTGTGCACCGCCTAAAGAAACTCGGAAACCAGTCATGACTTCATCAAAAATGAGGACCGCACCGTAGTTGTCGCAGATGTCTCGCAAACCTTCCAAAAAGCCTTCAACGGGTGGAATACAATTCATGTTGCCAGCAACTGGCTCAACAATGATACAAGCGATGTCGTCGCCATGTTCGTCAAAGGCTTGCTGTACTGACGAGAGATCGTTGAAGTCTACCGTTAAGGTATGCTTTGCAAAGTCATCGGGCACACCTGGAGAGCTAGGAACGCCCAGTGTTAATGCACCAGAACCCGCTTTTACTAGCAGTGAGTCTGCATGGCCATGATAACAACCCTCGAATTTGAGGATTTTATTCTTACTGGTATATCCACGAGCTAAGCGTATTGCGCTCATTGTTGCTTCAGTGCCCGAGTTCACCATGCGTACCATTTCCATCGAAGGTACCAGCTTGCTGACTAACTCAGCCATTGTGATCTCAGCTTCTGTTGGTGCGCCATAGCTCAAACCGAATTCAGATGCTTCAATGACCGCTTTACGGATTTTTTCGTTATTGTGGCCTAATACCATTGGGCCCCATGAACAAATGTAATCAATGTAACGATTCCCATCAACATCCCACATATAGGGGCCATCTGCTTTGGTGATAAAGCGAGGTGTTCCACCCACAGCTTTAAACGCGCGTACAGGCGAGTTAACGCCACCAGGGATCGTAATTTGCGCTCTGGCAAACAGTTTTTCGGATTGTGTTGTCATATTAATTTTGGCCTTTATTACTATACCAGTGAACAGGTCTGTCGAAGTCGCTCACTTTATCTTCTACACCTAGCGTTAGCGCAAACAACGCCATACGCACTAGCACTCCATTGTCGGTTTGGCGGAAAATAGCGAGATTAGGGTTTAAATTGAGGTCGTTATCTAATTCATTCGCCTCAGCACGAGAATCACGAGGAAGCGGGTGCATAATGACGGTTTTAGATTGAAAGTGTTTTGTGTAAATTTGTTGGTTCAGGCGGAATTTGCCACGATATTTATTCGCTTCGTCCTGAGATGGAAAGCGTTCTTCCTGTATACGAGTTTGATAACAAATGTCAGTTTTATTGCTGCCTTCAAACTGATCTGTAATCGTCAGTTTGTGGCCCGCATTCGTGATCATATCGCAAATATAACTAGGCATGCTCAACTCTTTCGGCGAGATCAAAGTAAAGTGAATATTTTGATATAAGCAGAGTAACTTAGAGAGTGAATGCACAGTACGGCCAAATTTCAAATCGCCTATCATGGCAATGTGTAGACCATCGATACCTTCACCATGCGACTTACGTTCCTTCTCGATAGTATATAAATCGAGTAAAGCCTGCGTCGGGTGCTCGTTAGCCCCATCGCCACCATTGATTACTGGGACACGACTACCTTCGGCAAATTCGGCAACCGAGCCTGCAACAGGATGACGCATGGCAATAATATCTGAATAACCGCTGAGCACTCGTGCAGTATCATAAAGTGACTCACCTTTGGCTAAAGCTGAGTTACTCATGCCTGTGGTTTCTCGAACTTCGCCACCAAGCAGGTTGAATGCTGTACCAAAGCTGACGCGTGTTCGCGTACTAGGTTCAAAAAACAGATTGCCCAAAATGGCACCATCTAATACTTGCGTCCTTTTTTGACGCATCGCATAGGGAGTCATACTGTCGGCAACGTGAAAAACTTTCTCGATTTGTGCGCGGTCAAATTGACCTACACCAAGCACATGATTACCTGTAAACGCTGTCACTGATATTGCTACCTTGTCCCCAATCTTGAAGTGGGGCTGAGTTTACCAAAAAAGTGAGCCTTAAATCCTGATATTTCGACAAAAACATCAGAAAACTGTCAACTATATTGCTCAAGATCATATTCCAGAACTTGGTGCCGCGAACGGGACTAATAAAGCGTTAATAATCGGGCGGTTTTCTTGACGACCTTTCTTGCGTACTCGAGCAGTGCAGCCTCGTCTTGTTCATAGCTTAAACCTAACATGCTGCGCATGTGATAATCGCCTTTTAACAAATTAAAGAAGTCGATTGCGGCATCTTTGGCATCTGCATTACTCAGTTGCGTGCTAGGGTGTTTCATCAGTAACTGTGACACCAAATTAACACTGTGTAATGGACCAGCATCATAAAATAACTCGGCAACATGCTTATTATATTTTGATTCGCCGATCACTACCGAGTACATAGCAATGACTCGTTTATCATTCAATAATTGGATAAAGTTCAGCGCAATGTTCTGAAGAATATCTTCAATGGCTTGTTTTTCGACACAAATACTCGCTTCTTCAATCCGATATTCTTCGCATTTCGTTTCGATGACTGCAGTATATAAAATATCTTTGTTTTTGAAGTGAGAATATACAGTTTGTTTAGAAACCTCACTCGCCTTAGCAACCGCGTCCATAGAGGTTCGATCATAACCCTGCTGCAAAAATAATTCGCTGGCGGTATACAGAATTTGCTTACGCTTTTGATTACTTTTAGGCCTACCAACGGCTTTGGGTTTTACTTCGATCTGTTCAGACATACATTCTTTCGTTTTTTCTATTGTGCGTAGTAAACCAATTTAGCATAAAAATAGTAATCATACTAGACGGTCTAGTATTTATGGTTTAGCATTGCACGCTCTTGCCGTTAACAGTTCATTCTTATGGCATCGCTTCTTTCATCTTTGGAATGTATACATTATGAGTTCTACAGCTAAACAGGCTTCTGGCGCGGAAAGTGCTAAAAGCGAGAAGAGTGCAGAAAACGCCAACAGTCGCAGCGGACGCCAACATCTGATCTTACTGAGCGTCGGTAGTTTTTCATTGTTAGCTATCTTACTTCTCTTTTCTGGTGAAAAAACCGCTAATGCATTTTCAGAAGCAGAGTCGATGGTGATGCAGAATGCCAGTGTTGAAGTTCAGGAGATAATGCTTCAGAACGCTTACAGTAAACAACGTAAAGTATATGGCTTAATCGAATCAGCAACACAAGCAACGATCGGGTTTGAGTTATCAGGTGTCATTAACGAACTGTATGTGAAAGAAGGCGATTCAGTTGCCAAAGGTCAGGCTTTAGCTGGCTTAGATTTACAAAGATTGTTAGCGCAACAACAGGAGCTAGAGGCCGCATTGACGCGAGCTCAAGCAGATGCGAACCTTGCTAAACTTTCTAACAATAGAATTGCAGAATTAGTAAAGTCTAAATTAGAGTCTTCACAGCGTTTAGACGAAGCCGAAGCTAACTTAGATGCCGCAAATGCGGCGGTAAATGAGGTGATAGCAAGGCAAGAAAGACTAGCCGTTGAAATTGAAAAGTCAACGCTGAAGGCACCATTTGATGGTCAAGTGGTGAGTCAAATTTTAGACCCTGGTACGGTGGTTAGCAGCGGCCAAGGTGTGTTTTCAATCCTTTCCCAACAACGACTCGAAGCACGCATTGGCTTGCCAACAAATTCACCTTTGGCCTTAAAGATAGGTGAGGTTTACCCTTTGAACTTTAATGGCCAAGTATTGAATTCGCGACTAAGCTCCATCGCTAAGCAACGAAATCGAGCTACGCGAGCCATTGACGCTGTATTTGCCATAGAGTCAGTAGACTTGGAACAAACATATATTATGCCGGGCGATATCGTGTCACTTTCAGTTGATGTTGATGTCCAACACACTGGTGCGTGGGTTCCTGTTGCAGCACTGGCAAATGGTGTACGAGGCTTATGGACTTTGTTTATTGTAAGCGAAGTTGATGGAAAGCAGATTGTGCAACCAAGAAGTGTGCAGGTTGAATACATGGAACAAGATCGTGCATTTGTGTCTGGTGCGATAGAGCAGGGCGATAAATTAATCGTGTCGGGCTTGCAACGATTTACCCCAAATCAAGCGGTAAACAATGTCAGCGTGAAAACGGTAACGGGTCGATAGTGATGAATACTTCTTCACCCTGGTATACCACGTTTTTCCGTCGAGGCCATTTGCTGGTACTAAGTATTATCATTATTCTAGTGGCTGGCTTGTCTGCAGTACAAAACCTCCCTCGCCTAGAAGATCCGCGTATCGATCTACGTAATGTGTTAGTACTTACTTCATACCCAGGCGCATCAGCAGAAAGAGTAGAGGCCTTGGTGAGCGATGTTTTGGAAGACGAGCTTCGCGAGCTGTTTGAAATCAAAGAAATAAAATCGACCTCAAAATCGGGCTTTTCGTTTCTGCAAATAGAGCTCCAAGATACGGTTGATAATAGCAATAATCAGCAAATATTCTCGAAGATCAGAGATAGCATCGAGAATGCGTCTACCCGATTTCCCGCAGGCGTAAACAAGCCAATTTTGGAAGACAAGCGCGGAGCGACTGCTTTTACACTTTTAGTCTCTATGAATGCCGATATTCCCGAAACAACCCCTTTATCGGTTAGTGGCCGCTTAGCATCTGAGCTTGTTGACCGAATGAGAAATGTGGTGGGAACAGAATTAGTCAGAGTTTACGGCGAGCCCAACGAAGAAATTACAGTAACACTCGACCCACAAGCCCTTGCCGCAGCGGGTTTAAGTATTGAACAAGTGAGTCAGCGCATCCGCTCAGCCGATCCCAAGTTGCCAGCTGGGGTTTTAAGAACATCACAAAAGAGCATCCGAATTCAGGTTGCTGAGCCACTTGAAAGCCTTGATATTATCTCAAATATTCCTCTGCAAGCGTCAGATAGCAGTTATTTGCGCTTGGCAGATGTCGCGAGTATTGAGCAGGGTTGGCAAACACCTGAAAGTGAAATTGCCATTGTTGATGGAAAGCGAACGATTTTCGTTGCCGCTCGAATGCAAACGACTGTTAGGGTAGATAAATGGACTGCCGCTATCAAGCAGAGGGTTGATGAGTTTAACGAAGAGTTTGCGGGTACAGTGCAAGCGGATATGGTGTTTGAACAAAACACCTACACCGAAGCGAGATTGACCGAATTGACTGAAAACCTCTTGCTTGGTTCTTTGGTGGTGATGTTAGTCATTCTATTGTTCATGGGAGCTAAAGCGAGCTGGATTGTTGGTTTAGCACTTCCATTGTGTGCTGCTTTTGCGATTTTCTCCCTTAGCTTTTTCAATCAGCAAATTCATCAAATGTCTATTTTCGGTATTATCATCGCAATCGGTTTACTTATTGATAATGCGATTGTAATCACCGATGAAATTCGATTAAATCTACTAGATCAAGACAAAACACGGCTGCAAGCGCTTGAAAAGAGTGTGAGACATCTGTTTGCTCCGCTGCTTGCGTCGACGCTGACCACCGTTCTTGGTTTTATGCCGATATTTCTTTTGAACGGTAACATTGGCGACTTTATTAGTCCGATTGCGATTAGTGTGGTGATGGCACTATTGGGATCTTTGGCTATTTCCCTCACGGTTATTGCTGCTTTAGCTGCACGCTTCCTGCCAAGAGATTCCGGAGTAGAGCACGCTTGGTATTTGCGTGGATTGCAACTGCCAAGCGTATCTTCTGAGTTTTCAAAGCTCTTAGCCAAGTCAATCAAAAAGCCACTCATTGTCCTTCCTTTGGTCACTGTATTTTGTTTGTCGGGCTTTGTGTTGTCACAACAACTGGCGAATGTGTTCTTTCCGAGTGCAGATAGAGATCAATTTGAGATGTATGTTTGGCTGCCCTCAGGCTCATCGATTGAAAGAACGAAGAGTCTGACCTATGAAATGGATAGTTATATTCGTGACAAGGAGCGGGTTGAACAGGTGACGTGGTTGGTCGGTGGATCCGCGCCTTCGGTCTATTATAATCAGGTGATGACGCGAGACAATTCGCCGGAGTTTGCAAATGCGGTAATAACTGTAGATAGCGTGAGTGCGGCTGCCAGTATGATTACTGAACTGCAGTTTGAATTGCAAGATAAGTTTCCTCAGGCGAAAGTGGTAGTCAGAGCTTTTGGACAAGGTCCCCCTATTGCCGCGCCGATTGAAGTAGATATTTTTGGTCCCGACGTAGATACACTGAACGCCTTGGGTGAAAAGGTACGTTTGGCGATGACCAAGGTGCCGGGCATCACACAATCTACGGCATCAATTACGACAGGAGAGTCTGAACTGCACTTTGATGTGTCTGAAAATGAATCGTTTATTTCTCACTTATCGCTAAACGACATTGCTCAACAGTTACAAACCTCCTTAACAGGCACGGTAGGTGGCTCTGTTCTGCAAGGTACAGAAGAACTTCCTATTCGAGTCCGCGTGTCGGAGCAACAACGCGCTAGTACACAAGAATTGGATGCATTGCCATTGATGAATACTTTGCTTGCACAAAACCAAGCCAGTGTTGGTGTGGCCGCCTTAGGCGAGATTACACTCTTGCCTAGCATCAGTGGTATCACGCGAATTAATGGGGTCAGAGTGAATAAAATTCAGGCCTTTTTATTACCAGGCATTCCCGCGATAGATGCAAGCAATCAGTTGCGTGACATCTTGGAAAGTGGGGAGTTAGTATTGCCGAAAGGATATCGGATCAAAATGGCAGGTGACGCCGATGAACAGCAACAAGCTCTGGGACAATTAGCGACCTATGCGCCGGTGTTACTCGTGTTAATGATTACGACACTTATCCTCACGTTCGGGAGTGTTCGCTTCGCTGGGGTGATTGGCGCTGTCGCAATCTTGTCCGTGGGCCTAGGTATGTTCAGCTTATGGTTGTCTGGCTTACCGGTTGGTTTCAACCCTTTACTGGGGAGCGCGGGTTTAATTGGTGTGGCAATCAATGGCTCAATTGTTGTTATTGCTGCAATTAATGCAAACCCACAAGCGAAATCAGGTGATACCGCAGCCATAGTTGATGAAACCATGAGTTGCAGCCGTCACATTCTATCGACGACGTTTACCACCGTCGGTGGGCTAATTCCACTTCTTTTGTTCTCAGAAGGATCTTTTTGGCCACCACTTGCCGTGGTTTTAGCCGGTGGCGTTGGCTTTTCTGTGCTCTTGTCGCTATTCTTTACCCCAACCCTAGTTGCGTTGTTGTGCAGAGTGAGAGAGCGTAAGTTGAAGAAAAAAGCGCTAAAAGACACGTCGGCAGTGCAAGTTTAAACACAGTAAAAAAGCATTTTAGAGACACTTGTGCCAAAACAAACAATGACCTTTACACAAAAAGTATTAAAATGGTGGCATACGGATTGTGCTTTTTGCCGCCGTTCCCGTTTAATAGTGATATGGGGAATTTTGATGTTGGTGTTTTATTTGTATGTCTGGAACTGATGATAGTATTTTTATAAAAGCAGCGTCGTCGCACAATGCGATGACTTCCTTGCTTGTTGGCTTTTCACTCATTGGCGCTGGGTCATTAGCTTTGATGTTGCTGCCAAAGATTTTTTTCCTTCCTGCTATCTTTATTATTAGTGGTGGTATCGTCGGTTTAATCATAGGCTGGTTTAAGATCAAAGAACCAGCCTTTAGCCTGCAATTAACTCGTGAACATATTATTTATCATCATCGTCGAGGCAAATGGCGCTTGTCATGGGAAAATATCCAGCGCATAGACGTGCCTCGTGTTACCAAAGGTATCGATCAAATTGATCTCGAAATGATTGGTTTCAGGCTGCGTGACAGTGACGTTTTTCTTGATGAAATATCGCCACGTTTGATCACATACTTACTTATGGAACAACGACCTTTAACAGTACAAAATCGAGATCCTAACTGTGCCACAGGTAATTGTTATGGCGATGATATGATTGAGGATGAAAAGTTTACCCGAAGCAGTGGCGAGGTGGTTAGAGGCGTAACAGCTATGTTTGGTAATCGCATGCAAAAACTGAATAGACAATTGGGCTTTGATATTTTCATTTCTACTAACGAAATCGATCGTGAGCCTCAAGCTTTTATCCGCTTATTAAAAGAGTGTCAGGAAAGCGCGGTCCAGAGTCAGCGAATGTCAGAGCTTACTCAAGATTAAATGGCTTTTCTTAGCAAGCTAGTCGCGGCTTTGCTAGTTTTTTGTTATCCAACAATGATTTGATTTCGACCATTGTCTTTGGCTTCGTAAAGCGCTTTATCAGCGCGGACTAAATTGTCATTTAGAGGCAGGGCGAGTTCTATTTGAACTAAACCAATGGAGACTGTTAGAGGGTTTCCCTTTAATTTATTAATGACAGGGTTTTCGCCAAGTATATTAATAAAGCTCCGGAATGCTTTCTCTGCTTCCACTTTGCTAGTGTGAGGTAAGCACACCAGAAATTCCTCTCCACCCATTCGGCCTACAATATCACTCACTCGAAAGTGCTGTAGACAGATTTGTCCAAATTCAGTTAATACTTTGTCTCCGACACCATGGCCAAATTGATCATTAATATGCTTGAAAAAATCGATATCGATAGCGGCAAGGGATACTTCATAACGATGTCTTTTCGCGCGGCTCACTTCTTCTTCGAGCCGTTTCAATGTGTATGAGCGTGAAGAAACGTTGGTTAATGAGTCGGTGTTGTAGAGTTTTTGAAGCTTACGCCTATGTCTTTTGCTGTTTAGGTAAAGCAGCAATAAAGATAAGACGAGAACGAGGCCTGCGATTGAGGCATACACATATATTTGTTGTCTTTGCTGAATAAGTATCTCTTGGGTTTCAGTCTGTTTCTGCAATACTTTGTTTAAGGCTTCTTTTTCTTTCAGTTCATATAGCGTGGTCAATTCGTGGAGTTTTTCGATATTCTGTTTGCGTGTAAATCGACGATAATCACCATACAGTTTCTTCAAAGCGATTAATGCTCCCTCGGTATTTCCTTGTAAGCGTAAGAGCTCCATTTTGGCGTAATCGAGCGACAATTGATGAGGAACCATCGAATCACCCTTCACATAGCTTTGCGCTAGACGAAGGTACTTGTCTGCCATCTCAAGATCTTGTTTTTGTAAACCAACTCTTCCAAGCGTAAAGTTCACATCCATTAGCATATATGGGTTTCCAGATTGCAAGAATAGTTCTCTTGCCTTCTCTAGCACTGCGATTGCTTCATCCGCTTGTTGCTTTTGCAAATAATAGCCAGATAACTCTTTGTTGGCATAAGCGCTGTATTGCCAAAAACCAATCTCTTCAGCCTTAGCGGCAGCTAAATGTAAAAGAGCTGCCCCTTCTTCAAGTTTACCTATGTTTTTTGACGAACGTCCCATTCCATAGATGGCTTTGACTTCCATGACTTTATTCTGTGTGCCACTAAATGCATCGCGCAGTTTGGCGTATTCTTTTAAGGCTAATTCATCTTGACGAGTATATTCATAGACCAAGCCCTTGTAATAATCCATTGCGGCCGCTTCGGTTTCTAAGGAGTGTGTTTCGCTCAACTCTCTGGCAACTTGAAAGTTAGCCATGGCTGACTCATTTTGGCCAAGCGTTAAATGTTGGATTCCTCTAATGATATGAGCTTTAAACAGCAATTCGTAATCTTTCCTTTGGTCCGCCCATTCTATCGCTTCCTGTGTTAGCTCAGTGCCTTTTTGCGTTTCGCCGAGTTGGTCAAAAGCCTCTGCTTTGTATAAATTAAAGTACTGAGTGAGCCAGGGTTGGGGGTACTTGGATACCAAAGCCAGTCCTTGTTCGACATGTTCCAGCGTTTTATTAAACATCACTAAGTTGGCATAAGCTTCGGCAAGCAATAATTGGTATTCCGCCTGACTCTCGGGGCTTAAAAATTCCGACTCTGCAGCAATGATCCTTTTTAGGCTAGCTTCAGGTTCAGACTTGAGTGTGCTGCGTAAGTGCGAGGATTGTTCTGACCAAGAGTGAATTACCCTTGGAGAACCTAAGCGATGTTCTTTGATGGCTTGGCTTTGTTTACCCTGTAACGCTGAGCCGTAGTCAGCAGCTTGGCTTACCGATATGAGTAAAGAAAGCGATAGGAACAAAATGACACGGCAGGTGGGCCTGAAGTGATAAGCAGACAATATCAACATCCTTAGGACCGTATAATATTAGTTGGTGTTTGTTGCATTGTTCTCCATTGCTCGATGATTGCATCAGCTTCGAGTAATATCGAAGATATCAGTTTCTTTATGTGCTGAGTTTGGTTTCGTTTCAGATTACTCTCTGTATCAAAACATAACTTTTGAAAAGTACTGGCACCGGTATATGCACTCGCACCATGCAGTTTATGTATGCATGCCTCTAGTTTATTGAAGTCTTGGTGCTGCCAGTGAGTTTCGATTTCGTCAATTGCGTTTGGTAGCATGGCAACAAAGCCTTGTAAAAATTCATGTGCACCCTCTTCATTGCCATTTGCCTTTCTTACGGCTAAGGGCCAGTTGATTGCATTCGCAAGTGGTTCTGCAATATCACAACCTTGACACCAGTTCTTGATAGTATCTATAAGGCCTTCTAAATTGACAGGCTTCGGTAAATAATCGTCCATTCCAGAAGCTAAGAAGCGTTCCTTTTCTTCAGGGAATGCGTGCGCTGTAATGGCAATGATGGGGGTACCCAAATTCAAGGCTGTCTTTCTGATGTGCTGTGTTGCTTCTAAGCCATCCATGTTTGGCATTTGTATATCCATGAAGATAAGGTCATATTCATTCTTGGTACACATCTCCACTGCCTGAGCACCTGATGTTGCCGTTTCTAAGGTGACGGGAGAGTCTTTTAGCCACGTATCTAGCAACTTCAGATTAAGTTCCATATCATCAGTGGCGAGCACTCTAGCAGCGGGCAAATGACGTAATTGCGATTTACTGCTCTTGTCTTGCAATTCGATTGGTGCAGAATCAAGGTCATTCAGACTCTTCAGTGTCAGAGGTGCTCTGAGGACGACAGGTTGATTCACGCTGCGGCCTAATTGATGTCTTTCAGGAGGAGGGCCGGAGTATAAGAATACCGTTTTTCTGGTGGCGATTTTTCTGATCCGATTAATAACGCTGGTGCGCTCACTCACCCGGTATAAAGGAAGTGTACAGAAAACATAGTCATAGGGTATGGTGGTTTTTTCAAAGACCTTCAATGAATCATAGGTGTAGGTATCAAAGCCAATGCCCTTTAAAAGGCGTGTGGTAATCTTTCGTGTGACTGGGTTTGGATCGTAGACACCGGCGCGCTTCCCTTCAAATCGACTTTGGTTACTAGGTGTTAGCTGATTATTTAAGAGCTTAAACGGTAGGTTGATAGTAAACCGGCTACCCTTTGAGTAAACGCTCTCTACTTCAATACTCCCCTTCATTAGAAAGGCCAGTTCTTGGCAAATGACTAAACCCAAGCCTGTCCCTTGAAACGAACGATTTAAATCATCGTCAATTTGGTTGAATGGTTTAAACAGTTTCTTCTTATCTTCTTCACTAATCCCTATGCCGCTATCCTCTACCTCCAAAGACAACATACATTCATCATTACCGAACTTGAAAAAACGAGCTCGCAGTGCAATCTCCCCAAAATTGGTAAATTTAAGCGCGTTGCTCAAGAGATTACTCAGCAGTTGTTTGATCTTAAAGCTGTCACCAATCAACACCGCAGGTAATGGACCAATATCGAAAATAAATTCGAGCTGTTTTAAGTGAGATGATTTTGCCATGAGGCTAGCGATATCCTCAAGAGCATCGCGCGGTGAGAAGGCTTTTTGGATTAAGTTCAATTTGCCCGCTTCCATCTTAGAGAAGTCAAGAATGTCGTTAACGATGGTGAGTAGATCGGATGCGGCGCTATTAATGATGCGCACGTGCTCATCTCGTTCCGCTTCATTGGATTTGTCTTGCAGCTCTTGGCTGAAGCCAATGATTGCATTCAGTGGGGTACGTATTTCGTGCGACATATTTGCCAAAAACTGGCTTTTCACTTCACTTGCTTTGATTGCCTCTCGGCGAGCAAGGTCTAAATGCACATTCTGCTCTTCAATTAATAAGAAATTATTTTCTGCATCAGAAGAGGCCTGCTTCACTTCAACTTCTAACTTGAATCTAATCTTGATGATTAATGCGAGCACAAAACACAAGGTGAGGGCGATTAAGGATATTTGGAAGGTATAAGTAGTCACCAAGTTTACTGGTAGTTTTCCAGCAATGAACAGACTGCTGAAGACTGAACCTAAAGCTAAGCATGACCAACCTATGAGGACTGTTTTTGCCGGCCTAAATTTCTCATTCATCATTTGGAACGACAATGCGATGTTGACGAACAAGGTTGCAAATCCCATCCCTCGTATGGCCAGCGCTTGAAAAACATCGCTAAACCAAGAAAACAGAACGCCAAAAAAAGTAAAGATTAAGGGAATAAACAAAAACTTCACCAAATGATATTTTGTTTGGGAGAACTGCGAACGAGGTAAAAATAAAAGCGTAAACAGGTTAGCAAAGATACAAATTAAAGGCAGCAAAATGTCCAGATTGTGAAAAATTTTGATAGCGTGCAATTCTGGAGGGAGGAGCTGTGAATGACCACTCCAGACCATTTGCCAAAGAAACACCAAACCGACTAAACCAAAAAGGACGAGTGCACTGAGCTCTTTTTTATCAACCAGCACTGCAATGCAATATAGACCGACTAGGAATAATGCACCGTAAAAAGCGCCCCAAATCAGATAGTCTAGCAAGACTGAGCCCTGAAAAGCCTGTTCGGCTTGTAAGTGAATGGGCACCACTAGAGGGATGCGCTCAGATTTCACAAACATATACACATCGTACTTACCTTCAGACTGCAATGAGAGTTTAAAGGTAGGAGTGCGATAGTAATGTTTACTTTGGCTGCGACCTCCACTCTTTTGGTATACAAGTTCATTGTTCTTAAGCAGATATAAATCGACTTGATCTAATTGAGAAAATGCCACCGACATTACCCATTCAGTATTACTGGACTTATTTTGTATTGTCCCAAATAACCAAGCACCCTCTGGGTTAAAGCCAAAATTTGGAATATGATAGCTTTGGTAGGGGAGGTTTGTGCGACTACTCTTAAATTCGTCGAAGCTTAACGAGCGATTACTTTGCATGTAAACAGCAAGAGAGGACGAGATTTCTTGTTCAGTTTGTTGATCTTCTAGCAAGATCGGCTCATTTGCTTTTACAGAAAATGCAAAGGTGAGCAGGAAAAACCAGCTTGTCAGGCGAAGTATTGTTAGTTTAGACACAAGATTTGTTATGCTGAGAGCGAAAATAATATAACATGGTGCTAATATAGGTTTTGTAGAGACATAAGTACAGCTTGTTTATTCTCCAATACGTTTACAGCAAAGCGTTTTCTCGAAGAGCAGCTTGTTCTCATGTCTAGTGTTGTGCACCCAATAAGAATAATTAAATAGTCAATCATGAGTAACGAAATAACGATCTCCCACGACGGCATCGAGCAGCTACCCTTAAGCCGATTTACCGAAGATGCTTACCTGAATTATTCCATGTATGTCATCATGGATAGAGCATTACCACATATCGGCGACGGTCTGAAACCGGTTCAACGACGCATCATCTATGCGATGTCTGACTTAGGTTTGAGTAATAATGCTAAATATAAAAAGTCTGCAAGAACAGTCGGTGATGTGTTAGGTAAGTTCCATCCACATGGTGACTCAGCTTGTTATGAGGCCATGGTATTGATGGCGCAACCGTTCTCTTATCGCTACCCATTAGTCGATGGTCAGGGCAACTGGGGTGCGCCAGATGATCCTAAGTCATTTGCTGCTATGCGTTATACCGAAGCCAGGTTAAGTAAGTTCAGCGAAGTCTTACTGACAGAGCTTGGGCAAGGCACCGTCGATTGGAATCCTAATTTTGATGGCACACTACAAGAACCGAAAGTACTGCCGGCGCGCTTACCACACATTCTTTTAAATGGCGTTACCGGTATCGCAGTCGGTATGGCGACCGATATCCCACCGCACAATGTACGAGAATTAGCGAATGCTTGTTGTTCATTGCTCGACAATTCGAAAACTGAATTAAGCGAGCTCTTAGAAATCGTTCAGGGTCCTGATTACCCAACTGATGCTGAAATTATTACACCGAAATCAGATATACAAAAAATATATGAGACAGGTCGTGGTTCAATAAAGATGCGAGCTGTTTATCATGAGGAGAACGGTGATGTAATTATTACTGCGCTACCTCATCAAGCCTCTGGTGGTAAGGTACTAGAGCAAATAGCGGGTCAAATGCAAGCTAAAAAGCTGCCTATGGTCAGTGATTTACGTGACGAATCAGATCATGAAAATCCAACCCGCCTAGTGGTGACACCACGTTCAAATCGTGTTGATGTTGCACAATTAATGCAACACTTGTTTGCCACCACCGATTTAGAAAAGAGTTACCGGGTTAATATCAATATGATTGGCCTAGATGGTCGCCCTCAGGTAAAAGATCTGCGTTCAATCCTCAATGAATGGTTAGTTTTCCGAAAAGATACGGTTACTCGTCGCTTACAATTTAGACTTGATAAAGTATTGGCGAGATTACACATTCTTGAAGGTTTGTTGATTGCGTTCTTAAACATAGACGAAGTCATTCACATCATTCGAACTGAAGATAAACCTAAACCCGTTTTAATGGAACGCTTTGGCCTTTCAGATACTCAGGCAGAAGCTATTCTAGAGTTGAAGTTACGTCACCTCGCTAAGCTGGAAGAGTTTAAAATCAAAGGCGAACAAGACGAATTGGCGAAAGAGCGAGATAGCTTACAGTTGCTGCTTAGCTCTGACAGACGTTTAAAAACCTTAATTAAGAAAGAAATTATTGCCGACGCCGAAACCTATGGCGACGAGCGTCGCAGTCCTATCGTTGAACGCGCAGAAGCTAAAGCCATTTCGGAAAAAGAATTAGTGCCGTCCGAGCCTGTCACAGTCGTTGTATCTGAGAAAGGTTGGGCACGTTGCGCCAAAGGCCACGACATTGATGTTGAAGGACTGAGTTATAAGTCAGGTGATAAATACCTGTGCAGTGCGAAGGGGCGAAGTACTCAGTTAGTCGCCTTTATCGATTCATCGGGTCGCGCTTTCTCTTGTGACGCGCACGGTTTACCTTCAGCGAGAAGCCAAGGCGAGCCACTCACTGGGCGCTTTAGTATTGTCGGCGGTGAAACCGTTGAGCATGTGGTGATGGGGGCGGACACCCAACAATACCTCATTGGCTCAGATGCTGGCTATGGTTTTGTTGGTAAGTTCTCAGACATGGTCAGTAAAGCGAAAGCAGGTAAAGCATTTGTTTCTCTGCCTACTGCAGCCAAGGTGATTCGTCCACAGCCAGTCACAGATGTGAAAACAGATTGGTGTTTATGTATTTCTAACGAAGGCCGCATGCTTTTATTCCCATTACGAGATTTACCTGTACTTGGTAAAGGTAAGGGGAATAAGTTAATGAACATCCCATCTGCTAAAGCAAAAACGCGAGAGGAGTATCTAACGGTCCTCACGGTAGTGCCTGAGAATGCCGATGTGAAGGTGTTTGCTGGCAAGCGAGGCATGACCTTAACTGCAAACGACTTGACTCATTATCAAGGTGAGCGTGGTCGTAGAGGCAATAAACTCCCTCGTGGACTGCAACGGGTCGATTCAATTGAGATTGAACTACCTAAAGCGAAAAACGCGAGTGATGTTGATGCTGAGTTACCTGATAGTAGCGGTGAAGCACCAAGCACAGAATAAAGCTTAGCCTCTAGGCAAACCTTCATTACTTTCATTTGTATGACTTTGAGGCGCATTACTTTGATGCGATGCGCCTTGGCTCACCTCACCATCTACTCCCACACTCACTGGCCCGATTTTGCCAAACCCTTGCATTTTCTTTTGGGGATTGAGCATTGTGATGCGCGTTAAAATCAGATTGTTGGGGTAGGTGATCGTTTCGTTATCATCGGTTAATAAGCGAATATTGAACAGGTTAACCTCTATGATGGTGCCTTCAACAAAGTTGTCACCCTCAAATATACGGACAAAATTACCTCGACTATATGATGGCTGAAACAAGAGAATAAAGTAAGCAGTGATGTTACTCAGCAACGACCAGTTAGCAAATAATGCGACGCCAGTCACAGTAATCAATGACGTTGAAATCAGTAACAAGCCAGAAAAATCAATACCCCAGACGATAAATAGGCAAGCAAGAGTGATCGTACCTACAATGATACGGACGATGTTAAAAGCCTTCTTTGCGCTCTCTTGGCTGAGGCGACTAATCTTCACTCCACTCTTAATTTTCGGTAGTGTCCATTTAACAATAACGAGGTGCAGCGTAACCACAGCAGCAGACCACAGAATGCTCACGTAATATTGGCTAATCCAATTGTTAAAGGTACTTAGGAATGATATTTCTTGCATCAATTCGTTCTCATGGTTTCGATGTTAGGAATACAGAATTAGGTTAAAAGTAAAGCCAAACGGTGTTACTGTGCGTTTATATTAACCTGAACTTTATGTAAGTCGCGCTAAGTTATCATAGCATCATCAAGTTTACACCATTACTCTCGTTCCTACTTAGCTTAGCTACTTATTAGGATTTTCGTTGGTATCATCATGCAGTGAATTAAATTGTGTGGCGATAAAAATAAATGTATCCAAACATTAAAAAACAGGATATATAGTCGCCACTATTATCACTTGCCAATCATTAACTGAGTCAAGGACCATTATGAAAATTGCAGTGTTGTCGAGAAACCCGAATCTATATTCAACCAAGCGTCTGCTGGAAGCAGGACAGCAGCGAGGGCATGATGTGTCCGTGATTGACACTATGCATTGCTATATGGATGTAACCAGTGCAAGGCCATCGGTGCGTTACAAAGGTAAGGCACTTCCTCGCTTTGATGCTGTTATTCCAAGAATAGGTGCCTCAGTGACGTTTTATGGCACTTCAGTCGTGCGTCAGTTTGAGATGATGGGCACTTATTCTATCAATGAATCTGTGGCGATAAGTCGCTCTCGAGACAAGTTGCGTTCCTTGCAGTTATTGTCTCGCAAGGGTATTGGTATGCCACGCACCGGTTTCGCTAATCATCCAGACAAAATTGACGATCTGATTAAGAATGTGGGTGGTGCGCCGGTGGTGATTAAATTGCTGGAAGGTACACAGGGTATCGGTGTGGTACTAGCTGACACTGCAAAGGCGGCTGAATCTATTATCGAAGCGTTCATGGGCTTAAAAGCGTCAATTCTGGTCCAAGAATATATTGAGGAAGCGGGTGGCGCTGATATTCGTTGCTTAGTTGTAGGGGGTAAAGTTATCGCTGCAATGAAACGCCAAGGTGCGCCGGGTGAATTCAGATCTAACTTGCACAGAGGTGGCTCTGCAAGTTTAGTACGCCTTTCTCCGGCTGAGCGAAAAACCGCTGTTGATGCCGCAAAAACCATGGGACTAAACATGGCTGGTGTGGATATTTTGCGTTCCAAAAATGGACCTATGGTGATGGAAGTAAACTCCTCACCTGGGCTTGAAGGTATTGAAAAAGCAACCGGCAAAGATGTGGCAGGCATGATAATCGATTTTATTGCGAAAACGGCGACGCCAAACAAGACTAAAACGAAAGGTAAAGGCTGATAATGAAACGCGAAGACTTCGTCATTGGCGGAGAAAAAATTAAAGCTGGCGAGCAAAGGCGTCTGCAGTTAGAAATGCCGCCACTGTACACCGACACAAACATGGGTATTCCTGTGTTTGTTCAGCATGGAAAACGACCGGGGCCGACATTATTTGTGAGTGCAGCTATTCACGGCGATGAGCTTAATGGTATTGAAATTGTTAGCCGTTTAATTAAAAGCAGAGGCATTAAGAACCTTAGAGGCACTCTCATTGCGATCCCAATGGTGAACGTGTACGGCGTATTAAATCAAAGTCGATACTTACCAGATAGAAGAGACCTTAACCGTTGTTTTCCGGGTAGTAAAAAAGGCTCTTTAGCAGGACGGATTGCACGATTGTTCTTGGATGAAATCGTGAGTAAGTGTGATTTTGGCATCGACCTTCACACTGGTGCTATTCACCGTTCCAATCTACCCCAGATAAGAGCAAATTTGGATGACCCAAAAACGCTTGAGATGGCCGAAGCATTCGGTGTACCGGTGCTTCTTAATGCGGACATCCGAGATGGTTCGTTGCGACAAGCTGCCGCAGATGAAGGCGCGAAAGTGCTTTTGTATGAGGCCGGTCAAGCACTGCGTTATGATGAGTTCTCCATCCGAGCCGGTGTTAAAGGTATTATCAAGGTGATGAGAAACATTGGAATGTTGAATGGCGTCAAAGCGCGAGGCCACACTATTCGTCCATTCGTTGCTAGACAGAGCGGATGGGTGAGAGCAAATGAAAGTGGTTTTGTTATGCACAAAGCACAATTAGGGGATCACGTTGAAAAAGGAGATGTATTAGCGATAATCTCCAACCCCTTTGGTGAGCAGCTTGGCACCATGTTCTCACCAAGTACTGGGGTAGTGATCGGCAAACAAAACATCCCGTTGGCGCAGGAAGGTGAAGCCATTTATCATATTGCGTACTTCAGTAAGCCTGACCAAGTAGCTGAACATGTTGAAATGCTACAGGACAATTTGGTGGTTCCAGATTATGCCGCAGGAATGAATAGTTAGGCAGCAGTATGACGCTGTTCTTGCCTTAGATAATGAGAGTGATACATGAAAAACAAAGTGATGGTGGGCTGCTTGGAGCAGTGCGATTTACCTGATTTGAAAATCCAAGGGCTGCATGTGCGAGTAGATACTGGCGCGGCAACATCATCCTTGCATGTGGATAATATTGAAGAGTTTGAAGAAGATGATGCATTATGGATAAGTTTTGATTTACACCCAGATATCCATGACGTAAAAAGGCTGACTCGTTGTAAAAGCAAGGTTGCTGGAAAGCGCAAGGTGAAAAGCTCCACTGCAACTAAGCAGAAGCGCTATGTTATTGAAACTGAAATAGTGATGGCTGAGCAGCGTTGGACAATTCAATTGACCCTAACCGACCGCTCAGAAATGACTTACTTGATGTTACTGGGCCGAGAAGCAATGTCAGGTAGATTCACTGTCGACCCAGAGTTAGAGTATTTACTCTAACTGGCGCTAACATTTGTATTGGTGCTTTCGAAGATTTTATCAGCAGAAGCTGCTACAAAACCTTGATAATATTCACCGTTGCTTAATTTATAACGCTGAGCAAATTCATAGAAGCAACTTGGTATAGATAGCACACCATCACTAAAAGTCACATCGGCGGAATCCGCCATTGTAGAAGACTGTGCGAGGCATACGTCTTCTCCACCTTTAATCTCACCACCAGAAGTGTTCAATCTGAAACCCGCATCTTTCAGCTTACTATTCACGTCACTTAGCTCATCAATACTGTTAAGATGATTCACACTGACGGTGAAATGATTTGCGCGATATCCCCATGCTGCCATCCAAGCTGCATACTCAGATTCTGCAAGCAAGGTCTTGTAATCTGCTTGAGAAACCTGCCAATGAGTGCCTGAATAAAGAAAGTCATCGTGTGTAGTTACCATGGGATCTATTTGGTCAACAAGCTTATGAATAATGGCCTGCGCAGTATCGCTAAGCTCTTCAACACGAAGCTCACTAATAAATACTTTAGGGTTCGTCAGGTCCGCATGCTCAAAGTGCATCGCGGTCAGTTTCTTACTTGCGAAGTCATAATCACCTTTTTGCTTATAACCTAAGCTAAGAAAGTGCGCTGCCAGCTTTTCCAAGTTTACTTTTTCAGTGTTAAAGGTGCGCAGTGCAATGTGGTCATTTACAATATCTGTCTGACCAGTAGCATTACCCAAGAGTTGATGGATTTTATCCGCTGAGGGTGTAATTTTTATGTAGTCTGCCCATAAGCCAGCAAACAAAGCGTCGATACTATTATGCATGACTATTTCCTTAGAATGTTAAACCAGGACTTAATGTAGAGGGTAACGTAACTACATCAAGTTCAACTGAAGCGACTGGGTAAGCGCAATAGTCTGCAGCGTAGTAAGCACTAGCTCTATGGTTGCCACTTTCACCTATACCACCAAATGGCGCTGCGCTGCTTGCACCGGTTATCGGTCTGTTCCAGTTAACAATACCAGCACGAATTCTGGCAAGAAAGTAATCATAATCTTCCTTACTATCTCCCAATAAGCCTGCAGATAAACCAAAGCTGGTGTTATTGGCCTGTTCAATCGCAGTATCAAAGTCAGTATAACGAACCACTTTAAGTAAAGGACCGAAATGCTCTTCATCTGGCATTTCAGTCACTATATCAGTTACATCAATAATACCTGGTGTAACAAAGCCTGTGTCTGTATCTGTATGTTCTAATTTTAGTAGACTTTTTGCGCCTAAATTGAGTAAGTCTTGTTGCGCACTTGCCATTCCTGCAGCCGCTGCTGCACTGATCATAGCACCCATAAATGGCTGTTCTTCAGCATCGTAATGGCCGACTTTTATTGCCTTTGTTACTTCTAAAAGGCGCGCTAAGATCTTGTCGCCTTGTTCGTTACTTTCTATGAATAAACGGCGAGCACAGGTACAACGCTGTCCACTAGTAACGAATGCTGATTGCACGATATCATGCACAGCGGCGTCTATATCAGCTACTCCCTTAACGATCAGTGGGTTATTTCCGCCCATTTCTAATGCTAGGATCTTGCCCGGGTGGCCTGCAAATTGTTCGTGTAAAATTTTACCCGTGCGTGAGCTACCAGTGAAAAACAGGCCGTCAATGTTTTGATGGCTTGCTAAGGCTTTACCTGTCTCAACTTGGCCTTGAACAAGGTTTAAAACACCTGCTGGCAGTCCCGCTTTTTGCCATAGTTGCACGGTAAACTCTGCGACCATTGGGGTCAGATCACTTGGTTTGAAAACTACTGTGTTTCCTGCAATTAAAGCAGGTACGATGTGCCCATTAGGTAAATGACCGGGAAAGTTATACGGTCCAAACACAGCGACAACACCATGTGGTTTATGTCTAATTATCGCCTGCCCAACGGGCATTGCGTTTTCGACGGTACCGGTACGCTCATGGTAGGCCTTCTCAGAAATCGCGATTTTGCCCATCATAGCTGCGGCTTCAGTGGCTGTTTCCCACTCTGGTTTACCTGTTTCTTTGGCGATGATCTTAGCCAAGCTCTGCTTATTTTCTGCCAGTAATTCAGCAAACTTTTTGATAATACTAAGGCGTTCTTCTACTGTTTTCAAAGACCAGCTAGGGAAGGCAGTTCTGGCAGCAGCAACAGCGTCGTTGACCTGTGCTTCGGAGGCTGCTTTAGCAGACCAGATAACCTGGTTTTTGGCTGGATCAACTGAATCGATAGTGTGGCCAAGGCCAGCTATCCATTTACCATCAATGTAATGTGTCGTGTCTGTCATGTATCACTCCTAATGCTTAGTATTTGCGGGTGAAAATCGAATTGAATCGCCATCTTTGATGCCTAGTGCGGAGGCGGTCAGTCTTTCTATTGCAACTTTATTGGCGTCAACATAGGCAACTTCTGCTATACATGCGCGAAAGTCTTTAACCGAGGTATTAATGGCGAAACAGGTTTCACCATCGGTTTGGGCTAAGTTATCGTTGATGACAATCGTTGCTTTGCGACTTGCTTGCACTGTGGCGACTTGATTAACGTCGGCCTCAACAGTAGGGCCTGCATCAAAAATGTCGACGTAGCCTCTACATTTAAAGCCTTCTTGTTCTAATAAACGTAAAGCGGGTTTAGTTTTGTCATGTACCTTGCCGATACTATCTTGCGCCGCTTTACTGAGTAGGTTGACGTAGATGGGATACTTCGGCATTAATTCTGCTATAAAGCCTTTCTTGCCAATGCCTGTAAGATAATCAGCTGTTGGGAAGTCTAATGAGAAGAAGTGTTCTTCTAACCATGCCCAAAAAGGTGAGCGACCTTTTTCATCACTGATACCACGCATTTCAGCAATCACGATTTCAGCAAAACGCTCATGATGCTCAGCCATGAATAAAAAGCGCATTTTGGATAAAAATCGGCCATTTAGGCCCTGTCGTGCATTCTCTCGTAGAAATAAGGTACAAATTTCACTGACACCAGTATAGTCATTGCAAAAGTGCAGTATTTCCACGGTGTTATGCACATTTAACTCTCTTGATGCATGCACTACCTTGCTCACATGGTAATGATAGAAGGCGTCTTCCAAACCGACAGTTGCCTCGATACCTGAAGTACCGACGACTTGGCCGGTTTCCGTATCTTCCATTACGAACAAATAGCTTTCTGGCCCAGGGACGGTTGGTGTCGATGCGATAGCATCTATCGCTCGACTGATTTTTCGTTTGAGTAACTCTTCATTCACCGGCAATGATGTAAAGCCAATACCCGACTCCTCTGCAATCTCGTACAGAGCTTGATAGTCGTCGGCTTTGATAGGGCGGATGATTTTCATCGAAGTATCCTTCTCAAAAGACTGTGTATAGTTGCGCGATTAACCCGCTACAACTGCAGCTACGGCTCGTTCAAATCGAGCTAAGCCTTCAACAATGTCTTCATCAGGAATAACCAATGAAGGTGCAAAACGAATCACGTTCATGCCAGCAACAAGGCACATAAGGCCTTCACTATTAGCTGCAACCATAAAGTCGCGCGCGCGGCCCGCATACTCTTCATTCAGTGCGCAACCCAAGAGCATACCTTGGCCTCTAACTTCACTGAATACGTGATACTTGTCGTTGATTTTCCCAAGAATTTCGCGATAAAGCGCTTCTTTTTTAAGAACACCTTCTAATACTTCTGGTTGGTTCACTACGTCAAGCGCTCTTTCGGCAACAGCACAAGCCAGCGGGTTACCGCCATAGGTACTGCCATGAGTACCCGGCTTCAAGCTGTTAGCGATATCGTTTGTGGTAAGCATTGCGCCAATTGGGAAGCCGCCACCTAGAGATTTCGCAGTAGTAAGGATGTCAGGAACAACATTCACGCCCATATATGCATATAAGTGACCCGTTCGGCCTACGCCAGACTGGACTTCATCAAAAATAAGGAGTGCGTTGTGCTTGTCGCATAACTCACGAACACCTTTTACGAATGCAGGATCTGGTACGATGATGCCGCCTTCGCCCTGAAGTGGCTCCATCATGACAGCACAGGTGCGTTCTGACATCATTTCGGCCAGCATTTCTAAGTTATTGAACTCACAATGCTCTACTGCACCTGGCTTTGGACCAAAGCCATCGGAGTAAGCTGGTTGACCACCGACCGTCACGGTAAAGAAGGTGCGACCGTGGAAGCCCTGCTTAAACGAAATAATTTGGTCTTTCGCTTCGCTATGGTGATCGATTGCGTATCTGCGAGCGAGTTTAAGTGCTGCTTCATTGGCTTCAGCACCAGAGTTTGCAAAATATACTTTGTCTGCAAAGGTTGCGTCACATAACTTTTTGGCTAAACGCATTGCTGGTTCATTTGTAAAAACGTTACTTAAATGCCACAGCTTAGCGCCTTGCTCTTGCAAGACCTTAACCAGTTCAGGATGACAATGACCCAAAACGTTGACTGCAATTCCTCCTGCAAAGTCGATGTATTCTTTCCCTTCTTGATCCCAAACTCGAGAGCCTTCGCCTCGAACGGGCACCATCTCTGCTGGGTTATAGTTGGGTACCATTACATCATTAAACGTTGCGCGAGTTACTTGCATACAAAACACCTCTTTGCGTTGATTCTGTGCGCTAATGTTGACCTTGTCTCACTAGCGAATTGGCCGAGTAGTATGCCAGAATATAGTCACAAAGTAAGCAAGAAATTTGCTTTGAGGCCAGTAAAAATAGGGGGTATGCAAGCATTTGCAGTTTTATTGCATATTTATTTGATGTGCAAAGGACAGCATCAATTTGGTGTTATGTCGTGACCAATCGAAGTATCAGTTGAAGGGCTGCTTGATGATAGAGTACACACGCGAGGGTTTGTCGACATTGACAAGCTTCCTTACTTATCCAGTAATTTCAGACTATTGTTTTACTTTTCGAAAAGAAGACTGGGCATAAGCATTCAAAAATAATTCTTAACAATCTAGAGAAGTGAGCTTGTTAAAGATGAATAAAGGTGCTGTTTTTATTCTGTTAAGGCTTTTGGCGGCGTGTGATGTTCCGGAATATTGATTTCAAGGCCTGTTAAATTGGTTTTCATCAACAACACGACGTCGTCAGACACAATGCCAAAATTTCGTAAATATAGCATCGAAGTTTGTTTTGACATGAGGCCATTAGCCTTCATCATTTTGAACTGCATATAGCCTTGGCAGCGGAAAAGAAGATCTGTCAGCGGGTGAAGATTCTTTGATTTTACATACTGATAGCTAATTTCTTGTATGCGAGTGTAATCTTCAAAACCAATGCCGATCATTAACCAACGGCATTTAAATTGCCCGACTAAATCACTAGTGAGTTGGTCGGCGTATTTAGTCCATAGGGTAATGAGGTATTTATGTGACGGCAATAGGGTTGCTAAGGCCTTCGCTTGTACTGGGTTATTCTTCTTACGTGCTTCAATGACCTTTTCTCGGAGTTTGCCATCGAAGGCTTTTAAGTACATCTTTGCTATAGCATTTCGCCCCATGGTACTGAACATGCCCATGTTGTAACCCAAATACCACTTTGAACCTTCCTTTTCGGCAATTGCTCGACATGCTTTGGCAGAACCTAAGGTGTATTCCCACATATGATTAGCGAGTTCTGGGAACATTTCTGAGCGGGCTGGTAACCCACGTTTTGATATCAACGCTGGGAGCAGTGTGCGTAAGCTCTCAATCCCGATAAAACTAAGCGCTTGTCTGAGTGTTTCAATGATGATGGGTTTACCGCGTGTATCAACACGTCTATATTTAGGTTGCTTGACGAATTTAATCAAACCTTGTTCTAACCAATCTAATTGAATAATTATCGCTTCAAGGCGGGATATAGAACACGATTCGGTATATAAGACATCAAGTAATTTACCGATGAGAGGGTCAAGCCCAAGGACTTTCTTTAAGACATAATCGGTATCTCGGATACTTTTCGCTAAATCATTGATTAAGCTAACATGAAATTCGGCTTCGACTTGTTGTAGAAAGAGGTTCTTTTTTTGATTCATTTCTTCGCGGTTTTTAATCGCGACTTCTTCGACAAAAAGCAGTTCTCTGCGTGCTTCAGCTTGCTCAGAATCTTCGTACGTACGTTGTTTTTCAGTTTTTTGACCAGACAAGATGACAGCCTCATCAATACTGACGAGGAGGTGCTCAAAACGATTATTCATCGTTGCAGCAAGTTGAGATACGCTTAACTTCATGTCTATTTGTACATCCGTATTCTAGCTATTGTTTCAGAAAGTTATTCAAAATTTGATGGCCCGCAGTTGTTAGTAGAGATTCAGGATGAAACTGAACGCCGTATACCGGCAGTGTTTTATGTTCAATTCCCATTATCTCTGTATCGTCACTTTCTTCACAAACTGCAGTTATTTCAAACATCTCTGGCAAACTCGCGTGCTCCAAAATCAAAGAATGATAGCGCGTAGCAACAAATGGAGACTCAAGCCCTTTAAATATAACACTATCTTGCACTATTTGTATGCTAGAAGTTTTGCCGTGTTTGATATTTTTTGCGCGTACCACTTTTGCCCCAAACACCTGTCCAATGGCTTGATGACCTAAGCACACACCAAGTAATGGTTTTCTACCTGCAAAATAAGCAATCGCATCTAAACACACCCCTGACTCATTTGGGGTGCAGGGGCCCGGTGAAATAACCAAATGAGAGAAGGCGAGTTGCTTAATTTCTGCTAAGGTCAAGTCGTCGTTCTTAATCACCCTAACATTCGCACCTAACTCCTCAAAATAACGAGCTAGGTTGAAAGTAAAGGAGTCATAATTATCAATAATCAATACCGATGGTAGAAGACTCTCATTATTACTCACTGAATGCAGTATCCTTAAGGGGTGACAAAACCGACAGCAGCATAAGCCTTAGCTAATGTAACGGCCGCTTTTGCACGAGCGTTTTCAGCACTTTTTGTCATCACTTCTGATAGGTAGTTATGATCAGATCTAATACGGGCATAGTTCTCTTGAATTGGCGCGAGCATAGACACTACAGCCTCTGCGACATCACCTTTCAAGTGGCCATACATCAATCCTTCGTATTTAGGTACTAAGGATTCGACACTCTCACCGGTAGTGCAAGATAGTAAGGAAAGGAGGTTTGAAACGCCGGGTTTTTCTTGTACATCGTAATAAATGCGTGCTTTTTCATCACTGTCAGTCACTGCTCTTTTAATCTTTTTAGTCAGTTTCTTTGGATCTTCTAGTAATCCAATGACGTTATTCGGGTTGTCATCTGACTTAGACATTTTCTTCATCGGGTCTTGCAGACTCATTACTCTGGCACCTGATTCTGGAATGAAGGGGTCCGGAATAGTAAAAACGTCACCGTATAAATTGTTAAATCGTGTTGCGATGTCTCTTGTCAGTTCTAAATGTTGTTTTTGATCTTCACCGACCGGCACTCTGTTGGCTTGATACACAAGAATATCTGCAGCCTGCAATACAGGATAACTGTAAAGACCCACGTTAATATTTGATGCATTCTTCTGTGATTTATCTTTGAACTGAGTCATGCGATTCAACTCGCCCATTTGGGTGTAACAATTCAGTACCCAACTGAGTTGCGCGTGCTCAGGAACGTGCGATTGCATGAAAATACTGCTTTTATTTGGGTCGATACCACACGCTAAGTAAAGTGCTAGGCCATCTAAACATGCTTCTTTTAATGCAGTCGGCTCTTGCCTAACAGTAATCGCGTGTAAATCTACGATCATATATAGACAGTCATGGTCATCTTGCATATCAACCCACTGGCGTAATGCTCCCATGTAATTTCCCATGGTTAGTTGGCCAGATGGTTGGCAACCACTTAAAACGATTGGTTTGGATGAACTCATGTTTTCTTTCTTTCCTGATAGTAGAGGTTATTACTTAATTTACAAAAGTGTGTGAATGCGCATGTTAGTCGCTTGTCGCTTGTTTCATTGCGTTTTTCATTTTGCTGATAGTACCAGCGTAGTCATCGGAATTAAAAATGGCAGACCCAGCTACAAACATGTCTGCACCTGCTGCTCGCACATCGCCAATATTGTCTGTTTTTATGCCGCCATCGACTTCGATTCTAGTATTCAGACCAGCCTGGTCAATACGTTGCTTGAGTTGTTGAATTTTCGCGAGAGTCGAGTCTATAAATGATTGCCCACCGAAACCTGGGTTAACTGACATTAGTAGCACATAGTCGAGCTTGTCTAACACACAATCAAGTACATGCAGCGGCGTTCCCGGGTTTAAGGCGAGACCGGCTTTGCAACCGGCATCTTTTATCAATTGAATACTACGATCAAGATGCAAGCTTGCTTCGGGGTGAAAGCTAATCATGCTGGCCCCAGCTTTAGCAAAGGCCTCTATCATGCTATCTACTGGTTGCACCATCAAGTGCACATCAATGTCTGCGCTTATTCCATGGTTTCGTAATGCTTGGCAAATCATCGGGCCGAAACTGAGGTTGGGCACGTAATGGTTATCCATAACATCGAAATGTATAACGTCTGCACCAGCTAAAAGCACATTTTCAACTTCCTCGCCGAGGCGAGCAAAATCAGCGGATAGTATAGATGGCGCGATGAGTGGTGCGTGCATTGAGTGAGTTCCCTGTAAAATACGTAGTTTACCTAACTTTTCGAGTGGACAAAAGCCAAGTTACTGCCCATTAATGGTGAGCTTGCATCAAATTGGGGCAAAATTCCTCACCTTTCCTTTTTTGCCGCCGATATTATTTTTGAATACATATTATTAAATCTACTAAAGTGTAATTAAATCATGTTCTTATGAGTTTTTAGGCTGGTTTTTTTATTTCGGCATCAGTTTTGCTGTTAAATGAGTAATGGCAGCTACTTCACCTATTCATAATAAGACGATTATAAAATCGCGAAAAAATATAAAAACTTTATGGAGAACTCACATGAGAACATTTAAACGCACTGCTTTGGCAGCAACACTTTTAGCAAGCACCTTAGCGAGTCATTCTGCAATGGCGGAATGGTCGGCAAATATTGGTGTTGTGTCTGATTATCACTTCCGTGGTATTCAACAAACAGAATCAGCATCAACAAGTGCTGGTATTGATTATGCTGGTTCAACTGGTTTTTACGCTGGTGCGTGGACTGCGGAAGTTGAAGACGGTTTGGAAGTCGACCTTTATGCAGGTTACGGTGTTGAGCTTGAAAGCGGCATTACTTTAGATGCCAACTTTACCACTTATCAGTACACAGGCGACTTCGATAGCGCATACAACGAAATTGGTCTAGGAGCTGGTTTTGGTTTGTTCTCTGTTGGTTACGTTCAAGGTAAATGGGACGGTGTCGTTGGTAATGAAGACGCAACAGAAGGTGATTACTCTCTAATTACACTTGGCCTTGAAAGCGGTGGTTGGTCTGCGACTATCGGATCTTACGGTCAAGATGCTGAAGGTGAGTATGGCGAAATCGCATATGGCACTGAAATTGGTGGATTCGATGTTGGTGTTGGTCTTGTGATCAGCGGATCAGACTTAGATGACAGCGAGTCACTATACTTTTCTATCAGCAAGTCATTCGAGCTATAAGCTAAAGACTGACTTAGCTGAATAAAAGCTCTCGTGTGTTAATTTGCATACGGGAGTTTTTTTATGACAAAATTTTAATATTGTAGAGTCAAATTTTTGCGCTATACTTAGTGCAAATATTAACCGATAGCATCGGTCTATTACTCTCATCATTAACTTCAATGATGGTTTTACGCCGGTCAGCTAGGGAAGAGCATGAGTCAACCTCGTCAATTTGACAAAATAGCAAAAGTAAAAAGCATTGCTGCCGTGCTCGGTATCGTGTTTTGCTTTTATTTGTCAATGACTCACGCCCACTCAGCCAAAGTGCCATGTTTAATGCATGAATACACGGCACAAGAGCTTCCGAACGGTAATACTTCTGAAATCTCCACAAGCGCGATTACAAGTAATTTCATTGAGTGTACTACAATTGAAAAACAACTCAGTTGGGTCGCTTGGCTAATGAATCGATCGGATTCGACTCAACTTCATTACCTTGATTTACTTGAGCTGCTTTCACGCTCTTAATTTCTGCGCTACTCTTAAGACAGTCACTATGTTTTGCACACATTGCTTGGCAAACCGCTGTCGCTTGGGTTTAGGAGATGGATATTGAAAAAGATGTTTGGTGTTATTAAGAGCGTATTGGCTAGTATGTTAGGCGTACAGTCGCAACAAAATTATGAAAATGATTTTGCTGAACGTTCAGCCTTGCCCTATATCATCACAGGTATTGTGATAGTTGTTTTGTTTGTGGTCTCATTAATTGTACTAGTGAACTTTTTAACGTAAACATAATTTATGCCTACCCAATTTTAGGCCCTATCGGATTCATTCTGTAAAAAAATCACTAAGTCGTCGTGTTTAATGGGTTTAGAGATAAGATAGCCTTGAATATAGTCGCAACCCAATTTACGCAATTCTTCAAATTGTGCTTCTGTTTCAGCGCCCTCAGCAACAATCGGTACAGACAAACTATGTATCATTTGTGTTAGCGATCCTACAATCCTTTGTTGACGTTCATCGACATCTATTTTGTCTAACAAAGAGCGGTCTAACTTCACCGTGTTGTAATTAAACGCTGTAAGATAGGATAAGGATGAATAGCCTGCACCAAAATCGTCGATGGCTACTCTAAAGCCAAGGTCAGTAGCGTACTCAATCCAAAACTTTGCTTGTTGAAAATTGGTGATTAAAGTGGTCTCGGTTATTTCCAGCTCAATACGATTTGGATTGATTCGGCATCTTTCTAACTCTTCTTTCAAAAATTCAATTGCGCGGTCATTCACCAGTTGAGATGAGCTTAAATTTACAGAAATAATAATATCATCTCGTTGTATCTCATCTAAGAAAGCAACTTCTCTAATAACTGATTGCACGATCCATTCAAACAGCCTGTTCATGTTTTCGCTTTCTTCTAATACATCTATGAAGGTAGGTGGAGGAATGAATCCTAGTTCTGGGTGTTGCCATCGACAGAGAGCCTCAAGCTTCGTCACTTTGCGAGAGCTGCTATCAACTATTGGTTGATAGACTAAAAATAATTGATTTTCGGCAAGAGAGTTAGCGAAGTCATTTTTGATCGTAAAGCGTAATTGTGCTTTTTCTTCCATCGATTCATCGAAGAACTTAAAGCGATTTTTACCTTCTTCTTTTGCTTGATACATCGCGATATCACCATAGCGAAGCAACTTATCAGCATCAATTGAGCTTGCGTCTTGAGTAGCAATACCAATACTCGCGCTAATAGTGATATTGGTCTCATAAATATGAAATGGTGCGGCGAATAGTTGGACAACCGATTCAGCCATTTCAAGCAATGCATCCTTAGCATCATAATTAGTGTAGCAGATAACAAACTCATCACCCCCAATCCGGTAGACCTTAATGAATTTATTCGATACTCCTTTCAAACGATAACCAATCTTTTTCAGCATGATGTCGCCAGCTTCATGGCCTAAGTTATCATTTACTGGTTTGAAGCCATCAAGATCTAAGAAGAAAATAGCCACATTGTGAGCTGTATTTTTCTTGCCGATAACTTGTAAGTCGTCAACCAACACATTACGCGTGTATAAGCCTGTGGTGCTGTCGATAGTGGCTTGTCTAACCAAGCGTTTCTGGGACACATCTAATTCATGCTCATAGCTCTCTAGCATATCAATAGCATTGCGAAACTCATCTTCCAGATCATATAGCTCATCGTTGAAGCGGCGGTCCTTTCTTTGACCTAAACGATATCTAGCGGTGTTGTACTCTTTGCTTGCGATCAAGGAAATTGCACGTCGAAGTTTATTGATCTGAGAAATAGGAATAATAGAAAAGGTTATTAGCGTTAATAGTATCCCCAAGGTCACGGTGACAAAAATCAATATGACTTGTTGCTTTTGAGCTGTTTGTTGATTTATAAGGTCGCTAATTTCACGGATAAACATGACATTAAATGGATAGGCGATACTATCTATTTGCTCAAACCAGACAAAGTATTCGCTATTATTAACGCTTAGCCTTAAACCACTATTTTCTAATTGTTCAAACTGTGACTCGCTGAGGTCTGTATTTAACAGAGGCTCCAGCTCACCTGCGCCGGTGATTATTTCGGTAATATAACGTTTCAAAGAAGTTTCACTAGTAACTGGCGCTTCAGACGGAGCTAAGATCCCTACGTTACTACCAGTTATCAAATTGAGAAACTCGACCGATTGTGCCAAATCAGCAATTAATGTGAGTGTCCAAGTACTGTGATTAAATGTGATGGGTACTGATGTAGATAATTCACACTCAAGATGACAAATAATAGCTGATTGCGCGTTTCCTGTGCGTATCGTTTCCTTTTGCATGCTTTCAATGTATTTGCTTGGAAAACTGCCAAATTGATATCGTGTATCACCATCGCTGAGGGACAAAGAAGAAAGCGAGTAGCTCGTTTGCAGGCGACTCCAAATTTCTTGGAAATAGAGTTTACCTTCTTCAGGTGTTTTACGACTGAGCGTACTCAGACTTATCAGCTCTTCAGCATGCAGTCTGAGTTCTTCTAACTGTTGATCAAAGAGCAGGTGAGAAACTCTAAGATGTCCGTACTGCACTTCCTCAATTTGCGCTTCAAATCGCTTACTTTGTTGGGCAGTTACGAAGCCATAAGAGGCAGCTAAAGAAACGATCGCGACAATGGTTACGAGTAAAAGTGTTTTCGACAGTAGGCCGCGAATTCGTATCATGTTGGTCTTGTCTGGTGATTTTATATACTGAGTGAGCGCTAAGTGTACGGCAAAAGTGAAAAGGGTTGAAGCCGAAACTACAATTTGATGAGCTATGCCTTTTATTTGGGTGCAAATATGGCAATGAGCTCTTTTACAGGCTTTCTCGTTAGTGCATTTTGACTGATAAAGCGCTTAGCTTGAAAACTCTTAATTTTAGCGCCTTGATAGAATTCACGAGAGAGTGAGGTATCGTGGTTACTGATAACCACGGTAAGTTGTTTTTCCTGAACGTACTTCTGAGCAGTTAAGGCGAGCTCTCTTTGATCTTCCAAACTAAACCCTGCACTAGCATATTGCGTGAATGACGCCGTTTTGCTGATTGGGATATACGGCGGATCACAATAGACGACCGCATGCTTTGGCGCCTCGCTGATCACTTTGCGATAGTCATGATTAGTAAATTCTGCGTTTTCGAATCGTTTAGCGAAATGTTGTATCTCTTTAACCGGAAGTTTGGGTTTTACGTATCGTCCGAAAGGCACGTTAAAGCCACCGCTACTATTATAGCGACATAAACCATTGTATCCATGTCGATTCAAATAGACGAAGAGGATGGCGCGGCTGAACAAATCGCGCTCGAGGTTAAACTCTTTACGTTTTTGATAATAAAAGTCAGCATTATTAGTTTCAGGTGTGAAAAGGGGAGTTAGAGCAAGTAAGAAGCGCTCTGGCTCGGTTTGCACTATGCGGTAAAGATTAACCAAATCGGTGTTAATGTCGTTCAGTTGATACTTATCATAATCGGCATTAAGCGCAACTGAGCCCGCACCAAAGAATGGCTCGATGTACATCGATGAAGATGGAAGATGTGGCAGTATTTTATCAAGGAGAGTGTACTTTCCGCCGGCCCATTTTAAAAAGGCTCTATTTTTTATATTTTTCTGCACAGCGACTATTCAGCATATTTTATCTAAGCAACATTGGTCGCTACATTATCAGAATTCAAGGCTTACCGTTGAATTATTTCTAGTTTGATTTGGCTGAGGTCCTTTGCAAACGGCTCAGTATCCTGGATGTTTTGTGATAAACCCGAAACCGCGGCACGAGCGTCATTTAAGGAATCAAATCGTTGATTCAATACAACCACATGCCATGCTCCGCCATAGCGTGTTGTTTGGTAGACCCAAACTTTATTTTCCAAGTTATTGTCAGTGATAAATTCATTTAAAACACTGCGGTTTTGGATGCCCGATAATTGCAACAGAACGCCGGGTTCTTCTAACGACAATAACATTGACTCATCAAACTCGTAGTTTGGTCCTTGTTCTGGTGTATCGGTGTCGTCTATTTTGTCTTCAGCATCGAGCAAAGAGTCACCAAGTTGTTGATCGAGTTGCTCTACGCTGATGATATCAGGCACCGCAAAATCGCCTTCTTCAGCAACGGATTGATCTGGCTGCTGCGATTCAGTTGCCTTAGCTTGTTCTGCCTGTTGGCGGTTTTCTTCGTCAATTTTTTGTTTTAAATCAGCGACTTTCTCTTCACTCGCTTCTTTCGCGTCTTGCCAAGAGGTCACCAACTCAATCGGGGTTTCCGTATCAATTGGGTCCTCGGGTATTAGCGCCTCGGTTTCAACTTTCGTCTGCGGCATTGCTGGTTCGGCCTCAGTCTCATCAAGCCGAAGCTTTTGATCTAATACTTGGTTTATTTCTGCGAGTTCATCAGCGACAATTGACTCTTCTCTTGGTAGCTCTCCGGTTTTTAGGAGATGTTTGATCTGTTGTGGATATTGCCAGGCCATAATACCAATAAATACAAGCAGCAATAACGCTAAGACGGAACTGATAAACCATTTCTTTGTTACCAAGGGAACAGGGTCTTCATCATCCATAAATCGTAATGATAGTGGCCGCTTACTTTCAGCCATTAAGCCTTCCAATGCGTTTGTATCAAACGTGGTGGTATCTATAGACTCTGAACTGAGTAGCACTGGGCGAGAGCTGTTTTTCTTAGGAAGCCACTTTTTCGCTTTCTCTGCCCATGCAGTTTCGCCAAATAAAATGACGTTTACATGATGGTCTGATGATACAGCCTTACTTTCTATGACCCATTCCCATAACTCTTGTAAAAAGTCATTTGGTAGCATTTGGGATTGTTTGATACACAAAAGAAAAGGACCAGGTTGGTCGACAAGTCCTTTGAGTAACTCTTTAAGCGGACGAACAAAACTCCCTACTTTTTGGCCTAATAATTGTCTGCAAATAATACGGCGCAGGTCGGCAGATTCCATCGAAAGTTCTGCAGTAAAGTAGGAAATTTCTGTGTTTTCTTGCTGTAGGGAAAGGAAATCCTCCAGTGAACGCTGTTGCTGAGCAATAGTATCCCCGCTCACAAAAATGAGCTGCGATGAATAATTCACCAGGTGTTTCAACCTATCTTGAAGCTCAGACAACTATCTTCATCTCCTTGTTGGGTGCAAGTGCTTATCCGAGTAAGGCTTGTAGCTCTTCGCTGCTAACATCATCAACCACTAAAGCGTGACCAATCGCATTGGGTACAATAAACCGCATAGTACCAGATAACACTTTTTTGTCGTGCTTCATGTGCTTAATGTAGGTTTCGGCAGTCATTTCAAGCGGACCGCTAACGGGTAAGTCGAATCGAGAAATCAATGTACTAATACGTGTCAGATCTTCATGCGATATCCACTGACGCATTCGAGCTAATTGTGCTGCTTGAACCATACCAGCAGCGACCGCTTCACCATGTAACCAATTCCCATAGCCTTTTTCTGCTTCTATGGCGTGACCAAAAGTATGCCCTAAGTTTAGCAAAGCTCGCACGCCATGCTCTTTTTCATCTAGATTCACAACTTCAGCTTTAATTTTGCAGCAGCAGGTAATAGCGTGTCTCAAGGCATCTGCATCGCGATTTCTGAGCAAAGCGACATTCTGTTCCAACCAAACAAAAAACGCGGCATCGTACATAATGCCGTATTTGATGACTTCCGCCATACCAGCAGAAAACTCCCTCTCAGGTAAAGTAACCAAGGAGTTAGTATCGATAAACACCGCTTTAGGCTGGTAGAACGCCCCTATCATATTTTTACCAAGGGGATGGTTGACCGCTGTTTTGCCGCCTACAGATGAGTCTACCTGTGAAAGTAGTGTTGTAGGTACTTGCACGAATGGGATACCGCGTTGATAGCATGCTGCAGCAAATCCACCCATGTCGCCGATCACACCGCCACCTAATGCAATTAGGGTGGTGTCCCGTGCTGCACCATTTTCAAGTAAAGCACTGAGCACTTTTTCGAAATACGCGAGTGTTTTGTATTGCTCACCATCAGGCAGAATAATATCGATACATTTGATATCGGCATCAAGAAGCGGTTTTTTCACGGTATCAAGGTACAGCGAAGCGACGGTTTCGTTAGTGACGACAGCGCAATGCTTTCCACTGATCGCAGACAGCAAAAAACCGGGCTGCGTAAACAGTCCGGTTTCAATGTAGATAGGGTAGCTACGCTCTCCCAGATCAAGGTTTAATGTGGGCATAACGAGGCTTCCTTCCTTATTTTTAATTGCGTGAGAGGGTTTACAAACCAATTTTGCCAATTATCTGGTTGGCCACTGCGCGTGCGCTCTGATCATCGGTTTCAACAACGTAATCAGCGACTTCAGTGTAAAGCGGATTTCTTTCGTCTGCTAGATCTCTTAAAACCTGTTCTGGATCGTTGTTTTGAAGCAGTGGGCGACGCTTATCACGCTGCGTTCTGGCGACTTGTTTATCTATCGTAGTTTGTAGGTACACTACGATCCCTCGGGCAGATAAACGATTTCTGACTGTTTTTGAAACGATAGAGCCGCCACCTGTTGCAAGCACAATACCCTGCTTGTCGGTGAGGTCATTAATAATATCTTCTTCTCGTTTCCTAAAACCGTCTTCACCTTCTAAATCAAAAATCCACGCAATGTCTGCGCCGGTGCGTCGTTCAATTTCTTGGTCTGAATCGAAAAAGTCGAGGTGAAGTTCGTCTGCGAGATGTCTACCAATAGTACTCTTGCCGGCACCCATTGGGCCCACAAGAAATATGTTACGTTTTTCAGCCATGTCTGATTAATTCACATTCTTAGTATATGATTGAAGTTGGCAATGGTGAAACTGAATGTGCCAACTTGAACTACCACACTGACGAGAGTATCTATTTTTTTCGTCAATGCGAACGGATAATTTCCTCACTGGAAAATCTATAAATCGATTATCTCAATGTTACCACCTGTTATGCAAGCTTTCTTATGAATAAGAAATGTAAAATAGTGTGGATTAAAAAACGAAAAGAGCGACCACAGTATGGTCACTCTTTTCTCACAATATTTCAGCGCTTAATTTACACCTGCAAATTAGAATGATTCTTCAATAATTTTAGGTGTTACGAAGATGAGCAATTCACGCTTTTGTTCAATCGCAGTGGTCGACTTAAACAAGTTACCTACGAATGGTAAGTCACCAAGTAGAGGTACTTTTGATACGTCGTTAGTACTCACTTGTTGGAAAATACCACCTAATACAATCGTTGCACCATTTTCTACTAGCACTTGCGTACTAATTTCTTGCGTGTCGATTGCAACGGCAGGACCCGTTGATGTCGATACAGTATCACCTCGAGTATCTTGCGTCACAACTAAATTAAGAATAATTCGGTTGTCTGGAGTGATATGTGGCGTTACTTTCAAGCTAAGCACTGCTTTTTTGAAGGTTACCGACGTTGCACCACTTGATGTTGCTTGGACGAACGGAATTTCTGTACCCTGCTCGATGTAGGCTTCTTGCTGGTTAGCCACTGTTATACGTGGGCTAGCAATAATTTCACCTTTATTTTCAGATTCAAGTGCACTCAATTCTAAGTCCAAGATGTTGCCATCAATAAGGTCAGCGATCTGGAAGCCAATAGCACCCGCAGCACTTGATACCGGAAGGTTCACGTTCAAACGGTCACCGATATCAGGAACAATACCCTGGCCAGCAGTATCAGCACCAACAATTGAACCTGATGTAGACGTGTTGCTGCCACCCGCACCAGTGAATCCCCAGCGCACACCTAGCTGTTCATCAACATTGTCACGAACAGTCACCATACGAGACTCTATTAACACTTGCTTCACTGGAATATCTAGCGCTTCTATAACGCGACGGGCTTCATCTATGCTTTCTTGTGTATCACGAATCAGCAAGGTATTTGTTCTTGTATCTACAGTAACGTTGCCGCGTTGTGACAGAATACCACCGTCAGTCGACTTCAAAATAACTGCGATTTCATCCGCTTTTGCATAGTTGATTTCTACATTTGCAGACTTGAGTTCCGCCAAGTTCTGAACTTGTTGCTTTGATTGAAGCTGCTGCGTCTCTCTCGCTGTTAACTCTTCAGTTGGCGCGATTAACAAGATGTTACCTTCTAATCGTTTATCCAAACCGCGAATCTTTAAGATCATATCAAGTGCTTGGTCCCACGGAACGCCAGACAAGCTGATGGTGACATTGCCGTTGACAGTATCTGTCGTTACCAAGTTAAAGCCATTTACTTGAGCGATGATTTGTAGCACTTGACGTACTGGAACATCTTGGAAGTCTAAAGAAATCGGCTTACCTTCGTATACGGTTTCTTTAGCCTGAGCAACTTCTTCTTTGCTAAGTGGGGTGATAGCAATAACAACATCGTTGCCATCTTCCATTTTCTTCACTTTTACAACACCAGAGTACTTGATTTCAACTTTCGCTGTATCTTCTTCTTGGAAAGTTTCAATGCTACTCACTGCTGTGCCGAATTGGCTTACATCAACTTCAACATATTGGTCTTCAGCAAGCGCTGTACCTTTCATAGTCAAAGTGACTTTTCCTTTTGCTTCAACCACGTTCACTGAAGGTGAGTTGCCATCAAACCCGATAATCACATTACCTGTGGTAGCTGAACGATTGAAATCAATCTTGGATAAAGTCGCAGTGTTCGCTACCTGCGTTTCTCCGTCAGGGTCAACTAAATCGACTAATTTAGCAGGCTCTTGAGCTACAGCACCCAAGCTGACAATGGCTAAAACAAGCGCTAGAACCAATAACCAACTTGGTTTGTTGCTGTTTAGTCTCTTGTTGAAAATATATTTATCAGACATTATCATTTTCCCCAGTTATTGATGACATGGTTAATGTTGCTGTTTTCGTTTTCCAACAACCAGCACCGTCAGGTAACATTTCTTCAATAACCACTTCTTTATCCGTTATGTTAATAATTTTGCCGAAAAACAAACCAAGGTATTGGCCTTTTTTCGCCTTATGTAAACTGCCATCATTGGCTTTGATTAGAACCCACTTTTGACCGTTAATCGTAAAGACACCAGTCATTTGAAGTGCATCAATACCGTAAGCTTCTAGCTTCTGCTTAGGGCGTTGACGATTCGGCTGGGCACAGTTTGCGGTTTGCACTTCAACTGTTTGTGCCGATTCGTTTCTTTGCAGTAGGCGTTGAAAAGGGCTTCGTAAATCAACTGCGCCGTAATCAACCGGCTCCAGCTGAACAAACTCTGGGTACTCTTCAATGCTCACGTTTGTATTAGCTTTCACACTATCGGTGTAAGCCACTAAATCTTCGATTTGTGCACTACACGCAGCTAAGCTTGCAGACAATAAAAGCACGAGTGATTTTTTCATTTGTCACCCCCTTTTTTCTTGCCAGAATCGGCTTGCGAAGCTTGTGCTCGGTAAGTTCTGGCTTGCATTTTCAGACTTAATTGACCGTTTTTGGACGTAATGTCGAAGTCATGCAAAGTCACTATACGAGGTAGATTTGCAACATTCGATGTAAACATACCAAACTCATGATAGGTGCCTGCTACTTCTAACTGTATCGGCAATTCAGTGTAAAACTCTTTAGGATTTTCTTTTTGCCAATTCAGTACTTTAAAAGAAAGTCCCGCATCAGTACCTACGTAAGTAATGTCGTCAAGAAGCCCTGGTGTTTCGTTGCTAGTTGGTAAGGTTTTCAACATTGAAGAAAAGTCTTCTTGAATTCTCACTAACTGTTCTTCATATGCAGATAGATTGACCGCAATACGATATTTAGATTCGAAGGTGCCACGCAACTCTTCCTCTTTCATCTTTGCTGCATCCAACATAGGCAACTTGCTGCTGATGATTGCGTAGTAGCAAATAGCACCGACAACAATGACACAGAAGATAGCTACAACAGTCTTGATTTCTTTTGGCCAAATAGCCACTTGTTCGAAATCTAACTCGTTGATTTCCTTTAGTTTAGAAAAATCAAAAGCCATTATCGATTCCCCTTCTTCTTCGACTTCTCATCCGTTTCAACCACCTCAACCGGAGCGACCTTAGGAGTAATAGAAAATGTGAGTTTAAAATCGCTGACTGCATTTGTGGTGCTTACGTCAGCTGTGATTGAAGATAAGACACCGCTGGTGAATACTTCTGATTGTTCTAGGTTTCTCATAAATGAAGACAAACGGTTGTTTGACTCACTGATACCAATGATTTCAATGACATTGCCGTTGCGTGATAGCTTCTCAAAAGAAACGCCAGCAGGAACGATGCGCGCTAACTCGTCGAACACGATAGGTGATACATTTTTGCTCACCTGAAGTTGCTCAATAAGCGCCATGCGCTGTGCAATCTCACTTTTGGTATCTCGAATATCTTTGATGCGCTCAATTTGGCGATCTAACACTTCGATTTGTTGTGTTAAATAGTTGTTTCTTGAGTTTTGGTTTCTGATTTGTTGCTGAATTACTTCACTCAACATCCAAAAAATAGCCAATACAATGATAGAGATCACGACTAAAGAGCCAATGTATTGTTTTTTGTGGCGCTGACGTTGAGCTTCACGCCAAGGTAATAAGTTTACATGTGCCATTGCGAATAACTCCTACTTGCTAAACCCATCGCAATCGCTAACTGAGGTGCATATTTGTTGAGCCTTTCTGCATCAACACTGTCACCCATCGTTAAGTTGGAAAACGGATTAAAGGCTTCTACTTCAATACCAAGGTCTTTTGTCAATTCCTCAACTACAGAAGGCAAGACACCTGCACCCCCTGCTAATAATACTTTTTCAGGTTGTGCTTTGTGAGTAGTTGATGCATACATTTGTAATGCGCGCTGAATTTGTTGCTGAAGCGCAGATAAAAACATCGGTAAAGTGTCACGGAACCAAGACTCTGGTGCAGTTCCATCGGATATTTGGCTCTCAACTTCTTGAATATCCAAGGAATGAATCACAGCCAAATCTTGAACAAATTTATTCATGCCGAAGTTATGCTCTTTGCTATATATAACTTCGCCATCTTCCACAAAACAAACCTGCAACAAACTTGCACCAACATTAATGCAGCAAGTAGGGCGATCTTTGCGATGTGTAGCGAAGTTAACTAAAGAGTTACCAAGGGCGTAACCTTCGATATCCATCACGACTGGCTCATAAGGTGCTTCGCGAACTAAGGTGATACGACTATCGACCATGTCTTTGTGAGCAGCGCTTAGCAACACTTCTACTTTGCCGCTGTGCAACTTACTTTCACCTAACTCTTCGAAATCAAGGTATACTTCTTCCAACGGGTATGGAATTAAGCTATCTGCTTCAATTTCAATTTGACTCTCTAATTCGAAGTCAGTTTGGTTTGGATCCATAAAGACAACCTTACTTAAGACTGATGCGCCAGCAACGGCTATCGCGACATTCTTGTTTTTTGTCTTCAAATTAAGCTTGATTTTCTTAAGTGCTTTGCTTACTGCATCGAAATCCTTGATTTCTCGCTCATTAAAGGCGGACCCTACGATTGGTTCGCAAGCGAAAGCATTTACTTTAGTTACAGAACCGTTAACATCTAGGCATACCGCCTTGATATATTTTGTTCCGATGTCTAACCCGATAATACTTTGGGCTTTTTTCTTAAAAAGCGATTTCATTCAATAGTAGCTCTGTCGTAGTTCTAGTATCATAGGTACAAATAATACTGAAATTTTTAAACTGTATGGTTCTGTTAACGACACCTAGGTATAAAAATTGAGTGTTTTGGCCCAATTAATAAATGTGAAAACAATACCGTGAAGTTAATCAAGAGACTTATATTACTGACCATTATCTGCGCTTTTCTAGGTGTCATTAGCATCATAGGTATGTATTTTTATCTCAAACCGGAACTTCCTAGTGTCGAAGTTTTGCGTGAGGTAAAGCTACAAACACCTATGCGAATCTTCACAGCTGATGGCAAGTTAATCTCCCAATATGGTGTGAAAAGAAGAATACCTGTTTCCCTTGATGATGTCCCCGAGACCTTGGTACAGGCCTTGATCGCAACGGAAGATAGCCGTTTTTATGATCATATCGGCGTGGATCCAATCGGGGTTGTGAGGGCCTTTATCAACTTGGTTGTAACGGGGGAGAGAGGGCAGGGAGCGAGTACCTTAACCATGCAAATGGCTCGAGGATTCTTCTTGACACGCGAGAAAAAGTTTAGCCGAAAAATACGTGAATTATTTATTGCCTTACACATGGAACAAGAGTTAAGCAAAGAGCAAATTCTTGAATTATATCTAAATAAGGTTGAACTAGGTCATCGGGCATTTGGCTTTGGTGCAGCTGCGCAAGTCTATTATGGTAAAAACCTAAACGAGCTGAATCTTGCACAAATTGCAACTCTTGCGGGTCTGCCACAAGCGCCGTCAACCTTAAATCCTATCAGTCGTCCTGAGCGTTCGAAGGAGCGTCGTCGCATTGTGTTGTTGCGCATGCTAGATGAAGGCTATATTACACGTCAACAGTTTGATGAAGCTGCGCAAGCCCCTGTAAGTGCAAAGAAACATGGTGCTGAATTGGCTTTAGATGCACCTTATCTTGCTGATCTCATCTACAATGAAATGGTTGAAATTTACGGTAAGGAAATTGCTGAAACTAGCGGTTTTAATGTGTACGCGACAGCGCCATATGCAATTCAGAAGGCAGCGCAAGAAGCGGTAATACAAAATCTGCATGACTATGACGAAAGGCACGGTTACCGCGGTCCTTTAGCTCAGTTATGGCCTGCCTTACCGCCACTTGAAGTCGAACCGGTAAGTACTGAAACCCCACCTCTGGCGAACACAGAGAGCAGCCAAGATGCCTTGCTCGAGGACACGCCACGATTTAATCCAGACGCGTGGTCAGAAGAAAAAATCACAGCGTATCTTGATAGCGTGGAAGAAATTGCACCTCTCGTGCCAGCGGTTGTGCTAGCCGTGCAAGAACGCTCAGCAAGCGTCATTATAGCTGAGGGTGAACGTATTGAATTGACGTGGGACGGTTTAGATTGGGCTCGACCGTATATTAATGATCAAGCGCAAGGAGAAGACCCCGAACTGGCTTCAGATATCCTGCAAGAAGGTATGCTGATATATATCCGAAAGCGAGCTGAAGATGACGTGTGGCAACTCGGACAATTCCCAGATGCAAGTGGTGCCTTAGTCGCGTTGAATCCAGAAAATGGCGCTGTACAGGCCGTAGTTGGGGGTTATAGCTTCTATCACAGTCAGTTCAACCGCGCGACACAAGCGAAGCGTCAGGTGGGTTCAAACATCAAGCCTTTTGTTTACTCAGCCGCTATCGATAATGGCTACAATATTGCCAGTATTATTAACGATGCTCCTATAAATCAATGGGATGCGAGTTCGGGGGTTGCTTGGCGTCCACAAAATTCGCCAGCCATATATGATGGACCGATTCGTATGCGTGTCGCGTTAGGCATGTCTAAAAACGTTGTCTCTGTGCGTTTGTTACGAGGTGTCGGCTTAGACCAAACAGTAGACTATTTAACCCGATTTGGTTTCGACAAAGACGACATCCCTCGAGACGAAACGCTGTCACTCGGCTCGGGTTCACACACACCGCTAGAGGTTGTCACAGGCATTGCGACGCTAGCAAACGGCGGATTTGCGGTTCGTCCTTATTTTATTGATCGCATTGAAAATGATTTAGATGAAGTGATATGGCAGGCTAACCCGGTTCATGCCTGCGAACCGTGCATAAGCGATGAAAGCATACAAGAGAACGTCGAGCTCAGTGAAGAAGATATTGAAGCGCAATTGGCCGCTGAGTTTAACCAGTTTGGCGATACAAAGGGTGATCCAACGCAAGAAAAACGCTCAGCGGAGCGAGTGATTAGCGCACAAACGGCTTTTTTGGTCACCGAAATGATGCGCAGTGCGGTGCGTGCAAATGGTAACTGGAATAATAAAACCTATTGGTTGGGAACCGGTTGGCGTGCTAGAAACTTGCTACAACGAGAGGACATTGGCGGTAAAACAGGTACAACGAATGACTCGAAAGATACCTGGTTTAGTGGTTTTGCGGGTAATTTAGTAGCCACTTCCTGGGTTGGCTTTGATGATGCTTCGCGTCAATTAGGTAGAACTTCTCGCAACCAAAATCTGATCAATAAGAATCCTGAAAAATTTAACTGGATTGGTAACGCCATGATAGGGGTTGAAGACGGAGCAAAAGGCGCACAGCCTGCATGGATACGTTTTATGCAAGCAGTCTTGGAAGATAAGGACGAAGTCATTAAACAGATCCCAGATGGTATTGTGCGTGTTAGGATCGATCGCAAAACAGGCAAGCTTACCCGTCGTAATGACCATACTTCGATGTTCGAGTATTTCAGGGCGGGAACTGAGCCTACCACTTATGTGGTGGATGATGAGTTATCATTACCAATAGACGAAGAGAAGAAGAAACAACCTGAAATTGAAGAGATATTTTAAGTCATCGACGGTTGTTTTTTGACTTCGTACAACAATTACTATTAAACACACGGCAGATAAGAGAATTAACGAATGAGCGACAATCAAAGTCAGCACAATCATCTATATATCCCGCATGCGGGTCCCTCTCTATTAGAAACGCCACTTCTAAACAAAGGGAGTGCGTTTACTGAAAAAGAACGTAAAAGCTTTAATTTATTGGGTTTGCTTCCTCCACGCTACGAAACGATAGAAGAACAAGTATCACGGGCGTACAAGCAATACAAAGGCTTCGAAAACCCACTGAATAAGCACATTTACTTACGTGCTATCCAAGATAACAACGAAACCTTGTTCTATCGTCTGTTGCAGGCCCACATCGACGAAATGATGCCGATCATCTATACCCCAACGGTAGGCGATGCATGTGAAAGTTTCTCTGATATTTATCGTTCGTCGCGCGGCTTATTCATTAGTTATGAAGAGCGTCACTTAATGGACGACATTTTGCGCAATGCTACAAAGCGCAAAGTTAAAGTCATCGTCGTGACCGATGGCGAGCGCATTCTGGGCTTGGGTGACCAAGGAATTGGCGGAATGGGTATTCCTATCGGGAAGCTATCTTTGTATACCGCTTGCGGCGGTATCAGCCCAGCCTATACCTTACCTGTCATGCTAGACGTCGGAACGAACAATCAGAAACTACTGAATGACCCAATGTATATGGGGGCTAGGCACGAGCGTATCAGCCAAGAACAGTACGATGAGTTTTTAGATATGTTTATATCTGCTGTGCAAAGACGTTGGCCAGAAGTCATGATCCAGTTTGAAGATTTCGCTCAGCCTAATGCGATGCCTTTACTTCAAAAGTATCGTTCAAATGTGTGTTGTTTCAATGATGACATTCAGGGAACCGCGGCGGTGACATTGGGCACTATCCTCGCTGCGTGTCGCGTTCGAAACGCTAAGCTATCCGATATGAACGTAGTCTTTGTCGGTTCTGGCTCGGCAGGCTGTGGTATTGCAGAAATGTTGGTCCAGCAGATGGTCTTTGAGGGTCTGTCCGATGCTCAAGCGCGTAGACATGTTTTCATGATTGACCGCTTTGGTCTATTAACCGAAGGTATGGAAGGGCTGCGTGATTTCCAAGCCGCCTTGCAGCAGCCCAAAGATGCCTTAAGTGACTGGAGTTATAGTGGTGAGTACGCGTCGCTACTAGATGTTGTTCATTGCGCGAAACCCGATATTCTCATTGGTGTGTCTGGACAACCCGGTTTGTTTACTGAACAAGTTATTACAGCGATGGCGCAATCGTGTGAGAAACCGATTATCTTTCCATTGAGTAACCCATCTCGACAAGTTGAAGCACGTCCAGAGCAAGTGATTGAATGGACTGATGGGAACGTAGTCATTGCAACGGGCAGTCCATTTAAGCCGGTGGCTTATAAAGACAGAATATTCCCGATAGCACAATGTAATAATTCTTATATCTTTCCTGGTATTGGTTTGGGTGTCATTGCTTCTAAGGCGCGTATCATTAGTGATGAAATGTTAATGGCAGCGAGCAATGCACTTGCCGATGCGTCGCCGATGGTGAGCGATCCGAATGGAGAGTTGCTACCGCCATTGACTGAAATCGGAAGACTGAGTCGAAAGATAGCTTTTGCTGTTGCCAAGGTGGCTATGGCTCAAGAGTTAGCACTGACTATCCCTGATGAGCTTCTTGAACAGCGTATTGAAAATAACTTCTGGAAAGCCGAATACCGCCCTTACAAACGTGTGAGTATCTAAGCAGCGTTTTCTTGGTTTGAATAAAGAATGAAGCGACTAGGGCCTAGTCGCTTTTTTTATGCGTTGAATCTATGGTTTTTATAACGGAGGCGGGGACACCAGCAACGACCGTATTGGCCGCGACGTCCTTATTGACCACTGCACCGGCCGCAATGACCGCGTTATCGCCAATAGTCACACCGTCTAGAATCTTAGCCCCCATCCCTATCCATACCTTGTTACCAACAGTAATCGGATTGGCTGTTTCCAAACCCTTTGTTCGTTTGATGGGATCCAGTGGATGAGTCGCTGTTGAAATGAGTACGCCAGGCGCAATCATGACGTCATCGCCAAAGCTGACTTGGGCACCATCTAAGATAACTAACCCGTGATTGGCATAGAAGTTCTTACCCAATTTGATGTTATAACCGTAATCACAATAAAACGGTGGCTCTATCCATGCGCCAGCATATGTACCGACCAGTCGTTTAATTAGTGCACGGCTACCTTTTCTGTCAGTAATATCAAAGAGGTTAAATTCATGACAGAGGGCTTTTGCGCTTTCTCGGTCTGCAAATAATGCTTTGTCGCTAGGGAAATACTCCATACCCTGCAACATCTTTTCTTTTTCGCTTAAACTTGTCATTTAGTTTGGAAACAATGACAGCATGAACACTTTGCTGTTACGTGTGAAGTTGTACATTTCTTTTTTCCCAGCGGGTAAGTCTTCGATGTGTTTTTCCTCAAAGCCTTGCTCAAGGAACCAATGGCCTGTGACGGTTGTTAATACAAACACTTTTTGTAAGCCACTCAGTATGGCCTTTTTACGGATTTCGTCCAGTAGTCTTTCACCCCGATTAGCACCTCGATAATCATGATGCGTGGCAACACATGCTAATTCCCCGCAAGCATCTTCAGGATATAAATAAAGTGCAGCACATGCGATGATCATTCCGTCTCGTACGATTATCGTGAACTTATCAATTTCCTGTTCTAAGCGTTCGCGAGAGCGCTTAACTAAGGCACCGCTCTCTTCTAATGGCTTTATTAGCTTTAAAATCCCGCCAACGTCGTCGATCGTCGCCGTTCTAAGTTGCTCATAATGATTTTGTAGTACCAGTGAACCCGCGCCATCGCGAGTGAAAAGTTCCTTTAGCAGCACGCCATCGGTCTTGTAATTCACACAATGTGCCCGTTGAACACCGGCTTCAACCGAAGCCAACATCGCTGTTAGGCAGGTATCTTCTGCAACAATGTTGCCTAGGGCGACTTCCTTTTTCATTGTGTTGAGTTCAGTGGTTCTCAGAAGCTTGCCGCTTTTATTAAAAATACCGTCTGATTCAGAAAAGGTAATGATTTTGTCTGCTTTTAGGGCAATTGCAGCCTTGGTAGCAACGTCTTCGTGCGAGAGATTAAATACTTCACCGGTAGGAGAGTAACCCATGGGCGAGAGAAGCACGATAGAACCATCGTCTAAGTGATCATTCAGGCCTTGAACATCAATTCTGCGCACGACGCCAGTGTTTTCAAAATCAACGCCATCTTGCACACCGTATGGCTTGGCTACCACTAAATTGCCTGAGCAAACTCTTATTTGAGATCCGTGCATGGGTGAATTAGGTAAACCCATTGTGAGCAGAGCTTCTATTTGGCTTCGTAAGCTGCCAGCAGCATCTTTAACACATTCTAAGGTCTCTTTGTCTGTTACCCGAATTCCGTCTTTGAAGCGAGAGGCCTTATTATGAATGGCCAGACGCTTCTCAATTTGCGGACGAGCGCCATGTACGATTACCAATTTTACGCCCAAGCTATTCAACAAGGCGATATCCTGAATGATCTTCGCAAAGTTCTCAGACTCAATGGCTTCACCACCGAACATGATCACAAAGGTTTTGCCTCGATGCGCATTGATATAGGGGGCAGAGCTTCTAAATAGACGAACGCTTTCAGAATCAGATAAGGCCATACCTAGTCATCCAATTGATCGAGGCGTTCTAGTTCAACATAAAGTGCTTGAGTGACGAGCTCCTTGTTGGTGCCGCCGAGCACATTACGCTTGTTCAAGACTGACTCAAGTTCTAGCATTGGGTAGACATCTTCGTCGATTTGCTCGTGAATTTGCTTTAACTGTTCCAAACTAAGATCTTCTAGCGCTTTCTTTTCACTGAGGGCGAGTACCACGGCTTGCCCAGAAATGTCGTGCGCTGTTCTAAATGGGATCCCTTTTGCGACCAGATAGTCAGCAAGTTCAGTGGCGTTTGCGTAGCCTTGTTGCGCGGCTTGTCTGCAACGTTCTTCATTTAACGAGAGGCTATCTAATACTTCCACTGCAATACACAAACAAATATGCCATTGGTTAACGCTATCAATAGCGCCTTCTTTGTCTTCTTGCATGTCTTTGTTATATGCCAAAGGCAGCCCTTTCATGGTAACCAGCAAGGCTTGTAAATTACCAAATACACGGCCGCATTTCCCACGCATGAGCTCAAGAGCATCAGGATTCTTTTTCTGCGGCATTAAAGAAGAACCCGACGTAACTGAATCGCCAAGTTGTAAGAAGCCTGCTTCTCCACTGTTATAGAAAATAAGATCTTCTGCCATACGTGAAAGGTGCATCATGCTTGTGCTGGCATTGAACAGCAATTCCAACACGAAATCACGATCTGAGACTGCGTCTAAGCTGTTTAAACAGGGCGAATCAAATCCTAATTGTGCTGCGATTGAGTGCCGATCTACTGCGAACGTGGTGCCAGCTAGCGCGCCGGAACCCAAAGGACATTGATTAAGCCGCTTTTGCAGGTCTTCAATTCGACTCACATCACGTTTTAGCATTTCAACATAGGCTAAACACCAGTGTGCAAAATAAACGGGCTGAGCGCGTTGCAAATGTGTATAGCCAGGAATGATCGCATTTTCATGACGAGCAGCTACTTTAAGTAGAGCGCGGATTACCTGTAAACAATCTGTTTTCAACGAGCTTAAATGTGAACGACACCACAATCTAAAGTCGGTCGCTACCTGGTCATTTCGGCTACGACCAGTATGTAGTTTTCTACCGATATCGCCCAACTCAGCAGTTAGCGCGGCCTCTACAAAACTATGAATGTCTTCTTCAGGAGAGTTAGCAAAGTCTAATTCGCCATTTTCAGCTTTCTGTTTTAATGCATTAAGCGAATCTTCAAGTTGTTGTTGCTCACTATCGCTTAATACACCAGCTTCTTTGAGCGCACGAGACCAAATAATTGAACCCCAAATATCTTCCACCGCCATAACGTAATCAAACGGTAAAGAATCATTCACTTGTTTGAACATATCACTGCTTCCAGCTTGGAAGCGACCACCCCATAATGCCATTATGTTTGTCCTTTACCCTTGTTGTTTGAGTGCTTTGATTCTGCTAGAGAGGCTAAACAAACGAATGAAGCCTTCGGCATGACTTTGGTCATATACATCGTCCGCGCCGAAAGTCGCAAAGTCTTCAGAATATAAGCTGTTAGGCGACTGTCTTTGTACAACCGTTGCTTGTCCTTTGTATAGTTTAATGACGATCTCACCGGTGACGAGTTTGGCAAAGCTTTCAGCGCCCGCGAGCAATGAATCATTTAATGCAGTAAACCAGCGTCCGTCATACATCACATGCGCGAATTCCAGACCAATTTGTTCGCGGTATTTTAGTGCTGATTTATCAAGCACTAGGCTTTCAAGCGCTTTATATGCTTTCATCATCACCGTGCCGCCCGGTGTTTCATAGCAGCCACGAGATTTCATGCCTACTAGGCGATTTTCAACAATGTCAATTCGACCAACGCCATGAGGTGCAGCAAGGGTGTTCAATTCAACTAAAGCTTGATAAGGCGATAAGGCCTTGCCATTAACATGAGTCAAACGACCCTCTGAGAAGCTCAAAGAAACCCTTTCTGGTTTATTTGGTGCATCTTCCGGATCCGTGGTCATTGTCCACACTTGTTTAGTGGGTTCACACCATGGGTCCTCTAATTCGCCACCTTCGTGTGAGATATGCCAAGCATTCGCATCGCGGCTATAAATTTTGGTTGCAGATGCGGTTGTCGCAATATTTCTACTGGCGAGGTAATCGAGTAAGTCTTCACGCGATACCATGTCCCACTCACGCCATGGCGCGATAACTTGCAGGTCAGGCGCAAGTGCAGCAAAGGCCCCCTCGAAACGGACTTGATCGTTCCCCTTACCTGTACAACCGTGGCTGAGCGCGTCTGCTCCCACTTTTCTGGCAACTTCCACTTGTGCTTTGGCTATCACAGGGCGAGCCATAGATGTACCCAGCAAATATTCACCTTCATATACCGCACCCGTCATTATGGTCGGATAGATAAAGTCACGCACAAACTCTTCTTTCAAGTCGACAATATGACATTCACTTGCACCAGAGGCGATTGCTTTGTCATGAAGCCCTTCTAGCTCTTCATCGCCTTGACCAACATCAGCAGCAAATGCAACGACTTCACAATCATAGTTTTCTTTTAGCCAAGGCATAATTGCAGAAGTGTCTAAGCCACCTGAATATGCAAGTACCACTTTCTTTATTTGATTTTTGTTGTTGCTTAAAGCCATTTCTCTTCCTCAATACGAACCCTAAATAGGCTCAACTTACTTTATTCTATAATTTATGCGTTCAACATTACGCTAGGGTGACACCGCCGATCAAGCTAGCGAGTATCGCATTTTGCGCATGCATTCTGTTTTCTGCTTGTAACATAAGTAATGATTGCTCACTGTCCATCAAAGAGCCGGTAATTTCAAGATCTCGGTGGGCTGGTTGGCAGTGCATTACATAGCTTGCGCCGGCTTTTTTCATTAAACGTTCATTTACTTGGAACGGAGCAAACTTTTCTTTTATTTCTGACAAAGGTGTATCATCGCCCATTGAAAGCCACGTATCGGTATACAAAATATCGGCCTGTCCTAATTCTTCAATGGAATTGGCAATAGTTAAATCAACACCATTCTCATAGGCCAATTTAGCAGCATGTTTGGCGATTTTAGATGATATTTCGAAGCCTTTTGGAGTAATGACAGTTTGATTGACACCTAACAAAGCGCCTACAATCAATAGTGAATGAGTCACATTGTTGCCATCACCGATATACGCCATGGTTTTGCCTTTTAACTCACCGAGTTTTTCGTGCATCCCAAGATAGTCGGCAAGTGCCTGACATGGATGGTATAAATCGCACAGGGCGTTGATGACTGGTATATTTGCCCCTTTCGCCAAATCGACTAAGGTTTGATGCTCGTATACGCGAGAAACGATAGCATCTGCCCAACATGCTAAATTTGCACCGACGTCTACTGGATCTTCTCGATCTTTTAAAGGGGAGCCTTGGCTATCTACATACACTAAATGACCGCCTAATTTGTTCACGCCGATATCAAAACTCACACGCGTTCGTAACGACGGTTTTTCAAAAATCGCAACAACCGACTTACCAGCGAGTGGCTTTCCATATTTCTCAGGATATTGTTTTAAATCAAGTGCTAGTGCGAGCAGGTTTTGCATAGATTGCGGTGACCAATCGCTAAAACTCAATAAATCTTGCATGGTATTGTCCTTCATTATTCATTAACTCCCTTTGCGGGTAAGATCTGTGTACCAGTATTTAGGCCGCATTCTGCGTTTTGACCTTGGGCTTCCTTTAGGTCTGCTAGCAACTTGCTCACTTCAGACCAACTACCAATGGTGACGGGCTTATGTAAGGTATTTGCAGCTTCTTGTGCCGCTTTCACTTTTACTACCATACCGTCAGCAATGACTCCGTTAGCAGTAAGTTCGCTAATCGTTTGATGATTGAGTTGTGTGATACGATTTTTTTGTGCATCTAAAACGCCTGCTACATCGGATAGCAAAAACAAGTCGGCATAAAGTAAAGAAGCGACGCAGGTGGCAGCTTGATCCGCATTCACATTAAACAAACGTCCTTCATTATTGCTACCGATAGAGCAAATAATAGGCGTTAGATTGGCATGCATTAGTTGGTGTAAGAGTTTTGCACTTTTAGGATGTGGATAACCAACGGCACCCAGCGTGCTATCTACTTCCGTGCAATGAGCTAAATTACCGTCACACAAGGCGATACCTACACCGGACAGCCCATGCTGCATTGCCATGCAAACCAATTGCTTGTTGAGCGTGCCTGCTAAAACACCTGCTACTGCGGGCATTTGTTCGTCTGGTGAAATACGTAAGCCATTGTGTTTTTTGGATTCAAAACCTAAGGCCGTCAACTGGGTTTGCAGTTGTGAGCCTCCGCCATGCACGATAGCGATGTTGTATCCCTGTTTTTTGAGTTCAGAAACCGCCTTGAAAAAAGAGCTTTGGGCCAGGGTATCTTCAAAGAAATTACCACCGACTTTAAGTACGATGTTGGTTGAATTTATGTCCATGAGCTAATGAGTCCAGTCTGGGAAGGGAAGTCAAAGGCTAGGTTTGCACATTGCACAGCTTGAGAGGCAGCGCCTTTCAATAAGTTATCTATCGCTGAAGAGACGACTAAGTAACCACTATCTTCGTCGAACTTCCAGCAAATATCACAGAATGGTGTGTTTGCAACGTCATCTACTTTTGGCCATGAATTACGGAGCCGAATGAGTGCCTTGTCGGCATATTGCTTTTCATAAGCCTGCGCCACTTGAGTTGCAGAGATACCCTCTTTTAATGCGACCGTGACAGTGGCTAGAATACCTCGCTTAAACTGCCCTAGATGAGGCGTGAAGATAACTTGAGTTTGTGCATAATTATCTATTTCAGGTGTGTGTCTGTGGCCCAGCACGCCATAGGCCTGTAAACTCACTTCATAAAAGCTAGTCGTTGCACTCGGTTTTTTACCCGCACCACTGACACCTGAGGTCGCATTGATCACCGGACGATGTCCCGGTTTTACTAAATTTGCGTCACTGAGTGGTTTTAATGCCAAAAGAGAGGCGGTTGGATAACAACCAGGGACAGCAATGAGTTTTGCTTGTTTAATTTCGTTTTCATACCATTCAGCAAGACCGTAAACCGCCTTTTTTTGCACTTCAGGGTGTTCATGTTGGAACCCATAGTACTTGGCGAATACCGATGCGTCGGGTAAGCGAAATGCGCCAGAAAGGTCGAATATTTTGGCGCTACCTTTTAACAAGGCGGCAGCCCAGTCATGACTTGCTTCATGTGGCGTGGCTAAAAAAATAGCATCGTAGGTATTGGCGAGTTCACTTAAACGTGCGGGGGCAAGTTCCTGCATCTGCAAACGATGTTTAGACCCTAGACCTTGGCCACCCAAAACCGCATGCACCTCACCGATAAGTTTGTTGGCGTCGCTGCTGCCTTGTGAGACAAAACAAGCAGCCAAGTCAAACTCTGGATGCTGATGAATAATTTTAATAAGTTCAGCGCCGGTATAACCACTAGCACCGATAACACAGCTTGATAACATAATTGAGTCTTAAAATATGGAGAAAAAATTCCCTCACTTCCAACCCATATTTATATAGCATTGGAAGTAAGAGACGAACGTCGACGAGGGCGTCTTACATTAGCACTAATATCGTCGACCGCGTATTGCATCACAATACGAGGGAGGGTTAATTAATTTTATTGGTTTTAATAAAAATTTAATATTAATCACAGTCACTTTGTAAACTCGATTGGTAAGGATGAAACATAGTTCATCGCCAGAATAACTTAACTTTGTGTAGAGTAAATCATTATGAATAAATATTCAATAAAAATGTATAATTAATCTCTTTTGCAAGCTGGTCGAATTTTTATATCGTTGTCGTCACAATTATATTATGCTGAAAATATAAGCATGCTCGTCATTAGACCAACAAGGTAAGATCAAAAATGCCAAATAAAACAATAGCATTAGTAGCACATGACCATAAAAAGCCTGATTTAATTGCATGGGCGAAAAAGAATAAAATGCATCTTGAGAGCCTCGATCTCGTTGCTACGGGCACAACGGGTGGATTGCTGACAAAAGAAGTGGGTTTACATGTTCGGTGTTTTAAAAGTGGGCCCTTAGGTGGGGATCAACAAATTGGTGCCTTGATTGCAGAGCAGGCGCTGGACGTACTGGTGTTCTTTTGGGACCCCATGAATCCAGCGCCACATGATCCAGACGTTAAAGCTTTGCTTAGACTTTGTTCTGTATGGAATGTACCAGTAGCATGTAATTTAGCAACGGCTGATATGATAATCAGTTCACCGCTATTTCATGACCCCGATTTTAAGCCGGAGTTACCTCGATACTGAAAAAGTGGTAGAAATTTTCAATTAATATGCGATTCTGTCGATAACCTGTTACAGACCCCATAAAAAAGCGAGCTGTTGCTGACATCGCCACTTACTTGAAATTTGAGTAAACTTGATGACAGCAAGGCACAATCTTATGTATTGGAAAAGCGAATTATGAACGCAGAAAAACACTATACATGGACACTTCAGGCACACAAGATATTTAGATGGATATTGGTCGTCCAATTTGCCATTGCTGTCTTAATTGGATTTATTACTAATGATCTGCTCACACCATTTCTGATTGGTATTCCGATCATTGCGCTCCCTATATTTCTTAGCATCACACAAGCCCATTCGGCGCTGAGCAGGCACGTCATCGGAATAGCAACACAGCTTATGACTGCGCTACATATTCAGCAAGCGTATGGCATGACTGAAATGCACTTCGAAGTGTTCGTTGTCCTTGCATTTCTGATTTTCTTCCGTGATTGGAAGGTGGTTGTTTCCAGTACATTGACGGTTGCCGTTCACCATATTTTGTTTTTCATTATCCAAAGCCAAGGTGGTGGTGTCTTTATCTTCGAGGCGAACCGCGTTTTCTTTTACATTCTCGTCATCCACGCATTGTTTGCTGTTGCAGAAGGCGTGGTCATGGGGGTTATGGCACATCGCAGTCATAATGAAGCGATTGCCTCAGACATACTGCGTAAATCGGTACTTCGCATAACTACCGACTCGGGTCAGTTCAATTTACACAGCTCCAATGTAGTTGAGCATCCGATGTTAAGTGATTTTAATAGCATGATAATGGGCTTCAAAGCGCTTATTGATAAGGTAAATGCCGTCGGCGTCAAACTCAACCAAGTTGTTGAAAAAGTCAAACGTTCATCGGATGACCTCGAGAACTCTGTTGATGAGCAGAACAACCAGGTCAGTACGATATCGACGGCAATGCAAAATATCACGGCGAGCATCGGTGATGTTGCTAGCTTATCTCAAAGTGCTAATCAAATAGCAGAACAAGCAAGAGAAAATACAGGCGAAACACGTCGGTCTATTGATGAGTCTGGTAGCAATATTGCACAGTTAAAATCAACGCTACAAACAACGTCTCAAGCCATAGGCGATTTGAGTGCTAAATGCACCAACATTTCCGACGTGATGCAGTCAATTAAATCCGTAGCCGAGCAGACGAACCTGCTGGCGCTTAATGCTGCAATAGAATCGGCCCGTGCGGGTGAACATGGCAGAGGCTTCGCTGTGGTCGCAGATGAGGTACGTAACTTAGCTATCAAATCGAAAGAAAGTGCCGAAGAGATAGAATTGATTACCAGCCAGCTAACTGAAAGTGCAAATCACTCTGTTACCAATATGGACGATTGTGTGCTTATGGTGGAAAGAGCAGTTGAATCATCTACCGAGGCCTCTGGCAATATGGCGTCTGTACTTAAGGGCATTAATGAGGTGAGTGACAATGTTACGACGGTAGCAGGTGCTGCAACCGAGCAGGCCCAAACGTCTGAGTCAATTAGCTTGTCCGCTGAAGAGTTATACCAAATGTTTAGTGATGAAAAGCTGCAGGTTCAAAGTTTGAAGGATGAGGTGAATGATTTATATATACTTGCCGGCGAGTTAAGTGAGCAACTAAAACACTTTAAAGTATAGATAATGCTTCTAGCTCGTTGGGTTTATATCGTTATCGCGCTCATTTGGTTTGCTGCGGCCTTGTTTGCAGTGAATTGGGTGGGCACAAATAAGTTCACTGAATTTGACCCAAAATTGCAGTTATCTGAAGCGATCATGTCTTTATCGTTCGAGGATGAATTTACTGAACTCTTACCATTGTCAGAAATAAACCGCGCGAACATAGGCCAAATATATCATGTTTTCCAAGGGGATTGTTTTTGCGAGCGCTTGAGCGAGTCTCACCGTAATAGCCTAAATTTATGGGCACAGAGCAATGATGTAGGCTACCAGCAACTGGACATCCGAGAACATCCGAACCTTCAACAATTTATACCTTCAACACCCGCTGTCATTGTGACGAATCAACAAGGAGATTTAGTCTACTTTGGACCATACTCGAGCGGCTTTGGTTGTTTTGAAAACTCAGGACTGGTCGATGAAAAAATCGATGCATATTTTGCACAAGAGAATCCATCTGAAAAAGCGTATATTCAAAGCGAAGCAGAAGGTTGTTATTGCACTGTTGAGCAGTAAGAAAATAGCACCGCAAGTCAATTCGGTAGACTAGCGGTGCTCAAACTATGACTCTCTGTATTATGAAGCTTCAGCATTGCGAGACTTGTCTCTGCGCTTACCACCTCTTTTCTCACCTTTTTTGTGTTTTGCTTTCTTCATCATTTTAGCAAACTTTTGTTTCTGCTCATCATTCAATAAGCTCAAAATATCGAACTGTGATTTAGCTTTAAGCAAGGCTTTTTCGAGGTGAGCTTCTTTGTTTTCAGCATGGAATGCAAGCCAGGCATCTTCGTCAAATACGGGGGCTTGTATAATGCTACGAAGCGTCTCACCCTTAGCTTTCATGTCGGCTTTGTTAGCGGCACGACGTGCTTGATTTTCTGCAAATATTTCACCAATAGCGAGTTTTTGTTGCTCTGAAAGATCAAGACGCTTAGCCATTTTATCAAGTCTTTTAGCGCCTCTATCGCCATCTGACTTAGCCATCTTTGTCGCTCGTTTGGCAAGTTTCTGGGCACGCTTTTCGGCAAGCATGGTTTTTTGTTCACTTGTCATTACGTTATAGCTTTGACTCTTTGCTTTTGCGCCAATCAGCTTTAGTGGAAGCCCACCATCCACTCTTTCTTCGATTAAGGCTCTAACCGCTGTCTCATCCCATGTTTCCATCTGCATAAGCGTACGCATTTCATCTTTGTATGCCGACATCTCTGCACGGTAAATACCGCTGTCTTGACGAGCTTCTTTCTTAATTTGGCGAAGGTCAGATTTTTGCTCAGGTGTTAAATTGAGCTCAGCCATCATACGTTTAGAAAGCTCGCCTCCCTCACGTGGACCCTTTGCAAAACTCATTGCCGAAGTGGCTAATAGAGCGGTAATAGTTGCACTGATAAGTAATTTTTTCATAATGCTTTCCTCTTTAAGGTCATTTAAAACTTGTTGGTAAATTGATTAAGTGAGTAAATGATAGCGGAGTCAATGCAAAGAAACGCCAAGTTAGTGTAAAGCTTGTGTAAAGGTTACATGCTGCTTTAGGTATTTCACTTACTATAAAGCTTGTTAGCATATATATGAGAGCGTGTTGCAGTCTTAATGGGTAACGTAAATGTATAAAATCTTATTAATTGATGATGATGCAGAACTAACGCAGGTGCTTGCGGAGTATTTGCAGCAAAATAACTTCTTAGTAGAAGTTGAAAACTCGCCTGTTGTTGCAATTGAGCGATTGAGAAACGAAAAATTCGATCTAACATTGTTAGATGTCATGATGCCTGTGATGGACGGATTTGAAGTCTTGAAGTTAGTTCGCACATTCTCAACGGTTCCTGTGATTATGCTCACAGCGAAAGGTGAAGATTATGACCGTATTCTGGGTTTGGAGCTCGGCGCGGATGATTATCTGGCGAAACCCTTTAATCATCGAGAACTGATTGCGCGAATGAAAGCCATGACTCGGCGCGTTGACGATTTAAGCGCGTTTAACCAAATACATAACTTAGATTTGCATGGCATCCGAATCGAAGAAGCCAGTCAACGAGCGATGGTATCAGAGCAAGAAGTTGATTTTACCAGTACTGAATTTCAACTGTTGGTAGTCTTAATGAAGCATGCAGGCCATATTGTGAGTAAAGATAAGTTAAGCGTCGACGTGCTAGGGCGTCGTTTGAGTGCGTTTGACCGTAGTTTAGATATGCATGTTAGTAATGTACGTAAGAAGCTAAATGCGTTTGATATTGAAGGCGTGATTAAAACAGTACGTGGTGCTGGATATATATTTAAGGCGGAAAGCGAGTGAAATTTGAAAAGCTGAATCCATTTAACTCTCTTTTTGGGCGAGTATTCCTATGGTTTTGGTTCGCCTTGTTGGTCATACTCTTAAGTGCGTTCTTCATTACTAAACAGCTTAGCAACGTGGTTGAAGTGAGTGCCGCCGAAGCGGGTCAAATTGACTCCGGCAGGTTAGTAGTGGAGAAATTAGCACGGTTATTAGATAGGGGAGGACGGTTCAGTCAGTCTCTACGCCGAGCTGGCGATCGACGCGGTAATACTCAAATTGTGGCAATTGATCGTGCAGACAAAGATGTCCGATTTAATTTTCCAACTCCGCTTGCCGGAAACATTGCCGAACTCAAAGGCTTTATTGATGCTGAGTACCCTGTGCTGATTAAATTAAACAACATGCAATTCGTAGGGCCTTATCCAATAACTCATAATGATAAAAACTACCAAATTTTCGTCGGTAGATTACTGAAAAGAGAGGAACGCTCTGGAATGTCCCGCTCTCGTGCAGCAATTGCTGGTTTATCCTTAGCTATTGTTTTGAGTACCTTGTTTTGCTTTGCCCTAGTGCTGAGTATGACTAAACCTATTAGCGCACTGCGCAAAGCAAGCAAGCGTTTAGCGGATGGCGAGCTGTCATCCCGAATAGCAGGACTAGAGAGCCGACATGACGAAATTGGTCAACTGGCGGATGATTTTAATAGTATGGCATCTCAACTTCAGTCTGTGGTCGAGAACCAAAAACAATTGATGGCCAACGTATCCCATGAGCTTAGAACGCCACTTACGCGACTACAATTGGCAACAGCGCTCTTAGAAGATCAAGAAGTTGACGAAAAAAGTCGTAGTATCGAACAGGAAAATAAGGCCAAGCAACTCCATCGCATTCAGACTGACATCGATAAAATGGATAAGCTGATTGGCCAAGTCTTGACCATTGCAAAATTGAACGCGACAGAAAGAACTATTCACTTAGCAACACATTCCTTAACTCATCTATTGAGCGGTGTTTTTAATGATGGAAAGTTCGAAGCTGAAGCGAATGGTAAAGAGCTTGTTGTGAACCAAATTCCAACACTTAGCGGCCAGTTCGATGCAAACTTGATCGTAAGTGCAATTGAAAACATCATACGTAACGGTTTACGATTCGCTGAGAAAACTGTGCACTGCGAGATCCAAGTCGTTTCAGAGAAAAATACCACCTCATCGTTGAGAATTACCATTAGTGACGATGGTCAGGGTATGAAAGCAGAGCAAATTAACCAAGTATTTGACCCCTTCTTCAGAGGTGAAAACCAAGTTTCTGAGAACAATAAGGGCGCAGGACTGGGTTTGTCGATAGCGAAAGCCGCAGTTGAAGCACATCACGGAACAATCTCTGCGAAGGAATCGCCTTTCGGTGGTTTATCAGTAATAATACAAATCCCAATAGTTGAATAAGTACTGCAATTGAAATGCCTTTGACCCAAGAATCCGAGTTGCCAGAGAAGTATTACCAGACAATAAAGCCTTGGTTCGATGAAAATTGCGAAGCCCGCTTTTGGACGCTAAAGGATGGTTGTGAAATTCACTATCGCTTTGTTCAGCACCCAGAAGCAAGAGGTATTCTAGTCATATCTTCGGGGCGTGTTGAAAGTGCTTTGAAATACAGTGAACTGATCTATGACTTGTATCATGAAGGTTACAGTATTTTTATCCATGACCATCGAGGACAAGGGCAGTCGTCGCGAGAATGTCAAAATCCACACTTTGGTTATATTGACTCATTTGAGATGTATGTTGATGATTTTGAGAGCATGATCGACGATGTTCTGCTGCCAAAGTTGAGCGGCGCAGCAGCAAGCGAAGACGCAACACCCGTCGTGGGATTACCTCTGTTTTTAGTTTGCCATTCCATGGGGAGTGCAATTGGCGCTTTGCTCCTAAAAAGGCGCCCTCAGTTTTTTGCGAAGGCAGTATTATGTTCGCCAATGTTTGGGATCACGCCACCGTTGCCACCCTGGGCCGCTCACGCCTTGGTCTACATAGGTGTAAGATATAATCGTTTAGTTCGTAAAAAAGCGTCTTATTTTTTCGGTCAAACTGATTACGCTCCTAGTGCATTTTATAAGAATCGGCTAATGAGCAGTGAAGTTCGGTATCGGATTTTCCGCGAGCTATATGCAGATATGCCAAGGCTACAGCTCGGCGGGGTGACCTTTGAGTGGCTACATGCTTCTCTTCAGGGAATGGCAGAAATAAGAGCACATGCTCATAAATTAACAACGCCTTGCAAGATATTATACTCTGGCGCAGACACAGTAGTCGCGAATAAGGACATTGAGCAGGTAGTCGCTGACATGCCTAATTGCGAGTCCGTATGCATTCCAGAGGCGATGCATGAGTTATTCTTTGAGAAAGATAAGTTTCGCAAGCCAGCACTAGAAAAGCTATTAGACTATCTGGCACGTTAGTTCAGCCACAAAACTAAAAGGCGAATGTGAACTGCATACCGTAAAACAAGGTTTTGTTAGCGGTCCAGTATTCAGCATCAATCTGCCTTGCTTTCACGTAACCTTCAACTCTCAAGTTACCCGATTGAATACCCCAGCCTAGCGCAGCGTAACCATCCAAATTATCACGATCGTTGTAATGGTTGTCGAACTCATCATCATCTTTAAATGCGCTTTCAAAAACGTCAAATCCTCCCTCTATATAAAGAAAAACATCATCGTAATAACCTAATCGTACCCCAAGATCTAAGCCCAGATAGTCTTGGTAATAACCCGAGTTATCTAGCACAGTTGCGGCGTTTAACGATGTGATAATTTCAGATTTTATATTGCTGTAATGGTCGCTCAGGATACCTGAGAAGCCGAGCGCAGAAATAGTATCAGTATCGTTGATTTCTTTTTTCACGAACATAGTGACTCTGTCCTTTGCGCTGCTTTGTGAAGAAAGAGCCATCATGGAGATGCAAAGTAAGGCAGTAGTGAGTTTGATTTTCATTGGCTGATTAATCTAAAAATGAATTTGATGGAGCGTAGCATAAGCTTGCTTCACTGAACTCAATCTGAATAGCGTCGAGCAAAGCTGACAAACTTGACTTAGGTTTTGCCAAATATGGCGAAAAGGGATTCAATTCATCGTATTAAAAATAAAATAACATTTTAAAACATAGGGATAGAGTTAAATCTTATTTTGGCATAAGCATTGCAAAATGTGGTTGTAGAGACGAAAAGATGCAGTAATTGTGACTTAAATACATGATTGCTACGAATATGGAGAAAACTGATGAACGCAACAGCAGATACAAATGATACTTTTAATTGGTGGTACTTGTTTGCAAACGTGGGCGCCTTAGTTGGGCTCGCCTTGTTACCTTACTTGGTATACATCGGCGTACTTATCTTTCAACAATAAGCACTATCTTTCAATAATAGGCCAACTGTTTGTTTGTTTTTGAATAAACCGGCACTGCTGTTAATTTACATCGCAAAGCCGGTTTGTCGCCATGCTTCATAACTGACGATTGCGATTGAATTAGACAAGTTCAAGCTTCTAGCATCGGCTAGCATTGGGATGCGTATACGTTGGTCAGGGCTAAAACCATTGCGGATTTCGTCTGGAAGCCCAGAAGTTTCTGAACCGAATAGCAATACATCGCCTGCTTGATAGCTTGGTTCGTCATGAGGGCGTGAGCCTTTTGTCGTTAACGCAAATATTCGTCTCTCGCCCATTGCCTCTAAGAATACAGAGTAATTTTTATGGATCGTGACATTAGCAAGGTCGCGATAATCTAAGGATGCTCTGCGCAACTGTTTTTCCTCCATGCTAAAACCCAAAGGCTCAATTAAATGCAAATGACAGCCGTTGTTTGAACAAAGGCGAATGGCGTTGCCAGTATTTGGGGCTATTTGAGGTTCGTACAATGCAATATGAAACATAATTTCGTTTTCTCAGAAGGCTTATCTATTGATTAATGATTTGATTCGGCACTATGTGGCCTTGCGACTCGACTATTCTTGAGTTTGTTCACGACTCAATAGCGCAACAGCAGCGTCTTTTGCTGATTTACCTTGATAGAGTACTTGATATATTTGCTCACAGATGGGCATTTCAATATCGTGTTGGGCAGACAGTAAGCGAACTTCGTCGGTATTCCGATAACCTTCTACAACCTGGCCGATGCTTTCAATGGCATCTTCTACAGTCAAACCCTGTCCTAAAGCAAGGCCAAAGCGACGGTTTCGGCTTTGATTGTCAGTACAGGTTAGGACTAAATCGCCTAAGCCAGCCATGCCCATGAACGTTTCCTGTTTCGCCCCAATGGCTAAACCCAGACGTGTCATCTCGGCAAGACCTCGGGTAATTAGCGCTGTTCTGGCATTTGCTCCAAATCCCAGTCCATCTGCAAGGCCAGCACCAATAGCAATCACATTTTTAACAGCCCCGCCGAGTTGCACACCAATAAGATCATCGTTCTTGTAAACACGAAATCCCTTTGAGCAATGCAGTTTTTGGGAAAATGACTCACCAAGCTCAGCATCTGCACTAGAAAGTGTTATTGCGGTGGGTAAACCTGCCACCATCTCTTTGGCGAATGTGGGCCCAGAAACAACGGCTAACGGAATTTTATCTCCTAGCACTTCTCGGGCGACATCTTGAAGAATTCGTCCAGTGCCGGGCTCTAGGCCTTTGGTTGCCCATATCACTCGATGGTGATCATTTAAAAAGGGTTGGATAGTCTCTAACGTTTCTCTAAATGCATGGCTAGGTACGACGACCAAAATATCGAACGCGCTGCTAACCGCTTCGTATAGATCCGCTGTTAAGTCTAAGTCAGCTGGGAATACCGCTGAGGGCAGGTATTTTTCGTTGCTGCGGGATTGCTGCATTTGTGCGATATGTTTCTCACTTCGCCCCCACAGAAGGGTAGGTACAGCGTTGCGCGCTAACACAAAAGCCAGCGCAGTACCGTAGGAGCCAGCCCCAAGTACTGCAACAGATGCTTCACGTGATGCGCGCATGATGTGTTTTATGAATCGAGTTGTTGAGGGGCCGCTTGGCCGTCTTGCTCAGCACGCTTTTGCATATATGCAGCAAAAATTGCGTCGAAGTTAACTGGTGCTAAGTTAAGCGGTGGGAATGTGCCACGATTAACTAAGTTTGATACAGCTTCACGCGCGTACGGGAACAACATGTTAGGGCAGAAAGAACCCAGTGTGTGAGCTTTGTTCTGGTCTGGCATTTCGCCGATAGCAAAAATACCTGCTTGTTGTACTTCACACAAGAAAGCGGTTTCTTCGCCAATAGTTGCTGTAACAGTGACCGATAAAATCACTTCATACAAGTTGGCTTCTAGTTCGTTGGTGCGAGTGTCGATGTCTAATTTAACTTCAGGCTTCCATTCTTTCTGGAAAATCGATGGGCTGTTTGGCGTTTCAAAAGAGATATCTCTTGTGTAAATGCGTTGAACGTTAAATTGCGGTACTTGTTGCTCTGCTGCGCCAGCAGGTGTTGTATTTTCTTCAGCCATGAATGGTTCCTATCGATACTCTAATGAATGTTTTTGTAATACTTACAAATTGAATTAACAAGAAAAAGGTTGCGGATACTGCAACCTTTTTCATTTGTTGTGCATTGTACTAAGTGTGCGGCACAATTCTAGATAAATTATGCGCCTTTTAACAAGCTATCTAGTTTGCCAGCAGATTCCAATGCAAATAAATCGTCGCACCCGCCTACGTGGGTGTCACCTATAAATATTTGTGGGACCGTTGTTCGTCCGTTTGCACGTTCGATCATTTCTGGACGACGCTCTGGGTCTTTATCTATCTCTACGTCGCTAAACTCAACGCCTTTCTGGCTTAATAAAGCTTTAGCTCGCTTACAATATGGGCAATAGCCTTTTGTATATAGTTCTACTTTTTGCATGAATACTCTCTTATTTTGAGACGGGTAGGCTGGCCGCTTGCCATGCACCCATTCCGCCTTTTAATACGGTGACTTTTTCAAAGCCTGCTTTCAGCATTTGTGCTGCTGTCTTTTTCGCTGACACGCCCATTGCGCATACTACTATAATGGGCTTGTCCTTAGACTTTTCAAGCTTTGCGAAATTTCCTTCTTTGAGTTCTTCAGCTTTCAGTTGGCGAGACCCTAAGATATGGCCTGCTTTGAATTCATTAGCTGCTCTTATATCCAATACGACAGCGTCTTCTTTGTTCATCAATAACGTCGCTTCGTGAGTAGAAAGTAGCTTAATCGGAGATAAAGCACCGCCCACATATGAATAAATAATAAGCACGATAAGCGCTAGCCAAGCTGCTGATAATAACTTTATTAACGTAGAGCTGGTCGCAAATTCAATTAACTGGTCCATAAAACTGTTGTCATCCTAATGCTATTTCAAACTCGCAAAGTATATAGAAAAAAACCGTATAAACCAGCATTTCTGGGGTCTGTTACACGATTCTTTTGCATATGAATCATCTAAGTGCAGCTATAGGAACGGTTTTTAGCAAACAAAATTCTATGATATGAAAAAAGAATCCCGGCTTTGTCGCGAAAAATAACGATAAATTGTTTATTGGGTAAGCATTTACTGGTATTTTTCTAGTAAGTCGTATTCATTCATTTCGTGTTACTAAAAGGGTCATCATGCAAGAAGGTAAAAAACCGTTAGCGCTTATCATACTCGATGGTTGGGGTTACAGAGAAGAAACCACAAACAATGCCATCGCATTGGCAAATACGCCGGTACTAGACGATCTTTTCGCCACCAAGCCCAGCACACTGATCTCTGGGTCAGGCCTTGATGTTGGCTTACCAGATGGTCAAATGGGTAATTCTGAAGTAGGACATGTGAATCTTGGTGCAGGCCGAGTGGTGTATCAAGATTTTACCAAAATAACCAAAGCTATATCGGATGGTAGTTTCGCTGAGAACGAAGTGATCGTTGAAGCTATTAACGCTGCCGTTTCTGCAGATAAAGCGGTACACATCATGGGCTTGCTCTCTCCTGGTGGTGTGCATTCCCACGAGGAACATTTATTTGCGGCAATTAAGCTCGCGGCTGAAAAGGGAGCAAAACGTATTTATTTGCACGGTTTTACCGATGGACGCGATACCGCCCCACGAAGTGCGAAACCTTCCATTGAAGCAGCGCAATCATTATTTGAAGAAATCGGTGTTGGCCAAGTCGCTAGTTTAGTGGGGCGCTATTACGCCATGGATCGAGATAGTCGTTGGGATCGCGTACAACAAGCCTACGACGTGATTGTTTCTGCCAAAGCAGACAAGCACTATGAAAGTGGCGTTGAAGCACTCGAAGCTGCCTACGCTCGTGATGAAAATGACGAGTTTGTGAAAGCGTCCAAAATAGGCGACTACCCCGGTGTTGAAGATGGTGATGCGATATTATTCATGAACTTTAGAGCAGACCGTGCTCGTGCCATGTCGCATGCTATGGTTGATAAAGATTTTAGTGGTTTCGAACGCAGCAAGGTACCGCAAACGTCATTTATGATGTTAACTGAATACGAATCCAATTTAGATGTGCCTTGTGCTTACCCACCTGAAACATTAGTCAATGTGATGGGGGAGTGGCTAGCAAAGAATCAAAAAACACAGCTTCGGATTTCTGAAACCGAGAAGTTTGCCCACGTGACGTTTTTCTATTCTGGTGGTAAGGAAGACGAATATGAAGGTGAACAACGCATTCTCATTCCGTCACCTGATGTTGCTACCTATGATTTACAACCAGAAATGAACTCTGAAAAACTCACGGATGAATTAGTTGCTGCAATTAAATCGGGTAAGTTCGACGCCATTATCTGTAACTACCCTAACGGAGATATGGTGGGGCACACAGGAAAGCTGGAAGCGGCTATAAAAGCGTGTGAAGCCGTAGATCATTGTATTGGAAGAGTTGTGGAGGCCTTGAAAGAAGTGGGTGGCGAATGTTTAATCACCGCCGACCATGGTAATGCCGAGCAAATGGTGAACCCTGATACAGGTGTATCGCATACAGCACATACCAGTGAGCCCGTTCCTTTCATTTACTTCGGTCGCGATGCACAAGCTAGAAGTGGCGGAACACTTAGTGATGTTGCACCAACTATGTTACATTTAATGGGCATGGAGCAGCCGCCAGAGATGACCGGCGAAACTATTATGAAACTGAGTTCATAAGTGGTTTAGAACACTTGTGTTGGGTGCTCAGTTTCGGCTGAGCACTAGCAGACAAACTTTGTTGTCTGTAAACTTTTCAACAACAGTTTGTTATGGATTGACCAAAATATGAGATTAACTGCACAAATCGCGTTTCCGCGCAGGCTTTCAAGCTTGCTTGTGTGCTTTTTCTCACTGTTTTTGGCGTTCAACGGCCATTCGCGACAAAGCGACTTAGAGTCTATCCAGCAACAAATTAAGCAAACCCAAGCGCAACTAGAAAAAAAGCTAGAGTCATCTGAGCGTCTGCAACAAGAGTTAAAACTAGCAGAGCTAGAAATAGCGCAAACCGCAACTCAACTCAATCAAACTGATCAAACCCTTACCAAGACCCGCGCCGATAAAATAAAAACGGAAAGCGAAAAAAAGCAGGTGGAAAGTGTAATAAAAGTTCAGCAAAAACAACTTGCGGGGCAATTGAAATCAGCATTCATGGCGGGTGATTACGATTTTGCCAAAATGTTTTTCAATCAAGATGATGCCGGTCGATTCGAGCGGGTAATTACCTATTACCAATATTTAAACAGTGCAAGGCAACAGGAAATTGGTAAGTTCAAGGCCCTCGTGGTAGAGCTTGAAGCGCTCGATAAGCAGCTTGTTGAGCAAGAACAAATGCTAGAAGGATTATTGGTCACTCAACGTTCGCAAAGCTCTCAACTGCGTGAACAACAATCAGCTAGACATAAAAAGCTACAGGCACTTGATCGCCAAATAAAATCGGATACTGCTCGCGTAGCTCAACTGCAGCAGGAAGAACGCTCATTGATGAATGCAATTGAGCAAGCCGAAATTGACGCTTTGAAGCGTCGAGAGGAACAAACACAAACTCAAGAACAAAGCATTACGCTTAGTGGCCTCGCTAATTTTAAAGGTAAGTTATTGAAACCGGCTGCTGGGAAAGTAATGAAGTTGTTCGGTAAGCGGCGACAAGGACAAGTCCGCTGGAAAGGCATTGTCATTAACAGTGCAGAAGGCTCGCCGGTAAGAGCGGTGCAAGACGGCAAAGTCTTATATGCCGACTGGTTAAAAGGTTTTGGCTTAGTCACGATTGTCGATCATGGCTATGGATACATGACTGTATATGGCCGTAACCAAGCACTATTAAAACAAGCCGGGGACACGGTACTCGAAGGTGAATCGATTGGTCTTGTCGGTAGCAGCGGGGGCCAATCAACGCCAGGTTTGTATTTTGAAATCCGTTTAAAAGGTAAAGCCCTTAATCCAAGCTCTTGGCTTAAATAAGCGCGGCGAGTTTGGTCCCACCTAGTATCATAATCAACAATAAAATACCGCCTGCAAGTACATTGCTTAAGATGCTATTGGTATAGTTATGCATGACCTTTTTATTGTTCATCACATACAACAAAAAACCAACCGACACAGGGAGTAACAAAGCGTTGGAGGCTTGAGCCACAACGATGATTGCCAAGGGTTTTAAGCCTAAGCTTGCAACTACAACGCCTATCAATAAAATAATAATACAAATGCTTTTGTAAGCATTGCCGGCGAGGGATTGTTGCCATCCGAATAAACCACAAATAGCATAAGCTGCAGCTAAAGGAGCAGTAATCGCGCTAGTTAAACCTGCTGAGAATAAGCCAATAGCAAAGAACAAGTTTGCATAATCGCCTAATACAGGCTGCAATTGCGATGCAATATTATTTCCAGATAAGGTAATGGAAGTGATGTAAAAGGCGCTCACCGCACTCGACATGATTGCAAAAGTCACTAAACCACCAACGCCGATGGAGGTAAACAACTGTTTTCGATGAGAGGGAAGGTGCGTGGAAAGGGTCTCATCGCTTATAGCATCATCACTTTTTTGTTTGGCACTTAAGCCTGCATGTAAGAATAAGTTGTATGGCACGATTGTGGTACCAATAATGGCAAGCATGAGTGTGACATTTGAAAAGCCTAAGTGTTGTAAACCCTCCTTCAAAGCAGCAAAATCTATTCCCGCAATGAACATAATCGCGATAAAAACAACACTCATTAATGCGACTAAAGCGATGAGTAACTTCTCTACCAGAGCATAGCGATTGCTTATCAATGTGATTAATGCGAGCGAGCCCAGTATTAAGGACCAAAGTGTCAGACTGCCAGGCATGACATTGGATAAACCCAATGCAGCGCCGGTTAAGTTTCCACCCTCATAAGCCGCATTGCCAACACCGATAGCACATACAACCAAAACAATGCTAAACCAGCGCAAAGCCGGATTATCCATCGTTTGCACTATGGCTTCGGACAAACCCTGACCGGTTACTAAGCCTAAACGTGAAGCCATTTCTTGCAAAACGCAGGTAGCGAAAATAGAAAATAATAATGCCCATACAAGGCCGTAACCCATGTTTGCACCCGCTATCGATGCGGTAGTCACTGTCCCCGGGCCGATAAAAGCAGCAGCGATAATTAAGCCTGTCATGCCTGATTTCATGTCATTTCCCTTACAACGATTGTTTTATTTTCTTGTTATTGTTGTGTTTTATGCAAGTTTAACTCTATCATCTACTGCATTGATTTTATTAGCAAGCCCAAGCCATTTCTTGATATGAATTTACTCAGTATTTATGAAAAACCGGAAAACGCAGCATTGTTGCACTCTCGTTACTACGTTGAAGGTGTGTTGTTTGGCGCTGGTGTTGCCCCCGAAATCCCAATGCCAGATGCTTGGTTAACATGGACGATAAAGCATCATGGTCAAATGCAAGATGCGCAGCAGGCGGATGAGATCACGGATGCGTTATTTGCTTACTTTAAGTATTGTTTGGCAATGATGACGAACAACGAAGTGACAATGCCAAGTTATGCGGTTTTCGAAGAAGATGCTGAATATTCACAGCAAATTGATAATGATTCACCGCTGAGTCAATGGTTGAGTGGTTTGCTCACTGCTCATTCAAATACTGAAAAGGTGTGGCAGAATGCTTGGTCAATCATGCATAAGAAAAGTCCTGAGAATGCCCCAGCTTTAGCAAAAAAACTGAAGCATAGTTTGGGGATGTTCACTACTTTTGCGGATATCGCACTTGCTATCGAACAAGCAAAAAAGCGTGGACAAGAAGACTTCGAAAGTAAGTTGCCAAGCATCGCAAAGGCGCTGCCAAACGCCTTGAATACTTATGTCGAGGTTTCTGGGGAATTAGCGGCATTTCTACCTAACCAATTTGAGACTTTTGTACAGAAAGAGCCATAACTTGCGCTCATCATCCCCTAAAACCGCCTAAAACCGCCTAAAATGGCTTGAGGATCGCTAATATCACGATTGCTAGAAGCGCAAGAACGGGGACTTCATTCAGGAAGCGGTAGAAGCGAGGGCTATGCGTATTTTTGTCAGCGGCGAATACCTTCACTAGTCGATACAAGTACATGTGATAAGCATAGAAAAGTGCAACGATAGCTAGTTTTGCATGCAACCAAGCCGATACTTTCAACCAAGCGCTACCGTACAAATACATAATAATGACACCAAGAATCAGGGTTAGCAGCGCGAAAGGAGTGACAAAAAACCATAAGCGACGCTCCATGATTTTAAACTGATCTTTCGTTTCCTGATTCGTACTTTCGGCATGATAAACAAACAAACGTGGCAAGTAAAAGATACCCGCCATCCACGCGATCATAAAAAATACATGAAAAGCTTTCAGCCACAAGATTGTCATACTATTGCCCTTTCTAAACGATTTAGTGTTGTTGACGTAACAAGTACGTATGTAGCATGTTCCAAGTGATCACCCCGATGACCTTCGGTTTACCATGCTCATACACGTGGGCATCATAATCCAGCTCTTGATAAATATAAACTGCGCCTTGCCGTTGTTTATGCAAAGTTTCATACACTTCGGCCATGGTTGATTGATCACTCAAACCCTCCATTTCATGAATAGTTAATGGCAAGGTATCCTCTTGTAAACTGACATCGAGTGAGACGATAAAATACTGTCGATCGAGCTCAAAGACCTTTTCCTGTAAAACAATATCATGCGGGTGGGTCTGCAAGTATTGATATAAGGCCTTCTTGGGTGCATCCACAAAGTGTTTCATTTCTGTTTGCATAATCGCCATAACGCCAGTTTCCTGCAATACGTCACGGATAGAAGATGTGGTGTAAGGTAACTGTTGAAAGTCGAGTTGTTGTATGAAGATAGACCGGTTATTGCAGAGCTGTTTACTTGTGACATAAGCAACGACAATAACAATAATCGCAGGCAAGATAACTTGCGAGCTTGCTGAAAGTTCCATGACGGCCGACAATGCAGCCATTGGTGCGTGGAGCACTGCGGCGAGCATACCAGCTAGACCAAGCAAAGCGAAAGTGGGCGTAACAGTAGATTCAGTACCTAATAGCAGCAGCGGTTGCAGTAAAATAACACCAGCGAGCATGCCAATTATCATAACGGCGCCAATGATCCCGCCTGGCACACCTAGGCCAATTGCTGTTGTTGCCAAAATAAACTTCAGTACAAACAAACTGAGTAGAAAAGTGAGACTAGGTTCCGATAAAAAGAGTTTTTCGATGGCAATAAATTCAGCCCCCAAGGCTTGCGGCATGAAGTAAGCAACAGCACCGGTAATTGTCGCAGCGAGAAGCAGCCGCATGACCATATTCACTCTACGAAAGGTCGTCATTACTAGCATCAATTGCTTGTTAAACAGCGCGGCCAACAAGCCGGAACAAAACCCGAAAAACACTAAATAGAGGAGTAAGATCGGTTCTAGGTTTTGAAAGCTCAAAAAGGTGAGTTCATTTTCATTACCAAAAACGAGACGAGTTAAAATGGAACCGCACGCGGCTGACAGCATCACTGGCACAAATATATGAACACGATACTGACGAAGTACGACTTCCATGACGAAAATAACGGCCGCGAAAGGTGTGTTGAATGCCGCAGCGATTCCTGCTGCAATCCCACAACCAGTCAAAATACGTAAACTATTGAAAGGTAATCTAAAGTATTGACCGAGAAAGTGACTACCGGCTGCAGCAAGGTGTACTGTCGGTCCTTCTTTCCCGACGACAAATCCACCGGCTAGTGAGAAAACCCCGCCGAAAAACTGGTTAATCGTAGTTCTGATTGGCATATGACCATAGCGGGTTTTGATACGATGTATAACGAATGGAATACCCATTCTGTAATGCTTAAAACCAGTTAGTTTGGCTATCACAAGTACACATAAAATTGCGGCCGCTGGCAGGAACGCTAAGTAAAGTGGATCAATGTTGTCATATTCGGCAACACCGCCAAGCAGTAAAAGTTGGATGTATTCAAAACTCAGCCGAAAAACAATGATGAGACTCGCAGCGCATACCCCTGCAACGATGCCTAAAAGACAAAGCTGGATTGACGTCCTTGGATATGAGAGTTCTCGTCTCAATGCTTGCAGAAACATGTGATTTGAGGGTTTATACTAGTTGTAAATACGACTATCATAACGGTTAACGCCGTGTCTTGCTATCTTCCCTTAAGTTAAGACCTTGATAATTATCTAAATGACCTTTTGTTTTGGAGAAAAATTTGAATTTTAAAGATCTAAAGCAAGAGCTTGGTTTTATCCGGTTTTATGGCTCAATTCTGATCGTGATCGCGCTGGCATTGTATGCTGGCTATGAATACGCTGATAAGCGCAATAACTTGCTGACGGAAGAAATCAAGGTGCTAGAAAGTAGCTTGGATAATTTGCGCTTAGAAAATCAAGATTTAAGTTCGCAGCTTAATGTGAAAAAAGTAGAGTTAGAAGTAGCAAGTATTGCAAATGAGCAGGCTCAGTTGAATAGAAAAGAGAGCTTGTTGCGCGAGAAAGAACTGAAAGAACAGATCAGTTTTTATCAAAAAGTCATGGCGCCAGAGTTAACGCAAGATGGTTTTGTTGTAGAGAGTGTCGAGGTGTTACCCACACTTAGTGATAGAAACTATGCAATCAATATCATGATGCTACAGCGTGAAAATATTAAGTCAGTCATTAAAGGCACCTTAAAAATTCAACTGCGAGGCAGTTTAAACGGCCTACCCCAGACATATGATTTAGTCACATTATTGGACGATAAAGAGAGCAAACTCAACTATTCGTTTCGTTACTTTCAGGTACTTGAGGCGAGAGTGACCCTACCCGATGGTTTTCAGGCGGAAAGCCTTGAAATTAAAACCGATGTCTATAAATACAAAAAGCGTCGAGGCTCGTATTCTACTGAGGTAGTCTGGGCAGATGCGCTAAGCGTTGAAGAATAGACGAATCGCCCAATTGAATACTTGATTAAATTACTCAGGTATTAGATAATTTGCGCTAGAAAAGTGGCGTCGCAAACAAGCGATAGCCGCAAAAGATTTAGAGGAATATTATGTCAGTTGAAACGGCATTGCCGATTGAGTTTTCAGAAGCAGCAGCAAAAAAAGTGCTCACCTTGATACAGGAAGAGGAAAACCCTGAATTGAAACTGCGCGTATATGTAACGGGGGGCGGTTGTTCTGGCTTTCAGTATGGTTTTACCTTCGATGAAAAGGTAAATGACGGCGATATGACGATTGAAAAAGAAAGCGTCACCTTAGTGATCGACCCAATGAGTCTGCAGTATTTAGTGGGCGGCATAGTTGATTACACCGAAGGCTTAGAAGGTTCCCGTTTTTTCGTGAATAACCCGAACGCGACCACTACCTGTGGATGCGGCGCAAGCTTTAGTATTTAATTACACAATTTTAGGTACGATTATGAAACTTATCGGTTCAACGACATCTCCTTACGTACGTCGTTTGCTTATGTGGATGAAGGATTTCCAATATGATTTTGAAAAAGTCGATATCTTCAATAGTGCAGATCGTGCCAAATTAGTTGAAAAAAATCCAAGCTTAAAAATCCCAATGCTGGAGGATGGTGACACGATCGTCCTCGATTCAGGGGTTATCTTTCGCTATCTAAGCCAAAAAGCAAGCCTACCTTCTTTATCATGGGAGCAAGAAAACTTACTTACCCTTATTGATTCAGCAAATGACTCTTTGGTTCAGATATTTTTACTCTCGCGTTCAGACATCGACACGAGTGCTGATAAGCTCTATTTCAGACTTCAGCGCGAACGCTTCGACGTGATATTTGGGGAATTGAACAAAGCGGCAGAGCAGGGCAAGTTTGATGAGTGGAACTATGCCTCTCTGAGTTTATTCTGTTTATTAGATTGGGTTGAGTTTCGTGCTCGTTACGACTTCTCTAAATTACCCGCTTTGGTCGCATTCCATGCAGAGCATGCGACTCGAGAAGAAGCAAAAGCAAGCGACCCTCGTTTATAGAAAAGGTGCTCTGCGCCTGAACTACCTTTAATAATCTGGAAAGTGAACTTCGGCTCGCAGTGCAATGCCATAGGAGGTTCGAAAGTCTTCCTCTCTAAGCCACAAGATAAAGGGTTCAAGTTCAACAAATAGCCAAGGTCTTAGTACATTCCTTTTGTATCTTAAGCTGACTAGCATTTGCTCTTTGCGATAGCTTGGTTTATTCAGACCGTCGATCATGGCGGTGAAAAGGTAGCTTGTTTTACCGTCCCTAAGATACAGATACTTGAATTGATGACGCCAAAATAAATCTTCAGATTTGTCGCGGTAGCGGAAAGTGTTTTCAAATTCGATTGCGTGTTTGTTATCGATATTTCGACTCAATGCACCTTCAAATTCAACACCAAATTGGTCATCTGAATAGTAGTTAACTTCTGCGAAATAGGAGAACTTACTATTTATATTTACCGAAAATTCATCTTTATACCGTGCTCTAGTATATACCTGAGAACCGCGACCGAGACCAAGCCGGTAACTCACTTTTGAATCAGGTTTATCTTTAAATTGTAAGGCTAAGGTGGCTCTGTCATTGCTTCCTAGTTGTTCACTTCTGGCCGCTTTTACTGCTTGTTGGTTAACATCATCTTCATCATCAGAGAGTAAGAGTTCAACTCTGTCTTCAAGGGCTGGCAGTTTGACACGAATTTTAAAGCGGAAATCAAGCTGCGATAAGTCACCACTTCTGGGCTCAATACCAAATCGTAGCTTACCAGATGCTCTTGTGGGAGCTTGCGTGGTAGTGTTTTCATGTACGAACCACGAATTCACTTCCACTACGGAACTTTCGATACCGTAGTTAAAATGACAATACCAATCATCAAACCAAATCTGTCCTCCACAGTAGTTGGGGTTCGAGTCTGATGGGTTGGCCTTCTCTTGCGCGACAAGGTGAAGCGAGAGGATTATCGAAAGCAAGAAGATAGTGACGCGAATGTAAGTCATGTAGGGCTCTTATTTGTAGAGCAACTTGCGTCTGCCATAGAGATTTCCTAAACTGCCCGTTTTAGTCCAGCCAAGCTGTCATTTTACATCGAAACAAACTTGCCGATCACAACTTAGGTACATTCCTTTGTACATACGTTTACAAGTGCTTTCAGTCCTTTTTTGAATCACTTCTGTATTGAACAAGAGCGCTTCTATTATCCTAAGTTTTGCCTAGGTATAAAAACTAGTTCGTGAAAGCCAGTGATCTTTATCAAAACCAACGTATAATGCAATAATCAAACTTGTTTTGTTATTGATACAACTGGCTTTTTTAAAGCTCCTTTACGGTAGCAAAAAAAACAAATATTTAACAATGGAGATTTACAAATGGGTTTTAATATCTGGAATGTACTCATCGTACTATTGATAGTTATCCTATTGTTCGGAACAAAGAAACTACGTAATGTTGGCGGCGATTTAGGATCTGCGTTGAAGGGCTTTAAAAAAGCATTGAGCGATGATGAGGCCGCTGAAAAAGACAAAAAAGAGGGTGATGCTGACTTTGAAACCGTAGAAGATAAATCTGATTCAGATAAGCGCGTAGAGCCTTCAGAAACAAAAAGCACAACAAAAGAGTAGGCCATGTTCGACATCAGCTTTTGGGAATTGTGCATTATCGGCGTGGTAGCCTTGGTGATATTAGGGCCAGAGCGCTTACCTGGCGCGATACGCTCTACGGTGAAAACAATACGCAGCATGAAAAGCATGGCTTCTGGTTTCAAAACGGAAGTCGAGGAGCAGTTGCGTGTTCATGAACTACATGAGAATTTGAAAAAAGCTGAAAAGATGGGCATTGATAATGTCAGCCCTGAAGTGAAACAAAGCGTTGAAGAGTTAAAGCAAGCAGCCTTATCGGTGCAAGAACCTTACAAGAAAAAGAAAACAGATGACCCAGCCGAGTAGTCTCATTTCGCATCTCATTGAGTTGAGAAGCCGAGTTTTAAAAGCCTTAATGTCGGTACTAGTGATATTCATGGGCTTGGCCTATTGGGCGCAAGACCTCTATACAATTCTAGCTGCACCCTTAGTCGCTACGATTCCTGATGGTGCATCAATGATTGCGACGAGTGTTGCTTCACCGTTTTTTGCCCCTTTCAAGTTAACTATGGTGTTGTCGTTCTTTATCGCCATCCCCTACATCCTTTATCAAATATGGGGTTTTGTTGCGCCGGGCCTATATCGCAATGAGAAAAAGCTGGTTGCGCCTTTGTTGTTTTCAAGCACCTTACTATTCTACAGTGGAATGGCCTTTGCCTATTTTGTCGTCTTTCCGCTCGCGTTCGCATTTTTTAATGCAGTAGCACCAGAAGATGTGCTTATTTCTCCAGACATATCTGAATATTTAAGTTTTGTATTAAAGATTTTCTTCGCCTTTGGTGTGGCTTTTGAAATCCCTGTCGCCATCATATTGATGTGTTGGACCGGTATGACGACACCTGACAATCTCAGAAAGAAAAGAGCCCATGTGATTGTGGCAGCATTTGTTGTTGGCATGTTACTAACGCCTCCAGATGTCATTTCACAAGTACTCTTAGCCATTCCGATGTGGTTTTTGTTTGAAGTAGGCGTGGTTGTCGGAAGTTGGTATACTCGCCACAAAGCACCGGATGCAGAAGACGAAATGGAAGACAAACAATCATGAAAAACCCCTACCTCCTTTTAGCCATACTTAGTCTCACTTCTGGTTTCACAACCTTCGCTTACGCTGATGACAGTCAGGCTGCTTATGTCAATGCCATGGCAGCTTCTCAATGCACCAAAATATCGGACGATAAAAAACGACTATCTTGTTTTGATAAGGCCTTCGCAAAAGCCGACAAAAACAATGGCGAACATGTGCCCTCACCCCTCGAAAAGTCGGCAGTGGATGAGTTTGGAGCAAGGCATTTAAAAGAACAAAATGAAGACAAAGTCGATGAAATACGTCTAATAGTTGAGAAAGTTGAGCTTAACGCACGAAAACGGCAGATCTTTTATTTTACTAATGGGCAGGTTTGGGAAAATAAAAAATCAACCAAACTCAGAATTAAAGCTGGGGATACTGCGGTTGTTACTGAGGGTTCTTTTAGTGCCTACTACCTGGCTAAAGAAAACTTCAGAGGTCGGGTTAGAGTTAAGAGAATAAAGTAATGGAATGGTTCGATATCGGTGTCAATTTACTAGACAAACGATTTGAACCAATCGAAGTGCTGCAACGCGCTGCAGACAAAGCAGTGAATAAAGTCTGCGTTATCAGTAGTGATCTTAAAGAGTCTAGCAAAGCACAAAGCTTTGTTGAAAATACGGTTAGCCCTTGTTCAGTGTATTACACGGCAGGCGTTCATCCCCACCAAGCCGACCATGCCAGCGAGCAAGATTTACTCAAACTCAAACAATTCTGCGCCGATAAATCTATGGTGGCGATTGGCGAGTGCGGATTGGATTTTAATCGTAACTTTTCGACCCCAGAAAACCAATTAGCCGTTTTTGAAGCGCAATTGAAAATTGCTGCTGAAAACCATCAAACTGTTTATTTGCATGAACGTGATGCGTTTGAACCTCAAATCGCCTTGTTGAAACGTTACTTGCCTGATATACCCAGTGCTATTGTGCACTGCTTTACAGGTACGCGAGCACAACTCGACGCCTATCTTGAGTTGGGTTGTTATATCGGCATAACAGGCTGGGTTTGCGATGATAAACGTGGCGCAGACTTGCAGGACGCTGTTAAAGCAATTCCGCTACAGCGCTTATTATTGGAGACTGATGCACCGTATTTATTTCCAAAAAATGTCCGTCCAAGAATGAAAAATAATGAGCCATGTTGCCTTCCTCATGTTGGTGAAAAAGTGGCAGAGTTGACCCAGAAATCGCTTGAAACTATTGCAAGACAGAGCTATCAAAACGCCTTAAGCGCTTTTCGAATAAAGTGCTAATCGATTATGACAAACAGTGGAAAGGCGATAACAAATTCAGCTCAGTCATCAAACGTAATATGGCTTGCGGCGCTGATCGTGGTGTTCACGGGTTTGATGCTATATATGGTTGTCAGCCTTGGAAAAGATATTGATAGTCACTCAATCGATAGCACTATTTATCACTTCGAGGATCAGAGCCGTACCTTACAACTTCATGATATCGCTAGTCTAGATGCCGACGAATGGACTGATATTACCGAGCTGAACTTTGGTTTAACCAATGCACATCAATGGATGAAGGTAGATTTACCGCGTGCATCGCATGGCAGCTATTTGGAAATAGACTATGCCATGCTTGATTCTATTATCATTTGGGTGAACGCTATTGAAGACGATCACCTTACTTTGATTGAGAAATACAATCTTGGTGATACGCTTCCATTTTTACAACGCCCCGTTATTCATGACAGATTCTTGGTGCCGATTCCAAAGCTGGACGAGAATTTGCAACTGATGTTAAGAGTACGTTCCAATGGACCTGTAAAGTCACCATTAAAAATTTGGACTGCACAAGAATATGTGGCGTATACCTCTTCGCACCGACTGTTCATGGGCCTATTTTTTGGATATATGTTTGCAATGGGCCTGATCAATCTGTTTGTTTTTGTGACTACTCGCAATCAGGTGTACCTTGCTTATGCTGGCTATGTATTTGCTTTCGCTTTGTTAATAGCATCCGTTCACGGTTTAGGCTTCCGCTTTCTCTGGCCAAATAGCCCTTGGTTACAAGAACGATCTACGATCATATTCGCTTATATGACGATGAGTTTTATACTGGTGTTTTCCTCTAAAATTCTCAATTTGAAAGAAAACGGCGGGACATACGCGCGGATTTTTCAATTTCTTACTGTATTTTACATAGGAGCTACGATAGCTTCGTTTGTTGTACCCTATAGCTTTATGATTAAGTTATTACTCTTACTTTTCTTATTTGCGATCCCGATTATTTTGTTAGTGAGTATGAGTTTAGCGTTTCGTGGAAGTGTTATTGCGCGCTATTTCAGCGCGGCATGGGGAGTATTACTACTTTCAGGCATCCTTGCTAGCGCGGATAATTTTCACTGGGTGGTATTGCCTATCGATTCAAGCTACTTACTTATGATTGGGGCAACCACTGAAACCTTATTGCTAGCATTGGCCTTAGCGATGAATTATAGCGCACAGCGTGTGGACGCAAGAAGGGCGCACATGGAAGCTGCAGAAAATGAAAAGCGCACAATGGAGGTACAAGACGAAGCGTATCGTTTGGAACAGAGAGCAAAAGAAGAACTTGAAAAAGAGGTACAAGCTCGAACACAAGAGTTTGAAGATGCCTTAGAGCAGTTATCGACAATCAATACTGAACTTAAAGGCTTGAGTGAGACAGACGCCTTGACGGGCCTAACTAATCGTTACTTCTTTGAGCAAACACTGAAATCTGAAACAGCACGGAGTAGAAGAGAGCGACAAGTGATATCTTTGGCTGTGCTAGATATAGACCACTTTAAACAGGTCAATGATACATATGGGCACCAAGTTGGAGACGATTGTTTAGTCGCTTTTGCGCAAGTCCTGCAAGAACAATTGAAACGCCCGGGTGATCTTGTCGCTCGTATTGGCGGCGAAGAATTTGTAGTGTTATTGCCCAATACTAACTTAGACGGCGCTAAAGACTTTTTAGAGCAATGTCGTGTAGCGGTCGAAAACCTAAAAGTCAGTAGCCAAGGACATACTGTTAATTTCACTGTAAGTATTGGCTTGTGTTCGAAAGTCATTGGTTCACAAGACGATAGTAATAAAATATTGGCTTATGCAGACAAACTGCTCTATCAAGCAAAAGAGAGTGGTCGAAACTGTATTAAGGCGGGCAATTTCTGATGATCGATCAACAGCCAGGCAACCAAGACGAAGATGAACAGCTAGAAAAGGCGACAGTTGATCATGATAATGACGATCGTCAAACGTCTAAATATGGTGGTGCCTGGGTTGCTGGCTTGATAGCCCTTTTGGGTGTGGGTATTTTTTGGTTTGTGCTGTCGACTTCTGGACAGGGCGAACAAGCGCTTTTGAATTCGCAGAGCCAAGTGCATGTGGTCACGAATGACAATGATAATATTGCTTCGATTATCGATTTACCAAGTCAGTCTTGGACAAACATCGATTCCTCAAACTTCTCTCTTTCGAGCAAACCGCATTGGTTTAAAGTCGCCTTGCCAGAAACGGCTAACGACCAGCACTTAATAGAGATTTCATTTGCCAACCTAGATTATGTCGATTTGTATTTCTTGCCCGACACTTGCACCAAAGAAGAGTGTGCTGCCGCTGTATATCGTTCCGGAGATAAGCTCTCATTTGCAGAACGTGAAGTGCTACACGATCAGCTCGTTTTTCCAATACCAAAATCGAAGACGCCACTGCGCTTATTCATACGAGTCCAAACCCAAGGTTCATTGAAGGTACCGATTAAACTATGGAGCAATGAAGAATATATACAATATATTGGCTCACATCGGGTATTTATCGGTGTGTTTTATGGTTTCATGGTTGCGATAACACTGATTAACTTATTTTTGTTCATCACGTCTCGTAATCCTATTACCTTGTTATACACTGGTTATATTGTGAGTCTTTCCTTGATGCTAGCTACCAGCCAAGGATTGAGTTATCGCTTTATTTGGCCAAATGCTGAAGGATGGCAACAGCAAGCAATTTTATTCTTCTCTGCGACCATGATTTTCTTTAGCACGTCTTTTACAGCCAAAGTCTTGCGCTTGAAGCACGAACATCCCAATATTCATCGCTTTTTCAATGCCGTGCGCATCGTAATCGTTATCTATCTGGTATTCACCTTTTTACTGCCATATTCCTTGATAGCTGAAACCATCACACTCTTAATTTTGATGGCGATGTGTTTAGTTCTTTTTTCTAATATCTATGTGGCTATTAAAGGCAACCCCGTTGCATTGTATTTGAGTGCGGCTTGGTGCTCTCTCATATTTAGTGCATTGCTTGGTATAGCAGACTCACTCAATTGGATAAGCCTCAACTTGGATCCTAGCTATTTGCTGATGTCGAGCGCGGTTATTGAAACCTTGTTTATGGCTTTGGGTTTGGCAATGCTATTTAGTCAACAGAGAAAAGAAGCTAGGGCTGCACATCGAGTTGCTCAACAGCAAAAACAAAAAGCGATAGAGGCCAAAAAGGGCTTACTCCGTTTGCAGTTAGAAAGTAAAGAGAAGCTGGAATATGCGATTGATGAAAGAACCTATGAGTTAGAAATTGCTATTCGCGAGCTTAATGAGGCAAACCATGAACTTGAGCGCAAGAACTCTATCGACTCGCTAACCAACGTCGCGAATCGTCGTATGTATGACAAACGAATCGCGGCAGAGGCGCGACGAAGTCGCCGAGAAAAAACACCACTGGCGATTGTCATGCTCGACCTTGATCATTTCAAATTGGTCAATGACACCTTTGGTCACCAATGTGGTGACGAGGCCTTGGTGCATTTTGCTGAGATCTTGAAGCGCTGTGTGAAGCGTCCTAGTGATTTAATCTGCCGTTACGGTGGTGAAGAATTTGTGCTGATTTTACCGAATACTGATATTAAAGGTGCTAGCGTTTTAGCCGAAAATATTCGCTCGACAACCGAAAACTCACCGTTACAATGTGAGCAGAAGCAAATAAAGCTGACAGTAAGCGCTGGCGTAACTTGTAGAGTCATTGCATCAGATGAAGAATATGAGCTCTTGCATGCCTTTGCCGATAAGCTCTTGTATCAAGCTAAAGAATCAGGGCGTAATCAAATTGTCGCCCAAGATTATTAATCCTAACCAATAGGGAACTTCATGTCACAATTTCCACTTTCTCGCCCACGTCGATTACGTTATACCTCATCTATTCGGAAGCTGGTAAGCGAAAGCCGCTTATCAGTTGATGATTTGATCTATCCAATGTTTGTGCTTGAGGGGGAAGGCCAGGTTGAGCCTGTGGAGTCCATGCCAGACGTTTATCGCTATAGTATTGATAAGCTAGTGCAAGAAGTGGCAGAACTAGTCAAGCTGGGCTTGCATGTATTCGCCCTCTTCCCTGTGACACCCGCAGAGAAAAAAACAGAATGTGCGAGCGAAGCTTTTAATCCCTTTGGCCTAGCGCAACGCGCTGTCAAAGCCTTAAAAGCAGAATTTGACGATATTACCCTGATTACTGATGTTGCTCTCGACCCCTTCACGATTCACGGACAAGATGGCTTGCTAGACGAGAACGCTTATGTGATGAATGACGAAACGACTGATGTATTGGTAAAGCAAGCTTTATCACATGCAGAGGCGGGTGCTGATATTGTCGCACCTTCAGATATGATGGATGGTCGTATATGGGCAATTCGCGAGGCATTGGAGCTACAAGGCTTTAAAAATACCGCAATCATGGCTTACTCGGCAAAATATGCATCTAGCTATTATGGGCCGTTTAGAGACGCTGTTGGCAGTGCTGGTAATATCAAAGGTGGAAACAAAAAGAATTACCAAATGGACCCTGCAAATTCTGATGAAGCCTTAAGAGAAATTGAATTAGATATCAATGAAGGTGCTGATATGGTGATGGTTAAACCGGGTATGCCGTATTTAGATATCGTTTTGCGCTGCAAGGAAGAGTTTGGTGTACCAACATTTGCATATCAAGTTAGCGGTGAATACGCTATGCACCAAGCCGCTTTTGCAAATGGCTGGTTAAAAAAGGACGACGTTATTATGGAGTCCTTGCTCGCATTTAAACGAGCTGGCGCAGATGGTATTTTGACCTACTTTGCAAAAGAAGCTGCGAAGCTATTAAAACAACAAGGCTAAGCTCGTCGCGCTTAGCCAGCGTCGTTTTAGATACTTACCTGGATATTGTCGATAATGCGGGTTTTACCCAAAAAGCCCGCTCCTAGAATGACTAATTCAGTGTCTTCATGGCTAGGCTGTAATAGGCTCGATGCTGAACGCACATCAATATAATCGGGTTTAAACCCAAGTGTTGCCAGCTTGAGTTTGTTTTCAGATATCATGACAGAAAAGTCACGTCGTCCCTCTTTTATTTGTTGCGCCATGCTTGAAATCAGCTGATATAAGCCAGGCGCTATTTCGCGCTGCTCAGTATTCAAGTAGTTGTTACGTGAGCTCATTGCTAGACCATCAGGCTCTCGTTCGGTGGGCACACCATGGATGGTTAAGTTCATCGATAGGTCAGTGACCATCGCTTTGATGACCTGCAATTGCTGAAAATCTTTCTGCCCAAAAAAGGCCATGTTCGGTTGAACCATGTTAAATAGTTTACACACGATAGTGGCGACCCCCCTGAAATGGCCAGGACGACTTGCACCACAAATCATATAGGACAAACCAGGCACTTCGACAAAGGTTTGCTGCTCTAAACCTCGACTGTATATATCGTCTACTTTCGGCATAAATAAGATATCAACACCTAAGGCTTGTAAAGAGGCTTTATCCTGCTCCATTGTGCGTGGATAAGCGTCTAAGTCTTCATCTGGGCCAAACTGTAAAGGGTTGACGAAGATCGAAACGACGACTTTTGAAGCGTGTTTTTTGGCTTCTTTGACTAGCTTTAGGTGACCATCGTGGAGGTTACCCATGGTAGGGACAAAGGCAATCAGCTCTTTTCCTGATTGCCATTCTCTACGAAGCTCACGAAGTTGTTTTATATCACTGACTATTTGCATGTTAATTACTCGAAGGAATGCTCAGGACCCGGAAAGCGGCCTGCTTTCACATCTTCAATATAGGCGCTGACAGCGCTTCGCATGTCCGCAGTATCTTCTAAATAATTTTTACTGAATTTCGGCATGTAGTTCGCGCTGATACCAAACATATCGTGCATCACTAGAATTTGCCCATCAGTGCCAGAACCGGCACCGATACCGATCACTGGAATGCTGAGTGCTTCTGTAATAAGCTTAGCAACAGAAGTGGGTACACACTCTAGCACTAAGAGTTGGATGCCTGCTTTTTCTAATTCCATAGCGTCGTTAAGTATTTTCTGCGCTTGTTCATTCTCACGCCCTTGTACCTTAAATCCACCAAAAACATGCACAGACTGAGGTGTTAAACCAAGGTGACCACAAACAGGAATGCCACGTTCGACTAAGCCTTGGATAGCGGGTAACAACCACATACCACCTTCCATTTTAACCATGCTTGCACCCGCAGCCATTAACTTGGCTGCATTGTCATAGGTATTCTCAACCGTCGAATAACTCATGAACGGCATATCGGCAACGACAAATGACCTTATTGTGCCTTTGCGCACGCACCTTGTATGATAAGCAATATCATCTATGCTGACTGACAAGGTATCGTCGTCTCCTTTAAGGACCATACCCAATGAATCGCCAATCAAGAGAACATCAACAAACTGTTCATCAAACATCTTCGCGAAACTGGCATCATAAGCCGTAAGTGCAGCAATTTTTTCATTCTTTTGCTTCATTGTTAGCAAGGTAGAAGTGGTGACTCTTTTCATCCAGTTTACTCTCGGTTTTTCTCAGATTTTTCTTCAATTCTATATAGACCATCTAAAGAACACTTGCCAACCCATGAGGCAAGTGATTTTCCATCTTGCATGATCAAATCGGGCGCAATCTCAAACAATGGTACAAGGACAAACTCTCTATCTTTCATACCGTAATGCGGCACAGTCAGTTGTTTAGTCTCGAGTGCTAGGTCATTGTACAACAATATATCGAGATCTAATGTGCGCGGACCCCAACGATCCCCTTCACGCAAACGACCTTGCCGATTCTCAATTTCTTGCAGAGATGCCAATAATTCTTGTGGTTGAAGCGATGTTTTAACTCTACAAACGGCGTTGACATAGTCAGGTTGATCCTGCGGTCCCATTGGTGAGCTAGCATAAAAATGTGAACTGGCATTTAAGACCATGTGTGCATGCGATTCAATACTGACTAATGCGCGTTTTAACTGTTCGACTGGGTCGCCTAGATTGCTGCCTAACCCAATATATGCAATATCTGAGAGCATGCCTAATCGCTCTTCTTCTTGCGAGGGAAACGGCGCTTCTTACTTGGCCCAGATTCTTTGCGCAATTTATTCAACATGACTTTTCTGCCTTCAGGTTCAAGCTCTTGAAATTCTGTCCACCATTCACCTAGCTCCATTAAGTCGCCACCTTCAATTTCACCTCGTATAAGTAAGAAATCATAAGCGGCACGAAAGCGAGGATGACTCAATGTCTGGAAAGCGCGTCGCCCAAAACGTTTCGGTAGTCGTGTTTGCAACTGCCAGATTTCGCGAATAGCGATACTGAAGCGTTTAGGGATCATGATGCGCTGAATTTGGCGATGAAGCACTTCACCCACCGCAATATTGAAAGCGTCATGATAGCTTATACCTGCCTCATTCATAACAATTTGTGCGCGCTCTTCAACGGGGTACCACAAAAATGCGGCATACAAAAATGCCGGCGTGACACGTTGTTCGTTGTTGATGCGTTCGTCAGTGTTCTTCAGTACACGCATAACGAGTTGCATCTCTCGACAGGTGTCATCAACCAACATGGGAGCGAACTGAGGAAATAAATGAGTAAATAAACCGTATTTGTGCAGTAGTTGAAAGGTTTTTACACCACTTCCTGAAATGAATAGTTTAAGCACTTCTTCAAATAAGCGCGCTGGCGGTATATTAGCCAATAAATGGCCAAGTTCTTTGAACTGAGCACCAAGTTCATCAGAAATACTCATACCTAATTTCGCTGAAAACCGGATAGCTCTGATCATACGAACCGGGTCTTCACGAAAACGCGTAGCAGGATCGCCAATGAGTTCTATTTTTTTGTTCTGAATAGACTCGATACCATGGGCAAAGTCGATAATGCTCTGATCTTTTGCGCTAAAGTACATCGCATTAAAGGTAAAGTCTCTGCGTTCAGCATCTTCATCAATGGTGCCAAATACATTGTCACGAAGCAGTTGGCCTTGTTGATCTTGCTTTGCCAAAACGTCTTCCACGTCTTTTCCGCGACGGCTCTTTACCTGTACTTTATTCTCTTCATCGTTCTCTGACACGTCACCATGATGCCCACGAAAAGTGGCGACTTCTATAATATCTTTACCGAACACGATATGGGCTAAGCGAAAGCGTCTGCCGATAAGTCGACAATTACGAAAGCAGGCTTTAATTTGTTCAGGGGTTGCGTTTGTAGCAATGTCGAAGTCTTTCGGCGTTTTACCCATGAGTTTGTCGCGAATGCAGCCGCCGACTAAATAAGCGTCGTAGCCTTTGCTATTCAAGCGACGTAACACTGACAGTGCGTTTTCGCTAATGTCAGAAAATGTCACTGGATGTTGCCCTTTCGGGATAACCACCGGGTCGATCGCCGGAGAGTTAGTTTGTGTTGGTGCTATTGGGGTGCTTGACATGCCACCTTTGCCTATTATCGATGCTTCAACTTTGTGTTGAGCGTCTTTATTGATTTTTCGCGATTATACTTCATTTACGTCAGAAATCAGAATTTCTCTTTGTTTTGACAGTAATTTCGGCGACCAATGAATAATTGCCCACTGCAACAATTCACTTGGGTCTTGCGTCGCTAACTGTTTTTCTCTCGCTAGCCCAATATAAGTAAGCGCTACCGAAAGTGTTTGATAAGTGTTTTCTGTACTCACAGCCTTCGCATGGTTTTGTTTACTGAGCTTTTTGCCTGGCGCTCTACTTAATACTGGAAAGTGTAAATATTGCGGGGGCGCAGATTGCAGCAGTCCGTAAAGATAGTTTTGTTGGGGCGTGGTATCTATCAAGTCGGCACCGCGCACAACGTGAGTCACACCTTGATAAATGTCGTCTACGACAACTGCTAAATTATAAGCAAATAGACCATCTTTTCTTTTTAACACCAGGTCTTCATTACAAAACTCGGGTTCAACTGTCACTCGGCCTAACAACAAGTCATCAAAGCTTGCTTGATTGTTTTTAATGATAAGGCGCAGCGCATTGCCAGTATCGCTTAGGTTTCTATGCTGACAATAAGACGTGTAGTAGCGACCCTTGGTTTTTATTGTTTGGCGCGTGCAATCACAGGCGTAGACTAATTGTTTAGCTTGCAGGCTTGAGAGTGCCGCTTGATATGCTTCTTGCCGCTGTGTTTGATATACCACTGAGTTATCCCAATGTAAGCCATGGGCTTCAAGTTGATGTAGAATGGTGGAGTCTGCATTAGGCATGACACGAGTTGTATCTACGTCCTCCATTCGCACAAGCCATTTACCGCCAGCCTGTTTCGCATGCAAATAGCTGACTAAAGCACAGCTCAAAGATCCCAGATGCAGCGGACCGCTGGGGGAGGGAGCGAATCGACCAATGTAAGGAAGTGCTTGTTGCATGCAAGTGCTCATGTTAGACAATAAAAAACCGCAATAGCAAAGCCATTGCGGTTAATCATATACGAACAAACAACCACAGGATTTAACCTTGTAATTGCTTCTCTTTAATTTCAGCCATGGTTTTGCAGTCTATGCACATATCGGCAGTAGGTCGAGCTTCTAACCGGCGAATACCAATTTCGATACCGCATGAATCGCAGAAGCCGAAATCATCTTCTTCAATGCGCTTCAAGGTTTTCTCGATTTTTTTGATAAGCTTACGTTCTCTGTCACGGGCACGTAGCTCCAAGCTAAATTCTTCTTCTTGAGCCGCTCTATCTACTGGATCAGGGAAGTTTGCAGCTTCATCTTGCATGTGGTGTACAGTACGGTCGACTTCTTGCCGAAGTTGGTTACGCCAAGCTTTCAGAATCAATCTAAAATGATTCATTTGCTCGTCGTTCATGTATTCTTCGTCCGGTTTTTCTTGGTATGGCTGAACATCAGCTAACGCAAGTAACCCTAATGATTTTCCTGTTGGCATCTGCCATTTCTCCTAAACTTCGACATTTTGTATCCTTTTGCCTAAACAGTGCTGGCAAATCACATTGCAACGAAATGTCTTATCAATCATTTAATGCTATTAGTAGCACCAAATTCTAAAAATTGTGTAGTCCACTTTTCAAACTGAGGACGGTAATATGGTGATTTTTACACAAAAATCAATCTTTTTTTAATCAACAATTGGTAGTGCGTCGGCTAAGCTCATATTTTCAATAGAAAAATTACATTTATACGATAATAATAAAACGCCTGCTTCTTGTGCTTTTCTCACCGCTTCAGCATATTTGGGGTCAATATGCTGTGCAATTTGCACCGAATTAATCCCGCTATGCTGCACACAAAACAATAGCACAGCCTTGTGACCTTGCCTGGCTAATTCTGCTAATTCATTTGCGTGTTTGGTACCCCTTTTTGTGACAGCATCGGGGAAAAAGCCCATTCCACCTTCACTGCATAAGCTGACTGACTTTACTTCGACATAGCAATCAGGCATGCCGTCACCTTGTAAGAAAAAATCAATCCGGCTATCACCCACTTTATATTCAGGGTGAATCGAGTTGTATTCGGCGAGTTCAATAATATGTCGGTTCTGAAGTGCTGCTTTGACCACCTTATTTGCGTTATTGGTATTGATGCCAATCCATTCTTGACGATGATTCTTAGCAAGCTCCCAGGTATGCGCATATTTGCGTTTTGGATTGTCCGACTGGCTTAAGTAAACTCGCCAACCTGGCTCAGCGCAGCCTGTCATGGCGCCAGTGTTTGGGCAATGTACGGTGAGGGAATCACCATTGGGCAATACGACGTCGGCTAAGAAACGCTTATAACGCTTAAGCAAAGTGGCTTCAATTAATGAACTTGTGAATGTAATCAACTTATTATTCTTTTTATTTTTCTTAATTTTTTGGGCGACGCTTTATATTTGTTACACTCATCACCATATAAGCGATATAAAGCAAATCGGTCGATGAGAGACCGCTATCATCAAACCTTGTTGGAGATATAATGTCAAATTTTCAGGTATCACTGAGTACGCAAAGCGCCGATGCAATTTGGGGCGAACAAACCAAGCTTTCTTTTAACGAAAAGGGGGCTGTCCTGCATTTACCCTCCGAAGCATTGCACTTACGTGATATTCAAAAATCTGCTCGTAAAGTGGCCGGTCTAGGAGTAAAAAACCTGGCTTTTGTTGGCCAGTGGGATTCTGAGCAGCAATGGGCATTTGTAATGAGTTTTTGTGGTGCGGGCTTCCGCGGCGATATTCAATGGGCAGACGATGAACATGCCATTGACCTTGCTATTCGTTTTGAAGCCTTGCAATTCACTCGAAAGTTGGTGAATGAAACTCCAGAGGACTTAAGTCCAGAAGTGTTGGCTGTTGCTGCTGCATCTTGGATCGAATCAATTGCACCTGACTTCGTGAGTACGAAAATGATCAAAGGCGAAGAATTGATTGCAGCTGGTTGGCAAGGCATTTACGAGGTTGGGCGTGGTAGTTGCCGACCACCTGTTTTGCTTGAATTAGATTTCAATCCAACGGGTGACGCAAACGCAGATGTTGAATTTGCTTTAGTTGGAAAAGGAATTACGTTCGATAGTGGTGGCTATAGCATAAAGTCAAGTGAAGGAATGTTGGACATGAAGTGCGATATGGGTGGTGCTGCTACCGTCACTGGGGCACTTGGCTTAGCAATTATGAAAGGATTGGAAAAACGCACCAAACTATTTTTATGTTGCGCCGAAAATTTGATTAGTGATCATGCATATAAATTAGGGGATGTGATCACGTATAAAAATGGTGTGACGGTAGAAATTGTCAACACGGACGCAGAGGGCAGACTCGTGCTCGCAGATGGTTTGATGGCCGCCACTGAGTCGGGAGCGAAAAAAATTATAGATGCAGCAACCTTAACTGGCGCGGCAATTATGGCTGTTGGTAAAGAGTTTAATGCAGTATTCAGTTTAGACACAGCGTTCCAACAGGAAGTGCTAGCAAGTGCTGTGGAAATGAATGAACCTCATTGGCCACTGCCTCTTATGCCATGGCACCAAGAGCAATGCCCGTCTCCTTTCGCGGAAACGGCAAACAGTAGACCGATGAAAGGTGGTGGTGCTGGTGGTGCTTCAAATGCAGCGGGTTTCTTATCACGCTTTGTTGCCGACGATGGCAAAGGTTGGGTACACATAGATTTAGCCGCGGCTTACAATCGTAATGGGACTGAAATTATGCCAAATGGTGCAAGTGCTATTGGTATTAGAACGATTGCAGCTCAGTTACTAAAATAGCCATTCACTCAGGTGCGCATATGCTTTTTGGCATAGAGCGCATAGATGGAAGGGGGACTAGCAGGGGCGAAGGAAACTTAGATTCCGCCTAAACGCTCTGCTAGTTCTTTGTATTTTTCGACATCGGTTCGATCAAACAATGGATTGCCAGCATCATCTTTATCTTTAGAAAGTAACAAACTTTCTCTTTCCAAGCGTTCCACTCTCACTTCTTGTACCGCTAAAAACTCTGCGACTTCACTTACCGTCATTAATGCCATGTTTCCTCCAATTGTATTATTGAAACTTCAGTTCGGACTCGCTGCTGCTACAAAGCTAAACCCTTGCTTGAAAGGTTAACGACAGTTGCGACGAATATCTTAATAAATTCATCATAACAGTTTGTGGTGAAACTGCTCGGGAAAAACCTTTCTTATAGGTGTGTAGATAAATTCCAAGGTATAAATTATTGCTTTTTACTGCCAATCTCGGCCCAAATAGCGCATAATTGCGCTTTTTTTCAAGGAGCAAAGGTGTGATCGAAATACTCTCAGCGGCCACGATGTTATTCCTGATCATGGATCCATTGGGTAACTTACCGATTTATATGTCGGTATTAAAAACGATCGACCCGAAAAGACGCCGAATAGTGATTATTCGAGAGCTCATTTTCGCACTCATCATCCTGATGGTATTTTTGCATAGTGGGCAAGCCCTGCTCGACTTTTTAAAAATAGAGCAAGAGACCGTGAGTATTGCTGGCGGTATTATTTTGTTCATTATTGCCATAAAAATGATATTCCCTAAACCGGGCGGCATCATGGGCATGCCTGCTGGTGAAGAGCCATTTATCGTGCCACTAGCTATTCCTATGATAGCGGGACCTTCTACGATGGCTGCGCTGATTCTGCTAGCAAATCAAGAGCCGAACAAAATGACAGAGTGGAGTATTGCTTTGTTTGCGGCTTGGCTGATCAGCGCTATTATTTTATCGATGTCTTCAACCTTTCATCGCTTGTTGGGTGAAAAAGGCTTAAATGCCGTTGAAAGACTCATGGGAATGATACTCGTCATGATTGCAATTCAAATGCTACTAAACGGCATCGGTGTATATTTTCAGTCGCAGCTAAGTGCTGCTATTTAACGCGACAATTAAACAAAAATTAGAGAAGCGAATATGAGCGAAAAGCTAAGTACTTTCCAACAAGTGCGAGATTTATCGAAGAAGCCAGCTGTTGGTTTTTCTGCAGCCATGCTGCAAAGAATGTTACCGAACTATCAATTGTTTTGTGAACTTGCAGAGTTTGGCGATGCTGAATTTGCTGAAAAGGTGGTGAATTTAGTTTGGGAATGGTTGACTGCACCCAAAGCAAAAATCAACATCGCAGTGCAGTTGGAAAAGCTAGAAGAAATTACGCCAGATGTGGAAAACTTCGATAATTTTGGCGTCTACCCTGCACTTGATTTCTGTATGGCAGCAGCTGCCACACTTCAATTGATAAGTGATGAAGAGCCGAATGGTGCTGTGATGGTCGCCAAGCTGAGCCAAGGCGGCGTCGAAGCTTATTTACTGGCGCTTTCTGAAACCGATTTAAGTAATCAAGAGGTCAAAGCCGATCCGCTGATGCAGTTCGAGATTGAAACCCAATTAGAAGTGTTGGCCATGTGTAACAACCGCGCACTTGACTTCAAACAATTGCGTGCCGAGATGAAAGCTCAGGGAATGTCAAACATTGGCATTGCTATCTAAACGACTTGGTATAATTCAGCACTCACTTGTTGAGTCGATTTGTGTTTAATTTGCTGCCAATTGTCGGGAACGTGCAGTGACTGACTGTTATTTTCTCGTTCGATGTATATTTTGCTACCTGCTTTGACTAAGCCTTTCGATTGAATCATATCCACACAGCTTTGCACTAGGCCTTTGTGAAACGGCGGGTCGATGAATATCAAATCAGCAGCTTCCTTGAGTGTTTCTAGTACCTGCAATGCATTACCCTGCTGAACTGTCGCACTTTCAGCGTCAATACGCAGCAGAGAAGCATTCTTTGATAATTGCTGTGCAGCAGGCTTATCTAACTCAATAAATTGCACATGACTTGCCCCACGTGACAATGCTTCAAACCCTAATGAGCCAGCACCCGCAAAACAGTCAATACACTTTGCATTTCTTACGTCGAGCATTAACCAATTGAACACGGTTTCTTTCATTCTATCCGTAGTAGGGCGCAAGCCCTCTAGGTTCAATACAGGTAGTTTTCGACCGCGGTGTTCGCCACCGATGATTCGAATATTACCTGTACTGGAATTTACCTTTTTTCTTACTCGCGTCATGTGGCCTGAAAGTGTTAGTATTGGGGGATTACGGGATTATATCTGAATCTACCAATCTGCTGTTAAGGATTTTTTGAACAACATGGCAAATTTGTTTAACTGGTTTAAGAAAGACCAATCAAAAAGTGACTCGAAATCGACTGAAAGCGAGGCCATTGAAGATAAGGCTATCACAACTGATACCGACGCGGCTGAGACACTTGAAGATACTAGCTTCAGGCCTGCACAGAATACAGAATTAGAAGACAGCAATGTTGAGCCTGTAGACAACACCGAGCTTGTTGAGTCTGAAACACTCAATCCTGTAGATCCTCATCTCCCTGCTGCGAGTGAAACAGAACCAGCGCAAGAGCCGACAAAGTCAGAAGCTACACAAGAAAAACCAGCATCGAAAGGTTTTTTCAGCCGTTTAAGAGACAGCTTGTCGCGCACCAAGGAGAGCATTGGAACCGGTTTTATCTCTTTGTTTGCTGGCAAGAAAATTGACGACGAGCTATACGAAGAGTTAGAAACACAGTTATTGATTGCTGATGTGGGAATGACGACCACAAGTAAAATCATCAATAAGCTAACTGAAAGCGCAAAACTGTCTCAGTTGAAAGACGGCGAAGCCTTGTACGATCTGCTTAAGCAGCAAATGCGTGATTTATTGGAGCCGGTCTCCAGCCCTCTCAATCTCGACAATAATATAAATGAAAATGGTGAGAAAGAGCCTTTTGTTATTTTGATGGTGGGTGTTAATGGTGTGGGCAAGACGACCACAATTGGTAAGCTTGCTAAGCAGTTCCAAAACCAAGGCAAAAAAGTCATGCTAGCTGCGGGTGACACCTTTAGAGCTGCAGCTGTTGAGCAGTTGCAGGTATGGGGTGAACGTAATGATATCCCCGTTGTTGCTCAGCAAACCGGGTCTGATAGCGCTTCTGTCATATTTGATGCTTTGGCGTCAGCCAAGGCTAAAGGAGCTGACGTGCTGATTGCAGATACGGCCGGTCGCTTACAAAACAAAGATAACTTAATCGAAGAGTTGAAAAAAGTGGTCAGGGTGATGAAAAAAATCAACCCGAACGCACCTCATGAGATCATGCTCACGCTGGATGCCAGTACAGGCCAAAACGCGGTAAGCCAGACTAAAATCTTTAATGACGCTGTAGGTATCACTGGTATTAATCTAACAAAGTTAGACGGTACAGCAAAAGGTGGTATTATTTTCTCATTAGCGGACCAATTTGGTATCCCAATCCGTTATATCGGCATTGGTGAAGGCATAGACGATTTGAAACCGTTTGAAGCTCAGCAGTTTGTTGATGCTTTATTCAGCCAAGATGTAGCCACAGAAGCAACAGTGGATTAAGCTAGAACCGATGTAGTCGATCAGAATGAAAAGGATGTAAGGTTGATCAAGTTTGAGCAGGTAAGCAAAACCTACCCAGGAGGCCAGCAAGCGCTTCGCAAGGTAGATTTCCATGTCGAACAGGGCGAAATGGCCTTTTTAACGGGCCATTCTGGCGCGGGGAAAAGTACGCTCCTGAAACTGATCAGTATCATGGAGCGTCCAACCGTTGGGCGCGTGCTGATTAACGGCCATGACTTAGGTTCAATCAAACGCAAGCAAATAGCCTACATTCGCCGTGACATCGGCATGATCTTTCAAAGTCATCAGCTACTAATGGACAAGAGCGTCTATGACAACGTTTCCTTGCCATTAGTCATTGAAGGGCACACGCGTAAAAACATTGCCAAGCGCGTCGATGCTGCCCTCGAAATGGTGGGTCTACGTGACAAAGCCCGCAATTTACCTATTACGCTTTCTGGTGGTGAGCAACAACGCGTAGGCATAGCTCGAGCGATTGTGAATCGACCGCCACTGTTGCTCGCAGATGAGCCAACGGGTAATTTAGATCCTAAATTGTCTATGGAAATTATTCGCTTGTTTGAAGACTTCAACCAAGCCGGAGTATCGGTTTTTATAGCAACCCATGACCTTGGCCTGATTGCGCGAATGAAATATCGCACACTCACACTAAAAAATGGACAAATGATCACAGATGGCTTAACAGATTCCTCAGATGAGGGGAACTATCGATGAGCTTATTATTCAAAGGCCGCGCACAAGGCGCAGAATCCGTAAGAGTCGGCTTTTTTCAGTCAATTTTTATGTTCTTTACGGATCATGCTAGACAAGCTGTTAATAGCTTAGGTGAGCTATGGCGATCACCTTTTGCTTCTTTGATGACGATTGGTGTCTTGGGTTTCAGTATAACACTGCCGAGTACCTTATACGTCATTGTGAAAAACACCGAACAAATCAGTGAGCAATGGCAACAAGCATCTGAAATATCCTTGTTTTTGGAAAAGGGGGTGTCGAATGCAGATGCACAACAGTTGCTTAAACGATTGCGCCTGTGGCCTGAAATATCTGAGGTAGCCTATATCCCAGCAGATAAGGCCTTGGAAGAATTTCAGCTACTCTCTGGCTTTGGTGATGCACTAAATTACCTGGAAGAGAACCCTTTACCTGCGGTTGTATTAGTGGTGCCGACCAGTAAGCATGCTAGCCCAACAGCGGCCGGTATTTTGCTAGATAAACTACGTAAAGAACGAGAAGTCGAAATAGGGAAGTTAGATATTGAATGGTTAGAGCGCTTGTATGCGCTAATCAACATAGCCAAGGATTTAGTTACCCTGCTCGCCGTGCTCCTCTTTTTCGCGGTAGTATTGATTATTGGTAACACCATTCGTTTAAATATTCTGAACAAGAAAGATGAAATTGTAGTGATGAAGCTTGTTGGTGCTACCGATGCGTTTATTCAACGACCATTTCTTTATACGGGTTTTTGGTTCGGCTTACTCGGCGGGATCATGGCTTGGGTCACGGTACTGTTTATTCTGCTTTGGGTTGATTTCAGTATGGATGCTTTTATGGAAAAGTATCAGGTCGATTTTAATATTACCGCAATGGATTTGAGTACACTGTTAATCATGCTAATGATGTCGGTGGGACTCGGTTTAGCAGGTTCAATATTGTCTGTTCAACGGCATGTGAAAGATATAGAGCCTAGGTAGATAGTCCTGCAAGGCACAGCAAAGCAATCGGTATTTACAAGGTATATAAGCTGTATCTACCTTGAAATCTATCAGATAGTGATTGATGGCCTTATTGCTTGCCGTTGGGCGTCGCTCTGGGGAAGAAATCAGACAGCGCTTGTCGCATTTCGTTGCTCCATTTAATCGCTCTATTGAATATTTCATGCAAATCTTTTTGAGAGATATCCAAGCTTTCTGATTGAGAGATGACGATCCCCCACAAGCCGCTTTCAAAGGCTTTTGCTGTGCTGAGATAGTCGGTAAAAGTACACGCTTCACCCAGCAATGCTTGTTTTATACCTTTCGATACTGGCAGTTTTTCTAAGATTACCGGCATTTCAGAGTCTAGGATGGTATCCAGAAGAGAGAACAAGCCAACAATGAAGGCTGACATGGACTTATCTTTACCGTTTTTCTTTTCTTCGAACAGCTCACAGAACTTCGCTCTCACTAAGGAGACTTGTAAAAGCTCGAGTGGCTTAGAGTCGTTCAAGCTTGCAAGAGATAGTAGTGCGATGAATTTCTTCACCTCGACTTCGCCCAAGTACGTTAATGCATGGCGTAGAGATGTTATTTTTAAACGTTTGTTTACCATTGGATTATTGATAAAACGCAATAACAGATAAGATAAAGCAGCGTCACGTTCAATAATACTCGCGACGGATTCTAAGTCGAATTCGGGCTGCGCGCTTTGTGACATCAGCTCAAGCATGGTGAGTTTAGATGCAGGCAATGCCTTAGCAGATTTTGTATCAGGTTGAGTGAAAAAATAGCCTTGAAAGTAGTCAAAACCAAGATCACGACACATTGCAAATTGATCTAAGGAAGCAACTTGCTCAGCAACTAGCTGAATCCCTGAAGCCGCAAGGGTTGGTATATGTTGCTCTAACCATTCAGGCTTAATTTTGGTGATGTCGACCTTCACGATATCAATGTAAGGATAAGGCGTGAGGATCGTCGATTCGAGTTTATCGTCACTCAAGGCTAATTTGTAGCCTTGTTGCTTTAGATGTTCACAAGCATTCATCAAGCTAGTATTTATCGCTGGATTTTGAGTTAACTCAACAACCACATTGTCGGCAGACAGTTCTTCTGGAAAGCGATTGATAATAGTTTCAGGTAAGAAGTTGATGAATGCTTTTTGATTACCAGAAATATCATCTATCCCCAGCGTTGAAAAACGCTCGGTAATCAGCTCAGCCTTCTTCGGTTCATGAAGAGGGTAAGCACCGCTTGCACCATCGCGAAACAGGAGTTCATAAGCGAATAGGTCCTGCTCCTTATCTAAAATGGGTTGTCTGGCGATGAATGCAAACATACTACGTTCCTTGTTTGTCGTTTAAATTAGCGATGTGCTCATATTTTGTGCCCAATGCATTGCCTCGTAATACAGTGTATACAAGCGCTCGCCGGTTAGCTCAAATTCAGCTGCGATATAATCTATCTCATCCCAGTTTGCCTCTTCGAACGCGTAGCAAGCTCTTAGTTGGAGGCCCATGTTAGAGTCTTTGTTTTTATGACAAAGCGCATCTTGAAGTTCAGCACCGACGGGCAGTTTCTGTACTAAGGATTCCATCGGTTGATCCAATAACGCATCCAACATGGAAAAGAGGCCCAATATAAAGCTACTCGGTGGATTTTCTGGTAGTTCTAATTCAACTGACATCAGTGAGCAGAAGCGCGCTCTAACCAATGACTGGATGAGCAACTCTCCAGGTTTCTCACCGCGTAGATTAGCTAAGGCCAGAAGCGCGATAAACTTTTTAATTTCAATGTGACCCATGTAGTTCAGGGCATGCTGCAAGGATTCAATCTTTTGGCGCTTGTTGATCAGAGGATTGTTTACAAAGCGCATTAGTTTGTATGCTAAGCCCACATCTCGCTCTATTACTTTAGTCACTTCTTTCACGTCAAAATTGGGTGAGTTACTTAAGCTTACTAATTCTGTTACCGAGTGCAAAGAGGCGTTAAGGTCGCGATGTCTGATCATTTCAGGACGTGCTAGGAAATAACCTTGGAAAAGTTTCACACCCATATCTTTGAAGCGTTCAAACTGTTCGTGGGTTTCTACTTTTTCAGCAATTATTTTGATGCCATGACTGTTCAATTGTTGAATTTTGGCAACGGCAGCAGGGCCTTGCTTCTCAATTTCCTCTACTTCAACTTTGATGTAATCAACGAAAGGCAAAAATACATCCCATCGCGAACCAAAGTCATAGTCGTCTAATGCCAATTGATAGCCTAAATTACGAATATGTTTACATGCTTGCACTAACTCATCGTTGACCTCTACAGTTTCAACGATTTCAATCACCACACTCAGAGGGTCAAGTGTTGATGGGAAACGATACAAAAGAGTATCGCGGTGGAAATTGATAAAAGCGGGTTTATTAAAGGTAATATCTTCAATACCAATCGATAAGTGACTGGTCGCAATCATGTTACTCGTAGCTTCATCTGGAGACATGTCTGGAAAACAATTACTGTCGCCATCCCTGAACAGTAATTCGTACGCAAATACACGTTTTTCGACGTTATAAATGGCTTGTCGTGCTACATATGCAAACATTCAAAAGTGCTCAAATTATAAACTTTGTGATAAATGATATTAATCAAATTTTTTACATAAAAATATGATCGTTTTTGGAATTTACCATATAATACAATAGTGTTTTCATCTAAATAAAAAAAATCTAGAGAAAATCGGAAAATAAAGGGTCTTAGGGCTTGAGTTCTGAGCAAGAAGCCTTATATTTACTGAAATGTTTTAATCGAACTTCCGTTCTAATTGAGTGTCTATTATATAGATGGACTATAAATGTATCGGCTGTAAAACGCAGCAAAGGCATCACAATTGCTCTTGTGTGGACGAAATACCGAAAGCGTATGTTCACGAGGATATGTTCACACTAAGAATGAAGTAACGAGGTAATAATGAGTACAAAAATGCAATCATTGGCGTTAAGCGTCCCGCAAAGTGGCAGTATCGAAAGCTACATTCAGGCGGTGAGCGGTATTAATATGCTAACTGCTGACGAAGAGAAGTCGTTAGCAACACGTTTATTTGATGAAGGTGACCTTGAAGCTGCGCGTAAGCTTGTTATGTCTCACCTGCGTTTTGTTGTTCATGTCGCGAAATCATATGCTGGTTACGGCTTGCCACAAGCAGACCTTATTCAAGAGGGTAATATCGGCTTGATGAAAGCAGTGAAAAGATTCGACCCAAATGTGGGCGTGCGTCTGGTTTCATTTGCAGTGCATTGGATCAAAGCTGAAATTCACGAATTCGTATTGAAAAACTGGCGTATCGTGAAAGTCGCAACAACAAAAGCGCAAAGAAAATTATTCTTTAACCTACGCAAAGCGAAAAAACGCTTGGGTTGGTTTACTCATGACGAAGTGCAAAAAGTGGCTGATGAGTTAGGTGTAAGCACAAAGGAAGTATTGCAGATGGAGGCTCGTATGAGCAGCCAAGATGCAGCCTTCGACCTGACTAACGATGATGATGACTCAACTGCTTTTGCGCCGGCGCAATACTTAGAAGACAAATCAACAGACGTTGAAATGGAAGTTATTAACACAGATCATGACAAAACAGCGTCAACCAAACTGTATTCTGCTATTAAAACATTGGATGCACGTAGTCAGCATATCATCGAAACTCGTTGGTTAGCTGACGACAAAATGACTTTGCAAGATTTGGCAGATGAGTACGATGTGTCAGCGGAGCGTGTTCGCCAAATCGAAAAGAACGCGATGAAAAAGCTGCAAGCTGCTATGGCGTAAAGCGCTTTATCATCGACAACAAAATATAAGCTACACCAAAACGCCGATAGTAATATCGGCGTTTTTTTATTTCGAAAAGCGGGCTTTCAAGCTACCTAAGTAGGGTTCGAAGTGTCTCCATTGTTCCAGTCCTGAGGTGTAGATTGGCTGTCGAACTTGCTGAGCGCTGGGCGTTTTCACCGCGCGCTTGTTTTTATGGAAGTCGAGACATGCTTGCTCAAACGGTAAACCGCAGAAATCGAGAATACGACGCACTTGGTTTTCAGTATCGGCCACGACTTCTTCATGTCGCACTAATAAAATTTCATCGGGAAATAAGGCGTCCCAATGAGCCATTAAACGTTCGTAGTTTTGATAATACTGACCAATGTCATCAAGTGAGTAGGAAAATTCCTGTCCTTCGCCAAACAATTGCTTAAAGCCACTAAAGCAGCAAGCCATGGGTTCTCTGCGAGCGTCAATTATCTTTGCATTTGGCAATATCATCTTTATTAGACCAATATGCATATAGTTGTTTGGCATTTTATCAATAAAGTAAGCCGCGCCCTGACGGTAGACTTTGGTTTCTTCTATAAATTTTTGACCAAATTTCGCAAATAGATCGTTTGGGATCTGCTTCAAATTCAGTGGATAGCTTGGCTTGTTTCCTTGCTTTTTACTCAGGGTTGCGGCTAAACCCAATATTTCGTGTAGTTCCATCGTGCCATCGACTTGAGAATGCGAAGCCAGTATCTGTTCCAATAGCGTAGAGCCAGCACGGGGCATGCCGACAATGAAGATCGGTGCACCATCGCTGCAGCCTATCTCGTGCCGCTGCTCAACTAAATCTGGGGTGAAGGTGTTTATCTGGGTTTGGACAAACTGAGTATGCTTCTCACTGGAATATGACAAGGTGCTACTTTGTAATGCGTTTCCTTGTTCATAATGAAAGAAAGACTTGTCGAACTGCTCTTCATCTTCATAATATTTACCCAAAGCAAAATGTAAGTGAACTTTCTCCTTTACAGCGAGTTCTGGATCGTGTGTACCTGCCAGCATCGAAGCAACTTCGTCTTCGGCAAAGCGATAGGTTTTGGTGTTGGCTAAACTCCAATAAGCGTCGCCACAAAAGCGCTGTTGTTGATAAGCGTTTTGATAAGCAGAAATAGATAGGGCAATGTCACCCTGAGTTTTGTATGCGTGGCCCAACAAAAGATAAACATTGGCTTCAGCGCGTCCGCGTTCTATCAGTGCGAGGTACACATTGATAGCCTCTTTTAATTGACCTACACCAACTAATGCAGTCGCTTTAGCTACTTGATAGAAAACATTCTCTGTGTCTTTGCTGCATAAAGCTTCTGTGAGTTCGAGCGCTTTCGAAAACTTGCCAAGTTTACTATAAATCTTAAATAGCTCGTATTTGGCTTCTAAGTTATCCGGTGCTAATTCGCAGCAAGTCTCTAGTACGAATTCAGCTTCTGGTATCGCTTTCAAGCGCAGGGCAATTTCAGCCAGTAATAATAAAGCATCAAGTGAGTGCTTATTGGTTTGTAAGAATTGTCGGCATAAGGCATCTGCCTCCAACACTTTCCCGTCATAAAGTAGATCGCTTGCAGCCAAAATTGGTTTGGGTAAACGGCTTAGTTTACCTATTTGCTGTTGGCAAAGGCGCAATGCTTCTGATTGTCCATTCTCTTGATACACGGGTAACAAGGCCTGCCACGCAGACAATAAGGCTGGGTTAAGTTTAGTGGCCTTGTAAAAATGGACACTTGCCTGCTGTTGTTCACCCATTGCTCGATAGTTATAAGCGAGCTCTTGATGAGCTCGTGCATGTTCTGCATTAATGACGAGTAGTTGGTGCAATGTCTCGATAGCTTTTGTATGTGCTTGTTGCAAACGTAGGCTGACCGCGAGTAAGTAATGCGCCATTGTGCGGCTATCTGTGTCGATATCTAAGGCTAATAGAGCATTAACTTCAGCTTCTACTTTTGAGAACACGCCTTGTTGTACAAAGGTTTGTATCGCTTTTAGTTTTTCTGCAATTAGATGGGCACTTGGTGGGCTTTGAGACATAGGTTCTTCAATAATACTTATTTTATTCGATAATTTAACATAAAAAAGCCCCAACTTGGGGCTTTCTTAGGGTCTTGCTACTGTGCTTACTTTCTACTTTTAATAGAAGTCGTAAGACAGTCTGAAACCAATGGTGCGAGGACGGTTAGTCACTACTTTCGGCGTAAACTGCTGATTATCGATGTGCAATACAGCGCGCTCATCAAACAGGTTGTCGATGTAGATTTCAGCCTTCCATTCATCATTAGTCACACCGAAAGCAACGTTTGCTAGTGTGTAACCATCTTGGATGTAACGTCCGCCAGCAAACAAGTTGCCGTTGGTATCGGTATAACCGACGCCGTCGTATACTGGTGCTTCATTTTCGATGCTCAAGCCACTGCCAACACCATAAACTAAGCGGGTAGTGTCTTCTAATACATAAGCGTCCATCGACATGCCCGCCAAACGGTCACCCGTATAAACCAGTGAGCCATTAACAAAGCCAGTCAAGCCATTGTCCATTTCGTAGAAGTAACGCGCACGTAAGTTACCAGAGAAATCAGCTGAGTAAGGTAGTGCTGCGCCAACAGGTGGTGCAATGCCATCTAGTTCCGCATTGATACGAGTCAGTTCTGTATCTAAAATACTGAAAGAGGCATCAATAACCAAGTTATCGGTCGCTAACCACGTAATGTCACCATCAATACCTTGTATTTCGGCATCACCGACATTATCGGTAAATACCAAGAAGCTGATGTTTGTCGGGTCGAAACGTGAAGTCTGAAGGTCCGTTATTTCAGACATATATGCCGTTGCGTTTACACGCAGGATGCCGTCTAAGAAGTCACCTTTCATACCAATTTCGTAGTTTTTCAGAGTATCTGTCGTTGAATAGACTGGAATTCTGAAGCCATCAAAAGCGCCTGATTGGTTTGTCGCTAAGCCACCACCAACACGGTTTGTTACCGGTGGTCTGAAACCTTCACTGTAAGTTGCAAATACGAGTAAATCGTCATTCGGTTTCCAATCAATGGATGCTTTGTAAATGACATCATCTACGGTAAGCACGCCATCATCATCCAATAGCGATACATCAAGTTGACCACTGGCGATCGCGGCATCTATAGCAGCTGGATCTTCGCCTACAGCTGCTAACTCAGCTGGGTCTAAGGAACCAAATGCACGAATTCGACGAGTGACGTCAACCGTTGAGGTAGAGCCCTTATATTCGTCTTCAATTTCGTACCAACGCGCGCCAAGGCTGACCGTTACGGTATCTGTAATGTCATATTCTGCTTGACCGAATAAAGCAATTTGGTCGATTCCATGAGTGACATCGTTTACGAAGCTAACTTCAGAATTGAATGGACCACCGTCACTATTGATACCTTCCTGACCGACTGTTGTTCTGGCTAGGTTAGGGAAAAGTTCAGTATTGGCAATTTTGAACTGGCCAACGGTGCTTAGCTCTTGTGAGTCATAAAACACACCAGCTGTGATGCGCCAGTCTTTAGATGCATCTGTGTTAACTCTGAATTCGTGAGTAACGCGAGAAGTATCCGTATCTTCTTTATAGAATTTAGTTGGGTCTAAACACTCAACGTCTGCTGGTGTTGCTGCGGTGTAGTGGTTACACACGTAGTATGCAGCAAATAAACCACCGTTAGTGTAACCGGTGTAATCGACAGTTGATGCGATGTCACGGTCTAAGAACCCGCCGGTATAAACCACTTCAAGCTCGGCTAAACGGCCGCTTAGTGTCCAAGTTGTTAGTCCGAAAGTATCGCTGTTTTTGTCCGCTTGGAAACGGTTTACAGACTGCGTACCTTCAAGGTTAGGGTCATATGCGAATACGCCCTCTGTATCAAGTTGTTGTTGTGTATGCTGGACAAGTAAGTCCCAGTCAGCATTAATTTCATGCGCTACGCCAACACGTACACCTGAGTAAATAGCATCATTTGAATCTTTCTCAACAAGTGCATCGTTATTCGGTGATACGACGGACGCTTGAGATGCATCTGGAAGAACCCCACCAGAAATACGGTCAATAACAATAGCGCTGCCAATGTAGCCGCCTTCGCCTGGCTCGTTTCGGATGTTATCGATCCAACCGCCTTGATTGTCATTATATGCAGTAACACGTACCGCTAAATCATCACGTAAAGTGAAGTTCATGAAGGCTTCTACTGAATTGCTCATTTCACCATCTTTAGTGAAGCTTGCGCCAAGGTCTACGCCACCAGAAAAGCCATTGAAGTTTGGCTTGTTTGTGATCATGCGCACGGTACCAGACTGAGAGCTAGCACCAAATAAGGTACCTTGAGGCCCAGGTAACACTTCCACTCGAGCAACGTCAGCAGCATAAATATCAAGGTTTCGACCTTGCATTGATACTGGCTGCTCGTCTAAGTAAAAAGCGACAGACGGTTGTAAGGCTTGCACAGTCGAAACGGCAATGTTCGTTTGAGAGGTTGCAGCACCACGAATATAAATTTCGTTTTGGCCAGGACCTGTGCCTTGGAATACAACGTTAGGTAAAAATTCGACATAGTCTTGGAAGTTATCCACCCCAAGATTCTCGAGCGCTTGTCCACTGAGTGCACTTACTGTCACAGGTACGTCTTGAATAGATTCAGTTCGTTTTGTTGCTGTGACTTCAATTGTCTCGATCTTTGGGCCTTCTTTTACTTCAGTCGCATCTTGCGCCATTGCTAGCGATGATGCACTTAATGCCGTGATAATAGCGTAGCTTAGCTTGTTAATTTTCAATGGTGTCCCCTACTTGATTTCCGTTGACTGTGGTTTTTATGCACTTCATGCCTAATAAGTTCACCTTAATTATTAGTGTGCTATTTATTAGGCATGAATGTATTTCAACCACATCGTACCACATTAAATAGGCAAATTTAACCTTGTATGCTGGCTCGAGGCCTATTCCGGCTTTTTGATAGTGCACTAAGTAACAGCTTTCTGTAGAATAAGAGTGTCTAATTCAACGCAATGTAATATGCTAGGCGTTCATAGAAATAAAGGGGTAATGAGTGAATAAAGATGTACTTAAAGGCAAGTTGAATAGCGCGGTCTTCTATCCCGCGTCGGTATTAGTCATTGGCCTGCTAGCATTTACCTTAGTGCTTCCTGAAATCTCTGCAGGGTTTTTCGCTGCCTTACAAGCAACGATTGTAGAAAACGGCAGTTGGTTCTATGTCTTTGTTGTTGCGATTATTCTCATATTCACGCTTTATCTCGGGCTGTCCCGTTACAGCGATATAAAACTAGGGCCCGACCATGCTACACCCGATTACTCCTATGTCAGTTGGCTATCTATGCTATTCGCTGCGGGTATGGGCATAGGCTTGATGTTTTATGGTGTTGCGGAACCATTAATGCACTACTTGTCGCCACCGACTGTCGAGACAGGCTCTATTGAGGCGGCAAAGGAAGCAATGAAAACCACCTTTTTTCACTGGGGCCTTCATGCTTGGGCTATCTATGCCATCGTTGCGCTTATCCTTGCTTACTTTAGTTTTAGACACGAGCTCCCTTTAACTTTACGTTCAGCACTGTATCCGCTAATCGGTGATAAGATTTACGGCTGGCGAGGCAACGCCGTGGATATCTTCGCGGTTATCGGTACTTTATTTGGTGTCGCTACTTCGCTTGGTTTAGGTGTGTTGCAGATCAGTGCAGGACTCGAATATTTATTTGGCTTCTCAGCTACCTCTAGCATGCAAGTTATGCTCATTTGCGGCATTACCTTTATTGCTATTCTCTCGGTGGGTAGTGGTCTTGATAAAGGCATCAAGCGCCTTTCTGAATTGAACATGATGCTCGCGGTTGGCTTACTCTTTCTCGTATTAATATTAGGTCCAACTGTCTTTCTACTAAAGGCAATGATGCAGAACACCGGTGCTTATTTATCTGACATCGTACGCAATACCTTCAATTTGTTTGCCTACCAAAAAACAGATTGGATTGGTGGCTGGACTATTTTCTATTGGGGGTGGTGGTTAGCTTGGGCGCCGTTCGTTGGCTTGTTCATAGCACGTATTTCTCGTGGACGTACAATCAGAGAGTTTATTCTGGGCGTAATGCTTGTGCCTACCGTGTTTACATTAATCTGGATGACGATATTTGGTAACAGCGCTATCGATATGGTGTTAAACCAAGGCAATGAAATGCTTGGCACTTTAGCGAACGACAATACGCCGGTTGCCTTATTTTTATTCTTAGAACAGTTCCCTTGGTCTAGTGTTTTATCTGTAATCGCGGTCCTTATGATCGTTGTCTTTTTTGTTACGTCCTGTGATTCCGGTGCAATGGTCATCGATATGTTATGTAGTCATGGAAATAACAATACACCACTTTGGCAGCGTGTTTATTGGACTGCTGGGGTAGGTATTATTGCCGCGGTGCTGTTGCTTTCGGATGGAATAAGCGCACTTCAAACGATGACAATTGCCAGTGCTTTACCTTTTGCAGTTGTGCTCCTAATCGCGATGCTAGGCCTAGTGAAAGCACTTCGCATAGAAGCTTACAAGCGCGACAGTTTGCTCATTGCTCCGTCACTGATGCAAAGTAGCGGTAATCAGGAGAGTTGGAAGGAACGATTGAAAAGCATTGTTGACTTTCCGAGCAAGCAACGTGTATCGAAGTTTATTACCGAAGTAGGGCTTCCATCCTTTGAATCAGTGAAGGAGGAATTGAAAGCGTTGGATATTGCCGCTGAAGTCGAACAAACAGAACAAGGCATACGCTTTTATGTGGAACAAGGCGAAGCGCAGGGTTTCAGCTACGAAATTCGTCCTAAGCGTCATCTGCAACCTGAGTTTGCGAATGATGATGAGGGCGACACCGAAATCGACAGCGAATATTATCGCGCAGAAGTGCACTTAGGTGAGGGTGGGCAAGACTATTGCGTGATGGGATGGTCGAAAACAGCACTCATTAACGATGTTGTTGACCAATATCACAAACACTTGTATTTTCTCCACCTAATGCGTTAAGCGCCTGTGAAAGGTTTATTATGAAAAAAGATGAAGAGTTGCTAGTCGCGCTAAGAAAAATCATCAGAGCGATTGATATTCGCTCTCGACAGTTGAGCAAAGAAGTTGGCCTGACTGGCCCTCAACTGCTCATATTACAAAAAGTGGGTAAACAAAAAGGGGTAATGGTCCGCGAAATTGCCGATGACATTAATCTCAGTTCTGCCACAGTGACGAGTGTGTTAGACAGAATGGAAGCCCGTAATTTAGTGGAAAGGATACGCAGTACAGAAGACAAACGTAAAGTCGGTGTATTTTTAACTCAGGAAGGTGAGAAAGCCCTTGAAACCGCACCATTGCCTTTCCAAGAGCACTTTACAAATAGTTTTAATAGCATGGAAGAATGGGAGCAAAGTCAAATGGTTGCTACGCTTCAGCGTATTGCCACGATGATGGGAGCGCAAGATGTCGATGCATCGCCCGTACTCGAAATCGGTAGTATTATCGAAAAATAATTCCTGTGTAATATTTGTACAGTTTAAAAAGCACTGCTATAGTCGATGAGGAAGTAACAGCCCTTACTTCCTTTTTTCAGTTTTAGGGCAACATATTAAGGATTGATATGAACGTGAACACAACGAAAAACTTAATCACTAAAACACTTTTAACACTCGGTACCGTAATGGCTTTGGCGGCTTGTGCTGTCGAGCCCGCGCTTATGGTGAATACGGAATCGAAGCAAGCTGTGCAGAACTATACTACGTTTTCTTGGGTTAAAGATGACCCAATGTTTATCAATGGCGATTTCCAGCCTAGTCCACAAATGAGTGCCAAGGTAATGGAAAGCATCAAAAAAGAGCTTGAGACCAAAGGCTATCGCTTCACCGAAGAGAGAACAAACGCTGATCTTGTCGTCTTGTTCTCTGTAGGCGCAAATGAGAAAACAGAGTTTGAGAAATTTCCTAATTATTTCTCAGAGAATGCGCGTTGGATGAGTAACTATCAAGACGGAGATGTTGGTGAAGTGACGAAAGTCACCGTGTTGCATGCCGGCATTGCGATTGATGTTTTTGATCGAGAAAAGCGTGAAGCTGTGTGGTATGGCTCGGCAAAGAGAAAGTTGAAAGAGCATGATGAGGCAAGTGCTATACTTGACCCTGAGGGTCTTTCAAAGTCAGTTCAAGTCTTGTTAACAGAGTTTCCTAAGGCGAGTTAATCCGCTATCATGGGTGCTGTGTCACGGAGTTTAATCTTGTGGCGGTAGTACCCAATATTTACCGATAAATTCAGCGACCGCTGTGTCACCGTCATGCAATTCAACTTTCAAATCGATTGGGCATTTCTTACCCGCCGTTAATAGGTCAAAGCGAGCCTTTACCGATTCAATATTGCACACTGCTCTTGGCTTCATGGTTATTGGCTTGTGATAATGTATATTACCATCGCCTAAGACAATTTCACCAACCAAACCTTTTTGTTTAAGCTGTAAAAATATCATACCCCAACCTGTAAGTGTGGCTTGAGAAAAGATACTGCCGGCAAACATGGAACCGTGCAGATTGATGTTTTTGTTCAGCGATGCACGCGTTTCAATTGTTCTTTCAGTGTATTGGTATAGCTTAATGCCCATATGTTCAGTGATCGGGATTTGTTCGTGCCAGGTGCTCTGAAGCTCTTGGCACCACTTGGGATGCAGAACCAGCACATTGTTATCAACAAGCAGCTTGAACATGTGCGTGCGTTTAAGTTTGCCGAGTTCGTTTGGCGCTTCTTTTTCGATTTGGAAACCACAGGCCGAGAAAAATGACATGGATGTTTCTCGTGAATTGGTTACAGCTCTTTCGGCACCTAAGTCCCTAGCAACGGATTCTAAGGCAGACAATATGATTTGACCGACGCCTTTGCGACGATATCGTTTATCCACTGCAATATGGCGTATTTGTGCTTCTTCTGAAGTATTTAGATGTATTCTTCCACAAGCAACGATCTCACCTGAAGGGTTTAAGATGACACGGTGCTCACTGACAGTTTCATACTCGTCTTTTTCGGAACCAATAGGATAACCCCATGGCTCTCGCAACCATTGCCATCGAAAGTGGAAATAATCTTCTAATTCTTTTTCGGTTTTTGGTGTGGCGATGGTAAACACTGCTAATCCTCTTTGCGTCCATGTGTGCAACACACTATATTAGCATGATAAATGAAAAGTAACTGGTCCATCGTTTACTAGAGCGACCTGCATGTCTGCGCCAAATCGCCCGGTTTCACATATTTTGTATTGAGCATTAACGTGTTCAATAAACGCTTGGTAGATTAGCTCTCCCTGCTGGGGGCTTGCTCCGCGTGAAAATCCGGGGCGGTTACCTTTTAAGGTATCTGCGACTAGAGTGAATTGAGAAACCACTAATAGCTGGCCATGAACATCAATGAGGCTTCGATTCATTTTACCGTTTTCGTCAGGAAATATACGATAGTTGTGTACTTTACGAGCCATTTTTTGAATTTGCTCGCTTGAATCGCCTTGTTCTACGCCTAAAAATAACAACAGACCAGTGTCAATCGAGCCAACGACTTCACTGCCGACTGTCACTGATGCCTGTGTTACTCGTTGAATCAATCCTTTCAACGGATCGCACCCAACTCAAACATGTTATTCATAATCCGTGTGAGTTCGTTAGCAATGCCGATTTCAGACATACTGTGTCCGGCATTGTTGACAATTTTCAATGTGGACAAAGGTAAGGCTTGTTGAACAGAGTACGCAGCCTCTAATTTGCAGACCATGTCATATCGGCCATGCACGATATGACAAGGTGTTCCTTTCAATGCATCGATATTGTTGAGGATAAAGTTCTCATCAATAAAGCACTTGTTCAAAAGGTAATGACACTCTAGAAGAGCAAGGCTTTTCACTTGGGCATCCGCACTCAGGTCACTGGCCATTACACTGGGGGCCACCAGTCGTGAGATATAACCTTCCCAATCATACCAAGACTTGAGTGCAGGAAAGCTCACGCTTTTATCAGAATGTTTAAATAGTTCAATGAATTGTTCGCACACCGCGCTTGATGAAGATAAGTCTTTTATATGAGATGAAAAGTTTTTATATGCTTCTGGGTAGATTTGCGCTGCACAACCGTTCGGTCTAAGGAACCAATCAAAATCTTCTTCTCGAGCTAAAAATACACCGCGTAATACTAAAGAGAGACAATTTTCCGGATGCATAATGCCGTACATTAAGGCAAGTGTTGAACCCCATGAACCGCCAAATACCACCCACTTCTGAATGCCTAAAGACTCTCTTACAAATTCAACATCGTCGAGTAATAGCTGCGTGGTATTGTGTTGTGTATCGCCAAAGGGAGTTGAACGCCCGCAGCCCCGCTGATCAATGCCGATAATACGATATTTGATAGGATCAAAAGGCCATTGGTAATTGCGACCTAAGCCGGCGCCTGGTCCGCCGTGAAGGTAAACGAGAGGGATACCGTCGGGGTTGCCGCTTTGTTCAACGTATATCTCGTGCCCATGAGAAACAGACATAAAGCCTGTTTGATATGCGCTATTTGTATGGAAGAGTCCGTTCATACTACTCAATACTATTGTTAAACTAATACAAGTGTCGTTTACGCGACAGATACAAGCTATTTACAAATGTAACATTTGATTTGTGGTATTATAACTCATTATTTTGCTTAGCAGATCATTGCTGACGGTATTTTGGGAAAAAGTAAGGATGAACATACCTAAGGCATTGATAAGGTAATAAAATTATATTTTCAGTCTTAATCAGAAAGGAAGAATTATGTTTCGTATACTTACAATGATGTTTGTTTTGGTATTAAGCTTAAGCGCTTGCCAGTCGGTAGTAGACAATGCTTACTATGGCATGTGGGAAAAGCTAGGTGTAGAAAAGCGAGATTTATTAGTAGATAGAGTGGAAGACGCTCAAGATTCACAAAAAGAAGCTCAGGAACAGTTTTCCTCAGCCTTAGAAGAGTTTAGCGCGTTAATTAACTTCGATGGCGGTGAGTTAGAAAGCGTCTACAAAAATTTAAGTGATCAATTGGGTGCAAGCAAAGACAGCGCAGCTGCGGTCACCGCGAGAATTATTAAAGTTGAAGATGTAGCCACTGCTTTGTTTGAAGAGTGGGAAGACGAAATAGATTTAATTAACAGTGCGACCTTGAAGCGTGACAGCAAACGTAAACTCAATGAAACAAAACGAAAATACGATTCATTACTGCGCTCCATGCGCAAGGTAGAAAAAAGTATAGATCCCGTATTGATTGCACTACAAGACAATGTCCTAGCCTTAAAACACAATCTGAATGCAAACGCGATTGGTGCATTGCAAGGCGAGTTTAATAATATTAAGCAAGATGTGACAAGCTTAATTGCTGAAATGAATACAGCAATTAAACAATCTGACGAATTTATTGCAGGTATAAAAGGCTAACTGAGCTTATTCAGCTTCAGCAGCATCGATATCGAGCCCCATTTTTTCCATGATTTCACGGGCAGAAGCAGGAATACGGTGAGGATTGTCCTTTTTTAGATCAGCGTCGTCGGGTAAAGGTTGCCCAGTAAACGCATGCAAGAAAGCTTCGCATAGCAATTCGGAGTTGGTTGCATGACGAAGGTTGTTTACTTGACGGCGCGTGCGCTCATCGGTAAGTACTTGCAGCACGTTGATAGGAATCGATACGGTCACTTTTTTTACCTGTTCGTTCTTCTTTCCGTGTTCTGCGTATGGATGTATATATTTACCGTTCCACTCTGCCATGTGAATCCTTAATGGTTTTACTTATATGAAAATTCTAACTGGAATAGAAAAAATATCAATCTAGAAGTGTAAACTTCTTGACGTCTAGGTGTATAAAACGTAATTTAGACGTCTAAACGTCTATAAGTGAGCAAGTAACATGGTTTCCTACGCACAGGGTATTGATGCACTGAATCAATCTCTATCTGAATTGAGAGATATCGAGGTGTCTTTTGAGTTTTTTCCGCCAAATTCTGCGGCGATGGAAAATACCCTTTGGAAATCTGTTGAGCGATTAGCACCTCTTAAACCCAAATATATGTCGGTAACCTATGGGGCGAATAGCGGTGAACGTGATCGCACTCATTCTGTTGTTAAGCGTATTAACAACGAAACAGGCGTGCCAACAGCACCACACCTTACATGTGTTGATGCCTCACCTAGCGAGTTAAAGCAAATTGCAAAGGACTACTGGGACTCAGGCATCAAGCGCATCGTTGCCTTGCGCGGAGACTTACCTCAAGGTGTGGATAAAACTGATATGTACGCTTCAGACTTAGTCGCGCTTTTAAAGGACGTGGCAGATTTTGATATTTCGGTCGCGGCTTATCCAGAAAAGCATCCAGAAGCACCTAATGCTCAATTTGATCTATTGAATCTAAAACGCAAAGCTGAAGCGGGTGCGAATGAAGCAATCACCCAATTCTTTTTCGACACCAGTGTGTTCTTGCGTTTTCGGGACCGCGCCGCGGCTGCTGGTATCGACTTGGATATCGTACCCGGTATTCTGCCCGTGACTAACTATCAAACTCTTCAGCGCTTTGCTGGCTTTACAAATGTGCATGTACCAAATTGGTTGCATAAAATGTATGAAGGTTTAGATGATGACGATCAAGCAACTCGTAACCTACTTGGTGCCAACATAGCCATGGATATGGTCAAGGTGTTAGCTAAAGAAGGGGTGAAGCACTTTCACTTTTATACTCTGAATCGCAGTGAACTCAGTTACGCAATATGTCATATGCTAGGATTGCGTAGCCATTCGAAATAGGCAGTGTTATTTCCTGATTAGGCTTGAGTGGGGCCTTAGCCCTTGAAGTTTACGGTACACCTGTAGTTTAAGTTTGCGATGGAACACTGTAAACTGCAGGTCTAACGTCCATTGTCATCATTGAGTTGCGCTACCTTGAATCTACCTGACTACGTAAATAAAAAAGTAAGTTACTATCAACCTTTGCTAATTAATATTGGCAAAGCGTTTGTTGACCATATCCGTAGTGAGCGTATCACCGTTTCAGCAGGGCATTTAGCCTACGTTTCTTTGCTTTCATTAGTGCCTGTCATTATGGTCTTCTTTATGATCATGTCAGCTTTCCCTGCATTTGAAGATGTGCGTGAACAACTAGAGAACTTCATTTTTAATAACTTTGTGCCCACTGCCGGTGATGTGGTGCAAGATTACATGGGTGATTTTGTGTCTAACGCCTCTAGCATGGGTGCTGTGAGTATTATTTCACTTTTGGTGGTGGCGCTTTTACTCATTTCGAATATTGATAAAACCTTTAATCACATCTGGCGCACGCAAGTCCAACGCCCGCTAATTTATACCTTCGCAATATATTGGATGGTTATTACCTTAGGCCCATTGTTAATTGGCTCGAGTATTGTTGTAAGCTCATATCTAGCTGGGTTGGCGGCGTTTGCGGAAGAATATACCCCAGGTTTAGGTACCTTTTTCCTAAAATTAGTACCAAGCTTCGCTGCAATCGGTGCATTCTTGATTTTGTACATGATTGTGCCTAATCGTCCAGTACGCGCAAAATATGCATTATGTGGTGCAATTCTGGCAACTGTGTTGTTTGAGCTTTCGAAGAAAGGCTTTGCCGCTTACGTAACTAGTTTCCCATCCTATCAAGTGATTTATGGTGCGCTTGCGGTTGTGCCAATATTGTTTGTTTGGGTCTATCTGAGCTGGATTGTGGTACTGCTGGGCGCCGTATTTACTTACAGCATCACTGTGACTTGTGATGCAAGAGATGAAGCTGAAGAAGAAGCGCAAAATGAGAGAAAAGCCCTCGAAAAACCGAAAGAGGCAAAGGTATCAAAGGCAAGTGACGAAGATAAGCCAAAGGACTAAGTGCTCAACGCCTTAGTCCTTGTTTGGATTCTTATTACTCAAGCCACTATCCCGCAAACTACTCGTCAGTAAATCTATAAACTCAGGCACATCGAAATATGAGGTGTGTATCAGTTCCTGCCAGTTTAGGCTTTCGCTCAGTTCGCTGCGAATATCGGGGCTTCCTCCCGCTTGTTCCGACATGCCCAACACGACTCTGACCTTATGTAAGGTCTTAATGGCATTCTTTTCGCTATGCTTGCGCAGGGGGGCGGCGATGTTTTCGCTTAAAAAGTCACATTGATGTTTGAATAAAGGGGGGTGTGAACCTACCGCATACACGTCTTCTTTCAATAGATCATCTCCCCATGCTCGCTGTTTAATTGACGTCCAAACGATATTGTTCAGCAAAGATGACAAAGGTCGCCCAACAATGCCTGCAAGAAAGCTGAGTATTTTGGTGAATATCCAAATAATCGGAATGCAGAAAGCCAGAATCATGACCAACATCATCCAAGTGAAAAAGCCAACACCAAAGCCTTCCTCTTCCATGTCTTCCAAGAAAAAGTGGGCAATTCCGAGTATTTCTTTACTATCATGAAACGCAATATCTATGGCGAAGTAGAGACCCACAAAAATCACCGCGACAAACTGTAAGCTGGACACAATGGGGGCTAGAAAGTTATTCGGTACGATTGGTGCATTGATTTGTCGGATGTTACTCAGTGCGCTGATTGCCTCGTCTTCTTTGTGCCAGAGGCCGCACCATCTTTCACCGTATTGCTCCTCGGTTTGCCTCTTTTGCTTCAGTGTGAACCAACTTTTTTTACGATGCTCATACAGCCATAAAGCCCCATAATTGATCAGGCCATACAACATCATTGCATACCCCATATCAAGTACTGTCTCATCAAGTTGGTCACCGAAGAAGCCGATTGCAGCAATCCATAAACCGAGTATGAATAAGACAATGCCAGTGGTACAAATAGTTAAACCCAAACTGCGTAAACGCTGAAATAGAAAGGTATTGGGGCGGTAATCTAGGAAAGGAGTACCAACAGTACACCAAAGCTTAAGCCTCTCGAAAGGAGTATTATCAGCGACTGATTTTAAGAGTGCATTGTATATGACGGAGCCACCGTGGCTATGCCCAACTAAATAGTAGTCTTGTTGTGCAGCGTCGTAACTAAGCAATAGCTTCGCCAACGAGCATCCTGCTGCACGCCGCTTTTCTTCGCTATTCGGACCGTCTTCCCATTGAAAAGGGACAATGTCGACTTGATCTGGTTCGAGCTCTAGACCTTGTTGTAGTTTACCCATGAAAACGCTGCCTAACTGCCACCATTTATCGCCAGAGCTGGTAACATCACCAGCTCCCGTGCCATGCACGGTGACTAGTTTTATGGAGGGATTGCTCGTTGTTTGATTGATTTCAGTATTAGTAGACACAGGATGTTCCTATTATTGTTATTTTCAATACTGCTTATTTTTTATTCAAGCTAACAGCTTTTGGTAAGAAGGTCACTGAATTTAAATTTGAGCCTGACTACAAGGCCTCTAGGTGATTCCAACGTGTACAAGATGCTAACGCACGAGCAATTTCGTCAGTTCCTTCATTTAATTCATGTTTAATTTCATTGTTAATGCGCCTATCAATAAAATGCAGTGTAAATGCCAAAGATAAAAGTCCAGTGAGTTCATATTCGAACACTTCATCTTTGGTAAAGTAATCTGCAGTTTTGTCTTCTTTACTGCTGTTGAAGCTGACAGGTTCCGATAAACGATTGTGATCAATAAAGCTCAGTTCTATTTTGTGGGCGCCGCTGAGTTCCAACAAACGCGTACCCAATTGAGTGACGAAGACCTGCAGTTTTTGCGTTTCAGCAAGTACCAAAATATCTTTGGAAAGAAAGCGCTTAAGCATGTGCAGATCTTTGTTAAAAAAGGCATCGCAGGACTTGGAGATATATTGATAGGCTGGAATCGCGAATAATGAACTTATCGCAGCGGCAACAAATGCTGAAAAGGTTTTATTACTCAAACCAAGGGTCTGATTCAGTAACACCTGCATGCCTTGGTCTAAACCCGCCCAAGCTGAAAATGCGAGGATCGAAAGCAAGCTCAAGGTAGCAGACTTGGAAATCAAGGAATTGACCTGCCAAAGGCCGTAACGCATTAAAGCAAAGAAAATACCCAAACCAATACTCAGCACGATAATATAACGACCGGCCAATACCCCGTATTTTCCTCCCCAAGTCATCAGAGGGAAGTAGAGTAATAATCCAATACTAAGGCAATACACCATTGTAAGTACTTGCTTACGTTCTTTTGTGTTGAGTACTTTTCGAAACTTAAATATAAAGTGCAGTACAAGCACAAACAGCGATAGCGAGATACTCGCTAGATAAACAGTAAAAGCCTTCGGATACCAGTCAACATTGATTAATTGAAAACTGACCAACATAAGTAACGCGCAGAACATGACGCCATAAAATTGAGGCTTACGCCAAACATCTTGATGATCCGCTTGAGGAAAACAATAAAGTCCAATAGGGCCTATGAGTAAAGCAATACTGATGCGTAATGTTTCAAATAGACCTGCATCAATGGCATTGGAACCAATATAAAAAAACTTACTTTCACCAGCAGCAAGTAATAGCGTTAGGCTAATAAGATAGCCCGATAGGAAGTGGCGTGCTTTATTGAATAAGAGTAAGGAAAGCGCTAAACATACGCCAAGTAGAAAAGTATCGAGTAAAATATAAGGCACATTATGCTGCATACCTTTTTTATCGTTCTGTTTGACCGTCTTGTCGTTTGATTCACCTTGTTTTATTGCAGGTAACTTCGCGACAGTATACGTTTTAAGCTGATCATATCGCTCTAGCGATAAGCTTAAGGTTTGTGCACTTTCTACTTTAGAACCACCTTGTTCTGAATTTTTTGTTTCTGCTATTTTGGCGCAGGAAAATAGCGCTTTAACGCTATTAAATTGAGAAACATCGCAAGCATTTATCTTAAACAAGCGGCTATGGTCGAAACCCTGCTGGTACAAACTCGAGCCTTCATGAGAAAACAATGCATAACGATTAATGAAGGGATATTTGAAAATAGAGGCACCGTACTGTTGGATGCCTGCATTTTCTTTTTTATTTAAGCTGGCAGTACCAATTGCGCCTATGAATATAAACAACACTATAATTGCCAAGGATACATAGTAAAAAGTGTTCGCAAATAGTCTTATTGATTTCCCTATTGGGGGCTTGCTTCCTATGTCGGTCATTCCGGGTTTGCAGCCTCAATGTAAAATAGTTGTTTGTATTGTCTGTACAAATATAGTACAAGTGAGAACGCTTAGCGAGAAGTATACATTGCAGACTTATCACCACAGTGTGGCTTTAACTATGGGGAATTGCACTTAGATCAGAGTAGTCGCGTTAGCGCATTTACCTGTTTATTGCACAAACAAAACTTAATTATTTGGAGAATTCTCATGTCAAAAGAAGACCACGTAAACGACAGAAGCCGAGGCGAAGCGCCGGCTGAAGAGCAATCAGAAAACACTGAAACACCAGCAACGCCAAACCAAGTGCCAGCCAGTCCTGCATCTGGGGGAACGACACCAGCAGGTGGATAGACTGCGCACTTCTAAAAAAGACTCGCTTTTTAGTGACTAAAGGTTTTCAATATACCTAAGAAAATTGTCTTAGGAGAAAGCCGTGAGTGAAGTTGTAAATTGCAGCATTGAGAATAATGTCGCTACCATTCGTATTCAAAATGGCAAAGTGAACGCCATATCTCATCAAGTGATTGATGAGCTAAATGCTGCGCTAGACCAAGCTGAAGCTGCGAAAGCGGTCGTTGTATTAACTGGACAAGCTGGCATGTTGTCTGGTGGTTACGATCTTAAAGTCATGAAAGAAAGTATGGCCAAAGCAATGGCTTTGGTTGAGAAGGGGTCTACCTTATCTCGACGCCTTCTGTCCTTTCCTTTTCCAGTTGTTGCAGCCTGTCCAGGACATGCAGTAGCAAAAGGCGCATTTCTGCTCTTATCAGTTGACTATAGAATTGGCGTACAAGGCGATTTTAAAATTGGTTTGAACGAAGTGGCAATCGGCATGAGTATGCACCATGCAGGTATTGAAATCGCAAGAGGTCGTTTAGCGCCTGTTTATTTTAATCGAAGCGTTAATTTGGCTGAAATGGTTGGGCCGGAAGATGCCGTTACGGCAGGCTTCTTAGATAAAGTTGTGCCAGCTAGTGAGTTTGAAGCTACGGTAAATTTTGTTGCGCAGTCATTAACAAAACTAAATATGAAAGCCCACGTAAATACTAAGTTAAAAGCGCGTGCAGACCTATTGAGCGTGCTCGATGAGTCTATCGAAAAAGACAAGCACGCCAGTTTATAGTAAGTAAATTAGTCGGGTGTTGCCGCACAGAATTTAGCGATAAATTCATCTTGTGTCGGTAAGGTATCAACCGATTTATCTATCACCGATTGTATGTGCTGCAGGCGCCGAGATACTTCTTCCTCTGGCAGGTTATCTACAATCGGGTGATAGCCTTCTGGCCTCAACCCCTGTCCATGCATCACCGCCAACCATGATGTTTCATCGAATAGTTCTGTTTCGTAGCGGAAAATGCGCCCATTTGATTCATATAGGGCCATTTTGTCTTCCAGATTTTTCGGCACTGGCATGTTTTTACAATACTCCCAAAACGGCGTATCTTCGCGCTCGGTGAGTTTGTAGTGCAAGATAATAAAGTCGCGTATTTGTTCCATTTCCAATTTTGACTGTTCATTAAAGTGGTCAATATCAATTTGGTTAAAGCCTCTGTGCGGGAAAAAGCCCATAAGACGCGAAATTGCTGTTTGTATTAAATGCAAGCCTGTGGATTCTAATGGCTCAATAAAGCCGGCGGATAAGCCAATGGCGACAACATTTTTATTCCACATTTTGTTACGACGACCTGTTTGCCAACGCAGAAAGTTGGGTTCAGTAATGGGCTCGCTTTCCATTTGCCCGCGCAGTGTTTCTAGTGCTTCTTCATCGCTAACATATTGACTGGGGTAAACGTAACCGTTGCCAATTCTATGTTGTAATGGGATCCGCCATGTCCAACCGGCATCTTGCGCGGTCGACTTAGTGTAGGGTTTGACTTCGTCCTTTGGCATGCATTGCATAGCAACTGCGCGATCACACGGAAGCCATTCACTCCAATCTTCGAAGCCAGTCTTTAGGGTTTGTTCAATTAACAAGCCTTTAAAGCCAGAGCAATCAATGAATAAATCCCCCTCAATGCGTTGACCATCTTCAAGCAACAAGGAGTCTATAAAACCATTACTACTGCGCGTAAACACATCCTTTACTTTGCCTTCAATGCGTGTCACTCCGCGTTCTTCAGAGAAGCTTCGCAGATACTTAGCGTATAAGGTAGCGTCAAAATGAAAGGCATAGGCAATATTGGAAAGTGGACTGTTTTTAATCGCTTGAGAGCGATTAAATTTACCTTTGTAAGCTGCATTGCAAAGCAATGAATAGGCCGACAAGTCTGGGGCCTTGTCTTGTAAATACATTTTTAGCCAATAGTGATGGAATTGGATGGCATCCATGTTGGTACCATATGTACCAAAGGGGTGCATGTAGGAATGGCCTTTCTTTTTCCAATTAGCGAATTCGATACCTAACTTGAATGTACCTTTAGTAAATTTTACAAACTTATTTTCGTCTATGCCAAGCAAGGTATTAAATAGGGATATTTGCGGAATGGTGGCTTCACCCACAGAAACCGTTCCGACAGATTCGGATTCAATTAAGGTGATATTACATTTATCGCTGTTAAAGACTTTTGATAGCGCTGCGGCTGTCATCCAGCCTGCCGAACCTCCGCCTAGAATAACGACATTTTGAATGTTGTTTTGTGATGAATTCATTTTTATTATTATCCTAATTAACTTGCTTTAGCGACGCTGCTGAGAAATTGACTGAGACTCGGGGCCTGCTTCGACGCTGCTTTAATTTGTTGCACCATATTGCTGATGATATTCGGGACATTCGGAATATTATTCGTAACCGGGTCGTAGTTTTTAGGCCAATATGACATTGCTAATGCTAAGTTTCGCCAAGCATGTGGAGCAATGCAGTCTTGCTCAGTTAGGTAGTCTGTACCGGTATGTTCAAATAGATTGATTCTTGCCAATAAGCTTGGAGAGTAGCATTTTGAATATTCGCCATCGCCTTTCGAGGTATTCTCAGCATGGGGGAGTAACAACAAGCTTTCAAAATCACCTAAATTTCGCTGATATTTCAGGGCGAGTTGGTTAAACGTAGCGCTCAAAATTGGATAGGTTTCGCTAGCTTCCTCAAATTTTGCCGGATAAAACTGCAACCATAAGTCAATGATGTCACTAATTGCTGTGCGGCGCATCGGTAAATAATTGAGGGTAGCTGTCACGCTCGCTAAATCAATGGTGTTGGTGCTCCAAAGTCTCTCGCATTGCATATTTTGGGTTTTAGTCGTGCTTTGCCACCTCATACTCTCTGTGTTGAGTGAGTAAGTGTTGGCTAAATATGTATTAATTTCGGCCAGGCTAGCGTCTTTTATCTTTTGCTCTGTGCCGCGTAAGGTAAGCTCAATCGTGAGTTGCTTATTAACTTGTATTAATTGAGCTAGGCCATTGTTAAGCTTAATAATATCATGCTGACATCCGTCGCTTTCCTGACCTTTGATTTTGCATTCAATCTCACCCGTCCAAGTCAGTTGACTAAGCTTATCCTTTGTCGAGTCGGCCATGTTAAAGCGAGTGTCGAATACGAAATCCACGGGAAAGTGCTCGGCTGAGCCATCGCTACCAAGCGCTATAAAGTTAACTTTGCCGAGCGCTTGTTCGCTATATGTGGGGGTGACTTCGCTTTGTTTTATTAGTTTCAGATCCGTTGATTGGTGCGTGCTAATTCCCAGTTTATCGCAGAGGTAAGTCAACTGCTCTTGAAGCTTCTTAGCATTGACTACAATACCGTACTCAACACTGGAGGCAATGCTGCGTTTGTCATGACTAGGTGGCATAAAACGATTTTGGGCATACAATTGACCAACTAATGAATAACTCACTAGGCTCTCATCAATAGTCTGTTCTTTTTGTTGGCTTTGGACTAGTAAATGATGAAACTCAACACCAGATATGCTGACGCCTAAGGGGGCCCGGCTATTGAATTTTTGCGTCAAATTAACTTTGTCTGCTTGAACTGTCTTGTGCATCTCGCCAAAGTGAATATTACCGTCACAATGCTTTACTAGCGCGTCTTCTGATAGCCCAAGTGTCTTGAAAATGCGAATGAGATCTTGTTCAACTAGGTACCAATAATGTTGGTTTTTGTACTCTGATTTTGACTCTGGAGCTTGCTCAATATAAACGCTCAAAGCACAGTCCAAACTCGCGAGCTTATCTTGCAAAGTGAGGGCGGTGATCAGTCCGTTGAGAGCGGTATGAGTGTCGGTGACGATGGCGATATTTTGTAAACTCATACAGCTCGCCTATTGCCATAGAGGTTATTACCTTGAGTTTCGACTCTAGTTGACGTTTGCTGCAGTAGTTGTTGTATTGCATTTTCGTGGCTTTGCATTGAGTCGCTGTAGTCACTCACTTCGTTTCGAATGGTTTCGAGTAATTGGCTCACCGTGTTCTCGGGCACATTATCTACTCTTGGGTCGTAGCGTTTCGGAAAATACTTTTGACCCAAATAAACAGCTACCCAACTTGGCTCTAAGAAAAGGCCGTGCTGATAGGTTTCGATTACCCCAGTTTCTTTAAATAAAGCCATTTTTTGTTCCAGACTGTGCGGTATCGACATGTGTTTGCAGTACCGCCAAAATTCAGTGTCCTCGCGATGGGTAGCATGATAATGAAGAATCAGAAAGTCTCTAATACGATTCATTTCATTGTCGAATGTGCGATTGAACTCATCTCGGTTCGCTGCCATTTGAGAAGACCTTGGCATGAGTTCGAGCAACTTCATTATGTTAGCTTGAATCAAGAATATGCTTGTGGATTCTAATGGCTCTAAGAATCCACTCGATAGGCCAATCGACACGCAGTTGTGTGACCACGCTTTTTTGCGTTTGCCAGTAACGAAACGTAAATGATTTGGCTCTGTGATTGGTTTGCCGCTTAAATTCTGTAGCAAAGTATCGAGGGCTTGATCTTGGTTTACAAAACTATCGCAGTATACGTGACCGTTACCTAAACGATGTTGTAAGGGAATACACCATTGCCAACCTGCGTCTCTGGCAATGGCTTTCGTATAAGGTAAAGGTGCGGAGTTTTGCTCACAAGCAACGGCGACGGCTCGATTGCAGGGAAGCCAGTGCGACCAGTCCTCGTATCCTGCATGCAAAACTTGCTCAATTAAACGGCCTCTAAAGCCTGAGCAGTCAATGAACAATTCGCCTTCAATACGTTGTCCGTTCTCACAGATTAGGCTGGTGATACTGCCGTCGCTAGCGCGTTGAACGACATCGATGATTTTTCCTTCTATACGCTTAGCGCCCAGATTTTCGGAGAACTTTCGTAAAAACCGAGCGTAGCGGCCAGCGTCAATATGGTAAGCATAAGAAAATGTAGAACTGACATGATTAAAGTCTTGGCTGGGGAACTGAAACTTTTCAGCCAAGCTGGCAACAACGGGCAGAGAATAGTCGTCGATACTATGTGCTCGGCCTGACAAGTATTCTTTTAACCAAAAGTGATGAAAACCGATGTTCTGAATTTTGTGTCCATAGTCTCCAAAAGGGTGAATATAAGCTTGACCTTGTTGGCCCCAGTTAGCGAACTCTATACCCACTTTATAGGTAGCACCAGTTTCGCGCATAAACTCTTGCTCGTTGATACCCAAACGCTGATTGAAGAAACGTAAGTGCGGTAATGTCGCTTCACCCACGCCCACAGTGCCTATTTGTTCAGATTCAATAAGCGTAACGGTATAGTGAGGTATTAGTAGTTTTGATAAAGCTGCAGCTGTCATCCATCCGGCAGTGCCTCCGCCTAGGATGACGATGTTTTTAATTGGATGTGTTGCAGTATTGGACAAAGGAATAACACTCAAAAATAAGATCTGATGTTTTTATAACAGACTACGACTATTTAAAAAAGTAATTGCCGGCACATTAAGGTGCCGGCAAATTACAATGATAGAAATTACTATTCTATCTGGGACACAAATTTTAGAAGTTACCTCTCACAATGAAGCTGTAACGGCTATCGTTAACGAACACCCCTCTAGTACGACGGTCACCCTCAGGTGTTACCTGCATCTGAGTCACGCTTTCTGTATCGGTGATATTAGTCGCTTGGAAGCCCACTTGAATGTTATCGGTTGCTTGATAGAAAATAGATGCATCAAGGTAACCCGCGCCTTCACTAAAAATAGGTAAGGCAGTAATAACGTCCCTCGTGGTTAACAAGTACTCAGAACGCCAGTTATACGCCAAACGAGCGTTAATTTTATCTTTCTCGTATAAGGCTGTGATGTTCATCGTGTGCTTGGATAAGCCCTCTAAAGGCAAGTTTTCAAACGCTTGTACGTTTTGAGCTGCATCTCCCGGTGCATCTGGCGATAAGTTCGCGTTCGGCGAGCCCTCTTCATCAACGTAGGTGTAGTTGAACTGTGCACCTAAACCATCAAAGCCTTCTGGTAGGAAATCAAAAAACTGCTGGTACGCAACTTCAAATCCTTGAATTTTCCCTTCGTCACCATTATATGCGCCAGAAACAAGGACTGTTTGTGTGGAGCCATTGTTAGTAAACTCTCTAGGGCGCGCATCATTAATGAAGTAGTTCTTAAGGTCTTTGTAGAATAGTGAGGTTGTTAGTGAACCCGCTTCAGCAAAGTACCACTCGAAGGTAACATCAAAGTTATACGACTCCATTGGCTTCAAGTTCGGATTACCAGAGTTCGCAATATAACGACCAATTGTTGATAGCACTGGAATCGGCTCACCGCCATTCGGATCTGGCTCTGTTACGGTCGTGCGATCCACGCCCTGAATGTTGACATAGTTTCTCAGCAAGCCTAGCTGCGGCAAGGCAATCGCTTCTGAAATGCCGACACGCACCAACATGTCTTCGTTTAAATTCAGCTTAATATTAAAACTAGGTAAGACATTAGTGTAGTCGTCACTTACGGTACTAGGAACACTCGTATCATTACCAAAAGCGGCTTGATCTGCAGGAAGGAAATTATCTAAATCTTCTGGACCATCTATTAGGTTGTCTGGATAGATAACCGAACCAAAAGTATCATTTTCTAGTTTTACATAACGTAAACCAAAGTTACCTTGGTAATCCATATCGCCTAATTCGCCATCAAAATTTGCTTTTGCGTAAAGTGCAGTCGATGTTTCGCTGGTTTCGTTTATTTCGCCAGGCGTGAAATCTGTACCCGGGATAACATTACCTCGTGCACTTAATGGAGCCCACCCGCCGGGTAGCGCTTGCGCCGCTAAAATATTGAATGGACTGTCAGGATTGACTGCATCTCTGTAGTTCTTCGCTAACTCGATACCAGGGAACAAAATCGTATTGCCGCCTTCTATATCTAGCACGCCGCCTTTACCAAAGTTATCAAAACTCACTAAGTCAGTGGGCAAGCTTTGGGTTGCAGGATCATCAAACCAAGTAATACCGCCACCAGCCCATGGTGTAGAAAGGTTACCCCAATTATATGTAGACTCACGCGTAGTTTGGTCACGATCTGAATAACGTACGCCGGTCGTAATGGCAGTAATGAAGCCACTATCTAAGGTGTATTTAGCATCAAAGCGGTATGCTGTCGATTGACCTTCATTATCTGAAACATGGTCCATCGCCGAGCGCCAAAACGTTCTATTTGGGTTTGTGAAGTGGTCCCCATCTGGACCTGGATTATCTGCAGTGTAGGCAGGATTAAATAAGCCAATTCTAGGTGTGCTGCCTTGTGTTAGGTCAAGAGAAACCGCGGCTCGTGTACCACCTTGAACTTGAAAATCTTGAATTTGCGTATCGGCATCAACGCGTTGAACATCAAAATTGAAGGCCCAAGTATCATTTGGCGTATACTTGACGTTAAAGCTGATATCTTGAACTGAACTATCGTCTTCACGTGCCCTTGAAACCATAGAGTGTAAGTTACCGAAAACTCCTCCTGGTGCTCTATCAGCGTATTCGTCTGGACCACGCCAACCCGCTGTTGAGCTAATGACGCCATTCTGGAAGTAACCTTGGTCATCAAATTCATACTGTGTGCCTTCTGCAGGCACCAAATCACCGATACGGTCATCATCGCCGAATTCAACCGCGTTTTCAGTCCATGCTAGGTTTGCGTCAGAGCGAATAAACTCTGCGGTGACTTCTAATGTTCTTTCTGTGTTTTCATATTGAAGCACTGCAGCAAAACCTTGGCGCTCTCTGTCATCTTGCTTACGAGCAAAACGACCAGACCTAGGTACGAATACAGTTTGCCCATCGACTTGCGCATTTTGCTCCGTGAATTGACCAACTTGTGTGGCATCTGATTGTGCTTTTAACTCAGACGTTGAAGCATTCAACAACAAACCAAAACGTCCCGCGTCGGATTCAAATACGTCGCTATATAAGAAAGAGAAGGACGGTGTTGTTTCTTCTATAAAGTCTGCATAGGTAGCATCTGCTGAAAACGCAATGATTCTCTCGCCAGAATCGAATGGCTTTTTCGTGTTTAAATTAACGGTACCTGCGATACCGCCTTCAACCATATCTGCCGTTTGGTTCTTGAATACTTCTACTGAACCAATAAGTTCTGGTGGTACATCTTCAAAACTTAAGGACCGACCAGAGTTTGCCGTAAACGTGTCACGACCGTTAAATTCGCTGCGCACTTGTGTCAAACCACGAACAACTAGGCCACTGCCTTCTGTACCAAAGTGGTCTGGGTCATTTGGCGCGGCGAAGCGACCAATGGATACACCCGGTACACGAGATATCGCTTCCAAGACACTGCGGTCAGGAAGTACACCGATATCAGAAGCAGACAAGGCATCGAGTAAAGTCTCACCTTCACGACGCATATCCTGTGCTTTTATTAAGTTTCCACGCACGCCACGTACATCGATAACTTCTACTACATCGTCTTCGTCTTCGGTCGCTTTCTCTTGAGCATATACCGGAGCAGACGTTACGCCTATAACGGCGGAGGCGAGTAGGGAGTATTTAAATAATGTATTTAAACCCTTGTTGTGTTTCTTATTGCTCTTTGACATCAGTCTAATCCTAGTCTTTTGGTCGCGTTTTGATGGTCATCTTCTACCATCACGACTTATTATCGGTTTTCACTTCAAACCATTCAAATCTAATCAGTTGTGTGTCCAAACTTGAAATTATTGCTCGAAATGTCATGTAATCGTTTTCATTTGCATCTAAAAAAAAGCGCAATCTGTTTGTTATGTTGGAGAAAACGACTGTAAACACATGTTAAAAATTCCAACATGTTCGTAACATAATGTCGTTTTGTGAAATTGTCAACAGTTTGTTAATGAGTTATGTAAGCGCTTTCTTTTTGCTGTTTAAGTGTTGTATACTCCGGTTTACAGTTTGCTTATTTCATTCTCAAGTCATGTGATATATGGCGTTGATAATAATGTCGATATTCGAAGTGCTTGAAACTAATAGAGAAAATAAATCCTATTTAGTGATGTAAAAGTAAACAAATTGTTATTTTTGAATTGTAAACGATTACATAATCATTTATCGTTTGCTCAGCATTACTAATGTTGATTTAACTTATTAATGAAAAAACATAAGCTGGATACGAAAAAAAGAATAAAAAACAATAGGCTTGCGAGTAAACCTGTAGCTAGGTAATTAATATTTTATCCGTTTTTTGTTCATTGATCCGCCAGCTTGTCGTCAATATCGAATCATCACAATTGGCGAATGACTATAGTTTTCTGTGAAAGTAGTGAAAATGAATGAAAATTTCGATTATTGATATCTCTATCGTTCTAGCTTACCTCATTGCGATTGTCGCAATTGGTTTTGTTTTGAAAAAGCGGGCTTCAAAGGACATGCAGGCCTATTACCAAGGGGGTAAGAAACTTCCTTGGTATATGTTGGGCTTATCCAATGCCAGTGGCATGTTTGATATATCTGGGACGATGTGGTTAGTCACACTTTGTTTCGTCTACGGTATGAAAAGCATTTGGATCCCGTGGTTGTGGCCAGTATTTAACCAAGTCTTTTTGATGGTCTATTTGTCTTTATGGCTGCGTCGCTCTAACGTATTAACTGGTGCGGAATGGATGAGAACACGCTTTGGCGATGGACAGGGCGGCAAGTTAGCTCATTTAGTCGTGGTGCTTTTCGCGATCATTGGGGTACTCGGCTTTCTTGCTTATGGGTTTGTAGGTATTGGTAAATTTATCGAAATATTTGTTCCATGGGAATCCGTTTCTCCTTTCTTACCATTTGAACTAGCCGCCCAGAATGTGCCTTATTTCTACGGCATTCTATTCACCTCGATTGCGACTTTATATGTCATGTTAGGTGGCATGATGAGTATTGTGTGGGCCGATGTTTTGCAGTTCACCATCATGACCTTCGCAGCACTCGCTATTGGCATTATTGCCATGGTGCAAATTACGCCAGAAATGTTACAAGCTGCGGTACCAGAGGGGTGGGCCAATCCATTCTTTGGTTGGACGCTTGATGTCGATTGGTCAGGCAAGATCGACGAAGTTAACGACAAAATCCTGTCAGATGGCTACTCGTTGTTCAGCATCTTCGTCATGATGATGGTTTTCAAGGGCGTACTGGTGAGCGCTGCCGGACCCGCACCGAACTATGACATGCAGAAGATCTTAGCGACAAAGTCTCCTCGTGAAGGCGCCTTAATGAGTGGTTTTGTATCTATAGTATTGATGCCAATTCGCTACTTCATGATTGCCGGGTTCACTGTATTAGCCATTGTGTTTTACGATCAGCTTGACCTGATTTCTGGTGGCAAACTCGATTTTGAGAATATTCTGCCCAGCGCTATTTTAGAATTCGCACCGGTTGGCATTATGGGAATTCTACTGGCTGGGCTCATCGCTGCTTTTATGTCGACGTTCGCCTCGACTGTGAATGCTGCACCGGCTTATCTCGTGAATGACATTTATCTACGTTATATCAATCCTAGCGCTTCAAATAAAACCTTAATAAGAGCTAGCTATATTGTGTCGGTATCTGTTGTTCTTATCAGCACCGTCATTGGCTTGTATGTGCAAAGTATCAATAGCGTTTTGCAGTGGTTAGTATCCGGTCTTTGGGGTGGCTACGTTATTTCTAATGTCTTGAAATGGTATTGGTGGCGTCTAAATGGACAGGGCTATTTCTACGGTATGTTGTCAGGCATTGTTGGTGCATTATTGTTCCCGCCCATTTTCAAAAGTATTTTCCCAGATGTTGCTGGTGATATCGTACCGCTAACCGTATTCCCATTAATTTTAATTACTTCTGGCATTATCTGTGTAGTCACCAGTTTGTACACGCAAGAGGATGACAGAGAGGTACTCAAACGCTTTTACAGAACGGTCAATCCTTGGGGCTTCTGGGGGCCGGTAAAAGCTGATGTCTTAAGAGACGATCCAAATTTCAAACCCAACCCGCACTTTAAACGAGATATGCAAAACATCGTTGTAGGTGTAATAACGCAAACATGCTTAGTCGCACTGCCTATTTTCATTGTCATTAAAGAATGGCAATCGATGGCGACGACAATGGCTATCCTGTTGATTAGTGCCTTAGTTTTGAAGAAGAACTGGTACGATAAACTAAGAACTGATGCATTATGAGTATAAAAAACAAAAGCTATGGGCACTTTGACGATGCCAACTATGAATACGTTATCACGAGTCCTTTTACACCCACACCGTGGATCAACTACTTAGGCAATGATGGCTTTCATGGTTTGATTTCCAATACTGCGGGTGGGTATTGCTTCTATCGCGATCCGAAGTTTCGCCGTTTAACGCGCTATCGTTACAATAATGTGCCAGTCGATACAGGTGGTCGGTACTATTACTTAAAAACGGATGACGACATGTGGTCTGCCTCAGGCCGTCCAGTTGAAACTGAATTAGATAGCTTTGAATGCCGCCATGGCATGGGCTACAGTCGCTTTCTATCGAGAAAAGGCGGCATTAGTTCCGAGCTTACTTGCTTTGTGCCTTTAGGTGAAACGGCAGAAGTACATAAATTGACTGTCACTAATGAAGGGACTTCAAGCAAGGAGTTAAGCTTGTTCTCTTATCTTGAGTGGTGTTTGTGGAATGCTGAGGATGATGGCGCGAATTTTCAGCGTAACCTATCTACAGGCGAAGTTGAGGTGGAAGGGAGCACTTTGTTTCATAAGACAGAGTACCGTGAACGTCGAAACCACTATTCATTCTTCCACGTTAACCAGTCAATCACTGGCTACGATACTGATCGTGAATCATTTTTAGGGCCTTATCGCGGTGTGCACAAACCCTTAGCGGTTACCAATGGGCAGTCTACAAACTCGGTAGCGCATGGGTGGTCACCTATTGCTAGCCACCACATCAATATGAAGCTGGCTCCGGGTGAAACACGTGAACTGATGTTTGTTCTCGGTTATGTCGAAGTTGCACCAGCGGAGAAGTGGGAATCAAAGGGGATTATTAATAAACAGCCAGCGCAGGCATTGATAGCCAAGTTTGATACTACTGAAAAAGTGAATTCTGCACTGGATGAGCTACATACCTATTGGCATACCTTGCTAAACAAGTGCCATGTTTCAACGCCTGATGACCGTTTCAACAGGGCTTTAAATATCTGGAATCAATACCAGAACATGGTCACTTTTAATCTGTCCCGTAGTGCCTCCTTTTATGAGTCAGGCATTGGTCGAGGAATGGGTTTTAGAGATTCTAATCAAGACACTATCGGCTTTGCACATATGGTGCCTGAAAAGGTTAGAGAGAGGATTTTAGACTTATCTGCGACACAAAAAGCGGATGGTTCGGCTTATCACCAATATCAACCTCTAACGAAAAAAGGCAACAGCGCTATTGGTGGCAACTTCAATGATGATCCCATGTGGATGGTATTCTCGACATGCAACTACATTAAAGAAACGGGCGACTTTAGCATCCTTGATGAGCAAGTTCCTTTTGACAATGACGATACAACGAAAGCCCCACATTTTGAGCATCTAAAACGAGCATTTGATCATGTCATCAATAATTTAGGGCCACACAAGCTGCCTTTGATAGGGCGTGCTGATTGGAACGATTGTCTTAATCTAAATTGCTTTTCTACTGACCCAAATGAGTCTTTTCAAACGACGCAACGTGGTAAATCCGATATCGCTGAGTCACTCATGATAGCTGGTCAATTTGTCGCTTACGGGCAAGAGTTTATTGCCCTGTGTAAGCAGCTAAATAAAGATGAATTGGCCGCTGATTGCCAGTTGCATGTCGACGCTATGATTCAAGCAGTAAATGAACATGGCTGGGATGGCGATTGGTTCCTAAGAGCATACAATGCCTTAGGAGATAAAGTGGGGAGCCATGAGAATGAGGAAGGTAAAATATTTATAGAGTCCCAAGGTTTCTGTGTGATGGCGGGAATTGGCTTGGACGATGGAAAAGCCGCCAAAGCATTGCGCTCTGTAGAGAAGCACTTGGCAACAGAGCATGGCGTGATGCTGCAACAGCCAGCTTATTCAGAATATGATAAATACTTGGGTGAAATTAGCTCTTATCCACCTGGCTACAAAGAAAACGCGGGGATCTTCTGTCACAATAATCCTTGGATTGTGATTGCTGAAGCGATGTTGGGCAATGGTGATAAAAGTTACGACTATTTTACACGTATAACGCCGTCGTTTTTGCAAGACATACAAGATCTGCGTAAGAGCGAGCCATATGTTTACAGTCAAATGGTTGCTGGGCGAGATGCGGCAACGCCAGGGCAAGCAAAGAACTCTTGGTTAACCGGTACTGCAGCGTGGTGCTATTACGCTGCTTCACACTATATTTTGGGTATTCAGCCAGACTACGATGGATTGTCGTTGTCACCTTGTTTACCGAAATCATGGCCAGAAGTGAAGATTCACCGAGAATACCGTGGTGCGCAGTATGATATTACCCTGAGCAATCCAAAAGGATTGTCTACAGGTATTTACAAACTAACTGTGGACGGTGAAGTGCAAATTGGTAACACGATTAACTTTGAGCGATTCAATGCTTCGCATAAAGTTGAATTGACCTTGGAAAAAGCATAGAGGAAATAAAAAATGAAGAATATAAAAGAGTCTAGTAAACGCTTTTTCACTATTACCTTCGCTTTTTTATTGATGGCGGGAAACGTCTCTGCCGGTCAGAAAGATTGGTGGAATATTCCTTACCCAGCTGGTTTTGACGCCAGCCAGCTAAAACCTCAATCCTTCATTAAGGTCAAAGGAAATAAACTAGTGGATGACAAGGGCGATGCTTTTTTGTTTAAAGGAATGAATATCGCTTCACCCGACAAACTAGTGCATCAATCTCAATGGAAGAAGTCACTGTTCAAAGAACTGAAAGATTGGGGTGTGAATGTTATTCGTTTACCTATACACCCAATAGGATGGAGAGCTACAGGTGAAAGTGAGTACCTACAACTAATTGACCAAGCAGTAGTGTGGGCGAATGCATACGATATTTATTTGATCATAGATTGGCACTCAATCGGTTACCTACCCGACGGCCTTTTTCAGCATCCGATGTATGTCACGACAGAGCAGGAAACGATGCAATTTTGGCAAACTATTGCGAAGCGTTACACCAATATTCCGACCGTTGCCGTTTATGAAATTTTTAACGAACCAACTGATATTGGTGGCAAAGCAGGTAAAGCAGATTGGATGGAATGGAAAGCCTTCAATGAAAAAGTGATTGATGTGATTTATGCACATGATCGTAATGTCATTCCATTGGTTGCAGGTTTCAATTGGGCCTATGACTTAAGACCAGTACTTGATAATCCTATTGCACGCCCCGGAGTTGCTTATGCTTCGCATCCATATCCGCAGAAGGAAAGCCCCAGTGTAGCCAACAAAGAAAACTTTTTTAGGCTGTGGGATGACGCGTGGGGTAAGGTTGCGGCGACATATCCGATTATTGTCACTGAGTTGGGCTGGGTAAGAAAGGATGGTGTAGGCGCCCATATTCCAGTCATTAATGATGGTAGTTATGGGCCCATGATCATTGAGTTCATGGACCAACGCAATATCTCCTGGGTAGCATGGGTATTTGACCCGGAATGGTCACCTACGATGATTCATGACTGGGACTTTACTCCTACTGAACAAGGCGAATTTTTCAAAAAGGTATTGCAATCGCAGTAGCAAACCTACTCGTCATTCCCTCGAAGGAGGGAACCCTGCTCGTCATTCCCTCGTAGGAGGGGAACCCACTCGTCATTCCCTCGCAGGAGGGAACTACTCGTCATTCCCTCGTAGGAGGGAACCTAGATTGCTGCCTTCGCAGCAATGACAGGGGGAGGAACCTACTCGTCATTCCCTCGTAGGAGGGAACCTAGATTGCTGCCTTCGCAGCAATGACAGGGGAGGGGAACCCACTCGTCATTCCCTCGCAGGAGGGAACCTAGATTGCTGCCTTCGCAGCAATGACAGGGGAGGGGAACCCACTCGTCATTCCCTCGCAGGAGGGAACCTAGATTGCTGCCTTCGCAGCAATGACAGGGGGAGGAACCTACTCGTCATTCCCTTGTAGGAGGGAACCTAGATTGCTGCCTTCGCAGCAATGACAGGGGAGGGGAACCCACTCGTCATTCCCTCGCAGGAGGGAACCTAGATTGCTGCCTTCGCAGCAATGACGGTTGATGCAGCAGTGAAGTCTTAAAATACACGATGTTTCCCTCCCGAAACCAAGGTCAGCAGAATAGACTATCTATAAATAAAACAAATAGTTCATACATAGACTTAACATCATCTTGTTAATAGTATGTGTGTAATTTGTAAATTCCGTGTTTTGGCTAGCGTGTACAACATCGTCGAATCACGCTAAAAGTAGAGTTTCCCCTCATGAATAACCGTATCCCAAGAGACAGTGACAACGACTATACCGCAGACATGGCGAAAGCGCGTCGAGACTACTTGTTTGAAAAAACAGGTACGTCGACCGAACACATAGGGCAATATTCTTTCGATCCCCAATGTACAGCCGGCAATATCGAAAACTTTATTGGTGTTGCGCAAGTACCAATAGGCTTAGCTGGTCCCTTGTTTGTCAACGGCGAGCATGCACAGGGAGAGTTTTTCGTGCCAATGGCAACAAGTGAGGGCACTCTTGTTGCTAGTTATAATAGAGGAATGCGTTTATTGCGCGCTGCTGGTGGCGCAAAGGTCACTGTCGTCGATGATGCGATGCAGCGAGCGCCAGTCTTTATTTTTAACGATGCACGAGAAGCACGAGACTTCGGTGTATGGATAGAGGAAAACGTTGAAGCAATAAAAAGTGTTGCTGAATCGACGACAAAATCTGGCAAGCTTCGAAATATTGAACAATACGCTGCGGGACGAATGCGGTATTTGCGTTTTAACTTCACTACGGGTGATGCGGCGGGTCAAAATATGGTAGGAAAAGCCACTTATGTTGCCTGTGAATGGATAAAAAAGCAGTATGCCGGAATTGACCGCTACATGCTGTCGGGTGCAATGGACACGGACAAAAAACATTCGCAACTCAATACGCTGAACACACGCGGCAAGAGAGTTATTGCTGAAGCCGTTCTGCCCAGTGAACTTATTCAAGAAATCATGGGTGTGTCGGCTATGACATTGTACAAAGCTAGGGCAATTACGCAGGTTGGAAACTTTATGGCGGGCTCGGTAAATACTGGCGCCCATTCTGCCAATGGTATTACTGCAACGTTCATCGCAACGGGGCAAGATGTGGCTAATGTTGCAGAGTCTTCAGCGGCAGTAACCTATGCTGATATCGATGACCAAGGAAACTACTATCTATCGATAACAATCCCCTCATTAATCGTCGCGACTTATGGCGGCGGCACTGCCTTACCTACCCAACAAGAATGTTTAAAATTACTGGGTTGCGCTGGCGAAGGTAAGGTTAGAAAGTTAGCCGAAATAATTGGTGCTACCGTGCTAGCCGGTGAGTTATCGCTGATGAGTGCAGTGCTTGCGGGCGATTGGGTCAGTAGCCATGATAGTTTAGGTAGAAACCGCTAGGGCAGAATGTCAAATTTTAACTGGATGAACAAGGAATAGACCAATGTGGCGTGCTCTAAAAGGTGTTTTGCTTTTCTTAATAGTCCTAGTTTGTGGCTTTGGGATTTATGTTTATCTGCATAAAGAGCCAGATCGGCCTCTTGCAGACTTGACTGAGCGCTGGGCTCAGCCGCCATCTACATTCATTGAGCTGGCAGGCATGCTAGTGCATTTGCGCGATGAAGGGCCTCGAAATGACAAAGCCCCAATTATATTGATTCATGGTACCAGCGCATCACTGCACACATGGGATGGGTGGGCACAAGTGCTTTCTCAGGATAGGCGCGTTATTCGTTTTGATTTGCCCGCTTTTGGCTTAACAGGACCTGAGCCAAACAACAATTATACGATTGAACGATATGCTGAATTTGTCGTGACAGTCATGGATCATTTAGGTGTAGATAACGCGATTTTAGCGGGTAACTCTTTGGGCGGATATATTGCGTGGTCAACAGCCGTCCTGCATCCTTCGCGTGTTCATCAGTTGGTGCTGGTGGACGCGAGTGGTTATCCTTATGAGTCAGAGTCGGTGCCAATTGCCTTTAAGATTTCTCAACACCCAATCGCCAGTGTGTTACTAAAAGATTTCATCCCTAAGGCATTAGTCGAAAATAGCGTAAAGAATGTTTATGGTAATCCTGATCTCGTGAGCCAAGAGTTGGTCGAGCGGTATTATCAGCTGTCATTACGAGAGGGCAATAGAAGTGCACTTAGTGAGCGATTCAAACAAACAAAGCCAGGGGCTTTAGCGGCCAGTATTCCAGACATAAAGGTTCCGACACTTATTTTGTGGGGAGCCAAGGACAAGCTTATCCCATTGAAACAGGGAGAGCGCTTTAATCAAGAGATACTAGGCAGTCAGTTGATTGTGTTTGATGGGCTAGGGCATGTACCCCATGAAGAAGATCCGCAAGCCACGGTTGACGCAGTGCTGAGCTTTTTGGATTGAAAATCTACTCGTCATTCCCTCGTAGGAGTGAACCTAGATTGCTGCCTTCGCAGCAATGACAGGAGCGCTTAACTTCTATCTTTAGCGTGGCACGGGCCCAGTGCTTTGACGCACAACTAACTCAAAGGGAAGCTTAATCACTTTTTGTTCTGGCCGATTTCCTTTCAATTGCTCAACCAATAGTTGCATGCAATTTCTACCAATATCTTCGAGGGGCTGACGGATTGTTGTGAGCTTAGGGTACATTAGTTCAGCATACGAAATATCATCAAAGCCAATCACAGAGATATCCTCTGGAATGCGGTAATCATATTCGCGCAAAGCATTCATGGCGCCAATCGCCATATCGTCACTGAAGCAAAAAACGGCTGTAGGACGATGCCTTAATCTAAGCAGTTTCTCCATTGCTTCAATACCAGAAACGGTGCGGTAGTCGCCACGAATTATCAAGTTTTTATTGATTTCAATATTGGCTTCAGTTAACGCTTGCTTGTAACCAGCGAGTCTTTCTAATGTGCTCGGCGTATCTTTCGGTCCCATAACGGCAGCAATACAGGTATGGCCTAAATCAAGAAGGTGTTGAACGGCTGCTCGACCACCCGCTTTATTGTCGATAAGCACCTTGTAAATATCTTCATTATCGATCTCTTCACATGAGTTTACTAAAGGCGGTAACTGCTCTGTGACTGGTTTATTTTCTTGCAAAGTAAAAGGGAGGTTGGGAGTAAAGATCAAAATACCATCGGCTTGACCCGAGGAGACCATGTCGGCGTAGTGTTGTTCGCGCTCCTCTTGATTTTGTGTATCTCCAAGTAAAACGGAATAACCTGCTTTATGCGCTTCGCTCTCGATGGCACGAATAATACCAGCATTCACTTGATTGGTGATGTCGGGCATAACCACCACCACATTCCCGCTTTTTTGGGTGCGCAAGCTAGCGCCGAATCGATTCGGTTTATAACCCGTTTCCTTGACAGCTTTGAGCACGCGGGTGCGAGTATCCTTACTTACTAATTCTGGATTTCTTAGGGTACGACTGACGGTAGCAGACGAGACTCCAGAACGAGCAGCGATATCTTTGATTCCGACTTTTGACACAGCGATCTCTCTTTTAGCTATGGATTTACTTTTGAAATCTCTTGTTTTTATTTCATGAAACGGGTGAAAACAGCAAATTATTTGCAATCGTTTACATGAGTTAAATTGCTATGCTTCATAGAATAGCACTGTATGGCTGATATTGCGCCAGAAAATGTGAAAAAAATGATCAATTTATTTGCATTTATTAACAAGTATGGGTTATTTTAATGAAAACGTTTACATTTTTATTCGTTGCCACTTAAGTTGAGCTGTAAAAGCCATTAAAATCAATGTGATGGATGAAATTATAATAAGAGTGATGTAACAGCACCGTGCAACTTTGCACATTGCATGTAGAGGAAAGTAATGGACACAACTAACAACACAGCAGGTGAATTAGGTCAGCAACCTAGTTATCGACTACCACTAGCAATATTAACGATTCTCTTTTTTATGTGGGGGTTTATTACTAGTCTAAATGACATCTTGATTCCGCACTTAAAAGCCTTATTTGATCTTACCTATTTTAAAGCGATGGCGGTTAACTCAGCGTTCTTTGGTGCTTACGCTTTAGTGTCCTATCCTGCCGGCATGATGGTGAAAAAAACAGGTTATCAAAAGGGCCTAGTGATTGGTTTGATTATCGCATCTCTGGGTTGTGTTGGTTTTGCTATGGCCGCTGACGTGCATCAGTATTGGGTGTTTCTCTTAGCTTTATTCGTGTTGGCTTCGGGGATCACCATATTGCAGGTCTCGGCCAACCCATTTGTTTCTCACTTGGGGCCAGAGAAAACAGCCTCAAGTCGATTAACCTTAACCCAAGCATTTAACAGTTTAGGCACCACATTAGCTCCCGCTTTTGGTTCCGTTTTTATACTGTCAGTGGCTGTGTTGAGCGCTGAACAGCTGGCAGCCTTAGCGCCAGAGCAACTAAATCAATACTATCTGGATCAAGCCTCATCCGTTAAGTTTCCGTATTATTTGTTAGCCACGGTATTATTTTCTTTAGCGATCATCTTTGCGTTTATTAAACTACCAAATTTAAAACAAGATGAAGAAACTAGCATTGCAGACAATGACTCCGTTTTCAAACATCGACACCTTGTATTGGGTGTACTTGCAATATTTATGTATGTGGGTGGTGAAGTGGCGATAGGAAGCTTGCTCGTCAATTTTTTCAAAGAGCCTAACATTGCCGGCATGACAGAAAAAGTGGGTGCTGCCTACGTTACTTACTATTGGGGCGGTGCGATGATTGGTCGTTTCATTGGTGCTTATCTTATGTTGAAGGTGGCAGCAAACAAAGTGCTCACTTTCAATGCTTTAATGGTCATTGTGCTAATAGTCATTGCGATTGTTGCGGATGGAAAACTGGCCATGTGGTCAATCTTGGGTGTGGGTTTCTTTAACTCCATCATGTTCCCAACTATTTTTAGTTTGGCGATTCATAAACTTGGCGCTTTGAGCAGTCGTGGTTCGGGTTTCCTCTGTGTCGCCATTGTGGGTGGCGCATTGATTCCACCCCTACAAGGAATAGTAGCTGACACTATCGGTATTCAATTGTCGTTCATTGTGCCTATTTTTTGCTACGTTTATATCGCATATTATGGCTTCAAGGGCTACAAGCCAAAAGAGTCTTAGTACTATTTTTTCCTGCCAATACCTCTTTTAATCCCGAGGTAAGCTTGCTAATACGTCTTTATTCTTTGATAAAGGCGTTTTTTTGTTTAAGCTGAACGTAAATGAGAGCTATCCCTTTCTAATAAAGACAAGTGCCCATTAGCTGAAGTAACGGACCTTTTTATTTCGTGAGAAGCAAATGTCATAGACCTTATTCACAAGGAAATGTATGCGTAACAAGATCTTCAAAATATTAATTTCGATAAATTTATTGGTGCTCGCTCTTGGCTTGCTGTCTTTGAATTTCCTCTGGGTGTTGTTACTCACTGGGTCCTTATTAGCGATTGCCATCTATGATAGTCAGCAAACCAAACATGCTATTTTACGAAACTTTCCATTGATTGGCCGCGCACGTTGGATGATTGAGGATGTGCGTCCTTTTGTTCAGCAATATATTCTTGAAACTGATACCGGTGGCGCGCCCATCTCTAGAATGTTTAGAAATATAGTGTATCAGCGAGCGAAAAATAGTCGCGATACCATTCCTTTTGGTACGCAAGTAGACACTTATAAGACTGGATATGAGTGGATTGGACATTCATTATCTGCCTTTAATATTAGTGAAATAAATAAGGCCCCTCGCATCACAATCGGCAGTAAACACTGCAAACAACCCTATTCCGCCAGTATTCTAAATATATCTGCGATGAGTTTTGGTTCGCTAAGTAAACCCGCTTTATTGGCTTTGAATAAAGGCGCCAAGCTGGGAGGTTTTTATCACAATACTGGTGAAGGCGGTGTCAGTCCTTATCACTTAGAACACAACGCTGATGTCGTATGGCAAATAGGAACAGGTTATTTCGGCTGTCGCAATGACGAGGGTGGTTTTTGCCCTGAGAAATTCGAAAAACAAGCACGTCATCAAAATATAAAAATGATAGAAATCAAACTCTCTCAAGGGGCGAAGCCTGGTCATGGTGGTATTCTACCAGCGAGTAAGAACACACAAGAGATCGCCGATATACGTGGCGTAAGAGTTGGCACTCAAGTTGATTCACCATCCATTCACAGCGCTTTTCAAACGCCGATGCAGTTGATTCAATTTGTCGATACTTTACGTGAGCTCAGCGGCGGCAAACCGATAGGGATTAAATTGGCTTTAGGTCGTCGAAGTGAGTTTGTCGCTATTTGTAAAGCCATGGTAGAACTCAATGTTACGCCTGATTTTGTGACTGTGGATGGCGGCGAAGGCGGCACCGGTGCTGCACCACTAGAGTATTCCAATTCAATTGGCTCCCCTCTAAGAGAAGCGTTGGCGTTTGTTGATGACTGTTTAACCGGTTACGGCGTTCGTGAAGACGTAAAAATTATTGCTTCAGGTAAAATTATTTCGGGCTTCCACTTGGTTAAAAATTTAGCCTTGGGCGCAGACGTTTGTAATAGCGCACGCGGCATGATGCTTGCCCTCGGTTGCGTGCAATCTCTTTCATGCAATACCAATGAATGCCCAACCGGTGTAGCGACACAGGATCCCAGCTTACACAAAGGTTTGGTGCCTGAGAATAAAGCGGTTCGTGTATTCCAGTTTCATAAAAAGACTATCCATGCCACGGTAGACATCATATCGTCAGCAGGCTTGAAGTCGCCGAGTGACCTAAATCGAACGCATATTTTTAGGAGAGTGAATCAACAAGAAGTGAAACGCTATGATGAAATCTTTCCACATATGGTTGTGGGTGGGTTTTTAAAAGACTGTATTCCTGATAATTACGCGATTGATATTGAGGAAGCTGATGCGAACAGCTTTGCGCCTAAACGCACCTTAACTAGCATCAATCAAGAAACGAAATCATTGTGCGAGAATGAGGCGTCGTAAGCCCGTTTAGGCTTGTAGACGCTCAAACTTCTCAGCTAATTGGTCAACCGTTTCTTTGCGTTGCGGATTCACTTCGATGCATTCTATCGGGCAAACCGCAGCGCAGCTAGGTTCATCATAATGACCAACGCATTCGGTGCATTTATCTGCATCGATTTCATAAATTTCGGCACCCATTGCAATTGCATCGTTTGGACACTCTTCGGGGCATAAATCGCAGTTAATGCATTCTTCAGTAATATATAAAGCCATGTCGTTTCTCTCAATGTAGTAGACCTTGGCTACAAAATAGCATTGCTAAGTATAAGCGCAAGTGACACAAGCAGGGTGCTTGATCAAGCTCAATAATTTGTCTTTTTTACTGCTAGAAAGCGCTCTGTAGAATGCCCTGAGTGAAGTTCTTGCGAAGATAGAAGCCGCGAGGGCGAGTTTGGATAGCTTGACCGTCTTCGCCGATAGCTTCAGTGAGAGCGGAGCCATTCGCTGCTTTAGGTCGCAATTGCAGCACGCTGCCAACGGTCGCATCTATGCGCTCTACTTGACCTAAGCTAATCATATCCATTAATTCTTCCCAATCTGTCCGCAAGAGTGTTTCTTCCTCAATACTAGGCTGCCACAATATGGGCGAACCGATGAGACGCTGAGCGGGAGGAATCTCACGTTCACCCTGTACAGGCAGCCAAAGTACCTTTTGGAGTTTGTTGCGCACGTTAGAATTTTGCCAAGTAACACCGGTATTGTGAGTCAAAGGCGCATAGCACACATACGTGGTTTCTAAGGGGAGGTTAGTGTAGGACAAGGGGAGCGTTTTTAGTTCTACCCCCAGTTCTGGAAAGTCTTGTTCCGGCTTCGAACCGGCGCTTGCTCCTAACCAGAGTTCTATTAGCTGTCCTGTCCAGCCTTTTTGTGTTCTAAAGTTCTGCGGTGTGACAATATTTGCGGCGTCGGCTAAGTCACCTAAACTCAGACCTGAAAGCGCATTTGCTCTGCTCATTAGCTCATTAAGGGAAGCGGGTGGTGAACTAGGAGGCGAAGATGAATGCATGGGTTTAGAGAGTTTCCTTGTAATAATTAAAACTAGCGCTTTGCTTAATGCATAGTTTATGGAAGAATGAAGTTATATGAAAGAATAAAAGCGCTGGGTAATCTAAGTGATTGATGCCGAAGGATTCCGCGCGAATGTTGGCATAATTATATGTAACAAGCTAGGTCAAGTCTTCTGGGCTCGACGTTATGGCCAGCATTCATGGCAATTCCCACAAGGCGGGATTGACCAAGGGGAAACTGCCGAACAGGCAATGTATAGGGAACTCCACGAAGAAGTGGGTCTACTTGAAAAAGACGTGAGCATAGTTGGCGTATCTCGCAACTGGCTTCGTTACAAATTGCCGAAACGCCTTGTAAGAAAGGGCTCAAGCCCTGTATGTATTGGTCAGAAACAGAAATGGTTTTTGCTCACCTTAAAGTGTGAGGAAAAAGACGTTAACCTGTTGCAGTCAGGCCATCCAGAATTTGATGATTGGCGCTGGGTGAGTTACTGGTATCCAATTCGAAATGTGGTTTCTTTTAAACGTGATGTATACCGTAAGGTCATGAAAGAATTTTCACCTTTGGTCTTACCCGCTCAAAAACCAACGAATAATAATCACCGAAAAAACAAACGTCGTCGTTCACGACCGCAAGCATAAGTCGGGCTCTGGGAAAGCTGAATGCTTGCATTATTTGTTTCGTTAACTGCAATGGAGCTTAATGCATGCTAACAACTCTGAAAAGAATTGTTCAAGAAGTTAACCAGATACCGGGGCTTGAGCCTGCGTTAGCGCGTTTAGCCACCTTAGTGAAAGAGACCATGAAAGTGGACTCTTGCGCTATCTATCTGGCTGACTACAAAAATCAAGTGCATGTACTCAAAGCAACCGACGGCCTCGAACGCTCGGCGGTAAATAAAGTCAAAATTGGTTTCAGTGAAGGTTTGATTGGCTTAGTCGGTCAGCGTGAAGAACCTCTTAATATTGAAAATGCGCCATTACATCCTCGCTTCAAACATTTCCCAGAAGTCAACGAAGACAGTTTATTCGCTTTTATTGGCACACCTATAATTCACCAGCGTAAAGTGCTGGGTGTGATTTCTATGCAGCAGAAGTCGATTCGACGTTTTAGTGAAGACGAAGAGGCTTTCTTAGTCACACTCGCCACACAGATCGGATTGGAAATTGCTAACGCTGAAATGTTGGGTGTGCTCGATGTGAGCATTGACAATTCAGCCAACGATCAGAAAAGTATTAACGGTGTACCGGGTTCTCCAGGTCTCGCGATTGGTAATGCGGTTGTGTTAAATATGAAGCATGAGTTAAGTCAGCTCGTGCTTCGTAAAACTAGCGACCAAGCAGGGCAGGTAGAAGCGTATCGAAAAGCAGTAGAAATAACGCGAGGGCAGGTTGCGTCTCTTTCCGATAACTTGGGCAGCACCTTACCCGAAGATGTGAAAGCAATTTTTCAGCTTTATCACCAGCTCTTGGATGCCAACAGTTTGGGTCGAGAAGTCGAACAAAAAATACGCGAAAATTGGGACGCTGCCTCTTCCTTAAAACTGGTTGTAGAAGCTTATGCTACAAAGTTCGCGAGCATGGAAGATCCCTACATGCAAGAGCGTGCCGTGGATATCGTCGACTTGTCGAATCGAATATTACACAACATTATGGACGCAAATTCATCTCCACTAAAAGACCCGGCGAAAATGCCTGAGTCAGCTATTCTTGTGGCGAAAGAAGTCAGTGCGCCGATGCTCGCCGAATTTCCAGCCAAACAATTGAAAGCCATTGTGTCTATACAGGGTTCAAATAACTCTCATGCGGCCATACTGGCGAGAGCGATGGGCGTACCAGCGGTAATGGGTTTAGGCCAAGTGCCTTTGAACTTCCTCAATCATAAAGAATTGTTTGTGGATGGCTATTCAGGGCAAGTTGTTGTGTCACCCGAGGCGCTGGCTCGTGAAGAATTTTTACAACTCATTGCTGAAGAAGAAACACTGTCTCAAAAGATCGCCAGCCAAGCTGAAGCGCCTTCTACCACCCAAGATGGCTGCGATATGACCTTGTTGGTGAATGCTGGTTTGTCTGCTGATTTGGAAATGGATAATAACAAAGAGGGAGCGGGTGTTGGTTTATACCGCACTGAAATCCCGTTTATGTTGCGAGAACGTTTCCCCTCTGAACAAGAACAATATGAGCTGTATCGCGCGATGTTAAATGCGCATCCTGAAAAAGAGATGACCATGCGTACCTTGGACGTGGGTGGTGATAAGCCCTTATCCTATTTCCCTATTAACGAAGAGAACCCATTTCTTGGCTGGCGTGGTATTAGGTTAACCTTAGATCATCCTGATATTTTTTTGGTGCAAGTGAGAGCGATGTTGCGGGCGAGTATCGGCTTGCACAATCTGCATATTTTGTTGCCCATGATTTCCACCTTAAATGAAATTGATGATGCCAAACGACTCATTAAGCAAGCCTTTCATGAAGTGAAAGAAGAGGCTGTGCAGGCTAATCAAGAGCTTTTCAAACCAGCCATTGGCGTCATGCTTGAAGTGCCTGCTGTGATTTTTCAGTTGGAACAAATTGCCGAGAAGGTCGACTTTTTCTCTGTCGGTACAAATGACCTTACGCAATATTTATTGGCGGTAGACCGAAATAATAGCCGTGTTTCTTCTTTGTATTCTAGTTACCACCCGTCAGTTTTACTTGCCTTAAATCATATAATGAAGAGTGCAGAAGTAAGTGGAACACCCATCACAGTGTGTGGGGAACTAGCCGGTGAGCCAACCGGCGCATTAATATTAATGGCAATGGGCTATCGAAAACTGAGTATGAATGCGCATAGCTTACGAAAAATAAATTGGGTCATTCGGAATGTTTCGGTAGCTGAATTAGAAAATCTTCTAGCGGATATTCTCGGCTGTTGCGGCCCTGAAAATGTAAAAGAAATAGTAGATGAATATCTTGAATCCAAGGGCTTGGGAGGCCTAGTTCGAGCTGGTTCGTAATTAGTGATGCCCAACAGGGCTTAGTTGTGGAAAATAAATGGACCCAAATCTCGAAATATTGATGTTGTGTGCTGTTCTCGGTTCGGTAGTAGGGATCTTGGCAGGCTTATTAGGTATAGGCGGTGGTTTAGTCATTGTGCCTGCCTTGGTGTTTTTATTACACTTCTTCTTAGGTCTCGGTGTAGAAGATAGCATGCCTATTGCAATTGCCACCTCGCTTTCAACCGTCATCATGACGGGCATGTCCTCTGCTCGCAGTCATTATAAACTGGGCAATTTAGATCGGCGCATTATCACTTACTGTGGTTTTGGGATCGCGATTGGTGCGACCTTAGGGGCGCACTTTGCAAGTCATATCTCTGGTGTATTATTGCAACGAATATTTGCTGTTTTAGTCATTGTGATTGCTTTACAAATGGTATTTGGTGGACGCAAGGCCTCTAAAAATACTATTGGCAATAAAGGCTTGGGTGGTATTGGCATCGGAAGTGGCTTCATTGCGGCGCTGATGGGAATTGGTGGGGGCGCATTAATAGTGCCTGTGCTTGTTTGGTTTCAAGTCAATATTCGTAAAGCCATCGGCTGTGCGGCGTTCAGTGGTATCATCATTGCTGTGTTTGGCACGCTGAACTTCATTTATACCGGCTGGGAGAAGCCTTACTTACCCGAATTTTCGTTGGGGTACGTTTACTTACCAGCCACCTTAGGCATCATTGCTACGTCTATCCTAACAGCGCCAATTGGTGCTAAACTAGGGCAAAAGCTAGACGTTGCCAAATTAAAGAAAGTGTTTGCCGCTTTCTTGGTCTTAGTCAGCATTAGAATGATTATAGGAATTGAGTAATACATGACAACGCCAGCTTCAAATATCCCCCCTCATTTAACGTTTCCCCAAATTGATGAAGTGATTATTCAATTAGGGCCTCTTGCCCTACGTTGGTATGGTTTGATGTATCTTGTTGGCTTTGTCGCCGCTTTTTGGTTAGCCAATCGCAGACTGTCACGTACAGACTGGAGCAAAGATCAACTCAGCGACCTCCTGTTTTGGGGGTTTATGGGCGTAGTACTCGGTGGCCGGGTTGGCTATGTATTGTTCTACAACTTCAGCGTATTTCTTGATAATCCACTGTATTTATTTAAGATTTGGGAAGGAGGGATGTCCTTTCACGGTGGCTGCTTAGGCGTCATTTTTGCCGCGTATTTGTATTCAAGAAAGCGTCAGTGGTCATTTCTTCGTGTTGGCGACTTCATCGCGCCTCTAGTGCCTATCGGTTTAGGGGCCGGCCGCATTGGTAATTTTATTAATGGCGAGTTGTGGGGACGCACAACTGACGTACCGTGGGCTTTTGTTTTTCCGAATGCCGGCGAATATCCTCGCCATGCATCTCAATTATATGAGTTTGCACTTGAAGGTGTTCTTCTCTTTGTCATTTTGTGGTTGTATTCCGCTAAACCGCGCCCAGTGGGTTCAGTAGGTGGTTTGTTTCTAGTGGGTTACGGTAGTTTCCGTTTCTTCGTAGAGTACTTCCGTGAACCGGATGCACATTTAGGCTTATATTCTTTCGGTCTTTCGCAAGGTCAACTACTGTGTATCCCTATGATTGTTGGTGGTCTAGGTCTAATTGCTTATGCTGTAAAAAAGGGTGAGAAAGCGTAATGAGTCAGTATGAAAAGTTGTGCCAACGCATCGTGGATGAAGGCACTTGGTTGAGTAACGAGCGTACCGGTCAGAAATGCTTAACAGTGATTAACGCTGAATTGGAATATGACGTTGAGAATAAGTCATTCCCCTTGGTCACTACAAGAAAAAGTTACTACAAAGCAGCGATCGCAGAGTTACTAGGTTACTTAAGAGGCTATCAAAGCGCTGCAGAGTTTCGTTCTATTGGCTGTAATACGTGGAATGCAAATGCGAATGAAAACCAAGCTTGGCTATCAAACCCTAATCGGCAAGGCGAAGATGATATGGGCCGCGTTTATGGCGTACAGGGTCGTCGCTGGCAAAAACCGGATGGTAGCCATTTAGACCAACTCGCTAAAGTTGTTGATAATCTATCTCAGGGAATTGATGACCGAGGTGAAATCATTACTTTCTATAATCCGGGTGAATTTGATTTAGGTTGTTTGCGTCCTTGCATGCACACACATACATTTTCTTTGCTAAACGATGATTTGTACCTGACGAGTTATCAACGTTCTTGTGATGTCCCATTAGGGCTAAACTTCAATCAAATTCAGGTTTATGTGTTTCTTGCGCTTATCGCACAGATCACAGGTAAGAACCCCAAAAAGGCTTATCATAAAATTGTGAATGCGCATATTTACGAAAATCAGTTTGAACTCATGCGCGACGTACAATTAAAAAGACAGCCCTTTGCTAACCCAAGTTTGAGCCTAAACCCAGACATCAGGTCATTAAAAGACCTTGAAACTTGGGTAACAACTGATGATTTCGTGCTCGAAGGATATGAGCATCATGAAGTAATTGCATACCCATTTTCAGTGTAAGTAAGGTAATCGCGATTTTGCTTATGGGATTTTATACATAGCTTAATGAGAGTTTTGATTATTAAGCCGAATTGTAATAAAGTTTGTGCTCTAAACGACCGATATCTTAATCAACAACGCGTCTTTGTTTGCTGACTTTTCCCACGAAGCTAGCATGAGAGGCTGATATCTCCTTATCTAATGTGATGTGATACCTACAGAAGGCTACTGAATGACAGTATCTGTGTTAATTTGTGACGATTCCGGCTTTGCTCGAAAGGCAATGGCGCGCTCACTTCCCGACGGCTGGGATATTGATATATCGTTTGCAGAGCACGGGCAAGAAGCGATTGATATGATCAAAGAAGGTAAAGGCGATATTCTTTTCCTTGATTTGAACATGCCAGTGCTTGATGGCTATCAAACAATGGAAATTATTCGTAAGCAAGACCTGCCTACTTTAGTCATTGTGGTATCTGGAGATGTGCAAGAAGAAGCTAGAAATCGTATGTTGGCGATGGGAGCGATCGACTTTATTCGCAAACCCATCGACAACGAAAAACTCACTACCATATTAGCAAAATATGGTATCTACAATGGTGATACCAGCGCATCTCATCGTGAACAAACAACGCAATTATCTGACACAGCAGACGAAGACGAGAAGTTAGATGCCTTTCGCGAACTGGCCAATGTCGCAATGGGACAAGCTGGTGAAAACTTAGCGAAAGTCCTGAATGAATTTATTGAGCTACCTATTCCAAATGTCAGTTTATTGCATACTAACGAGTTGCATATGGCACTCGATGAAGTTAACCAAAACTCGCAGATGTCGGCAGTATCAAAAGGGTTCATTAGCACAGGGATCAGTGGCGAAGCTATCATATTGTTCAACGACAGTAATGTTGAAAATATGGCTAATTTACTTGGCGCCACCAATGATGAAAACCATGAAGGTGCTGAAGTTGAAGCCTTAATGGATGTTTCGAATATTCTTATCGGTGCTTGTCTAAATGCGCTATCAGCCCAATTAAACGTAAAATTCACCCATAATTCTCCGATTATTCTTGGGCTACATTGCGACCTGTATGAACTGATGAATAATCATGTTTCACGTTGGGACAAAGTGCTCGCGATAGAAATAGCTTATGCGATTTCCAAACACAATTTGAATTTTGAACTTTTGCTATTAATTCCAGATCAAGATGTAGACAAAGTATTCAATCGACTCGTTTTCCAAAAGGTAGGCTAACATGAGTAATATCGCTTCTGAAATGGCGAACATGCACTGGCAACATGACCTATTAAGTTCCATTGAAGTGGGCATCATCGTTTTGGATAAAGACTATAACGTTGAAGTGTGGAACCAGTTCATGGAGAACCACAGTGACGTGCGCCCTAGTCAAATTGCCGGTAAAAACGTATTCAAATTCTTCCCAGAGGTCGATGAGCAGTGGTTTAAACGTAAGTGTGAGCCAGTTTTTTCAATGGGAACACCCGCATTTATCATATGGGAGCAACGCCCATACGTTTTCAAGTTTGGTACAAGCCGCCCAATTACATCTACGTCTGACGTAATGTATCAAAACGTGACGATTTTTCCGCTTGCATCGACAAGCGGCAAAACTGACCGCATATGTGTGTTAGTTTACGACGTGACCGATCAAGCCGTTGCTAAGAAGAATATTGAAGGCTTGAACCAGCGCTTACAAGAAGTGAGTCGTGTCGATGGTTTAACAGGTTTATTCAATCGTCGCTATTGGCAAGAGCGTTATGAGCGCGAATTCAAAATGGCAGTGCGTAATAAGCCAGATATTTGTGCAATTATGTTAGATATTGATCACTTTAAAAAGGTAAACGATACTTATGGTCATCACGCAGGTGATCTAGTGATCCAGCGCTTGGCAAATCTAGTCAAATTGGCCACCAGAGAAACCGATATTACAGGCCGTTATGGTGGTGAAGAGTTCTCTATCGTGTTACCTGACACAACTGAACGAAAAGCCAAGATTGTGGCTGAGCGATTACGCAAATTAGTTAGCCTAGATGCCGTGGCTTATGAAGATATTAATATTAAGTATACTATTAGTGTTGGTATCGCCCAGTTTTCGCCGAAATATACTCAAGCAAGTCAATGGTTAGAAGATGCTGATAAAGCCTTGTATCAGGCGAAGGAAGGCGGTAGAAATCAGGTTGTCTTAGCGTCAGAAGTGAAACCTACCTAGGATAGACCCGTTTGTAAATCTAACTTGTGACTGATGCTTGAATTAAGGGCGCATACCTATCACGTCGATAGGACATAAACCATTTCCCTCTAAATACATTACGCATGTAGAAAGCTGTGTTTTAACATAGATATCATGCTTGATGATAGGCTCTTCCCAAAAGTGGGTTTGGTGGAGCACATGCCAAAACACACGTTCTTTGTGACTATAGGGTTGCATGCTTTGATTGTTGAGTTGTGACCATTCTTCAAATGTATCCCATAGGAAACATTCGAGCTCTTGATATGGAAGCTCATTTTGCCAATACGAGCGCATATAAAACGCTAACTGCTCGGCTTTATGGTCAATAAACTGTTGTACTAACAATATAAATAACTCAGTTAAGGATGCGATGTTTTGCACATCTCAGATGAATACATACCGTTAGTATAGGTAGTGTTTGGAAACTTACTTCGGAGCAATGCTCTATTCTAGCTATCTATCTGTTATTCAAAAGTTTTTAATCAGTAACAAAAAATCGAAAGAACCATTACCAACCTAAATACGTAGTCCAACCTTTAATCGTCTTAGCAATGTAATCTGCTTGGCTAGCATCCAGTTCTTGACCAACAATCTCAACCTGACGATACACTTCCTTTAGTTCGGTATTGACTGCAACTTGGCGGTTTCTGCGCGTTTGCTTGCTCCAAGCGTTATCCCATTCACTGAACAAATCTAAAACGGGAATCTCTGTTTGTGCAACAATACTGGGGACTCGCTTGTTTAGCTCTCGAATTGGCCAATATGGACTATGCACAATTAACGCATCGACCTCCTGAAATGATGGGTTTCCATCAGCAACAAGCTTCACAATCGTCGCAGCTGAAATGCCTTGAGTTAGCACGATGCGATGACCCATCGTGGTAGACATATGCTCAAATCCTGACTGTAAATATGCTTCAACCTCGGTTGCATAGATAACTAATTGTGCTTCAGAAATACTGTTTTGAAGGGTTCGCCTATTCGTTATCTTAGCGACTTCTTGAGGTTCTTCCTCTTGCACATTCTGAGTATTCTCTTCACTTTCTACCGCATCATTTTCATCTTCTTGGTTTTCTTCTTCTCGGTTTTCCTCTGGATTTTCCTCTGGGTTTTCGGGTGAGCTTATATCTTCCTCTGTGTCAGTATCTTCGGTGATTGGAAAGGCAATGTTTGGGCCCAGTTGAAGCCCTAATGAGGGAAGTAGCACCGTTGTCCAGCCAGCTTTTGGTAAAATACCTGCTAGTTGATGCAGAGAGTTACTTTTGCCAAATGGAACATCGGCATCTGACAGAATAAAAATAAGCCCTTTGTTTATCGGCAATTCGGAGCGTTGAATAAAGATAGGTAAACGATTGTCACCAACTTCTATCAATTCGTACTCATCTTGGTGTAGGCCTTGTTCGATATCTTTCGTGAGTAAATTATTGAAGCTAAGCGTTTGCGCCCTGACAGAGGTCGAATCCAGGGCGATGACAATAAAAACGATGAGTATCGATAAAAGGTAATTGGCTTTCACTAGTTATCTAAATTTGTAAGAGACTAATTTCCTTTATCGACCAACAAGCTTGGAAACTTAAAAGCTGAGTGATAATGCTTCAGTACACTGTGAATATAGGTATTTGGCCATTGCCTGCGATGCTGGGATGGAGGAACGTGAAGCTCGCGTTGATGGTTTTCTTGTGGTTCCCTTATGGCTCTGCGAAAAAGTCGTGATCACTCTCAAAACGCATTACCTGTTCGCTAGAGGGGTGGGCGAATTGGTGCATTTGTGCATGTAGGCAGAGCCGTTGGCTCTTCGCCAAAGCAGCTTCATGAGCATACAGCCTATCACCCAATATAGGGTGGCCTAATGCTAGCATGTGCACGCGTAACTGGTGAGAACGACCGGTGATCGGTGTTAGCTCAACTAGAGTGGAGTAAGCATCACGGCTTACCACTTGATAGTGTGTTTGCGAGGGTTTTCCACGTTCGTGATCAACCATTTGTTTAGGCCGATTTGGCCAGTCACAAATTAACGGTAAATCTATGCTGCCATGTTCCTGCTCAAGATGACCAAACACTCTCGCGAAATAGCGCTTAGAAGTGAGCCTATTTTCGAATTGTCTCGAAATATGCACGTGGGCTGGCTTATTGAGTGCCAAAATGAGTATACCTGACGTTGCCATGTCGAGACGATGGACTATCGTTGCGCTAGGAAACACTCGTTGAACACGGGTTTGAAGCGAATCTCTATGTTCGGGCGCTTTGCCTGGCACAGTCAATAGCCCGCTGGGTTTATCGCACACCAGAATATCCTCATCTTGATACAGTATCTTTAGATAGGGATTTGTCGGTGGCTCGTAACTCAATAGCGCCATTGGATTATCGTTGCTCTTCTGTGTTCATGAGTTACGGGTTGTTCACAACAACGCGCAAACTATCTAAATAAGGTTCCGCTTTTTCGATAATGTCGCTTAGCTGACGTCTTTGTTCTTCTACAAATTCAATTTCTTCATCACGGATGGACGGGTTTGATTTCTGTAGTGAACGTAAACGTCCCACTTCACCATCTAACTCCTCCTGCATACCTTGTAGAGCGGCTGCCTGCTTTTCAGCGAGCGCTTGATGGCTCAACTTCAAACTCTGTTCGATCCCTGCAGAAATTGGGTCAGCTAGGGCCTGAAGCAATTGTAAAGCCATTTTACGTTTGACTTTGAAGAGTTGCTCAAACTCAATATCGACTTCATTATTTTTAGCATCTACACAGATTCTTACCGGCGTTGGGGGTAAAAAACGATATAGCTGCAAATCAGCAGCTGCGCTGGCGCTCAGCACAGACGTGGTTTCTATCCAAAAGGTACCCGTTGGCAGCTCGGGATCTTTAGCAAAGGCAATACTGCTCTTGCCAAGTACATCGGTTGTCACCGAATCTAGGCAATGCCTAACAATGTCACTGTCCCAGCTTAGAAAGCCTAGTTGCTCAAATTTAGTAGCAGTATTGCGTTGATAAGTTACTTCCAACCCGTCTTCAGTCAAACCGGGTATTTGGTGAACAAGTTGTTCAGTTGGACGCAAAATGAAACTGTGGTCATCTTTATCTTCCTGAGTCACTCCTAGCGTATCGAACAAGCGACTCATGAACTTCATTAAACCTACCGGATTTTCTGCCGCAACGATTCGATCAAGTAAATCATCAATTTGGCCAAAGCCAGAGGCGTTCAATTCAAGCAATTTATCACGGCCTTGTTCGATTTTCCGTTTCAAATCTACAGTAAGTTCATGAGTCTGATGAATAATATCTAGTTTCAGTTCAGTATCTTCAGGGTCTTTTAATGAAGCAAGTAAGTCGGTGCTTACTTGTTTGTATACATCACTACCTACAGGGCACGTACTTTCAAATGCGCCTAAACCATCTTGATACCAGTCGAATAAAACGTGCTGCGCGGTATTCTCGAAGTAAGGGACGTGAATGTTGATATCGTATTTTTGGCCAATGCGGTCCAGACGACCAATACGTTGCTCAAGTAAATCAGGCACCATTGGCAAATCAAATAAGACCAAGTGGCGAGAAAACTGGAAATTACGGCCTTCACTGCCTATTTCACTGCACAATAATACTTGCGCACCTTGTTCGTCAGTAGCAAAGAAATGGGCAGCTTTATCGCGTTCTACAATACTCATTCCTTCATGGAATACGCTATGGCGTATTGCGGTTTTCTGACGTAGGTATTCAGCCATTTGCAGCGCAGTAGAGGCGTAAGCACAGATGACCAATACTTTTTCGCCTTTGCATTCTTCAAGTAAGTCGACTAGCCAAGTGACTCGAGGGTCATACTTAGTCCAGTTATCGTTAACTAATGGTGCTCGCTCGGGGTGCAGGCTTAACTCAATGTCTTCTTCAAGTGACATCGACACTGCATACTCTTTAGGAAGCTTTAGAGGAGCAGGAAGTGCGATACGCTCTGGAAATCCCTGGATACTGACGCGACTATTTCTAAACAGCAAACGGCCTGTGCCATGTTGGTCAATTAAGCGACGAAGTAGGGCTTGTCGCTCTTCACCGCTAGCTAACATTTCATCAGTAATGGTTTCGCCTGGGGCTGCAGCATTCAAAGCATCTAAATGACTCTGTTCCATGTGCAAATTATCTATGAGAGGAGAGACTGCACTTGCCAGTTCACCATAATGCGACTCTTCTTCTAAAAAGGACTGATAATCATGGAAACGCGCAGGATCTAGTAGGCGTAGCCTTGCGAAATGGCTTTCATGACCTAATTGATCTGGTGTTGCTGTTAATAACAAAACACCTTTGCTGATATGACAGAGTTTTTCAATTGCTGCATATTCTTCCGAAACATGCTCTTTTGACCATTGCAAATGATGGGCCTCATCGACAATTAAGATATCCCAATCTACCGCCGTGGCCTCTTTGAGTACTTTTTCTTGTTTAATAAAATCAATACTACATAGAACAAGCTGTTCTTGGTCGAATGGATTTTCATCACTTTCACTCATCGCATCCAATCGTTCTTCATCGAACACAGAAAATGATAAATGGACACGTCTCAGCATCTCTACTAACCATTGATGTACTAAACTAGACGGTACGACAATGAGTGCACGTTTTACTTTGCCTGTTAGTATTTGCTGGTGGAGAACCAAGCCAGCTTCAATGGTCTTACCCAAACCTACTTCGTCAGCCAGCAGTACGCGTGGCGCAAAACGGCTACCGACTTCATTGGCTATGTGTAATTGGTGTGGAATAAGTTCAACTCTTGCGCCGACTAGTCCTACAGCACCAGACGTCGCATGATCGTATTGTTTCTGCAAACACTCATGGCGAATATCAAACCATTTAGGGCTGTCAAATTGGCCACTGAAAAGGCGCTTTTCAGGTTGATTGAGTTTGACATTGTGGTCTAGGGATACTTCGATTATCGATGCTTTTTCCTCAGTGTCTGTGCGCACACCTGAATATATATAGAGACCGTCTTGAATAGCGACATTTTCAATCTTCAATTCCCAACCGTCAGTGTGTAAGGCTTTTTCACCTTCACTCAGAATAAGGCGTGTTATCGGTGCGTGCGCTATCGCGTAGGTTCGATCTTCTTGGACAGCAGGAAACAGCAAATTTATCGTTCGGTTATCTGCCGCCATCACAACGCCTAAACCTAAATCGGCTTCGGTATTGCTCAACCAACGTTGACCGACGGTAAATTCTAGTGCTGCACTCATAGTAAAAATCCAAGTTGAAACTGAAAACGGGAGCGCATTGTACTGATCCTTAAGGCCAGTGTCAGCACTCAAGCTAAATAAGCTGAAAAAAGTAAGTGATAATTATAGCAAACTCATTTAAGGTAGAAATGTCGTCAATACTTTCTGACGCAAAGCGATGTGATTTTTGCAGCATCAAGTGCCCATTGGCATCTACTTAACGCGCAGAAGTGTTGTTTTCTCACCTCAGAGTAAACACAACAAATTCGTTTACTCTGTACGACTGGAGTCACGGATGCCTGAAAGCAAACAAGCAAAAAGCGAAGGAACTTCTGCACCAAGCGAACGCCCGGATGCTACTATCGTCAACCTTTCCAATACTAAGCTGTATATCCTCGATACCAATATTCTCCTTCATGAACCGCTCGCATTCATGTCATTTAAAGAGAATGATGTGGTCGTGCCAATGACGGTGCTTGAGGAACTCGACTATATAAAAGACAGTAAAAAGGATGTGGCGAGAGATGCTCGAGTCTCAATACGTGCTATGGAAGACTTATTACACGATGCCACGCCAGAGCAAATGCTAGATGGCGTGAGTATGCATGGCCTAGGTGCCGGTGAAACTGCACCAACAGGCTCTCTTTCTATATTCGCTGATCTTACTATGCCAGTTAACCAACAGGTATTTACCAGCAATGAGAATGATAATCGCATTATTAATGTTGCACTTCACTTACAAAAGAAGTTAGCACCTCGGCAAGTCGTCTTAGTGACTAAAGATATCAATATGCGACTGAAAGCCAAAGGCGCCGGTATGGGGCTAGTAGAAGATTATCGTACCGACCAATTAGTTACCGATATTAAATATTTATCAAAAGGCTATCACCAATTTGAAGGGAGCTTTTGGGAGCAAGTCACGAGTGTCGAAAGCTTCACTGAAGGGCGCGATACTATCCACACTATCGATAAACGTGTATTACCAGAGGCATATATAAACGAATTTTTAATTGACGATACCAAACAATTCGCTGGTATTGTTGAGTCTATAAATAACGATACGCTCGAGGTATTAGATTTAGGCTATGAGCGTTTGATGTCACGCCGAGCATGGGGCATATCGCCAAAAAACATTGGTCAAGCGATGGCTCTGCATGCCTTATTAGACCCACATATCGACCTCTGTGTTTTAACTGGCCCAGCCGGTAGCGGAAAAACCTTGTTAGCACTTGCTGCAGCGCTGGAAATGGTGATCGAAAAAAACATGTATGACAAAATCATTGTGACTCGCTCAACACCAGAAATCGCCGAATCGATAGGTTTCCTCCCGGGTACCGAGGAAGAGAAAATGGCACCGTGGTTAGCAGCAATTACCGATTCGCTTGAGGTCCTACATAAAAATGATGAGAACACGAAAGGCTCAATGAGTTACATCATGGAAAAAGCGAATATTCAGTTTAAATCGGTTAACTTCATGCGTGGTCGTAGTATCCAAAACGCCATTGTTATATTGGACGAATCGCAAAACCTGACTGCTTCTCAACTAAAAACTATCATTACGCGCTGTGGTGAGGGAACTAAACTTATTTGCGGTGGTAACTTGGCCCAGATTGATAGTAATTACCTCAGTGCGGTGACTTCAGGGCTTACCTACATTGTCGAGAAGTTTAAGAATTTTTCTGGTAGCGCCACCTTTAATTTAGATGGCGTGGTACGCAGTCGTTTAGCTGAGTTTGCAGAAAAGGAACTGTAAGCTCGCCTAATTTACTGGAGTTTATTGAAATTATGTCGATAGTACGATGAGCTTAGCTGATTGTAAGTTCATTATTTGGTGTTAATATAACCAATGTTTTGAAATATATTTGCGACTTTATATGAAACTTAAGCTTTTGCTAGGGTAGGCCGTTAGCGATGGTTGAGTGTAAAGCACTACCACTTGGGCCCTAAATGATAGAAGAAAAAGCGACTATCCTTGTTGTTGATGACGAAGCCATGAATATTCAGATTATCAATAATGCGCTTTCTAAAGACTACCATATTCTTGCAGCGATAAGTGGCGAGGAAGCCCTTCGTGTAGCAAGGCGAACGAAACCCGACTTGATATTGTTAGACATAGTCTTGCCCGATATCAGTGGGCATGAAGTATGTAGGGCCTTGAAAAACGATATTGAAACGAAGCACATTCCCATTATTTTTGTTACCTCCCAAAATCGCACTGAAGATGAGTTAAAAGGCTTAGAGCTTGGTGCAGTAGACTACTTTCGAAAGCCATTTGTAGTGCCTTTATTACAAGTCCGCGTGCGGAATCAAATAGACTTGGTTGTTAAAACCAGGGCGCTTGAAAAAATGGCGTGGGTCGATGGTTTAACGGGGATCTCTAATCGTCGGCACTTCGATAAAAAATACGAAGATGCATGTAAATACGCCCAACGAAATAAACGAAGCATATGTTTGCTTTTGATTGATATAGATTATTTTAAACAATATAACGATCATTACGGTCACGCGAAGGGCGATTTGGTGTTGCGAGAAGTCGCACACGAGCTCGAAGCCGGTGCGGCCAGGCCTCTCGACTTAGTGGCACGATATGGAGGCGAAGAGTTTGTTATTCTGCTTACCGACTCGAGTGAAACAGAAGGAGCTTTAGTCGCTGAAAAAGTGCGTGAACAAATTGAAATGCTTGCAATTCCTCATGAGAAGTCTTTAATACATCAAGTCGTTACGGTAAGTATTGGTGTAACGACCAGTCCAGCAGATGGTGTTAAATTTGATCATGATATGTTGTTAAATACGGCAGATGAGTGCTTGTATGAAGCTAAAGCATCAGGTCGCAATACAATTGTGAGCACTGACTTTAGACCAACAGTCACTAAAGAGTAACTGACCAAAAACTACTATCGCTTTTTCCTAACACGTCAACATACCTATTGTGGGGCCCCGTGTCGGCCTAGGAACGTGCGTAAACTAAAATTAACTTCCAATGTCTTTTTGTTATGATATAACTTTACATAGGCATTGTTACAGTATAACATTTTACTCTATGGCTTAGTTTATAACTTCAACTTCATGGATAGTAAGATGAAATCTTCTGCTTTAATTTCTGTATCTGTACTTGCTGCACTCGCTACAATGTCACCAAATTTATATGCCAAAACCATTACCGGAATTGTGAAAGACCAGAACGGTCAAGTGCTAACAACAGGTAAGGTTCAAATCATGGGTACAAATAAAAGTACGACTATCGGAAAAGACGGTACTTTTACCTTCAATGATGTAAAGCCTGGTAAGGTAGAAGTGCATGTTGCAAGCGCCAAGCATATTCACAGCAGTACCGAGTTTGTTTTACCTGAGACCGGTTTATTTGATGTTGAAATTAATGTTGAAAACTCCAGTATTGAAATCTTTGATGTGACGGCCAGTGCGTTCCATGCATCAACCATCGAATCCGCCGCACCTGTCAGTGTTATAGCAGGTCAAGACTTGCGTCAAAAGCAAGCTTCTACGCTAGGTGACACACTCAAAAATGAAGTAGGTGTGCACTCTACATTTTATGGCGGTGTTGCCAGCTCTCCTATTATTCGTGGTTTAGATGGCCCAAGAGTACTTATTACCCAAAATGGACTCGATTCAGGCGATGCGTCTCGTGTTGGCCCCGATCATATCGTCGCTACGGATGCATCCACAGCGACACAAATAGAAATTTTACGTGGTCCAGCAACCTTGTTCTACGGTAGTGGGGCGATTGGTGGTGTTGTCAATGTTGTTGATCAACGTATTCCGGATAACAATGATTTTGAAGGTGAAGCCTTAGTTGAAAGAAACACGAATAACAGTGAAGAAAGTTTCTCTGGTTCACTGAAAGGTGGTTCTGGAAATTTTGCTTTCAATGTACAGGGTTATTACCGGGATTCAGATGACTATCGTATCCCTGGTTATGCAGAAAATGAAAAAGCACATGATGATGAACATGAAGGCGAAGAGCACGACGAGAATGAAGATGAGCATCACAGTGATGTAGAAGGCATCGTCGAAAATTCAGCTAGCCGCAGCAAAGGTCTAACATTTGGTACAAGCTACCTGATGGACAATGGTTTCGTTGGTATTTCTATTGAACACATGTCGAGTCTATATGGAATTCCGGGTCATGCCCATGATGAGCATGAAGAAGGTGAAGAGCACAATGAGCTAGAAGAAATGGAAGAAGTTGTGCGTGGTGATTTACAACAGAATCGCTATCAAATTATGAGTAAGCATCAAATTGACTCTGCGTTGATTAGTGCGGTAAACACCAGCTTTGCATACACCGATTACACCCATGCTGAAATCGAGAACGGTGAAATTGGCACCGTTTTCGCTAACGATTCTCAAGAAACTCGTGTTGAAATTATTCATCAACCTTTCATGGGCTGGCGTGGCGGATTAAGCCTACATTATAAGTCGAGTGATTTTGAAGCGATTGGTGAAGAGGCATTTACACCACCTTCAAAAACAGACAGCTTCGGTATCGGTATTATTGAAGAGCAGCACTTCGGTGATGTGTTATTCCAATTTGGTGCGCGAATTGAGCGTGTTGAGATAGACGTACCGATGATCCAAATTGGTGATATTGAACTGCTAGAAGAGCACGACGAAGAAGAACATGATGCAGCTCATGATGATGAGCATGACGAGCATAACGAATTAGCCGAATCTAACCCGGGGAGTGATAAGGAAACCTTTACACCTATCAGCTTGTCTGCAGGTGCGGTTTGGGATTTCACTGATGGTTATAATCTAGGTGTATCATTCGTTCACGCACAACGTGCACCATCGAGCCCCGAGCTATATTCCTTTGGTCCTCATATCGGAACCAGTACATACGAACTGGGCGCTTTTTTCACTGTAGATGATGAGGGGGACATTGCCTTCAACGAAAATGAGCTCGAAATTGAAAAGTCGAATAATATCGATATTTCGCTTCGTAAGTTCAGTGGTGACTTCGGTTTTGTATTGAATGCTTTTTATAATCAAGTTGATGATTACTATTTTGCTGCAGACACGGGTTTTGTGTCTGGTGAAGAGCACGAAGAACACGAAGAAGATGGCATGGATGAAATGCATGACGAAGAGGAGCACGCTCATGAAGATGAGTTACCGGTGTTTGTTTTCAATGCGGTTGATGTTGACCTTTATGGTTTTGAAGCTCAGGTGAACTGGCAAGCAACGCCGTCACTTAGCTTCCAAGCACAAGGGGATATGATTAGAACAAAACTAGCGAATGCTGAAGACGGAAAATATCTACCACGTACACCTCCGACACGCTTAGGCGCTAGTGCCAATTATGCAACAAATGACTGGCAAGCCGAGCTTTCAGTAAACCACTACTTCGAACAAGACCGTGTTGCGGAGTTTGAGTCTAGTACCGACGGTTATACGTTGGTTGACCTCAATGTGAATTATGTGACAACAGTGCGTGATATTGATGTGACGGTATTCTTGAAAGGCAGTAACCTAACAGATGAAGAAGCGCGAGTGCATACCTCTTTCTTGAAAGATTTAACTCCTGTTCAAGGTCGCTCTTTCATTATGGGTGTTAGCGCTGCATTCTAATCCAATTGCTTTATGCAATCGCTTGCTTAGACTTAGAAAGCTCACTGTAAAGTGAGCTTTTTTGTCTCTACTCGACTGTATCTGGTGTCATGATTAATCGCCTAGTCCATGAATGAAAAATACTTTTCTCACGGTCTTGTGACATGTCCCCTAATCCAACTGAGTACATATATGTTTTTTTCACATTCACATGCCAATTCATTACGCATTAATTCAAGGTCAAAGTACGCTTTTTTTCAGGCCAAAAAGGCCATCTCCGCAATCTTTTTAGCTGCTATTTTTACTGTGTTACCAGCTCAAGCTAGCCAAGAAATTAATTGGCTTGATTATGAAGATGCAAGGCAACTCGATTCTGATAAGCCGATTTTTGTCTTCGGCGAAATGACGTTCTGCTCGGCTTGCAAAAAAATGAAAAAAGAAGTGTTCGTAGAAGCCGATATTATTAACACACTCAATGAAGATTTCATCCCAGTGCGGATGAGTACACTTGGCATTTTTCCCAATACCCTAGCTGACTTGGCAGATGACCAAGGAGACCCACTAGAACTTAATGGCTCGCCTGGTTTCGTTGTCATTCAGAATAATCAGTATTCCGTATTTTATGGCTTCCAATCAGCTGAAACCTTACGAAAGATTTTTGGCTTAGTGTTGAAAAGTGACGAAGCGTGAGGGCTGTCTTAATAAGCTGACCTTGATTTACGAAATTTCATATCGCACTAGTTTTGTTTTTAAATGGATAAATTAAATTTAGACAGCTACCAGCAAGGTGTTAACATATCGATAACATTTGAGTGCAATCCGAGATCCAGCGTCTCGATTGACAGAACAAAAGGATAGGTATGAGTAGTAGTCTTCAGCAAAATGAGAACATGTTGTTCATTGTGGTGATAAGTTGTGTAGCCACTATTGGAGGTTTTTTATTTGGTTTCGATAGCGGCGTTATCAACGGTACTTTCGACGGTTTAGAAAAAAGCTTTCAAACAGATGATCTTGCTGGTGGCTTTAATATCGCCAGCATGCTCTAGGGTTGTGCTGTAGGCGCATTTTTTGCCGGTACGCTAGCCGACAAATTCGGCCGCAAAGCTTTACTGCTTGTTGCCTCAGTATTTTTCATCATTAGCGCTTGGGGTTCGGGTATTGCTGGCAGTTCTATTGAATTTATCTGTTATCGTATTTTGGGTGGATTAGCTGTTGGTGCCGCTTCCGTCATGGCACCTGCTTACATTAGTGAAATAGCCCCAGCGAGACTTCGTGGCCGACTCACTTCCATTCAGCAATTTGCTATTATCGCGGGCTTAACGTCGGCGTTTATTAGTAATTATCTATTAGCCAAGCAAGCTGGCTTATCTACCGAAATACTGTGGATGGATTACGAGGCTTGGCGCTGGATGTTCTGGATTGAATTAGTCCCCGCGATTATTTTCTTTTTTGTGTTGTTTTTCATTCCAGAAAGCCCACGCTTTTTGGTGATGAGTCAACAAACAGACAAGGCACGACAAGTACTTGCCAGATTATATGGAAAAGAAGCAGTTGAACCGCTAGAAAAAGAAATTTTGTTATCATTGGAGACTCAAGATCAAAAGCCTCGCCTGAGCGATCTCATCGACAAAGTAAAAGGAAAAGTACGCCCTATTGTTTGGGTCGGGATTGGATTAGCGACTTTTCAGCAACTTGTTGGTATCAATGTTGTTTTCTATTATGGCGCGGTGTTGTGGCAAGCAGTGGGGTTTTCAGAATCTGACGCCTTGTTAATCAATATCATTGGCGCAAGTGTGAGTATTGCGGCTTGTCTGATAACCCTAAAAGTCATTGATAAAGTGGGTCGGAAACCTTTACTGACGATAGGTTCAGTGGGTATGGCTGTGACTTTACTAACGATGGTTGTGGCATTTGCCAATTCAGATTACGACCCAGCGACAAAATCACTCGTAATGGGCGACTTGGGCACTGTGGCGCTAATAGCAGCGAATGCCTATGTATTTTTCTTCAATTTAAGTTGGGGACCGGTTATGTGGGTGATGCTCGGAGAAATGTTCCCGAATCAAATTCGAGGCTCTGGTTTAGCCGTTGCAGGCTTATCACAATGGGGATCAAATTTTGCTATAACGATGATGTTCCCCATTATGTTGGCAAGTATTGGTTTGGCCGGTGCCTATGGTTTCTATGCATTATGCGCATTTATTTCTATCTTCTTTGTCGTGCGCTTCGTGCAAGAAACCAAAGGTCGAGCGTTAGAGGATATGCAAGGTTAAGGTAGCAGGTCTTTAAAAATGGGGGCACGCTTTTCTTGCGCGGCGCCCATCGCTTCCATAACGTCTGGCATTTGTAGCATACCGCTTTGCCAAGTCGCTATGTAGTTTAAGCTATTAGCAACATCATGATCGCGGGTGTAGTTTAGCATTTCTTTACAACCTGCTATGGCCATTGGCGAATGGCTTGCGATGGTTTGTGCGATCTTCATGACTTCGCTTAGCATGGTTTCTTGGTCAGGGTATACATGATTTACCAAGCCGCAATTTTTCGATTCTTGGCTGCCCATTTTACGTCCGGTATATACTAATTCTCTCACCAGACCCTGTGGCATTAGATGCGGCAAACGTTGCAGGGTTCCGACATCAGCGGTCATACCAATTTCTGTTTCTTTAATGCAGAAAAAGGCATCCTCAGTACAGTATCTGCTGTCGCAAGCACTGACCATATCGACTGCACCGCCAATAACACCGCCTTGCAAAGCTGCTAATACTGGCATTCTGACTTCTTCGAGAGCGTTAAAAGCATCTTGTAGTTTTAGGATCATCCGGCGAGCTTTTTCGGCTCGTCTCGCTGGTTCGCCCTGAAAGTCTTTACCCATATTAGCGAAGACTGATAAATCCATACCTGCACTGAAGTGTTTTCCTTGCGCAGAAATAACGATAACGCGCGCCAGCACATATTCATCAATCGTGCGCACAGCGTCGGGGAGTTCTGACCAAAACTCAGTCGTCATACTGTTGAGCTCAGCTGGGCGGCAAAGTTCAATATGTGCAATGCTTTGCTCGATGGTCACTTTCAATGTCTTATATTCTGCAAACTTCTCTGTATTGCCTGATATGGTTGAGCTCATGATATTCATCCTTTTTTTCTTATCTTCATTCAAGCACAAATACTCATTGGTTTTTGAACAAACTGTATTTTGATTACAAATAACTACGAATAATTACGAATTATTTTGGCTCAGAAACTATGCACTTGGGCCTACTCTTGCTAATCTAGCACTATGTAAATAATAAGAAAATCAACATGACAAAAATTTTTGGAATGATCTGCACAGTCGCCTTATTTGGTGCATTGACTGTCAGTTGTACTGGCAACAAGGACGATGAAGGTTTTAACGTTGAGTATGAACAATACCAATTGAAAAATGGCCTGAATGTTATTCTGCATCAAGATAAGTCAGATCCTATCGTTGCAATGGCAACGATTGTGCACGTCGGCTCTAATCGCGAGAAGCCGGGCCGCACCGGCTTTGCACATTTCTTTGAGCATATGTCATTCAATGATTCTGAAAATGTGCCCAAAGGCGCTAATCGCAAAATGATCCCTGAACTTGGAGGAACCCGAAATGGCGGTACTTGGAGTGATGGCACCATATACTACGAAGTGGTACCAAAGGACGCTTTTGATAAGCTCTTATGGATAGACAGTGACCGCCTAGGATACATGATCAACACAGTGGATGTTGGTACCCTTGAGCGTGAAAAACAGGTTGTTAAAAACGAAAAACGTCAGCGTGTCGATAACCGTGCTTATGGTCATACTTCACATGTTATTAAGAAAAACCTCTACCCGAAAGACCACCCTTACAACTGGACCGTGATTGGTGATTTAGACGATTTGCAGTCTGCAACCCTAGAAGATGTTCGAGAGTTTTATGATACCTACTATGTACCTAGCAATGCGACGCTTGTGATTGCGGGTGATATAGATATTGAAGAAACTAAAAAGAAAGTTGAACTCTGGTTTGGTGAAATTGCGGCAGGTCCAGAGGTTGAGCCGATTGAACCTTGGGCTGTCGAGCTTGAAGAAAGTAAAAAGCTATTTCATGTTGATAACTTTGCGAAGCTGCCTGAAATTCGTCTGACCTTTCCAACGGTAGAACAATACCACGAGGACGCCTACGCTTTAGACGCTTTAGGCACCTTGCTGTCTAGTGGTAAAAATGCAGCCTTGTATAAGACAATTGTAGAAAAAGAAAAATTGGCGCCCGGCGTGTCTTCTTATCACCGAGCAGAAGAAATTGCGGGTACCTTCACAATTCGCGTTAGAGCGAATGCCGGTGTGAAGCTAGATGACGTGTACGCTGCAATTAACACTTCATTGGATAAGTTCGCAACCGAAGGTTTTACTGACGAGCAATTAGCTAAGATTAAAGCGCAAACGGAAACCTCATTCTATTATGCTATTGAGAGCATCCTAGATAAAGCCCTTCAATTGGGTATTTACAATGAGTATGCGGGTTCACCTGACTTCATTAAGCAGGATATTAAAAACATCAAAGCCGTGTCCCGACAAGATGTAATGCGTGTGTTCAAAAAGTATATCCATAACAAACCAGCGATTATTACAAGTTTTGTGCCTAAAACCGATGAAGCGTTAGTACTTGCCGGCTCAACCAAAGCGAATGTCGTTGAGGAAGAAATTAAGCGCAACGCAGAACAAAAGTTTGTTGAGAACGAAGTGCTTAGTTTTGAAAAAACACCCACTAAGCACGACCGCAGTGAGCCGCCTCTGACTGACCTACCAGCATTAAGTATTCCAAACGTCTGGGAGTCTGCTTCTACTAATGGCATGCGAGTGCTTGGCATTGAGCAAACCGAATTGCCAGTCGTTAATTTCAGTATTACTGTTTCTGGTGGACAAGCGCTTGACACGAAAGACAAACTTGGAACAGCGTTCCTAATGGCGCAGTTAATGAATGAAGGAACTGCCAACAAGACGCCTCAGCAGCTAGAAGAGGCAATTGGTTTGTTGGGTGCTTCTATTCGTGTTTCTGCGGGCAAAGAAAGTGTTAGCATCCGCGGGAATACATTAGCGAAAAACTTTGAGGCCACTTTGGCTTTAGTGAACGAAATCCTTCTTCAGCCTCGCTGGGATCCCAGCGAGTTCGAGCGCTTAAAGGCTCGCCGTTTAACTAGCATTAAACAGGCACAAGGCAATCCAAATGCCATTGCATCGCAAGCTTTTATGAAACAACTTTATGGTGCAGACCATTTAGCTGGTTCTCCAACAGGAGGTACCCAAAGCACGGTCTCTGACATATCTCTGGAAGATCTCAAGCGTTACTACACTGCCAACATGACACCCAAAAATGCAGCATTTCATGTTGTTGGTGATGTGAAGCAGGCTGAGGTTGAAAAGGCTTTGTTACAATTGTCCGCATGGGATGGTGACCAGGTGACTATTCCTGAACAACCATCAATTAAAAATGTCGAAAAGCCTAAGCTTTATTTCATTGATTTGCCGAATGCAAAGCAAAGCGTCATCTATATTGGTAAAACAGTTGTGTCAGCGAATGATAAGTATTTTTATCCAATTGAATTTGCCAATATGAGACTAGGTGGTGGTATTAGTGCCCGACTTGCACAAACCCTAAGAATTGAGAAAGGCTACACTTATGGTGCATATTCTTATGTGCCAGCGACAGGCTACCAAAGTCCCTTTATTGCCTCTTCTCAAGTCAGAAGCAATGTCACCTTGGAGTCTTTAGAAGTGTTTAAAGATTTGATTGGTAATTATCGGGCAACCTTTACCGAAGAGGATCTTGGCGTAGCGAGAAACATGACAATTAAGAGTAACTCTCGCCGTTTTGAAACCTTGAATAGTTTACTCAGTATGCTTGAAACAATAAGCCGTTTCGACAAGCCAAAAAATTATATTGAACAAGAGCAAAATTTTGTTATCAACGCCAAGTTAATTGATTTGCATAACGCGATTGAGACATTCCTTGATGAACAAGAAATGATTTATTTAGTTGTAGGTGATGCAGCCTCACAGCTCGATAGAATGAACGGTCTGGGTTACGGTGAACCAATACTACTCGATTCTGACGGTAATCTTATCGGTTCAGACGATAGCTCGAGCGATTCAGTGCTTGGTGCCGGGCAATAAGGCGCAAACTAAATCGACTCAGATATACAACAATAAAAGCTTACCCCAAGTTGGCGTTTCAGAAACTTGGGGTAGGTTTCCCCAATAATGGCCTTTTGGCCCCTTTATTTACCTATCAAAAGGTTGATATATGAATATTTCAAACCGCTATCTTACGGCAAGCCTTTTTACCTTTTTTCTAAGCTCATTCAGTCACACTGCTTTTGCCAATAACCTCAATGTTGAAATAGAAAGTCCGCAAACGATTGATTCAAAAGGACGGCTTCACCTTGTTTTTTCAAAGTCTGCCGACAGGGAGCCAAGAAACTACAGCGCATGGCCAACAAGGAACATTGAGCCTTTGTTCTCCAAAGATCTGGAAAAAGTCCCAACAGGTGAAGCAATGCAAGTCAATTTCAATGACGCAGGCTTTCCGTACCGTTCACCTCAAGACTTACCTCCAGGAAACTGGTTCGTGCAAGTAATCTACGATACGGATGCTTTCGACTCACGCATCAATTCACCTGGAAACTATTACAGTGAGGTGCAAAAAGTAGAGCTTGATTTCCTTGACTCCAAAGTGCTTTCTTTCAACTTAAGCAAGAAACTACCACCGGAAACATTACCCGCCGAGCAAGAACATCTCAAATTTGTCAAAATGCCAAGCGAGCTGCTAACTGAGTTTTGGCAACATGATATGCATTTAAGAGCCGGTGTGATTTTGCCCAAGGATTATTACTCGCAGCCCGATAAAGTATTTCCAGTTGTATTTAGCATAGGTGGCTATCACGGTCGTTATGACCGTGCTGAGCGTACCTTCAACAATAAAGATTTTCAAACTTATTGGTTTGGAGATGAAGCCCCGAATATGGTACTTGTGTTCTTAGACGGTGAAGCACCCTTGGGCGATAGTTACCAAATTGATTCTGCGAATAATGGGCCTTATGGCGAAGCGACATGGACCGAACTCCTGCCTTATTTAACCAAGCAATTCCGATTAGTAGACTCAGGTGAAACACGCTTTACCACTGGCTGCTCAACAGGTGGTTGGGTGAGCTTAGCTTTACAATTATTTTACCCTGATATGTTTAATGGCGCATGGTCATTTAGCGCTGACGGTGTTGATTTTAGATATTTCCAACTCGTTGATATTTACAAAGACGAAAATGCTTTCATTAACGAGCATGGCGTTGAGCGCCCTTCATTTAGAGCGAAAGACGGTGAAATTATTTTCAGTATTCAACGTGAAATCATGATGGAAAATACGATGGGACGGAATGATTCGTTTGCATACAGTGGTGGTCAATGGGGTGGTTGGAACGCCGTCTATGGGCCTCGCTTAGACAATGGACAACCTTCGGTCTTATGGGACCCAATAACAGGCGAAATAAATAAAGAGGTTGCGCAGGCATGGTCACGCTATGATTTACGCAAATATACTGAAGATAATTGGTCAAGCTTGGGGCCTAAAGTTGCGGGCAAGCTACATATTTGGATGGGGGATATGGACAATTTCTACCTCAACAACGCAATGAAGCTTTATGAAGAAATGTTGTCGAATCAAACCCAACCTATTTCAGACGCAAAATTTACTTGGGTTGACGGCGCTGGCCACTGCGATTATAGAGCCATACCAATGCTACAAAAAACCTTGTCGCAAATGCACGACCGTGTACCAGAAATGTACCAAACTAAGTAGAGACAGTTTTCCACCTTACAGTGCAATACTAAACAATAAGGCAAACAAATGAGCACAAAAGAACCATCAAATTTCGACTTCATCCTCTATGGTGCGAGCTCTTTCGTTGGGCAGATTATGGCAGAATATTTAGCTACTTATACTGGTGAAAGTTTCTCTTGGGCGATAGCTGGAAGAAGCGAAGCAAAGTTGATCGATTTAAAAAAGCGCCTAAATCTTGAAAATGTTCAACACTTTGTCGCGGATGCTGATGACGAGAGCGCGCTTAAAGACATGTGTCATAGAACCAATGCTGTGGTGAGTACGGTTGGACCCTATGCTCTCTACGGTGAGACCTTGGTCAGCGTTTGTGCAAAATCTGGCACCGATTATTGTGATCTGACTGGTGAACCACAGTGGATAAAGGCAATGCTAGATAAATATGAAAGCGATGCAAAGTCGTCTGGCGCTCGCATTGTTCATTGTACAGGCTTTGATTCTATTCCATCTGATTTGGGCGTGTTTAAATTACAGCAAACCATGATTGCAGCAACGGGTGCTCCGGCGCAGCAGATTAAAATGCGCGTACGCAGAATTAAAGGCGCAGCCTCGGGTGGCACAATCGCCAGCATGCTGAACGTGATTAAAGAGGCGAAAGAGGATCCGAGTTTACGCAAGATCCTAGTAAACCCATACGTGCTTTGCCCTAGTAGTCATGATTTCAAGCAAAGGCAAAAGAACCATAAAAAAGCAGAATACGATGCCGATCTGAAAGTATGGACCATGCCGTTTGTCATGGCGTCGATTAACGAAAGGATTGTGCATCGCAGTAACGCCTTATTAGGCAACCAGTACGGCGAAAACTTTCTTTACGATGAAGCAATGACAGCAAAGTCAGGCTTTCAAGCGTGGACATTTACGCTAGGCTTAGGTGCTTTCATGTTGGGAGCGAGTATCTCGCCAATCAGAAACCTTCTAGCGAATAAATTTCTGCCCAAACCCGGCGAAGGTCCTAGTCCAGAAGAACAATTGAATGGCATGTTTGACATGCGTTTTTATGCAAAGACTTCAGAGGGCGAAAAGCGCTGCGTAAAGGTTTACGGTGATCGTGACCCAGGTTACGGCTCTACTGCTAAAATGCTAGCTCAATCTGTGCTATGTTTAAGTAAAGATGTGCCAGAACTGAAAGGTGGATTTTGGACGCCAGCATCAGCTTTGGGAGACAAGCTTATAGACCGCTTAGCTGAGCATGCTGGCGTAAGCGTTGAGTTGATTGACTAATTCAGGGAAAAGATAATGAACGTTAAGAATGTAAATACCTTTTGGCGCAAGCCAATGACTACTGTGGCTAGTATTTTATTATTGGGATGTCTGTTTTCAGCCAGTTCTTATGCTGAAACAGTGCGTTTATCAGAGCCGGTTGCTGTGACTGATACTAGCGAAACCTTTGGTTCAATTATTGATGAAACCCTACAGAAAGTCGATTTAGGAAGCTTGTCGAAACAACCCAGCAAGCATGCTGAAAAGCCCTTTATAGTCGAGACTAAAATTGCGAAAGTGTGTCAAAAGAAAGGCTGTTTCTTTATTGCACAAGACGGCGATACCATCATGCGCGTATCATTTAAAGACTATGGTTTTTTCATCCCTAGTGACACCGCTGGGCGCACCGTAACACTTGCAGGAGAGCTAGTTAAAAAAGAGCTCAGTGAGGAACAGGCAGCGCATTACCGTGCAGACCTACAATTAGACTCTGATATTGTTAAAGCCGGTGAAGTATATGAAATTGTTGCTTCAGGGATAAGAATCCCCAAAGCATAGTTTTCAGCTAGGCTTGTTTTAACAGATTGATTGCTTCTTCTAAATAAGTTCTGGAACAACCGAAGTTAATGCGGAAAAATGATGGCGCGCCGAAGTCTCGGCCTGGAGAGGGGCCAATACCCTTGCTTTCAGCCCAAGCTTGAGTGTCGTCAACCTGTAAACCGGAGGCATCTACCCACAATAAAAAAGTGGCTTCCGGTGCAATTGCTGTTAAACCTGAGATTTTGTTGATTTCTTCAACAAGATAATCACGATTTTCTTTCAAATAAGCCAACTCGGCTTTATGCCAGTCATCGCAATAACGAAACGCAGCGTTTGTTGCAGTTAGGCCAGTGACGGTGACCCATGGAACAATCCCGCGAGTAGAGCGCACGAACTTTGCGCGTAAGTCTGCATTTGGAATAATGGCAAATGAAGTTCCTAAACCGGCGACATTAAAGGTTTTGCTTGCAGCCATTAAGGTCATTGATTTGTCATGTAGCTTGCTGTGTGCGCCAGCTGGTAGATGCGGTACATCATCTAAAACCAAGTCGCAGTGGATTTCATCAGAGCACAGCGTCACATTGTGTTTTTCACATATTTGGGCAACACGATCCAGTTCTGTTTTGGTCATCACTGAGCCAACTGGGTTCATCGGGTTACACATAATGAACAAACTCGCATTGGGTGCAGCTGCCGCTTCTTCGAGTGCATCGAAATCCAAGGTCCAACGCCCATTAAGCTCAACAGTCGGCACGGTGGCTTTTTTCATGCCATTAATTGCTGGTGCGGCGAGTAGTGGAGGGTAGTTAGGGCTTTGTACAATGACAGTATCACCGGCCTTACAATTTGCTTTGATAGCAACATTAAAAGCGGGAACAACACCTGGTGTCCAAACGATCCAATCAGCTTCAATAGTCCAGTCGTATTGTTTCTTACACCACTCGACAATAGCTTCTAGGGCATCAGAATCATGGGCTGGGAGTGTATAACCAAATAACCCATCGTCGACTCTTTTATGCAGCGCTTCGATGATAGGAGGGGCACACCTAAATTCAGTATCAGCAATCCACATAGGTAAGATATCAGTGCCTTTGTATTTTTCCCATTTATAGGCTTTCGTTGCACTTCTATCTGGCTTATCACTGAAATTCATTTGGTTTCCTTTTGGCTGCTATTAATCTCAATCCTCAAGTTTAAAGCAGTTTAACAAAGAACCAAAGAGCTAATCGTAACTGCACTCCCCCCCGCGCATGTCGTCATCCCCGCGTAGGTTATGATCCCTGCGCATTCCGTCATCCCCGCGCATTCCGTCATCCCCGCGCATTCCGTCATCCCCGCGCATTCCGTCATCCCCGCGCATTCCGTCATCCCCGCGCAGGCGGGGACCTAGATTCCTGCCTTCGCAGGAATGACATAAGCGCTTAGGAATGACGTAAATGTTGCAGGAATGACGCAAGTTGGGAGTGTTGGCTTATCCTTTGCTGCTATTGAGTTCTAAGTCTTCGGCATCTTCTAATTCACCTTCCAAACGTTTACTTTCATCAGCGCGTGGCTTAGTGAAACGAGCAATCAGCTTGTATAGCACTGGCGTGAGAAACAAAGTAAAGATGACGGCGATACCCAACCCACCGAAAACTACCCAACCGATGGAGTTACGAGCTTCCGCACCAGCACCGGTTGACAAAATCAAAGGCAGGCCACCCAGTATGGTTGACATCAAGGTCATCATAATCGGACGAAGTCTTACCGAAGCGGCTTCAACGATGGCATCATTCACTTGCATCCCACGGTCACGCAGTTGGTCAGCAAATTCAACGAGTAAAATGGCATTCTTGGCAATCAGCCCTATGAGCATTACTAAACCTATCTGAGAATAGATATTGATTGAAGTGCCGGTAAGATAGAGTGCAAATATCGCAGCGGCAATGCCGAAGGGAACGGTAATCATAACAATGATCGCACTATTAAGGCTTTCAAACTGTGCAGCTAGGACCAGTAAGACAATGATGAATGCAAACAAGTAAGTCATCGCGACTTCGTTAGATGTTTCTTCAAACGTCAATGCTTCGCCCAAGAAAATCAAGCCGATGCCATCAGGTAAGTTTTCATTGCCAATGTCTCGCAGCTTACTGACGGCTTCTGCCATCGTTAACGAGTCTGGTAGTTCCAATTCAATCTCTATTGCACGACGCTGCGCATGACGCTCCAATTCAGCCGCAACACCTTCTTCACTGATGTATGCCAAACTAGAAAGTGGTACGAGGCGTCCGTTGTTAGACTTCACATACAAGTTAGTCAACTCAGATGGATTGGTTGTGACACGGTTGCTTGATTGCAGTATTAAAGGCACAGCTTGATCACCGATGTTTAGGTCGGCAATGTCATCGCCGTTGATCGCTGCCCGCAATGTGGTGGATATGTCGTTAAATGGCACACCCAGTTCTTCTGCGCGACGTCTGTCGATGTTTACACGCAATTGTGGCTGGGTAGGCTGATAGCCAATTCGAGGCCTGCCGAGTTCAGGCAGTTGTTGCTCTACTAGCTTAGTAAACTCAAGAGCTGACTCATATATTCTCTCATATGTATCGCCAGTAAGCGCTAACTCAAGACCGCCCCCTTGGCCACGCAGGTTTAAGCTGTTTGAACCGAAGGCATTAGCAGGAGCACCAGGAATACCCTGTAGTTGGGGGCGCATTTCATTAATGATTTCTTGTTGTGTCTTGTCTCTATCGTCCCAATGCTCTAGCGGCACAGTGATAAACACAACGTTCGGATCCCAACGACCTACTACGGTATAGATAGAATCCACATTTGAGTCTTCTACATAAGGCAATAAGATTTCTTCCATCTTCTCAGCTTGGCGATTCATGTAGTTTAAGCCAACGCCATCTGGGCCCCTTGCGAATACACGAATTGATCCACGGTCCTCAGAGGGTAGTAATTGATTTTCAATTTTCTCATAGAGAAGAAACGCACCACCAGCGGCCATAAGCGAAATCAGCACGGTTAGCCATGATAATTGAAGGCTTCGTTTGAGTATGACCATATATCCATTCAGTACTTGTCTGCCAAAAGCCCCTAGGGTTCGGTCAAAGAAACCACTGGAAGATGATTTGATGGGCAGTTTTGCCGTTAATGCAGGTACTAAACTCAGCGCGACAAACGATGAGATGATAACAGCACCGGCAAGGACACCACCGAACTCTCTGAACAATCGTCCTGCAGTTGATGGTAAAAATGCGATAGGAATAAATACAGCTGCTAAGACTGCTGTGGTGGCAACGACAGCGAAGAAAACTTCACGTGTCCCTAATACGGCAGCGGCTCTCGCACCTAAGCCTTGTGAACGTCTACGTTGAATGTTTTCTGAAACAACGATAGCATCGTCAACAATTAGGCCGGTACCTAAAACTAAGGCCAGTAGCGTTAGAATATTAATCGAGAATCCTAGCACCCACATGATAACCAAAGCACCAACCAAAGACACTGGGATAGATAAAGCCGGCACTAACGTCGCTCTGAATGTGCCTAAGAACAACCATAAAGTGGCAACGACGAGTAGGATAGTCAGACTAAGAGAAACAATGACTTCGTCTACTGAACCTCGTATAAACTCTGCATCATCAGAGGTGACAACAATATTCATGTCAGTAAAGCGCTTGTCTAAACTAGCCACCATTGCCAGTACTTCATCAGAAATCTCAATGGTATTTGAGCGGGCTTGACGAACAATACCTAAGCCAACGACGGGTTTGCCATCTAAGCGAACCAAACTATTGGCATCAGCGGGCCCAAAATATACATTGGCAACATCTGCTATGCGCGTATCGCCGTTGACCACAATTTGCTCTATATCTTGTGTATTTACGGATGTGGCATCGGCGCGCACGATTAATTCTTGGTCTTGCGATTTGACACTACCTGCCGGTACATCAAATGGCGCTAAACGCAACGCTGCCGCGACGTCGGTCATAGAAAGGTTGAAGCTAGTTAATCGTAGTGGGTCAACAGCAACCCGCATAACGCGTTGACGCTGACCATTCAATGAAACGTCAGCGACACCGGGGATACTCAGAAACATTGGAGCAAGGTCAACTTCAACGCGTTCTGTTAGAGTTTCCATGTCGAGAGAGTCACTACTGATCGCTAAACTTACAACGGCTTGTGCATCGTTGTCTGCTTTAATAATGGCTAGGTTTTCAACTTCTGCGGGTAAGCGCCTTTGGACACGACTGACAGATTCTCTTGTTTCGTTGGCTGCGTCTTCAAGGTTAATGCCAGGGCGAAATTCAACACGGACACGAGCAGAGCCTTCTTCACTTGAAGCTCTTATCGATTTCACCCCGCTCACTCGGGCCACAGCCCCTTCTAGTCGGCTAGTCACTTCGCTATCGACTGTCTCTGGTGAGCCACCAGGATAGCTTGCTGTTACCGAAACGATAGGTCTATCTACATCCGGTAATTCTCTTATTTCTAGATCATTAATTGCTGCAAAGCCGGCTAAAATAATGAGTAGGTTAAGTACCATCACCAATACTGGGCGACGAATTGAAAGTGACGGTAAATCGTTCACTTGTAGTGATGAGGGCAACTTCATGATGCCTTCTCCTGCTCGTTTCTATTCGCGCGGCTGGCATTGCTCGTCATCGCTTCGAGAGCTTGACCACCGCGTAGGCGTTGTACGCCCTCTACAACCAGCGGCGCACCTGCCGTAAATGGCCCTTGGACCAGTATTGTGCCGAGTAATCGTTGCTGAATTTGAACATCAACTCTTGCTGCTTTGCCCTCGACCATTTGCCAAACATACGCACCTGTCGCAGACCAGAGCAATGAGGCTTCAGGAACAGCAACATATTCTTGTCCTAAAATGGAAAGTGTGACGCGAAAGCTCATGCCAGGGCGATACTTATCGTTTTCATTGTTCAACAATGCTCTGACTCGTATTGTGCGATCCTGTTCGCTAATTCGCGAATCTACTTGTGCAATCGACGCTTCAATTTTCACCTCTCGGTCTTGCCAAGGTGTCAGAAACACTTTCGCTTCATTATTAAGTATATCTACAGCAACTTCTGGCGCTGAGAAGTTAATATACAACTCGTTTCGGTCATCAATGGTGGTGATTTGAGTCTGTTGAGAAATTCGGTCACCCACTTCAACATCAGTGAACCCTAAAATGCCAGAGAAAGGCGCTTTCACAATACGCTCACTCAGCGCAACATCCGCTTCTTTAACTGCCACTTCTGCCAAGGCCATGGCGGTTTGAGCCACATCAACCTGGCTTTGTGATGCTGCTCCTTTTTTGCGGCTCTCGACCAATCGTTGATATTCGCGTTGAGTGTCTTTTAATTGTATTTTCGCGCGTTGTAAGGCGACTTTTTCGCGCTCATTGTAAAGTGTTAGTAGTACTTTATCTTTCTCGACAAATTGACCAGGTTCAAAATCGACTAAGGTGACGCGTTCACTCACGGCTGGGAAAAGAATAACTGACTTTCTTGCTTCAGCTGTTCCGACAGCTTCCAAGTTGAGTTCTTGGGCTTGATACTTGAGCGGTGCGACAATGACTTTGGTTTTTGCATCATCTCTGCCTCCCCATGATTGGGCGTGAACATTCAGTGAAGCAATAAATAGTATGGCGATGCTTGCGAAGTGAAACAGCTTTTCTCGCTTAAAAATTTGCAATGTCATTATATATTTTCTCAGTTTTTTGTTCGGCACAAGGTAGGTGCACATCTCTGCTTGTAATGGCAAGTTTACGCGAAAGGTCTCGAGGTAGATCATATCTTTACATTTACTTTACGCTTGTAAATTGCTTGAAACTGCCCTTTGCATTGACACAAATCAGACGAGTGTTTCATTGAAAGAAAAATCCTTGTTTTTGTTCCAACTATTCTGTTCAATAGAGCAATGCAAAAACACACCTCAAACTCGTCATTAATGTTAAGGTTTTTACTCCTTATCAGTTTGGCATTCAATCAAGGACTCGGATTAGCGTCTAGCTCAACCGCCATGTCGGCTATGCAGTCATTTGCGAGTGATGATGTGTTGGCTATTTGCACAGGTAAAAGTGTCAAGTGGATTTCCGCCTACGTTTATTTCGCTAGCGGAGAAGTCCTTGAAGTTGAGGCACCTGCAGCTACGCCAGAAAATTTGCATGAAGTGTCTTGTGTACTGGCGCAACTTGCCGACCAGCCGAATTCCCTAGAAAATACTCAATCCGTAAGTGTTAACGTCGCAGGACATACGCCGCTTTTTTACACTCTTGTCAGTTTTTCTACTACAAGCACACAGACTCTCAATTTAGCCAGAGCTCCCCCAATTCTTTTCGCTAATTCGTTCCCCAAATAGTTGAGCGTCACAGTGCCTGTAGTACTGTGAACTTATGAACATTGTCTCAAATACACTTTGAGAAAAGGCTTAGAGAATAAAGATGTTGAATCACATACAAAGTAATGGCCGCATGATGGCCCCAAAAATCCTTGCCGCTATTTCACTCGCGGTCTGTCTTGCATTGGGCAGCGCAGCATCAAGTGCTGTTGCCGAAGAGTCGAATATTGAAAGAATTGAAGTGCTTGGCCAAATTAACAGTGGCCTACTGGAGTCACAAATCGACTTTGAAGATAGCAGCTCCCCCGATTTGCGTGCGCAACTAAGTCAATTGCCTGGTGTATCCGTCAATGGCAATGGCTTAGTGAGTGGTATTGTGCAATATCGCGGACTCTACGGTGATAGAGTGAAGGTCAAAATTGACGATATTGATATTGCAGGTGCTGGACCTAATGCAATGGATAGCCCTTTATCTCACGTGCTTGGCACACAACAAGAGGTCATTCTATATCAAGGTGTCGCACCAGTATCGGTGGGAGCAGAGAGCCTGGGTGGCGCTTTAGTCATCCGTAACAATAAACCTGATCTTAATACCCGAGACAAATGGGAGTCTACTGCTGCGTTAACAGCCACATACTTCGGTAATAATGATTCAAAAAATGTGAATGCTGAGGTGTTTTCCGCTACGGACAATGCATACATATCGGTACAAGGTCAGCTGCAAAAGGCAGGCAACTATGAAAGTGGCAATGGTGATGAAGTGCCATCCACCTTTTATGATAGAACTGGCTTAAAACTAGGTGCGGGTTACTTTACTGATGACACAGCAATAAATGCGCTTGTAGGGTATAGGAACACAGACGAGTCGGGCACACCAGCCTTAGCGATGGACATTATCTATGTCGACTCACTTTGGTATAAATTGGCGGTTGATCGTGAATTCTCTAACGACTGGCAAGCGAAGTTAAAACTGTATGGCAATCAGAATGAGCACGACATGAATAACTACGAGTTACGTTCTGCGCCTATGCCAGCGATGCACCGCTTGAATACAGTCGACAGTGAAGCACTGGGCTTTGACATTGATTTTGTTCAATTTGGGCAAAATGGGCAAACCTTAAGAAGTGAAGGGGGGTGGCGTATTGGCGCGAGCTACTATCAGCAAGTGCATAACTCACGGATCACAAACCCAAATAATGCGATGTTTTTCATTCACAACTTTAATGACATTGAACGCGATTTATTGAGTGCTTACCTCGAGTATGACGGTAGTTTTAACTCTACAGATAAGATCGATAAACCATGGCAAATTGGTTTACGTGCGAGTGAAGTGACGCTCAATGCAGATGAAGTCGGTTCAAGCATGGCCATGATGAATCCAAATGTAGCGGCCCTTGTCATGGGCTTCAATAATGCAAATAGAGAAGTAGACTATCAGTTAGTCGATATTGTATTAAAAACCCAAATGCCGCTGACTGAGCGTGCTGATATTACATTTTCACTGGGTCAAAAAGAAAGAGCCCCCACTTACAGTGAAATTTACTCGTGGTTTCCTTTGGAGGTTTCAGCAGGCTTAGCTGATGGTAGAAACTATATCGGTAATCTTAACTTGAAGAAAGAATCAGCCAAGAAAGCAGATGTGGGTATTCAGTATCAAAAAGCTGGGTTTAGTGTGATGGGTAATGTTTTCTATCAAAAAATCGATGATTATATTATTGGTACGCCTTCTGAAAGTTCGCCGGCGAATATGATTACAACGATGATGGGCGCTCAGCAAGCTTTGCAATGGAATAACTTAGGTGCGCAACTACATGGTTTAGACGTTTATGCCTCTTACGAGATTGACAAGCATTGGCAAATTACAAGCAGTGCGCAATGGGTAAATGGTAAACTGACTGAAGCCATTAATAGCGAAAAGTTACCTTTATATCGTGTGGCTCCTTTAAGCGGAAATATCACCGTGAATTGGCAGTATGACAGAATCGATGCAGCCCTAACGCTTGTGGCAGCGGCCAAGCAAGATGAAGTGTCGAGCTTACAAAATGAAAGCCCTACAGCCGGTTATGGCGTGTTCAATTTCATCCTTGATTATGAGCTAAATGCGGCGATGAATCTGAGCTTTGTGATTGAAAATCTTGCGGATAAATCGTATGCCCAACACTTAGGTGGCGTTAATCGTGTAGCCAATGCAGATATTTCACTAGGTGAGAAGGTACCCGAAATTGGCCGTAATATTGGTGTCCACCTCGACGTTGTGTTTTAACCCAGCGTCGAGATGTAAGTTTGTACTTTTTCACGATCATTGAGAACAAACAGCAAAACCAAATCACCGGCTTGAGCGCGCTTCATAATGTGCTTGCAGCCGGTGAGTGGATCGGGGGAAACGGTGATACTGGCAGCAGGTACACCTCGCGATAGCAAATGTGTTTGCACTAGCTCAGATATTTCATTGGGTGCTCGACCTCGTAAATACTTGTCTATTTCAGCAAGCACATAGTTGCTAGGTTCAAGCTTTTTCACGATATTCGCTACTTCAATAATCTCCTGATCAGAGCGGTCGCCAGCATGGCTGAACATAACATGTTTATTGTTCGCCTTCGTTTGAGCGGCCATTTCTATGATAGCCTCCATACTATGTGCGTTGTGGGCAAAATCTACGACGACTTGTATATCATTTACTAGGTAGCGATTTCCCCGCCCAGGGTTGTCTTCAGGACGTAAACCGAATTGCTTCAAACCTTGGCTTATTGCCTCGTCAGGAATATGCAATGCCTTACATAAACCAATAACGCCTAGCGCATTTTGGATGTTGTAGTTCGCTGTACCCTCCATTGTCATAGGCACTTGATTGATGTTAGCTATGTTTGATGCTTCTGAGAAGTGGTACACAAATTCATTATTATCCACGTATACGCAGGGCATCTGTTTGTCTAGCGCTTCCCTAATCTTTGGGTTGTCTTTGTTTGTACTAAACCAACAAATTGGTGCGCTAAGGTGCGCTGAATGTTCAACAATTAACTTATCATCAGCATTCAGTACGAGAACTGCATTGCTATCAATTGCTTTTGCGACCATGAGTTTTACTTGGGCTATTTCATCTACCGTATTTATGCCATATTGACCAAGGTGATCCCCTGCAACGTTAGTAACCAGTGCCGCATCAGCTTGGGGAACGGGTAAACCTCTGCGCAGTAGGCCGCCTCGGGCGACCTCCAGAAAAGCCATTTCTGTTCTATTGTCGCGCAGGAGCATTCTTGCACCACCCGGTCCAGAGTAATCCCCTTCGTCGATAAGTATGTCGCCGACTTTAATAAAGTCAGTGGAAGTCACACCAGCATTAATCTTGGCACATTTTGCAATCTCCGCAGCCAAACGAACGCTGGTCGATTTACCGTTGGTACCGGTGATTAACGCCAATGGAATTTGCGAAAATGCAGACCAGTCAATGTCATTTTCAGATGCTTTGCTTAAGTGGCTATTGGAAACTAAACCAAAGGGTTTAAGTGCAGGTAGCTTGTCTATCGGCCAAGTCACAGCGCTTGGTCCAGTGCCTAAACTCACTTCATCATCATCGGGTAAACAAAGCACATTGTGCGCCCTCGCTTGCTGCAAAAGGCTGAGTAATGCTGGATTTCTTTCCTCTTTGATGGTGTCTTTTAACGCACTCAAACGTTGGCTAAATTTTATGTTGATGGGCTTATCTACAGAATGCCCAAGAAGTTGGTCTACACACCGATCCCAAGCTAATTCAATCAAGTCACATGCACTATACAATTGGTCCATTGGTGCAGCGATAGACATGCTTGCCCCACCGGTATAGAAACGGTGAAAGGTGGGCTGTTTCCAATTCACAGCTAATTGGCAAATTTGTACATGTTGTTGCCAACACTTTAGGACAGTCTCAGGTGCAATACCTTCAAAAAAAACATCAATGATTGCACCAGAGTGATCTGACAGTAAGTTTGGCCCAGTGAGGCGTCGTACTTCGTCCAGTTCTAATTTCATATTCAATCTATCTCAGACTTTCATCAGACTTGGCTTGAAAGCTAGTCTGATTCCTCGTCGCGCTCTACAACAATATGGACACCTCGATCGTCTTGCACAATGCGCTGGCCTTCCTGCAGCTCAAATTTATTTTCCACCGGAGCGAAAAGCTTTTCTGGGTAGTCTTGAGAAGGAGCGGAACTGCCTTCTTCAGGCACCTCTGTCGCGTTATTGAAGTGGACTATCTGTTTCCAACAGCGCGTAATGTTGTCGCCCAATACAATCAATAAATCGCCAGGGTGGCAACTATTTAGGGCTGCTTCTACACCCTCTTCTTCACTAGGAATCACTTCGATTGAATCTTCGTCAACGCCTGCGGCCATCAAGGTACGTTTAATCAACTCAGGCACTTCATCGTGACCACGACCTCGACGATCATCATCTGCTTTACACACAAAAGTATCAAAAGTAGAGGCGATACTATTTGCCGCGTCAATAATGTCTTCGTCTCTTCTATCACCTGGCATTGCCATTACAATGCGGCGCTTTCCTTTTACTTCTAGTCTGGCGGCTAAATCGGTAATCGTTTTGATTGCCGCAGGATTATGAGCGTAATCTAGAATAACTTTAAATGGATGCTCATCGAAAATATTTAAGCGACCCGGTGCTTGATAAAAAGACGTGTTGAAAATACGTAAACCTTGGCGAATATCTTCAAGAGAAGTATCAAAACTGTAGGCCATTGCTGTAGCAAACATGGCGTTCTGCACATTGTGCATTGCTTTGCCTTCTATCGTCGCTGGGATTAAATGCGTCCAAAGTAGCGGAATATGGGCGCCTTTGTCATAAATAGTGATCATGTCACCGTTTATACCTTTTTCTAGCACAACGGCCATGCCGCCTTGACGGATATGTTCACGAACTAAGCCATGACCAGAGTCCACCGTGACATAACAAATCTGTTTGGCTTGGCAGAACTCGGCCATTTGCAAGCAGTGAATGTCATCTGCATTTAGCACGACACAATCTTGCGCAACCTCTACAACAACACGTTTAATCTGCGCCAATTGTTCAAGTGTATTAACACCGCGTTGACCAAGGTGATCTGCGGAAATATTTAGACAAGCACCGACATTACATGTGCTATAACCCAAGCCTCGCTTTACAATGCCACCTCGAGCGGTTTCCATAATAGCGAAATCAACGCTAGGGTCGCGCAAGACTATTTGTGCTGAAGTGGGGCCGGTCATATCGCCTTTCACCGTTAGATGTCCATCGATATAGACACCATCGGTTGAAGTCATACCTGTGGTAAAGCCAGCGCTTTTCATAATGCTTGCTAGCATGCGTGAAGTTGTCGTTTTACCATTTGTTCCAGTGATACCTGCCACGGGGATACGCGAATCTGTGCCTGCAGGGAATAACATGTCCATGACTTTACCAGCCACGTCTCTAGGTTGACCTTCACTGGGTGCAACGTGCATCCTAAAACCTGGAGCAGCATTACATTCACAAATACCGCCGCCTATTTCTTTATAGGAACGGCTAATATCGTCAGTGAGGAAGTCAACGCCACCAATATCTAAGCCAATGGCGCGAATAGCTCGAATGGCCATGTCTTTGTTATCCGGGTGCACAATGTCGGTGACATCGATAGCAGTGCCGCCAGTCGATAAGTTAGCCGTTGAGCGTAAAAAGAATACCTGCCCATCTTCTAAGACTGTGTCTTTGTTCACACCGCCTTCTTCCATCAGCCTTTCAGCTTGGGTATCGAGTTCTAAACGAGTGAGTACTTTTTCGTGCCCAACACCGCGGCGAGGATCTAGGTTGACGATTTCTATGAGTTTTTCAATGCTATCCTTACCATTCCCAACAACATGACCGGGTACACGCTTCGCGACAGCAACCAGTTCATTGTTCACAACCAGCATGCGGTGGTCATAGCCTGTTAAATAGCTTTCCACTAAAACTGCGCGACTCGTGCCATGCTTTTGCGCTTCAGCGAATGCCAATTCAACCTGTTCATCGGTGGTCAAATTGATACTCACGCCACGACCGTGATTTGCATTGAGGGGTTTTAGTACGACGGGATAACCAATGCGCTTTGCTGCTCTAATAGCCTGACGATCGCTATAAATCATCAATTGTTGCGGTACAGGTAAACCCAAGTCGTTCAGAAGGTTGTGCGTATCTTCTTTATCACATGATATTTCCACTGCGATATGTTTTGTTTCGCTAGTGATAGTCGCCTGAATACGTTGCTGGTATTTTCCATGTCCGAACTGTACAAGACTGTAGTTGTTCAAACGCAGCCAAGGTATGTCTCTTTGTTCTGCGGCAGCAACCAGCGAAGCAGTGCTTGGCCCAAACTCTTTACGTTGCGCCATTTTAATGAAATCAGTGAGCTCATCTGCAAAATTGAAGTCTTCTTCAATATCTGCCCCAATTGCTTCTTGTACATTCTTTGGCATCAAATGTGTCAACAGCTTTAAACCAAGTGTGCCAGCTTCAAGGCCCACGTCACGCTGTTGATATTGATAGACAACGTAATAACAGCCGGGCTTTTCCAAGCTGCGAGTGCGACCAAAGGTTACGTGTGACCCCGCGAGATTCTGCAACTCGATGGCGACGTGTTCCCAAATGTGGCCGATCCACGTTCCCTCATCTTCTCTCAAGCGGCGTAAAAAACCACCTTCCTCACCATAAGAGCAGCCATGTTGTTGCAAACTCGGAAGCGCTTTTACCAAACCTTCAATAAAGTCTGTTCCTAGCTTAACGGATGGCCACTTTTCGAGCTCACCTAGGTCAATCTGGTAGCAGATAACAGGGAAGTTAGCATAGACATTTGGTCCGACAAAAACACTCTTGTTTAAAATTTTCACTGTGACGATTCCCTTTACTCTTCTGATGCCGCTGCGTTTTTTGATGAAGAAGCATTTGATTTTATTTTTATCAATCTAAACTACATAAAAAAGGTAGCTTACGCTACCTTTTAGAGTTTTTTCTTTATCTACCAAGGGATTGCACCATAAAAGTGCTGGCTACTAGCTCACGTAAGCCTTTCGCTCGCTTATATCGAAGCGTCCACCAGAAGCAAGAATGTGAACCTTTAAATTGAGTAAGGTGAGAGCATCACCAGTGCGAGCTTCTGCCATAGATGAATACTCTATGTCACTGGGATCTACGACAGTAATTGCACCGCTGCCGACTACGGTGAAAACATTGTTGTGGTCAATGAATGCAGCAGTATCTTCATCGAGTCCTACTCCAACTAAGAAGGGATTATAGCTAACAGCAGATAATAGACGGGCTAAACGGTTACGTTCATTAAAGTGTTGGTCAACAACAATCGTGTTGATTAAGCCCATTCCTGGGGCCAAGTTTACGCCATCCTCAGTAGGAACAATGCCTGTGCTTCCACCGGTGATCATGTGCTGAGAGACAATAGCGGCACCTGCAGAAGTACCTGCGTAGTTAACACCTTTTGCATTCAATTGACGAATACACTTCGCAATTGGAGTGCCCCCCAAAATGGTAGAAAGCCTTAGTTGATTTCCGCCAGTGACGAAAATACCGGTGCTCTTTTCTAAGGTAGAAACATACTCTTCTTTCTGTGCATCACTGCGCTCAGTAATTGGCAAAGAATAGGTTTTCTTCACGCCAATCTCTTCAAAAATCTTTTGATAGCGAGGACCCGTATCATCCAGTTGTGAAGCCGTGGGTATAATTGTTATCACAGCATCTTTTCCGCCAGATAGCTCAACGAACTTCGCAAGAATTTCTGGGTTGTCTAGTTTTTCTTCAGCACCACCAATAGGAATAACGAATCCCCTTTTGGTGCCTTCTATAGTAGGAGAGGGCATAATATTTACTCGAATGTACCTTTAAGGGTTTGTTGGTTGTCTCTAACATGCCAGCGGCCCATTGCCATGACGTGTTCGATACGTTTTTGTTTGTTTAGAATGATGAGGTCGGCATCTGCGCCTACTTCAATTCGTCCTTTTTGATGGAAGTTCATTAATTTTGCAACGTTCAAAGTAAAGAAAGGCAGAAAGTCCTCTATCTTTTGGCCGTCGTCTATCAGCTCGTAAAAAATGTCCGTCATTGACTGTGAATCGGCAAAGTCCATTTTGCGTAAACTGCCATCACAATTAAAATCAGGTAAGCAACCACCGCCATCCGAACTAATCGTCAATTTATCTTGGGGTAAATCTTGCTGCATGTATCGGAGTAAGGCTTCACCTGGCTCAAATCCCACCTTGCCAGTCTCAAACGCAGTAACATCAACCCAACATCCTCTTTTTGCAAGCTCACACGCTTCTTCAAATAGAAAGCGTTGGCGATTAATATGTGTCGGGTTGTAAGTTCTTGCGGGTATTTCAGCTGTGTCCAATGCTTGTCGAATGAGTTCTAGGCCACGTTTCCCATCACCAAGGTGCAAGTGCAACATTCCGGCTTTTCCTGTCATCAAGCGTGCGACGTGGGCTTCGGAAGCAATTTTCAATAATTCATTTAAAGTGGGTTGGCTAGAACGATGGTCGCTGATTGCCAGCTCACCAACACCAATAACAGGTTCTATAAACACAATATCGGTTTTCACCGAACCTGTTAGTGTCGTCGGTGGTAAATGATAACCGCCAGTGTAACAGTAGGCTGAAAAGCCTTCTTCACGCAACGCATACACTTGGGCTACTAACGATTCAGTGCTGCGGGTTGTATCGTCTGTGCCGAGTAAACCCACCGCTGTCGTCACTCCAGCGCGCGTAAATTTGCTCAAAGGTACCGGTGGAACGCGAGTTGAAAAACCTGCTTCACCACCGCCACCGGTGATATGAGTATGACCATCCACAAACCCAGGTAATAACTCACAGCCATTAGCATCAAGTACTTCATGTTCTATATTCAGCTCAGGTAGCGTGTCACCCATATAAACAATCTTGTTTTCAGCGATCACAATATGTTGTAAACCTAGGGACGAAGGCGAATAGACATTGGCATTTTTGATGATAGTGATCACTGTATATTGGCTCTGTTTATTGTGATTAGCTGGTTGGTCGCATTCTACTGTTTATAACAATAAAAACACATCATTGTTTTAGATAGAGCAAAAAAAAAGACCGTCTAAGGTCTTTTTTTTTGAGGTGAAGTCAGCCTTAGTCTTTCTTGGGACGACTAGCACGCTTACGTTCGTTTTCAGTCAATAGCTTCTTACGAATACGAACTGACTGCGGTGTTACTTCAACAAGTTCGTCATCATCGATGAATTCAAGCGCTTGCTCAAGTGTGTAAATGATTGGTGGAACTAAGGTTTGTGCTTCATCGGTGCCAGATGCACGAACGTTAGTTAGTTGCTTACCTTTAAGCGCGTTAACAGTAAGGTCGTTGTCACGACTGTGAATACCAATCACCATACCTTCGTAAACTTCAATACCATGGCCAATAAACAAGCGACCACGTTCTTGCAGGTTAAATAATGCGTTAGTTAGTGCTTTACCTGTTGCGTTAGCAATCAATACACCGTTCTTACGTTGACCAATATTGCCACCTTTGTGCGGACCGTAATGATCAAATGTATGATACAACAATCCAGACCCAGACGTCATGGTCATGAAGTCTGTTTGGAAGCCAATCAAACCGCGACTTGGGATAATAAAGTCGATTCTTACACGGCCTTTACCATCTGGAGACATGTTGGTCATTTCTGCTTTACGCAAACCAAGCTGTTCCATCATAGCGCCTTGATGTGGCTCTTCTACGTCAACCGTTAGGGTTTCGTATGGTTCCATCAATTGGCCATTCTCTTCTTTTAAGATAACTTCTGGGCGAGATACTGCCAATTCGTATCCTTCACGGCGCATGTTCTCGATAAGAATACCTAAGTGAAGTTCGCCACGACCTGAAACGCGGAACTTGTCCGGATCTTCCATTTCTTCAACACGCAAAGCTACGTTATGAACCAATTCGTTTTGAAGACGCTCTAGGATGTTACGTGAAGTAACATACTTGCCTTCTTTACCTGCGAAAGGAGAGGTGTTGACTTGGAAAGTCATGGTGACTGTTGGTTCATCAACTGACAATGGAGGAAGTGCTTCAACTTCGTTGACATCACAAATGGTGTCAGAAATCTTAAGCTCACCTAAACCTGTTATCGCGATGATGTCACCTGCTGCTGCAGAATCAACGTCATGACGGTCAAGACCAAGATACCCTAATACTTTACCTACTTTTCCATTACGCTTTTCACCAGCAGCGTTAACGATAGTGACTTGTTGATTCACTTTAACAGTACCACGCGTGATGCGGCCGACACCGATAACACCAACGTAAGAGTTATAGTCAAGCTGAGAAATCTGCATTTGGAAACCGCCATTTGGATCAGCGTCTGGTGCAGCAACTTGGTCAACAATAGCTTGGAACAATGGTGTCATGTCATCGCTTGGCGTGTCTGCATCCAAAGATGCCCAGCCGTTAAGCGCTGAAGCGTAAACGACATTGAAGTCTAATTGGTCGTCGGTAGCACCTAAGTTATCGAACAGATCGAAAACTTGGTCAATTACCCAGTCTGGACGAGCGCCTGGCTTATCAATTTTGTTAACAACAACGATTGGCTTAAGGCCTTGAGCAAATGCTTTTTGCGTCACGAAACGCGTTTGTGGCATTGGCCCTTCTTGTGCATCAACCAAAAGCAATACTGAGTCAGCCATTGACATAACACGCTCAACTTCACCTCCGAAATCGGCGTGCCCAGGAGTATCAACGATATTGATTCTGTACTCGTTCCAGTTGATAGCTGTGTTTTTGGCTAAGATCGTAATACCACGTTCTTTTTCGATATCGTTCGAATCCATTACACGTTCTTCGGCTTCGCCGCGGCTTTCCAATGTGCCTGATTGTTGAAGAAGTTTGTCAACTAGGGTTGTTTTACCGTGGTCGACGTGCGCTATGATTGCTATGTTGCGCAAATTTGCAATGGATGAAGACATGTTTTACTCTCAAAAAATATAATACGCAGGGAAAAATCACCCTAGGATTGTTGGGCGCGGATTGTACAGAGTTATTGTTCAATTAGCGAATAACTTTATCGTTTTCGGCGTAAAAATCACAAATTGTTCATAAAGAGCAGAGAAATAGGCTGCTAGTTTACGTTAAGTAGCATATTCATTTTAATTATTTGGCTCACCCACTCAGCGTCTGGGTCTGAGTCCATGCCAATTTTGTACTTGAGTCTGTCAATGTCGAAACTTGCTTCAAGTTTATCACCTTTGCTAATGAGCACAAAAGATACAGGGTGGGTAAGGCCTCGTAGGCTCAGGTCACCACTCACCTCATAATTATCGCCTTTTTTCTCAATCTTCGTACTGACAAATTTTCCTTTGGGGTGGTTCTCAACATCAAACCAATCACCCTCTGGTAGGGTATTGTCATAAGTTGAGTCGCCGGTTTTTGCTGAGCGCAAATCGAAGTCCGCTCGTATTGATGGGGCGTCATTTGGCGGTAAGACTAACTTGGCTGACCATTTTTCGAAAATACCCTCAAATTTCATTCCGGCATGTTCACCAGCGAATCTCACAGTGCTATTGCTGTTATCTACGTTAAGTGGCTCATCAGCATTTACCTGTAGACTTAGAAATACTAAAGCCACTGCCCAAATGAGTCCGATTTTGGCATTGTTGAAGGTGAGTCTAAGTTTATTCATTGCTATTTTTTCCTTGCTTTTTAGCTTCTGTATTTGCAGTCCACCACATTCTGCTCAGTAAATTCACGCGATGCCGACGCTTGTGCCAAATGACAGCGGCAATATGCCCGACAACCAGTACACTCATCACAATAGCATTTATCCAATGTGTATAGTTAGCCACGGTTTCCACTGTTTTATTGCGAGCAATACCTGGGATATGAGGCCACTTTATCCAATCAACAAATACAAAGGTAGGTAGACCGAAAGGGCTCGCTGACACCATCACCCATCCCGATAGCGGCATGACAACTAATACACAATATAGACCAATATGGCCGAGTTTGGCTTTCTGTATATCATTCTGATTAAATTCTGTTGGCTCTGCAGGCGCTTTGATAAAGATTTTAACGCCAACACGCAGCAAAATGGCCCATAGCATAATAACGCCTGCGGCCTTGTGTATTTGAAATAGTTTATACTGATCAGCTTTGCTGATATCGGCATAAACCATATATAAACCGCTGGCGAACATGAAAAGTAAGCCCAAGGCGATGCTCCAGTGCAACATAATGCTTAGGCTATGGTAGCGGTTTTTAGGTGCTGATGGCATTGCTGTTATCCTAGTCGTCTGATTTAACAAACTCACCTTCAATCATCACCTCAACGTCATCGCCAATACTCGGTACGTATTTACTCATTCCCCATTCTGAACGTTTTATCACCGTACTTGCTGAAAATCCCATGGTTGGCTTTCCACTGAATGGCTGGCGCAGCATTGCACCGTTAAACGTAACGTCTAACTCGACAGGTTTTACCACTCCTAAAAAGCTCAGCTCTCCCGTCATTATTGCGCTGGTATCATTGGTCATTTTGATTGAACTTGAAGAAAACGTTATAGACGCGAATTCACCTGCATTGAACCAGCCTTTTTCTGTTGCTAGTACTTTGTCGAAGTCTTTTTCGTCAGCCTTAGGGTAGGCCGTTTGAATAGACATCGGGTTTATTGTTGCTGTCACTTTTGATTTGCTAATATCACTGGGGTCAAAATCGATATTGGCATCGAAGTCAGCAAAACGAGCAACGTAGTCAGATAAACCAAGGTGAGACACCTTCCAAACAACTGAAGCATGCGTTAGATCAACGGCGTAGTTTCCTTCTGGCATGTCGTTGAACGGGCTTTTTGCGAAAACCCATGAGATACATCCGACTAAACTCAAGCTAATGGCGAGCGTGGCGATTTTTATAAATTTCATATTATTCCCTTTTAATTTTTATAAGAAGTGTCACACAAAAAAACAACGCTTCTACATGATAATAGTTTATGACTTCCTATCATATATTCATGATACTGTCATAACATAGATAAATCACATACGTTAAGATGCCGTGAATAGACCTATGATTTTTTGTATTTGTCACAGTCGTCTGACTTTTGTGGCTAATACACAATCTACAGAATTGGCTGCACCAACATGATCCAATGGTGCGCCACGATAGTGCACTGCTGAGGATGCTGAATCAGTAACGATCGTATGCAGGTCAGTGTTTTCAGGCCTATTTATTTGATTGCTAAGTGGCATGATTATCGCTTATAGTCATTAACCGCTGTTTTGTACGATTATTATTCTGTAAACAAGTTCCTTACACGAGCGAACCGTTTTAACTAAGGTATCTACGAAAGCGTTTTAAGATTTGTGCTTTGATAGTACAAGGACATTCACACATTGGAGGACATTATGTCAATTGAGTCGGCATTAGAACTAATTAAAGAAAGCGAAGCGAAATTTGTTGATTTGCGCTTCACAGACACCAAGGGAAAAGAGCAGCACGTATCAATCCCTACTCACCAAATCGACGAAGACTTCTTTGAAGAAGGCAAAATGTTCGACGGTTCTTCAATTGCTGGCTGGAAAGGCATTAACGAATCTGACATGGTGTTAATGCCAGACGCGTCTACCGCAGTACTTGACCCATTCTCAGAAGAGCCACAAGTCAACATCACTTGTGACATCTTAGAGCCTTCAACGATGCAAGGTTATGACCGTGATCCACGTTCAGTTGCAAAGCGTGCTGAAGAGTATTTGAAGTCTACTGGCATCGGTGACACTGTGTTGTTTGGCCCAGAGCCAGAGTTCTTCTTGTTTGACGATGTTCGTTTCCATACTGATATGTCTGGCTCTTTCTATAAGATTGATGCAGAAGAAGCTTCTTGGAACTCAGGTGCTGAGTTTGAAGGCGGAAACAAAGGCCACCGTCCAGGCGTTAAAGGTGGTTACTTCCCAGTAGCTCCAGTCGATTCAGCTCACGATACTCGTACAGCAATGTGCTTGGTAATGGAAGAAATGGGCTTAGTTGTTGAAGCGCATCACCACGAAGTTGCAACCGCAGGCCAAAACGAAATCGCTTGCCAATTCAACACGATGGTTAAGAAAGCTGACGAAATCCAAATTTATAAGTACGTTGTTCATAACGTTGCAGATGCATACGGTCAAACAGCGACATTTATGCCGAAGCCACTAGTGGGTGATAATGGTTCAGGCATGCACTGCCACCAATCAATCGGTAAAGATGGCAAAAACATCTTCGCGGGTGATAAGTATGCTGGTTTGTCTGAAGAAGCCTTGTTCTACATTGGCGGTATCATTAAGCATGCTAAAGCAATCAACGCTTTCGCAAATGCATCGACAAACTCTTACAAGCGTTTGGTCCCGGGCTTCGAAGCTCCAGTTATGCTAGCTTACTCAGCGCGTAACCGTTCTGCTTCTATCCGTATTCCTTTCGTAACAAGCGATAAAGCGCGTCGAATCGAAGTACGTTTCCCTGACCCAACTGCAAACCCTTATTTAGCATTTACTGCTATGTTGATGGCTGGCCTTGACGGGATCAAAAACAAAATTCACCCTGGTGACTCTATGGATAAAGATCTATATGACCTACCAGCTGAAGAAGCGGCACAAATTCCTCAAGTAGCAAGTTCACTTGAAGAAGCACTAGCTGCACTTGATGCTGATCGCGAATTCTTAACTGCTGGCGGCGTAATGAGCGACGATATGATCGATGCTTACATTGCACTTAAAGCTGAAGAAGTTGAGAAACTGAACATGACAACTCACCCAGTTGAGTTCGAAATGTACTACAGCGTTTAAGGACTTCATTATTTAGTGTAAATAGCCGATATATCTATGATAGAGGCAAGGTGCGTTGATAAGAGCACCCACTAAATATAAATTTTTATACTAAAGCCTGTTTATACAGGCTTTTTTTTTGCGCGGAAGACGCTACACTAATAATATGAAGAAAAGTATTGTTTCAAAATCACTTATATCCATGCTCGTTGGCACGCTTGTGCTAGCGACCCCAGCCCTTGCAGGTAAGATTTATAAGACGATTAATGAAGATGGGACAATTACTTATTCTGACACACCAAGTCCAGGTGCCATTGAAGTCGATTTTGCTTCGAACACTACGACAGTTGTGCAAAACCCCACTGTAAAAACAAAGACGAATAAGGTCATCACGCAGAAGCCTCAGGTTCAATACAATTTAAGTATTCTAGCACCAAGCCCTGAAGCGACTATTCGCAATACAACGGGTAACGTGAGTATCTCTGCTGACTTGTCTCCGCGCGCCGCGGGGCACTATGAACTGTCTTTACATGATAAAAAACTCCGCTCTAGCTCAGGTAGCTTCTTGATTAAAGATTTACCTAGAGGCGAATATTCCTATCAAATAAATTTCGTCGCAACTTCAGGCAAGGTAATTGCATCGTCTGAAGTAAGACGCTTTTTTATTCACAAACCTTCTGTGTTAATCAAGCCACAAAATAACGTTAATTAGGTTTTACCGCGCTACGTCACTGACAAGCTTCACATTTATAGTGCATTCATTTGGGTGCAGACGTAGACGGGGAAAACGATTATGATAGTGCGTTGCACGATTATGGTGCATAGCATGGGGATTTTATGGACGACCGTTTAGCCGCTCTCAATTTGTCACCTATTCAGCTGCGCAATATGCTGAAAACAGTGGTTATCATAATGGATGAACACTTTGATATCTTATATGTTAATGATGCGGCTCTTGCCCTGCTCGAAACGGGCTTAAAGCAAATTCATGATCGCAAGTTTTATGAGTTCTTTATTGAAGATGGTATTGAGCGAGCAACGTTTGAAGACGCGCTGCGTAACCGCGAAGATTTCAGTGAAACCGAAGTACAACTGTGTTTCAAAGATGGCCGATGTGTTCTTACTGATATCACCGCGACTTGTTTTGATATTGATGATCAACGTTTAATGTTGCTCGAAATAAGACAAATTGATAAACAAAAGAAAATTACGCAAGAAACTCAGCAACATGCTCAGCAGCAAGCTGCCAGAGAGCTTGTTCGAGGCTTAGCGCATGAAATTAAAAATCCGCTTGGTGGCATTCGAGGAGCCGCGCAGCTTCTCGAGAAAGAACTCACTAACCCTGATCACAAAGAGTTTACGCAAATGATCGTAGACCAATCAGATCGCCTGCGTTCTCTTGTCGACAGGTTGCTAGGACCGAATTCATTACCGCAGCTGAAATGGGTAAATATCCATGAAATCATCGAAAAAGTGCGCTCAGTGATTGAATTGGATATTAGTCATAACATCGCTTTTGCTCGTGATTACGATGTCTCTATTCCCGATATGTATGTGGATCCCGACATGGTACAGCAAGCGCTACTCAATATTGCACGCAATAGCATGCAGGCCTTGATGTCATCAGAGACACCTGAAGCGTGTATTACTTTAAAAACCAGAATTGAAAGGCAGTCTGTGATCAAAGGTAAGCGGCATGGACTGTGTGCCCTCATCAGTATTATTGACAATGGACCGGGTATTCCGAGAGAGCTAAAAGACACTGTTTTTTATCCCATGGTTACCTCTAAACAAAACGGAAATGGATTAGGTTTGTCAATTGCGCAAACCTTAACCGATCATCATAACGGCAAAATAGATGTAGAAAGTTATCCTGGCTACACCGAATTTACGCTCTATTTACCGATAGAAAAAAGGACGAATAGCAATGAATGAACCTGTATGGATTGTCGATGACGACAGTTCAATTCGCTGGGTGCTTCAAAAAGCGCTACAAGCGGCCAATATTGCATGTGTGAGCTTTGAAAACCCAGAAGACTTATTACTTCAGATCCAGTCAGGGCAAGCTCCGCAGATTGTGATTTCAGATGTAAGAATGCCTCAAATGGATGGGATGACATTACTTCAAGAGATTCATCAGCACTACCCCGATATGCCGGTCATTATCATGACAGCGCATTCTGATTTAGACAGTGCAGTTAATGCTTATCAAGGCGGCGCATTTGAATATCTGCCAAAGCCATTTGATGTGGATGAAGCGGTTACCCTTACCAAGCGTGCTATTGAGCATGCCAACGAACAAAGTAAATTAAAGCAAGTTGCACCGGTAAACCCGAGCGCAGAAATCATTGGTGAAGCGCCAGCAATGCAAGAAGTGTTTCGTGCAGTGGGCCGTTTATCCCGCTCGTCCATTAGTGTGTTGATTAATGGTCAATCTGGCACGGGTAAAGAACTTGTCGCGCACGCTTTGCATAAACATAGCCCACGTGCTGCAAATACCTTTGTTGCTTTGAATATGGCTGCAATTCCCGCAGATTTAGTCGAATCAGAACTATTTGGACATGAAAAAGGGGCTTTCACGGGCGCAGCTGCCGCGAGGCAAGGGCGATTCGAGCAAGCAGATGGCGGTACGCTCTTTTTAGATGAAATAGGTGATATGCCCATCGATGTGCAAACTCGCTTATTGCGAGTACTTGCCGATGGTCAATTCTATCGAGTCGGCGGACATAATCCTGTCAGTGTTGATGTGCGTATTATTGCAGCGACTCATCAAAATCTCGAAAAGCGTGTCGCTGAGGGTAAGTTTAGGGAAGATTTATATCACCGTCTGAATGTCATTAGAATTCACATTCCATCGCTAAACGAGCGGAGAGAAGATATTCCTTTGTTGGCTGAACACTTCCTTGGTAAGGCTTCAAAAGAACTCGGTGTTGAAGGCAAAGTGCTGAGTAAGCAAGCTGCTAAAACGCTCACTCAGTTAACTTGGCCGGGTAATGTTCGTCAGCTTGAGAATACCTGTCGTTGGTTAACGGTCATGGCAAGCGGACAAGAGATCCATCCTAACGATTTGCCACCAGAGCTGATGTCAACGCCTGAGGAGCATAGTTCACAATCTCAAGTTGATGATTGGACTTCGCTATTGTCGCATTGGGCTGACGAGCAGTTAAGCTCAGGTAAAGATAATATCTTGGGAGACGCTGTACATACGTTTGAGAAAATATTATTAGAACGAGCCCTGAAATATACACACGGTCACAAGCAGGACGCGGCGAAGAAGTTAGGGTGGGGAAGAAATACCCTCACTCGCAAATTAAAAGAGTTAGATTTAGAGTTATAAAATTCGCTTCAAGTTTTCTCTCCGTGATGCAAAAATTGTGGGTGGCGTATACTCGGTTATTGATGGATATACGCCTCTTATCTCGAGTTTCGATGCGCCATCCTATACACTTTCCTGAGTAATACAGTGCCATGTCGCTGTGACCTTTACTTCTTCTCGCAAGGACAGTGTTTCATGAGTCAAATAGTCGCTAGTGCAAATTCCTCTTTATGTTCAAAAGTAGGGCACAAACAAAGGGGTTTTACCCTAATAGAACTCATAGTTACCTTAGTTATTATGGGAATAATGTCTGTTATTGCCGTGCCTCGTTTTTTTGATTTCGCCACTGATGCCAAAGTTGCTTCTTTGAAAGGGGTGGAAGCCAGCTTAACGACTGCGGTACGAAACATTCAAGCCAAAGCAAATATTGAAGGTCAGACGCGTGTTACTGCTGGTGGCGGTAGTGGTACATCGTTCAACTTCGATGGACTAACCTTGACGATCTATAACCAAGGCGTGCCTAGAGAGATTTGGGCTAACGGATTTGAACAACTACTGGTCGGTGATTTCAACTTTGTAGGTCGCGGTCCGACCCAACTCGATACAGAATGCACAAGCTCTGAATTCTGCGTAGTTGATAACTTAAGAATGAACACCATCATCAGCGGTAAAAGTGGTTACGGTATTTTTTTCTTCCCGAAAGGCTACACCCTGAATGATATGTGCTTTACCTATTATGCTTTTGCACTCGGTGCCGGTGGTTTTCTTGATTACAAAGAAGTCGAAACTGTGACTACTGGTTGCTATTCGTAAGTTACATTGCGCAAAGTGTGTTAAATCAATAGATTGATGGCCAAGAGCAACATGACTAAACCGATGATGCCTTCTAATATCTTCCATGCGTTGGGGTTTTTGAATACTGGGATGAGCAATCGAGCGCCGTATCCGAGTGAAAAGAAAAACACAAATGACGCAATAACAGCGCCCATTCCAAAGGCGAGTTGTTGACCTTCATACTGCGTAGAAATCGATCCTAGCAAGACCACAGTATCTAAATACACATGCGGGTTTAACCAAGTAAAAGCCAGGCAAGTTAATAAAGCTGTTACTAAACTACCGACCGCTTTACCTTTAGCTTCTAATTTATGGTTAGTGGTCAGCGCCGATTTAAAACTCAGTGCCGCATAGACCAGCAAAAAAGCAGCGCCAGCGTAGCGAGAAATCTGCTCGATAAGTGGAAACTGCTTTACGATGGCGCCAAAGCCGGCGACCCCAGCAGAAATCAGGACTGCGTCAGATAATGCACAAATGAAACAAACAGCAAACACATGCTCTCGCTTCAAACCTTGTTTCAATACAAACGCATTTTGTGCGCCAATCGCTAGAATGAGAGAAATCCCTAAAGCAAAACCAGCGAGTGCAACCGATAGATCCATGTGACGTCCATGTATAAAAAAAACCGTAGCCAGCAATATAGCAGGGATACGGTTTTTTTGAAGTAGAGTTTGTTTACGCTGAGTTAACCGAGGTTTTTACTTTACCCAAATAAGATTCGATTCACTTTATTTTCTAACAATTCTTGTTCGCCAGATACATGCTGTGGATTAAAGTTATTAGTGCTTGCTAGTTTAGCGAGTGACGCCAATGATTCTTTTCCACTCATGATGGATTGTCCTAAAGGTAAGCTCCAAGCTGCATAGCGTTGTGCGACTTTTTCGGCAAGGAAATCGTTTTGAAGAATGGCTGCTGCCTTCTTCAGTGCGAGTGCCATATGGTCCATGCCACCAATATGACCATGGAAAAGATCTGCAGGGCTTGAACTCTGACGACGAAGCTTACAATCAAAATTCAAACCACCGGTTTGGAAGCCCCCTGATTTAAGGATTTCATACATCACTAAACTAAGCTCATCGACAGCCGTTGGGAATTGATCAGTATCCCAACCGTTTTGTGCATCGCCTCGGTTCGCATCGATACTACCGAAAATACCGAGTGAAATCGCAGTGGCAATTTCATGATGGAAAGAGTGTCCGGCAAGCGTTGCATGATTAGCTTCGATATTCATCTTAAACTCTTCTTCAATACCAAACTGCTTCAAAAAGCCATATACCGTGGCACTGTCATAGTCATACTGATGCTTTGTTGGTTCTTGGGGTTTCGGCTCAATCAATAAGGTACCTGTGAAACCTATTTTGTGCTTGTGCTCCACCACCATCTGCATGAAACGACCTAATTGCTCGCGTTCTTGACGGAGGTCGGTGTTGAGGATAGTTTCGTAGCCTTCACGACCACCCCATAATACATAGTTTTCACCACCCAAACGCTTCGTTGCATTCATGGCTTGCATGACTTGAGTTGCAGCGTAAGAGAAAACCTCAGGGTTAGGGTTAGTTGCGCCGCCAGCAGCATATCGAGGATTGCTGAATAAGTTGGCTGTGCCCCATAAAAGCTTTAAACCTGTTTCTTCTTGTTTGGCTTCTAATACGTCGGTCATGCGGGCGAAGTTTTCTGTGTATTCTTTAATGGAGTGACCTTCTGGCGCCACATCAACATCATGAAAACAATAATAAGGAATACTCAGTTTGTGAAAGAAATCAAAAGCAGCATCGGCTTTTTCCATTGCGCGCTGCATTGGTTCACCGGGCTGTAACCACGGTCGACCAAATGTTCCTTGTCCGAATACATCAGCCCCATCCCAACACATGTTATGCCAATAACAAGCAGCGAAGCGCAAGTGATCTTTCATTGATTTACCCAGCACTAGCTCGTCTGGATTATAGTGATGAAAGGCTAAAGGATTGTCAGATGACGTACCTTCAAATTTAATTTTTTCAATGTCTTTGAAATATGAGTTTGGCTTGTGAGTAGTCACTGCTTGTCCTTATTATTTAATGGCTTAGTCGCGGTATATAGCGCTTTGAATGTTGTTCGTTTTTGTTTGTACCAATCCAAAAATGTACTATCAGGATGATATTCTTCGATGAGTGCCGGTTGCGGGCATATTTGGTCGATAGTTTTTTCTGTATCTACCGCTAATTGAGCGAGCCTGGCCGCGCCGAGAGAGGGACCGACTTCACCACCTTCTCTAAAACAGAGCTTTTTATCTAAAACGGTAGCTAACAACTGTCGCCATAGGCGGCTCTTTGCACCGCCTCCAATCAGTGTCACTTCTTCTGGTAAAGCTTGATTTTTGACAAAACTCGCTTCAAGCGCATCTACTGCATCAGCAAAAGCTAAACTAACACCTTCTAAGACAGCGTAAGTCAGGTGTGCTTGTGATGTGTCATGTGTGAGACCAAAAAAACTGCCGGTGGCTGATGCATCATTATGAGGTGTTCGTTCGCCACTTAAATAAGGCAGGAATATCAAAGGCGATCGCCTGATGCTGTCGTTCGATAAGTCGCTAGATTCATTCTTCAATGCCACATTCAACTCGGACAATAGTTGAGAAACAGGTTTTTGTGCAATCTTGTCGGCATACCATTGAAGGCAACTTGCTGCACTTAGCAATACCGACATCAAGTGCCATTTCTGAGGAAGAGCATGACAAAAGCTATGCACCGCAGAATCTGGATTAGCTTGGAACCCGTCGGTTACGACAAAGTACACGCCAGACGTTCCAAGAGATAGCATTGCTTGTCCAGCATGAACCAAACCTACGCCAACAGCACCCGCTGCATTGTCACCTGCGCCACCCACAATCGGAATACTTTGCATGCCCCATTGCTCGGCAATACTTTTATCAAGGTAAGCACTAATTTGATTGCCTTCAACCAGCTCAGGCATGTGTTCTGTAGTGAGCCCGCACGCTGCCAGTAGAGTGGTATCCCATTGTCTTTTTCTGGTATCCATCCATAATGTGCCAGCGGCATCAGACATGTCGGAGATGTATTTACCACTGAGTAGAAAACGCAAGTAGTCTTTGGGCAGCAGGACTTTGGCAATCCTTGCGAAGTTTTCGGGCTCGTTTTGTTGAACCCACCTAAGCTTTGGGGCAGTGAACCCTGGCATCATGATGTTGCCGGTAATTTCCCGGCTAGTGCTAACGCTTTCTTCAATATCTTTGCATTGGGCTTCACAGCGTCCGTCATTCCACAAAATAGCAGGGCGAATGATTTGATCGTTGCCATCTAGGAGTGTCGCGCCATGCATTTGTCCAGCGATACCCATTGCTTTGACATCGCGTAAATCAATGCGGGACGAGAGTGTTTGTATTGCGTTATTAGTGGCCGTCCACCAGTCTTGGGGGTTTTGTTCTGACCACAAGGCGTGTGGTCTAGATATCGCAACGGGTGCTGAAGCGGAATCGAGAATATCTCCACATTCACTGGTAATGATTACTTTGACACCGGAAGTGCCTAAGTCGATTCCCATATACATAGCTCAATACCGCCTTTAATTTTTGGATACGCTGTTTCCTTAATACATCTTTGAAGATCCCCTAATGACTAGCAATTACGAAATTTGATAATTAATTTTCGTAATCTGTTTGAGGCGTGTTATTTATTTTTTTTCATATTACTATCGGTCATGTTTAAAAATCATAATTACCAGATGACCGCGAAACAGACTCTCTGCTTTGAGTTATGGTCACAAATGGCTGAAGCTGGAATTAGCTAAATTAGGAATTAGCTAAAAAAGGAGATAGGAAGTACCAATGTTTTCAACTCGTCATAGCATTACCTTATTGTTCAATGCGAACAAAGTTTACGATCGCCAAGTAATAGAGGGCGTCGGGCATTACTTGCAATCTTCTAAAGTGAATTGGGATGTTTACCTTGAAGAAGACTTCTTGGCGCGTTTAGACAATGTCAATACGTGGGCTTGCAAAGGGATCATTGCGGATTTTGACGATACCAATATTCAAAACGCCTTGCGAGGGGTCAATATTCCTGTTGTAGGAGTAGGTGGTTCATATCGCGATGAAGCCGACTATCCGAATGTACCGTATGTTGCCACAGATAATTACCAAGTGATTAAATTGGCCTATGAACATTTAAAGTCGAAAGGTTTAGAGCGTTTTGCCTTTTACGGTTTTCCTCTCGATGTGAATCATCGTTGGGCAACCGAGCGAGAGCGTGCAATTGTTGAGTTATGCCAAGCAGATGGATATGAATGTGCAATTTATCGTGGCCACTCAACTCGCCCTGAGACTTGGCAGTACAGCATGAACCGTCTGTCAGAATGGTTGCAAACCTTACCTAATCCAGTTGGTATTATTTCAGTGACGGATGCTCGCGCTCGTCATCTTTTACAGGCGTGTGACCATATTGGCAAAGTCGTTCCAGACCAAATATCGATTGTCGGTATTGATGATGATGATATCGCTCGGAATCTCAGTCGCATTAGCCTGAGTTCGGTGACACAAGGTTGTTTTGATATGGGGTTTCAAGCAGCAAAACTCTTGCACCGTCGAATCGAGAACCCTACTTTAAAGCACAAGATAGTCACTGTTCCGCCGGTGGGTGTTGTGCAGCGCCAGAGCACTGACTTCAAAGCCTTACAGGACCCTTTCGTGATCCAAGCAATGCATTATATTCGGCAGAATGCGTGTAGGGGGATTAAGGTCGATCAAGTCTTAGCTTTTGTCGGTATTTCACGATCCAATTTAGAAAGTCGTTTTCGTCAAGAACGTGGTCATAGCATTCACTTTGAGCTTCACCAAGAAAAACTCAACACAGCATGTGCCCTGCTAGAAAATAAGGATATGTCGACGCAAGAAATTGCAAAAGCGGCAGGTTATCCGTCCTTACAATACATGTATGCGGTATTCAAAAAGCATTTTGGTGAAACACCAAAAGAATATCGAGATAAGTTATAAGACGGAACTAGTTTTTTCGACCTAAGCGTAACACCAAGGTTTCCGAAATTTTGTCCTGGATGGCTTGACGGTTTGGGTCCCAATAAACTTGTAGAAAGCCTAGTAAACCCGTCGCAAATCCAGCGCCGTAACCGCCATATCGACCAAAGCTTTCCCACAAATTAGGATAGTTACCGTCAAGTTTCACAACCTCAATACCCACGATTTTCTTACCTAAGGTTTGTCCGCGCCACCAGGCAGTGAAAACACTGAAGTACAGCGCAGCCCATCCTAAACCAATGCCTAAATCAGACATCAATCCTTTAGTCCATTCGATAATACTGTAGACGGCATTATCCTTTTTAGGTTCTATTTCTTGGGCTTGAGTAATTTCCAGCACATCGTCTTTATAAGCATTCTTTTCCTCTTCTAAGGTGGCTTCAAACTGCCTTATAAATAGGGACTTTGTTTCCTCACTCCATTCTTTTTGTGAGACTAAATCAGCCGTTGTGGCTTTAATGTCCTCTACTGGAGCCTCCATAGCCGCGGCCGCTATCGCTAAACCCTCAGCATAATTAAGTTGGCACTCACTATCGCCATTGTCGCATTTAATATCTACCAGGAAGGCCGCAAGGTCGAGTAAACTTTGCATATTTTGCTTTTTCTCTGCTTCCTGTTCTTCGGGACTAACTGACGTGCTTACTTTACTCTCATCACCCATGTCGCCAATAATGACAAATACGATAGTGAAAATAAGAAAAGCGGCAGTGCCTCGTAAGGCAAGTCTCATCTTGTTGAATCTCTTTTGCTGCTTTAAACGATCGCCAGCCTTGAAGAAAGTCATGGCAACAAAACCGGCGAAGACTAATGAACTGAGTCCGGTAAGCACACTAATTAGAAATAAATCGATAAGGATCGCAACGCCTCTGCGGGTTGGTGTTGCTAGTGGTTGACCTAATAAGTCGGGAGCGACGGTAAATGCGTATGGTGTAACAATTTCGCGTGTTTCTTCTTTTGTCAGTTCGTCATCTAAACTTGGCGAAGTATCATTGTCTTCTTGTTTGCTGTCTTTGTCTGGGATTGGCTCATAGTCAATAGCGACAGGCTCCGATAGTTCACTATCGCGATTAAGCGTAGCGTCTACTTCTACCTCTACTTCTGGCTCGGCTTTAGGCTCAACCGTCTCTTCCACGGGTGCATCGAGATCGAATGACTGTTGTGGGTTTTCTTCGTTGGTTTTATTATTTTTTTTTGAAGATGCCATAGTCCCTTCCTTTGTCGACTCTAAGCTTAAAAGTATTTATTGAAAACGCCAAGCAATAAATCGGCTGGCTTTTGCGCCTTGGCTCATGTTGATGACACGCCAATCACTCACGCCCAAGTGTTTTGCAAATTTTTCCAAGCCGTAAACAGAGTCCTTTTTGGAAAGAAGGGAAGTGAACCATTCAACTTGGCCCGCGAATGCTTGGCTTTCCGTAAGCATCTGTTTAACGAAAGCAAACTCGCCACCTTCACACCATAGCTCATTGTGCTGGCCACCAAAGTTTAAGTTATCTCTATTGCTCGCACTGGATTCACCACCTCGACGCTTATGAGCATGTCGAGCAAGGTTTTTATTTTTCTTTCGGCTACCAGACATGGCTGCTGAGGCAGACTCATGAAAGGGCGGGTTACACATTGTGAAAGTGTAATATTCATCGCTTTGTATTATCCCGTTCAGAATACTTCCAGCCTTTTGCAGCTTCACTTTTACTAGTTTACTTAGGTTTTTATTCGACTTGGCAATCACCTTTGCACTCTGATACGAAGGCTCGTGAATATCAGTACCCACCATTTGCCAGCCGTAGCTTTGGCTGCCAATAATAGGATAAATAAGGTTCGCCCCAGTGCCAATATCAAGTCCTCTAATATTTTTACCAGAAGGCAGCGTTTTATTGTTTTCTGGTTCCTGTAAAGTTGCCGCTAACAAATCGGCAATACCATGAATATAGTCAGCTCGCCCTGGCACAGCAGGACAAAGGTAGCCGTGTGGAATATCCCAAAAGTGCACTTGATAATAATGGCTTAATAGCGCTGCATTGAGGCTTTTTACTGCAGCAGGTTGGGCAAAATCGATCGTCATTTTACCGTCTGGTTTTGGGGCTAAATGCACACTTAAAGGCGAATAAGCCTTTGCCAATTGCTCGAAGTCATAACCAGTTTTATGGGGATTGCGCGGATGCATAATTGCTTTCAGATGCTCATATTCAAGCTGGGTGGATAACCCGTGTTTGTCTTAATACGAACTATAGCCTTTAGCTGCTTGTATATCCAGAGTGGAAGCTGCGTGGAAGAAACTATTATCAAATAAACTATGCAGGCATAAATAGTTTTGATTGGTCTCTTTGCAAGTGTTTGCATTAATCTGGTTTTACTTTTTACAAGCATACGAGTACTTATGAATTTTGCAGAATTTGCAGCATCACGAAAAAGCGTGAGAGGATTTAGTCAAAAACCAGTTTCCAAAGAAACGGTTGATCAAATTATCAATGCCGCGAAGTGGGCGCCTTCCTCATATAATACCCAAACATGGAAAATTCATGCTGTAACGGGTGACGTTCTTGATCAAATTAGAGATGGCAACACCAAGGATACCTTGGCAGGAAAACCTCATGTGCGTGATTTTCCTTACAAAGAAGACTATGAAGGTATTCATCGTCAGCGCCAAATAGATGTTGCGATCCAATTGTTCGACGTGATGGGAATAAAAAGGGAAGACAAAGAAAAGCGCATGGATTGGATGATGCGTGGTTTTCGCCAGTTCGATGCACCAGTTTCCTTAGTATTGACTTATGATAAGTCGCTCGAGCCAGCAGGGATTACTCAGTTTAGTCTAGGTTCGCTAGCTTACGGTATCGTGCTTGCTGCGTGGGATATTGGTCTAGGCTGCGTTATAAATGGGCAAGGGATCATGCAGTCTGACGTTGTTCACAAATATGCCAATATTCCTGACTCAGAAGCGATCATGATTTGTATTGCTTTGGGTTATCCAGACGAAAACTTTGCTGCCAATGAGGTTCGCTCAACGCGCGCCGACAATAAAGATTTTGTAAGCTACCACGGCTTTTGATTTGCCGTGATAGCTTACTTGTAACTTATTGCGGACCGTGTTCGTTACTCAAAAAGTAATAGGTAATTAGATCAAAGTCAGAGCCGACGCCATTGGCGTCGCCACTATCACCCGTATTGTTTTGTGAGTAGGCGCCAGCCTTAAAATAATTCCATTCTTCGATAACATCATAGCCACTGTTTTCTTGTTGCATATCAACAAATTGGTGGGCAATGATAGGTCCGTTCAAGTCACCACGACGGATCAGAACATCGATACGTGGGCCTTCTTGTTTAATTTCATAAGAGAAAATTTCACCCAGTGCAATCCCTTGTTCAGGGTTGTTTAGGAAAATCGGTTGATTGCTATTATTAGTGTAACGAGGCCCTAACACCATTAACCAAATATCGTCTCCGCCTCGGTATTCATGTGCAAAGTAGATGTATCCACGGTCATTGTTCGGAAACTTCTTATAGTACAGACGAATAGGCTCGTCATCATCTGCGTGAATTTGTCCAAATATCACTCTTCCCGTATGAGATGTACTTCCATCAGTCGTTACGTGATCAATTTTCAAAGTACCTTTAAGAACACCAACACGCCCGCCAATATTGCGTTGCGGGTCGGGTTGATACCCTAAAATCCAATTATTCTGGTTCACACCCTGAGTACTAATTCCGGTATTGCCACGACGGAGCATTTCTCTTAGCTCTGAACGTGTAAAGCTGGTATTCGCTGAGGTCTTAGCACCAAAAATCGTGGAACGGAACACCATACCGCCATCTTCGCCTGTATAGAAATGGTCGTCATCTTCAAAGCCGTTGTCGAGTTCGCGCTCGCTGGCTCTTTGAGAGAAACCATCATCAGGATCTGTTCTCGGAGTATCAAGTGCCCAGGTCAGTAAATCGAAATTTTCGCCAGGAGGTGCATTCGGATCTAAATTATACTGGCTAATATCAACAGTTTGCTCCTGTAAAGGTGCTACATCGACATCTAAGGGACAACCGAAAACGGCAGCTTCTAACAGAGAGGTTGTTGTATTATTACTAGTAATCCTAACAAAGCGAGCGACGGTATCGGTGATATCAAAACGTTCGAAAGAATCTGTCACTTGTGATGTCGTTTCATTACTCAAAATACTGGTATATGTCTCGCCATCTTCTGACACTGAAACATCAAAGCTATAAGTCGTTTGATCACCATTGAGCCATGCAGTACCTATTTCTTTCACTAAATGACGATAGCCTAATTCGATGGTAATGCTTGCGGCATCTGTTGTGGTTTCCCAGCGGCTTTCATCAGCTAAGTCGCCATCAATTGCTTTGCTGGCCGCAAATTCACTGCTTGAGCTTGCGTCGCTATCTACGCTAATGAGTTGCAAGAAGTCGAGACCTGAGCAGCTTGTTTTAGATAAGTCGGGCGGATAAATTGGGTCAGCAACGCCATCAACGGGTGGCGGAACAACAGGTGTTGGAAGAACCGCGTTGTCGGCTTCGGAACCGCCACCACAGCCATTGAGAATGGCCAAACAAGCGAGGGGGAAAAGTAATCGTTTCACAGATAATCCTTAGTTCTGAGAGTGAGCTTTTTGATCAATAATATTAAATTGGCTTTATTTATTGGTAATACAATTTGGGTATATTGGTAGATCAAATATCGTCATTTGGTTGAACTTAAGGTTAAATGTAATTTATGTCAATAGAATTGAAAAATAATTGTTTTAATTATGTAAAGAGAATAACTACTCGTTATCTATGAGGTCTGAAATTAAGGTGACAGGAGGAGATGATTTCATTGCAACCTTGTCCTTGTAGGTTTTGACTCTTTGAACATGTAAGGTGGGGAACAAGCTCGGGTTATTCAGTAGAAAATCTATTTTAGGGTGGCTTTGGATGGTGGGATCTAGCCAAATATCTAAAAATTTGGGCGACATCGGTAAAAACAGTGGAAAGGCCTTGTCGTGAAAAGGCGTCATTTTTGGATGAGCATCGCGGGTAATAATTGCGCAGCTATAACGATTCTTATCAAACCTTCGATATAAAGCGCCCAGTGCAAAAACCTCATCACTTTGCATGTAGTATTGATGTTTCGTTTTCCCCACTAATTTTGATTCACCAATGCCTGTAGCGAAAACGACGCCGCGTTGATGAGCGAGTGAGTGCTTCCAGAAGGGACTTTGTAAATTTCGAGCATTAAACGTTGTGCGATTGCCCACCATCAAACCCTCGCTGGTGTCGAAGCAGTCATACCACCAAGTAGCAGACACTTTCTTTAATTGGCCGGCTGCATCTTTGTCACGCAGAACCATATCGATAGTACGATTGGGGTTTTGCCCAAATGCGGGATAAAAAACTCGGGTTTCTTCAGCAGGTACAAAGGGCAAGTACTCGGAAAATTCAGGCTGCTGCATCACTGGGGCAGCGCGTTCACCATTAATTTCAACATATCCGCACATGCTCAGTTTTCCTTATTTATGAATGTCTAAGAGTATAGTCCGTAAGTAACAACTTGTGATCTATAAAGAAATCGCAACAACTGTATTCAAACAAACATAAGATACGAGATAAGCGAGTTAGTTTCTAGTGAACAGTTTTGGCGCTATATTTTCGTTTATTCTTTTCATGGTCCTAAACTTGCTATCAATCCATTCCTTATTCTAAAAATACAAAAAATTAATCTAAATAAGTGAGGAATGAAATGAAAAAAATAATAATTGTTGGAATAATGCTAGTCAGTATTGCTTCATTCGCAAGCGGCGATAACTCCGAGTCAAGCGATGCTAGAACCGCTATCAATTTAACTGCACAAGAGAAGGATTTTGTTCTCGAAAGGATGCGTAGAATGCTAGAAACTCTTGCCGGAATTCAGCAGGCAATGGTTGAGGATTCACCGCAAAAAGCCGATAACTTAGTAGGCTTACTCTTTGAATATACGAGAGAAAATCACCCAGATGGCCTACATGAAAAAATGCCAATTGGTTTCAAGCAAATGGCCAAGCAAATGAACGGTCACTGGAAAAAGTTAAAAACAGAAAGCGATGATAAAGTATTTATCCAAAAGGAAGTGGTCGCTATTATGTCAACTTGTAATGCTTGTCATCGTACGTATAAAATTCAGTAAGAAATACGATTTGTTTGCCAACAATGGAAAGTAAAGTAATAAGGGTGATGCGCCATATTTGTCGCAAGCTCTGTTATTTTTGTCATCATTGCATTGGGCAAACTGCTGATTTAGACACTGATATTGTTGTTATTATTGAGTGACTATCTTGCTGGGATCAACTAACCGTTTTCGTCGAGGGCTTAGTAAGATAGTGTTGGTTTTAAAAGAGAAGGAGTAGCGTCTATGCAATGCCCAAGAACAGACACGCCATTGAAAACAATTAATGTTGGTAAAGTGCCTGTCTATGTGAGCGAAAATTGTGGTGGCGTTTTCCTAACACATCAAACACTACACCTATTCGAATGCCCTAAAGATGCTAGAGGAAATGCACTATCGAAGCATCTTAGCCAGTTTCATGATGCAAGACTTAATGTTGACCAAAGAGTGAGGTGCCCTGAATGCAAAGATACGGTCATGTTAAGGCGATTTTATAGTCCTTTACAGGTCGTTGAAATAGATGAGTGTCCTAGCTGTGGTGGAATTTGGCTAGATACTGGAGAGCTAAGTAAACTGCAGTCTTTAATGCTCAATGAAACTGATAAAGCGCGCCTTCGTGCAGAGCTGCTAGATGAACATAGACGAGCAGAGATCAATGGACTTCCTCACTTGCACGATTTTGGCAGTCGGTCTGACAGGATTGATAATTTTATGGAGCTTACTTCATACATTGCAATGTCAATTTAAGGAAGGTAAATTGAAAGCAAATGATACGAAGCAAAATAATCAATTAGTTAAGTTTGCCGCGTACATAGTAATCACAATTTTTACGCTGATATTCGGCTATTTTAAAAGTGTCGAAAACAATGAAAAGGTCAATGAAGAATTTAGTGAACAACTCTTCGATTTAGAGGGCGTAACTACTCGCATCGTGTATTTTTCGAAATCAACACCAAACGCTGAAATCAAGTTTGAATCAAGCGGTTTGCCCAATCGAGCGGATAGCTACAAACCAGAAATTTTAGCTTATGTTTGTTCGCAGCCCGTTTTACAAAAAGAGCTGAATAATGGGAAGGTGGTAGTGTTTAATATGTCAGCATGGGATAGAGAGGATGGAAACTTTGTTAACATGAGAATTGATGCAGAGCGTTGTAGGAATGCATCTGCGGACCCTGCTCATTAACGCTTTATCTCTATTGTGTATCTTGCGGTATACCCAGTTTAAATAAAAGTGATTGAAAGTTGAACAGCCTCAGCTAACTATTAGGGTAAGTCATCACGCTACTTTGGGCACAGCCATGTTTACCGCACCCTTCTTCGGGGGTCTATTTGTGAAGCTGGGCAGGGGACACACCTCAAAAAACGGCGAGGTGATATCTTTACTTCTATGTATAGCAATTGGTCTGGTTGTGATGGCTGGTGGGTATTTGGGTTTTTTCACCAGCTAACAGCCATGACTCAAGATGCGAAACTCAATGACTGACTAAATTAGTCACCAGCAACCATGCAGAATGCATTAAGCTTATTACCATCCAAATCTCTGAAGTACCCAGCGTAAAAGCCCGAGGTTGCTCCTTCCGGCCTAAAGCCCGGCTTGCCTTCACAACTGCCGCCTAATTCCAATGCTTTCGCATAGAAAGCATCTATTTGGGCTGGAGAATCCAAAGCGACGGCAACCATAGACCCATTGCCTACTGTCGCTGTTTTTTTATCAAACGGCACAGATACAGCAATTGAGGGTTCATCAGGATTTTTTGCCCAAGCAATAAAGTAATTCGGCTCCTCCATGAATCTTTTTGCACCTATTGTGCCTAACAGTGCATCATAGAATTCGCTAGATTTTGTTAGGTCGTTTGTACCAAGTGTGACATAGCCAATCATTATGTTCTCCAGTATGTGATTGTTTAAAGCCACTGTATCTTAGCTGATTGCTACTGACAGCTTTTGTCAGTAGTCTTTCACTATACTTAAGGATGAACACTGTTGAGATTTTGGAATGATTAGAGCTGAGAGGTTGAACGACATCGTTCACTATTTACGAAGAATGCATCAAGCGGTAACGGCGGAAACATTGGCGAAAACGTTTGAAGTATCGCCAAGAACTATTTATCGCGACATTCAGAGTTTAATCGATACTGGTGTGCCAATTAATGGGGAAGCAGGTGTGGGCTATGTTATTGATAAACACTATCACCTTCCTCCCATTATGTTTGATGCTGATGAAATTGAGGCTATTGCGCTGGGCATTGGAATGGTGAGCAACTGGACGGATCAAGCGTTCGCTAACAAAGCTCAAAGTGCGTTTAAAAAAATACAAGCAACCTTACCTCCTCTCTTGTTGCATGAACTTCATCAAATAAGCACATTTTCGGAGCCAAGCCATTACAAAATACCTTGGGAAGTCAGTTTTACTGAAGTAAGAGAATGTATTCGCCGAAAACATAAAATTCAATTCAACTATTTGGATTTACAAGACCGCACTACTCAACGCACTATTTGGCCTCTAGCTCTCGTTTCATTCAGTCCTGTTTGGTTGCTTGCGGGGTGGTGTGAACTGCGACAAACATTTCGCAACTTTCGACTTGATCGTATTTCTGGGTTTGAAACATTGAAGCAGAGTTTTCCTAACGAAAGAGATAAAAACCTCAAAGCGTATTTAGCACAAGTTGAGCATGATTAAGTTAAAAAGAACCGCTTACATTTGTGTTCCACAGGGTCATAGAAGGGTATCTGATTAGCGCTTCAGCTGGCGCTATCCAGAAGATACACTATGGTTTCGAGATTTTTCGTTGAGGTAGAAGTTAAATACAAACAAGAACTCGTCAAACGCGCTTTCTTCGACGCAATGTAAAACATATTTCGTTTTGCAAACGAGCCACTTATTCGAATGGATAAACCTGCCGATAATTTTTCCATTTTTCATGACCGACTGTATTTTTGCCTTCATTCGTTTGGACGGCTCACTTAGACTCAAAGTGTTGCTTGAGTTTGTTTCGAAAACCCAGGTATCGCTATTCGTCCATTTAGCTTCGACTCTGCCTCCCTTGAAACGAAGATTGTTCAAAAAGCGAGAACCCTCATAAATCGGTCTTTTGTCGACAGATATTTCAAACTCACCTTCATGGCCGCCGATACTAAAGCGCCTTTTTTTTCTATCGTCAATGATGAGTTCGTCACCCAAGATAAAGGATTTATGTTCAATGATGATTTTACTCAAGTATTCAACTCACGTTCTATCTTGCTTTTCATTATGAAAGCTCAACGCCGGCTAGGTTCATGGTTCTTCCTGCAGCCCCTTTCAATAAGGTTGCTTTAAATTCATTGGGCACTGGTTTCTTTTCAAATGTAAGCGAATCGACCATCACATAGACAATCTCTGCCGATGCCACGGCTTGTTTAGTTTGCCAATTTTGCATGTCAATTTGCATCGTAAACGACGTATTGCCAACCTTGCTAACATGCACCGATAAGCACAATATGTCATCGAATCTAGCTGGGCTTTGCCACGATATATTGAGATTGACTACCTGGTTATCTAAGCCTTGGTTTGTTAATGCTTGATACCCGCCTATTAAGGCTCGCATGAATTCAGTTGCTGCTAAATCTGCATAGTCAGCATATCTCGCATTGAATACAACTTCTTGGGCGTCACATTCGGCATAACGGACTCTGAGTAGCAATTCAAAGGTCTTAGGTTCAGCTTTGGTCATTAATGTCTTTCCTTTTCGTTCGGGACTGTTTGTATACTATCGTCATTTTCCTCAGTTTGCCCATCAATACGCCACTGGTCACCTATCACAGGATCTTCCGATTCGGGCTCTGCTTCCCAATGATAAGCTTTGACTGTCGGTTTTGGATCTAGCGAATGCCATAAACAAGCACAGAGAACACCAGCCAAAGCACCGAATAAGTGGTATTCAAACGAAATCCCCTCTTGGCGAGGGAATATGCTCATAATCATTCCACCATACATGAAAAAAGCGACCATCATAATCACTACGGAACGCTTATCTCTGCGGAATATACTCACCACAAACAAATAAAAAAATACACCGTGAGTTAAACCGCTAGCCCCAATATGATAGCTTTCGCGTCCAAACAACCACACACCAATACCAGATAGTAACCATACTGTTATTAACACCCGCCAACGTGTTTTCGGGTAACCGTAGATGAGAAATGAGCCAAGTACTAGCATGGGCAACGTATTGTTGAAAATGTGTTCTAGTGAGCCGTGTATCAGGGGCGCAGTGATGACCCCAATCAAGCCATGCAGCGTTAAGGGATAGACACCGAGCCAACTTAGGTCGACCTTGAAGTTGAGTTCGAAAGATTTAAAGCACCAGATAAAGCCAACGGCAAAAGCGGTGATCAATATACTGTTTTTAAGTGATGACGTGTTCATCTGTATTATTTATGGGCATGTGATGAAATAGCAATGCATGTTTATTCAGACTTCATTCAGCTAATATCTTTTACCCTTATCGCTATTGCGAAACAGCCAATTAATTATCGCAATGTTCCATTTTTCAGGTAACAACAATGAATCGATATTGATTCAACATAATTTTCTTAAAGGACTAAAATGTTAACTAGAACTCTTTGTTTTGCTGCCACTACGGCCGCTTTATTTTTTACTCAACAGGCGTACGCTGAAGATTACCAAACCTTTATCGGTGCGAGCGTATTATCAAATAAAAGTTCGTTTACGCAAGATGGACAAACAACATCAGACACGCGCGAGGCATGGAGTCTAAACGGCACATATTACTTAGATGCTCGACCAACCTTAGGCCCGCTCAATGAATTTGATTATATTAACCAACAAAGCTTTGTCAGTGCCGGTCTTTTCGGCACTGGTGGAAACCGTCAGTATTCAATAGGTGGCGAATACTTAGTTAATGACTGGGTTGTTTTCGGGGATACGGTATACGAATCAGATAGTGACACTGAATTTCTGACAGTAGGGTTTGGCTATTTCCTCACAAAGGACTTTAAGTTATCTATTTCCAATACAAGTGGTGATGGAATAAGTGGTTTAGTTGATTCTGATGAGTCAGTGTTCAACTTTGCGGCCGACTATGTACTGCAACTTGATGGTAAAGATTATGTTGGCTTCTCGTACAACACGGATGAAGATTTGATTGTGCAACAGTTTCGAACCAAATATTTTGGCTCACTAGCAGGTGGACGATATCTTGTTCTGAACGCAAACCTGAGTGTTTTTGACGATGACTTTTTCTCAGATGAAACTCTCGATCTAGGCGGCGCATACTACTTCAATCAGTTTACAAGTGTTGGTGCTGATGTGAATGTGATCGGAGATACTGATTCATATAGTATTTTTGCTAAGCATTTCTTCAATACACGCTCATCGCTGCAAGTCAGTTACTCTAGCAATGAACGCAGAAATGTCGACTCGGGATTTAGTCAGTTCTCATTCGAAAATGACATCTGGCAAATTAACTACGTTTATCAATATTAAGTAAGCCCTCAATGGGCATGCCCGCGTAGTTTCATCAAGTGAGTGCACTCGCTCATGGTTTCATTGTAGAATGAATAACTACAATAACAGGGAGTGTGCACGAACATGATAGATGAACATCAACATGCATGCTTAGAATGTGATTTGTTGATTACGATGCCTGAGCAAATCTCGCATCGTAGCAATGTCGTCTGTCCTCGATGTCATCATGTTATTGCGGTGGGGCATAACAATGCCCGCCACTACGTGTTAGCTTTGTGTATAACAGCGTTAATTTTGATGCTGATTGCCTGTAGTTTCGCCTTCATTTCTTTTGCCACTAGTGGGCAGCAACGCACCATCGGTCTATTACAAACATCAACAGAATTATACTCTCAGGGATATTGGCTGATTTCGGTCTTGGTATTTGTTTTTATTTTGTTGTTGCCAATATTGTACCTGTTGTCCGTGAGTTATATCATTTTATCTTCTCGCTTCGCCTTGCGCCTAGTGCCCATCGTTTGGCTTGGAAAAGTGATAGCCTATATTTTACCTTGGTCAATGGCAGAGGTTTTTTTGATTGGCGTCTTAGTCGCGCTCATAAAAGTCATTTCAATGGCTGACATCACTTTGGAAGCGGCGTTTTGGGCCTATGTACTGTTTGCTCCTTTATTTACTCATATTGTATTCATTGTCGATAATCACCGTCTTTGGCGTTGGATAGAAGATGCCAAGTAGCCATTCAAGTCCCTACCAAAAAGATTCCGCAGCAGCCCAGGGTTTGTTGAATTGTTTGGTGTGTCAGCAGTTAGCACCCATAGGCACTCAACATTGTAAGCGTTGTGGCACGTTTTTATCACCCAGAGTTAAGAACAGTGTGCAGATTTCTCTGAGCTTATTGATTACCGCAGCAATTCTATATATCCCGGCGAATATGTATCCTATTATGGTAACTGACCTACTGGGCGATGAAACAAAAAGCACTATCATTGGCGGCATTATTCTATTTTTAGAAAGTGAGTCATACTTTATTGCCGCGGTGATTTTTATTGCAAGTGTTATTGTGCCTATCGGGAAGATGGCAGCAATTGCTTGGCTTTGTTTTAGCGCCATGCGCAATAAACCAATTCAACAGCTAGAATTAACTAAAATGTATCGAGTGACTGAGTTTATTGGAAAGTGGTCGATGGTTGATGTCTTCGTGGTCGCGATCTTAGTTGCCTTGATTCAACTCGGTGGTTTAATGTCGATTCATGTGGGCGCAGCAGCAACGTCATTTGCTAGCGTGGTGATACTGACGATGATCAGTGCACATCAGTTTGATACACGACTTTTATGGGATAAAACGGAAGAATAATGACAAGCAACGAAGCTGAAACGCCAAGCAGCCAAGCGCCAATACAAGCGCAAGAGCCTTTAGTTGTGCACAAGTCTAGGTTTTCAAAAATTTGGATTTTACCCATTATCGCCTTACTCATTGGTATCGGTATGGTTTATAACGACTGGCGTAATCGTGGAATAATGATCCAAGTTGAATTTGATACTGCAGAAGGGCTAGAAGCAAAAAAGACTGTCCTAAAAAACCGTAATGTAGACATTGGCTTAGTTGATAAGATCAGCTTCAGCAATGATAAAAGTACGATACTTGTCGATATAGAAGTAGAAAAAGACATGAGTTCTTTTCTGGTTGAAGATAGCGAGTTTTGGGTTGTAAGACCTAGAATAGGTGCCACAGGCATCACTGGTATAGGTACGCTGCTGTCGGGGGCTTACATCGAAGTCAGCCCGGGTAACTCGAATATTGAGCAGTTTGCCTTTACGGGTCTTGAGAACCCACCTGTTACTTCCTTAAACGCAGATGGTATTCATGTGAGATTGATTTCTCGGGGTAACAAGCCGTTGAAAGTGGGTAATCCTGTTATGCATAAAGGTTTTGAAGTGGGTGCGGTAGAATCAGCCCAATACGACGACCTAGAACAAGAGGCCCACTACGACATATTCATTCAGGCACCATTTCATAATTTGGTGACTGAAAATACTTCTTTCTGGAACGTCAGTGGTCTATCAGTCAAAACATCAACGCAAGGTATTAGCGTCAATATGGCGTCTCTCGATGCCTTAGTGTCTGGAGGCGTTGAGTTTGGCTTAGTTGATGGTGCTCAACCCGGCGTGGGTGTTCCGCAGAACCACGAATTTGTTGTCTATGATTCGCAAGAAAGTATCGATGAACAACGAGAATATCAATATATTCAATACGTCATTTTAGTCGAAGATAGTGTCGGTGGTTTACACAAAGGTGCGCCTGTGGAATATCGTGGCATTCGTATTGGAACTGTCGCTGAACCCTATATGGAATATTGGGAAATTATCGATATTGCTGGCGTGGGTAAAGAAGAACGTATTCCGGTGGTGGTTAACTTAGAGCCGGAACGCTTAATGAAAAATGAGTATATTTCGAATGATATCTTTCAGGGTATGGTCGATGATTGGATCCGGGAAGGTTTAACCGCAACTATCGAAAATGCGAATTTACTTACAGGAAGCCTAAAGGTAACTTTGCAGCCGGGCGGTGAGCAAATCACTGAAGTCACTCGTTTCGGAGAGTATTCGGTCATTCCTGCAGCTTCAGGCGGGTTCGCAAGTCTAAGCAAAAAATTAGACAATATTATGGGCGAATTAGAACAACTCCCTCTTAATGAAACCATAGCCAATTTAAATGAACTGATTGATAGTACAGATGAAACGATGGTTACCACGCGTTTATCTTTAAAGCGTAGCAATCAGACTCTCGATGCGCTTGAACAAACGATGCAAGAATTACAGTCTACATTAAGCGGTTTGCAACCCGATTCGCAGGTTTACCGCTCGGTTGAACAAGTCATGTTAAAGGTAGAAGCCACCCTCGACGAACTGAAACCACTTGTAAAAGAGGTGACCAACCAACCCAATTCTCTCGTCTTTGGTCAAGCAGCAAAACCCGATGAAGAACCGGTGGCGCCGAAAAAGGATAAGGAATAATGCTTAACTTTACGCTTTATAAACTATTATTATTGATGAGCATTACTATAGGATTGAGCGCCTGCGGTACCACAGTGCAAGCGCCAGATACTACCTATTATTTGTTTGATGCAAATCCAGTTGCACAGCTCAGTAAGGAAGCAAAAACGAGTGTCATGCTTGATATTGTGAGTTTGCCAGACTATCTAAAAACGAGTCAGTTGGTCATGAAAGAGGGTGATAATCAGTTGATTAAGGCTAACTACCATAGTTGGGCAGATGGTTTAGGCGAAGCTATGCAGCGAGCTCTGCTCAACGATTTGAATGCATCAATGGCGGAGACTGAATGGCTAGATTTCTGCAGGAAATGTACGAAGGTGAAAGTCACTATCGAGCATTTCTATCCCGATCGAAACGGTGAAGTATTGCTTAGCGGATCATTTCGGGTCAGTAAACGCAACGAGCAAACGCCCACTCGCATTTTTCGCTTTCATTACACCGACACACTCGAAAAGGATGGGTATGCAGGAGCAGTGAAGAAAATGAGAGCCCTATCGAAAAAGCTCAGTCATGACATTTCAAACGCAATAGTGGAATAGTGTAGCTCAGGCTGTTTCTTGCCCGTCACCACCGCGCAGGCGGTGGTCTGCTAGTTGCAGAAAGCGGTCGGTCGATATGCTCACGTCGCGATTCAGTAGCGCTCCTAACCTAAATATTCACTCCCAAATACTATTTTTTGAAGTCGAAATAAGATCGTAACATCGGAGCTATTTTCTGAATGATACTCGATACAGCAAACTATACATCACAGGAACAGCAATGAGCGTTAATACTGTAGCAAAAGCCAAACCACCCATGATAGTCACAGACATGTCTGCGAAGAATGCATCAGACAACAGAGGAGCCATGCCTAATATGGTCGTAATGGCCGCCAATGTAACAGGTCGCAATCGACTTGCTGAGGCCTCAAGAATGGCATCTTTAATGGGCTTATCTTCTTCGATTTGTAAGTCAATTTCTTCCAGTAAAACGATGGCATTCTTGATTAACATGCCAAATAAACTTAAAAAGCCGAGCAGCGACATAAAGCCAAATGGCATGTCAGTTAACAATAAACCTGAAACAACACCGACAGTTGCCATAGGTACAATGGCCCAGATAATGAGGGGCTGTCTGGCTCTGCCAAATAGCAGTACCGATATGATGAACATGACTAAAAATCCTGCCGGTAAGCCTTTACCTAGCGCTTGCTGGGCGTCTGCCGAACTTTCATACTCGCCGCCCCACTCTAGCTTATAACCATCGGGTAATTGCATGTCTTGAATGGGCTGCCATATTCTTGCTAAGGCGTCTGCAGCGGTCTCATCACTGCCTGGCTCAGCCCAAATAGTGATGGTTGGGACACGGTCGCGACGATGGATTTGTACTTCTTCGGATTCTAACTCAATGCCTTTAGATACTTGTCGAAATGGGACATATCGGCTTTGTTGAGAGCTCCAAACTTGGCTGTTACGAATCGCATCTAATGGGTCCTGCTGAGCATTCGCCATTTTAGCACGAATAGGGTAAGCGTAATCTTCATCGTATAGCTTACCAAGCTGTAAACCTGTGGTTGCGTATTCGATGGTGTCACGAAAATCAGCGCGACTCACGCCCGCAATACCTGCGTTAATGTCATCAAATTGGGTATTCAAACTCAAACCCAACTCACGCCAGTTATGACGAACCTCTTGAATTTGACCATCAGCTTCTAGGATTTCAACTGCATTGTTGGCGAGTTCTCGGAGTACATCTCCGTTATTGCCTGAGAAACGTATGCCGATTTTTGCGCCACTGCCCGGGCCAAATTGTACGCGCTGAAAATAAAAACTGGCGTCAGGACTCACTTGTGGAAGGGCAGCTTTCATATCAGCAATGATAGTATCAATCTCATCTTTATCGTTGGCCCGAACCAGCATCATGGCGTAGCTCTCATTGGCAGGCTCTGGCGCATAGGTGAGGGTAAATCTATCTGCACCACGGCCAATAAAACTAGTGATTGATTTCACTCCTTGCTCAGAAAGCACTTCCTGTTCCACTTTTTTCATGATGCTTTCAGTGCTGCGAATATCTTCGTTTTGTTGTCCCCAATAGTGGATATAAAACAAAGGTGCATTGGATGGCGGAAAAAAGCCTTGTTTCACAAAGCCAAAACTCATAAATGCAACGAGAGTGATGCATAACAATCCGAAAAGCGTTAGCCAACGATGACGTAAAAAGCCTCTCAATATTGATATGAAACCGTCTTGAAAACGAGAGCCATTTTGGTTCTGATCTGACGTAGGTGTTGTTTTGAAAACCAATTTGCCAAGCGTCGGTACCAAGGTAATTGCCATTACCCAACTGAGCATAAGTGATATCAACACTACGGCGAAAAGTGAATATAAGAATTCGCCGGTGGCGTCATCCGACAATCCAATACCTGAAAATGCCGCTATGCCAATGACGGTTGCACCAAGCAAAGGCCATTGTGTTCTTTTAACAATAAAGCTTGCTGCAGGTTGTGGTTTTGCGCCTTGCTTCATTTGCATCATCATGCCTTCGGCTACCACTATCGCATTGTCAACTAACATACCCATTGCAATGACCATTGCGCCTAGTGATATACGCTGCAATCTTAAATCCATTAGCCACATGATCAGTACGGTTCCCATTACCGTGACCACTAGCGTAGTGCCTACGACGAGTGCTGAACGCCAACCCATAAATAGCCAGAGAGTTAGGACCACAACAACCACTGACATGACTAAGTTCAAAATGAATCCATCGACCGACTCATCAACAATTTTTGCTTGATCATAAATCGCATCTAGCTCGATACCTGTCGGCAACTTACTGAGGATAAGCTCAATTTTCTGTCTGACTCGTTGGCCGACATCAACGATATTAACGCCGTCTTGCGCAGAGACAGCCAAGGTGATTGCCTCATTACCTTGGTGACGCAGATAGTTTGTTTGAATATCGGCTGGCTCAACTGCTAAGGTCGCGATATCTTTTACCTTGATTGACTGCGATGTCCCTGCCAATACAAGACTCAGGTTTTCAATAGCCTCGATCTGGCTGGAGGGTTGATCCACAAGCACTCGTAATTTTTTGCCATTTAATTGTACTCTACCGCCGTTAAACGGTCGGATGTTTTCCGTTAACAATTGAGATATTTGTGGAAAGCTCAAGCCCAAGCTCGCTAAGCGGTTTGTATCGATATAAACGGTAATTTGCTCTTCTCGCACACCACTCACTTGCACTTTTGCAACACCGTCAATCATCAACAGCTCGCGGCGAATTTGTTTAGCAAAGTGCCGCAATTCAGTGGCGCTAAAGTCAGGGGCAGTCAATGCGTAATAAAGTCCAAACACCTCACCAAAGTCATCAAAAACAACCGGGTCTTGTGCTCCTGGTGGCAATTGGCCCTGAACGTCTCGCAGGCGTTTGCGCAATTCATCCCATATTTGTGGCAGTTCACCACCATCAAAGTTTGGCTGCACCTCTACTGTGATATCTGACGTACCCGGACTGGATACTGAACTCAAGCGATATAGTTGCGGCATTTGTTGGATAGTCGTTTCGAGTAATTCGGTAACTTCATCTTCGACTTGTTTTGCGCTTGCACCTGGAAAAGAGGTAATCACTTTTACTTGCTTGATAGTGAAACTGGGGTCTTCTAGTCGCCCAATATTGCTTAATGCAATAAGCCCACCGAGCAAGCAAATAACGACAATCAGCCAGATATTAACAGGGAAGCGTAAAGCGTACTTTGCGATATCCATGAAGCTTACTCCGCCACGTATTCTGCGACGCGCAAGCCTTCACGCATTTTACTGACACCAGCGGACACAACCTTTTCTCCCTCGGATAGTTCACCTTCAATGCCGGCGTAGTCGCCACGTACACTCACAACAGAGACCGCTACTTTGTTGACTTGCTTTGTTTCTTGATTATAGCGCCACACGAAAAAGTCATCTTGTTCAGCCAGTAAGGCAGTGTAGGGAATGATAAGTTGATCAGTGCTGCCTTCTTGATCTAAGTGGACTTTTACTTTTGCTCGCGCACCTGGCGTGATTAGGTTGCTAGGGTCGGCTGACTTGCTAAAGACCACTTTATAAGTTTGAGTCACTGGATCTGGCTGAGCACTATGCTCAACATAGGAAAGATCTACCCAGTCAGTTGGTCGGGCTAAAATCGAGCCTTCCACTTTTGCTCCGTCACGGCTCGCATACAACGTGAATAAACGCTCGGGAACGTGAATATTAAAGTACACCTGTGAGCGGTCTTGTATGCTCGCAATCACTTCACCCGCTTGTACGTAACTATTGTTGTCTACGATACGTTGTGCAATTTGCCCTTTAAATGGCGCTGAAATTTGAGTATAGGCAAGATCTTGCTTGGCGTTATTGACCGCAATCTCAGCAAGTTCAAACGCGGTTTGCGCATCGTCTAAAGCAGATTGGGGAACAAGTTGCTTCTCTATTAACTGGCGAACTCTCTTTAATTCTCGATCGGCTTGAGTAAACCTTGTCTCCTGCTCCTTCACTCTCCTTTGAAATGGTTCTGGATCGAGTTTAGCAAGCACATCACCTTTATTTACTTCGTTCCCAGCTCGAAGGTTTTCTTCAATTAATCTTCCTGATACCTCAAAACGCATGTCGACGGTTTTTACCGCAGAAACTTCTGCAGGAAACTCAAAATGTTGCTCATTTTTCAATGCTTGTACTGGCGTCATTTTTACCAATACAGGCGTGATTTCATCATTAGTGGATTCGGAATTACTGTCGCTGCAGGCAGAAATGAAAAGTGCGGTTGCTAGCAGCAGACTGGTGCGAATGAAGACGTTTTTGTGCACGTTGATATCTCTTTTAAAGTAGCTTTTTTAATAACAATGATATTCAGTGTCAAATTTACGGAACACCAAAATGTAAACTATACGGTGTAGTATAATCAAAAAAATTGTAAAGTAAACTGATCAGTGTAAAATTAAACGTAATCGGAGGAAGTACATGAGCGAAGTAAAGAAGTCGCGTAGCCAGCAGAAGCGCGAAGACATACTCAATGCAGCACTGAAGACCTTTAAAGAACAAGGCGTTCAGGCAACTAGCATGGACCAATTAGCTGAAACAGCAAATGTGTCAAAGCGAACGGTGTATAACCATTTTGATAGCAAAGAAACGCTAGTATTAAGTTTGTTGCATGAAATGTGGGAGCAGTTCATGTTGCGAGCATCGGTCGAATATACGCCAAATCAATCGATTGAAAGCCAGTTGGCTTTGCTAATTGAAGTCGAGACAAACATGATGTGCGACCATGATTTTGTTACACTCGCACGCTTAGCAATGGGGCATTTCTTTTATTCTCCTGCCAAGATGAAAGATCAGATGGATCGCATGAGAGCGCAGGAAACCACTCTGCATCGTTGGCTAAAGGCCGCCATAGCTGATGGTAAGTTCGCTATTGACGACGTTGATTATGCCGCAGAGCAAATTGGCAGTTTGCTAAAGGGGACACTTTTTTGGCCAACCGTGCTGTGCAATGATGATGCACCATCATATCAAGTTCGCCAACATGCCAAAGAGCAAACGCTACAAATGTTTATGAGCCGTTATGCCATTACTTAAGTGCATCAACAATGTGATTGCGGTAGTCGTGCTAACTTTCAATTTTAACATCAGACCTTGCGTGTGAGAGATAATGCGCTAGGAATGACTATTCGTCGCGAGCCGCTCTCTATTCTAAAAGCGGATTCAACAAAAATTGGTAGGCCTGTTCAGTTTGAAATTACTGAGCAGACTCGAGAGGCAATATAGCCCTATTGTCGATGGGTGGATAAATTCAATCGGATTAGAAGGGTCGAACCAAACCTTCTTTTATCTACAGATAGACTAAAAACATTAGGGCTTGTCAGTTGTTCCTCGGTCATTCCAAATTAGAAAGTACGGTATATATCTCTCGTCATTACCGTCCCCATTCCTTTCCACCCATTTCTACCAACCGGGACGCGGCTCGTCGAAAGGAAAAGGCTAGGTCATTTGCGGCCGATAATTGTGCCAGTGACACGCCAATTAGACCCGTCGCTGACCACTCATAATATTTTCCCTCTTTGGTGCGAATCATGGTCGTCGCAAAGGAACTCGAGTTTCCCCCCTTATCATTGACAATCAATTCTTCATCTCCGTCACTGCTTTCGACTTGCGCTTCAAAATCGACAAACAATTCGTCGAGCGGGACTTGTGCCGTCAGCACCAAGCGGGTGCGAGATTCATAACATGCGTCAATGAGGGTAACGAAGCGTCGCGCTTCGTTGAGGTGATTGGCGTCCAGTTGAGGGACGCGTTCCATGATGATGACCGAAAATCGGCGGCACAGGGAAATATAATCGGCTGCCCCAAGCGGTTGGTAGCACAAATCGGAAAAGTCAAACCAGGCGCATCGGTCATTCAATCGGGCGACCTGGACGGTGCGACCAAAGAGGACAGGAATGCTCTCGCCCTCAGTTCCGGATGCAATGCCAGATACAGCGCCACCAAATATTTTTTCCAACTTAGCCTGTAAGTTGTGATTAATATTATTATCGCCGTGAACTCCTTTGTTTGACCAAAAATAGGATTGGCCATCTGCTCGATTTTCGAGTCGATAATCGTTCTGGGAATCCTCCATGGAAATAATGTCGGACGTCTGTCTCAATAGGTCGATGAATGGCAAAAAGAGGGAGCGGTTAATGCCTCTCTCATACAAGGCATCGGGGGCTCGATTCGAGGTGGCCACTATCACGACATTCCAATCCGATATTAATAGTGAAAACAGTCGTTTCAAAATCATGGCATCGGCGATTTCTGTCACTTGAAATTCATCGAAACAGAGGAGTTGTGCTTCTTGTGCCAATTGTTGCGCAACGACGGGAATCGCATCACCTCGTGGGTGCTTCTGTTTGTAGACAAAGATTCGATGATGGACGTCTAGCATGAATTCATGAAAGTGGACACGGCGTTTGGTAATTTTTGCCTGTTTGTGGCTGTCATTATTACAGCAAGAATCATCATCAGGAACAGTAACAGACGCGTAAAATAGATCCATTAGAAAGCTTTTGCCTACCCCTACCGGTCCATGAATGTACATGCCTCGCGGTGGTGGACCAAAAAGCCACAAATGGAACTTTTTTCGAAGAAAGGACTGGGCGGATGCTAGAGAGCGCGCCAGCAACAGTAATAGTGAACTGCTGCTTATATAGCTGCTCTTTGTCGGATTGTACGCACGCACGGGCACTGGTGGAAGCGAGGCAAGAGACTCGTGCAGGGCATCGAATTTTGCCGCCAGAGCGACTTGCGCTTCATCTCGTCGCGCCTCTCCCGCGTCCACCTTGAGTTCATAAGCCGCTGCCACGGGACCTTTCGAGAAGCACCGCCGAGCGAAGTGACGTTGTGCTATCATTGCCTTTATCATCATCTTCTTTATCATTATCGTTTTCATCATGGAGCTGATGAGTTTATTAACGTGATGATATGGTACGTTAGATTTCTGTATGGGTATCAAATGTTTCCACGTAATTAGGAATTCAAGACAAGCGACTTCTAGAGGTGTACAAACCAGCTTTGTATATTACTTTTATTTAAACAGACTTATCTGAGGCTAAGTTTGATTAATCGTATGATGATACTTCGCTTAATATAGTCTGATAGTTCGTATGCAATGTTGGTAACGTTATCTCCGAAAATAGCTCAATGGATCTGATAGCTATACAAAGTGTAATTATGGATTGTTGGAGGAGTTTGGACGGTTACAGCAGATTATAGCGGTACCAATAATGGTGTCTTTCAAGTGGCAGAAATGCTGATTGAAAAAAGTTAAAACGTTTTCTCGCGCTTTAAAGGACTTAAACTTAAAAAGGAGTTAGCAATTGAGTTATTCGATAAGGATTATCACGTATCTTATAATTGTATTTTTACTGTATGCTTGCGCTAGCCAACCAAAAGTTAACGGCGACATTCGGACCAACTTTTATTCAGACATGCTTCAGTGGTCTGTTAAACGAGGCACTGGTCTTCACTTTGAGCTCAGTAAAGCAGAATACATTCTTCGCGATTCAAACAACAATGCCAATAACTCGCCTATGGTTGTTATATTAGGTGGCTCCGAAGGCGGTATTTTCCAATCTCGTCCACTTGCTAAAGCGATCATTTCCAATGGCTTCTCAGTGGCATCTATTGCTTATCATAAAGCACCTGGCACACCACTTTATGTAAAAAACATTCCAGTCGAATCGGTAGTTCAACGTATTAAAAATATTTCAACAGACAACGACGGTAATCAGCGCTGTGTTGCTATTCTTGGCGTGTCTAAAGGTGCAGAGCTTGCTTTGGTAATTGCTGCATACACTGACTTTGCTGAAGCTACCGTCGCGGTGGTCCCTTCCAGTGTAGTATGGCAATCAAACCAAATTACTTTAGCTCGAAATTCTTCATGGAGTTTAAATGGTGAACCTCTTCCGTTTGTCGAGTACCCTTGGTTTGCCAGAGGAATGCTTTCCTATCTGACACAGGGAACATTAAAAGCTAGAGCCATACATGAAACTGGTATCGAGAAAACAGAAATACTAGAGGAAGCCAGTATACCTGTTGAAAGAGTAACTCAACCTGTTTTACTTCAAGGTGCTAAATTAGATACCGTCTGGCAATCACATGAAATGTCGAAAATGATAATGGAAAGAGTAGATGCCAAAAATCCAGACCATAAGTTCACAATGCTGTCTTATGAATTGGATCATTTTTTAACAGTGCATGACGAGCCTGTTGGTGATGCTATTAAATTTATTACCGATGCATTTGATAGTAAGCCGAGATGCAAGGGCAACTAGCCTCTAACTAGATAACAGTGCAGCCTTGTAGCTAGCTGGCACTAGCGAAAATTCATCGTAGTCACAATTCTGTCGGGAAAGTACGGTTTCCTTCGTGGATTTGCAGTTGCTCCTTACCATCATCATATTTTGCTCAATTAGTTGAATAAGACTAACAGCCGAATTTGGATGCAAGCAGGCCTTAATTTCCTCATCAATGTATGCTTGAGACCTGTTCTCACCCGAAAAGTATCGCTTAGACTTCTTATTTATAGTTTTTTGATTAAACAAAGCTGGACTAAGGTTCAAGTAGAATGACTAAATTGATTGGTGTATTATTGCACCAATCAAATGGGAGCAATAAAAAATGCCTAGACAAAGCGTAACTCTAACTGAAAAGAATGACGAGTGGCTCAGACGGCAAGTAGATATTGCTGGCGATTACGCCAACAAAAGTGAACTGATCAATGATTTAGTCAGACGAGCTAGACGCGCCGAATATATTAATCAAAAGTTTGACCGAGCAGAACAGAGCGATTTTGTGTACCAATCCCCTCAAGAAATGCTTGCGGAGTTTAAACAGAGCGTCAATGATAGTGACTAAGTATCGTTTAACTGAGGAAGCGAAAGAAGATTTAAGGCGAATATATGTCTATGGATATAAAGAATTTGGTGAAAAGCAAGCTGATGAATATTTCCAAAGTTTCTTTGACGCCTTTGAAAAGATAGCCGCAACTCCACAGGCTTATCAATCAGTCGACCATTTTAGGCAAGGCTATAGACGATTTCCTCATCGCGCTGATGTTATTTACTATCGTATTTATAAAGACTGGGTAGATGTTATGGCTATTCTTGGTAGTCAAGATATGGATGTCTGGCTATAGGTTGCAATCCTTCAGGCTATGTCTGCTTATGGATGTTTTTTGTCAATCTACCTCTGATACTTTTTCAGTAGTGCATCGATGTGAGTTGAAATGCCATCATTCGCCATGTCGTACCATTGCTTAGCTGATATGAGTGGACCTGTGACGTGATGTTTGAGGCTAACGTAACCATGCACAAAGGCCCAAAGCTCCAATGCTGTTTGTTGCCTTTCTATCCAATCGGCATTTTCCGGTAGTATAATTGACGTATGTTGAACCAAGCGTTTGTATGCTCTATGAGCACTCGCTTTTGCCTCTTCAGACGGTTTATATTGATTGTCGTTTTCACCAAAAATAAGGCGATAATGCCCTTCGTAATCTTGTGCAATTTGCAAATAGCCCGCGATACCTTTTAGTAAAATCTGTTTCGGCCCTAAGTTACTTTTATCAAACCCCATGGTGTCATACACCATTCCATAACCCTCAATATATAGCGCGTCGAGAATACCTTGCTTGCCTTTAAAGTGGCTATAAATACCAATCGTTGAAACCTTGGCTTGTTCTGCAATAGCGCGAACACTTAGCGCAGCCACGCCTCCTTCTGCGAATAGAGTTGAAGCGGCATTTAATATCCGACGTTTAGCTTGCTCTCTAACGCCCTTAGTCTTTATTGAAGGTTCATTTTGGTCACATGTAGTTGTACTTTCCACTACGTGCTTTTTTACAACGAGATTTTTTACCACAGAAATTTTCACCTCTGACTTTTGGTCACAGTTTATGGTTAATAGGGTTGTTTACATTTCGTTGACAAATATAACAGTGTTATGTTTAACTGCCAAGAGCTTAAATTCACAGAGTATGGAATAGATGCAAAGCGTGCAGGGTGCAAAAACAAGTGCAATACAAAGTGCAAATGAAAACGCAACAGAACTTGAAACGGACTATTTGATCGTCGGTAGCGGTGCGGTAGGAATGGCATTTGCTGATACGCTGCTGACTGAAACCGATGCTAATATCATCATGGTAGACAAACACCATAAACCGGGCGGTCACTGGAACGTGGCCTATCCTTTTGTGACTTTGCATCAACCGTCTGCATTCTATGGTGTGAGCTCTCGTGAGTTGAGTAAAGGTTATAAAGACCAAGTAGGTTGGAACAAAGGTCTCAATGAATTGGCAACAGGTGCGGAAGTGAGCGCCTACTTCGATGACGTCATGCGTGAACAATTTTTACCAACAGGTCGAGTCCAGTATTTCCCAATGTGTGACTATCAAGGTAATGGTGAGTTCGAAAACACCTTAACTGGGCAACGTTACAAAGCAAGGCCAAACAAGAAAACGGTCGACTGTACTTACCTTAAAACCACTGTGCCATCTACCCACACGCCGAATTTTGACCTTGCATCGGGCGTGCAATTTATGCCTTTGAATGACTTGCCCAAGGTGACTTCAGCGCCAAGTGCCTATGTCATTGTCGGTGGCGGAAAAACTGGCATCGATGCCGTCTTATTTTTACTCGAAAAGCATGTCGATCCAGATCGCATTACTTGGATTATGCCCCGAGATGCTTGGCTACTTGACCGAGAAAATACTCAGCCAACAGAGGAGTTTTTTGGTAGTTCGATAGGTGCCCAAGCTAGTCAGATGGAAGCGATTGCAGAATCTACCTCGATAAATGATATGTTCGAACGCCTTGAAAGAGCCGGTGTGTTTATGCGTTTGGATACGAACGTTTGGCCAAAAATGTTCCATGGTGCAACGGTCAGTAAGATGGAGCTAGAGCAATTGCGACGAGTGAAAAATGTTGTTCGTATGGGTAGAGTGACATCTATAGAACTTGATAAAATCGTACTGCAAGAAGGTGAAATACCCACAAGTACACGCCACATTCATGTCGATTGCTCAGCCAGTGCAATATCAAATTTAACAATGAAACCCATCTTTGAAGATGGATTAATTACCCCGCAAACCGTGCGCTCCTATCAACCTGTTTTCAGCGCTGCGTTCATTGCACATGTAGAAGCGAGTTATCCTAACGACCAGATTAAAAATAAAATCTGCAATGTCGTGCCATTGCCAAATACCGATCTTGATTGGCTAAGGCTAACGGCTGCGTTTATGCTGAACCAACATATATGGGGCCAAGATCCAGAGCTGCGAGAGTGGTTGTTGAATAATCGTTTAGATGGCTTTAGTCAGTTGGTTCGCAATGTCAAAGAAGATGAAATTGAAAAGAGAATGATATTAAAACGCTTAAAAGAGAATGCTCAACCGGCAATGGCGAAGTTGCAAGCTTACTTAGCAGAAATAAGCTAAATCATTAGCAATTCATTGATCGACAGAAAACACAAAAGAACAACAAGCTAAGGATTACCCGAATGATGGAATTACAAATTAGCCGCAAGAACTACAACAAAGTTCGCCTTGTACAAAGCCATACACATGAAAAGCAATTAAAAGATGGTGAAGTTTTGGTAAAGGTAGACAGCTTCGCCCTTACTGCCAACAACATCACCTATGCTGTCGTTGGCGATAAGCTCGGATACTGGCAGTTCTTTCCGCCACAACTAGGGCCTGATGAAGTGGGTCATAATGAAGCTAATGAGCATTGGGGTATACTACCTGTATGGGGGTTTGCTGATGTCGTTAAATCAAATAACCCAGAGGTTCCTGAAGGTGAGCGTTTATTTGGTTATTTTCCACCATCGAGTCACTTGATTATGCACCCGAGCGGTGTGAGTGAGTCTAGTTGGATTGATGCTAGTGAGCACCGTGCGGCCTTGCCAGTGGGTTATAATATTTATCGAAAAGTGATGTCGGAGCCTAATTATCAAAAATCAGGTGAAGCCTATCGGATGTTGCTTTACCCGCTGCATGTCACCGCGTTTGCTTTACATCACTATTTCACTAGCCATGACTGGTTTGGTGCTCAACAAGTTGTGATTACTAGCGCCTCAAGCAAAACGAGTACAGGTTTAGCTTATGGCATCAATAATGATCCTAAAGCGCCTAAACAGATTGGTTTAACCTCACTGAAAAACAAAGAGATGGTTGATAACTTGGCTGTTTACGATAAAACACTTGCTTATGATGAGTTAGACAGTATCGATGCAAGTATTCCGTCGCTTATCGTTGATATGTCTGGCAATGGCACTTTGTTAAGCGAACTGCACAAGCATCTGGGCGATAATATGAAGTTTTGTTCAAATGTTGGTGCCACCCATTGGGAGGACATGAACCCAGGGCCTCACTTCATAGCGCAGAGAAGTGAAATGTTCTTCGCGCCAAGTACCTTACAGAAAATTATTAAAGAAAGCGGTATGGACGGATTTGAAAAGCAAAGTGCTGCCTATTTAAAACACTCAATTGCACAGAGCACCAAGTGGTTAAAAGTGACTGACTTGCAAGGTTTGAAGGCGATGAGCGATGTTTTTGATGATGTCTGCAATGGTAAGGTTTCTCCAGAACTTGGATTGATTATTCATCTGTAAGTCATTACTCTAGCGCTAGGGTTTATTGGGCAGTAATGCCCTACACAGAGAATGACTTTGGAAGAAACTAGTCAAGAAGAAGTGCTTGCTTCGGGCACTGGCGAAAAGCTGAAAATTGTGGTCTTGGGCGCAGGTAGTATCGGGTGCTATTTGGGTGCGTGCTTAATAGGTCAGGGTGCTAACGTTACCTTGATTGGCAGAGAACGCATTCAAGCACAAATATCAGAAAACGGCCTCCGAGCAAGCGACTACAAAGGTCGTGACTTACTTATTCCTGCCAAAGAAGTAAAATTTACTACTTCGAACTCAGTCATGCACAATGCCGATGTGGTCCTATTGTGCGTAAAAAGTGGTGACACTCAAAGTGCCGCGCAACTGATATTCAAGCACGCGAACCCAAAAGCTATTGTTGTTAGTTTTCAAAACGGCGTTCGAAATGGCGTATTGTTGGAACAGTACCTACCTACATTCACGGTGCTACGTGGCATGGTGCCTTTCAACGTCCTTTCTAAAGGGAAGGGCCATTTTCACTGCGGTACAGAAGGTAATTTAGCCATTGAAGACCCGGATAAAGTGAGTAAAGAATTAGTCTCTTTATTTGATAAAGCGGCGTTACCCGCCACAGTGTATGATGATATTACTAACGTGCAGTGGGGAAAGTTACTGATAAACCTCAATAATTCGGTCAATGCACTATCTGGTGTGCCTTTGCTGGAACAGTTGGGCAATCCAGCTTATCGAAAAGTGATGGCGCTTGTTCTCCGAGAGGCCTTAGATGCCATGCAAGCGGCGGGAATTGAGCCTGCACGCACTGGCAAAGTTATCCCTAAATACATGCCATTTATTATGTCTTTGCCTAACTTTCTGTTTAATATGGTGGCGAGTGCAACGCTAAAGATTGACCCAGAAGCACGTTCTTCAATGTATGAGGATTTAACCTTGGGCCGAAAAACAGAAATCGATTATTTGAACGGTGAAATTGTTGCACTTGCTAAAAAGCAGGGGGTACCGGTACCGGTAAACTCTCGGATTGTTGGTTTAATTAAAAAGGCTGAAGAAGATTCGGAAGGCTCGCCCATGCTCAGCCCCGAAGAAATTATACAGACCAACGATTAGCTTTGGTCTGCACACTAACTCATTGTAAGTTGACCCAATTTAGCTCCAACTGCTCATCTTCGACAACAGCATAGATCGACTGGCCAGTAATGGTGAGCGTGATATCCATTGTGCGGCTAGCCAAACCGCTTAGGGCCTTAATTTCATCCCAGTCGAATTGAAAAACCGAAATCGGTAGGGTTGAAAGTTGTGCTTGAGTTTGTTTCCACCAGACATCAGATTTTGAATTAAAGGTATAAACTACGGTTTTTTTAGCGAGTCTACAGGCTTTTTTCATGCGCTCGAAGCTTGGCTCACCCACATCAAGCCATAGATGTAATTGATCGTCTAAGCCTTTCAACCAGATATCAGGTTCATCAACCGAGCTTAAGCCCTTTGTGAACGCCATGAGTTTATCTTTGTCATCCGCCGCATGAATACAAAAGGCCATTAGCCTAGCCATCATTCGCTCAAGGGTTTCTGAAGGATGTTGTGCGACCGTCAATTGCAAAGAATCATAGTGGTCATTATTGAAATCAGACAAGGCAATTTTGAACTTGTAGATGGTTGGCTTTAAGGCCATAAGGGATAAACTCCGGTTAGCGAATAAGTGGCTGACGCCGCAGCGTAAGGGCGTGTATGATACCTAAATATACACAACTCAACACAACTAATGAGAGAACCGTGACACTAATGGCCAAAAATCTTACCGGCTTGGGCGATACCAAAGCCCTGCTGAATGTTTATATAGCGAATATACCTACATTCGATTTTGGCGCAAAAGGGCAAAGTATGCATCCTCTGAACGAAGGTGATATTTATGCATGTGGACAGGCTTGTGGTAATGGATGGCGCAAAGTTTTCAATGTTTACGCCAAGCTAGTATATGCAGCGGCGTTACCTACTTTAGGAGCTAAGACATTCGACTCTTGGCAAGAATATCGTGACAAAAAACTACTGCAAGTGGGTAGTTCAACGAGTTTGCATTTTTTACCGCCAGCGCAAATAAGTGCTAAACATGACCAACAAACTCAGCTCGACTCATCTTCTATTCACATCGTTATGGGCAGAACTTATGCGAAAACCCTGAATTTGGGGGACCAACTTGTGTGGCTAGATGAAGAATTTGCAATTAACAACGAGCGAGGGATCATTGTTTGTCCTTATTTTGATTACCGTCAGCTATCAAATATAAAGATTGTGAGATTGGTCGGATTGATTAAGGAAGTGCAAGATAGAATCACTACTCATAGCATGTAATATTGTCAGCTATTTATACATATTAAATTGGCTTGGTTTTAAATATCTGATTTTTCGGGATATTAAATTTGGCGCACTTTTTGCTATTATTTGTGATAGATGATCTAAAGATCGCATCCTACAAACTTAAGTTTAAAGTAGTATAAAAAAGGAAATTTTATGACTCGTTCGACACCATTAAAGTTAATTATCGCTAGTATAATTTTACTCATGAGCTCGCATCTGAAAGCAAGCCTAATTGTTACGCAAGGCAACCTAAGCTTGACGTGCAATGATAGTTCAATCACGAGTGTCGATGACGGTCAATATTTAGGGTGTACAGGTGCATTTAGTGGGAACGATTCAAATCTTCTTTCGGCAGTCATGGGTTATTTAGATGATTTCTCTACAGCATACTCACTGAATGGCGTTTGGTCTCATGATGGTGCTAATAAAAGTGATGGACCAGGTTATGGAATTTTCACATCAAACCCTGAGAGTGTATCTGGAACATTAGCCTTTGATGCGCCAGTGAACGGTATTTTCGCAGTTTCATTGAAAGCGTCTGACTCTTTTAGTTTGTTCTTCTTTGAAGCTAATTCTTCTGGTGTTTCTAGCTTTGATTTCACTACTGATGGTGCTGGAGTTAATAATAAAGGAAAAGCTCAAGATCTTTCACATGCCTCATTTTTCGCATTTACAAGTGATGTTAAAGAAGCTAGCTCTCCAAGTGGTTTTTCAATAATGTTATTTATTGCGTTGCTGTTTGGTTTCACCAGTCTAAGACAAAAGCTAAAGAAGCAATAATATAAAAGCTCTCAATTTGAATTATGTGCGTTTAAATGCTTGGAATTTACACGTGCATAAGCTACGCCACAGCCATTCAAGCGGGCCTTGATAGAAGCGCTTTATCCACCAAGCCGAAAAGGCCAGTTGCAGTGCACCAATAGATATTGCGTAAAGCACTAGTTCAAATCGATTCATATACCCTACTAAGCCCCCGGCATAACCATAAAAGATCAGTGCACAAATCGCTGATTGCATAATGTAATTAGTAAAGGCTAAACGACCGGCATAACTCAATAAAGTAAATGCTTTCTGACAAAACTGCAGTTTTATCAACATACCAATCAAACCAATATAGCCCAGCGTTGTTGCATAGCTTGAAATGAGTAACAACATATCACCCTGAAAAAAGAAGTCGCTGGCCGCGAAACTTGAACTGTAAAGATAGGAAAGAGCATAGATGGAGAGGCTATACCCTAAAGTAATGCCAACTGTGGCCATTACGATGTAAAACTTGAGACTCTTTTGTATTTGCAAAACACCTGTCTTAAATAAAATCATCCCTAGCAGCATGAGTGAACATATTTTGAATAGGCCTGCCATAGCAAAAGCTACTAGGATATCGTCTCCGGCTGTGAACGTTTCCGAGGTTTCTTTCCAACTGGTTTCACTCATCACTGATAAATAGCCGCCTCTGACGCCCTCCAAAAAGGTCGCTATTTGCTCCTGGGAAGGAAGATAGAAGTACTGAACCGATGCGTATTGAGGATCACTGAAGTCTATAAAATGTGCATCAGGCTGATATCCCAGCCAGCAGCTTAGCGATATCAATAAAATCCATATAATACTGAGTGTTAGAATATAGTAGTTACGTAACCAGAAAATCAAAATGCCAATGACAGCGTAGGTTGTTAGGATGTCCCCTTCCCAGAGAAAGTACATATGCAAAGCGCCAAAAACGAACAACCAAACTAAGCGCCTTACCATGAACCATGCGGGTGATTCATCATCATTATATTTTGTAGCGAGCAGCACAATCGACGCACCAAACAGAATGCTAAATATGCCATAAAATTTCTGATTTGCAGTAACTTGCAAAATACTAAACACGATATGATTTAAGGCCTGGTCGCCATCATACGCATATGGATTTAGATAGGCTGCAAAAGGCATTGCAAAAGAGGCAATATTTAACAAAGGCAGGCCCAAAAGAGCAAGGCCGCGCAGAATGTCGAGGCTGTCATAGCGCATAAAAAATCCGTCTACTGTATTCCATTAATGTGTGCTGTTTGGCGCGCACCCTTTCAAAAAGTTAGACAATCGCGTACTTACTTTTACCTTGTTTTGTCGACAGCGGCTCGACACCAATCTCGTTACCTTATATCGGTAGTATTCTGTTAGCAAACGCTTTGGCTTTAGCAAAACGCCGGCTTGAGCGATCACCTAGCTTCACTAACATTAAATAGCAGAATGGTACTAAGAATAGGCTGGTTAAAGTAGAGAACAATAAGCCACCAATAATCGCCACTGCCATGGTGTAGGTTTGATTATCGCTCGACGCAAACGTGAGCGGTACCATGCCAATAACAGTGGTAGCAACGGTCATAAATATGGGGCGTATCCGGCTTACACAAGCGTCTACAATAGGTTGGATTAAGCTTTCGGCATTCGCTTTCAACTTATTTATTTGGTCGATAAGCACGATCCCATTATTCACTACAATGCCCATTAGAATAAGCATTCCAATGCGGCCAGTATCTCCTAGCCCTAAACCAAGAGCGGCAAAGGTCCAAAACACGCCGATAAACGCTAGGCCAATCGAAGATAATATGGCGATAGGCATTAATAAAGACTCAAATAGTGCAGCCATGACGATAAAAATTAAGGCCAGTGCCAGCGCCATGTTAATCACCATGTCTGCAGCAGCTTCTTCATCTTGAGCAAATTGACGTCCTAACTGCCAATCATAGCCAGGAGGAAGCGCAATACCGCTCATCACTTTTCTAATTTCTTTGACCGCCTCCGCTCGACTTAGCTCAGCCAAGTTAATCGATATTTCCAAAGTAGTGCGACGGCCAACACGTTGTATTTGTTGCATAATCGGCTGTGTTTCAAAACTCACTATCTGCTGCAAGGTAATGACTCGCCCTTCGCCCTGTATAATAGGCAGGTCTTTAATACGCTCAATAGGTACGGCCTGTTCGGGGTGGTAAACAACTCGAATATCCACTTCGCCTATGGTGGGATCGCGGAACGATCTTAAATTACTCCCCCTTAAGGCTGTTGATATTTGCATTGCAATATCTTGAGTATTTAGGCCCAAGCGAGACACTTTTTCTCGGTCTATGCGTAGTACCAATTCCATATCTTGGTTTGTTTCATCAACGCCCACCTGGTCAAAACCTTCGACATTACTGAGTTGAAGAATAACGCCTTCGCTTAATTCTTTTAAACGCTCTGTTGAGTTTCCATTAAGCGATACTTTGATTGATTTTTCTTTTTGACTCGACCACTCAAACGATGGCTTGGCGATGGGCGTTTCAGGAAAGCCTTCTCTGATTTTTTCTTTTAAATCGTTGTAAGGTGTCGTGTAGCCCTCGACGAGTTTGACTCTGGACATTGCAAAGCCAGGAAATATTCGACTATTTACTTGAGTAAATTCGAACTCTTCTTGCTTGCTATACAAAAACGTCTCCATCTCATCTACTAAGGCGCTCACGTCGCCTAGTCTTTGCTGACCTTGAATATGGTAAACCACAATTATCTCTGTCTCGCCTCGGCCTTGTTCACCATTTGAATCCACCAATTGTTTGGTAAACAAGCCACTTAAGATTAATAATAAAATAACCATACCGGTTGTTTTTGGGCGGCGTAATATTTTCTCTAGGCTCGGCCTATACCACTTATCTAAACGTCCTTGCGTCACAACATTCGACATTGCGTTTGCTTTCACTCGGCTAAGCATAAGAGGGATAACTGTTTTTGAAATGAGTAGTGAAGCGAATAGGGGTAAACAAATAGCTGCCGCAACTTGCTCAATCAAAATAGTAATAAAGTTCTTTTCGCCCATTAGCAGAGGCATGAATACGATGGTTGTGGTGAGAGTGCCGCAGATAATCGCGATACTCACGTTGTCGACGCCTTTCAATACCTTTTCCACAGCGCCCAGAGACTTATCTTTCTGTTGCAGTATGCTTTCGCAAATAACCACTGAGTTATCAATCAGCAAGCCCACAGCAATGAATAAGCCTGCGAGTGATAGCATGTTTAAGCTGTAGCCTAAAAAGTACATCCCAGCTAGTGCAAAGCTCAATGAGATGGGTACTGAGGCAACAACAACGAGTGTTATCTGTAAATTTCTTAGGAAGAAATACAACACAACAAATGACAGTAAAATCCCTAGCCCTCCGGCCTTTAAGAGGTCACCTAGTGATTCCTGAATCTCCTGGCCTGAGTTGCCTTCTATGTCTATACGAATATCACTAAAGTCATCATCTTCGCGCAGTAGCTCAACAAGGCCGACAATGTTGTCTGTTACATCTATAACATTGGCATCAGATTCTTTGAAAATCTCTACACCAATCGATTTCTTACGGTCGGTTCTGATTTCGCTATTGCGTGGTGGAGTAACAAGGTTAACTGTAGCAACGTCGCGTAGTTTTACACCCGATTTAACCTGAAAGTCTCGAATATCGTTAATGCTTTTATATTCGCCACTTGGCGATATGCGAAATTTACGTTCACCATTTAGAATTGAGCCCGACTTAACTAAAAAGTTGCTAGCCCGCAAATCACTCAGGAGCTGCCTCTGATTAACGCGGTTCATTGACAAGGCGGTGCTATCGAGCTGAATTTCAATGAAGGGCTGGATAACGCCGCGCATCTCTACTTGGCCGACACCTTCGATGCGCTCTATCGGTTGTTTTAGGGTACGATTCAAAAAATCATAGGACTGAGAAAGATTTTTGTCACCCGACAAAACAAGGCTAACAACAGGTAAGTCTTGTGTGGAGAATTTTTGTACGTACACTCTTTGCACGTCATCTGGAAGCAGGTTGCGCACCATATCAACCTTTTCCCGCACATCCATAATGCGGCTATCTAAGTCGGCGTCTAATTCCATGATAACCTGGATTGAGGCACCATTGGCGCGGCTTGTAGAGCGTAATTCCGTGATCCCCCCCAGAGTTGCTACGGCTTCTTCAATAGGCCGAGTGATGAGCCTTTCAACTTCATCTGGTGAAGCTCCGCTATAAGGTACGTTAATAAAAGCAACAGGTATGTTTAGCGCAGGCCAACTCTCTTGTGGTAACAATTTACTCGAAATTAAGCCGGTCATGAAGAGTGATAAAATCACCATACCTGTGGTAACCGGGCGCTTTATAGCTAGCGCGGTAAGCCATACCGTTGCAGGTAAGCTGAATAGTGATTGCTTAATGCGCTTTGTGCTCTGTTTCGGCGAGTTGCTGTGAGTGTCGCCGCTATCATTTTTCATAGCTTTGCCTCTTCAAGATCATTCTCGTCTTCACCCTCATCAGCAGTTTCTTCTTCAGTTTCATAACGTTTTCTATCGAAAACGCTATACAAGACAGGTATCACAATAAGTGTGAGTAAAGTTGCAATCAACAAACCACTCATTACGGTGATGGCGAGAGGTGCTCTGAGTTCTGCGCCTTCGCCGCTGCTAAAGGCTAGGGGGGTTAAACCCAAAATAGTGGTCATGGAGGTCATAATAATAGGTCGAAAACGCGAGCTACTCGCTGCGATAACAGCATCTATCTTTGAATGTCCTAAATGCCTTAGTTGGTTAATGCGATCAACCAATACAATCGCATTGTTAACCACAATGCCGGTTAGCATGATGACGCCGATGAGCACGATAACACTGATATTTGTAGAGCTTAGGTACAGACCCAATACTGAGCCCAGTACAGCCAATGGAATGGAGAATAAAATGATGAAAGGATTGAGAAGTGACTCAAATTGCGATGCCATCACTAAATAAACTAAAAAGACAGCCAAACCAAGTGCCATCATTAAGGATGAAAAGGAACTTTCCATTTCTTCATTTTGACCCGCAACGGTTGCCTTGATGCTTGACGGCAAATAGAGCGTGTCGATGATGCGCTGCGATTTTTCCGCCGCTTGTGCTAGATCACCATAAGCCAGAGAAGATGACACGATCGCGACACGACTTTGGTCAATGCGATTTATTTCATTAGGGCCAACGCTTTCGATAATATCAGCGACAGACGACAAGGGAAGTGATTTGTCTTGGTCAGAGTTAACCGTAAGCTGTCTGATTGCTTGCGCTGAATTTCGAGCACTCTCGTCTGCTCTTACTAGAATATCGACTTGCCTGTCTTGCAGGTTGTACTTGCTAGCTACCGAGCCAGCTACTTTCGTGACTAATTGGTTGGCAATGTCGGAACCTCGAAGCTCTAAGCTAGCGAGTCGTTCATTGTCGAATTCAATTTTCAATTCAGGTTGACCGGCTCTTAAGCTGTTGTTGAGATCAATAAACTGCTCATCTGCTGACATTATTTGTAATAAACGGTCGCTATAAAGCTTAAGTTCTTCAAGGTCAAAACCTGCAAGCACGATTTGCAATGGTCTTTCTGTGGTAAACATGTCTGTTTGATTGATTTCTGCACTGACATCAGCCATTTGAATAACGCTTTCACGCACCATATCTTTAACAGCTTCTAAGTCTTTTGGGTTGTGCACTGCAATCAACAATTGCCCCCAGTTTTCGCCGCCCTTGCTTGCAGAACTCATCATTAAACTGCCACTACCAGCCAAAGAGTACGAATGCTTAACTCTTTCGTCGTCAGCTACCTTTGCCGCGAGTTCAGAAAGCCGTGCATCGGTTACCGTTATTGGTGTGCCTTGGGTGAGAGTGAGCTCGATAGTAAATTCAGACTTTTCAACTTCAGGCACTAATTCGACAGGTATTTTAGGCAGTAAACTCATGACGACAACAGCAAAGGCCACACTAATACCAATAACAACAAAGCGTTGGTTCAAACTCTTTTTTAAGAGGACGGCATAAACGCCTGCGAACCTTTCAAAAACAGCAGAAAAGGCTTTGTGCGCCGGAACGAAAACGAGTGAAGCAATTTTCGCAAAAAGGTGCGCAATTAACATGAGGAGTTTGGTGATGAGCAGTGGTAGATGACTGAAAATAACTTTAAATGGAAAGCTAATCACCTTTCCGAGTAGACCGAATATTCTTCTAAACAGGCCCTTAGGCTTTTGCGAAACCTTACTGGTGATCTGTTCATCAGCATTTGAATTTGCATCTTGCGGGCTATCCGATTGCGTAAGCTCAGCCCCTTTGTTATCGCTTCCAAATTGGCGAGAAGCAAGCATTGGAATAAGTGTTAAGGCCACAACCAGTGACGCTAATAAAGCAAAAGTAACGGTCATCGCTTGGTCACTAAATAATTGCCCAGCAAACCCTGTCACAAATGCTAAAGGAAAGAAAACCGCAAGTGTCGTTAATGTTGAAGCTGTGACTGCACCTGATACTTCATCAGTCCCTTTCACTGCGGCCTCAATAACACTCGCCCCTTTTTCTCTATAACGAGCGATATTCTCAAGCACTACAATAGCATTGTCTACGAGTAAGCCGACAGCCAAAGCAATCCCACCTAATGACATAATATTGAGGCTGATATCATTGGCGAACATCAAGTTAAAAGTGGCTACGATGGACACGGGTATTGCGAGCGAAATAATGACAGTATTAAAGAAATTCCCTAAAAATAGGTATAGCACTAGCATGGCTAACACACCGCCAACGATAGCTGCGCTTTTTACTTCATCAACTGCGTTGACAATGAACTCGGACTGGTCATAAATCACTGTAAACGAGAGCCCTTCGGGCAAGCTTTCTTCAAGCTCACTCAGTTTATCGTTAACCGCTTTAGCAACACCCACTGTGTTAGCATCGCCTTCTTTGTAAATAGCGAGCTCAATCGCTTCATTGTTATTGACGCGTGTGATGTCACTGCGTTCTTTTTCGCCATCAACAACTTGCGCAATATCTTTCAAATAAATAGTTTTGCCATCGGCTTGTTTGACTATCATGTTGCCTAGCTGCTCTAGTGAAACAAATTGATTGAGCGTACGAACCAAGTATTCTTGCTGGCCATCGTATACTCGACCGGCCGACATATTAATATTTTCGCTTTGAATTCTGGAAACGATACTTTGTGCGGTTATTCCACGTTGAGATGCTTTGTTCTGGTCAAACACAACTTGGATTTCTTGCTGCAAGCCTCCGCCAAGTTGAGCTGCTGCAACGCCCGAAATTGTTTCTATTTGACGCTTAATTTCTTGCTCAGCAAAAGTTCTGACATTCTTCAATGCACGTGGATCAGTGTTGGTGGTGGATAAGCCTAGTCGAATAATCGGATCTAAAGATGGGTTAAAGCGCAAAATCACTGGTTTTTGTACATCAAGCGGTAAAGCGATGATATCCAATTTCTCTCGGACATTTTGGGTTGCGAAGTTCATCGCGGTACCCCATTCAAACTCTATGACGACGTCTGATTGCCCGGCTTTTGAGATTGAATGAACCTTCCGAATACCTTTTACTACACCAACAGATTCTTCAATGGGTTTACTAATCAGTTGCTCTATTTCTGCTGGTGCCGCCCCTGGGTTCTCTGTACGAACGGTGAGAGTGGGATAAGATAAATCCGGTAATAACGACACTGCTAAGCGAGAAAAACCAACCATACCAAACAGCATCACCGCGAGCGTAAACATTGCTACGGTTACTGGTCGCTTTACAACCGTACTAACAATACTCATTTACATAATCCTTTAGAGTGACAAAAAGCGTGAACACTTAGTTAAGTTTATTTGATGAATCGGCTTGGCCAACTACTTTTACTTCTGTACCCACTTTAAGGCTTTGCTGGCCTACAGTAATTATTGGCGTGTCTGGATCTATAGGACTGAGTAACTCCACAAAACCATTTTCTTCATAACCGGTCTCAACAGTCAGCTTCTTCGCTTTATTGTCTTCAACAACGAATAAGCTTGTTTCTGTGTCGGTCACCAGTATTGCTTTTAGTGGAACAAGCTGCGCATTCTCTCGTTTATCCAATGTTAAGGATACGCGGGCAAACATGCCTGGTTTGAGCGTATAGTCATTGTTTTCTACATTTAAAGTGACTTTAAATGTACCAGAATCGGTGTCGATAATTGGCGATATTAAAGCGATTGACGCCGGAATGGCTTGTTGTGTTGAAGGGAATTGTAGAAAAGCCTGCTGGCCAATATGAATGTTATTAATTTCAGATTCAGGGAGGTATACCACGCCTTGAAGGGTCTCAAGTGCAACGATACTAAACATAACGCCACCAGGGTTTGCTGTCATGTTGCCTTCTTTCACCATGCGTTCAGCAATGATGCCAGAAATTGGTGCTCTTACTTTCGTATCGCGGACCTGTATTTGAGCAACTTTCTGTTGATTGCGTCGACTTTTTACTGCAAATTCCAGTTTTTCAAAGTCTTTCGCAGCCACTAATTGACGTCCATTTACTGGTTTACTGCGATTAAATTCAGCAATCGCTGACTCTAAATCAATAGTTGCACGCTCTAGCTCCAGCAAATAGTTTTCAGAATCGATTTCTGCTAATACATCGCCTTTGTTCACCAACATGCCTTCTTCAACTAAGATTTTTTCAATCATGCCAGAGACTTTGTTGGTCACTTTACTCTCTGCTCTTGCTTCAAGAACAGCCGTTGTATTGTAGGTGTTTGAAATAGCGCCGATTTTAACTTTCGTTGCTTCAACCGGAACGCGATAGATAGGCTCTTCTTTATTTTTGTCTTGTTCTTTTTCGGCTTGCTCGCCAGAGCACCCAGTGATTAAAGTGCTTAGAGCAATCAGAGTTATCAGAGTGAATTTTTTATTGAAGCGCATAACGGTCCGTCGGGTATGATTTTTCTACATTTTACCCTTAAAGCTCAAACAGTTATATTTATGCGCTATCTTGAATTGTAACGAGATATGAATTCTTTTATTTTAAGCATAACCATAGTGCTTATTTCACGTTGTTTTTCTATTTCCAACCTAGTTTTTCTTCGAAGTCTTGATCAAGCTTTTTAGCAAAATCCTTTGCATGAATAGCAACTTCTGCCAGTCGTTTGTCTTCTTCACTCACGGGCTCATAATGTGGCACTTCAACGGGAAAACCAGCCTCATCGACAGCCATGAAAGTGATAAAGCAACGGTTAGTTACCGACACTTTTTCTTGCTTCGGATCGCTTGCACGCACAACGACATAGATGTGCATGCTGGTTTTGCCAGTATGGACTATTCGAGCATCAACACTCACCATTTGCCCTACTAAAATGGGGCGAATAAAACGTATAGCATTCGCCGATACTGTAACGCAGTAGCGTTTACTCCACTGGGCGGCGCATGCGTAGGACGCTTGATCAATCCACTTCATGACCATTCCACCGTGGACCTTTCCACCAAAATTTACGTCAGTAGGCTCTGCTAAAAAACGGAACTCGGTTTGGTTACTTTTGCTCATGCTAGCTTGTACCCCTGTACGCATTTTTTTGTTGCTGACTTTTTAGGCTTAAAATGGCTATAGACCTTAACGCTTAGGTTAAGGTCACAAACTCTTCGCCACTGGTTGGGTGAATTGCCACACAAGCGTCAAAATCAGCTTTAGTGGCACCCATTTTAATCGCTACGCCAAAGCCTTGAAGGATTTCATCCATACCAAAACCGATACCATGTAAGCCAACTACTTTTTCGTCATTACCCGCACAAACTAACTTCATCTTCGTGGCTTGACGATGCGAAGTGACTGCTGTGTACATTGCCGCAAAACTTGAATTGTAGACCTTAATATTGCCTGCACCGTATTTTTCGATGGCTTCTTTTTCAGTCAATCCCATGGTGCCGATTGCTGGGTGACTAAATACCACAGTTGGTATTAGGTCATAGTCCATGTGTGCGTCAGTTTTAAAATTGAATAGGCGTTCACTTAATAAGCGGCCAGCTTTTACTGCTACTGGTGTTAAGTCGACCTTTCCTATGTTATCGCCGACCGCGTAAATGCCGTCAGCGGTGGTATTTTGAAACTTGTCTACTTTAATATAGCCACGCTGGTCTAGTTCGACATTGGTGTTTTGAATATCTATTTTATCGTTAGCAGGTTCACGGCCGATCGCCCATACGAGGGCATCACAATCGATATGCCAGCCAGTGTTTAGATTCACTTTCAGAGAGCCATCGTCTTGCTTCTCTATTGATGTTACTTCGGTATGAGGGTGGAGTTTCGGACCGTCTTCCGCCATGATTTCAACCAATGTATCAGACAGCATATCATCAAAGTTACGCAATGGTTTCTCGCGACGTACCAGTAGGTGTGTCTCAGAACCCAATGAATGCATGACGCCAGCTAACTCAACGCCAATGTAACCAGCTCCCACTACCACAACCCTTTTGGGCTGACTTGCAAGATCGAAGAACTCGTCTGAATTAATACCTAAATCTGCACCGGGAATGGGTGGTTTGATTGGGCGTCCGCCAGTCGCAATGGTGATGTGGTCAGCGGTGTATATTTCACCATCTACATCAATCGTTTTGTTGTCAATGAATTTGGCAAATCCCTTAATGAGGGTGACGCCGTTGTTGCCTAGCACGCGATCGTATGATTGATGAATTCGATCAATATATGCACTTCGACTTTCTACTAACTTTTCCCAGCTAAAGCTATTTACGGTAACGTCAAAGCCATAATCTGGACTGTATTTATGAATTGCTTCTGCTACTTGAGCCCCAAACCACATTGCTTTTTTGGGGACACACCCTACATTCACACAAGTGCCGCCAATATCTTTTGCTTCAATAATAGCCGCTTTTTTGCCGTAGCGAGAAGCTCTGTTTGCTGATGCGATCCCGCCACTGCCGCCGCCGATGCAAATGTAGTCAAAGTGTTTCATAGTACTCCTAAAATTCGGATAAATGAGTTCTTACGTAGAACTGAATTAGTATAAATATGCCTACTGGACCGTAATTATCAAGTTTTCCTTCAAAAAACTTTGATTAAGCATTGTGATCTTCTTACTTATACCCACCTATAATAGATAAAGTTTGCCACGTATTTTGTGGCTGAATAAATAATAAAGAGACTACCACATGACCGCACTTTCTCAGGTTGATCACCTGCCAAAATTTTCAGAAATTCAAACGCAAGATATCGTACCAGACATTAAAAAAGCGATTGCCGATTGCAAGCTTGTTATCGATGAAGTTGTGGCTGCTGGCATAGCAACATATGCTGAAGTGGTCGAGAGAATTGAACATAGCGACGACGTTCTAAGTAAAATGTGGTCGCCTATTGGTCATATGAATTCGGTCGTTAGTAGTGATGCTTTGCGTGAAGCGCATGATGCTTGTTTGCCTTTTTTATCGGAATACGGCACTTGGGTTGGCCAACATCAGGGCTTGTTTGCCTTATATCAGAAGCTAAAGCAAAGTGACGAGTTTTCCGGCTTGAATGAGGCTCAACAAAAGGTTGTCAATAATGCGATTCGTGATTTCACGCTGTCAGGCGTTGCTTTGCCAGATGATCAGAAAAAACGATATGCCGAGATCAAAAGTAAGCTATCTGAGCTGTCTTCTCGTTTTGGTAATAATGTCATGGATGCGACGATGGCTTGGACCAAACTGGTTGAAGATGAGACACAACTCGCAGGCCTGCCAGATTCAGCAAAGGCAGCGGCAAAACAAGCTGCAGCAGGCAAAGAGCAAAATGGCTTTTTGTTTACCCTCGATATTCCCAGCTACTTACCCGTGATGTTGTATGCGGATAATGAAGCGTTACGTGAAGAAATGTACAAAGCATACAGCACCAAAGCATCAGACCAAGGACCCAATGCAGGAGAGTTCGATAACGCAGCCACAATTGATGAAATATTACGATTGAAGCAAGAACTCGCGGCTATCTTAGGGTTTGAAAATTATGCTGAACTGTCATTGGCAACAAAAATGGCAGAGTCGACTCAGCAAGTGACCGACTTTTTAGAAGACCTCGCAGCTAAATCTAAGCCACAGGCACAAAGTGAGTTACAGGAAATCGTTGAGTTTGCTAGTACTAACTATCAAAAAGCTGACCTAAAGCCATGGGATTACACCTATTACGGAGAAAAACTCAAACAAGAAAAGTATTCAATATCGGATGAGGAGTTACGTCCGTACTTTCCTGAAGGTAGAGTGGTGAAGGGCTTATTTGAAGTTGTTTCTCGTTTGTATAACATGCGCATTAAAGCTGTAGAAGACGTCGATGTGTGGCACAAAGACGTTAGCTTTTACGAAATCTACGATGTGAATAATACCTTGCGTGGTTCATTCTATTTAGACTTGTATGCTCGTGAGAAAAAGCGTGGCGGCGCATGGATGGATGAGTGTCGTGTGCGCAGACGTTTGCCGGATGGTTCGTTGCAACTACCCGTAGCTTATCTCACATGTAATTTTAATGGTCCTGTTGATGGTAAACCCGCTCTCTTCACTCATGACGAAGTCGTTACTTTATTCCACGAGTTTGGTCACGGTATCCACCATATGCTAACCCAAATTGAAGCTGGTGGTGTTTCCGGAATCAATGGCGTGGCTTGGGATGCAGTTGAGCTTCCTAGTCAATTCTTAGAGAATTGGTGTTGGCAGCCAGAAGCTTTGAGTTTTATCTCAGGACACTATGAGACCGGGGACGCCTTACCCAATGACCTACTTGATAAAATGTTAGCGGCGAAGAATTATCAATCAGCAATGCAAATGGTACGTCAGCTTGAATTCAGTCTGTTTGATTTCCGTTTGCACCAAGGCAAGGAGCCAAATAAGTCAGTACAGCAAGTACTAGACGATGTAAGACGGGAAGTTGCTGTCGTTATTCCACCTTCATTCAATAAGTTCCAGAATAGTTTTGGTCATATTTTTGCGGGCGGATACGCGGCTGGATATTACAGCTACAAATGGGCGGAAGTGCTCTCTGCTGATGCATTTGGTCGTTTTGAAGAAGAGGGGATTTTCAACCAGCAAACGGGTAATGATTTCTTATCGAATATACTGGAAATGGGTGGTAGCAAAGAACCCATGGAATTATTCGTTGCATTTCGCGGCCGTGAACCAAAGGTCGATGCTCTGCTGCGCCATTCAGGTATTGCTGCATGAGTAAGGCAAAACACAGCGATATTTCGGTATCAGCGGAAGCGTTTGCAAGTCTGTACGACCGGGTCTGTAAACGCAAAGTCAGTGAAGCGATGGTACAGGAACTGATTTCAAAGCCCGCATCAGATAAAGAGATCCTTTCAATTTCAGATGATCGTTTTTTGGCCGAGTTTACCAAAAAGGTCTTCCAATCTGGTTTTGTTTGGCGGGTTGTGAGACAGAAATGGCCTGACTTTGAAGAGGTATTTTTTGGCTTCGATATAGACAAAATATTATTGATGCCAGATGAAATGCTGGAACAGAAAGCCTCGAATCCAGCTATTATCCGCAATTTCAATAAGGTGAAAACGATACGTGAAAATGCCTTAATGATAGATGATGTGCGTCGTCAGCACGGAAGTTTTGCAAAATTCGTGGCTAGTTGGCCGAAGGATGATGTTGTGGGCTTGTGGGAGTTTTTGAAGAAAAACGGCGCACGATTAGGCGGCAATACAGGACCTTATGCGCTGCGAATGCTTGGTATCGATACGTTTTTACTCAGCCGAGACGTTGAAGCCTATTTTGTTGAACACGGCTTAATTACTGGATCTGTGCGCTCAAAGCGCAGCCTGAAAACCATCCAAGACACCTTTTTGACTTGGCAACAGGAAAGTGGATTATCATTTCAAGAGCTCAGTCAAATTGTGTCGTACAGTTGTGGCGATAATTATGTAGGTATGGCAAATTAGCCAATAGATCGTCAATCGTAATTTATTTGCTTAAAAGGATTTAGTGCCGGTGAAACGCGGGAACAAAGAAGTTAATCAGCAAGAACACGATCAGCAAGAAACTAATCAGCACTTGCAATTAACCTGTGTTGCCTTAACTAAATCCTATCAAAACACACTTGTATTTCGTCAACTAAACGTAGTATTTGAAGCTCAAAATAATCTGTTAGTAGGTAAAAATGGAAGTGGTAAATCTACTCTCTTACGAATTATAGCGGGTTTAGAGCAAGCAAATTCAGGTTCATTAAATTGGACTCTAAAACAGGCGCCGCGTGTCGCGCTTGCCAGCGAATCCGTGCTACCCCCCGATGTATTTACCGCCAACGAAGTTTTCGATTTACTGCTGCGCTATCAAAACTTCAATACGCAAAAGCAAGGCGAGTTAGTCGCTGCGCTTGGCTTTGAAGCATTTCTTAATCGACGTATTGATGAACTTTCTTCAGGCTCACTTAAAAAGCTTTTGCTTATCTGTGCCATTGCGCAGCAAAGTGATGTCTTACTGCTGGATGAACCCTTTGCTAACTTAGATGAGCAGAGTAAATCGGTGGTCAAAAAGGTTGTTTCAGAAGATTCTCGCTTCAAGATCATTGTCGACCATCACCAATTGCTTGAAGGTTTGCAGGTGGTTCATCTCGATGCAAACAACACCTCATCGCCTTCATGATTAGCGCCACCAAAATTCCTAGCTTTAACGCGTTAATGACGCGAAAGACAAAACGCTTTATTCAGAATAATCGCCAGTTGTACCGTTTTTTTATCGGCTTTATGTTTTTTATGGGTCCGATAGCGGGGGCTGCTATGTTGTTTTTTGCTCCCCTACTTGGATATCTGTTTGTCACTGCTGAGGGTTTTTGGGTCCACTTGGGCTTGAGTGCAATTATTGCGGCCTTCAGTTTGATCCTAGTGCAGTTCTATTTTATTTACTGGCAGAGCAGCGAACTTCAGTTTTTACATTTAAATATGAATCAGAAAGCCGCTTTTTTAGCGCACCTGAAAGCCCTTATACAACGCTCATTGATCTTCCACTTTATGATACTTGCAGCGTTTTATCGCATTGACGTTGACCTGAAATCTGCGCTCTTTGTTATTCTCGCGTATAGCATATTTATCGCTATGTTTTACTGGCGTTATCGAACTTATCTAGGCAATCAGAATCGGTTTCAAGAGACGCTAAGTGCTTATGTATTTATGTTCGCTCAGAAAATCCGCTTTGTAAGAATTAAGATTGTTTTATTGTTAATGAGCTCTGGTGGATGGTTACGATTACTGCTGGTTTTTGGCACCTATGCTCTGTTGTTTAAATTGGCGAATAGTCGTATTGCTTGGGAATATTCAATCGGGATTGGTCTGACGTTATTATTGCTGAATCTCTTCTTCGTTCGGCAAACATTCAAACTCATTCTATCGAATATTCAGCGGACCGAAATGTTTTGGCTCACTTTAGGGCCTGCAGTTCTGGCGTCTTTATATCTAAAAGCGAAGATGTTCAGCATAGCATTGGCAGTCATCAACCTTCTTATTATTGTTGTAGCAACTTCCGCATAAGCTAAGAGACCCTCAATAGTTTACGATGTCAGCTGGTTAATCAACGACTTACTACGTGTATTTATGCGCGTTTTTAGCTACACTAAAGCGATACAAAATTCAGAATTTTCACTTTCTAAAAAGATTGCAGATACCATGGTCGTTAACGATAAAGATACAGGCGCTTCAAGCGCAGAAAGCAGCGATAACTTGCTTGATCAGCTCGATCAAATAAGTGCAGAAGCCGACAAGCCAAGTGAAATAGCTAGCAGCAGCGAGGGCGAGCAAACGCATTTTGGGTTCAAGCAGGTCGATAAGCAGCAAAAAGAATCCATGGTTGCTGATGTTTTTCATTCTGTTGCAGCCAAGTATGATGTGATGAATGACCTGATGTCCCTTGGTATCCATCGTTTATGGAAACGTTATACTATTGACAGTAGTGGTATTCGACCAGGTCAAAAGGTCTTAGATTTAGCCGGTGGAACCGGCGATCTTGCTGCGAAGTTTAGTCGCATTGTGGGTGAAACAGGGCAGGTGACCCTGGCCGATATCAATCATTCTATGTTGATGGTGGGAAAAGAGAAGCTCACTAACATGGGCATTTTGTCGAACTTAAATTATGTTCAAGCGAATGCTGAAGCACTACCTTTTCCAGACAATCACTTCAACCTAGTCACGATGGCCTTTGGTTTGCGTAACGTCACCGAAAAATCGAATGCGTTAGCATCTATTTTTCGAGTGCTTAAACCTGGTGGGCGTTTGTTGGTCCTTGAGTTCTCAAAACCAACAAGTGAAGCATTAAGTAAAATATACGACACTTATTCATTTCACCTTTTGCCTAAGATGGGAAAACTAGTTGCCAATGACAGTGAAAGTTATCAGTATCTAGCCGAATCCATTCGCATGCACCCCGACCAAGAAACGCTTGAAAATATGATGAAAGAAGTTGGTTTTGAACAAACCAGCTACACCAACCTTACAGGCGGCATCGTAGCCTTGCATCGTGGCTTTAAATTTTAGATGTATCAAGCACAGCTAGTGACAAGCGCCATTGAGTTTGGCATCAACAAACTACTTTCGTTCGATGATGAGAGCGGATTACTGCTTCAGCCACTGATCGGCAAAGAGTGCACCATACAACTGCACGAACTGCCATTCCCGCTGATTTTTCATTTTTATGATAATGACGGGAAAAAAGGGGTCAGTGTTAATTCTTCAGTCGCCCAGTCAAAACAAGCTGAAGGTGATCAAAAAACCGAGAAACTGACTAATGAACAATGTCGAATTTCATTGTCACTGTTCATCGTTAACGAGCTGAAAGACACTAGCAATATCACGCGTTTGATTCGAGAAGAAAAACTCGATTTTGATGGCAACCTTCAAATCGCACAAAATCTTAGCGCATTGTTTAACGGCATTAATATCGATATTGAAGAAATTTTGTCTCAGCATCTCGGCGACCTTGCTGCCTACCATGCTGTTCAAACAGCAAACTCATTAGGTCACTTTATTAAGCACAACCATAAATTAGCAATGAACGCGTTAAGTGATGCGCTACTAGATGAAAAGCGCCTTGCTGTTCGTCCCATTATGGTTGAAAACTTTATTCAGGAAGTTTCTGAGCTGCGAGATGGTGTTGCCCGTGCAGAGGCTCGCTTGCAACGTTTAGAAAAGCAAATACTTATAACACGCTCAAAGCAGAATTAGTCAGAAGGAAAAGAATCTCAGTGCGAATCGGTCGGTTTTATCACATTGGTAAGGTTTTATTGGAGCACGGCCTAGACGAGCTGATCCCAAGTCGTTTTCGACCTTGGTATATGCGCTTTGCTCGTAGATGCTTATTCTGGCTACCGAATAAACATAAAAGTGAATCAGAAGGCCGTCGCCTACGACTGGCACTAGAAACCTTAGGCCCGGTCTATATCAAATTTGGACAAATGCTGTCGACGCGTCGAGATTTACTGACACACGATATCGCAACTGAGCTAAGCATGCTGCAAGATAGCGTGCCTCCTTTCGACTCAGCACTTGCCGAAAAAACGATCATTGAAGCACTGGCGATACCAAGCTTGTCGGTTTTGTTCAGTGACTTTGAAAGCAAACCACTTGCGTCTGCCTCTATTGCACAAGTACATACCGCCACCTTGAAAAGCGACAATAAACAAGTCGTTGTGAAGGTGCTTCGCCCTGGTATTAAGCAGACCATCGAAGCCGATGTTGACTTATTAGAGAGCATCGCAGGTGTACTGCAGCGCTGGCTACCAGATGGCAAACGTTTACGCCCAATTGAGGTCGTTCGAGAGTATAAACGTACAATACTAGATGAACTCGATTTACTAAGAGAGGCCGCCAACGGTATTCAAATTAAGCGCGCGTTTGAGGGCTCGGAAGCTTTGTATGTTCCTCATTTTTATAGTGATCATTGTCGTAAAAATGTCATAGTCATGGAACGTGTATTTGGTATTCCAGTATCGGATGTTGATAGTCTTCGCGCTCAGAATACAAACATGAAATTACTCGCTGAGCGGGGTGTGGAAGTGTTTTTCACACAAGTTTTCAGAGACAGTTTCTTTCATGCAGACATGCACCCGGGTAACATTTTCGTGAGTCGCGAGCATCCTGAAAATCCGCTATATATTGGCATTGATTACGGCATTGTTGGTACGCTAAACAAAGAAGATAAGCGTTATTTAGCAGAAAACTTCATCGCGTTTTTTAATCGTGATTATCGTAAAGTAGCCGAGCTACATGCCGATTCGGGATGGGTACCGGCAGATACTAATATCGCCGACTTTGAAATGGCGATTCGAACAGTGTGCGAGCCAATATTCCAAAAGCCGCTCGAAGACATTAGCTTTGGCAATGTGCTGTTGCAACTGTTCAATACAGCAAGACGCTTCAATATGGTGGTCCAGCCGCAACTTGTGCTCCTGCAAAAAACCTTGTTGTACGTAGAAGGCTTGGGCCGTCAACTGTATCCGCAATTAGATCTTTGGCAAACAGCAAAACCTTTCTTAGAAAATTGGATGAAGGAGCAAGTAGGACCTAAGGCGATGTTTATGAAAGTAAAAGAAAATTTACCTTTCTGGACTGAGAAGTTGCCCGAAATGCCAGATCTATTGTATGACGGAATGAGGCAGTTAAAACGCATTCCAATAGAGCAGCAAAAGCACCACGAATTGCAAATCGAAGCCTTGAAAAGCACCCAGAAAGCACGCTTCTATAGTCATTTAGCAGCAGCGTTCTCGGTTATCGCTGTGCTGATGTATTTGTTTGAAAAGCCGGCTTGGTGGAGTATATCGATAGGCGTGATTGGTACCTGTTGCTGGCTAATGTCATGGCGCAAACTGTCTAAATAAATGCTTATCGATTGTTGTTGATATTTGGCAGGCTTAACAGTCCTTCCTTAGTGATATAAATTGGAAAGAGAATGCCAGCGACATCCATTTTTGCTTCCAATACATAATTTAGGTCAGTTTTTCTTTTTTGCAGAATATCAGTGGCTAATCTCACGCCATTGAACAAGCCCGCTTGCGCTTCGATAACAATGTCATCGCTGTCGTAAGCTTTCAATGTAGGTACTTGGTTAGTAACCCCAGAAAAAACATCATAACCCTCAACACTCGCGTTATAAGATAAACCATTCACGACAATGTCAAAGTTATTCGGATTACTTACGTTTAAACCAATTTGGAAACGTAAATTGGTACCAGTGATTGGCAGTACTTTAAATGATGTCACGGTGACGACAGGCTCGTCGATGTTCGGATTAAGCGTTGCACAGCTTGAGAGGAACAAAATTGCCAACAGTACCGCAAAACTCCTTTTTGTTGTGAACATTAAATTGATTCCTTTCTCTATATGACTGCAAATGGGCGTTGATAGTAACTTATGCTTTGTTTGTGCGCAATTTGCTTCCTTAAAATCATTTTGTACCCTATTGTTAAATCACACGTAAACTTATGACAAAATAAAAATTGATAAAATCAAAGGACGCTTATGAAAACTAAAACACTTGCAGTATGCACAACTTTCGCAGTTACGCTTGGGGCAATGCCGCTTCAGGCTCAAGATAAACCAGTGCAAGCCACTGACTTAGTGGAGATATTTGAGAAGCTTGGGGGTAAGCATCCGGGTTTTCGAAAAGCACACGCAAAGGGCATGTGCGCAACCGGTACATTTACTCCTGTAGCTAACGATGAGTTTGCTGGTGCGGCTTTGCTCAATAGTGGCCAGTTGCCAGTTACCATGCGCTTTTCTCTTGGTGGTGCGAATCCAGCCAGTGATGAAAGAGCACCAGGTACACGAGGTTTGGGCGTGCAAATAAAACTACCTGACGGTCGACTACATTATTTTACAGGTAATAACTTCCCAGTTTTCGCGGGTAAAGACCCAGAAACATTTTTTGGTTTCCTGTCTACATTACTGCCGGATGAAAACGGCAAGTCTAACCCTGCAAAAACTATGGAATTTGTAAAGAATAATCCAAGTGTTCAAGCAAACGTGATGTGGAATAAAACAGCAAAAACACCTGCATCCTATGCAAATACGCAATTCTTTGGTCTACATACATTCTATTATGATAATGCAGATAAAGTTCGTACAAAATACCGCTGGGAAATTGTGCCGACGCTAGGTGTGAAAACGCTAGAGAAGGATGAAGCAGCGAAGATGCCGGAAGCGTTTTTAGCTGATACTTTTGCCAAGCAATTGGCCGATGGTGAAGTGAGTTTTTCTATAGTGGCAAATATAGGTGAAGCTGAAGATACCGATGTAGACCCATCACAACAGTGGCCGGCAGATCGTCATCAAGTGACATTGGGTAAGTTAACAGTGTCTAGTGCTGGTTCAGATGTATGCAAGAATATTAATTTTGATCCAAACATTTTATCTGCAGGATTCAAATCAAGCGATGACCCAATCTTGCGCATGCGATCTCCTGCCTATGCGGTATCATTCGGTAAGCGATTAAGTAATCAGTAGGCGAAAAAAGGGCTAGAGCTGCAAGAGCCTTTGTAAATATCGTTTCAGCGGTGTTGGCAGCACAGTGATATTATCTGTGCTTGCCAACGACTGAATATGCAATATCTGATTGGCAAATTCGGCAAAACGTTGATCATTATTACGATTCGACATTAATTCGGTATGCTTCCGCCAAAAAACAGATTGTTCCTTTTCTGGCTTTGCTTTTATAGTATGTAAGCGCTTCTTAATATAACTCGTCCACTCAGCTCGATAACTGTCTTCTAACCTTTCAGGCCAGGTGTTCAAGTCTTGTAGATCTTGTTCAAGATTGATGACGGGGTGGGGTTCATCCAAGATATAACGGAAGGCAAACAAAGTCAGGATATCTGCTGACTCAAGTTTTTTAGGTGAAGTATCTATCATAGATAAAGACTAATCAGCCTATTGGCAGATTAGCTTCCAGCCCGCTTTATGTTGTAGCCATGTTTCGTGAATCAGTTCAGCATGCACCAAGGGGTGGGCTAGAAGTACACCGTCGCCAAATGACAGCGTCCATTGACTGCCTTTTACTGCTAGCGTCGGAGCTGGGATCGTATCATCTCGGCGACGAGTGCATAAAATGACAGATATACGAACGATGCGCAGAGCATTGATAAGCATTTCTTTAAAGTCATCTTGATAATTATCAAAAACACTCAAATCAATTTCTTGACGATGCATACCCACTAAGTCGCGGATAAACATTCTTTGCAGCGTTGTAAATCCGGTGAGTTCTACATGGGTCAATATGTACGCGCCGTGTTCATGGAATTTCTTATATCCAACATGCAAGCCTAATTCGTGCAATGCGGCGGCACTGGATATCAGCGCTTCAGTATCAAAGTCGCAAAAATTACTCTGCTGACACATTTGACGACATAAACTGATAGCGACTTTTTTCACTCGATCGCTTTGTGCAGTATCAATATGGAAACGAGAAACCAATTGATTAATACCTTGCGAACGGCGGTCTGCACGTTGGTAATTATCCAGCATGCCGTAAATAATACCTTCACGAAGCGCGCCGCCAGAAATTTGCATATTGTTCAAGCGAAGTTGTTTAAACAGCGCTATCAGAATAGCTAAACCGCTTGGAAAAATAACTCGTCGGCTCTCAGCTAAGCCATTAATGCTAAGACTGTCTATATGTTTACTTGCAATAACTTCGTCTCGAAGCTTAAACAAATACTCAAGTCGAATGGCATCATTAATGCCGCGTTTTAATAATATTTCTACAATCGCTTGCGGCGTGCCTGACGCACCCAAGCATTGCTGCCAATCAAAGCATTTAAAGGTAGGTGCATGTAAAGATACTAGTGCTTCAGCTTCGGCTAAGGCTTTGTCGAAGTTGTTTTCACTTAAAACGCCACCCGGAAAATAACGTTCCATGAAGGTTACACAGCCCATATCCACACTCGTTAAGTGAAGGGGTTGCATATCTCTGCCAACAATCACTTCTGTGCTGGCACCGCCAATATCAACGACCAAGGTATTGCCTTGGTTTGCTGATGTGTAGGCGACGCCTAAATATATCTGCCGCGCTTCTTCTTCGCCGCTGATCACGCTGATCTTATGATTTAAGACTTTTTCAGCCCGAGTAATGAATTGTGCAGCATTACTTGCAATTCTTAGCGTGGCTGTTGCGACGATCTTTATATTTGACGGGGGAATATCTTCAAGCTGTTCACGAAAGGTTTTTAAACAATCTAGGCCGCGTTGAATGCTGTCTTCTGATAACTGTAATTCATCATCTAAACCAGCAGCGAGCCTGACTTTGCGTTTATTCTTACTGACTATTTGTACGCTACCGCTTAGCACCCTAACAATCACCATGTGAAAGCTGTTAGAGCCTAAATCTACGGCAGCGTAATATTCATCCTGAATAACGGTATTTGGTACTTCTTGAATCAAAGTCTATTACCTCTACTTTCTTCCTTGATGATTCCTTCTTGGTCCACTCGAGCGTTGACCGCCAGAACGACCTCCACGATTACCTGAGCGATTATCATTTCTGCCTCTTGGCTTGCGATGAAACTTTGGTGGCTCGACGTCTTCCAATAATTCGTTTGGATTGTAGTCAGTCACGGGTATCTGATGCTCAATATACATTTCGATCGCAGGTAGATTCAAGGCGTATTTCTCACAAGCAAAGCTGATAGCAATACCACTTTCACCTGCACGACCAGTTCTGCCGATTCGATGGACATAATCTTCTGCATCGTCAGGCAAGTCATAGTTGAAGACATGAGTGACTTTGTCGATATGTAAACCGCGAGCAGCAACATCGGTAGCGACCAAAATATCAATAGCACCACTTGTAAAATCTTCTAAGATGCTCAAGCGTTTCTTTTGAGGAACATCGCCACTCAGCATACCAACACGATGATTGTCGGCTTGTAACCATGCGGAAACAGTCTCACAACCAAATTTAGTATTGGCGAAAACGATGGTTTTATCTGGCCATTCATCTTCAAGCAGCGTGAGTAATAACAGCGGCTTATCTTTATCTGAAGGATAAAACAACTCTTCTGAGACACGCGTTGCTGTCTTCTTCGATGGCTCAATTTGTACGTGAGTTGGATTATTCATATGCTCATAGGCAAGTTCTTGAACTCTAAAGCTCAAGGTTGCAGAAAAAAGCATACTTAGGCGTAAAGTTGGTTCAGGCATCCGTCTAAATAAATAGCGAATATCTTTTATAAAGCCTAAATCGAACATACGATCTGCTTCATCTAACACCGCTACTTGGATATTTTTTAGCGAGAAAATGTCTTGCTTATAATAGTCAATGATACGGCCTGTGGTGCCTATAACGATATCGACACCTTTTGTTAATTTATCCCGTTGACTTTCATACCCTTCGCCCCCATATATCAAACCTAGCGACAATTCTGTGTGTTTACTCAGTAATTCAGCATCGTTATAAATCTGAACGGCAAGCTCACGCGTTGGCGCCATAATAATGGCTCTAGGGCTTGGTTTATTTGGTTCGTTGTCAGGTTTTGGATTATTTAACAGGTGGTGAAAAGTCGCCACCAAGAAAGCAATTGTTTTACCTGTGCCTGTTTGCGCTTGTCCTGCAATGTCATTACCGTCCAATAATTGGGGTAATGCCATTGATTGAATTGGCGTACAGTGGTTGAAGTTAGCTTCCTCGAGCGCCTTAATAACAAGCGGATGGATCGGAAGATCGGAAAATGACGTATCTGTTAAATGTGTTTGTGGCATAGCTTATAGCTTATCATTGCTTGCATTAAAAACGATTTCTATTAACACTATATGGCAGTGCTGAAGAATCTCAGCGAATGACCAAATCTGGAGAAAAGAATGAGCGACAAAATTATCTCGTTGAGTGACGAAAAATTTGAGGCCGATGTTATCAATGCTAGCGGTCCTGTATTAGTTGATTTCTGGGCCGAATGGTGCGGTCCTTGTAAAATGATCGCTCCAATCCTATCAGAGATTGCAGACGAGTTTGATGGCAAGTTAACAGTTGGCAAGCTTAATGTCGATGAAAATAATGAAACTCCGCCAAAATATGGTATCCGTGGCATCCCAACACTATTGTTGTTTAAAGATGGTGCTGTGGCCGCAACAAAGGTAGGCGCGCTATCTAAAACTCAATTAGAAGAGTTTTTGAACGAAAACATCTAATTAGCATTCTGCCGATGAATAATGATAAAGGTTACCCATATAGGTAGCCTTTTTTTTAAAAGTTATTTTTTTGTAAAACTGGACGATAAGCGTAATAAGTGCTAACTTTGTTCTGTGCTCATCCGAGCGAACCTTTTTAAACTTCCTGTAATGCGCCTAGTGATAAATATCTTGGTACTTTGCGACAAGCAGCCTGATAATGTTCAATGCTGTTGTGTTGTGGGAATAGTTAAAATCAAACTTCAAAACGAAAAAATTAACCAGAGACTACTTTTGACAGGGCGAAGCCGTAATACCACGTTATAAATGTGCGCCTGCGCTGAGCCTAAACATAAAGACCCACCAATATGAATTTGACCGAATTAAAAAACAAACCTATTAGCGAACTTGTGAAGCTAGCTGAAGACATGGGTTTGGAAAACCTGGCCCGTGCTAGAAAACAAGACATTATCTTTTCAATTTTAAAAGCTCACGCCAAAGGCGGTGAAGATATTTTTGGAGACGGCGTTCTCGAAATTCTTCAAGATGGTTTTGGCTTTTTACGTTCGGGTGATAGCTCTTACCTAGCTGGCCCGGACGATATCTACGTATCGCCAAGTCAGATTCGACGCTTTAATCTGCGAACAGGCGACACTATCGCTGGGAAAATAAGACCTCCCAAAGACAGTGAACGATATTTTGCCCTATTAAAAATTCGCGAAGTTAACTTCGACAAGCCAGAAAACTCCCGTAATAAAATCCTCTTTGAAAACTTAACACCATTGCATGCTAATGAACGTTTCAGACTTGAGCGTGGAAATGGCAGTTCCGAAGATATTACAGCACGTGTGCTCGATCTGGCATCACCAATTGGTCGTGGTCAGCGTGGTTTGATCGTTGCTCCACCAAAAGCGGGTAAAACCCTACTACTTCAAAATATCGCGCAGTCAATATCAGCAAATCATCCTGAGTGTCAGTTGATGGTATTGTTGATTGATGAACGTCCAGAAGAAGTCACTGAAATGCAACGCTTGGTGCGCGGTGAAGTTATTGCGTCAACCTTCGATGAACCAGCAAGTCGTCACGTACAAGTTGCAGAGATGGTTATCGAAAAAGCCAAGCGTCTTGTAGAGCATAAGAAAGACGTCGTGATTCTACTTGATTCAATCACTCGTTTAGCTCGTGCCTACAACACTGTAATCCCTTCATCAGGTAAAGTGTTAACGGGTGGTGTTGATGCTAATGCATTGCATAAACCAAAACGCTTCTTTGGTGCGGCGCGTAACGTAGAAGAAGGCGGAAGTTTAACGATTATAGCAACTGCCCTTATCGATACTGGCTCTAAGATGGATGAGGTTATCTACGAAGAGTTTAAAGGTACTGGTAATATGGAACTGCACCTGAATCGTAAGATTGCTGAAAAACGGGTATTCCCAGCGATCGACTTCAACCGCTCAGGCACGCGTCGTGAAGAGCTATTAACGACGCAAGATGAGCTTCAGAAAATGTGGATTTTGCGTAAAATCGTACACGAAATGTCTGAGATTGACGCAATGGAATTCCTTATTGGTCGCTTATCAATGACCAAAACAAATGACGAATTCTTTGATTCAATGAAACGTCAAAAAGGCTAATTAGCAGCCGAAAGATAACAAAACCGCTGGCATTAGCTCAGCGGTTTTTTTTTGCTGCTTTTTTCTTCCTGAGTTATGCTTCTAAAGTGGCTTGTGCTTTGCAATTATTGCTAGCATTTAGCCAAAACATATCATCAAAAACAACAATAAGAAAAAATATGAACCACGTCGGCAAAGCGCAAACTCAATCATTCTCCACAGCGGTTTTCGCCACTATGCGTTTGCCCTTTTTAGTATTGACGCCAGCCTGCTTACTTGTGCCTTTTGCATTGGCTAATTATCATCACGAGCCAAGGTCTTACCTATTAATGGTTTTGATTACTGCAGGTGCGCTCTGCGCTCATATCGCCGTGAACATGTTCAATGAATATACTGACTTTGTTTCTGGTTTGGATTTGAAAACCAAACGCACGTCTTTTAGTGGTGGAAGTGGCGGCCTACCGAATGAACCTAAAGCCAAAGATACAGTGTTGATATTGGCAATTATCAACTTATGTATCTGCATTGGAATTGGTTTGTATTTGGTCACTCAAGTCGGTCCTGAGCTGCTTAGCATTGGTGTAGTTGGGGTATTGATCATTATTTCGTACACAAAGTGGATAAATCGTTTCCCCTTTATTTGCCTAATTGCCCCCGGCTTTGCCTTCGGTGTGTTGATAATAAATGGTAGCTACTTTGTGCTGAGTGAAACATTCCGCTTAGATGTTTTGTTTGTCAGTCTGATTATCTTTTTCCAGACAAACAATCTCCTGCTGTTAAACCAAATACCCGATATTCAGGCTGACAAACAGCACGGGCGGAACCATATTGCTATTCAGTATGGTCTTAGCAAGGCAATTAATGCACACACCACTATGGCTTTATTGAGCTTAGTTTGTTTGTTTGCGGCGGTGATGTTGGCGTTTTTGCCGTATCTGAGTTTGTTAGCGCTATTTCCCATTGTCTTGAGTTTGGTGATCAGCTTTCAATTACAAAAGATAAAAACCGACCCCGAAATGGCTACCTTACTGCCTCTGATGGGAAAAAATGTACTCGTCACGATAAGCACACCGGTGATATTGTCACTTACGTTGATTTTTTCCTAAACTCAAAATGCAGGGATGATGTGTGACAAACCTTAAGTTGGTATCTCCTCAATCAGTTTTCAAAGCAAGCTATTTAAGCTATATCAAAGAGCTTGGCGAAGAAGAGCGTTACCCATTTCCCTTAGACTTTGATCATAGCGATTTTGAGGCTATGTTGCAGCGAAATGATGATTTTGAACAAGGTGTTCAACTACCAGCAGGCTATGTGCCAAGCTCCACTTGGTGGTTAGTTCAAGGTGCATCAATTATTGGGGTCAGTAATTTAAGGCATTTCTTAAATGATGATATTGCCTTTGTCGGTGGTCATATTGGCCTGGGCATTCGACCATCGTGCCGCAGAAAAGGGTTCAGTAAGAAACTCCTTGAGCTTACCCTTCAGCAAGCGCTTTTGCGAAATATGAGAGAAGTGCATATTCATTGCTATTCAAATAACGTAGCTTCAAAAGCCATGATTATTAGCTGTGGTGGAGTATTCCACTCGGAAGTGGAACTTGATAGTGACTTGGATGTTGAGAAAAAGACATTAGTGTTACGGTACCGCCTTTTACTTCAAGAGTAGATCCGAACAGGGCTAGCTCTCAACCAGTTATGCTCATGGTATTTTGCGTCAGCAGAGGTAATGTGGAGCGTAAAGGCGTGTCGCGACTGACTTGAACGGTTCGCTTCACTAAAATGTGGTAGTACGCCATTAAAAATCACCAATGACCCTGCTTTTACTTCTAAAGGTAATGCTCTTTCTTGGCCAGGCCATTGGATATTCTCTAACTCAACTAATGCTGTATTGTCGTCAGCGTAGCGCTTGAATTGCTCTTTTAAAGGAAAGTTTGCGCCCTGTTTATCGACTTGCAGGCAGCCGTTTTCGAGTGTTGAATCTTCAATTGCAAACCAAAAGGTGACAACAGACTGTGGTGAGGTGAAGAAGTATGTGGCGTCCTGATGCCAACGGATAACACCACCAATCTTAGGTTGCTTAAAAATATACATTGTTTGTCGTATTTCAGGTGAACTCACACCCGCATCTTCCGCTATTTTTGCGATAAGCTTTTGCTGACTGAATTCCTTGAAAACGGGATTAAGGACATGAAGTGCATGGCCAATTTTGTTGATACTCAATGCTTTTGCTTGGGCAAGTTGACCACTCTGAGTAAAGGCATCTTCTTCAAAAAAACACCTAATCTTGTTGTCAGAACTCAGAAAGTAATCGTCTCTATTGGTGTTCGATTCAGTCTCAGTAGAAAATACAGCGCGTGTTGATTCGGCATCAAATTGATCCACAATTCTCAGGGCGGCCTCTTTAAGCTCAGCAATCTGCGCTCGATCAAATAGTTTAGGCAGTACCAAGTAGCCTTGTTTTTGAAACTGTTTTTTCTGTTTGGTAGAGAGCATGAGTGACGAAATTAAGTAAACACTACTGACAGTTTGCATCAAAAATTTAGGGGTAGGCAAGTGCTTTTAGTCATTCATTCCTTCAATTGGAGTGTAACGGAAGAATATGAGGCAGAAATTGAACTGGCACTTTTCTGCGCAAAATTGCATTATAGAAGCACGTTACTCTTATAATAATAAAAACAAGCCGACTATAATAACAACAGGTGAAACTTTAATATGAAACGCTTACTACCTTTATTTACTGCAATATCTTTGACTGCACTATCCGGTGTTGCAAGTGCTCATGAGCATGACGCTGTGGCTGCGATGGCAGATAAAATCGAACCTGAAGTGATTAAGTGGCGTCACCACTTACATCAAAACCCTGAATTATCTAACCGTGAGTTTGAAACCGCTAAGTACATAGAGAAGTACCTTAGAGGTCTGGGCTTAGAGGTGACAACAGGCGTTGCAATCACCGGTGTTGTGGCTGTATTGGATTCTGGTAAGCCCGGCCCTACAGTGGCGCTACGCGCAGATATGGATGGCCTACCTGTGCCCGAACAAAATGACCTGCCTTATAAATCAACAGCCGTCGGTATGCTCGATGGTAATGAAGTACCGGTTATGCACGCATGTGGACATGATACTCACATGGCTATGCTGATGGGGGCTGCGAAGATTTTAACGGATATGAAAGGAGAGCTCACTGGTAAAGTGAAGTTCATTTTTCAGCCTGCTGAAGAGGGCGCACCTTCTGGTGAAAGAGGCGGCGCTGAAGTGATGGTTGAAGAAGGCGTCTTAAAAAATCCAGATGTTGACGTAATTTTTGGTTTGCATATTAGTGCCAATACAGATGTCGGTAAGGTCAGATATCGCCATGGTGGTATTATGGCCGCGGTTGACCCTTTTAAAATTGTGGTAAAAGGTAAGCAAGCCCATGGCGCATATCCGTGGAAGAGTGTTGATCCAATCACAACATCCGCTCAAATTATTATGGCGCTACAAACGGTTGTCAGCCGAGAAATCAAAGTAATCGACGATGCAGCTGTTGTCACCATTGGTTCAATCCATGGTGGTAACCGTTCAAATATCATTCCGAATGAAGTCACAATGGTGGGAACTATTCGCACGCTAAATAAAGCAGCGAGAGACCATATGTATGAAGCTATCCCACGCAAAGTAAAAGGTATTGCAGATAGCATGCGTGCTGAAGCCGAAGTGACATTACCTTTAGATTATAGCTATCCCATTACATTCAATGATCATGCTTTGATGGATCAGGTTTTACCAACGTTGGTACGGACCGCTGGACAAGAGAATGTAATTAACTCTAAAGCGGTTACGGGTGCAGAAGATTTTTCATTCTTCCAACAGGAAGTTCCGGGTGTGTATCTTTGGGTTGGTGGGAAACCACTAGATGTGTCGGAAGAAGACTCACCGGCTCACCACACACCAGAGTTTGTTGTGGATGATAGTGGCATGAAGTTAGGCGTGAAGCTTTTAACAAACATGACGCTGGATTATATGAAGAGCGCAAAATAATTCAGCAATTTTCGCTATAAAAAAGCACGATATTGCGTATAATATCGTGCTTTTTTAATGGTCGCAGAAAAGTCGCATTGGCCCTTTGCGTTCCAAGCTAACTTAAAGTGGTAAATAAAATGGCACAAGTTGCAATTGTAATGGGTTCAACATCTGATTGGCCAACGATGCAAAAAGCAGCAATTATGCTTAAAACGTTGGGTGTTTCTTTCGAAGCGAAGGTCGTATCTGCTCACCGTACTCCAAACCTATTGGTAGAATTTGCTGAAACCGCAGCAGACCAAGGTGTCCAAGTCATTATTGCTGGTGCCGGTGGTGCTGCTCACCTTCCAGGTATGATCGCCGCACATACTCACTTACCCGTTTTCGGATGTCCGGTGCGTTCAAGTCAATTGAACGGATTAGACTCCTTGCTCTCTATTGTCCAAATGCCAAAAGGGGTTGCAGTAGGCACCTTGGCAATCGGTGAAGCAGGTGCTGCTAACGCTGGCTTGCTAGCTGCGCAAGTGATAGCACTGCAAGAACCTGCTGTTCGTGACGCCATTATTACGTTTAGACAGAAACAAACAGATACGGTGATGAGCAACCAAACTTTGGAATTAGACGATTGAGAGTCTTAGTTTATGGTTCTGGCCAGTTAGCCCAGATGATGTATTTGGCCGCAGCACCATTAGGCGTGATCGTCAGTGCTGTTGATGTCTCAAACGAGACTGTTGTGCACCCCGTGTCGAAAGAGCCGACAGGTGTGTCACTACAAAATGCCATTGAAGATGCCAACGCCATTACTGTCGAGTTTGAGCATGTTCCAGAACATTTGCTATTAGATGCCGATAAAAGCGGGAAACTATTTCCTAACGTCGCTTCTATTTTAGCTGGGGCTGATCGCGTTCGTGAAAAAGCATTGTTAAGCAAACATGAAATCCCGAACTGCCCCTATTTGATTATCACTGATGTGACTGACCTCGATAATGTGATAGCCAGTTTAGGCGAGCGCGTTATATTTAAAGCAAGCCGAGATGGCTACGACGGCTATGGCCAATGGCGAATGCAGTCTGCTGATCAGCTGGAAAAATTGAAATCAGAATTTGCAAAACTAGACTTAGTAAAAGTTCCATTGATTGCTGAAAGAATGATGCAATTTGACCGCGAGATATCACTTGTCGGTGCGAGAGATAGTGAAGGTAACGTATCGTGTTTCAGCTTAGCTGAAAACTTACACTTTGAAGGCCAGTTGCATGTGAGTGTTGCCCCAATCACAGACTTGAGTGATTCGCTGCAAAGCCAAGCGAATGAAATATTCGAGAAGCTAGCAACAGCAATGGATTACGTAGGTGTACTGGCTGTTGAATTATTCCAATGTGGCGAAGAACTCTTAGTTAATGAGATTGCACCAAGAGTGCATAACTCCGGCCATTGGACGCAACAAGGATGTGATACCAGTCAGTTTGAGCAGCATATCCGTGCTGTTTTAGGCTTGCCTTTAGGAGCTGTAGATGTGCGCGGTGTTAGCGCAATGGTTAACATTATTGGTTGTACAGCATTTAGCCGAGACCTTATCGGTATAGCGGGTGCGCACTTGCACTGGTATGGCAAAGAAGTTAGAACGAAGCGTAAGATGGGGCATATCAATGTTGTGGCAGACTCCCACAGTCACTTAGGGAATAAGCTAGCTCAACTTTTAGCGTTCTTACCGGTCGAACACTTCCCAGAACTTGAAGCTGAAGCAAATAGATTAAAAAATTACACTAAGTAAAGAGGATTGCTTGACAAAAGCTAGTGATTCCCTAAAATACGCGTCGCTCGAGTAAGTGCTCGAGCAACCCTAGTGTGCCGACTTAGCTCAGTTGGTAGAGCAACTGACTTGTAATCAGTAGGTCACCAGTTCGACTCCGGTAGTCGGCACCACTTCCCCCCTTTTTTCAATACAAACCTGGCATATCGATCTATTACTTTTCCATAGCTTCTCAGGTTTAGTATCAAATAATAATACCTTCGGTAAAAGATGTCGCTACTTCAATATAAGCGCTTGCTGAACGTAGCGTTTGGTCGTACTCTGCCCACTCTAGTATCTATTTTGACAGGATTTTTTCGTGAACATCAAACGTTTTGTAATAATCACTTGCGCGGCATTATTGTTTTTATCAGGTTGCGCGACACAACAAATTCATAATAAAAGTAGTGTGATGGACTACTTATATCCGAAAGATGTTGAGCTTCATCCTGAGCCAACGATGCCAAGATTAAAAGTACCGTTGAAAGTAGGTATTGCCTTTGTACCAGCCACACAAAGTTATCAGCGCGGAGCAAATTTGTGGAGTGGTCCCATGGACTCTATTAAGTTCCCAGAGTCTACCAAAACGAGCATCTTGAACCGTGTCGCTGATAACTTCAGAGCATTGGAATTTGTTGAGAAGATTGAGGTGATTCCGACTACCTATTTAACACCAGGTGGAGGCTTTACCAACTTGTCTCAAATTGGCACCATGTATGATGTCGATGTGATAGCACTCGTATCTTACGATCAGATGCAATTTACTGATGATGGTGCACTTTCATTGTCTTATTTAACGATAGTGGGTGCTTACACCATTTCTGGTTCGAAAAATGATACTAATACGCTGATCGATACTGTTGTGTTTGATATAGCCAGTAAGAAGATGCTTTTTAGAGCGCCAGGCATCAGTCAAGTAAAAGGAAGATCGACACCTATTAACTTAAATGAGGAACTGCGTGCAGATAGCCTTCAAAGTTTTAATGAGGCTGCGGATGAAATGATTGTGAATCTTGATGACCAATTAAAAATGTTCAAAGAACGCATCAAGAACAACCCAGAAGAAGTGCAGCTTGAGTATCGTGAGGGCTACAGTGGTGGGTCAACAACCATATCAGCAGTCTTTGTTTTGCTTGCTATTTCGTTTTACAGAAGACGTCAGAATATTCGCTAATATAGTCACTTTTCACATAAACAGACATGCTCACTAGAGCATGTCTGAAAGCGCCGTCAACTGTTTTGCAACATGCCACTCCAGTTTTTGCGTTCTCCCACGCTGTTTCTTTAACTTTGTCGTGAGCACGCTATATCCACTCAATGCTAATTCGTCGAGGAGTGCAGCATCAGGCGTACTAATTGATGCATAGGTTTTATCAATGAAGCCGTTTTGGTCTATGTGTATTTGCTGTTGCTTCGATATGTGGGGACCATTCCACAATGATGTCGTTTCATCAAAATCCGCAAAGGTGATTAAGAAGAGCTTACCATTCAGTTTGACAGGCTTGATGTCTTTGTCAGTTAAACCCGGAATTTTACCTCGCCCGTCAAATTCAAGGTTATTTACTCCTTCAGGTAGCTCGATTCTAAGTTCGTAGGTATTGGCCAGTGACTCAGATTGAGTGACTTTACCCAACAACCATTTTATCGCGCCCTTGGGAATATTACTGACGATCGGAATATTGCTAGCCCTTACCATATCAACCACTCTGCTCAAGACGGCCTTAATCCCCTTGTCGAGCATTCGTTGATATTCATCTTCTTCATCGGCATTAAGTTTCGGACAATCTGGAATGGTCACATCGGCGCTGATAAGCTCTGCAGCCAGAAGCGCTTTCGTGGCGCAAAACTTACCAATTCCTAGGTCGACTGCGCGAGTACGTTCATACATAAAGCCCCCAAAAGCGATGAGCTTGTCACCCGGTAGCGCGATCTTTTTGGCTTGCTTTAAAGTGGGTGCCGAGGGCTCCTCAAATGGACCAATTGCAATGAAACGAGTGGTATCAGACTTTCCACTCAATCGCATGCTTTGATCAATTTGAATGAAATTTAACAGCAGGAACCAAGCGTAAGAGGCGCTAGTGGGAACTTTACTGTCGAGTAACTTTTCAAGGTCACTGTCTATATTGGCATATGAAATCTCGAGTATTGGGTGCAGAAGTGTCTGAGGAACCGATTCAGAAGTTGCTAGAACCTCTCTGTAGACACGCTTTGCTTCTGCTGAAAGACTGAGCGCGCTTGGTGGTAAGAGGATATTCTTTAGATCTTTCTGCATAACAGCATCAAGCTGTTGGCAAATCAGCGATAGGAGAGAGACTGAAACATCAGTGTCGCTAGCTTGCTCGGCAAAACTCTGACGGATCTTATCTCTGAGTTCCATCTGTTTGCGTACGGCAAAGACTTTGTCACCTTCAATCGCGCGTGCTTGCATGAATATCGCATTACCGATGGTAGCAATATGACTGAGGAGTCGATCTAAAGAGGCTTTAGCTTCTAGGTCGATACCATCGATATTGCCAATGATGTTGTCTCCTAAGATAGGAGTTGTAAGAGTAAACCGTTTTTGAACGGGTACCATAAAGCTGGTTTTAATGTCTGTTACCGCCGGGTCGACAAAAATAATGCATCGCTCAGTATCAAGTCGTTCATCATGAGCATCAATAAAAGACGCTAACTTAAAGGCATCACGGATTGGTTCGTTATTAAACACACCGCCATCAATATAAGTAAAGTCAAATTGGTCTTCATTGGCTAACTCTTTTGGCCACAAAGGACCATATTCGAATTGATAACGCTCGAGTACAACGGGTTCAAAAGCCATAGGAAATGCACCAGAGGCTATTGCTGTAGATATAATTCGTTTCCATACATCTTTTTTATCACCACGCATGTCCCCAATAACATTATTCTTGGGATCACCCAGATGATAACGTGTCCACCGTTCTGGGTACTTTGTTTTATCGTTAATATAGTCAGTATCGCTTTGGTCTCCAAAATATAAATCAAAAATTCTAGTTTCTCGGTGGGTGACAGATGTCATACCGTCAGCCAGTACATACTGGCTGCCTGACGAGGCGTCGAACTCTTGCCTAGCATCTTGTAATATTGGGGTTAAATTGGAGAGTGAGCTGGCAAACAAGACTCGTTCAGCAAGTACCTCTTGGTTTTGCTGTGTGTCGATACTGGAGGTGTTTTTAAGTAATTCGCTGGCGATATTTTCTAATGCGGCTCTATTCAATAGTCCCGCAGAAAATTTTAAGGAGTGGGGGTTATCAACTTCGTTTGAAATGGGGTCAAGTAGGGCGTCCATGCTCACTTTTTCGACCCAAACTTGTTCTTGCATTGTTTGCATTACTTGGACCGCTTGGAGTGCTGCCTTTTTGTTAGTAGAGCTAGGAAGGTTAGTATAATCCTCACCAAATTCATCCTTGAGGGCGCGATCTGCCTGCTGCAGTTGCTCTTTAGTGCTAGATGATAGGGCTCTAAGCATAATTGCCAAAGAAATTGAGCCAGCACTCGCACCAGAAAATACGTCAATTTCGACCTTGTCGTAGAGGGCACCCTTGCGGTCTTGCCCATACAATATTGCGAGTTTAATTGTTTGTGATAATGCGCCAGCATTGAAGGTACCGAGAGAAACGCCACCTCCCATTGCAAAACCAAGTTTAAGAGTTGTCATGAGCCGTCCTTGTGTAAGAGAAGACTCAGTTTCGGATTTGAGTCATCTGTAAAAAGCGAATAGTTTTAAGACAACTCACATAAAACCGCTGCTCAAATTATAAACAATAAAAGATGATCGTATCAAGTGGATTAGATATGCTACGCACACATCGAAAAAATCGATATATATCGAAATATAAACAGTATTTTTATTCGCTCCGTTTGCTCATACACTCTACACAATTAAATAGAAAAGGAATGTATATGAAAGCCAAGTTTAGACCACTCTCAACGGGTATAGCAGCATTATCCTTGATGTCGTTCAGTGCAAGTAGCGTAGCTGATGCCAGTTTTTCTTTTACAACGCAAGCTAGCACTCAAAAATCAACACAAATTGTGTTGTTAGAAGATACCGATAAATTAACAGGCGTGTTGGCTCAGCTCGATGAATCGACCGATGGGAGAGTCACCAAACTTTTAGCGCTTAATGATTTTACCAGTGAAAAAGGAAATACCTTGCACCTGCAGATGGTAGGTGACATTGAGTCCTTATTAATCGTAGGAACTCAGGATCCCGATGGTCTTTTGGATGGCCCGGATCTGCAGAATTTAGGGGGCAAGATAGCTGCAGCCCTTAAATCAACAAGTAAGAAAGTAAATGCGACAATTCATCTTGATGGCTTAGGTGCAACGGTGGATACACCTAGCGCACATTTAGCTTATGGTTATCAGCTAAGAGACTATAGTTTTGACCGATACTTATCCGACAAAAGTGAAGGTGTGTCTGACATTACCTTGGTGACTGAAGACGCCCAACAAGCGCGAAAAGTGTTTGTTGATGACCTTACTCATGTTGCTAAGGGTGTTCATTTAGCAAGAGATCTAGCAACTGAGCCCGGTAAGAATATGTACCCACAGGCCTTTGTAGATGTAGTGAAAGCAAAGTTCAAAGGACTTCGAAATGTAAAAATAGAAGTGCTTGATATGCGAGATATCCAAAAACTTGGAATGGGTGCGCTAGAGGGCGTAGGCAAAGGATCGATTAACGATCCTCGTCTTCTTGTCATTCAATATACAGGCGCAGACAAAAAAGACCACCCAATAGCGTTAGTCGGTAAGGGGATTACCTTTGATACGGGTGGTATCAGTTTAAAACAAAATACGGGTATGTGGGCAATGAAATCTGATTTGTCTGGTGCCGCAGCGGTAGCAGGTACGCTTTATGCTGCAGCGCAGCGCGGCGAAGCGATTAACCTTGTGGGTTTGATGCCGTTAGCCGAGAACATGCCTAGCCAAGATGCTATTCGTCCGGGCGACGTGCTTGAAACCATGAAAGGTGTCAGTATTGAAATAATGAGCACCGATGCAGAAGGACGACTCATCCTTGCGGATGCCGTGCATTACGCACAGGTCGAGTTCAAGCCCAGAATGCTGCTGAATATTGCAACGTTAACAGGCTCTGCCGCTCGCGCGCTTAGCGATGAGTATGCAGCTCTTATTACCAGAGACTTTGAACTCTCGACTCAAATGATGGGAGTGGGTGAGCGTTCTGGTGAGCATGTTTGGCCGCTACCTTTACACCCAAATCATTTCGAGCAAATTAAATCCCCCATTGCTGATATTAAAAACTCAGGAGCAGGTAACCCAGGCGCGAGTATTGGTGCAGCAGTCGTCGGGACCTTTATAGATGAAGACCTACCTTGGGTGCACTTGGATATCGCTGGCGTTGATTGGCTGGATTCAGATATAGATGTCGCGCCAAAAGGGAGCCAAGGTTGGGGCGTGAGGTTTATGGACCAGTTGGTGAGAGAGCAGGTAAAGTAAAAAAGTGAGAAGCATAAAAAAGGGACTCGTTTGAGTCCCTTTTTTTGCTATATGATACGTTAATAATGTATCGAATTGTTTATTTTGCTTTTCTCAGTCTGCATATTATAAGCAGTGAAATACCGAACAAGCCTAGTACACCCGGCGCAGATGCTACTTCAAATTGTCCATTTGGATTGGAAGAATAAATAACATTATCGAATGCTTGGAACGAAGTATTCTGCGCGTAGGAAATAGATGAGCCTAAAAATGTTCCATCGTCGGTAGCTACGCCAAAAAAAGAGCCATTAGCATTAGTGCCGCTATCAAACCCAAACAAACCCACGTTTCCCTGAGTTGCGCCGTTCGGATGACCATAGTCCAAGCCAAACGCTGTGATATTAAAGTTAAAATTAAATACACCAGAGCTGTAGGTCCATACCCAGTCATTGTTGCCATTTATAAATGGGTTGCCGCTAGAGCTACAGCCTGCACTGTCAGCACAAGCATAATCGCTCATCGTCCAAGAATAATCAGCGTTGCTCAGATCAAGACCGGAACCACTTAAATTCGTATTTAAGTCATCGGTTGTTGATGCACCTACATAGGTTTCAAAGGCAGCGCGATCATTGAAGGTAATAATTGCAGCTTGAGAAAGACCCGTTAATAACAGTCCGCTTGTAATCACAAACACTTTGATAAAATTTTTCATCGAAGGTACTTCTTAGTGAGTTAAAAATAAGATTTAGCTAGAATTATGCCATATTTTAAATTATTGATTTTAAAAGATAATATTCTTTTTTCTGAATATGCTGTAAATTTCTCTGACACTCGAGAATGTATATTTCTCGTATAAATTGACAATAAAAAAGGCTCAATAGAGCCCTTTTACAGTATTACCGATATGCAACTTAATTTATGGTACTTTCGCTTTAACTAACAAGCTCCCGACATCCGCTTGGATAACTTCGACCATAGTACCTCTGTTCAAGTCTTCCAGTGCGTTCAATTGCCAGTTTATGCCAGAGTATTGATAACTCGGCTTTTCAGCCAACGGCAGCGCGACTACAATATCTGCAGGGAGCACAAAAGAATGACCTATCAAGTCAGATTTAGCCCGTTTGGTATCGGTTTTATTCTGAAGTGCGGAGAGTTTCTTCCAAAGTGCCAATGCGAAGACCAAAGTGAAAGCTGAAACTGAAATCAATGTAGATAAGAACGTTTCAGGAATTAAGCCTAACCATATGATTAAGGCTGTCACTATGGCCGCTAAGCCCGTAAAGAATAAGAAAAACGTGCTAAAACCCAAGACAACAATTTCAATGATTAATAGCACCACACCAATGATCAGAATCGATTCAATTAAGTTGTTAGCAAACCATTCCATATTAAGCCCCTTTACCAGTTAAGCTGCTAATGATGCTGGTAGCTTGAGCGACGATAGAGGCAGCTTCTGTACCAGAATCGGGTAGCAACACGACGCTAGATTCTTTTGCAATGGCTTGCTTAGCTTCAATTGCTTTGGTTGCCAGGTCGAGCTGTATCGCTTTTTGGCCCGCTTCTGTATTCGCTGCCTCACCGACCTTATTCAGAGCTTCGGCCTGGGCTTCTGCAACAGCTACTATCGCAGATGCTTCACCTTGCGCTCTTAAAATTTGCTCAGACTTTTCAGCTTCCGCCGCGAGTACTACTGAGGCTTTTTCACCTTCCGCACGGTTGATGGCAGCTTGTCTATCACCTTCAGATTCTAGGATTTGAGCACGTTTAACTCGCTCTGCTTTCATCTGAGCTTCCATCGCTTCCATTATTGAACCTGGTGGAATAATGTCTTTAATTTCATAACGCATGACCTGTATTCCCCAAGGTCCAGATGCTTGGTTTATTGCTGTTACGATATTTAAATTCAAGACATCACGTTCTTCAAAAGTTTTATCCAGTTCCATTTTACCTAGCTCAGAACGCATCGTAGTTTGCGCTAACTGAGTAACAGCAAATACGTAGTCTTCTACGCCATAAGTGGCTTTGTATGGATCCATCACACGGAAATATAAAACGCCGTCTACCATGAGTGAAATATTGTCTTTTGTGATTGCGCTTTGCTCTTGCACATCTACGGCTTGTTCTTTTAGAGAGCGGTCAGCAGATACACGATCGATAAATGGCATAATAAAGTTCAAACCAGCTTCTTTGGTTGATTGAAACTTACCGAAACGCTCTATGACATAGGCACGGTTTTGGGGAACAAACTTAATACTGCTTTTTAACAGCACCAAAACGAGGACAATGATCGCGACTTCAACAGTCAAAATATAATCAAATAACATTTCCATATACGACTTCCTTATGTTGTATTCATATTACTTTTTGGTATAACAATAGTGAATAATAGCATAAAAGGTTTTGATTTGCACTAGCTTTCGTCCTTGCTAAATCTACCTTCTCAATTGTGATAGTCAGGCTTGATGGGAGATATAGGCGGCGAGCTAATAAAATAGGCTCCTCAATTACCGCCGTGTTTCACCCTATTATGACTTATGTAAACCGGTACTTTCAGGGTTTAAAATGCGTACTTCTCTTTGAGGGAATGGAATTTCAATACCATTTTCTTTCAAGGTTTCAAAGATGGTTAAAAGTAAGTCTCCGCCTACACGATTTTTTCCGTCGTCAATACCTTCCATCCAAAACTCAACAAACATATTGACGCCAGAGTCACCAAAACTATCAATTTCACAATCTGGTTGTTCTTCAAATGGTAAGTCATCTCCACTCAATACTTTCGGGTGCTCAGCAACAGCCACTTTAATGAATTCAACCATTTCCCGAATATTTGTAGCATAAGGTACGGAGAAATCTACTCGATAGCGCTGCTTGGGATCTTTGTGCGACCAGTTAATTAACAGGTTCGAAATGAATGTTTCGTTCGGGACTAAGATATCTTTGCCATCATAGGTTTCCAATACGGTGTATCGCATTCGAAATTCGCGAACAAAGCCTGTTTGTCCGGTTTCTAATTCAACGTAATCACCTATGGTGAGTGAGCGATCGAGTAAAATAATGATGCCTGAAATGAAGTTCGACGCAATCGATTGCAAGCCCAAACCAATGCCGACACCAAGAGCGCCGCCGAATACTGCCAAGGTAGTCAGGTTAATTCCCATGACATTCAGTAGTAGTAAGACAATGATACAGAACAAGACGACTTCGAATAATTTAGAGAAGATTTCTTTAGTAGGAACATCCAGTGAGGCTTGCTTCTTGATAACAGCTTTGCCAAATGAGTTGGAAACGCGGCCCAACCAAAACAAAAACGCACCAAATATCAATACTCTAAATATGCCATAGGCGGAAATATTCACGTTACCAACACTCATAGAAATACTAGTGAGTATTTCCACAAAGCCGCTGAGTAGCCCTACGATATGCAAAAATAGCAAAGGCAGACCAATCCAACGAAACAGTCGTGCGGGCAAGGGGTGTAAAACGAATTCCCGTATCACGGAATGAAAAAATATCAGTATTGCAATCGCTAAGGTTGTTTGAATTAGCCAGTGAGGAAGTACTAAAGCTATGGCAACTTCATCTAATACCTTTACTAGCAACAGAGCCAACAATGGCGCCATAATAGTACCGAGTTTGTATATCAGCTTGTTTATTGGATGAGCCGATTCTTGAGGTCGAGTTGCAAGTGCAGGAATTTTGGCGCGGACAAAACCAATCAACCAAAACGAAAACAAATAGATGCCAAACACAGCACCAATTTGAATATACGTTGCTGTATCTTGCATTGCAGCGGTCGCATGATTAGACCATTCTTCCAATGTTTTATTAATGTTTTCGATGTTCATCACAAGTTTATTATTCTCATTGTTCGTTTTAGCGTAATCTACTTTATTTATTCAGTATTGAATACATGATTTATTGCCAAATCATTGTGTTATTCACTACACTAACACTTCGTAAAGTTTTTGCATGGAAGTTGAGCCGGTTTTTAGCTCAGCAATATTAAATTGATGGTAGGAGCGGCATATGCGCATTAGTCAAAAATTGTTTTTCATTACCTTGATTTTCTCTTTATTTGCGGTTCCGCAATTCGCCAATGCCCACGAGCACAAAAAGGCAAAGGGAAAGGTAAGTATTGAAAATGTCTGGGCTCGAGCAACATTCGCCTTGGCGAAAACAGGCGCCGTTTATTTGAGAATTGATAACGCCAGCCAATCCGATATTACATTATTGTCAGTGAGAGTTGATAGCTCGGTTGCTGCAGAAGCGCAATTGCATGAAACTGTGATGGAAGATGAGATGATGCAAATGCGTGAATTAGAGTCAGGTATTAAAATTCCTGCGGGCACAAACCTTGAATTTCAGCCGGGTGGCAAGCATATAATGTTAATGGGGCTCAAAGAGCCTTTGCGTGCTTCCGATACTTTTGTTCTCACCTTAGTGTTTGAGAATAATAAAATAATGAGAGTGTCGGTTGAGATTAAAGACGCTCGTTAAACAAAAATATGGAGAAATCATGAGTCAAATAGATATTGGTATTAGTAAAGACAACAGAGAGCAGATTGCTGCCTCGCTGAGCCGTTTGCTGGCAGATTCATACACGCTATATTTACAAACGCATAACTTTCATTGGAACGTGACGGGTCCGCAATTTCGAGAGTTACATCTCATGTTTGAAGAGCACTACACTGAACTAGCCGCAGCGGTCGATGAAATTGCAGAGCGTATTCGTACTCTCGGGTGCGTTGCACCAGGCACATACCGCGCTTTTGCTGAACTTAGCAGTGTTAAAGAGGTGGATGGCGTCCCTGAAGCGAAAGAGATGGTTTCTATTTTAATGCAAGCGCATGAGACTGTCGTGAGAACTAGCCGAGAGGCCTTGAAAATCGCTCAAGAAGCAGAAGATGAATCAAGTGCATCTTTGATAGGCGACCGTATGCGAATTCATGAAAAAACAGCATGGATGTTGCGCGCAACCCTATAGCATCAGCGACATGATACAAATCGCCTACTATCCCGTAAGAGTAAGCATAAAATAACTGAAACAATAATGGAATTCGGTATGTTAAAACAACTAATGATAAGTGCTTTGGGTTTTTCATTCGCCATGAGTGCGGTTGCAACGGAAATAAACGTTGAAGAAGTGGCCACGGGCTTAAAAAACCCGTGGGGGATCACCTTTATGAAAAACGGTGATGCTTTGGTTACTGAGAGGGCAGGTGGTTTAAGAATGCTGACTGCTTCGGGTGAACTTAGCGAGCCAATCACTGGTTTACCTGAAGCTGCTGTAGTTGGTCAAGGCGGTATGTTAGGTGTGGCCTTGCACCCAGATTTTGACAATAATCAGTTAGTTTATGTTTGCTTATCTGTAGCTGATGGCAATGTACGCGGAAGCGAAGTGCATCGTGGCAAGCTTGTCGGGAACACCTTAACTGAAGTGAAAGAAATTTTTGTAGCTGAGCCAAAAATAGATAGCGCTCATCACTTCGGTTGCAGACTTGTTTTTGATGCGGATAAAAACTTGTTTGTTTCACTGGGCGACCGTGGTTCTAAAAAAGAAGAATCTCAAAATCCAAACAACCATTTTGGTGTTGTGGTGAGAGTGAAAGATGATGGTTCAGTACCGAGCGACAATCCATTTTTTGGAGGTCAAGCCCCCGAAGTATATAGCTACGGACATCGCAATGTTCAGGGTATGACGGTAAATCCCTCAAATGGCTCTGTGTGGACTCACGAGCATGGCCCTAAAGGCGGTGATGAAATAAACATACTAAGTAAAGGGGACAATTACGGTTGGCCAACCATTACTTACGGTGTGAATTATAACGGCTCGATTATTACCGATAAAACTGAGATGCCTGGTATGCGTCAGCCATTGACTTACTGGGATCCGTCAATTGCACCTAGTGGTATGGACTTTTACACTGGTGATGTATTTCCCGAATGGAAAGGAAATCTATTTGTAGGTTCTTTAAAGTTCCGCTACTTAAACCGTATCGTGTTAGATGGCGACAAGGTGACGAGCCAAGAACCATTGCTGAAAGACTTGAATGAACGTATCCGCGACGTTAAACAAGCGCCAGATGGGAGCTTATACGTTCTGACTGACAGCACCAACGGAAAGGTGCTTCGTTTAACGAAGAAGTAGTCTCTTAGGCTACAGCTGTCCCAGGAGTAATGTGAATACCCCCAAGAATAATACGAACGCCATTTATTCGGGGGTGTCACTCAAGTTGAAAGGGGTAGGAAGAGCGCGCATGTAGTGCTCTGTCGCGTCAATATCTAAGCCCTCGATACTGATCAATTCGCCTTCTGAAAATAGTTCGCTATTCATAATGTAGGCATTGCCTGCAACAGTATAGCTTGCATTTCTGTCAAGGGCTTTTCCCCGCCATAGTATCTGCTCTGTACCAATAGAAACATCACTACTCCAATGGTGTCTTGTGGTGATTGTTTCCATTAGTTGTTCACCCGAAAATTTTCGCACAAGGATCTGGTTCCCAAATGGCTGAACAGCGAAAAGTTGACCCCAAGTAATTGCTCCTGGCTCTAGCTGCGCTCTAACACCACCGTTATTCATCACAGCCATATCGGTTTTCAATACATACTGATGGCTATTCGCAATAAATTCGCCCAGTGATATATCGTTGGTTTTTGCCTCGTAAGTGTTTACGACTCTCTGAGTGTACTGCTTTGCAAAAGCAGTAGCCTGTTCAGCAATGCTGTCAATCTGCTTTAATGTCTGACGCGCTGATTCGCTCAATGCATACGAGTTTTCGCTATTGGTGAGAAGCACATTAGCAGAAGTGGAGACGACATCATTGCTTTTGCGACTAATTGCTACATCGATATCGGCATAAGCACGTCCGCTCGAGAATGCTTGAGTGACAAGGAAAGTATGCCCGTTAGTATTACTCACATAGGCGTTAGTAAAACGATGCGAATGCCCGGTAATAACAAGATCAACGGCATCCGGTAGGCTTTTGAGAAACCCCATAAAAGGACTCGTCTCTGGGATCTGATTGTTCGAGCGAGTTTGACCTTCATAATACTCTTCAGTCGTACCATCATGAATAATGATGAAGATGCTTTCTATCCCTTTCTCTTGTAGGGCTTTAACATAGTGTTGGGCAACCTCAGCTTGGTTTTCAAAACGTAAATCGTCTACTGAGCCAGGAATGAGAAGTTCAGGTGTTGAATCGAGTGTCAAACCTATAAAACCAATATCGATACCGGCGATATTATGGATAACATAGGGAGGTAGCAAGGTGGATTTTGACTCAAGGTCTATTACATTCGCACTCAGGGTTTTGTAGTTTGCGCCTGGCCATTTATTCTGCAAAAAAGGGCCTTTATTATGGTTTCCACCTTGCAGTAAACGAAGCATTTCAGCGCTCCCTTCATCAAACTCGTGATTTCCCGCGGTACCAATTATTTCACATGAAGGTGTATGACTTAGCTTGCAGTAGTCTTGTAGGTAATTTAAAAAGGCAATGGAAGGCTCGTCTTGCAGCAATGCCGATTCTGCTGGGCTTGCTCCGACATGATCGCCTGCATGGAGCACAAATGTTGGCTGGTTACCTATTTCAATGGCCTTGAGTAGGTGCAGCGCCAACTTCTGCATACCTCCATCTTGGCCTTTGGGTAAAACTTGGCCGTGAAAGTCATTAATACCTAAGACCTTAACCTTAACTATGTCTTGGTCAGTATTGTGCAGGTTGTTTACTGAAGATGATGTAGGTAAAGCGCAGCATGCACTTAAGCTTAGGCAAGCGATGGCAAACCCGAGGTTTTGAACTGCACGTTTACTTACCTTTGGGCGACTAAGCCCGGATAGAGATTTTACCAATGAGAATATCCTTAAACATTACCCAATCGCCCATTAGGCTGTAAAAGGGGTACTTGAAGGTCGCTGGCTTATTATGTTCATAGAAAAAGTGGCCGACCCAAGCAAAGCCATAACCGATAAGGGGAATTAGCCACAGGAACACTAAAGCGCCAGTAAGGATAACATACGCGATAACAGCAAGTACTAACCAACTACCTATAAAATGTAGTAGCCGGCAGGTAGTGTTTTCATGTTCTGATAGGTAGTAAGGATAAAACTCACTAAAACTGGTGTATTTTTTTTCCATGGACTTGCCTCGCGAGTAGCTGGAGTATGATGTTATCATAAATTTTATGGACTACAATCCTATCTATTATTATTGGGCCAGAGCTTGTAATTGCGTGTAACAGCCCAATATATTTTATTCCATGAGCGGATAATCCAAAGCTCACATCATTCCAAACATATATGAACGAGATGAAATAAATGCTACCCGAGCCAAATACAAACCATGTAGACATCACCTTAGAAAACTTCCAGCAAATTATTTTGGAAGAGTCGAAATTGAAGACAATTATGGTTCAGTTTTGGGCTCCGTGGAGCGAACCCTGTGGTGAATTAACACCGATTCTTCAAAGTATAGCGAGTGAGTACAACGACAATTTGCTGTTTGCTAGAGTGAACTGTGACGAACAACAAGAAATCGCAGGCCAATTTGGAGTACGTGGTTTACCGACTGTCATTTTAGTCAAAGACGGCCAACCCTTGGATGGTTTTGCCGGCCCACAAACTGAAGCGCAGGTTAGGGAAGTTATTGAAAAGCACCTACCCAAACCTGAAGATGGTTTCTTGCAGTCAGCGTTAGCATGCATTGAGCTTGGTAATTACCATGAGGCCTTCACGTTTGCTAAACAAGCCTTTGAGGCGAATAATGAGCGTATTGATATTCGCTTAACGATGGCTGATTGCTATGTAGAAGTGGGTCAGCCGGCGCTTGCCAAGAAGCTATTAGAAGCGGTGACAATGGTAGACCAAGATGCCCGTTATCACGCAATCGTTGGGAAGGTTGAATTAGCTGAGCAAGCGTCTGAATCGCCCGAAATAAAAGAATTGCAAGCTGCGCTGGAAGCCGACCCTGAGAACTTGGAGATTAAGGTGAAGTTGTCTGTTCAGTTGCATCAAGCACACAAAAACGACGAAGCGCTAGCACTACTATTGAGCGTGCTTCAAAAAGATCTGAATTTTGGTGAAGCTAAAAAATTCACCTTAGACATTATTAATGCGCTGCCAGATGGGGATGCCTTGAAGTCTCAATATCGCCGTAAAATCTATAGCTTATTGTATTAATGGGCGAAGCATTTCTACTCGCCATTTGTATTGTTTTCATTATCGAGGGTTTGATGCCTTTACTCATTCCCGATAAATGGAAGCAGTTTTTAATGCAGATGGCGCTGCAACCCTCTGAATCATTACGCAGAATCGGCGGTGTAATGGTTGTAATTGGTGTCGTTAGCGCATATTTCTTAATAAACCGCATATAAAAACAAAATATGGGGTGATTTTTTGCTCTGAATTTTGCTAAAATCGCGGCCTAATTTTCTGATGCAAAAATCTTCCATGGCTAAAAATGTTGTTGTACTCGGAACCCAATGGGGTGACGAAGGAAAGGGTAAGGTCGTTGATCTTCTAACTGAACAAGCTTCTTTTGTGGTTCGCTATCAAGGTGGTCACAATGCGGGGCATACTCTCGTTATAGACGGCGAAAAAACCGTTCTTCATCTCATCCCCTCTGGCGTACTGCGTGAAAACGTAAAGTGCGTTATCGGCAATGGCGTAGTGCTGAGCCCTGAAGCTTTGTTAAAAGAAATGGCGATGCTGGAAGAGAAAGGTGTTCCTGTTAAGGAGCGTCTTGTTATCAGTGAAGCGTGCCCGCTTATTTTACCTTTCCACATAGCGTTGGACGTTGCTCGCGAGAAAGCTCGTGGTAACAAAGCAATTGGCACTACCGGCCGCGGTATTGGTCCAGCTTATGAAGATAAAGTTTCTCGTCGAGGTTTGCGCGTTGGTGACTTATTCAATCCGGAAGATTTCGCAGTAAAACTGAAAGAAGTCCTTAGCTACCACAACTTCATGCTCACCGAATACTACAAAGAGGTAGCCGTTGACTATGATGAAGTATTACAACAAGCCTTATCTGTTGCTGACTTATTGAAGTCGATGGTTGTTGATGTAACAGACCTGCTTGAAACTGCTCGCAAGAACAAGCAATCCATCATGTTTGAAGGGGCGCAGGGCACATTGCTAGATATTGACCATGGCACATATCCCTACGTAACTTCCTCTAATACTACTGTTGGTGGTGTTGCAACTGGTGCTGGTTTTGGCCCGCTTAATATTGATTATGTATTGGGTATCGTCAAAGCTTATACAACACGTGTAGGTTCTGGTCCTTTCCCTACTGAGTTAGACTGCGAAGTAGGCCAACACCTTGGGGTTAAAGGCCATGAGTTTGGCGCAACTACAGGCCGTAAACGCCGCACAGGTTGGTTTGATGCGGTAGCAATGCGTCGCGCGGTACAATTAAACTCAATTACAGGCTTTTGCCTAACTAAGCTTGATGTTCTTGACGGTTTGAAAACCTTGAGCATTTGCGTTGGCTATGAAGATAAAGCGGGTAAGGTGAGCACTATTCCACCACTAGCTGCTGAAGGGTATGATTTAGTTACACCAGTTTATGAAGAAATGCCTGGTTGGACTGACAATACTTATGGCGTGACTGTCTACGATGACTTACCACAGGCTGCTAAGAATTATATCAAGCGTTTGGAAGAGTTGACCGGTGTTCCTATCGATATTATATCTACAGGACCTGACCGCGCAGATACAATGGTGCTTCGCAACCCTTACGCGGAATAAGCAATAAAATAACTTAAGTGTTAAGAAAAGCCGACGTTTTCGCGAGAATCCGTCGGCTTTTTGTTTCCCCTACTATTTGCCTTATGGTACGCCTTTGCTAGGATGTCAGTATTCGCATAATTAATGAGTAATGGAATGCCTGACGCAACCTTAGATTTACCAGAAAGTACCAACCACGCAGTAATGAGTATTGACGAATTAAAGCGTACTTTTTCCACTGGGCGAACAAAAACATATAAGTGGCGCATAGAGCAGTTGCAGGCTTTAAAGCGCTTACTAGAAGAGAAAAGCAAAGACATTGCTAAAGCGTTGAATCAAGACCTAGCGAAAAGTGAATCCGAAGCTTGGTTGACCGAAATTGGGTATTCTATTACTGATGTAGATGACAATATAAAACGCCTCAAGTCGTGGATGAAACCTAAAAAAGTAGGCACGCCTTTGGTTGCGTGGCCAGGTAAGAGCATGATCCAAAGTGAGCCATTAGGTGTGGCTCTGATTATTGGTGCTTGGAATTATCCCGTTCAACTTGTACTAACACCGCTAATCGCTGCGATCGCCGCTGGCAACTGCGCAGTAATAAAGCCTTCCGAACTAGCGCCTGCTAGCTCTGAACTTCTAGCCAAGCTTATCCCTCTTTATCTCGATAATGCAGCAATAAGAGTGCAAGAGGGCGGTAAAGATGAAACTACAGAGTTATTGGCGATGCCTTTTGATAAATATTTCTATACCGGCGGTGAGCATGTTGGACGCATTGTGATGACCGCTGCTGCTAAGCATCTAGCCCCAGTTACATTAGAGTTAGGTGGCAAAAGCCCGTGTATCGTCGATGGTGAGACAAACCTAGATATAACTGTTCGCCGCATCGTTTGGGGCAAATGGATGAATGTTGGGCAAACCTGTGTTGCGCCTGATTATGTGCTCATAGAAGAAAAGTATTTGGCAGACTTTACACAAAAGTTAATTGCTGAAATCAAGAAACAGTACTCCAAAGAACCACAAAGTAATAAGGATTATGGTCGTGTTATTAATCAAAGGCATTGCGCTCGTTTGATTAACTACCTAGAAGGTCTGAATATCATTCATGGTGGCAAACACGATGTTGACGAGCGTTTCATAGAGCCAACTGTTGTTGTGCAACCAAAACTTGATGACCTGATTATGCAAGAAGAAATATTTGGTCCCATCCTTCCAATTTTAACGTTTAAGTCAAAGCAAAGTATGATTGACTTTGTGCGAGCGCGCCCAAAACCCTTAGCGTGTTACGCGTTTACCTCAAATAAAGAATTTGAAAGCATGGTTGTTGAAGAAATCAGTGCAGGTTCAATTTGCATCAACGACACGAATATATTCTTAGTCAACCATGAATTGCCGTTTGGCGGTGTCGGTACTAGTGGTATGGGCAATTATCATGGTAAATCGGGATTCGACACATTCAGTCATCAAAAGGCCGTGATGAAAAGGAGCTTCAAGTTTGATGCTGCTATTCGGTACGCGCCGTTCAGTAAACTAAAATTGATGTTACTTAAGAAGTTGTCATAGGTAGACGGTAAAATTAGCAAAGAGGATCCACAATAATGTCAGAAAGAAACACGATGCCAGCATTTCATCTCGCCATTCCAGTGACTGATCTTGCTGAAGCAGAAGCTTTTTATGGCAAGCTTCTATCTTGTCAGAAAGGTCGAAGTAGCGAGCAGTGGATCGATTGGAATTTTTTTGGGCATCAGCTAGTGACTCACCTAGTCGCTGAGATGCCTTCAAGACCCAAGCCAAATTCTGTCGACGATAAGAACGTTCCAGTACCTCACTTCGGTGTTATTTTAGATATGCCTGAATGGCAGTTGCTTGCAGACCGTTTAATTGAAGAGCAACAAGCTTTTATTATTGAGCCTTATATTCGCTTCAAGGGAAAGACCGGTGAACAGGGCACTTTCTTTTTGCTTGACCCTGCGGGGAACGCTCTCGAATTTAAGGGTTTTGCAGATCAATCCCAAGTATTCGCTACATAACAATATTCCTTGGTTGTTATGTAGCTACAAGTGCTGATTCACCCTCAGAAAAGTACCTGCACGCTTAACAATAAGTAAGCAATGATAGTTAAACCGCCCACGAAAAGCGCATATGGCATTTGCGTTTTAACGTGTGTTAGTAAGTCGCAGCCAGCCGCTAAAGATGAAACGGCAGTGGTATCTGAAATGGGAGAGCAATGGTCTCCAAATATACCACCCCCCAAAATGGCTGCCAAAACGAGTGATGGCGGTAAGCCTAAACTAGCTACCAACGGCATGCCTATTGGAATTAAGATAGCGAAAGTACCCCATGATGTGCCTGTGGTGAACGACATGAAAGCGCCAGTTAAAAACAGCATAGGTACGACTAAAATTAAGGGGAGGTGTTCGCCAACAACACCAGAAACGAAAACACCCGTACCTAGCTCTTTCAGGCTGCTGCCCAGAGCGATGGAGAGTAAGACAATGGTGACTAGAGGTAATAGCTCCCCCATACCATTAAACCCTATTTTAAGCGACTGCTGATGCGTGAATCGTTTATGCCACAATAACTGAAGATAGGCGACGATACATGCTAAAAATGTAGCGTATAAAACAGATTTACTGCCGCTGCCTTTAGTAATGTCTCCTTCACCTGTTAGCAGCATAAAACCAAACATACCTACAATCATTACTATTAGCGGTACTAACATAAAACGTGACTTTGTCGCTTCACTAGAATTGAGCTTGGTATCTGTCGATTCAAGCTTAATTTCAGCCTCCTTCATAGGTCCGTGTACTTTATCTGCGAAAATGGTATAAGCGACCACTAGCAAGGTAAGCCATGCATAAACATTGTAGGGAAGAGTACCCCATAACACGGCTATTGGTGTTTCGTTTAGGTCATAGGCGCTGATTAGGGCTAATACATATGCGCCCCAACCATTTAGCAGGATAAGGATACAGATAGGCGCGCAAGTTGAATCGATAATATAAGCCAGTCTTGCTCGGCTCATTTTGTATTTATCAAACAAACCACGAGCAAAAATTCCTGCGGTAAGGACACTCAAATTTGATTCGATAAATATCGCCATGCCAGTAAACATGGTGACGCCACCAACTCGCTTTCTAGAGTTGATCAATCCACTTCCAATGAGTCTGTTAACCGTGGCTTTGACACCGCCAGAGTCGCGGATAAAAGCCAATAATGCGCCCACTAAGAGACTGAATATTAGAATCCGCGTTGTAGAGCCGCTGCCTGCAGTACTCACAATTCGCTCTATCGTATTAATGGGTGTAAGTAACCACGCACTTTCATTGGACATAGCCAACAGTAATTCAGACGACAGTACAGCCAAGAGTAAGGCTAATATCACTTCTTTTTTCCACAAAACTACTGTAATTGCGATAAGCGGCGGAAGTACGGTTAGCCAATCCATAGATTGTTTCCTATTGTATTTTTCTTATTGTTTTTCGGTTTTGAGCTTAATCAACGTTTCATAAACCAAGCTCACAATATTGCCATAACGGGCGAGTTCAGATGATTCCGCCTCAAACTCAAACTTATCTTCTATTGAGATAACAGGAGAGTGGCGTAAATTTGTAAGGATAATAACGGCTAAGTCATGCTCAGGATCAATCACGGTGGCTGTGCCAGTCCAACCGGTATGTCCAAACGCACTTTGACTCGCATAGGGACCAAAATGCCATTCTCTTTCCTTATCTCTCGCTAATTGCCAAGCCAGACCAATGGTATCCTGTTTACCAGAGGGACTAGTGAAACGGTCTAATATGGCATGATTGAATAGTTTTACATTGCCATAGCCACCACCATTGAGAAGTACTTGGCTTAAAACTGATAAGTCATCGATACTCGAGAATAAGCCTGCATGACCTGAGACGCCTTGCATAGAGTAAAATGCTTTTTCATCATGCACCTCACCTTGTAATACGTATTCTCTGATGTTTGGAAACTCGACATTGCCAGCTCGAGTATTGCCTTGAATTTCCGTGGCTGCAAATTGGTTTGCTTCAAATCCGTGCTTAAGTGGTGTAAATAGCGTGTTTTCTAAGCCAAGTGGCTGGTAAATGCTTTCTCGCATAAACTGGTCCAATGGCATATTCGTTAAGCGCTCTATCAATGTGCCAAGTATCATAAAGTTACTGTCACTGTATGTCTGTGAACCGCTATAAACTGAGTCAAAAGGGAGTGCTGTGAGCAGCAATCGTTGTGTCTTTATTTTATTCTGAGAATAAAAGTATTCCCCCCATACATTATCGGGACGATAAAACTTCAATTCAGGCGCATATCCACTGCTGTGCGACAACAAATCCCTGACCAATATAACCTCACGCCCGTTACCACTGAATTCAGGAATGTAGTGATTGATTGGTCTATCAAGCTCTAAGTCTCCCCGATTGACCAAGTGCATAATGGCCAAGCTGGTGGCAAAAGTTTTCGTATTTGATGCCAAATCAAACAAATGGTCGCTAGTTAAAGGCTCAAAATCCTCTAGTAACTGACCTCGATTATCATACTTGCGTGCATGTCCATAACTGGTGCGTTTTATAATCTTCCCTTTATGAACAACGGCGATACTTAAGCCAGGAAAGCCTGCATTGATACCCTTGCGTATAAACCTATCTAGTTCTGCAAAATCCTCTTTGTAGGGCGCAATTTCATAAGCAAGTGTTGGGTATGGAATGCTGATACGGATACTTGCATCAGCAGGTTGTATATTTTCAACTCGCAAAGTGTTCAGACCGTCGATTGTGCGCTTGTGTAGTGACACTCTATTGATATTACCTGCCTCAAAGTTGTCTAAGCTTAATCGTTGCTCATTAATATAAATCTCCGCTGAGCTAGCATCATCGGTTTCAATTAATAGCTCACCACGTCCTTTATATGCCTTAAATCTCGCCCGATTAGTTACCTTGGGTAATTTATCTGTGCTTTGATTTCTGAAGTCTTGAGAGATTTGTGATTGCTGAGTGTTAACAAAAACTTGCTGTTGCTTAATTTGATCTGCGAGTACTTCAGATTGGTACAAACGATTTAGATCTTGAAATTTGTCAGGAAAATACTTCTCAACTAAGGCGAATACTGCTGCCGCGGTTTGGTTGTCCAACTGGCCAGTCACTTGCCATGGCAAAAAATGCATCTGAAATGCAGATAAGGTATCGATACTCTGTTGGTCTAGCCGACCGGTTGCTATGAGTCCATAACCATAATCACTTAGCGCCCGCTGCACCAAGGCTAAACTCGGAGGTGTTTGATTAAACGCCAGCCAGTGCTGGTTGAGAGTCTCCGTATCGTACCAAGCACCTATGCCTTCTTGATAAAGTCGAAACCATGGAAATTTTGGGCCGGGGTCATTTTTGCGAGACGGCGCAATATCAGAGTGGCCAATAACGGCTGTAGGTTCAATATCAGGATTACGAGCCAAGATGTCTTTTGTCAAAGCGATTAACTTTTTGATTTGTGCTTCTTCAAAATCAGGGAATATACACAAATCGCGATTCTTTTCCGCACCCTCTATTTGAGGTGGAACTGCGGCCAATGAAGCGTCGAATGGAATATCTTCTTGGCATTCAGGTTGATTAACAATCTCAATTCCAATGCTATGATCGTTCAAACCTGAGCGCCCTTGCCAATAACTAACTCCAGCATGCCAAGCGCGATCGCTTTCCTTAACCAGTTGAAAAACCTTAAGTTCTTTTTGTGGGTACGTAGGGTCTTCTAGGCTGGGAATAAGGTAGTGAGAGCTTACATTGCCTTCGTCAACAAGTGCCTCGACGGATTCTTGATAATTTACCGCAGTAAAATGCATCACTAAAGATTTTATTCTGAAGCTATGATTTTTTGATGGCATTTGTTCGATTGTAGATACACTGGCGCAGCTCACGAGTAAGAACGAACTTAACACAAGACCAATGTTTAGGTGCCGCTTCCAATCTGGCATAGATGAATCCAAAAAAACCGAAATAAGGTTAAATAGCCCACTGAGAAAAGCGGCTACAGCTTTCCGTAAATTTAACAAGGCTCTCGGAATATAACAACCTGAATAAACTGCCAAATTAATAATAAAGGCAAATTCAACTCAGTTTCAATAGTCTCCCATTTATGATCGCAAACTCCCGTATGCCATTCCTGACTAGGAAGCCCGCAGCGACAGTACCTCTCGAAAGTTTGAAATCGTCATGCCAAATTTTAGGGTTATTGACGATGGGTAGCCCGCAGACGTTGTTTATTAAACTCGCTTCACCCACAAAATGTGTATAACCATCACGCAGAATGGTTAAGTAGCTTTCTTCATCGAGGACGAGTTTGTCGTCTACTAAAAACGATTGTCCAGCCTCATACACATATTGTTCAGCATCAAATTCAATTTCACCGGCAAAATCACGTAAATCACCAAGGTCATAGATTATCCACTCATTTGAATAGCGCGCTGGTTTCCGTATAGCGACATCTGCAGAGTAATGCTGCTCTTTAAAATGAAGGTTTTTAATCAACAAATCACACCATTTGTTTTCAATATTTAAAGGCAAATCAGCATACACACGTGGTTCACTGTACTCTCCTTTATCATCAAACAGAGCAGATTGTTCAGCAAGTATTGAAAGGCTTCGCACTAAAGCGACAAGGTTGGCGGAGCGGGCAACTTGTCTCGTTTCATCAGCTACGAAATAGCCGGATTCGATTAAAATCGTGCTAATTCCTTTGGCTGCGATTTGGTCCCCGAATGAACGTTCAGAAAATGTGTCATCATACTTTGCGATTTGCCCATTGAGCTCTTCTTGCAATGACTTTGATATTTCAGCTATCAGAGTCATGGCGTTTTGGCGGGCATGATTGAGTTCTTTTTGAGGATTATACGCTGGTGCCAAGAAGGCTATGGTAACTGGCTTTGCCTGCGCTCCACAGCGATAATAAGGGTCTTGGTCATGTAAGTTGAATGCGTATTGCGGTTTTGTTTCTTCAATCAAGGCATTCAGTACATTCCCTTCAGGTGTCTGCAGGGCTAATGCATCTCGATTAATATCTAAACCTTGCGCGTTATATCTCTTGCTGAATTTTGCGCCATCAGGATTCAGCATAGGAGCAATATGTATGGTGAATTTGTCTTCCCAATTTTGGAATAGCACGGAAGACGAATGCAATTTTGTTTCGGAAGCTTGTTTGGAGCTCAATAAAACATTAATAAAGTCCAATACTGCAGCGCTTGCACTAGATTCATCGCCATGCATTTGGGACCACATAGTGATGACTATTGGTCCATGACCGAGTGTGAAGCAGTGAAGATCTTGCTTCAAAAAAGATGTACCAATTACCCGATGTTTCACTTCAGCATGATCGCGCAAGCGCTCTATCTCATTATGGATATGTTCTAGTTTTAGTTGAAGGTGATCGATATTTTTAACTCGATACTCATTCAAGACCTGAAACAAACTCGCTGTATTGGACTTCATCGTCATTCCTTTACTTCCCGATGTGGACTTTGAATATAGTCCTAAACTGCTCAAAAAATCAACTATTGAAAGTTAAATACGAATTCAAGATAGGGGCTACATAGGTATGCGCAAGAATACCTCGATTTCATAGTGAACAGTATAGTATCTCCAACCTAATACCAAAAAATGCGCTCATCTCAATGTGACAGTTACCTGTTCAAGTGGTAATCAAATGTAGGTTTGTAGTTATATTTTACCGGTTTTCATAAGAGTCTTGTTAGGGTTGAGTGGCTAGTTTTTTAATTACGCACTGTTTAAATATTAGGACTTTTGGTGGTTTTCCTTGACTGTGAAGATGGGGTACGAGACGAAAAATTGATGTAAATATTTGAGCTGCAAGTACCAAATATCAATGTTGCGTTTTTTCTTGGTTGTTGAATGTGTAGAACGGTTAAATCAAATGATCATGACGTGACCTTTTGTGTCGTGATTGTCGCAAATTTGCGTCAGATATAACGTGCGAAAAAATATTCGATCTAGATCTATAACTTAATCATGCTATTAAATAAGTGCTCTTTAATTTCGAAATTAGCCTAAAAACTATGACCTAGATATTGTAATCCCCAACATTTTTAACCCGCTATGCCTTCTAAAATCCCGCTTATTCCTGATTTAAAAAGAACACGATGTGGTAAAGGCGATTTGTAATGTCAAAGTAACTAATTTAGCGCTTTATTTAGATATCCAGAATGCTTATCGAGCATTGCTTTGGATGTAGTTACATCGCTATTAGTTAAGATCATCAGTATGGCGAGTTTAGCGTTATTGTTAGATTCAGCCAGTGTGGCCTTGGCTTTCTCTGCTGAACAGGTAGTCGCTTGCATAACTATATGCACTGCTCTGGCAAGAAGTTTCTCGTTCGTGGCATTCACATCGACCATTAAATTTGAGTACGTTTTACCCAGTTTTATCATCGTTGTCGTGCTAATCATATTAAGGATAAGCTTCTGAGCAGTGCCGGACTTCATTCGCGTTGAGCCCGTTAGTACCTCAGGCCCAACATTGGCAACAATACCAATATTAGCTAACTTAAGTAGTGGGGCATCTGGGTTGCACACAATACAAGCTGTGGCGCAGGAGAGCGAATTTGCATATTCTATAGCACCTAACACATAGGGAGTACGTCCACTCGCGGCTAAACCGATGACGATGTCTTTTGAGCTCAGTGATATATTAATAAGATCTCGTTTGCCGCTAAGTGCATCATCTTCAGCACCCTCGACGGCATGAATTAATGCCTTCTCTCCGCCAGCAATAATGCCAACAACTAGGTCATCAGGCACACTGAACGTGGGTCGACATTCAACGGCATCAAGAATTCCTAAGCGCCCACTTGTACCTGCACCTATGTAGATTAGCCTTCCTCCTTGAGACAAGGCATGCGCGCTAGCATCAACCGCTTCGGCTATGTCATCTAATGAATTGGAAATAGCATATGGAACCGTTTTGTCCTGATCATTTATGACTTTTAACGCATCGATGGTGGACATGCTATCAATATCCATACTTTCACGCAGACGTGTTTCAGAAGGGATTGATTGGATTTCCTGTCGGATTTTGTCTGTTTTGTCCATGCTTAACTTCTCTCTTTTTCAATACTGATAGAGCCAGACGTCATTGCATTGCTTTTTCCTAGTAGACATACACATGTCGCGATGAAAGTCGCAATGACTAGTTGCCAAGAAAACCCAAGGCTAAATTGATATTGTTCATCAAGGTAAAGTGACATCACGCCGGGTTGCAATAAAACTGGGATACTAAAGCCAACAATCAATGAAAATAGAATGGATGTTGGTGAGCCTCGGCTGCTAAATAAGGCAGTGAAATACACGCCAAGCAATCCACTATACGAAAAAACCATTACACTCAGAGCAAAGGCGAGTAAAGGCATGTCTGTATGTTGCTGCCAGTAATAACAAAGTGCCGCCATCCCGCTTAAGCACAAGGCAACAATAACCATACTGATTCTGCCAGCTTTTACTATGTGTTGCTCACTAAGACGCTTGCCTCTATTCTCCATCAGTCCACGATATATATCTTGAACAGCCACAGAGGACATAGAGTTTAAGCCTGAATTCAGAGTTGACAGTGCTGCAGCAACTATCCCAATAGTCACAATCGCTTTAATACCATTCGGAAGGTCAGTGAGCACGTAGTACATGAAGATAGTCACTGTTTGACCCACAAAAGTGGGGGTCGGAACATCACCGTTTGCAACGGCCTGACTCATCAGGTCTGGGCGTTGATAATAAACATATAACAACATGCCAATAATAACGAAAACCAGTACGATAGGAATGCCGATGATAATTGACGAAGTCAGTGCTTTGGTTGCCTCCTTTGCGTTTTTGCAGGTAAGCATACGTTGGGTTACATCTTGGTCCATGCCAAATGCAGCTATATTAAGTAACACAAAACCGGTGATTATCGACCAAAAACCAAAAACGCCACTGGGCGAAAAGTCCAATGAAAAATCAATCAGTGTCAGTTTGGATTGGGAGCCGTCACTTGGGTTTTCCAAAGCATGAATAATGCTAGTCAGGTCTGCAGGAATACTATATAGAAGATAAATGAGTACTAATAGCGCTGCGCCCACATAAACAATGCATTGAATCACATCACTATAAATGACCGTTCTGATACCGCCATAAGCGGTGTAAAGAAGGCCAATCACAGCGATTAGGCCAATAGAAAACAATACGCTGGTCGTTTCAATATCACCGAATAAAATCATAGCAATGGCAATTGCCGCCATATACAAGCGGGCACCACTCGCAAATAATCGGCCTACAAGATAAACCATACCGGCTTGGTACTTTGCATTATCACCAAAACGTTGCGCCAGCAATTCATATACGGTGTACACCTTAAACTGATAAAATCTTGGCAATAGAACTGTTGCCACGAAAAATGCTGCGATAAAACCCGCGATATTTGTAGCTAAGTAGCTTAAGTCACCCCGGTAGCCTTGGTCTGGCCCACCTAAGAAAGTGGCTGCGCTTTGAGATGTTGCAAGAACTGAAATCGCGACTACCCACATAGGCATCGTATTTCCACCCAGGAAATAGTCCGTTGAAGTTGCAGCCTTGCGATTGTAGAACCAACCGCTAACAAGCAGAACGAGTCCATACGTGGCAAATACGAACCAATCGATAGCAGAGAATTGATCAATCATAGTTTTGTTATTACAGCCTTTTTATTATTATTTTTGCTTTAATCATCAGCATGCTCGTAATGTGATATTCAACATAGAGTTGATTGACACATTTTTCTTATTAACCCATTTATTGTGTTCAAACACAAGTTGTCCTCGGAAACTGAGTTGGCAATCAGCAATACAATGTGTACTACCTTTGCGTTCATTGATGTAGAATAAGCTAGTATGATGATTTTGAGTCGTTTTTTATCCAGTCTCTACTCTGTTCATCGCTTTTTTAGGCGGTAGAGTTGGACAGAATACTATAGCTACACTAGAGGAAAATATTGTTGGCGAGATACACCCACGCGCGAATCAACCTAGACGCACTTCGATACAACTTTACATCAATGAGTGAGCTTGCTCCTGCGAGTAAGCAAGTGGTGGTAATTAAAGCAAATGCATATGGCAATGGTGCTATTGAAGTTGCGCGTTGTCTACAGAGTGAAGTTGATTTGTTCGCAGTTGCTTTCTTAGATGAGGTGTATGAACTTCGAGAAGCCGGTATCACGACACCTATTCTAGTGCTACAAGGGCCCCATCAAGAACAAGAATGTGAGTTAAGCTCTGTGCTCAATGTAGTTTGGATGCTACATTTAGAGAGGCAAATAAATTGGATAAATAAACGCATTGAAAACAGAGAGATAAAAGCTAACCAACATTGGGTGAAATTTGATACGGGCATGCACCGCCTCGGACTGGACCCCAGTGAATATGATCATCTAGCTGAAAGTTATCCCTATGTTTTTACTGAAGATGCGGTCATTGCGACTCACCTTGCGCGGGCCGATGAGCCTGAGTGTGAGAATGCTCAAGACGTTGTGAACGCTTTTTTATTATCAATGCAAGACAAACATCAAAACCTATCAATTGCGAATTCGGCGGCAAATATCAGTCTGCCGTCGGCAGCAGCGGTGTATAACCGTATGGGGATTTCGTTATATGGCAGTTCACCTTTCGAAAAAGAGCAGGTGTCACCAGATTTAAAACCCGTTATGACCTTAAAAAGTGAGGTCATTGCTTTGCGTGATCTCGCAGCTGGAGAGTCTGTGGGATATGGTGCAACTTGGACAGCGAGTAAACCATCTACTATTGCCACAGTTGCTATCGGCTACGCTGACGGCTATCCGCGCCATGCGCCTATAGGCACTCCTGCTTTGTTTAACGGGAAAAAGGCTTTCTTAGTCGGGCGCGTTTCAATGGATATGCTTACATTCGATGTAAGTGGGTTAGATGATATTGATATTGGTACTGAAGTGGAGCTTTGGGGTGAAAACTTACCAATAAATGAGGTGGCAGCAAAGATTGGCACTATCGGATATGAGTTAATGACAAGGGTGTCGGCGCGCGTGCCGCGTAAATATGACTAAAAGAATTATATGAACGAAGAATTTTATGTGGGTATCGACGCGGGAGGGACTCATTGCCGCGCATGCCTATACAACAGTGAAGGCAACGAGCTCGGCAATAGTATGAGCGGGCCAGCAAATGTGTTTAGTGATTTTGATTCAGCTATTGCAAATATTCGTCTGTCAATTAATCGAGTATTAGCGCTGACAGACAAAAATATTCAAACAGCAGATCTGCACATTTGTGTCGGTAGTGCAGGAGCTCAAGTAGAAGGTGTGCAGCAGTCCTTTGGTGAATTATCTCATCCTTACGCTTCGTTCTCATTGATAAGTGATTTACATGCGGCATGTATAGGTGCAAATGTTGGTAGTGATTGCTCACTAGTAATCGTTGGTACGGGCTCATCGCTTGCGTCCTTTGAGAACCAACAAGTAAAGCAGTATGGTGGACATGGCTTGTTTCTGGGCGATGAAGCAAGTGGTGCTTATATTGGTCTGTCAGCAATAAAATCAACGCTTCGATATTTCGATGGTTTACATAATGACAAAGCATTTAGTGATGCGATCTTAACGGCACTCTCATGTACTAAACCAAAACAAATCGTGGAGCATTGGACACGTAGACCTGCAGCTGATTATGCGGCTTTGCTACCTGTCGTGCAGCGTTTGGCAGAGGAAGGCAACAAAAGTGCGCAAGATTTGATTACTGCCGGACTCGATTATTTGCGAGATGTGATTGTTGGCAATGGATTACACGCTAAAGCGCCTTTATACATGCTCGGCGGGTTAAGTGACATGTACAAAGGTGGCTTGGAAGCAGCTCTCGGAGTATGTATCGCCAGCCCACAGCATAGCCCAGAATATGGTGCATTTTTGTATGCCAAGTTGATGTTAAACAAGTAGTCTGCTTGTCTATTAAAAATTTTAACCCGCCAGCTTTACCATGCCAAAGACAAACGAGTATGATAGCAATACTGTTTTCACGATTAAGAGAAATACATCATGCTTAGCCATTGGGACGACCTACTATTGCTGGATAGCCAGCTCAGCGAAGAAGAAAAACTAGTCCAAACTAGCGCAAGGGAGTTCGCCCAAGCGGAACTCATGCCTGGTATTTTAATGGCTAACAGACATGAATCCTTTGATCCAACAATTATGCGTCGAATGGGGCAGGCTGGTCTGCTTGGCTCAACGATTGAAGGTTATGGTTGTGCAGGCATTAACTATGTTTCCTATGGCTTAGTTGCTCGCGAAATAGAAAGAGTTGATAGCGGCTATCGTAGCGCGATGAGTGTGCAAAGCTCGCTAGTCATGCATCCCATTAATACCTTTGGTAGTGAGCAACAAAAACAGAAGTATTTGCCCAAGCTAGCAAGTGGAGAATGGATAGGGTGTTTTGGTCTAACCGAACCAGATGCTGGCTCGGATCCAGCGAGTATGTTAAGTGTAGCAAAGACAGTCGATGGCGGTTATTTGCTAAGCGGCAACAAGATGTGGATTACAAATTCACCGATAGCAGATGTATTTGTTGTGTGGGCCAAGAAACAAGAAGACGGTAAAATTTATGGCTTCATTTTAGAAAAGGGCATGGAAGGCCTAAGTGCTCCAAAAATTGAAGGGAAGCAATCGCTAAAAGCGTCAATTACCGGTGAGATTGTGATGGATAATGTATTTGTCACCGAATCTCAACTATTGCCAAAAGTATCGGGTTTAAAAGGCCCCTTTAGCTGTTTAAACATGGCGAGATATGGTATTTCCTGGGGTGTTTTAGGTGCCGCTGAATTTTGTTGGCATGCAGCAAGGCAGTACGGTTTAGATCGTAAACAATTTGGTAAACCTTTAGCGCAAACGCAGCTTTTTCAAACCAAATTGGCCAATATGCAAACCGAGATCTCCTTAGGCTTACAAGCGTCATTGCAGGTCGGGAGGTTGATAGATAGTAAACGCTTCGATCCAGCAATGATATCTATGGTAAAAAGAAATAACTGCGGGAAGGCATTAGATATAGCCCGGCATGCGAGAGACATGCATGGAGGCAATGGCATTAGTGACGAATTCCATGTGATTCGCCACATGATAAACCTCGAAACCGTTAATACCTACGAAGGTACATATGATGTACATGGTTTAATTCTAGGCCGCGCACAGACTGGCCTACAGGCGTTTTTCTAGTGAGTGGTGGTAGGCCGTTAACGTTACCACTTGCGCAACATATCGGTGTAAATTCTATCGTCCAGTAAACTGTCGCGCTGCAAATTGGTTTGCATCAGTTTATCGTATTCACCATTGCTACGAAGAGAACTGATACCTGTTTCGAACGTTGATATGATCTTGTTAGCCTCAGCATTTGCCTTTTGTATCGCTAGGGACACATCGACTTGCACAATTGCTTGCTTCGAAATATAGACGGGTTTTTCACCCACACTCGCGAGCAGGATGTTCATTTCATCAATCATTCGCTTGTCGACAAGTAGAAAATCAACTCTATCTTCAGCTAATTGTTTGATAACATCGAAAAATGATGGCGCTCTTGCCCAGCTGACGTCTCTTTCAGCGCGCAATACATCGGTGTTTGCGAAGCGGTTTTCGATACCGACTCGTTCACGGTACATTTGCTCTAAACGAATAATATTCTCAGCGCGTTGGTACCTTGATACGATATGCAAATTGACTTTCATATACGGCGCCGAATATACATAGTCGTCTTTCACATCGTTGAGTGAATAGTGGTCGTAATATCCTATAAATTTGCCCGATTTCAAACCGCTTCCTTTCCAAGCTTGAGTCGTTGCCGTCAATTTGAGTGCTTCCGGTAGGTTGGCTAATGCAGCTCTCACTAAGTCCATTTGTCTGGCCGGTAGCTCGTGCTCGTCAATGTAGGTGGCGACTTTGTTGCCAACCAAACTTACGGTATTGGCGTTAGCCACATTAAGTTGAACGTTTAGCAGCAAAAAACAGGCACAAATTAACTTTACACAAGCGGCTAATTTTAGTTTTGCTAGCAAAGAGATACGCTGAACATTTACAGGATACTGAAAGGTCATTTTCTTACCTAAAAACCAAAGTTACTATCAATACGCTTAATTGCCCCATTTTGGATTTATTCTCCAAAGGCGCCCGCTGCGCCTGGATAAACCACGGGGCTCTCAAAACCATCTTTGCTTACACTGGCGACACCAAAGAAATAATTATCAATGACAACATTCTCTAGTGTTGCAGTAGTTACGTTTCCTACGTACTTACTAAATTGCCACTGAGGGGCATCGGTTAAACGCCAATAGATCTTATAGCCCATAAGTTGTGGATTCTGTTCAGGATCAGCAGCAGCCCAGCTTAAGGTTGTAGAAGGTTGCACCGCACCGGCTATGCTGACTTCAGCGGGTGGTGTTGGTGCATTCGCCATACCTGCCAATGATACCGCGTTTAGCGCCGTCAATTTGGCCGCGTAATCAAAATTCACGCCATCGATGGTATCACCATATTTAATACCATTCTCTGTACGTAAGTCTTGATGCTGACGTTGATAGTGTTCATTGGTTTCCATGATCCGTACACCAGGGTAACCTAAATCGTTGAATGGGCGATGATGGCCCCCGCGACGAAAGCGGTCTAAACGGTATATCACCATTGTGTCTAAGTTCTCGATATAACGGTCTGCCATTAAATCAATATATCTGGCTAGATTGCGGCTTGGGCTATCAACTTCTCCACCAGTAAACCGTCTAAGGCGCGCCTCATCAGCCGTTTCGGTCTGGCGAGTGCCTTCTGCGAAGATTCGAGCGGTCGTATTATTTATGACGCCGTTGATACCTTCAATATTACCGATCATGTCGTTATTCAACACAGCTTTTAAACGCCAATTATTCTCTTGTGCGTATTCAGCTAGAATCTGTCCACCGAATAAGCCTTGCTCTTCCCCAGATAATGCCGCATATACGATACTTCCGTGGAACTTATGCTTGCTGAGTAGACGTGCCGCTTCGAGTGTTCCTGCTACACCTGATGCATTGTCGTTGGCGCCAGGTGAGTCTGAAGTTGCGTCCATCACGTCACTGACTCGTGAATCGATATCGCCGCTCATTAGAACGTATCGACTAGGGTCACTCATGCCTTTTTGAATCGCAATAACGCTTACTACTTCTGTTGCATTAGGAATTCGGCGTTCGCCAGAAATGACTCTACTTTGAAAGAACACCTCCAAACAACCACCGCAATCAGCCGATATCTTTTCGAACTCTTCCTTTATCCAGCGTCTAGCCGCACCAATGCCGCGTGTTTCAGACTCTGTTTCAGATAAGGTATGTCTGGTACCAAAACTGACTAAGGTTTGAATATCTTGTTCGATGCGTTGAGCAGAAGCAGAACGCCCAATCTCATGAAGTAGTGCTTGGTCGGTGTAGGTTAAGCCTTGGGACCTTGAGGAGCTCTCTTGGCTCTGTGCATTCACCATTCCTGTGCTCACACTCACACTGAATGCGAAAACTCCAAGCAGTAATTGCAGTAAGCGCTTGTTGCCTTGCTGTCTTGTTTTGATTGTTTGCACAGAAATCTCCTTTCTTATTTTTTATTTAAATAAACGCAAATGCATCGCCGAACAGATTATTAGTTAACAGGCCCGCGGCGCTAAATTCATCACGAATTGTTGCCGACATTTCGAAGCGACCTGCTGTATAGACTTGATAATCTGCAAAGTTATGCACATCGTTTAATACTGCTTTATGCACCCAACCGACATGCTCTTGCCAGCTCTCGTCTGGATTTTCTACCACAGGTTTAAAGCTGAAATTTTGATGTGTTACTGCTAAAGCACTCAATTCTTTTGATTCATAAAGGTCGTCTGGGTTCTTTGCACCCCAGTACAATACGAGTTCACGATCGGGTTGAGTAGCTAAACAATCCAGTACTATCGACTTAGCGTAGGAATATCCAGTTCCGCCGGCAACCACAATAGCCGGTAACGTGGACTCACGAAGGTAGGCGTCACCATGGGCAACCTCAACGTTTAATTCACCCAGATTACGGCACTTTTCAAGCACTTCGTAGGCATATGCATTGCTCGGCTCAGCACCAATATGCAGTTCAATGATGCTACTGTCTTGTGGCGCATTGGCAATCGAAAACGGTCGTTTGTCTTTTTCGCCCATGACCACCTGACAATATTGGCCAGCTTTAAATTCAATGGGGTTTTCCGGCTTAAGTATGACTTTGTACACAATTGAGGTAAGTGCTTCTATACTCTCTACTGTGCAGTTTACTACGTTCATGTATATCCTTTTCGTGCTTTAGTTGGCCCTCTGCATTGAGCCTTATATAGTTATTTGCCCATTATGACTTAAAAAAAGCCCTGAGCGGGAGTTTATTTGTCGAACAGATTTAATTCGTCCCAAATACTATCGACTTTTTGTTTGACAGTTTCGTCCATCACAATTGGCTCACCCCACTCTCTATCGGTTTCGCCCGGCAGCTTATTCGTTGCATCCATTCCCATTTTTGAACCTAAACCTGATACAGGTGATGCGAAATCTAAATAGTCAATCGGGGTATTTTCTACCAATGTTGTGTCTCTGGCTGGATCCATCCTAGTTGTGATCGCCCAGATGACATCATTCCAATCACGTGCGTTAACATCATCGTCACAGACAATGACGAACTTTGTGTACATGAACTGGCGCAGGAAAGACCAAACCCCCATCATGACTCGCTTAGCATGACCTGGGTATTGTTTCTTCATGGTGACAATCGCCATTCGATACGAACAGCCTTCTGGTGGTAGATAGAAATCAACAATTTCAGGAAACTGCTTTTGTAAAATAGGAACAAACACTTCGTTTAGTGCAACTCCAAGAATAGCCGGTTCATCCGGCGGTCTGCCAGTGTAAGTGCTGTGATAAATTGGATTATCACGATGGGTAATATGAGTCACCGTGAACACGGGAAACTCATCAACTTCATTGTAGTAACCGGTGTGATCACCATAAGGCCCCTCTGGAGCCGTTTCACCGGGCGCAATGTAACCTTCTAATACGATCTCCGCACTTGCTGGCACTTGTAAATCGTTAGAAATGCTTTTAACAACTTCGGTTTTATCACCTCTTAGCAAACCTGCAAATGCATATTCGGACAGGGTGTCTGGTACCGGCGTCACCGCGCCTAGAATGGTTGCCGGATCAGCACCTAAAGCCACAGAGACAGGATAGTTTTCGCCCGGGTTTTCCTGGCACCATTCCTTAAAGTCTAAAGCGCCACCTCGATGCGATAACCAACGCATGATGACCTTATTCTTGGCAATTACTTGCTGGCGATATATGCCCAAGTTCTGACGTTTTTTGTGCGGGCCTCTGGTGACGGACAGCCCCCAAGTAATGAGTGGAGCCGCGTCACCCGGCCAACACCGTTGTATTGGCAGCATGCCGAGATCGACATCATCTCCGCTGATGATGTTTTGTTGGCAAGGTGCTTTTTTAACTTCTTTAGCGGGCATGTTAAGCACCTGCTTAAACACGGGTATTTTGCTCCACAGGTCTTTTAACCCTTTAGGTGGATCCGGCTCTTTAAGAAACGCCAGAAGTTTACCAACCTCTCGTAATGCTTCTACTGATTCTTGACCCATGCCGAGCGCGACGCGCTTGGGAGTACCAAATAGGTTAGCTAATACTGGAACACTTGAACCTTTTGGGTTCTCGAATAAGATAGCGGGACCGCCGGCTCTGAGTGTGCGGTCTGCTATTTCCGTCATCTCTAGCTCGGTATCTATCTCCATTGAAACTCTTTTTAATTCACCCATTTTTTCAAGTTGAGCGATAAAGTCTCTGAGGTCCTTGTATTTCATTTACTCTCCGGTTTGTAACTACTGTAGTTTAATAATGGTTTCTTACATATCTCTTTCGATATCGAGTCGCGTTTGCGCTGGCAACTATTCATTACTTTTTTATTGTAAGCAAGCTTACGTAAAACAGGGAATGAACGTTCACTTCTTTGGCTATTAAATGCAGCGGAAATCACAGCTGACAGGAAAAAAATGAGTTACGCAAACAAGCCACACTACTTAGAAGCCTTAAGTGTAGCAAAGATCCCCAGTCGCTAGTAAAAATATCTTGTCCAGTGCAAGACGTTCAGGGCACTAGCATGTTAATAAATCTTCTTGATTAGAGTTTGCTTTGATACGGTTTTATGAATCCTAATGATGAAATTATTTTTCACTTTTTGTTATTTTAGCCGATAGCAATCTTATATCACTAGCAACAAGATTCGAGGCAAATTAGTGCAAAAAATAATAAATACTCTCCAAGCAATTACGCTAGCCCTTTTTGCATGCAGCCTGATGCCATCCAAAGCGTATTCTCAGCAATTAGAAGCAGTGCAAATTTATAGTCAAGATGAACTCATTAAACTCATTAACGATAATGAACATTTGGAGAGAGTTGTCGCTGATCGTTGCCAACTAGTTCAGGATATTGAGGCGAGAGCGGAAGTACTCATGGTGCCAGCTTATCAATTTCTCTGGGGCGACATGTTGGCCTGGGGAGTTTGTGTTGATGCAGAACCTGAGCGCGGTATTTATTATATGCGAGAAGCCGCCTCCCAGGGCTTAGCGGCAGCGCTAGAACAGCTAGGGCGATATCATGCGAGTGGAAAATTGGTACAAGAAGACAAAAAACGGGCTGTGATTTACTTACGGGAAGCATCTGCGCTGGGCAACCTACGAGCCCAGCTTCAACTTGCGGAGCTATTTATTGATGGATACGGTAGTCCTTATGATTTCGAAGACTTATATCATTGGCTGTATAATGCGATAACTGACGATTCTCGCACGCATCAACGGATAGCGATGTACATGGGTGAATTAGAGTCTTTAATGCATCCAAGAGCTGTGAGGAATGCAAGAAAGCCCCTGATTAACTAGTACACGCAATTAAAAACCTTAATGCAAAATTACAGGCCGCTGAAATAGTATGGTTTCAGCATTCCGTTTGTGATGCCGCCTATAAAATTGAATAGCCACGCGCTCTAACTTCCAACTAATTCGTAAAAACGGCTAACTCTTTGTCGTTTTGACCATTTATTTTATTCTAAAACTCATCGTTGAATTTTAAGTATTTGATTTTTAATTATTTATTATTTGGCACTCTAGTTGCTATATCTACTTTATAAAGCAAAAGAGTCATTTGGTCTAAGGTGTTCTTGCCCAGTAACTCGCTTTTAACTTAGGAGAATGTAATGGAATTGATTTTTGGATTTTTTGGTTTTATCTTGTTTGTTATATTTTGGGCAATTCCCGTAATTGCTATTTGTGTGTCTTCACGGACAAGTGGTGGTGAAAAAGTCGCTTGGATCCTAGCGATGATATTTGTTTCTTGGTTCGCCTTTATATTTTATCTGCTCCTTGCACCACTTAAAGATAACAGATCACGAGCCTAAATTAACTTCACGCTTGTGGAATTCAAAACAGTATTACTAGATAAACTTAGAGGACAGTGATAATGCCAGTCATATTAGAAGACAGACCAATCGAGCAAGTGAAAGAGGAAGTTATCGATATATTGGTACATAACTACAGTCATGCAATTATTTCAAACGAAGCCTTTGAACGTAGGTTAGACAATGTGATTAGTGCAACCACGAATCAGCAAATGATGGACCAAATTGCTGATCTCGACGGGCGCCCAGATCCAGACTTACAAAAACAGAAAGAAGAGCATTTCAGCGTCAATTATGCGAATGAACCCACTGAAGATACAGAAACCTTAGTCAATGTGCTGGGAAGTTCAGACCGCACTGGTCAATGGACTGCGCCAAAAGAAATAAGAGTCTATACTTTTCTTGGTGGTGCAAAAATAGATTTCACTGATGCACGATTTTCGTCACCGAATACAGTAGTAAAAATTTTTAGCGTGCTTGGTGGTGATAATATATACGTGCCAGAAAACGTTAATGTGGTTTCAAAAGCCGTTTGTGTTCTTGGTAGCTCTGAAAATGCAGCACCATCAATAGCATCTCGTCAAGCACCTACGATTACGATAGAGGGTGTTATGATACTGAGCAGCTTAGAAATAAAAGTGAAAACCAAAATTAAAGAGAAATTGATGGCATTTGCCAACGAAATGAAAGCAATGTTCACAGGCGATTCAATCAGATAATCGCCTGTTCATAATTTTGTCACAGACTTGTTAGTAAAACGTTGGTATACTACCGTCGAATTTAATAAAGAAAAGAATGAATGACAGAAGATCCGCATTACTCAAGAGAAAAAGAAAAATACGAAAATCCGGTTGCAAGCCGCGAATACCTACTAGAAATACTTTCCTCATCAAAAAGTCCCCTTAGCTTCCTAGACATTTGTCAGCTTGTAAATGCGAGCGACGAAGACAGCCGTATTGGTGTTCAGAGACGCCTACGCGCAATGGAGCGAGAAGGGCAGGTTAAGTTTACCCGAGACAAAAAATACGAAGTACAACAAGCCGCAGAATTAATCCGTGGGCGTGTAATCGGCCATCGTGATGGCTTTGGTTTTTTGAAACACTCAGATACTGAAAAAGATCTATTTATACACGCCGCGCAAATGCAAACTTTGCTGCATGACGATATCGTTGAGGGCACAGAAAGCGGGGTTGATCGCCGCGGACGTATAGAGTTCAGACCTAATCGCGTAATAGAGCCCCGTAAAGAACCTATCGTTGGCCGTTTCTTTATGGAACAAGGTGTGTCGATAGTTATCCCCGATGATAACCGTATTAGCCATGAAATTGTAATACCACCAGAGGCTCGAAATAGCGCGAGACAAGGCCACGTGGTGATTGTCGAAATTACTCAACGACCACGACGCAAAGTGAATGCTATTGGTAAAGTGATAGAAGTACTCGGCGAACATATGGCGCCAGGCATGGAAATCGAAATGGCACTGAGAAATTTCGATATTCCACATAATTGGCCGAAAGCGGTCACCAAACAAATTGCTAGCTTAACGCCAGAAGTGCCAGAAGAAGCAAAACAAGGTCGTATTGATCTTCGTCAACTTCCTTTAGTGACTATTGACGGCGAGGACGCTCGTGATTTCGATGACGCTGTTTATTGTCAGCCAAATGAAGATGGTGGCTGGCAGTTGTGGGTAGCCATCGCTGATGTGAGTTCCTACGTCAAAATAGGGACTGCGCTAGATGGTGAAGCACAGAATAGAGCCACTTCGGTGTATTTTCCTGAGAAGGTCATTCCGATGCTGCCTGAAGTGCTTTCAAATGGTCTTTGCTCGCTAAATCCTGATGTAGATCGCCTATGTATGGTCTGTGAAATGACTATTACGAAGCAGGGTAAACTGAGCGATTACCAATTCTACGAAGCAGTAATGCGTTCGCATGCTCGCTTAACTTACAACAAAGTGTGGGGCATTTTACAAGGTGATGAAACCTTGAAAGAACGCTACAAGCAGCATGTACCCTACCTGAACGATCTTTACAGTTTGTTTAAGTCCTTAAAGACTGCTCGTCAGGGGCGTGGTGCTATAGAATTTGAAACGATCGAGAGTAAATTCGTGTTCAACGCTGAGCGCAAAATTTCCCATATTATTGCAATAGAACGCAATGAAGCACATATGCTGATTGAAGAGTGTATGATCATGGCGAATGTTTGCGCTGCGCAGTTCATCGAGAAAAATCAGGCTGAAGCTTTATTTCGTATCCATGATAAACCTGACGAAGATCGTTTAACGACATTTAAAACCTACTTGGCCGAAGTTGGGATACCATTTACGGTCAATGAAACACCATCACCAGCAGATTTCACTGCGGTAATGAAGAAGATTCAGCATCGACCAGATAAAGAATTAATCCAAACCATGCTACTTCGGTCCATGAAGCAAGCTGTTTACGCGCCAGACAATGTGGGTCATTTCGGTTTGGCGCTTGAAGCCTATGCGCACTTTACATCGCCCATTCGTCGCTATCCTGACTTAGTTGTGCATCGTGCGATAAAAGCAATTGTCGACAAGCAGAATGGCCGCAAGTCTAAAACGGGTGGTAAAGCCTATTCGGTCGATGAGGTTGAGCAGCTCGGTGAGCAATGCTCCATGGCAGAAAGAAGAGCAGACGATGCTACACGTGATGTTTCAGACTGGCTTAAATGCGAGTTTATGCAAGACCATGTTGGCGATGCTTTTGAAGGTGTAGTAGCTTCCGTTACCAACTTCGGATTGTTCGTGCGTATTACTGAATTTCAGATAGATGGCCTAGTCCATATTACGTCGCTACCAAGTGACTATTACCACTTTGATGAACAAAAGCAGTGTTTAGTCGGCGAAGGCTCAGGAATGGTCTACCATCTCGGCGATGAAGTGAAAATCAAAGTCGCAGGTGTCAATCTCGATGAGAGAAAAATTGACTTGTTGATTGAGGGCACGACGAAAGCGAGAGCTTCAGTAAAACCACCAAGAAAGCGGAGTCGTTCTAAAGGCGGTGCGAAAAAAGGCAGCGCTAAGTCAAGCATGAACGAAACTGCCTCAAAAGATAAAACTCAAACACCTAGCACTGGTGATGCGAATACCAAAGCACCATCAACGAAAAAGCCAAAACGCACTGGGCGTAAAAAATCAGGTCCAAGGACCAAAGGCGGTAAAGCGTCTAAGAACAAACAACGGAGATAAGTAATGGCACAGCAAGAATTAATATATGGTTTGCATGCCATGACAGCCGTGATTGATAGGGAGCCCGAGCGCATTATTGAAATGTTTGTGCTTAAAGGCCGAGATGATGAACGCTTAACACATATCATTAACCAAGGTCGTCGACATGGGATCAGTATTCAGTTTTGCCAGCGTAAGACACTAGATGATAAGGCTGGCGGTGAGCAACATCAGGGCGTGATCGCACGTGCGAAGCCAGGTAAAGTCTTAGACGAACATGACTTGGACGCCATTCTGTTGAATCAGAGCTCTCCATTTTTGCTATTGCTCGACGGTGTTACTGACCCACATAATTTAGGCGCTTGTTTACGTACAGCCGATGCTGCTGGTGTACATGCGGTGATTGTGCCGAAAGATAAGAGCGCAGCGCTTTCTCCAACCGTGCGCAAGGTTGCGTGCGGAGCTGCGGAAGTGATTCCTCTGATTCAGGTCACAAACCTATCTAGAACAATTAAAAGTTTGCAAGATGCGGGTGTATGGGTAGTTGGGACAGCAGGTGAAGCTGAACAATCTATATACCAGTGCAAGCTAACGGGGCCAACTGCCTTAGTAATGGGCGCTGAAGGAAAGGGCATGCGCCGCTTAACCAGAGAAAATTGTGACGAGTTAATTAAACTGCCTATGGCGGGTTCTGTATCTAGCCTCAATGTATCGGTGGCAACCGGTGTTTGTTTGTATGAAATTGTTAGGCAGCGAGGCGAATAGACTCGTTGCTAATCCCCCCTCTACTTGAGTTTTTATTCAAGGTCTCCATATACTTATGCATGCAGCAGAGGACGCCGCGAAATATAAGTAAATAAACTCAATTCAATTGAAAATTAAACTACCGTTTATGCTTATTTTCTGTTATAGTTTCGCGCCCTTTTTGTAGGGGTGTGGTCTATTTTTTCTGAAATTTCCTTTGAAATCAATGACGAAATAGCAGCTTAGAGGCTCGTGAGAGTCATAATATTTAACAGCGGAGCACTAAACATGATCCAAATGCAAACTAACCTGGACGTTGCCGATAACTCGGGAGCTCGCAGGGTTCAGTGTATTAAGGTTCTTGGTGGCTCGCATCGCCGTTATGCACATATCGGTGACATCATCAAAGTTACTGTCAAGGAAGCAATTCCTCGCGGTAAAGTTAAGAAAGGTGATGTTCTGAATGCAGTGGTGGTGCGTACTAGAAAAGGCGTTCGTCGCGCTGATGGTTCAACCATTCGTTTCGACAACAACGCAGCTGTTTTGCTTAATGCAAACAAGCAACCAATTGGTACGCGTATTTTTGGCCCGGTCACAAGAGAACTTCGTGGAGATTCATTCATGAAGATCATCTCATTGGCCCCAGAAGTACTTTAAGGAGTCACGATAATGGCTAGAAAAATTCGTCGTGATGATGAAGTAGTCGTATTAGCGGGTAAAGACAAAGGAAAACAAGGCAAAGTCTTGAAAGTACTTGCGTCTGAAGACCGTTTAGTAGTTGAAGGTGTGAACATCATCAAGAAACACCAGAAAGCCAATCCACAGATTGAGCAGCCTGGCGGTATTATTGAGAAAGAAGCAACCATTCATGTGTCTAATGTAGCGTTAGTTAACCCAGCAACGGGTAAAGCTGATCGCGTTGGTTTCCGTGTTGAAGACGAGAAGAAAGTTCGTTTCTTTAAGTCTAACGGCGACTTAGTATAATTATTGGAGAGTACGATGGCGAAACTGCATGATTTCTATAAAGAAACAGTAGTAGCTGAACTTGCAAAGCAGTTCGGGTACAAAAGCGTCATGCAAGTCCCTCGGATTGAAAAAATCACCTTAAACATGGGTTTAGGTGAAGCAGTAGCGGACAAGAAAGTTCTTGAAGCAGCGCAAGCTGATATGGCAGCGATTGCCGGTCAAAAACCTATTGTTACTGTTGCTAGAAAATCTGTTGCGGGTTTTAAAATCCGTGAAGGTTATCCGATTGGCTGTAAAGTAACCCTACGTGGCGAACGTATGTGGGAATTCCTTGAGAGATTAATCTCAATTACTATTCCACGTATCCGTGACTTCCGTGGTCTTAACCCGAAATCTTTTGACGGTCGAGGCAACTACAGCATGGGTGTTCGTGAACAAATCATCTTCCCTGAAATCGATTTCGATAAAGTGGATAAAGTACGCGGTATGGATATCACTATCACTACCAGTGCAGATACTAACGACGAAGCACATGCTCTTTTGAGTGCGTTTAGCTTCCCGTTTAGAAAATAGGGTGTAAGGGTTATGGCAAAAGAATCAATGAAGGCACGCGAAGCAAAACGTGCCAAGCTGGTAAAACAGTATTCAGCGAAACGTTCAGCGCTTAAAGCGGTGATCAGTGACGTTAACGCTTCTGAAGAAGAGCGTTGGGATGCTGTTCTTAAGCTGCAAAAACTTCCACGTGATTCGTCACCGTCACGTCAGCACAACCGCTGTCGTATAACGGGTCGTCCACATGGTTTCCTTCGCAAATTTGGTCTTTCTCGTATTAAGCTTCGTGAAGCTGCAATGCGTGGTGAAGTCCCTGGCCTTAAAAAAGCTAGCTGGTAAGGAGAGCAGACTATGAGCATGCAAGATCCAATCGCAGATATGTTTACTCGAATTCGTAACGGCCAATTGGCTTCTAAAGTTGCGGTTTCTATGCCTTCTTCTAAAGTACGTGTTGCTATTGCAAAAGTACTAGAAGCTGAAGGATATATCGAAGGTTCTTCGGTAACTGAAGGTGTTAAGCCTGTTTTAACAGTTACTTTGAAGTATTTCGAAGGTAAAAAAGTAATTGATACAATCGAACGAGTTAGCCGTCCTGGTTTACGCATCTATAAGAAAAAAGATGAGTTACCAAAAGTGATGGGTGGACTTGGGATTGCTATCGTGTCTACCTCAAAAGGTGTGATGACTGACCGTGCTGCGCGTAATGCAGGCATGGGTGGTGAGATCATCGGTTATGTAGCGTAACAGGGGAAGAATTATGTCACGTATAGCAAAAGCACCTGTCGACATCAAATCTGGCGTTGAAATTAAAATCGCCGGCCAAGAAGTCACAGTAAAAGGTAGTAAAGGTACATTAACTCGCGTATTTAACGACGCTGTTGAAGTAGTACAAGAAGAGAGCCAGTTAAAAGCACTTCCTCGTGAAGGTTTCGCTAACAACTGGGCTCAAGCTGGTACCGCTCGCGCATTGTTAGATCAGATGGTAGTTGGTGTTACTGATGGTTTTGAGAAGAAACTTCAACTTAATGGTGTTGGTTACCGTGCACAAGCACAAGGTAGCAAACTTAACCTTACGTTGGGCTTTTCACACCCTGTCGTCTACGAAATGCCACAAGGCATCAGCGTAGAAACCCCTACACAGACTGAAATCGTTGTTAAAGGCACCGATAAGCAGGTTGTAGGTCAGGTTGCAGCTAACATCCGCGCCTATCGTCCACCAGAGCCTTATAAAGGTAAGGGTGTTCGTTACGCAGATGAAACTGTGCGTCGTAAAGAAGCTAAGAAAAAGTAGGTAGGTAATACGATGGATAAGAAATCAGCTCGCTTACGTCGCGCCACTCGCGCCCGTAAGAAAATCAGTGAGTTAGGTGCACATCGCTTGGTTATTAACCGTACACCTCGCCACATCTATGCTCAGTTAATCGCGCCAAGTGGTTCTGAAGTATTGGCAGCAGCTTCTACTGTAGAAAAAGATCTTAAGGGTTCTTTAAAAGCTACAGGCAACGCAGAGGCAGCAGCGGCAGTAGGTAAAGCGATCGCAGAACGTGCTATCGATAAAGGCATTAAGCAAGTTGCCTTCGATAGAAGTGGATTTAAATATCATGGTCGTGTGAAAGCACTGGCTGATGCCGCTCGTGAAGCGGGTCTTCAGTTCTAGGAGTTTAAAATGGCTAAAGTAGAAGTTCAACAACAGGGTGACTTGTTAGAAAAGCTAATCGCCGTAAACCGCGTATCAAAAGTTGTTAAAGGTGGTCGCATCTTTAGTTTCACAGCTTTGACAGTGGTTGGTGATGGCAATGGCCGCGTTGGTTTTGGTTACGGTAAGGCACGTGAAGTACCTGCTGCTATCCAAAAAGCAATGGAAAAGGCACGTCGTAACTTAGTCGACGTAGACCTTAACGGCAATACATTACAACACCCAATTAAAGGTCGTCATTCAGGCTCTAAAGTTTACATGCAGCCTGCATCTGAAGGTACCGGTATTATTGCCGGTGGTGCGATGCGTGCAGTACTTGAAGTGGCTGGTGTTCAGAACGTACTTTCAAAATGCTACGGTTCTACAAACCCAATTAACGTTGTTCGCGCAACAGTCAACGCTCTAGTGGAAATGAATTCGCCAGAGAAGATTGCTGCAAAACGTGGTTTGTCAGTCAAAGATATTTTGGGGTAATCGAACATGTCTAAGATGATTAAAGTAAAGCAAACTAAAAGCTCTATCGGGCGTCTTCCTAAGCACAAAGCCACTTTGGTTGGTTTAGGTTTACGTAAAATCGGACAAGTACGTGAGTTGGAAGATACTCCGTCAGTTCGTGGCATGATCAACCGTGTTCAATACATGGTTGAGATAGTTGAGGAGTAATCTATGAGACTTAATACTCTTGCTCCTGCCGAAGGAGCTAAACATTCAGGTAAACGTGTTGGTCGCGGTATCGGTTCTGGCTTAGGCAAAACTGGTGGTCGTGGTCATAAAGGTCAAAAGTCTCGCTCTGGCGGGTCTGTTAAACCTGGTTTTGAGGGCGGTCAAATGCCTATTCAACGCCGTTTGCCGAAATTCGGTTTTACGTCACGTAAATCGTTTGTGTCTGACCAAGTTACACTTAGTGAAATTGCTAAGGTAGAAGGCGATATCGTTACTGTTGATACTTTAAAAGCAGCAGGTCTCATCAAGAAAGAGATCATGTTCGTTAAAGTGATGAAGAGTGGCGAAATTAATCGTGCTGTTACCTTAAGCGGGATCCGAGTGAGCAAAGGCGCACTTGAAGCGATTAACGCGGCTGGCGGTAAAGTAGAGGAATAAGCTAAATGGCAAAACCAGGACTAAATTCAGGAGCAGGTGGCGGACTAAGTGAACTTAAGTCTCGCTTGTTGTTTGTTCTTGGAGCAATTATCGTGTTTAGGCTAGGTTCGTATGTGCCTATCCCTGGTATTGATGCAAACGTGTTAGCTCAGTTATTTGAGCAACAGAAAGGCACTATCGTAGAAATGATGAATATGTTCTCCGGTGGTGCTCTTGAGCGCGCTTCTGTACTTGCTTTAGGGATTATGCCTTACATTACAGCTTCTATTATTGTGCAATTGCTTTCGCATATGTACCCTCCATTGATGGAGCTTAAAAAAGAAGGTGAAGCGGGTAGACGTAAGATTAGTCAATATACAAGGTATCTAACCTTAATATTAGCGATATTCCAGTCAGTGGGTATTGCTACTGGTTTGCCAAACTTAGTGCAAGGTTTAGTGATTAACCCTGGCCTAGGTTTCTATTTTACAGCTATCGTGAGTTTGGTTACCGGCACCATGTTTTTGATGTGGTTAGGTGAGCAAATTACAGAACGCGGCATTGGAAATGGTATTTCGATACTTATTTTCGCTGGTATCGTAGCGGGTTTACCAACAGCGATTGGTCAAACTGCAGAGCAAGCAAGGTTGGGTGAAATAAACCTTCTGTTCTTGTTTGTTATCGGTGCCATCATTATTGCACTTACCTATTTGGTTGTTTTCGTAGAGCGTGCGCAACGTCGCATCGTTGTAAACTACGCTAAGCGCCAGCAGGGACGTAAAGTATTTGCAGCGCAAAGTTCACATTTACCGCTTAAGGTAAACATGGCTGGTGTTATTCCACCAATCTTTGCGTCTAGTATTATACTTTTCCCGAGCACGTTAGCGGGTATGGTTGGCCAGAATGAGTCTTTCTCTTTCTTGACTGACATCTCATTGGCGTTGTCTCCGGGTAATCCTTTATATGTAATGCTTTATGCTGCAACGATTATTTTCTTCTGCTTCTTCTATACAGCATTAGTTTTTAATCCTCGCGAAACAGCTGATAATTTGAAGAAATCTGGCGCTTTTGTTCCTGGCATTCGTCCAGGCGAGCAAACCTCTCGTTATATCGATAAGGTGATGACTCGTTTAACACTAGCCGGTGCTCTCTATATTACTTTTGTTTGTTTGGTGCCTGAGTTCTTACTATTGTGGTTTAACGTTCCGTTTTACTTCGGTGGTACATCACTACTCATTATATGTGTTGTGGTAATGGACTTTATGGCGCAGGTGCAGACCCATTTGATGTCACATCAATACGGGGATGTTCTTAAAAAAGCTAATCTTAAAGGCTAGTCCTTTAAGTTAGCCAATTACGGAGTGATGTAATGAAAGTTCGTGCATCCGTTAAAAAGATTTGCCGTAACTGCAAGATCATTAAACGTAACGGCGTTGTTAGAGTGATCTGTGTAGAGCCTAAGCATAAGCAAAGGCAAGGTTAATCACTACTCTTAGAAATAAGAGTAACAGTTGGTTTTTAATATCGGGTTGCTGTACTAGCGCCCGAGCCTTAAAACCTTTATTTGCAATTTAGTTGCTGGGTAAGTATCCTATCGGGCTTTTTAGGCTAGCAACAATAATTTAGAGGAGTGCTGTTAATGGCCCGTATCGCTGGCATTAACATTCCTGATCACAAACATGCCGTCATCGCTATCCAAGCGATCTTCGGTATCGGCGCAACGAGAGCGAAAGTAATCTGCGCAGGTGCTGGTGTATCAGAATCAACCAAGATCAAAGATCTTGATGAAGCGACTATTGATAAACTTCGTGACGAAGTTGCTAAATTCACAGTTGAAGGTGACCTTCGCCGTGAAGTATCAATGAGTATTAAACGTTTGATGGACCTAGGTTGCTTCCGTGGTATTCGCCACCGTCGTAGCTTACCTCTACGTGGTCAACGCACTAAAACAAATGCGCGCACCCGTAAAGGTCCTCGTAAACCTATTAAAAAGTAAGCGAGGGTTACAATGGCTAAAGCTCCTACTCGCGCCCGCAAGCGCGTAAAACGTCAAGTTGCTGATGGTATGGCTCATATCCATGCTTCTTTCAACAACACAATTGTGACTATCACTGACCGTCAGGGTAACGCTCTATCTTGGGCAACTTCTGGTGGATCTGGTTTCCGTGGCTCACGTAAGTCAACTCCTTTTGCTGCACAGGTTGCTGCTGAAAGAGCTGGCGTTGCTGCTCAGGAATACGGCTTGAAGAACATTGAAGTGTTCGTTAAAGGCCCAGGTCCAGGTCGTGAATCTGCAATCCGTGCATTAAATGCAACGGGTTACAAGATCACAAATATTACCGATGTGACACCTATACCTCACAACGGTTGTCGTCCACCGAAAAAACGTCGCGTTTAATCGACGGACAGTTGGAGAAAGATCATGGCTAGATATTTGGGTCCAAAACTCAAACTAAGTCGTCGTGAAGGAACTGATTTGTTCCTTAAGAGCGGCGTAAGAGCAATTGAAAGCAAGTGTAAGATTGATACAGCACCAGGTCAGCACGGCGCCCGTCGCGGTCGTTTGTCTGATTACGGCGTTCAATTGCGTGAAAAGCAAAAAGTACGTCGTATGTACGGTGTATTAGAAAAACAGTTTAGAAACTACTATAAAGAAGCAGCGCGCCTTAAAGGCAACACAGGTGAAAACTTGTTGCAGCTTCTAGAACAGCGTTTAGATAACGTTGTTTACCGTATGGGTTTTGCAAGCACTCGTGCTGAAGCTCGCCAACTAGTTAGCCACAAAGCTATCGTAGTGAACGGTAAAGTAGTGAACATTCCATCTTTCAACGTAAAAGCTGAAGATGTGGTTGCTGTTCGTGAAAAGGCGAAAAAACAGGCTCGTATTGTTTCTGCACTAGAATTAGCAGACCAACGCGAGAAACCAACTTGGTTGGAAGTTGACAACACGAAAATGGAAGGCGTTTTTAAACGTATTCCAGAAAGAACGGATTTGTCTGCGGACATTAACGAACAGTTGATTGTCGAACTTTACTCTAAGTAAAGATTAACTAAAGAGGATACATTGTGGGTTCAGTGACCGAATTCCTAAAGCCAAGATTAGTTGAAATTGAAAATGTTTCACCTACTCGTGCAAAAGTAACACTTGAGCCTTTAGAGCGAGGCTTCGGCCATACTCTAGGTAATGCATTACGCCGTATCTTACTTTCGTCTATGCCAGGTTGTGCAGTGACTGAAGTGGAAATCGATGGTGTATTACATGAGTACAGCACTAAAGAAGGTGTTCAAGAAGACGTAATCGAAATTTTGCTTAACCTTAAAGGACTAGCAGTTCGTCTTGAAGGTAAAACCGAAGCAACGCTTACACTAGTTAAGTCTGGTGCTGGCCCTGTTGTTGCCGGCGATATCCAGCACGATGGTGACGTTGAGATCGTAAATCCAGAGCATGTAATTTGTACTTTAACTGGCGAAGCTGAATTAAGCATGCGCATTAAAGTAGAAATGGGCCGAGGTTATGTTCCAGCTTCAACTCGTCGTTCCTCTGAAGATGATGATCGTCCAATTGGTCGTTTATTAGTTGATGCTTCATACAGCCCTGTAGAGCGTATTGCTTATTCTGTTGAGTCTGCTCGTGTTGAACAACGCACAGATTTAGATAAGTTAATCATCGATATGGAAACTAACGGAACACTAGATCCGGAAGAAGCCATTCGTCGTTCTGCTACTATCTTAGCCGAGCAGTTAGATGCTTTCGTAGAATTACGTGACATCTCTGAGCCAGTTGAGAAAGAAGAGAAACCAGAATTTGATCCAATTCTACTTCGTCCTGTGGACGACTTAGAACTGACTGTTCGTTCTGCAAACTGTTTGAAAGCGGAAGCTATCCAATATATTGGTGACCTGGTACAGCGTACTGAAGTAGAACTTCTGAAAACGCCTAACTTAGGTAAGAAGTCGCTTACAGAAATTAAAGATGTACTGGCATCTCGTGGACTGTCTCTAGGTATGCGCCTAGAAAACTGGCCACCAGAGTCAATCGCTGAAAAAGATTAATCAGGTTTTAGATAAACTGATTTGTAAAGAAGGATATAGCTATGCGCCATCGTAAGAGTGGTAGACAGTTAAATCGTAACAGCAGCCACAGACAAGCAATGTTTAAAAACATGGCTAGTTCGTTGGTTAAACACGAAGTTATTAAAACTACGTTGCCAAAAGCGAAAGAACTGCGTCGAGTAATAGAACCGCTAATCACTTTAGCTAAGCAAGACAGCGTTGCAAACCGTCGTCTTGCAATGGCAAGAACTGGTGATAAAGAAGTGGTAGGTAAATTGTTTAACGAATTGGGCCCGCGTTACGACGCTCGTCCAGGCGGCTACAGCCGTATTTTGAAGTGTGGTTTCCGTGCAGGTGACAACGCTCCAATGGCTTTCGTTGAATTAGTTGACCGTCCAGTTGTTGAAGCTGAAGAAGTAGCTGAAGCAGTTGAAGAATAAACAAGCCTTTGGTTTGTAAATAAAAACCCAGCTTTTAGCGCTGGGTTTTTTTATGTCCAGAGATTTCTTTAAAATAGGATACTTATCGGGTTCTGTTAGTTCTATTGAAATTTAAGGGAAGGGCGTTAAAGTGAAAAGGAAGCTAGAGATGAAAAGTATTTTTGGTATTGTAGCGTGTTTGTGCCTGCCCTCATGTGTCACGATAGAAAGCCCTGATAATCTAATATCAGACACAATTAAAGCTGGTAAAGAAGTCTATCAAGATATAAAAAAGAGTAAAAATAACAGTGAGTCGGAACAGGAAGCTAAAAAAGAGCCTGCTGATACTTCTGTTGTGGTCGCGTCTGAAATGGATAAAGAAGAAAATACCTTTATCAACACATATCCGCTAGAAAACATGGATAATGAATTAAACGCAATGCAATCATGTATGTCTGAACTCATTGAAGATACAAGAAGGTCTTTGAATTTGTATTCGCTAGATGTGCTAAGTAGGACTTACGAGAACATTACTGCTGATAATGTTGACGTTGTACAGTGTAAAATTACTATAAAACGATAGTGCCATTGATCATGTGCCAGTTTGCTATTTAAAGCATGCTGGTATTACTCTTGGTTTGAAAGCAGTGTTGGCTTATTGGTTTTTATAATACTTACCAACAAGAACACTAGCTTGTACATCGCTTAACCCGCCTCTTTTAGCGCTCGCACTCACCAAGTCTTGGTTTATACCTCTTTGTTCTGCAAGTTGCACCAACCTTTCAACAGCTTCGGGATGTTTAGCTAATTGTTCAACTGAAATGATAATCATCGACTCAGATTCAGTGGAATCTTCAGGAAATAACGCCAAAAGAGCATCAACAACATACTTACCGACTAAGGGTACCTCTTGAATCGTGGTAACTAATACGTCAATCGTTTTATTTGGGTAAGACTTCGCCAGCGTTTTCGCAATTTGGTCAGCAGAGTCAGGTTCCATATTAACCGCTGTGCGGACAATTTCAGTAAATTGATCAGGTGAGAACTTACACGCAGCTTCAGTAGCATACTCTGCATAGCTAGGTTCTGCGTTGATAGCTAGGGTGACTAACTCCGTTGCCGGTGCTAGCCTTTTCTCTAGAGCGAGTTTTATAACATCGTCAACATACGCTGGTTGTGTTGAAACTGCTGCCGACACAATTTGTCTATATTTCTCTGGATATGTATCTAAAGCAATATTCACTAATTCGTAGGTGTTTTCTGGGTATCGAGCCAAAACGGTTCGGATTGCTCGACCAACGGAGTTACTGCTTCTAACTTGTTGCTTTAAGAAATGACTAGACTGTGCAAAAGATTCTTTGTCTTCTGTCTCCTGTGCAAGGCATGGAGCGCTAACTAATAACAAAGCACTAAGGGTAACTGCAGCTAATTTCATCTCTATAAATCCTCTTCCGTTTTACTCTTATCGGCACAACAAGATTTTGTAACAGGAATGTTAAGGTACGCCTTTGGTGAAAAATATCAACTTTTATGCGTATTAGGGTTGACCTATTCGTATAAATGACTACAATGCGCGTCGCTTTCGGGGATTAAGTTCCCGTCTAGCAAGTTAAGACTGCTTTAACGCTGTTAAGTTCATTCATACATTACTGTTTATCAGCAAGTATAAGAGCTTAAAATGCAGTTAAACAAAAATCTAAAATAAATTGATTTTTAGT
>NZ_JAVRIE010000020.1:0-647 GCF_031846165.1 Brumicola blandensis
CACGCACGTAATGGTGTCCCAGCGACCGAAGGGAGGGCGTTGATGCGATTGTTATGTTGTTTCTGTTTGGTGCGGTTTTGAAAAAACATTCCATGTTTCCTTGCGATAACCATTTAGGTAAAACAATACTCGTTTGAAGTTGATACAGCAACTAATGGTTAGTAGCGTGGACCAAACAACTAATGCTCGCGAACCCGAAAAGAACTCATTAAAAACACATGAGAGTAACTCTTGAAAGAAAGAGCTTCCAACAATTGTTAGTTTCATTTTACTAACCAAACTATGCTGACATTCTCCGAATCCTTTTTTAATATATCTGTAATTTCTATCACTTTGCCACTATCAAAATCTGCGGGCGCAGAAATGGAAACACTCATAAGCTCACAACCCTCATGGTCTGCAGCCAGGTGAGACCCAAGCTCCTCTGCACTTATATACTGCGAGTTAAAATTGATTAGCCCACTTTTCTCTATGGAAACATGATGTATCCCGCAATCATCGAAGATACAAATAATAGAAGGGGTTTTCGATGGACGCAGAACATCAATACCTTTATCGTTGGGAGCAAATGACTGATAGGCAAAAAACATAATAAGACCTAAGAGTACAGATATAAACGCATAGGAAGTGTAATTATTCATGACACA
>NZ_JAVRIE010000021.1:0-394 GCF_031846165.1 Brumicola blandensis
AGTAACTGATTAAAATAGCATCGTAAGATGCGGTTTTTTCAAGAAAGCTACTCTATCTGACAAACAGTGTACACGTGAGAACGGTAATCGATGCTCCTAAAGAGTACTGTGAGCCCGCCTTGCGTAAAAGTTTCCAACTCCTTGAGTTGAAAATTTTACACGAGCATTTGATTAGCAAAACTTGTCATGCATACAACAATACCGGACACATCGATAAAAGGCGATGTGCAGCGAGTTGTTTACTTTGTTCGATTCTTGGCGGGATTGATAAGAGGTAAATCGCGAGTTATTCGCTGGTAATTGTTGCCGACTCGACGAACGACTAAGGCGCGTGTGAATAACACGTAACGAAGGAGTGAGGAGAACAAGGTAACAAGTAACAGTGAAGAACGAA
>NZ_JAVRIE010000022.1:0-283 GCF_031846165.1 Brumicola blandensis
CCTTGTTACCTCATCTTCCATTGGAAACTGTGTTTCATGTTCGCGGGCATTTGCTCACTGGTCTTCGCTAAACAGCATCTGAGTTCGTCGCGACACAATTGCGCGAGCTCGTTCTTTCAAGGGTCACCCTCATCTTTATGTCAGAAACTTCACCTCGTGTTCGCGAGCGCATCATGTTTGGTCTTCGCCTAAGATAAATCAGTTGTTGTCTTTGCTCAAAACGAGTAATGTTTTACCTAAATGGTTAACGCAAGGTGACAATGGATGTTGTTTATAAAACGCG
>NZ_JAVRIE010000023.1:0-236 GCF_031846165.1 Brumicola blandensis
AGTAACTGATTAAAATAGCATCGTAAGATGCGGTTTTTTCAAGAAAGCTACTCTATCTGACAATCTGATGACGTTAATTGCGCAAGCAATTAAGGGAATCAATTTATTTGATTAGCAAAACTTGTCATGCATACAACTAGCAAACACGTTTCGACGTGAGTTGCACCGCAATGTTCGATAAAAGGCGAACATTGATGGATACCTTTATGAACGTTCTTGGCGGGACGGACATTGTG
>NZ_JAVRIE010000003.1:0-457644 GCF_031846165.1 Brumicola blandensis
AATGACGGCTTTCTTATCATCGTCATTCCTGCGAAGGCAGGAATCTAATTGGCATAAGTACAAAGTAAAACCTTACAATTAGTTTACTTTTGTATTATATGTTCCAAAAAATAATAATTTTGAATCAAAACGTCCATTTATAAACACTAAAATTTACCCCATTGATAGAGCAAGACTTAACACATTTTAATTTGCTACTCCGCGGTAGCGCTATCTGGGGAAATGATGAAATCTAATCTTTTACAGTTTTTTAAACACTTTATTGTCGCACTTACTTTCTTTGCAGGGGTTTTGGCAAGTACCTATTCTTTTGCAACTGCAAGCCTTGACTCGGATATTAGCAAATATGCCGTATCGGCTGGCTATATCCACGGCGAAGGTGATGTTCGGGGAATAAAAATCGCGCTGCAATATCATAGCGATTACTTGCAACAATATAATTCAAATCTGAATCTATACTTTGAAACTAGCGTTAACTTCTGGGAATACGGCGTTGAAAACAACTATGACAGCAATTTTGTTCTAGCATTATCACCAGTATTTGAATATCAGTTCTCAGAGTATAAATCGAATCCAATCTTCGTTGAGTTCGGAATAGGTGTGTCCCTTTTAGATGATACTCGCTTTGCTGGTAAAAATGTTAGTACACACTACCAGTTCGAAGATCGTCTCGGTATTGTGATGAAGTTTGGTAAGAACAAGCGTGATTCAATCGCCTTACGCTATTTACACTACTCTAATGCAGGCTTTAAAAGACCGAACCCGGGTTTAGATTTCATTAGCTTAGCGTATACAGCGTTTTTATGATCTAGGTCCCCGCCTTCGCGGGGATGACGGAAGGGTTTAGGTCCCCGCCTTTGCGGGGATGACGGAAGTGCGGGGATGACGATGGTTTTGCTTAGGGTTGCTTGGTATCGTCGCTTGATGCACCTTTAGGAGCATCTTGCTCTGCTTCGGCTTGTGCCTCTTCATTGCGCAAATAACCAGCGGCTTCTTCGTCTTCCTTCAAGTCCAAACGACTATCAATCGAACCACTCTCGAATGCTCGAGATTGTTGATTGATTTGGTGAATTTGACTCGCATTAGATAAATCACGTTCGTTAGTGATCGCAGCAATTGCTTCACGTTCGCGTAAGAAGCCTTTGATTTCATCGACGATCGCCGCCATTTCCTGCTCATTTTTGGTCATGGACATTATAAAGCGTGGTTGCTCTAGGTTCTTCATGCCGCTAGTAGCAAAAATTGAAGTTTTGATGCGAGAGGTGATTACCCAAGGTGTGATACTTGAACGCACAACCGTATTTTCTGAGCGGGTGCTGTCATGAATGGACATACCGGTAGAAAGTTTCGACTCTGTATAAGTCCCTTCGGTTTTTAAATACATCAATAAAGAAGTAAAGTGCATTTCGCCCCAGAAGAGGTGAGATGCCGCATCGAGTATCTTTGATGCACTTTTAAACGTTAACCATGCGAACAAAGTAAATAACCCGCCGCTTACTGCTTGCAATAGCAGCGTTAGGTTTTCGTCTGTGCCAAGGGCTTTGTGGTCATTGTAAGCGCCAATGGTGTCGATAACGTTTTGGCCCAAGAAATAGAATGACACAGCGCTAGCGATAAAGAATATTTGCCCAACGAGCGATAAGATACTTTTCTTGCCGTCTTGCTGGGTATTATTTTCTTCTTCTGCCAGAGCCGGTTGTGTTTCTATCAGCAATTCGCCATTGAAGCTACCTTTACCATCTGACTGTTCGTTAAGTTGCGGGTCAAATTCGCGGTAGATACGGTTTGGCATTTCTTTATAGCGGCGATTCGCCAATACGATATTTTCGATATTGATGAATATTTCGTTAGGATGAACAGACTCTTGCATGTTTTCACGGTATTCACTCACCTCTGTTTGCGGAGCAGCCTTGGCCATTCTTGCGAATAAGAGTGGGAGTACAGCACCTAACACTGCAATAGTAGAGATCGCCAACAGACCTAAGTTGCCCCAAGCGCTGAATATGCCACTTGCCTCAGTAAATACTTCTTTCGTGTTGTCACTAACGCTGAGCCATTCATCGAGGTATATACCGGCAATGACGGGAACCAGGATCGATAAAGCAAGCAAGCCACCAAAAGATGCGCCGCCAGCACTTTTCAGAACAGTCTCTCGGTTTGAGTTGATAGCTCTGGCAGCAGATGACCACGTGACCACCAAATAAAGAAGTAGTAAAACACCCATGATAGGCAAAGCAAACAGCTGCGCAGTTTCACCAGCTAAGCCCGTGGTGACAACAAAAAACACGATCAAAAACGACAAGATACCCGTTAAGAAGTTAATGGTAACGCCCGCTATTTCTTGCGCCATTTTACGCAAAGGGTAGGGTAGGAATGTGAGTTTTGGGAAAATAGAGTGCACAAATCGGCCTAAGAAGCCAACCGGTTCGATGAATGTCGTATTTTTACGACCCATCATCATGGAGTGAAGAGACTTTGCACTATAAAGAAGTGCCGGCTTCTCCATTTTCGCTGAATCTTGCTCAGAGCGAGATAAGTTGAATGCTAAAGATGTTGGTACCGAGCGACCAACGAAATATCTAAATAGTTGGAAGAAGCCAACACCTGTGTGTCTAGCACCACTAACTAACAAATAAAAACCGATAATTGCGTAAGTCCAACCAATTATTTTGTCTTCTTTCAACGCGCCTGATACTTGAATTAGCGTATATACGCCAATTAAGGCGACAAGCGTTCCGGCAATAGCTTTAAACAATCCCTCTTTTTTAAAGGGGTTTTTGATTCCGAGGGTTTGTGAGCCAAAATCATATGCCATCTAAGGATTCCTTTGTAATAAATGGAGAAGTCGCTAAGTATGCCTAAGTTACTGGCAGGTGAAAAGGCTAAAAAAGCAATATCCCAAGCTTTTGTTTTCCATTATAATAGTAGGACAGCGCAAGGCCTTTAGCGGGCTGGAATCTTATCTCGATAATTCAAAAGTTGTACCGGATTACACCTAATTATAAAAAAGGAACTACCATGAAAAAAATTACCTCTCTATTGCTCGCCGCAAGCTTAACTTTTTCCGCATCTTCGCATGCTGAAGAGGGTTGGTTCGACTCTTTCAAAAGCATGCTCGGTTTTGGCGATAGCGCTGAAGAAGTTGCCGTACCTGAAATGCCAAGTATCGATGGTATGTTGGGCGCGCTGACTGAAAATCTAGGTGTTACCAGTGAACAAGCAGAAGGCGGCTTAGGTTCAATCATGAACTACGTTAAGAATAACGTATCAAGTGAGTCATTCGGCGATTTGAGCGCGTCATTACCTGGCTTAGACCAAGTGTTGAACTCAGTGCCAGACATTAAAGAACTAGGTTCGTCAGATGGCATATCAGGCCTTTTAAACAAAGCGTCTGAATACAGCGACTCTTTGAAAGGAATAAATGAATTAAAACAACAGTTTGAAGCCCTAGGCTTGAAACCGGAAATGATCACAGACTTCATTGAACAAGCAAAAGCTTATCTTGATACTGAACAAGGTCAAGAAGCGAAGAAAATGCTGACTGAAAGTTTTTCATCTCTAATTTAAATTCATTAGGTGGTAAATAGAATGAAACGAGTAAAACAGCAGCCGTTGATTCTGCTTGTCAGTACTTTTTTGCTGTTAGTAGTTAGCTCGACGAAGTTAATGGCCGCTGATATTTACTTGATCCGTCATTTTGAAAAACAAAAGCAGAGTACCTCTGTCGACGTGCCTAACAAGGCGCGTCCTGACAAAGGTCCCTCGCTAACTCAAATAGGCGTGAACAAAGCTGAGAGCTTAGCTGAATTCTTGAAAGATAAGAATATTCGTTTTATTTACTCCACTGACTACACCCGCACTTTTCAGTCCGCTTTGCCTTCTTCTATGCGTTTGGATATAGCTGTTACGCTTTATTCGCCGAAAGACCTGGCTAGTTTTGCAGATGAATTGAAAGCGCTTGATGGCAATGTTTTAGTTCTTGGGCACAGCAATACAACACCGCAGCTTCTTTCGTTATTAGGCGGCCCTGACAAAACCCTCAGTGAAAAAGACTATGGCGATCTGTTTATTATTACGCAAGATGGCCAGCGTTTTCGCCATGTTGTCATAGAGGAATAATGAGCTTTAACGAATTTGTCAGCGGCTTTTTTGGCAGCAATACAATTGAAATAAGTGCCGCGATATGCGGTTTTATTTGTTTGGTGTTGCTTATTCGCGGGAATATTTGGAATTTTGCGTTTGGCTTTGTTCAAGTCACACTGTATGTGTGGGTGTTTTATCAAGCAAAGCTATACTCTGACGCTGGTTTGCACGTGGTGTACATGGCATTGCAGATTTATGGTTGGTGGCAATGGTCGCAACATTTACACACTAAAACGACGGTGAATGTCGAGACGATTTCGGCGAAGCATTTAACCATTTTCCTTGGTATTTCTCTGGTCTCCTTTTTATTGCTTGGTACTGCAATGAAGCAGTATACAGATGCGAGCTTTGCTTATGCCGATGCGTTCACAACCTGTGTGAGCTTAGTGGCGTTTTTCATGATGACAAGACGATATATATTAAATTGGGCGTTCTGGATTGTGGTCGATATTGTCGCAATTTACGTTTATCTTCAAAAAGCCCTTTATCCAACAGCCATATTATATGCTTGTTTTTTGATTATGGCGTGCGTAGGCCTTTACGCTTGGCATCAACAAAGCAAACAACAATTAAAGAATTAAACGAGTTTATTTTTGAATACATTAGCTTCAAATCCCGTAAAAAAAGTCGTTTTTATGGGCGCACCTTCCACCGGAAAATCGACTATCTGCCAAGCTGCTGCTAAGTACTTCAATACTAAGCATGTTGATGAGTTCGGTCGCACATATTGGGAACAAAATCAGTCTAATCGTCGCTTGAGTCCTGAACAGTTACTGTATATCGCGCAAGAACATATCGCGATTGAAGAACGCACGATTGTTGATGCAAACTCGTATCTATTTGTCGATACAAACGCACTAACAACCTGGCATTTTGCTTTGGATTATCATGACTCAGCACTCCCTGAACTTAGTCGACTTGCCGACGAGAGTAAAGCACGCTACGACCATGTTTTTTTATGTGCAGATGATATTCCTTTTGAGGATACTTGGGAGCGCTCAGGCGATGTAAAACAGAAAGCATTCCAAGACTTCATTTCAAATGAGCTTGTTAAGCGTAAGATCCAATTCACGGTGCTCTCAGGCAGCGTCGAAGAACGCCTTCAAACCATCATTACCACTTTAGAAAGCAACTAAACAATACCGCTGATCTCAGAATGTTAGCGAGAATTGAGCTTATACTATAAAAATGTAAGCGCTTGCATTTTTCTTCACAAATTGTTTACATTAGCGTGAGGCACATAAACGTCGGTGCCCAAAAACAATTAAACATACAACAACAATAAAATATTGTGAAAAGTGAATGGACAAAACAATGCACAGCATAATTAAAATAATATTGGGCGCTGGACTATTGCTCACCCAAAGCGTTTTGGGTGCCGCTCTTGCTGCAGATAAATCAAAAGAGGTTGATTTGATTTACAGCAAATTGGTTTCAGCTCTGCCGAAAGATGGCGCAATCATGATTTCTCCCTATGCAGATAGTTTGCAAACCTTTGGCGAAAATATTCAAGCTGCCTTTAATAGAGAAAGCGATGCTCTCGGTGGTGTCGCTTTGGAAGTGAAAACCAATCTTAGCAAAAACCCATGGGATGCTGGCATATTCAATGTGCTAGGCGCGCCTATTGAAAAAGGTGATGTGATCTACATGGCATTTTTTGCCAAAGCACTAGCACTGCCAAGCGAGGACGACGCGGCAGTCATAAAGAACGTAGGCGTTCAAAAAGGTTCTGAGCCCTATACTACCGTTATTGGTCGTGATTTTAATCTCACCACAACTTGGCAAAGTTTTGCACTAGCTGGGGTCGCGAAGGAAAGCTACGATGCCAAAACAACACAGGTTTCAATGCAAATAGCGACGGGTAATTTTGAACTGGCTGTTGGACCGGTATTTGTGTTCAACCTTGGAAAAGATGTCGATCCAACAGTTTTGCCTTTTATCACGAAATAGAATTACCAGGAAATAGACATATCACAAAATAGAAGTTAGTGAGTAATCGTGACGACAATCTGTCTTGAACCAGCATGGTCACGATGCTCCCCTAAGTAAATGCCTTGCCATGTGCCTAACAACAATCGGCCCTTATTGATTGGTATGCTGACACTGCTCCCAAATATAGATGCTTTTATATGAGCAGGCATATCGTCTGGTCCCTCATATGTGTGACGGTAATGTGGCGCGTTCTCAGGTGCCAATACGTTTGCATGGGCCTCTAAGTCACTTCTCACCGTGGGATCTGCATTCTCGTTGATTGTAAGGGACGCTGATGTATGTTGTATGAACGCATGAAAAACGCCGCAATCTATTCCTTTTAAATCATCACAGTGTCGTATGATTTCCTCGGTGACTAAATGAAAACCTCGGCTCTTTGCTGATAATTTGATCGTATATTGAAATGCCATGTTCAAGGTCTCTTGTTTGTATGCAATATTCGTTTTATCAATGGTAGACTCTTAGCCCTATCTTCGACAAGGAATTCAATCGGTGCAAACTCAATTTCAGAATATATGGCCTGTTAAACAAACAATTATCAACTCTTTATTCATGGCGCTGAGTATGGTGATTTTTAGTAGCCATTCTCAAGCGCAGCAGACTGAACTCATCGACTTCCCGAGTGCCGAGAAGAATACGCCATACAAGCTAGTGTCGGCCTTGTCATTTCGCGAGCCAGATCAAACACACAAATATGGTAGCGAACATGCCGATCAATATGCAGCATTTTGGTCACCGCCGGAACGTAGCAGCAAACCCGTTATTGTGTTTATTCACGGAGGTTGTTGGTTGAGCGCGTTTGATATTAAACATTCTTACGCATTAGCAACCGCCTTATCGCAACAAGGCTATCCAGTCTGGTCAATGGAATATCGCCGCGCTGGCAATGGTGGCGAATGGCCAGTTGCTTTGGGTGATCTTAGTGCTGGCTTAAAAGCCCTAGGAACCTTAAATGGCCAAGGGTATAACACTAAAAATATACATATTATTGGCCATAGTGCTGGTGGTCACTTAGCAGCCATGCTTGGCGCAAAGCTAGAGGATGCATTGCCAGAGGAAGTTGAGCGTGTTGATATCGTCGGGCTTGCCGGCATCATGAATGTTATAGACTATGCTAACGGCAGCAATAGTTGTCAGTCGGCAACGCCCAGTTTTCTATCTGGACTTCCCGCGGAGTCAGTTCAGAACTATTATTTAGCTAATCCACAAAACTATCAATTAAGTGGAGAGGAGTTAAGGTCCTTTATCTTGCTGCAAGGCACGCAGGACAGCATCGTACCGCCTTCACAAGCGAAGCATGTGCGAGCTAAAACAGTCATGCTCGAGGGTGTTGGACACTTTGATTGGATCCATCCTGGTTCCTATGCGTTTAAACAGCTTCTTACCACTTTAGAATCACTGAGATAAAAATACACCATGAGTGAAAATTCGAAATCCCAGCACGCAAGCACACAAAGCCATGCAGCTTCTGCGATCGCAAGAGACCAACAAGATGCGATTGCGCATTTACGCGATCACTATGAGTTGCCAGAAGACACTATTTATTTAGATGGTAACTCTCTTGGCGCTTTACCAAAGGCGGCTAAAAAGCGTGCTCTGGAAGTTGTCGAAACACAATGGGGTAAAGATTTAATTACTAGCTGGAATAAGCATGCATGGATAGATTTGCCAATGAATGTGGGGGATCGCATTGCGCCACTAATCGGCGCGAAGCAAGATGTTAAAAATGACCCTGCATCTGCTCAAGTGATTTGTTGTGATTCCATCTCGGTAAACCTTTTTAAACTGCTATGTGCCGCCCTGTCACTGAATAGTGATGATGGCAAGCGTACTAAAATCTTATCTCAGTGCGATAATTTTCCTACCGACCTGTATACCGTAGAAGGTTTGCAAGCATTAATTGGCTCTGGAAAATGTGAACTTGTGCTATGCGAGGAAGAGGAGATTGAACAGAAGATAGAGGAGCTTGGCGACTCACTTATTACTGTTATGTTAACGCATGTAAACTTTCGTTCTGGTTATATCCATAATCTCCCTAAAATCACTGAATTGGCCCATCAGCACGGGGCTTTAGTCATTTGGGACTTAGCTCACAGTGCGGGTGTTCTGCCAGTAAACGTCGACGAACATAAGGTGGATTTTGCTGTTGGGTGTGGCTATAAGTACCTGAATGGCGGGCCGGGAGCGCCAGCCTTTGTGTATGCTGCCAAGCGACATCATGCAAAATTACAACAACCCTTAAGTGGTTGGATGGGGCATGCCAAGCCCTTTGATTTTGCAGTTGAATACCAAGCCGATTCCGGTATTAAGCAGTTCTTAAGTGGCACGCCTAGCGTGATTTCGATGAGTGTATTGGATGCGGCATTAAGCGTGTTTGATGACGTTAGTATTCAACAAGTCAGAGACAAATCGATGGCGCTGACGTCATTTTTCCAACAGGCAGTTGAAGACGCGGATGACCTCAAGGGTTTGAAGTTCGCGTCGCCAGCATTACCTGAACAACGCGGTTCACAGCTCGCTTACACGCATGACAAGGCATATGCCTTGTGCCAAGCGCTTATTTCAAAAGGGATCGTCGCAGACTTCAGAGCGCCTGATATTATCCGTTTTGGTTTTTCGCCGACTTATCTCAGTTTTCAGGATATATTTCAAAGCATCGAAACGCTCAAACAAGTGATGCGAGATAAAACGTACGAACTGCCAGAGTTTAATCGCAAGCAAGCAGTGACATAAGTTTTACTGCTGCTTATCTACTTTACTTTGGAAGCAGACACATTGAATCCCTCATATCAAAAAATCTGGACCACTGTGAACGCTATCCCTCCGGGGAAAGTGGCGAGCTATGGTCAGGTTGCTGATCTAGCTGGTTTGCCTGGACGCGCAAGACTAGTTGGTAAAAGTTTGGGATTTGTCCCCGAAGGACAAAGCGTGGCATGGCATAGAGTATTGCGTTCAAACGGACAATTGGCTTTTCCGAAAGGCAGTGAGCAAGCCTTGAAGCAAACAGGCCTTTTACAAGAAGAAAATGTAGTGGTATTGAATCATCGCGTTAAATTCGCTGAGTTTCAATGGCAGCCTGACTTAGGTGAGCTTTTATTCACTTTGAAATACTGACTCTTCTCACACATTCAAGCTACTAATTTCTATTTTTTCAACTACGCCTGAAATAATTTGAAATATCGCTGGGTCTTATAATCGAATTTGCTAACAAACTACTTCATTCAATACTGAAAAAGTGAACAGAATGACGAGGAAGTAGGGGAAGCAAATAAGATTAATTCAAAACAAAGCGACAACATATTAGGAGCTACCCATGTTTGCCAGATTGAAAGGTTCAAAATTACTTAGCGCTGCGGCATTAGTCATCGCGTTTACTGTGACTTCTTGCGGATTAATTCCGACTCAAGCGCAGTCTTCTATTAATGCAGTTAACGTTGACGAATCTCGTTTGGCGATAAAAGGTTACGACCCAGTTGCCTACTTTACTCAAGCAAGACCGGTGATTGGTACAAGCCAATTTACTTCTGAGCACTTGGGCGCGACATATCAATTTAGTTCAGCCGAGCACAAGTCCCTGTTTGACGGCAACCCAACGAAATATGCACCACAGTATGGCGGTTATTGTGCGTTTGGTGTATCTAAAGAGTACAAGTTCGATATCGATCCAGAAGCATGGGCGGTTGTTGATGATAAGCTTTACCTAAATTTAGATAAAAAAGTTCAAGCGCGCTGGGTAGGTGAAAAAGAAGAACTTATCGAAGTAGCTGATAGCATTTGGGTAACCATTGCAGATACGCCATCAACAGATTTATAAATTGATATTTAGGCTTCATCCAAGGTAAGTGTGGGGCCAAAGAAGTAGTAATTCAGTAATATTTGTTTAAAAAAATACATAGCGTGAAAGTTTTTGTTTCTTTTCACGGTTTTAATAACTATCCTGTTTCGGCAGGCAATTAATCCAAACAATGAGGATTTTCATATGAAAACGACTAATTTAGCAATGGCCGCAGCCCTAGCAACAGTAATGACCATGGGTGTTATCGACACTGCAGATGCAGCGAAGAAGAAAAAAGAGAAGTGCTACGGCGTTTCTGCAGCAGGTCAAAATGACTGTGCAAACCTAGCTGGAACACACAGCTGTGCAGGTCAATCTACTGTAGACAATGATATCGGCGAGTGGCGTTTAGTGCCAGCTGGTACTTGTAAAGAACTTGGCGGTCACGACCGTAAAGCAGCGAAAAAGCTTTTCAAAGAAATGCAGGCTAAGAAAAACAGCTAGGCCTTTGGCTTAGTATTGTTTAAGTCTTATTCAGAGTGTCTTCTACACTTCACAATAAGCAAGCCAACGACAAGCCCAAGACCTTAATCGGTGTTGGGCTTCGTCATTCTCACTATACCGAAGCACTACAGAACGCTGCAAGTCATTCACACGAAGTTGACTTTGTAGAAGTTCATGCAGAGAATTTCTTTGCTGAGGGTGGCGCGAGTAAGGCCATCATTCAGGACATTGCTCAGGCTTATCCTTTAAGTATTCATGGCACATCTTTAGGCTTAGGCTCCTCAAGCCGAGTGCCTAAATCTATTCTTCAGAAATTTACCAACCTTGTTCAGTTAACCAAGCCTATGCTGGTTTCAGAACACCTTTGTTTCAATCGAGCAAGGGTTCAGGGTAACTTAGTACACAGCGGTGATTTGTTACCCATCCCATATAATCAACAATCTTTAAAGAATATAGTCAGTCACATTCAAGAGGTGCAAGACAATATTCAGCGTCCACTGTTAATTGAAAATTTATCAGCTTATATTCACGCGGCCCAGTTAAACGCGAGCACTCAAGATGACATGAGTGAGTTTGAGTTTTTGCTTGAAATGTGTTCCTCAGCCGGTTGTGGACTGCTATTAGATCTTAATAATCTGATCATAAATGCGCTCAATAAGAAGACGAACAACCCTGTTGAAGTGCTCAAACAAGATCTTTTGCAATTGCCACCTGAAATCGTCGGTGAAATCCATTTAGCGGGCTATACCGATAATGCTTCCCAAACAAATGATTTTATTATTGATGACCATGGTGCTGAGGTTTCGGCACAGTGTTGGGATTTATATGAGTTTGCTATTCAGCGATTCAAAAACACGCCAACCTTGGTTGAATGGGATACACAAATTCCAGAATGGTCGGTGCTATTGGGTGAAGCGAAAAAAGCAAAAGTAATCGCTGATGGTTCAGAGCGAAGGGATCCCTGAGATGCCGACTCAAAAAAGCGATCACGCAAGCGAACTGAATGAAGCTCAAGACGAGCAGTCTTATGACGAAATGCTTATCAATGCTATTTTCAGCAAACAAGTGCAAGCGCCAGAAGCCGCAGGGCAGGTGCCTGAGCAGTCAGCAGAAACACAAAAAGCACTGAACATTTATCACAATAACTTCATAGAAAATGGCATTAGGGCGCTGGCAATTACTTTCCCAAGTGTGGAAAGCCTTATTGGCGCAGATTCTTTTAGGATATTGACCAAGCACTACTTAATAGATGAGCCTAAAACTCAGTTTGACTGGGGTGAGTATGGTGATAGTTTCAGCGAATATATTGATGAGCAAGAAGCCTTAGCTGAATATCCATTTTTAAGTGAAGCTGCAGAGCTCGATTGGTTTATTCACCAGATTCAACGAAAAAGCGATATTGAGTTTCAAGCAAACACCTTTGCCAAGTTAGAAACAGAAGATAGTGATGAATTAAGGTTTGTTCCTGCGCCGGGTCTTAGCCTGATGTTATCGTGGTTTCCTGTGGTCGATTTGTATCAACTTGTGCACGATCCGTATTTGCAATCAAATGAAGGTGTGTTAGCACGGCAAGAATTACTAAAAAACATCACAAAATCAATAAATAATGCAATAAATTCTGAACCTCCTCGGTCTCTTGTAATGTGGCGTGCAGAGTATAAAACCCAGTTTGAATATCTATCGGATGCAGAGGCATTGGTGATACAAAAAATACTGAGTGGAGAGCCTGTAAGCCAAATAATTGAAGCGCTTGGTGAACACAAGGTAGATCTTGTGACTTGGTTGACCAATGCAATCACAAAGAAACTCATTTTTGCGGTTGAACATGTTTAGCTTTTAAAGTCGGCTTGTACCCAAGGCTTTGTTAATGCTGAACAAACATGACACCAATACTAAATAACACAATATAAGAGAGAAACAGCATGGCGAAGATAATAAACCTATACAACTCAATAATGGGTAAACTTGATTTACTACAACCGGTAGGCTTGCTACTAGCACGTTTCTACGTGGCTTGGGTGTTTTTCAAAGCAGGTTTAACCAAATTGAGAGACTGGGAATCTACTTTGCTCTTGTTCGAATATGAGTATGCCGTGCCGGTTCTAAATTTTGAAGTTGCCGCTTACTTGGCTACCTTCGGTGAAATTGTATTGCCAATTATGTTAGTGCTGGGTTTGTTTGGCAGAAAAGCAGCGATTGGTCTATTCATTGTGAACTATGTGGCTGTATTGAGCTTTGAAGATATGCCAGCAGCTGCGTTGAATGAGCATGTTACCTGGGGCTTATTAATGTTACTCGTTGCAATCTGGGGCTCAGGCAAGTTGTCACTCGATAAGCTCTTCAACATTAAATAAATCATCATATTTTTGAACAAACCTCAACAGACCCTTGAAAGTACTAGGGACTGTTGGGGTTTTTTACTATCATGGTCAGTAACTTTTGTTGATCGGATTTTTTACTATGAGCTTACTTGGCTCGGTAGCTATTTTTCTGGGGGCTACCCTCGTTGCTGTTCCCTTATTTAAGAAACTCAAACTTGGTGCCATTCTGGGCTACCTTATTGCTGGTGTGATCATCGGCCCATCAGCACTCAATCTAGTCAGCGATCCATATACTATTTTACATTTTGCGGAATTGGGCGTTGTATTGCTCTTGTTCGTTATTGGTCTGGAGTTAGAGCCTGCGACTCTGTGGCGCATGAGAAACCAAATTCTGTTCAGCGGTGGAACGCAGTTGTTAGTTTCAGCTGCAGTGATTGGTTTTTTTTCGTATGCGGTAATAGGTGTGTCCGTTAACGGGAGTATTGTGATTGGTTTGGGCTTGGCATTGTCATCAACGGCCTTTGCTATACAACTAATGAATGAGCAGCGAATTCTACAAACGCCACCGGGTCAGCAGGGATTCTCGGTCTTGTTAATGCAAGATGTCGCTGTTATTCCTATTTTGTTGGTTGTCGCTGCGTTGGCGCCTGTACAAACCGAAGTAGGACCGGCTTGGTATATTAGCTTAGGCGCAGTTATTGCGGTCCTCTTTGTGGGTCGCTTTCTGATCAATCCCTTTCTACGCATTGTTGCCCGCTACGGAAGTTCTGAAGTGATGACAGCTGCAGCTTTATTCATTGTGTTAGTGACCGCATTGGCAATGGATAAAGTAGGTCTGTCGATGGGAATGGGCGCTTTTATTGCTGGTATTCTCCTAGCCGACAGTACCTTTAAGCATCAACTTGAAACAGAAATTGAGCCATTCAAGGGCTTACTTCTAGGTTTGTTTTTTATTGCCATTGGGATGAATCTCGATTTGCAATTACTGATAAACGAGCCCGTTTTCATCATTAGCATGAGCATATTACTTGTGGTGGTGAAAGCGACGATTATTTTCGCGATCTTGCGCGCGAGCAAACAAAGCGGAAAAGATGCGATGCGAGTAGCATTGATGCTATCACAGGGCGGCGAGTTTGCGTTCGTGGTCATGACCTTGGCGTTATCTAATGCTGTGTTGGATGCATCAATAGCCGGTCAGGTAAACCTGATTGTTGGTTTGTCGATGGCACTGACATCGCCCATCGTGATTATCTACTCTCTGTTTTTCAATACTCGCCATTGTCCCGCCGTTTACGATAGTTTCAGCGATAATAGCGAACCCAAGGTCATCATTGCGGGCTTTGGCCGTTTTGGACAGATCACAGGCCGTATTCTAGCGGCGAATGGTATTCCGTTTACAGCAATGGACAAAGACGCTGAGCACATTGAATTCGTGAGGCAGTTTGGCAATAAAGTGTATTTTGGTGATGCTACCCGACTCGACCTACTCAAAAAGTCAGGCATTGAAGAAGCAAGAGTACTGTTGGTCGCTATCGATAATGCGGAAGAAATTACTGAGTTAGTGAAGCTGGTTCAACACGAGTTTCCAAAGGTAAAAGTGATCGCCAGGGCACGCAACAGAATGCACGCGATTGACCTTTCTAAACTCGGTGTGAGCTATTTTATTCGTGAAATGTTTGATAGCGCTCTCTCTGCTTCAAAAGAGGTGTTAAAAGCTTACGGCTACACTGAGGGACAAGCAGAGAATATGGCCGCTTTGTTCTCAGAACATGACAAAAAAATGCTGGATAAAGTGGTACAAGAGAATCTAGGCTTACCTGAAATGATCAAATCTACGGAGCAAGGCAGGGCAGAGCTACAGCAGTTGTTCGAGGAAGATAAGCAGTAGAGGAAGGCTCTCTTCAGTTATTTTTCCGAAGAAGCCTCGTCCTGTTTTATAAAGTGCATGTCTCGGTATTCGTGTCGACTGCGCTCTTTTGCGGTGAAAGGGTGCATTTTCATACCGGTCACGTTCCCTTGAAAATCAGTTTCAAATATCAGAAAGGCGTCTGAGGCAGCATTTTGGTTATCCCACTTAACAACAAATTTGTTTGCTTCAAAAGGCCTTAATGTGCCGACCAAGGTAAACATACGAGAAGAACTCAGTCGTAACGTTTTATCCTTCATTTCAATGTTCATATCTTTAAACCAAACATCGGAATAAGTACCGAGAATATCTTCACTTTCGATGAGCATAGGTTTAGTCGCAACGGGTTCGGGCAATTGACGAGCAAGGTACTTTTGTTCTTGTTCATCTTGGTAATCAACATAGGCCTGGACCCAGTTATCAATCTTGGATTCAGCGAGTTGATTTGCTCGCGGCATGAAGGCCTTCAGTATATGTTGCATTACCGAGCCTCTAACGCCATAGTTTGAACCGTTATTGAGTAATACCACACCTAGCTCTAACTCAGGAACCAAAGCCACATAGGCTTGATAACCCGATAATGTGCCGGTGTGGGAGATCACTTTGTAATTGAACATGTTCGCTAAACGCCAACCATAACCATAGGTTTTAAAGTGAGTGCCATCCCATTCTTCATCCGTTTCCGCTACGCCCAGAATGGTGTGGGCTTGCCACATATCATCTAATACAGATTCAGAAAACGGCAAGGTAGAAGGGTTTAGTAAGGCTTTCAGCCATAAGGTCATGGACTCTGCGTTGCACACTATACCGCCAGCGGCTACTGACATCTGAGCGGTTTCTTGAATACCATTGCGAGGAACAGCATACATTCCTTTTTCATCATTGTGTGCGTAGGGAGTTGCTGAGTTTTTGATAGCAGATTTAGGCACATCACCCGCATAACACTGCATGTTTAAAGGGCTAAAAATAGTATCTTGTAAGAAGTCTGCATATGACTGACCACTAACCCGTTCAATCACTTCACCAGCAGTGATGTAAAGTACATTGCTGTAGGAGTAAGCAGAACGAAAGCTGTAATCTGGGCTTAAGTACTGTAGATTTTGCACCACTTCCTGACGAGCAAAGCCAGAGGGTTCTGGCCAGATCATACTATCACCTGCGCCGCCCACTAAGCCGCTTCGATGAACCAGTAAGTCCTCAATAGTAAATTCTCTAGTTACCCACGCATCTTGCATTTGAAATTCTGGCAAATGTTGTATGACTTTGTCTTGCCAATTGAGTTTACCTTGGTCCACTAACACACCTAACGCCGCAGCGGTGAATGCTTTACTAGTAGAAGCGAGTCGAAAATAGGTTTGCTCGTTTACAGCTCGTTTTTTAGGTGAAAGTTGCCTTGCACCAAAGCCTTTCAGTAAGAGGGTATCGCCTTTATGCACAACACCAACGGCTAACCCCGGCGTATGAAATTTTTCTAAGGCCGACATAATGAGTGCTTCGGTTGTCGCGATATTCAAGTGAGCTTGGTTATCGAGCTGGAAATTAGCCTGTTTATTATCTTGAGGAGCAGTTTCAGTATTAGCATGGGCAACTAATGGCAGAGCACTTAACAGTGACACGGAAAAAAGACTAGCGAGTAAAAGATGCATTGGTTCTAACCTAATTGATGTGAGCGTGCTTATTCGCTCTGTGCTTCCTTGTGATACGTTTTATGATACATGACTAGCAAGAAAGCACCAACGTACATAGTGATGCCATACATTCCGGCGGCGATGCCATAGGCGTTGTTTTCTAAGAAGGTAATGGCGATGAGCATTGCCATTGTGGCATTTTGTGTGCCCACTTCGATGCCCAGTGTTAAGGCATCTTTTTGGCTCAAGTTGAACGCCTTTGCAATACTAACGCCAAGGATTGTGGCACCCAAGTTCAAGCCAAAGGTAAGGACAAAAACATCAGGGAAGGCGGCTTTAATGGTTTCTATTTCTTGGTAACACATCACGACAATAATCAGGATCATGAATACGGTAGCGAAGTGCCTAAAGAAGGGCTCGACTCTACGAGCGGGTTTAGAAAAGAAATGGCGTAGTGTCATCCCAATTATAATAGGGACTAATAGTAAAATGATGAGCTTCTTAGAAATGTCTACCAATGAGAATTCCTGAACTGCTTCTTCTGCGAAGAAATCAATCGCAAACTGAATCAATAAAGGGGTGGTGATAACACAGATAAGCGTTGCTATGGCGGTTAAACTGACCGACAAAGCAAGGTTTGCTTTCGCAATGTGGCTGATAAGGTTTGACGTGGTGCCGCCAGGACAGGCTGCTAATATCATTAAGCCAATAGCAATCTCTGCTGGTGCATTGAATATGAACGCGATGGCAAAGGCAAAAAGAGGCAAGAGCACCAGTTGACCAAGTAGCCCTGCAAATACGCTTTTAGGCACTTTGGCTAAGCGAGTGAAGTCGTCCTTCACCAAGCTCAACCCCATGCCTAACATGATAATGCCTAAGCCTAATGGCAGTAGCGTTTGTGTAAATATAGATTCCTGCAAAATGGCAGCCTAGCTCATTTTCGCTAGCCACGAGAGCGGCGCAATTCGCATCACGCGATTCAAAATAGCCCACGGCCAAGATGGCACATAGCTATTGCCGCCTTCTTTTTCTATCGCTTTAATAATTGCTTTGCAGCCAGTTTCGGTATCTACCATGAACGGGACTTTTTCGACCTTTTCATTTATTTCGCTGCGGATAAAGCCTGGGTGAACCGTACTCACTTTAATAGGCGTGCGCATGAGGTCGATGCGAATACCCTCGGTAAGAGATGTGATGGCGGCTTTCGTTGCTGCATAAACAGTAAGCGCGCGTCGGAAACCTCTGACAGCACTGATCGATGAAATAGTGACGAGGTGACCGCTGTTTTGTGCACGGAAAATTTCAACTGCGGCCTCGCATTGCGCCAGTGCAGACACAAAGTTTGTGACGGCAGTTTCCTTATTCGCTTTAAAGTAGCCAGTGCCCACCGATGCGCCTTTACCCATACCGGCGTTAACAATAACACGATCGAGCGAGCCTAATTCTTGCTTAAATTCTTGAAAAACAGTGAAAACCGCATCGTGGTCATTCACATCTAAGGACTTAATAACCACATTGATATTCGGGTTGATCGCCAAGAGTTCACTTTTTAACTCTTCCAACCGGTCAACGCGACGTGCACACAAAGCGAGGTTCCGACCCATCTTTGCATACAATAATGCCATGCCCTTGCCTAAACCTGAGCTTGCGCCTGTGATGAGAATATTTTGTCTAACGGATGAGGACATAGAACCTTCTTATTATTGTTGTCTTTTTATTGTTATTTTATTTTTGCTACTGTTTTTTGCGTTTTCAACAACGCCTTAGCGCTGTTGATTAATGATTTTACGGCAACGATGCATCAAGTATTGCACAAAAAACCAAATATGCTTATACGCTGGATTACGTGTTTGTTTGTGGTGATAGCGATAATAGATCTGTTGTGCTATAGCCGCTAAACGAAAGAGCCCATAAACTTCATAAAAGGCAAAGTCCTCGGCCCGCAAATTTTGCTTGTTGCAGTAATACTCGATAACTTCTTGACGCGTCATCATACCCGGTAAGTGAGTTGGCTGACGGCGCGTACCCTTGGCTACGCGATCATCATCAGCTTGAACCCAGTAGGCTAAACTGTTGCCTAAGTCCATTAAAGGATCGCCTAGCGTCGCTAGCTCCCAATCAAGCACACCAATAATGTCTTGGGGATTGTTTGGGTTGAGTACTAAATTATCAAATCGGTAATCATTGTGGGTGATACAAATTTTCTCGTGACTGGGAATATTGTCTTGTAGCCAGTCAGTGACTTTTCTGCCCCTTGGTACGTTCCAAGTTTTGGCTTTTTGGTATCGACCGGTCCAACCGCTTATCTGGCGCTGAGTATAACCTTCGCCTTTACCTATATGTGACAAATCGGCTGCTTTGTAATCTACATTGTGCAAATCGATTAAGCCGTCGAGTGCCGATTCGCAAAGTTTGCGAGTATCTTCTGGAGATATCTCGAAACCACGAGGCATATTCTTGCGCGGGATGACGCCATCGAATTTCTGCATGATATAAAACTCAGCACCAATGACAGACTCGTCATCGGTATAGCCAAGCATGTCAGGCACTTTTGGATAAACCGTTTTCAAGGCCTTTTGTAAGCGGTACTCTCGACCCATATCGTGAGCACCTTTGGCCTTTGTGCCTGCTGGTGGTCGACGTAAAATTACTGACTTATTCTCAAAATCTAAACAATACGTCCAGTTAGAAGCGCCGCCAGAATACTGGGTAACTTTTGGCGTGCCCTCTACATTGGGCACATTCGCAGACAACCATTCTTTCAGAGGTTCAATCGGTAATTCTTCCCCTGGGCGAACGGCTTCTGCAGTATCAATGACATTTTTATTCATAGGAATTTGTTGAGAACACCTTAGCGATATTTTTTAAGTTCAAGGCGTGTCACCATGCCCATATGTACTTCATCAGGACCGTCAGCAAGCCTGAGTGAACGAGCTCCCGCCGCAAAACGAGCGAGTGGGAAGTCTTCACACATACCAGCGCCGCCGTGTATCTGAATTGCCATGTCGACAACTTCTTCCAGCATTTGTGGGATAACCACTTTAATAGCTGAAATATCAACCATAGCATTCTTTACACCTAGATTATCAATTTTCCAAGCGGCTTGTAAGGTGAGTAAGCGAGCTTGTTCGATTTTCATTCGAGCCATCGCAATGCGCTCTCCGTTGCCACCCAGTTTGATAATAGGTTGGCCAAAAGCAACGCGCTCAAAGCCTCGTTTGATAGCAAGCTCGAGTGCTTTCTCTGCAGTACCGATTGCTCGCATACAGTGGTGAATACGGCCTGGACCTAAACGACCTTGCGCAATAGCGAAGCCTTTACCCATGCCAACTAGGAGGTTTTCTTTCGGTACTCTTACATTGGTAAAGTGCATCTCGCCATGGCCAAATGGTGCGTCGTAATCGCCGTAGGCTGTGAGCATGCGTTTGATTTCAATCCCAGGTGTATCCAGTGGTACGATGACCATGCTGTGTTGGTTGTGGCGGTCGTTCTCTGGGTTTGAAAGACCCATAAAAATACATACCTTTGCGTTAGGATGACCTAAGCCAGTGCTCCACCATTTTTTTCCGTTGATAACAATTTCGTCGCCATCTAGCTCAATTCTGGCCGCCATATTCGTCGCATCTGAAGAGGCAACATCAGGCTCGGTCATGCCAAATACAGAGCGAATCTCACCAGTGAGCAACGGCGTTAACCATTCCTCTTTTTGTGCTTCATTTCCAAAGTGGTATAGCACTTCCATATTACCCGTATCAGGGGCATTACAATTAAAAATTTCGGGGGCGAAAATGTAGCGACCCGTTTCCTCAGCAAGTGGGGCATACTCTAAGGTGGTTAGACCTTGAGCCAGCTCAGCATCGGGTAAAAATAAGTTCCAAAGTCCGGCAGCTTTGGCTTTTTCTTTTAATGGTTCAATTGCAGGATGGGCTTTCCATGACTTCCAATCACCCGTTGGATTGAGCTCTGCAAGCTCTCGATATACTTGATCTTCAATTGGGGCAACATGCTCTTCTAGGAAGGCACGAATGCGCGCGAGATAATCTTGAGTTTTAGCGTTGTATGAAAAGTCCATGATGAGTCCCTAACAATGTGAATTATTCAATTCATCATAGTGTAAATCGCAGTAACAGCGAACTTTGTTTAATTTTGGTAAATTGATAAGTTTGGTGAATACCCACATTAATGTTCGGAGCTAAGTTTACCTTAGCAGTTTTCTATGGGCAGCTTCATTATTGACTCCCTTCTTGTGGTGGTATGACGAAGCTTTTGAGTGACTAAAGGGATATTTAGGTATGTTTTTCGATTATTAGATATTATATTTTTAATTTTAAGTGGCTGATATAGATGATAATTTTCGAATCCTACAAGTAGTCACTACATATAAATACAAACAAGGAAGAAATCATGTTGAAAAAACTCATCTGCTTATCCATCGCATCCTCATTAGTTGCTTGTTCTGGTGCTGACTCTGCACACAAGGGGATTACACCTTTAGAAGATTCAGTGGTAAGCATTTCTGCATATGCCTTAGATGTGGCAAGAAGAGGAGATGTTGGTTGTCTCATTTTAACTGCAGCGTCGGCAACAGATGTCGCGAAACTAAGCGTAGATCAAACTATATTTGTAACAGAAAATGGGAAAGAAAAGCGCGAAAGATGGGACACAGAGAACAAAGGTAAAATGTATGAAATGTTAAAGAAAGACATGTCAGAGTACGACATTGTTGGTGTCGGTTCGGAAACCATAAGAAGTAGTTGTGCCAATGCTTTTATGGACCATGAATATGCTGTCTATTGGGGAGCCAATAAGGAAGTCGTTCCAGAGCGTGAAAACGATTGTTACATCGAGATGAAAGATGGTGAGAAATTCGCTTTCAATGAATGTGCTGTTAGAGTGAAATTTAACGAGATTAAAAACTTCTCTGACATGGAAGAAGTCTATCCTACTTTGTATAAGTCAATTTATGATGAAGTGTCGAAGAATGCTGATGATAATACCATCAACACATCGCCACTTATTGCAAAGTAGCAGCTTCTCGAAGAAAGTGTCTTAGTGCACTTTCTTCCACCCCAACTTTTCTGGGCAAGCAGCACACGATAACATTGTATGCAATTGACTCTTCTGTAAGTGGCTAGATGGCTTAATTCAAAGACACCTTTTCCGTAAAGTGCTTTCTGCACAACGAAACATATTTCTCATTGCCACCGACATCAACCTGATCGCCTTCTGATATAGGCTTACCTTGATCATCTACGCGAGCAACAAAGTTAGCCTTGCGACCACAATGACACACGGTCTTTAATTCAGATAACTTGTCAGCCCATGCTAGTAAGTAATGACTTCCTTCAAAGGTCTGGCCTCTAAAGTCTGTGCGTAAACCATAGGCAAGTACTGGTACTTTTAAGGTATCGACAATTTGCAAACATTCAATAACCTGTTGTTTGGTGAGAAATTGGGCTTCGTCGATAAACAAACAGGATATTTTGTGTTGGGCGCATTCTGCTTGCATCGCAGCGAAAAGATCCGTTTCTGGTGTGAATAAATTGGCTGGAGACTCTAGGCCAATGCGCGAAGCTATTTTCCCTTGTCCATAGCGGTCATCTAGTGCCGCAGTGAACAGGGTGATGTTCATGCCGCGCTCTTTATAGTTATATGCTGATTGAAGTAAGGAAGTGGACTTTCCTGCATTCATTGCAGAATAGTAAAAGTAAAGTTGTGCCATGTTTAGTTGTTCTTATTATGATATTTATTCACCCAATCATCTAATTCACTATTAGGCATAGGGCGCGCTAAAAGATAACCTTGAATATACCGAATTCCGAGGTCTTTTAGTACCTCCAATTCTGTTTCGGTCTCAATTCCTTCTGCCACGGCACATGCTTCAAATTCATCAGCGATTAATTTCGTTGCAGAAATGATGGTCTTGTCTCGCTTACTCAGGTCTTGCAAGAAGCTTCGATCTATTTTGATAATATCAAACGACATGGTTTGTAATTGATTCAGGGAAGAAAATCCAGTACCGAAATCATCGATAGAAATGTGGATCCCTAGGTCAGCTATTTTCTTTAGTTGGCTTTGCGCAAGTTCACCATTTTCTAACATGACACTTTCAGTAATTTCTAAATGCAAGCGCTCGGCAGGCAGGCCACTGTTTCTTAACGCGTCGATAATAATCTGAATGAAGTTGGCATCGAGTAGTTGAATGGAGCTCACATTGACCGATACTGCAGGTTTGGTCGGATAAGCCCACTGCGCGGCATCTTCACAAGCTTTGTTAAGTACCCAGGCACCAATTTGATTAATGCGCCCAGATTTTTCAGCGATAGGAATAAACTCTGCGGGCGAAATAAACTGGTCCTTGTGTTGCCAGCGCAACAAGGCCTCAATTGCCCAGAGTGAATTAGTCTGCACATCAACGATTGGTTGATAAGCAAGGCTGAGCTCCTTGGTTGCCATGGCGTGCTTCAAGCCATCACGAATAATTTGGTCATGTTGAAACTCTTCAAACAGCGCGGGAGAGAATGCAATCGCATCGCCTTTGCCGAGATTTTTATGGCAATACATTGAAATATCGGCATATTGGATAAGTTGGTGAGGATCTTCGCTGTCGTGAGGAAACTTGGCGATGCCAATACTCGCGCCTAAGACAATGTTATTGGACGATATCTTGATGGTTTCAGCAATAGCGCGTTGAATATTAGTCGTGAGTGTATCGATCACGTTTTCACTGTCATAAGGCATGAAAAGCAAAAATTCATCTCCTCCCCAACGACATAACAGGTTATTCTGTGAATCATCTAGCTCAAGCAGAAACAGTTGCTCGTGCAGACGCATGCCAATCTCACTTAATACCGAGTCACCGGTTTTGTGACCAAAGCCATCATTCACATCTTTGAAACCATCAAGATCTATAAATAACAGGGCAAACTGTTGCTGCAAGCTCTCTGGGCGGCGCGTGACCGTTTTTAACTCGTGCAGAAAAGCGCTACGATTCATTAAATTCGTTAAGGGGTCTACGTTAGAAAGACGGTAGATTTCCTCGGTACGCTTGTTGACTTCAGATTCAAGAGAAAGATTGTATCTATCGAGTTGTTCATTCACTGTGATCAGTTGACTATTCACTCTCTCGACTTCCTTTTTCTCAAGGTCCATCAAGTCCAGCAGTGAGGTGTTTTTACTCTTTAAATCAAGAGCCTCGCTAACAAACTTGCCGGCTTGTTTCGAGGACATCATCATCACAGCCCAAAAGCTAAAACCTAAAAATGAAATATAGTGAAAATATTCGAACTCACTAAAGAAGCCCATGACGGCATACGGTAAAATCAAACTCGACATATATAAAACGGATAGGCGAGTAGATGCAGCTAGAATCGTAATCGCACCTCCGGCTAAGGCAGAGAGTATTATGGCGCTAACAGTAATTTCTATGCCGTCCATAGTGGGTACAAGCAAAAAGCTATAACTCGCCCAAATAGTGCTATTGACAAGAATACCTGTGCTTAAACGCCAAGTGACAGGTTTAGCTCTGAAGTTTGATTTTTTAAACTGTTGAGTCGTGTATACGTTGTCTATTATGCGCAAAAAATGAGAGCACACTAATAAACCAAAAATGAGGGTTTTAGTGCTTTGTTGTTCTGGCGTTTCAAAACCAAAGCATAAGACAGCCATGCACAACAAGGTAATCAATAAACCACCAGGTGCGTTGCCATACAATAATTGTAAGCGCGACTTTGTATCTTGCTCAGTCGAATTGAAAATATCAGTGTGTCGCATCATCTGTAAACGCTACCAAAAGTGAATAAGCTTGCTGGTATAAAAAAAGGCCAATACGTATACGTATCGGCCTTTTTCAGTTTTAGTTGATGCTTACATGCTATGCAGTATATAAGCTCAAATTATTGATTACGCTGCGTTTGCGGCTTCATCTTTTGTTCTACCGGCGCTAGGTCCGTCAGTTTCTTCGGCGCTTAATAAATCCATGTCAAAAGTGAATTCGTCAACGCGTACTGAAAGTTTACGCTTTTCGTTGTACTCAAGCAGCACTGTGCGCTCATCGGTTGTCAACTCACCCGCTTCCAACAACTTGTCAACAGCGTTTTCGAATGACACAAATGGTACAACTGGCGACTTACGAAGTGCTTTCTGTACTTTCGACAATAGCGGCATTGCAGCATGTTTCGCCTTGAATGCTTGCTCGTTAATGTCGTTGCCATCACCTGGCATTGTTTTCACTAAGTGAGTCAGTTGCGCTTTTATGCTGCTATCTTGCAACGATGCCATTGATAATTCACGAACCAAGTCGTCAGAAATACCGCTAACAGATGACGTATAGGTATTCGTCAACAATCTCATCAAACCGCGAGTAGGCGTGTTCGGGAAGTTGTTGATGAAATTAACAACAGCCGTTTCAGCTTGCTGTAGTGACCATTCCATTGCATAACGGAAGTAAGCTTCTGCTTGTGTACGGTCTTCAACACGCTGCTCATAGAAACGAATAGTTGCCATAGCGGCGTACAAGTAGCTCATTACGTCACCTAAGCGAGCAGACAATAGCTCAGCTTTTTTCAGGTCGCCACCAAGTACCAATAGTGATAAATCTGCTAATGGTGCTAGTTTTGCAGCAATCGCATTCACACGCTTCTCGTAAGGACGCACTATTGGGAAGTTAGATTCTTTCGAACGTAAGAATGGAAGGTAGCTATTTGCTAAACTTCTAAACGCATTCTTCACGCTGAACTTTACAGTCTTACCGAATACTTTATTGAATGCTGCATCCGCTGACTTATCGTCGCTGTGGATCAAATCAACCATTTCTTTCAAGTGTGGGTGACAACGCATTGCACCTTGACCGAAAATCATCAAGTTACGAGTCAGGATGTTTGCACCTTCAACCGTAATTGCAATCGGTAGCGCAGCATAGCCATTCGCTAATGTATTTTGTGGACCACGTTGAATTGCTTTACCTGCCTGAACATCCATCGCAGAGTTCAATACATCACGACCGAGTTCAGTCATGTGGTATTTTGCAATTGCAGTAACAACCGATGGTTTAACGCCTTCGCCCAAACCTTCAGTGGTCAACACGCGCATGGCTTCAAGTAGGAATGTTTTACCAGCAATGTCAGCTAGCTTTTCTTGAATACCTTCAAAACGACCAATTGGTACGCCAAATTGCTCACGTACAAATGAATATTCAGCCGTTGATTTAAATGCTGATTGAGCTGAAGCAACGCCCATAGCTGGTAAAGAAATACCGCGGCCAGCGCCTAAGCAGCTAACCAACATCTGCCAACCACGGCCAATGTTTTTCTCACCACCAATAATAAAGTCCATCGGAATGAAAACATCTTTACCACGGGTTGTACCATTATAGAATTTCACGCCCATTGGGTCGTGACGGTTACCTAACTCAACACCAGGGTGAGATTTTGGTAATAAGGCACAGGTGATCCCTAGCTCAAGTTTGTCACCCAGTAATTGTTCTGGATCGAATACTTTAAATGCCAAACCTAATACAGTGGCAATAGGTGCAAGCGTAATATAACGCTTATCCCAAGTAACGCTTAAGCCGACAACTTCCTTACCTTCCCACATGCCTTTCGTCACAATAGCAGCGTCAGGAATAGAGCCCGCATCTGAACCTGCTTCTGGGCTGGTTAGTGCAAAGCATGGAATATCTTGGCCAACCGCTAGCTTTGGTAGCCAGTAGTTTTGTTGATCTTCAGTACCGTAGTGCATCAATAGCTCACCTGGACCCAAAGAGTTTGGTACCATCACCGTTACGGCAATTGCACCACTTGTCGCAGCAATAGTCGCTACGATAGTTGAGTTTGCATATGGGCTAAATTCTAAACCACCGAATTTCTTCGGGATGATCATTGAAAAGAATTTATTTTTACCTAAGAAATCTAAGACTTCTTGAGGAATATGTTTGCTGTTATTCAGTTCGAACTCATCAACCATTGCTAATAGTTCTTGAACTGGACCGTCTAAAAACGCTTGCTCGTCTGCGCTCAATGTTGCTTGAGGAAGGCTGCGCAGGGCATGCATGTCAGGTTTGCCTTGATAAATAGACGACTCAATCCAAACGTCACCCGCATCAAGTGCTTCTTGCTCGGTAACTGAAATTGGAGGTAATACTTTCTTTAAATTTGTTCTTAAGCTCATTTTAACTTATCCGCTCATCTGACCAGTTGAATTATAGATACTACATGAAATTAAACAAAGATCAAAAATATTTGTCTAAAAAACATGCAGCCGAGCGTGAAAAGTACATGACAGATTGATCTTTAGGGTATTTATTCCCATAAGCCATTATAGCTAATTCGGGTTTTGTATAGTTAAATGAAGGAAAGACCCAAAACTAAACCGGAGTGCAGGTCACATGAAAAACAATTTAGACAGCAAGTTTCTTTTACAAGTGTTTGAGAAGGTGCGCCAGCATGGAGAAAATAAAGAGGGCGCTTACCACCTGAACGGAATTAAAGCCTTTACAGATTTTGATGGTTATACCGTCTATATGGAAGATGCCTTAGTGAAACTGAGTTTCGGCTTTCACAATCAATACCACTTTGATTACGATAATCAATCTCAATTCGATGCCTTCGAAAAAAAGTTACATAGCATTGATAAGGAATATTAAGACCAAGCTGCACAAGTTCGGGCTTTATTCGAATGACGCCGCAGGGTAGAATAATGACAGTATTTATCAATTTCCGAGATAGCTTTGTCATCTAGTAAAACCGACGACCTAAAAAAAATAAAAGCGGTAATGGCACCAAAGTTTACCTGGCGTTTTTTGCTACCAAAATATTGGCTGGTATGGATTGGCGCTGCCATTCTTTACATCATCACTTGGCTACCCTATCCACTGATTAAAATCTTAGGTCGGGGTGTAGGCAAATTAATAGCGAAGTTAGTACCGAAAAGAGTTGCCATTGCTCGTCGCAATCTCGAATTATGCTACCCACAGTGGAGCGAAGAAAAGCGAGAGGAAGTGCTAAAAGAGAATCTCTTTCGCACTGGTATGGCGCTATTCGAAACGGCAATGGGCTGGTGGTGGCCAACGTGGCGAGTACGTATGATTGGTAAAGTTGAAGGCTTAGATAAAGCCCTGAACGTCATCAAGTCGGGTCGTGGTGTGTTCGGTTTGGTGTTACATAACGTCAATTTAGAAATTTGCTGCCGCATTATTGGGCTTGCGCATCCGTGTGTAGCGTTTTATCGCAAGCACAACAATCCCTTGATTGACTACATGCAATACCATGGCCGCAATCGTTCTAACAAATACATGATAGACAAACGTAACGCTAAGGCCCTGATCAGAGCGCTTGATTCAGGTGAAATTTGTTTATATTTTCCAGATCAGGACTATGGAAAAGCGCAAAGTTTGTTTGTGCCGTTTGGTGGTGTTGAGCAAACTGCAACAACCACCGGTACCTTAATGTTTGCTAATCGCGCTGATTGCACACCTATGTTTATAACACCGCAATACAGCGACAAAGGCTATTTAGTTAAAATAGGTGAACCTATCGACTATCTTGCCGATAACGATCCTACTGATGCATTAACAGCATTAAACGAAGACGTGCTTGCGCTAGTTAATGAACAGCCGGATAGTTACTTGTGGATGCACAAGCGTTTCAAAACGCGTCCTGATGAGCAGCCAAACTCTCTTTATTGAGTCCATTTTACTGGTTGCCCCAATCTCGGATAGTTTGACCAGAAGTTGCGTGAACTAGGAGAAATAGAATGGCCGATAAAAATGCTGCTATGTTTTGGATTAAACACTTAATCCTTGCGGCCGTGGTAATTGCGGCAGCCATTTTTGTGCTTCGCTATAATCCTGAAACTAGCGATCAATCAATTCAAAGCTCTGGCCAAGATAGCGAAGAGCGCTCGAGCATTGCCGAGAATGTGACGAGCTTTTATCAAGAGTTTAGAATGACTTCTCGAGATCCAATTAAAGAACAATACGGTGATTTCGTACTACCCCTAGAAATGCCTAAAGAAACCCAAACAGAGCAACTCGTCGCGATTAATTCTGTAGAACGTCCGCCTGAAGCTTCTTGGGAAGGTGAGTTCAAATTTCGCTCTTTTGCCAAAGGCACGACCATTCGAGTTGAGGCTATGAAGTATGCTGAACAAGAAGGTATGCAATTGATTTGGGACCTCAACCAAGATTTCATTATTCGTCAGCGCTTTCTAACCGAGAGTACACTGCTGGGTTCTTTGCAAGAAATTTCTGGCGCCATAGACGCTAACTTTATTCCTAAAGTTGATATCTACTTTTGTAATAAAAAACGCGCCATTGTGATCACTGATGAAGCCGGTAGCTATGTGCTAGAAAACTGCACTAAATCGGGTTTTGGTGCCTATTAGCATTATCCTGTAAATACTGTCATTCCCGAGTAGTCGGGAACCTAGATCTCCACCTTCGTGGAGATGACGAGTGAGAGTGGAGATGACGAGTGAGAGTGGAGATGACGAATACACTAAACACCGTCATTCCCGAGTCGTCGGGAACCTAGATCTCCACCTTCGTGGAGATGACGAGTGAGAGTGGAGATGACGAGTGAGAGTGGAGATGACGAGTGAGAGTGGAGATGACGAATAAAGTAAACACTGTCATTCCCGTTCAATTCGTCATTCCCGAGTAGTCGGGAATCTCGCTTCTCAGCCAGTAAAGGTCTGTTCAAACGTCCGTTTTACCAAGGCCATCAGGGCGCTCATTTCTTCGCTGTGCACAATATCCTTATTGGTTAGGTTATGGCGATGAACTTGACTGCGAATATATAGATAAGCTTTCTGCAGGCCCTGCGCTAGCTCCTCATCTATCACTTGATGTGCGGCCAGTTCATCTAAGATCCGTAAGTTATCCGTCCATTTTGATAGTACAGGCACCGTTCGTGTGTTTGCTAAAACCCAAAATTGAGTTAAAAACTCTAAATCGGCAATGCCACCGGAGGTTTGTTTCAGGTCGATTTTATAGTCGTTGGTTTTATCAAGGTGAGTACGCATTTTCTCACGCATATCAGCGACTTCTTTTCTCAATACTGCCTGTTCTCTTGGCCTTGCTAGCACTTGATGTCTAAGCTTGGTAAATTTATTGCCAAGCTCTTCGTTGCCATAAATATAACGAGCACGCACCAGAGCTTGATGCTCCCATGTCCATGCCTCGTTTTCTTGATACTGCTGGTATGTATCGATATGGCTAATCAGTAGCCCCGAGTTTCCAGAGGGACGAAGGCGTAAGTCAATTTCATACAACTCATCCAGATAGGTTTTCACGGTAAATATGTGTGATACGCGTTGCACTAGCTTCACGAAAAACTCACTGCAAGAAATGGATTTTTTACCATTGGTAGAAAGTGATAAATCGATGTCATGAATAAACACAATATCCAAATCAGAACCATAGCCTAATTCCAAGCCGCCCAACTTACCGTAGGCGATAACCCCTAAGCCTTTGTTTTGTGCACTCGTGCCTTCAAGCACGCCATATTTCTCACATACTTGGTGCCATGCTAAATCAATGACATGATGCAAGATCACTTCTGCCAACACGCTTAGTTTGTCACTTACTTTGTTAATCGGTAAGGTGCCGCTAATATCAGCTGCAGCAATGCGCAACTGTTGAGTCAATTTAAAATAGCGCAAACTGTCCATTTGCCCCTCGATATCCTCAGGCTCAATGCGCAGCATTTGAAGTCGCAGTTCAGATTGGTAGTCGTCTCTCCATTGACGAATATCATCGTCGTCGGTCTGCAAATAAGCGGGATGCAGCAATTCGTCTAATAGGAGTGGAAAGCGTTTAATTTGCTCAGCAACCCAAGTGCTGGTGGCCGACAATGTGTATAAACGTTGGCGAACAGCTGGGTTCTCAAGTAGTAGATCTAAGTATGCTGTGCGTCCAAGTATCGTAAGCAAGATCCCAAATATTGCTTTGCTAAGGGCTTCTAAACCCTTTGCGGTTTTTTGCTCTGCGGCATGTTCAGTAAATTCAATTAGCTCTTGCAGTACTAGCGGGATAAGTTTGTTGAGCGTATTGTGACCGCGCTGACCAATGCGGTGTTTAGTACTTTTATGTTTAAAATCTAATAGCAAATCTGTCAGATTTTCAGTGGCCCTTGCATGTTCGCTTGCATCAGCACACTCTAATGCAGAATGGAGTATGACGAATATTTCTTCTTTATCGAGATCAAGTTGCCAAAGGTCCTCAAAACCTTGCCCATTTTCGCTAGATGTGACGGCGGTAATATCTCCTTCACTGGACGCACCCGCTTCATTACTATCTTCTATCAGTGCTGAGAAATGTTGATGTATACGATTAGTATGCTGCAGTATCGTTTGCATATACGCTTCAACACTCTCTTCTGACAGCAGCGCGCACAGACGGCTTTGCTTTATTTTATCGTCAGGTAGCGTTTGTGTTTGTTCATCATTAAATGCTTGTAAGTAATGTTCAACTTGTCGCAAGAATAGGTAGCTTGAGCGAAGCTCTTCTGCAATCTCTGGGTGCAGGAACTCGTGTTTTTGCAACATTTCAAATGATGACAAGATGGATCGAGTTTGACATTCTGTGACTTTGCCAGCATGGATCATTTGTAAGGATTGAATATAAAACTCAACCTCTCGGATCCCACCACGACCTAATTTAATATTGTTTTGTAAGTTCCGCCTTGCCAATTCATTTGAGATAAGCTGCTTCATCGCTCGCAACGATTCGACCGTGGTAAAATCGAGGTACTTGCGATACACAAAGGGACGAATGATGTTCTGTAGTTCACAGACCGCAGCACTGTCAGAATTTAGCACCCGTGCTTTTTGCATGGCAAAGCGTTCCCACTCGCGGCCTTGCTCTAGGTAATAAGCTTCAAATGCACCCATGGAAACAACCAGAGGGCCACTGTCACCTAACGGACGCAAACGCATGTCTACCCGGTAGGCTTGACCGTCTATTGTCGTCTGGTGAAGCGCGGCAATGAGCTTTTGGGCGAGTTTTGTAAAAAACTGGCTGTGCTCTATTGGTTTGCGAGGGTGTTGAGTTTCACCGGCTTGCGGGTAAACAAAAATAAGGTCGATATCAGAGGAGAAATTAAGTTCACGACCGCCGAGCTTCCCCATGCCAAGAATTAAGAGTTTCTGTGCTTCAGGCGGGCTAACTTCGCCATTCCCGTTTTCACTAATGTAGGGCTCTGGTGCTCCATAACGTTGACACGCTTTTGCATATAACCAGTCATTGGTTTGCGTAATCAACACATCTGCTAATTCAGATACCGCTAGCAGAGACTCTTTTATGTCAGCCTGATAAAGCATATCTCGCCACGCAATTTCGAGCATACACAAGTGACGAAAACGACGAATGTTGGCATGTAATTCTAGCTCGGTATCAGTCGCGGCAAGCAGGTCTGAAAAGGCTTGCTGATAATGTAAAAACTGATGCTCTGGTTGACGACAAAGCTCATCTACGCATTCAATAAATTCAACAGGATATTGAGTCGCAATATGAGAAATGAAATCACTTAGGCTGAATGCAGCAATCATTTGTTTTGAATGTTGTTGAAGAAGTTGCTCAATCGCGGCTTTTTTCTCCTCACTGAAAGCACTGGTAACGCGGGTAAGTTGACTACGAAAACCTTCAAAGTTAGCTTCGCCTAATACGCTTAATTCATTTGGTAGAGATACCGATACGTTGCTTTGATGTGCTTGCTTATTGTCTAACATAGTTTTGCGATCTGTCCCCGCTGGATTTGATGGCTGTTAAATAAGTCTATTTGGCTTATTATGGTATAGTTTTCAAGTAAATGGATAGTAGGGATCCTATAAATATGGAACAACTGGTTAAATTAGTGCCTTTGTCGTCTGACATATTGATTTATTTGGCTATTGATATTTCTATTGCGGTGCTGCTTTTGTTTGCTATACGCTCATTGTCAGGCATGTTTACTAAAATTAGCGTCCGCCAAGAGTTAGGTGAAAAAGATAACTTCGCGTTTGGGATCAGTATGGCGGGTAGAATGTTATCACTCACTATCGTTCTATCAGCGGTAGTTGGCCGACACACATACTTGGGTTTTGAAGGTGCAGCTTTAGGTATGTTGTTATTTGGAACGATAGGTATTCTGCTGGTCAAATTTGGTCGCTTTGCTCACGATAAGGTGGTGTTAAACCGTTTAGATAAAGACCAGATGATCTCTGAGAAAAATGTCTCTGTTGCTTTAGTTGACGCTAGCAGTGCGGTAGCCAGTGCGATAATTATCAAAAGTATCATTGATTGGGCTGACGGTGCAGATGCCAATACACTGATTGCTATTTTGTCTGGGTCGATGGTAGTGCTGGCAATACTGTTGCTCACAACCCGCGTATATGAGCAACGCTATGCTAGAAACAATCAGAATAACAGCTTTCAGAAAACCCTATGCAAAGGCCAAATAGCTTTGGCGATTCAACATTCTGGTACCTTAATCGGGACGGCAATTGTCGTGTCTTCTGCGGGCTCGGTGATTGAGTACACACCAGACGCCTACGTTAGCAATATCACTGGATGGTTTATTGTGGGTACTGGCTTTTCTTTACTGCTGATTGTTTTAAGCAGTATTGCGAAACATATCGTGCTTAGCGGTGTGAATTGGAAAACGGAAGTCGATCTGCAACACAATGTGGGCATTGCGAGTATTGAATTTGTACTGAGTATTGGCCTAGCGATGCTTATTAATGGCTTGTTTGCGAGTTAACTAGACAGCTTGTTTTCAACCTCTTTCTGAATTGCATTAACATCAAGTATCTGAATGACTGAGGGCACTGTTTTTTGCTGCATGATGATAGCGTCTTTAGTCTTTCGAGTTTGTTTCTTTAACCAAATTTCAGCTTTTAGCGCATCGGAATGCGTTTCTAGCTGCGCACAAAACATCAATCGAAGTGGCCCTTTTCCTTTCAAGGCTCTAGCACACTTAGGTCCGTTACTGGCATGCTCGAGGAAACGTCGTTTAGGATCGACAGAAATTCCCGCATAGAGCTGGTTGAGTTTGTTTTTAACCAAGTAAATAAACCAAGGTTTATCAGACTTTTGGTGATTCGTAACATCATTCATTGCTATACTCTCAGACATTCTCTAATAAATAGCAATTCATAAGAACCACACGCCATGCAAATACCTGATTTTAGTCAAGCAAACATTCTTATTATTGGTGACGTTATGCTCGACCGATATTGGACCGGGCCAACGGCTCGTATCTCTCCAGAAGCCCCAGTACCTGTGGTCAGAGTGGATGATATAGAAGACCGCCCAGGTGGTGCTGCGAATGTGGCAATTAATGCCGCAACGCTAGGTGCCAAAGTCACTTTGATGGGCATGACGGGTGAAGATGAAGCCGCACAAATTCTGAGCGATAGATTGGCTGCTATGAACGTGCATTGTTCATTCTCAAAAGTGGCAGGCCAAGACACTATCACGAAGCTGAGAGTCATGAGTCGTAACCAGCAGTTACTGCGTTTAGATTTTGAAAAGAGCTTTGCTAAAGACGATAAGTCGGATTTGCTCGCGCAGTTTGAGAGTGAAGTCCAAAAAGTCGATCTGGTGGTGTTATCTGACTACAATAAAGGCTGTTTATCGGACCCTCAAGCGCTTATTCAAATTGCCAATAAGTATCACAAGCCGATTGTCGTTGACCCTAAAGGTAGTGACTTTGCGAAGTATCGCGGCGCGACCATTATCACACCCAATATGAGCGAATTCGAAGGCGAAATGGGTGAAGTTGAGAGCGAAGGCGACTTATTAAGTAAAGTACAAGCCTTGCAGAACAAGTGTGAATTAGATGCTGTGTTGGTCACTCGTTCCGAAAAAGGCATGTCACTGTTCTACAAGGAAGAAGTGACGGATAAGAAAGCAGACCCAAGCGAACTCAGCGCCTATCATTTGCCTGCACACGCAAAAGAAGTGTATGACGTGACAGGTGCCGGCGACACGGTAATTTCGATGCTAGCGTGTGGTATGTCGGTTGGCTTGAGTTTACCGGTCGCTTGCCAATTCGCCAATCATGCTGCCAGTGTGGTGGTGGGTAAATTAGGCACGTCTACAGTGACCAACACTGAGCTAGCTTTAGCAGTGAATGCACAAGCGCATCAAGATGGTGGCATTGTTAATGCTGAGCAACTGAAATTAGTGGTTAAACAAGCTCAAGCGAGAGGTGAAAAGGTGGTGATGACCAATGGCTGCTTTGATATTTTGCATTCAGGGCACGTTGCCTACTTGAGTGAAGCTGCGCGATTAGGTGACCGACTCATTGTCGCAGTAAATACCGATGAATCAGTTCGTAAGTTGAAAGGTGAGGGCAGACCCATCAATAACGCACAGCGACGCATGGCCGTGCTTGCGGGTTTGAGTGCAGTGGATTGGGTTTTGCCATTCAGTGAAGATACACCACAAGCTTTAATTGCCGATATTTTACCTGATATACTGGTGAAAGGCGGGGATTATCAGATACATGAGATAGCAGGCGGCAAAGAAGTAATGGACAATGGCGGTGAGGTACGAGTCCTCCTTTTTGAGGAAGGTGTGTCTACGACAGGAATTATCTCTCAAATTGTGAATGCTGACGCAAAATAGTGTATATTACGACCAGTTTTAAAAGGACAGATAACTAATCATGTACGAAAGTTACTACGGACTCAATTCCAAACCATTCCAGCTGACGCCCGATCCAGCTTTTTTCTATGCGAGTAAACTGCATAAAAGAGCGATGTCTTATTTACAATATGGTCTTTCTCAAAAAGAAGGCTTTATTGTTATCACAGGCGGTATCGGCACAGGCAAAACAACTATTGCAAACAGTCTTCTGGATAATATGAAAGAAGATATTTTTGCAGCACAAATTGTGACGCCTAAACTCACCCCAGATGAATTGGTGAAGTTAGTCGCGGCGAAGTTTGAGCTAGATGTTGAAAATAAATCTAAAACACAGATTTTGGAATTGCTTGAACGCTTTTTAAATCAGTTGTCTGAGCAAGGTAAACGAGCATTATTGTTAGTTGATGAAGCACAAAACTTGCCTCTGGAAACGATTGAAGAGCTCCGTATGTTGTCGAATTTCCAGAAAAGTGGCCGTCCTTTGCTACAAAGTTTCCTACTTGGGCAAGACGAACTGCAGCCTATACTTCGCGCTCCCAACATGGAGCAGTTTCGCCAACGTATTGTAGCGTCGTGTCATTTAGCACCGCTTAATGCTGAAGAAGCCATAGAATACATTGAGTTTCGTTTAAACCACGCAGGCTATAAAGGTGAGGCATTATTCACCGATGAAGCTTACGAAGCGATTCACGAGTTTTCGTTGGGTGTTCCACGTAGAATGAACACCCTAATGGATCGTATTTTACTGTACGGATTCTTGGAAGAAGTTGAAAGCTTCACTTTAGAGCATGTTGAGTCAGTGATTGAAGAAGTTCGTTCAGAAATGTACGTGCCTGACCACCGTGCGCTGCGTCGAACTGATGCCAGTAATTACAACGAAGACCAAGCGCGTTTCACTGCAAACGGTACTGAAATTCACGAACCGCAATATTACCGCGACATGCTTCATGAATTGGTTGACGCTTTAGACGATGCGTTAAAGCATAAGATAAAATTGACGCAGTATATTGATAAGCTACTTAAGAGAAAGTATCAGGCCTACGTTAGATTGAAGTCTGACGATTAGATAGGATTTAGCCAAGTTGGTTTTGGCTATGTCGTTTTAGCCTGAGGGAACGGGTGAGCTAGCTGATTGGTTAGTTATTTATTCAGTGTGTATTTCAAATTGAGTGATATACGGCGGTCTTGGAGATCGCCGGTTAGGCCTGTCGCTGTTCCGCCAACAACTCTACCTTCTGTTGTTCTATCTAAATAAGAAAAATCTAGGGATAAGTCAAAATAACGGCCTAACTTTCTGGTTAAGCTTAGCTCACTGCTATATACATCCGAACTTCCACTATCACCCTCTAAGATATCATCAGTAAACGCGGCATCAGTAGTCCATCTTATATTCGTTTTCTGACCTATATTGAATGAAACGGATGTACTTGCTGAATAGGTTCGTGAGAGTCTATCGGACTCTAAATATTCATTGGTTGAATAGCGTCCACTTAAGGAAACACTAGTTCTGCGCTGTTGTGTACCTACTTGCCAAGATAGACCTTTTCTCAGTATTAACTCATCATTAATTTCAGAGTTTTGATCAGAAAATTGAACAAATGTTTCATTGGGTGCTAGTTGATAATTTAGAGAGCTAGGTTGGAAGCAGGAGGCCAAATCATTTATGCCATCAGCACAAACAAAAACACCTAAATTATTCGGGTCAGCGATCAACTGTGAAAAACTGGTGACCTCTTCGGTGTATTGAATTTGAGTGCGAAACCGTTTGATTCTATGTTGAAAAGAGAAACTACCACTTTCACCGAAGAATCGTCTGGAGTAGTCTGCACTTACTTGAGTTCTTGGATTGAAAGCCCAGTTAATATCGACGCCAATATAACCATTGTTATCTTCATCGACTTCAACCGACTCATTGTCAGCTCTATTCCAAGTCAATGCGATAGCTTTATTATCAGACTCTCGCCAAATAATACCTGCACCAATAGAGTTAAAATCGCGCAATAAGCTAAAGGCTTCACTTTCTGAGGCAACTTGATTAGCCTCGTGTGTACCCGTCACAATGACACCAATATTTCCTTTTACACGATAGGACAGGGCGACATCCGCGAGTCTATTCGTGTAGTCACCTTGTTCTTCACGATCAGTAATGGCAAAAGAAGTATTCAGTTGAGCGCTTAAGCGTTCGAAATTTTCACCAGTGAAGGTGCTCGTATTGATAGAGATTACGTTGCTATTTAGCTGACCAGGTGCACCTTCCCTTTGCTCACTTTCAGTGGAAGAATAGTTCACCTGTGTGCGGTGCCCAAAGTAATCACCTTTGGGAAGGTCTAAATTAAGGCCGAATCTATTCGAGCGTGTTTTGGAAAGGTTGTTAGCATTAAGTAAAAAGTTATCTACTAAAAAGCCACCGCTGCTCACAGTTTGATAATTTAATGCACCACTGGCATTGAAATTGAGCAGATTGTCAATAAGCTCAACGCCGGCGCGATAACTATAATTTGTGTAGTTATCAGTGGTTGATAGTTCGTCTAAATCACGTCTAACGTGGCTGTGAGTAGCAGTCCAGTTAAAGTTACCGCGTCTAGTCTCATAATTTACCGACAGACGAGGCTTAACGATGTAGTTAGTGGAATTAATTCTTTCTTGTAGTTCTTCAGAGAAAACATCTTGGAAAATCGCTTCTGAGTCAACACCAATCGTATATTTCAACTCATTGGCAAAGCTTATAGAAGAATAGCCAGCACCAAGTACAATAGCGATTATTGCTTTCGCGATACAGGTTTTCTTCCTTGAATAATAAGTCATTAATTAAGCTCTAATTATCCTGACTAGACTTTTTTTCAACATCGGCTTCAACTGACGACTGTTGAGCTGTGTCCTCTTCTTCTCTATCAGCACCATAATAACTGTAACCATAGTAGCCGTTAGTATCTGAAGTATTAACTGATTTATTTACTACAAAACCGATAGCCATGTCTGGGTTTAGTCTTTCAACTGCCTTCTGAATATCAGACATTTTTGAGCGGCCTTCTTCTACTACGACAACTGCTTGCCCAGCAAAATTAGCCAAAACGGCCGATTCATTGATACCGATGAGTGGTGGCGTATCAATGATGACAATTCGATCTGGATACCGCGTGGAAAACTCATTAATGAGATTATTCATTGCTTCACTGGCAAGTAGTTCGGTTGATAGGTGATGTGAGCGGCCTGCAGGAATAATGCGAAGCTTATTGACATTCGTCCTAAACATTACCTCACCAATTTCGTAGACATCACCTAATAAATATTCCATTAACCCAGAGCGCTCTTTTAAGCCTAAGGTACGAAGCGTATTAGGTTTCAGTACATCTGCATCAACTAATAAAACTCGCTTATCTTGCTCAGTCGCGATGCTCATCGCTAAGTTTACTGCTGTAAAGGTTTTACCTTCACTAGGACGCGCACTTGTTACCATAATAATGTTTGAATTGTTTAGAGTGCTCGAGAGAGCGCCGAATGCATTGGCAAGTAGCTTCCTTTTTATCTCGCGATACTCCTCATTTATGTGGCTGCGCTCACTGTTAGTTGAGACGAATCCTTTTTTTTGTAAAGCTTCTAGATCAATGTCGAAATGCTTTTCGGTATATTGAGGTGGCTTATCTGGCTGTTGTGATACGCTTCGACGTATGCGACGGCCATTTTCATCAAAGTCAGGTTTCGCAGGATTGGCCGCAGCAGCTTCTCGTTGCGCTCTCTCAACTTCCTGCTGTCTCAATAAAGCTTTTTCTATTGTGTTATTCATATCGGCAACCTACTTAACAAATCTATATTCAGAATATCAAGCAATACGAAGCCACCATAAATTGCAATAAGTGCTCCGGAGGACAAAGCGAAAACAGCTATTCTGAATTTGTTTCTGCGTTTAATTTTGACAATATCCAAGTGAGATACAGCCCCCCAAATAGGGAAGCCAGTGAGATCTTGGAGTTGCTTACCTCGAACTAATACAGGTGATAACATGCTGGTTAAGAAAGCTACGCCAACGCCCACACCGAAGCCTATTATTAGCACTGCAGTGTAAAATAGAATTCGCTTGGGGCCAGTTGGCTTATCCGGAACGAGTGGTGGGCGGATAATACGGAACTGGAAGTCATCGGAGGAACGGTCAGCGCTTTCTGTTAAGTTTGAAGCTTCACGGCGTGAAAGTAACTCTTCGTATTGTGCCTTTAGTATTCCATAATCACGATTAAGTGCCGTTTGTTCTGCTTCCACTTGAGGAACTAAGTCAATTTTTGACTGTAGTTCCTCTATTTTACTAGCGGTATCGTTTTCGCGCACTTGTAAAGACGCTACCTGACCTTCCAAACGAGTAATTTCTAGTCGAAGTTGGCGATCAGACTCTGTCAACAGACTGAAAGACTCATCGTCTGCTTCTTGAGACTTATAAACCTGAATTTCACGCTCTCTTGCTTCTTGAAGGGCCTCAAGTAAGTTGGTTGATTCCACTACATCGGGATGCTGCTCTGTAAAGCGCAGTTTTAATTCATCTAAACGCGCTTCCAAAGCAATGATTCGGTCATCGTAGCGGGTTTTCAAAATCTGTTCACTTTCGTTTCTCACACCTAAGCCGTCAGATGCTTGTTTCGCTTTACGGGTCTGGCTTTTCATCGACTCGATTTGTTTGCTGGTCTCTTTCATTGTCAAGCGCGTATCTTCTAATTGCTGGCGCAAGGCTTGAAGATTACCGTGAAACGTACCTGAACCAGGCAATATATCGCTGTATTGACGCTGGAAGTCGGCTAAGCGCTGCTCACTTTCTGCAAGTCTTGATTCGTATTCGGCTATTTGGTCATCTAAAAAGCGAGAGGTTGTTTGGGAGTCAGAACGGTTGCTACCTAATGTGCCTTCAACAAACAAATCAAGAGTTTCTTGAACCACCGTTCTTGCTAATTCCGGGCTTTCGTTACTGTAGACAATAGTATAGATATCTTCGTTTCTTGTTGCCTTTAAATTAATCTCATCTGTTAGTGTATTAATTAATTGATTATATTCAGCATCGGTTCTAGTAGTGACATCCAAATCTGCGGCGCGCGCTATTTTCTCAATGTTGGCTCTGCTTTTCAAAGTTTTCGCCATCATGGCAACTTCCTGGTCAGGGTTTGAGCCCATGACCATGCCAGCAAGAGAAGATTGGAGTACTGAGCGTGTATCTACAAAAACTTGTGCGTCAGATTCGTATTGATTAGGCAGGCTGCTTACATAAAGAAAGCCTACTGGGCAAATTAGCCATGAAAAAATAATGACAAATCGTTTCTTTATCCAAATCCCTCGGATAAAGTCTAATGCCATTTGAATGGATTGTTCTAAATCTTGCATGTAAGCGTTTCTCTAAGTGTAGTCTAAAACCAAGCTTCAGGAATAATGACAATGTCTCCAGGGAGCATGTCGACATTTTCCGTAATGTCGCCGTCTTTAATCAGATCTTCGATGTTTAATTCGAAAGTCGTTTGTTTGCCATCAATCACACGCACTAGCTTAGCATTATTGCCACTTGCAAATTCAGTTAACCCACCGACCGAAATCATTAGGTCGAGTAGTGTCATATTTTGAGTGTAATTCACTGCGCTTGGGTTAGTGGCCTCACCGATTACTCGGACTTGCTCGCTAAACGGCCCGTTGAAACGACCCACACTCACAGTTACTCGAGGATTATTTATATAGGTTGCTAGCTGCTCTTCCAGTTGTCGGGCAAGCATGGTGGGTGTTCTACCTGCAACCTCAATATCTTCCACTAAGGAAGTTGTTACCTTACCGTCGGGGCGAACAACGAAGTTGCCTGATATCTCAGGGTTCCGCCACACGAAAATGGTTAAGTTATCACCAGGGCCAATAAGGTACTGGTAGTCGTTCACGTTCGTGGTTAACGAAGCTCTGGTTGTTGCCTCGGGCAACGTATTCACACTACAGCCAGTGATTATAAATGTGGCGATAAGCAAAGCTGATGTGCCTAATTGTCGCGCTTTCATCATCCCTAAATTTCCTTCGCAGAAGTTAGCTATTGTCTGTTTATGATTGCTTTTTATTTTGTGCATATATTAACCCTCAATGAGTAAAATTCGCACTAAAAATTTACTATAAACAGTAATCAGTCATTTACCCGAGCGATAAACCTACTATAATGCTCGTCGTTAACCATTAAGTTTATCTTAATTCGATTAATTATCATACGTCTAAAATCAGAGTTTTTTAAGATTCCTTGTATTTGGGGCGTTTGAAAATAATTACAGTAAAAGTACAGGGAATCATGGCTTCTTCGAATAAAAGACAAAACAAACGTTCAACGGCATTAGTGCTTACTGAGGCGGTGCTCGTATCGTATGTGAGCTACATTGCCAGCTTTGTGCTACAAAGCCTTCAGTTAATCCCTAAACCCAACACCGAAGCGCTGACCATCAATATATTTTTATTGATGATTGCGATCCTTGTTTGTTCGCTATCGGTTGGACTTTACGAAACCAAATTGCGCGAAACCTTTCGAGGGATCATAAGGCGCATATTTGTGAGTTTGGTACTCAGCTACTTTATCGTTGAAATTGTTACTACGGCATTATTCACCCAGCTCGATACACATCCCTATTTCCTGCCTACTGCAGTCTGCTTCAATATAGTTACCATTGTTTTCTTCCGTTATTTTACTAATCGCTTGGGTTTAATGGGGTTAAGCAGTTCTCGCATTTTAATCTTAGGAGCCGGTGTTAGGGCTTCAATTATTGAAAACCGCATGCGACGCGACGTCGACCGTTTGGGATTTGAATTAGTTGGGTTTGTTCCGATTCCTGGAGACGATCGTGCTAACGGCGTTCAAAGAGAAAAGATTATTCATGTCAGAATAGATGACGCTTTCAAACAGTTTTTGTTAGACAACGATATTGAAGAAGTTATTGTTGCTTGTGACCAACGCCGTGGCACCTTGCCAGTATCGGTACTGTTTGATTGCCGTCTTCGAGGCATAGAAGTCACTGATTTACTTGATTTCATGGAGCGCGAACGTGGTCAAATCGTTGTCGACTTAATGTATCCGAGCTGGGTTATTTATTCTAACGGTTTTCATTCGCAGAATTATCTTCGTGAGTCATTAGACTATGTACTCAACATTACCCTTGCTAGTATTTTGATGTTTTTTGTTTGGCCAATTATGTTGATTACTGCCATCATTATTTATATCGATGACGGTTTCCGCACAGGAGCGTCTGTTTTTTATAAGCAAGAGCGTGTGGGTAAAGATGGCAAGTTGTTCAATATCCTCAAATTTAGAAGCATGCGACCCGACGCAGAAAAAGATGGGGCAAAATGGGCGACTAAAAACGACAACAGGGTGACTTCAATTGGTAATTTCATTCGTAAATACCGCGTAGACGAGTTGCCACAATTGTTGAATGTATTAAAAGGCGAAATGTCTTTTATCGGCCCACGTCCTGAGCGTCCCCAATTTGTTCAGCAATTGGTAAAGGAAGTGCCATATTACAATCAGCGACATAACGTTAAGCCTGGTTTAGCCGGTTGGGCACAGCTGAATTACCCATACGGGGCGAGCGTTAAAGATTCTTTAGAAAAGCTGAAATTTGATCTGTATTACGTAAAACACCAAAGCTTATTATTAGACATTCTTATTCTCATTCGGACTGTTGAAATCGTGTTGTTCGGTAAAGGGCGTTAACTATGCAATCAAAGCCAGCTCGACTAAACGCCATGACCGTGGATGTAGAAGATTACTTTCATGTTTCTGCGTTTGAAAGTGTGATCAAACCGTCCGATTGGTCGACAATATCGCCACGCGTTGGTGACAATACTCATAGGCTTATTGATTTATTTAACGAGCACAATATTAAAGCTACTTTTTTTACTTTGGGTTGGGTGGCTGAGCATTGTCCTGATGTGGTCAAACGCATTGTTGACGAAGGGCATGAGCTTGCAAGCCATGGTTCTAATCACCGAAGAACAACAACCATGACGCGAGAAGAGGTGTTTGAAGATATTCGCGTGAGTAAAGACAAGCTAGAGCAAGCCTCTGGTAAACCCTTGTTAGGTTATCGAGCGCCAAGCTTTTCTATCAATGAAACAAATGAATGGGTGTTCGATATTCTGGTTGAGCTGGGTTTCAAATATTCATCTTCTACCTACCCGATTGAACATGACCTTTACGGTGTGCCGGATTGGCCTCGTTTTTCTCACAAACGAAAAGAAGGTATCGTAGAAATTCCTGTTCCGACTGTTAGAAAAAATGAAAAAAACACCGGAATAGGTGGCGGAGGCTACTTTAGACTTTATCCATATTGGCTGTCTAAACGCCGTATCGAAAAGTATATGGGCAGTACAACAGAGCCTTATAATTTCTACTTCCACCCTTGGGAAATTGACCCGAAGCAACCGCGAGTTGAAGGTGCTCCCTTTAAGTCAAAACTGCGTCATTATGTGAATTTGCACGTAATGGAGAAAAAATTAAACATGCTCATTAAGGATTATGAGTGGAGTTCGATGTATGAAACCTACAAGGATGTCATTGATGGTAAGTGAGTCTCTTAACATAGACAAAAGAACAGGCTTTGGAAAAGATTGGGGCTTAGGTATTGTCCTATTGTGCCTATGGTTCGGTTTAACGTATCAAGGTTTAGTGTCGGCGATCGGCATTTGGTACATTTCTGAAATTTTTAACCATTGTTTTTTTGTTATCCCAATTAGCCTTTATTTAATCTGGGAGAAAAAAGAAGAAATCAATTGGCATCACCGTCAAATATCATTACTTGCTGTGCCCTTCATATTCTTACAAGTTGTTTTATATGTGATTGGGATAGCTGGTGATATTCAATTGTTTCAGCATGCCGCTATGTTTTCATTATTACCCACGCTTTTTTGGTTCTTTCTTGGTAACAAAATAGCTTGGCAAATTGTATTTCCACTGTTCTTTATGTTGTTTGCTATTCCCTTTGGCGAAGAGTTAATACCCTTGTTACAAGAAATTACCGCCGATATGGCAGTTGTGATGGTGTCTTGGACAGGTATTCCACTCTATCGCTCTGGGCTGTTCCTAGAAATACCGCAAGGTCGATTCTTAGTTGCTGAGGCATGTTCTGGTGTGAGTTTCCTCATTGCTTCTATTGTGCTGGGTAACCTATACGCTTACATGAGCTTGCAAGGTATTAAAACAAGAGCGGCATTCGTGTTGTTGTCGGTAGTCTTTCCTATTGTCGCCAATGCGATCCGTGTGTTCGGTATCATCGTTATAGGCTATGCGTCAGACATGAAGCATGCCGTTGGTGCTGATCACTTAATCTATGGTTGGTTTTTCTTTGCATTTGTTATTGTGTGCTTATTAAGTCTTGGTGAAGTGATACGTCGCTGGGAGAAGCGTCGCTTGGCGAAAGAAGGTAGCAATGAAAGCAATGCCGAAGCACCAGAAAACGATGCTACGACTTTGGATAGTGCCAGTTTGGACATTGTAAATTCGGACAGTGCAACAAAATTTGAAAAAAGCGGGAAAACTCTCACTTATTCTATGGTTGTTATTCTGATTTTATTGGCTGGTGTCGGTAAGTCTATATCGCTCAAGAGCGCTGCGTCTACGGTACCTCAGTACCCTAATTTCACTCTTCCTTTTCAAGCTAAGACCAACGGTAACCGCCTATCGACTTGGCAGCCTGAGTTTGCGAAGGCCGATAAAAGTGATATGGCCACGGTGACTGTTAATTCTGAAACCTTTGTTTATTACTGGGCCTATTTTGATGGGACAGAAAGTGAATTGATCAGTTTTCAAAACAGCGTTTTTGGTGAAGACCGCTGGAGCTTAGAATCTAAAAGAAAAGAAGCATTAAATAATGAAATTAATGCCAATGTGTGGTCACTTCGTGCAAGTAACGGCAGCCAAATACAGGTTTATCATGCTTATGTTATTGACGGCAAAGTGTTTACCGACAATCGAAAAGCGAAACTCTATCAAGTCTGGTTGAAACTTCAGGGTAAGCCCTATGATGGCGTTTTTGTTGCTATTTCTAAATCACCTGATAGCGACGCCAAAGCATTGGATGATAATTTTAGTAAGACAATTTCTGCATTTGTCAGCGGTTTTAATTTAAGAAGCGAATAATATATGCCTGCAAAACGAGTTCTGGTGTTGACTGAAAACTTCCCTCCCAAGTCAGGGGGAAGTGGTCGTTGGTTTTGGGAGTTGTATTCCCGATTACCCAAAGAACAGTTTATCGTGGTGACAGATGAGGTTGCTGATAGCTCTGTGGACAATGAAATTGAAAACACAGTCATTCGTATTCCCTTGTCATCTAGTGAATGGGGTTTTAAAAGTGTCATTGGCCTGAAATTTTATTGGCGCAGTGCTCGTGCAATAAAAAAATTAGTTAAACAATATGACATTACAGAAATCCATTGTGGGCGGGTGATCCATGAAGGCGTTATTGCTTGGCTGGTGTCATTAACAACAAAAGTCAGCGTTTCTTGTTTTATCCATGGCGAAGATATTGAAACAGCAGCGACGAGTCGCGAACATCATTTGATGGTGAATAAGGTATGTGCCAAATCGAAACATTTAATATGTAATAGCCTAAATAGCCAGAATATTGCTCGGCGTTTAGGTTTTGATTATCAAAATACATTGATTTTGCACCCCGGTGCTGACTGCTCTCGTTTTGTTCCCGCGGCCTGTGATAAAGCTTTTCGTCAAAAAATGGGTTGGCACGAACGAAAAGTCATACTCACTGTAGGAAGGCTGCAAGCTCGCAAGGGTCATGACAAAATGATTGAAGCAATGCAGAGCATCCTAAAGCAGGAACCTAACGCACTGTATTGTATGGTTGGAAGTGGTAGTACAAAACCATACTTAGAAGAATTGATCGATCAATATGGGCTGACAGAGTCAGTTGTGTTTCTTGATGAAATCAGTGACCAAGAGATGATCCAGTGTTATCAACAATGTGATTTGTTCATATTGCCAAACCGAACTATTGATAATGATATAGAAGGTTTTGGTATGGTATTAGTTGAGGCTCAAGCATGTGCAAAAGTGGTTATAGCAGGTGATTCAGGCGGTACGAAGGAGACTATGCTACCAAACGAAACCGGTTTTGTTATTGATTGCACCGACGCGGAAATCATTGCTAGCACTATTATTGAGCTACTGGGAAATTCCGATAAACGAGAAAGAATGGGAAGTAAAGGTCGAGAGTTTGTAAGCAGCACTTTTGATTGGCTGCCTCATGTTGAAAAGGCAAAAGAAATATTTAGCCAATAAAGCAACTTAACGAGCTTTTATTACCTTTGCAGGGTTTCCAGCTACGATAACATTATCAGGCACAGGTTTTGTGACAACAGAACCTGCTGCCACCACACAGTTCTCTCCAATGTCAGCCATAATTAAAGCGCAGTTGCCTATCCAAGAGTTTTTTCCAATGGTCACTTTGGTGTAAGTGCCACCCTGATCGCGAATAGGCTTGTCGTTTTGCTCAAAATTATGCTGTTTCGAACCGCTCATTATGTGCACGCCACTGCCAATGATCACGTCTTGTTGAATATCACACATGCCGATATTACATTGTGGCCCAATATAAACCCCACTGCCAATTGATGTATCTTGCTGAGATAGCAAGGTAGCAAATGATAAAACAGCATCTTTGCTGCAAGCATTCAGAGTAAAGCGGTAAAACCCCGCACGAAAATAAACCCCTGTTTTACCTGGTAGCAAACTAAGGAGTTGGCTAAAAAAGGTCATACTCTGGTTTTTATTTATTAATAGCAATGAAATGAAGTAAAGCAATGTGAATGGCGAAGCGAGCAGGGCAAAAAGTAGGAACAGGAAAGACTTTAAAGCACTCTTCATGACAGCGACTCCAAGCGGTTTGTAAGCGGCTTAAGGACTTCAGGCCATGCGTAGTTTTGCAAGATTGTTTGCCTTGCTTTTAGGCCTATTTCCGCTTTGAGTGCTTTATTTTGCAATAGCAATAAACATTGCTCATTAAACTCTTCGGGATTGTCGGCTATCAAGACATCTTCGCCTTGTGTGTGAATAATCCCTTCAATACCTCGTGATGTGCTCACAACTGGAATTTCACATGACATAGCCTGCAAAACCTTGTTTTGAACACCTCTTGCAATTTGGAATGGCGCAACAAACACATCGGCTGATTGAAAGTAAGGCATGATGTTTTCTACAAAGCCAGTCACCGTAATATTGTCACTCGCTAATTTAAGGATAGATGGATTTGGATTCATGCCGGCTATAATAAAGTGAGCTTTAGGGTTGTGCTGAACGATATTCGGCCAACAATGCTCTATAAACCATAAAACGGCATCGATATTCGGTTTGTAATCCATCACGCCAGTAAATAAGAAGATTGCGTCGTCGTCATTTTTATTCTGTTTATTCGCCTGAAAGGTAACAGAATCAATACCATTAGCTAACACACTGACGGTACCGTCGGTACTAATGTCTTTCTTAAATAATTCGACTTCTGCTGACGCAATTAAATAACATTCTGCAGATAGCTGAGCAGCTTCTTGTTCCAACTTACGTACTAATTTTGCTTCTCGCCTGTACACCCATCTCATAGGAAAAGAAGCTTTATCTGCGTATTGCTCCCATTTGTTTGAATCAACATCCATAAAGTCAGTTAAAATGGGTAAGTTGTACTCGGCCTCATTATTCTTTGCTACATAGTGAAGTAATGAGGATGCCGTGATGAGTATTGCATCAGGCTTAAATGCATTGATTTCTTTTTTAATTGACGGCTCTGCTTTGCTAGTGTAGAAGTTCGCTTCACTGAATGAACGGTTTGTGAGAAGTGCTTTCAGGAAACGTATTATTTTGTTGCCTAAATTAAGCGGTGTGACTTTGCACTTTAAAGTTTGAGCCAAGCCTTTAGCATGTTCCTCGTCTTCATCAGTATGCAAGGGAGCTAATAAGGATATTTCGTGACCCACCTGTGTTAAGTGCTCTAGTTGGTGAAAGGTTCTTAGTTTCTCACCTTTATTCGGCGGGAATGGTATACGGTGAGAAATGACTAGTACTTTCAATTATTGGCTCTCTGTAAAAACAATCTTGTTGATGCAAATAAACTTCTTATTGCCATTGTACTATACAAATTGTAAGTTACTAGTAGCGTAGCCTGAGTTTATAGGTGGTTTAAACATGAACAAATGCCGATTAATGTTTGAACATTGCGATAGCGATACAAAAGCATAAGACCGATTTACAATACAAGGAAAGTAGGAGGACGTTTTTTCTCCGTCATAAAAACATGAAATCAATTTTTTTTATTATCGCTTTTTTGATTGTTTATGGTTCCTTGTACCCCTTTCATTTCTCTGCAAACTCTATGTCTCCAGAGTCGTTGCAAGCCCTTTTGAATTTTGATCTCAGGCAAACTAGCCTAACTGATATTATCGCGAATATTGTTCTATTTATTCCTTTTGGTTTGTTTATTCGTTTGGTTTTCCCAAATCAAACTACAAAGATGCAGTTGCTTAATTTAGCTCTTTTCACCTTTGTTTTTGCCTATGGGATTCAGGCCTTGCAATTGTTTACTGAGGACAGAAAGCCATGGGGTGGGGATGCTGTATGGAACATGGTGGGTTATTTTGTTGGCTTGGTGCTTTTTTCTTTTTCTCAACTAAGGTTTTTACGTTCGATTCAGACTTTAAGTATAAACGGCCAAATCTCTTTGGTGTTAGCGATATCGATAATAGTACTAGAGCTTGCACCTTTCGCACCTTCAATAGACTTGGATGTGCTAAAGCAAAATGTAAAAGCGTTATTGAGTAACCCCACAATCGATTGGTATTGGACAGTTGAAGGTACTCTATACTGGTTGGTGCCATTCTACCTTTTGAAGCTTGCTGTGCCGTCATTCGCTTCCTTACCTCGCTTAAGCGTTATTGTTTTTAGTGTGTTACTTGCGAAATTTATTATCGTCTCGAGCAATGTCAATTTGACACTGTTAGTGTCGGGTATAAATGCTTTGATTGTTTGGGGTGTGTTTGGAAGACGTATTAACATTGGCTTTTTAGCCGTCTTGATGCTTATAAAAATTGTTAGTAATGGACTTCACCCATTTGTGCTGAGTGAACAAACACAGGCGTTTAATTGGATACCATTCACGGGCTCTATGAATGGTAATATCCTCTTTAATATTGTTGTTTTTGCGAAAAAAATAGCTATCTATGGGGCCACAATCTGGCTATTATTTCTGTGGTCTCAACGCTTACTAATGAGCACCCTAGTTTGTGGTGCAGCACTATTAATGACTGAGCTACTACAAACACGGTTTGTTGATTCGACCCCAGAAAGCACCGATTTAGTGTTAGCTGTTTTTATCGCTTTTATATTGAAGCAAGTGATCAAGCCAAGCTTGAGTCACAACAAAGATAAGCCGCTAGCAAGTACAGCAGTAATTAACGGAGAGCAATTGATGAAAAATTCAAATGCAGATAGTTCTTCTAACAAAAGCTCTAAAAAAATAAAAGTAGTGGCCGTAATAGCAATTCTACTTAGCACCTTACTAGGCTTGAGCACGGTTCTATCAGACAAAAGTTCGTCGGATATCGTTGTGCGTCAAGCACCATGGGCAAATGTTAAGCATCCCCCATTAATTTTCGATCACCATACACACAGTAATTACTCTGATGGCAGCCTGAGTATTAAAGAGTTAACTGAGTTAGCTTACCTAGAGGGCTGTCATGCATTTGCAATAACTGATCATTCCAACGATGTCAGTAACTTTAGGGCATCGAGGATTCAAGATATCAAAGACATGCGAGCTCAATTCCCAGTAATGTTAATATTTGGGGGTATTGAATTAGGCATGCCATCTTATTCTCAGCGAGAGCGGGTTAATATCATAACTCTACCTGAGTACGAAGAGTTGATGATCAGTAAAATTATGCAGGCTTTAATTGATGCAAAAGGAGTTGATAAAGCCCAACAAGACTTGGTGGTTTTGGAAGCGATTAATACTATTGAACGAGCGAAACACAATACGATTAAAATCTACAACCACCCAAGCCGACGTGATCGAAATGACGGGGCAATTGAAAACTACAGGGATATTAAGAACTGGAACAAGGATTTCAATCATATAACCGCTGTTGCTGGTGCCCCCGGACGTCAAAAAGCCGAACCTATTGGTGACTATAAGTCAGAAAAGCAAACCATTGACCGCTGGGACCCTTTCGTCGCAGAAGTGGGAGGTACATGGGACAAGCTTTTAAGCGAGGGGGAGCAAATATGGGGTGCAATTGCGACAACAGATTTTCACGATGCGGGAACGAGTTATGCCCCTTGTGAGTTTTCTCGCACTCATGTTAATGCGCCAACACATGACTATAAAGGGATCGTTGAAGCAATAAAAGCAGGAACCTTTTGGGCTGACCATGGCAAATTGCTAGACGATTATCAGTTTACTATCACTTCTCAAGATACCAAGGTTGTTGCTTACCCTGGAAGTACAATTGATTTGGCGGGCAATGACAACATCTTAAATGTGGAGATAGCTATTAGCAAAATGCCAGAGTATGCAGATGACTTTTTTCGCTTTGAGTTAATTTCGAATTGCAACAGTAAAAAAACTGTTCTCGAGTCTACATTAATGCCACCAGAGAAAAGTAAGATCACAATTCCCATCCCTATTTTTGAACAAAACAGGGAAGAACAATGCTACGTGCGTTCACGAATTATCAGAGAATCTATCGAACCTAATAGACTCAGCGCGTACTCTAATCCTATTTTTATTAAATTCTGAGTTTAAGGTTAACTATGTGTGGCATTGCAGGCTTCTCAACAAAAAACTACGAACAACTTAACGAACCAGGCTTAGTTAGAATGGGTAACGCCATTGCACACCGTGGGCCAGATGCTCATGGAGAGTACCTTGACGAACAAGTTGGTCTTTGCCATCGACGTTTGAGTATTCTTGACCTCTCCGACGCAGGGAAACAACCCATGTTCTCAGACGATAACAGCATTGTTATTGTCTTCAATGGTGAAATATATAACTTTTTGGAATTGAAAGAGGAATTGGTTAAACAGGGTGTTACCTTTCGCTCCGGAACAGATACAGAAGTCATTATTCGATTATATGAAAAATACGGTACAGACTGCCTAAATATGCTCAATGGCATGTTTGCTTTTGCGTTATGGGATACTAATACAAAGAAATTGCTGATTGCCCGCGACAGACTAGGTAAAAAGCCACTGTACTACTATACCGAAACCGCAGAATATACGGAAGCCGCAGAATCGCAATCTAGTGAAGGTAAAAACAGTTTTACTAAGTTTGCCTTTGCTTCCGAAATAAAAGCGTTATTGACCCTGCCTGACGTTAAAAAAGAGATTCGATTAGATGCGGTGCATGATTTTTTTGCTTATCAATACATTCCCGACCCTAAAAGTATTTTTCAACACGTCCATAAGCTTCCGCCAGCGCACTACATGGTGATTGAGAATAACCAGTTCTCAATTCACAAATACTGGGACTTGAGTTTTGCGCAAACAAACGAAGACAGTGAAAAAGAAAACGTTGAAAGACTCCGACACTTAATATCAGAAACAACAAAAAGGCGCATGATCAGTGACGTTCCATTAGGGGCTTTTCTGAGCGGCGGAGTTGACTCATCTGGTGTTGTCGCAACGATGTCATCGCTTTCTGATACACCTGTAAAAACCTGTACCATTGCATTTGATAATAAAAAGTACAATGAAGCTGAGTTTGCCAAGTCGGTAGCAGAACAATACAAAACAGACCATCATGAACTCCTTGTTCATCAAAACGTAGCCGATACACTTGAAAACATAGTAAGTTATTTCGATGAGCCTTTTGCCGATCCGTCATTGGTTCCGACATTTTTCGTCTCTGAGCTTGCTAGGCAAAAAGTGACTGTGGCTATCGCTGGTGACGGAGGAGATGAGGTGTTTGCTGGGTATGAAAAGTATGCAGGAGATGATCTCGAGAATAAGCTCCGTAACCGTTTTCCAAATTGGTTGAGGAGAGGTGTTTTTCCTAGCGTTTCCAAGTTATTTAGCTTAGTTAACATATCTGTTTTTAGGCGCGCATCGAATTTATTAAATAGCTTGAGTGTGAGTCCAGCCATGGGGTTCTATATCACTAATAGTTTTATTTCGGACAGAGATTGGAAGCGTCTTATAAAGCCTGAGATTAAAAGTGAACTTGATACTTACCACCCATCATCGGTAACCTTAGAAAAATATGCAGAGGCGGATGGCAACGATCATTTAAGTAAGATTTTATACACTGATATGAAGACTTACTTAACAGGGGGGATTTTAGTTAAAGTAGATCGGATGAGTATGGCTAATTCATTAGAAGTTCGCGCGCCGATTTTAGACAAAGAAGTGATCGAGTTTTCAGCCTCCCTTCCTTCCAATATGAAATATAGAGATAAAGAGAAGAAGTACATTCTTAAAGAGGCATTCAAGCCTTTCTTGAGTGACGATATTCTTTATCGAAAGAAAATGGGCTTCTCCGTCCCATTAGCGCAATGGTTTAGAGAGGAAATTAAAGAAATTGCTCAACATTACCTTATCGATGAACTAATTGGTTTAAAAACGGTCTTCAAAGAGTCTCAAATAACCACACTTTGGGATGAACATCTGTCGGGAAAGAAAGACCATGCGACGGTTTTGTGGTCCATGTTGATGTTTGAAATGTGGTGGCAAAGGTATATGCACAAAAATAACTAGCAGAAACGAGTTTCTGGGCTGAACTACTTTCGAAACTCTATCGTACATTTCCCAACATTAACTGTCATCTAATGCATCTATATTAGTGACGTTGGACTATAAAATTTAAAAATCTATTCTCAACAGAGTGGCGCGCTTATTGCTAAACTTGGTTGAGAAGCGCTTGAAAAATATACTATTAAGGTTGTTTGAAGCCAGAGGGGCTTTATTTAATATATATGGTTTTATACCTTTACCCCGCTTTTGATAATACTTTCGGTGAACGAATATTCAATAATATACGCTCAATATTAGCCATCCGAATTTCTATGCAAAAGCGCTTAGAGTTCGTATTCCCAATAAATGGAGCAAGCTGTGAAAGTACCATACATTCTGTTTATATCCCTTGCAACGGCGCTACTCAGCGCATGCGGAGGTGGGTCTGATGAAGGAACAGAAGTAACCCAACCAATTGTTGAAGATCCACCAGTACAACAGCCGGCAGACCCAACATATGAAGTGGGTGGAGTCGTTTCTGGCTTATCCAATGGTCAATTAGTGCTAGCAAATAACATGTCGGATGAAGTAACTCTGCAGAGCGAGGGAGAGTTTTCTTTCACTACTGAATATACAGAAGGCGATACCTTTAGTGTCGCTATAAAGACACAGCCCAATGGCTATTCTTGCGAAGTCGAAAACGGGTCAGGTACCGTCGGTACAAATGATATCGATGACGTTTCGGTTTCGTGCGAAGAAGTTAACACCCCAATCACCTTCCATTCCGTTGGTGGCAGCGTTCAAGGACTTGAAGGTTCAGAGCTTACATTACGAAGCAGTCTGTCTGAAGAGTTAACCGTGTCGCAAAATGGTAACTTTGTATTTTCCAACCAGTTTGAAAATGGCAGTAATTATCAAGTATTTCTCACCATTCAACCCGAAAACCATAGTTGCACTATTAGCAATGCAAATGGAACCGTTAATGGGTCTAACGTATCTAACGTCTTAGTTGCATGCGAAAGCATTGAAGAAGAGCCACAACCTGAACCTAATGAATATAGCATAGGCGGCAGTGTTGAAGGTTTGGGGCAGTCGCCTGTGGTCCTTACAAATAATGCCAGTGATGAATTAAGTATTTCCGAAAATGGTAGTTTTGTTTTTACTCAGTTGTTAATTGATGATGAGACTTATGATGTTTCTGTGCAAACACAGCCAACAGACTATACATGCTTTGTTGGAAATGGCGCTGGTACTGTAAATGGGCAAAATATTAATGATGTAGCAGTGAGCTGCGAAGCAAACGAAGACTTGTTTAGTGTTGGCGGTTCTATTTCAGGTTTAAATCAAGCTGAAATTGTTTTAGAGACTAATCTTAGTGACGTTATTACTGTCGATAGTGATGGCGGATTCAGTTTTCCAGCTAGTTTTACCGACGGTTCAAACTATCAAGTTTTTGTACAAACTCAACCACAAGCTCAAACTTGTGGAATCGAGAATGCAAGCGGCACAATTAATGGCAACAACGTCAATAATGTAGCTGTAGCTTGTGAAGATACGACTCACGATATTGTTTACGTTCGCTATCCGAATGGTACTGATGAAGATCCGTATGTAGATATTCCTCAAGGCGAACACGCATATGATATTGCAGGTGGCGCTGACTTAATGCTACTAAAAGCTGATGGCAGTGAAGTGGTGCTCGTAGATTGCGACCAATGTAGCGTTATGGATCCATTTATTTCTTTTGATGGTAACACCGTTTACTATTCTTTAATTGTAGAGCCAACTCCCGAATCTGCTAGTTGGATCTACAAGATCAATCTTGACGATACTAGTTATACACCAATCAGACTAACATTTGATGATGGTTTTGATTCATCACTATATGCTCACAATGATAGCCCCGAACATGACAAGTCGAGTGTACGCTCTATCCGTGATATGGCCCCTGCGCCTCTAGCAGACGGTAGAATAGTGTTTACATCTAATCGCTCAGCATTGACTACGTTTAGACCGGGAACAGACGCCTTAGTTGACGGAAGCGTTCAACAGCTTTATGTGATGGATGATCATGACGGCTCCGCAAATACTAAAGAACTATCTAATTTAAGGCTGCTTGAAACTGGAAACCTACATTTAGTTCAGCACCCATTTCAGTTGAAAGACGGTCGAATTATGTTTTCAACCTGGCAAGATGCTGCAACTAAATATAACTATGCAATGACGTCACTGTTCACGATCTATCCGGACGGTACTAATTTAATGCAGTTTACCGAACCTCATGATCACAATAAAAACTTAGATCATTTTGCTACACAGTTGCCTGATGAAAGTATTGTGTCTGGTTATTACTATCCATCGTTCGACTATGGCTTTGGTATTCTGATGAAATATCCAATCGCTTCAGATGGTCCAGATTTTCTAAGAGAAAATATTCAGCAAACTTATACGTGGGGTGATCAACGTCAAAAAGTTAGCTCGAGAGAGTTCGATCGAAAAGAGTCACTCTCCATTACACCGCATACTATTTCGTTGGATCGTCCTGCGCCCAATCTTTCTGGGAAGTATTCTATGCCTTCAATCGGAGTGAGAGGTGACATGCTTGTAGCATATTCAGCAGGCTCTGTGAATCATTTCCAATCAGTTTGCAACGGCGAGGTCAACTTATGTGAAGAGCTTCGTTCTGGAATATATTTAATTAAAGATGCCGCTAATACAATCATTACTGATCCTGCTGCTTTGATAAAAATAAAAGATGACCCAAATTATAATGAGATATGGCCTAGAGTTGTTGCTAGTTACTTTGATCTGTATGGGCAAGATACTCCCGACCTTATAGGGCAGCAACCTCTTGATTCGAGATTAGAAGAAGGCGAAGCAGCAGGTATCGTTGGTTCTTCGTCAATGCTTAATAGAGAACCGTTAAACGAAGATGAACCAGATCCATTTAAACCTTTGACCAGTCGAGAAAGAAATGATGGAAATTGGAGAATAGAAGGTGCTGAAGCAGGAGTGTTTGAGGACTCAGACGTCTATGGAGTCAGAATTATAGTATCGCCGCCTAGGCCTTTTACTAAGCCGATTAGGAAAGGTCAAAACTCTGATGATTGGGATCTAATCGAGCAATATTTGGAGTCGTCTAGGCTTAAAGCTGTTGTAGCCAGATACGGAGCATTACACCAAGAACGTTGGGAAATTTTAGGCGAATTTCCTTTAACAAACACGGATAGCATTGATCAGCAAGGAAACCCAGATACATCATGGGCTGCAAAAGTCCCAGCTGATACACCATTTTTAATACAAACAATTGATAAGAATGGGATGACGCTTGTTAGTGAACTAACTTGGAGAGGATTGAAGCCGGGTGAGAAGAGAGTTGATTGTGGTGGTTGTCATGCCCACTCGATTGAGCCGCTTGATTATGAGTCAACACAATCTGGTAGTAATAGTCCAATAACAACGGTCGCAAATTTAGATCTATCAGACCCTATGATACAAGAAGGCATTTGGGATTTAACCCAAGGCGAAATACCTCTATTAGATAATGTAGGGGTTACAAAAGAGCTAGGTCATTCTTATGGTGTTGAATATAACCGAGATATTTTGCCGATAATCAATCAGAATTGTACTAGCTGTCATACTTCAGGTGGTGAGGCAGATATGCTCATATTAGATGGAAGTGGCACGGCTCAGGATGCATATGAAGAGTTGACTACTGATTCAGAAGGAAAGTATACATTTCCACAAGTTAGCAAGTACATAAGAACACCACAAGCCAGACAAAGCCTACTTGCTTGGGTTGCATGGGGAAAAAGGTTAGATGGCAGAGATAATCAGGACAGGGATGACGATGTTGATTACCCTGCTAATCATCCGACCATAAATCTCACTGACGCTGAGAAGCGTAATATTGCGAGATGGATTGATCTTGGCTCTCCAATTGATTTTCCAGAACTTCAAATTGACGGAGGCGTTGGGTTTAGATATACGGATGATTATCAATTACCCGTTGTCAACATTCATCGACCATTTTCCGGTAGCAATGATGATAATACAGCGATAATTGGACTTGCAGATGCAAAATCAGGTATTGATTGGGAAACGGTACTGATTACTGTTTACCCTATCAGCAACCCCAGTGACATTACCGTTATTGCCACTTACGATCGTTCGACAACAGGTGTTATTACCTTTGAGCTTCCTTCGTTGTCTGAAAATCAAGATCATGTTCTATCTCTTCAAGTCAAAGATTTAGAGGGCAACGCTAATATTCAAACTGTTAGATTTAGTTTGGATTAAATAGATAAATATCCCATTAGAGCAATAGTTTATGAAAACCCAGCGGGGGACAATCGCTGGGTTTTTTAAGAAATACTTTCGATTTAAGTGTATTTGATTACTGTTATTTGAAATAATCAAAATCTAAATATTGATAGAATCGGGAGCTGAATAATTTCCATATCTAAATCTTCAAACCTCCTCAATTGCGAAATGAGCGGCTAACATATGAATAAATTAAATGGTGTGGGTATACGTCGAGTGCTAAATGCGACATATTGCTCTTTTAAAGGTTTCAAGGCTGCTTTCCTACATGAATCTGCATTTCGGCAGGAGCTACTGTTAAGCGCTCTACTATTTCCAATTAGCTTCTTCGTTGCAACCACGGTAGAGGTTTGGCTTTTGTTAACAATTAGTATGATATTCCTGCTTTTTGCTGAAATTGTTAACAGCGCACTGGAAGCTTTGGCTGATCGTATTTCTACAGAGCATCATGAGCTAATTGGCAGAGCGAAGGATATGGGATCCTCATGTGTCTTTTTAGCCATTTTAATACTAACTATTTCTTGGTGTTATGCTTTATATTTGCTTTATAACAGTTAATATCTTAGCTTTTGTAAGTAAGTCTACAACAGCAAATATTTCACCATTCAAAATATTATATTTACTCTATAATCGCATGTGCTAAAACTTTTTTGTAGTCAACTGCAAGCTGCTCTTTATTCTTAATGCAATTATTAACTGCGCAATAATGACCTTCAGTTAAAAAGTCTAAAATTAAATTTGGTAGTTCGTAATGTGAAATCTTACCAACATTGGTGGGCTTGCCATTCTTAAATATAAACAAACTGGTTAAAAAATGAGAGTTCACTTCATTTTCCAAGTAGCCGTTAGTTTTAAACCATTCTTTTCCATCAAAGTTTGGTAAATGATCAGAGCTAAGAATAATCATACTTTCCGGATCAAGTATCAACAGTTGGTTAACATAATCAGCTACTGCCTTTGTTCTGTAGTAAATTTGATTAACGGCTCTCTCATAATCAGCACTAACCTCACTCTCCCCATCCAAAACTTTGATGAATAAAGGATGTCGCTCTATGTCTATATGGAAATCCCGATGGCCATAGACACCTAATACATAATTAAATATTGGTTTCTCTGCATTTTTAGATATTAGTGTTTTTATTTGTTCCAAGTTTTGTGAAAATAAATCGCCATCAAACATATACTCTTGTTCATCAGGTATTCTTAAATATGTTTTGCTTCCAGGAGCAAATTGTATTGGGAAAAAACTTCTTTCAAAGCCTATTCCTTTATATGCTTTTATTGCATTAAAAAAATCTGGTCGATAGGCATTGCTTGCTATTGAGCTGTACCCTAATTTGCCTAGAACCTTAGGTAAGCAAAACGCGTTAGATCCTGTAAAAGCATTAAACTCAACGCTTCCATACTTCTCTAAACTGGGTACACCACATAATGCTTCGAACTCTGCTTGAGAAGTTTTACCGCCAAAAACTGGAGACTGTATTAAACTTTCATTTCCTGAAAGTAACTCAATAAAGTCGGAATGATAAACTTGTTTAGAATATTTAAACCTTGCGAGTAGCGTTGGATTAAAAAAGGACTCCAGCATAATTAGGTGTACATTTTTAGAGTTTAATTTTGAACTGAGTTGCTTCACTAAATGATTTTTTTCTTTGTTATATTCCGGCCTATTATAATTTTCCTTAATGCTGTTGATGGAAACCAAACGTTTTGATTCGAAATACAAGGTAGTAGCAAGAAAGCCATTTCTGCTCACGAAAGCTTCTGACCATGGAGGAATAATATAATATGCAGCATCTTCGAAAAATTGCTGATAGGTTTTTGGAAAAAAATGTATAAACAAGCCTATTATAAAAAATGAAGCTACGGGTATTGTTCCAGAGGGCTTGAAGCGTTTACCTCTGAATGCATATAAAGAGATGAATAAAGTGAGAGGAAAGGCTAAAAATAGTAAAAGTTCAGCATCAGACAAAACGACGATTAATTCAGGCAGTTCGGTTATATCGATAAATTTGAATATAGTTCCAAAAGAATAGAAATGAAAATAGTAGAAGCTATAGAATAATATAATTGGCAGGAGTGAAATAATGTATCGTGCTCTACCTGCCCTCAATAAAAAAAATGTTGAATAGTAAGCCACTAAGATAAATACAAGTTCGATCTTTTTCGAGGAAAGCGAGTTATCAAAACCAAAAATAGCTCTACTGACGTGCTGGTCTACAACTAGAAAAAGACCAACTAAAAATACAGGGGTTAGGAGACTTATTATCTTTTTAATATGATGCTTCAAAGCAACTTCCTTGTAAAATACATTAAATTTTGTATATAGTTAAAAGCTAAATGTAAAATTCGATTTTTTTATTAGCGTCTTTCAGTAATTTTAAAACCTACCCAATCGTAATTAGCATAGTTCCTGTGTATAATACAAGTTTTATTAAGACTCGGCTACAAAGTGGTCGATAAACGAGTTCAACAATTGCTGAAAATTTTAGTTTATCTTCTTCTCGCATATGGAGTTGTCGGCGTTTTTGTAAATCCGTGGGTTCCAATAGTTTTCTACTATTTGAATGGGATTATGCAACCTCAATTTATATGGCCTTGGACCTTTCCTGAGTTTCCAATTTCACTCTCGAAAATTCTTGCAATCATGTCTATTTTAGCTCTTTTTAAATCTATATTTTTTAGGCAAGTTAGTTTTGGCGTTTTTAAGGCTAAACAGAATTTGGCATTGCTCGCTATTTGGATTCTTTTCCATTTATCCGATTCGTTGAGTCCATTCCCAATCTACTTCGCCGGTGTAACTTCTGATATTGTTCTGAGCGCTTTGGACACCATCGTCATATTGTATTTTGTTGGGCTTGGTTTGTTGAGTAACGTTCAAAACTACGAGAAGAGCTTCAAATACATGTGTGTAATGTTTGCCTTTATTACCGTTTACTACGTGTATTGGGCAAATGATATGTACTTTAGCCAAAGATGGGATATGTTTACCAATGGCCGATTAAATAGCCCGAGGGGTACTAGTATAGGGGACCAGAATGCTCTTTCTGTTTTAGTTGTAATGGGGATGCCATTTTTCTTAATTGGCTATTTTTACTTAAACTCAAAAATTCAGAAGCTTTTTTGTTTAGGAGTTATACCGGTGCTCTGGCATTCACTTTTTTTATTTGGTTCTAGGGGGGCGCTAATAGCTCTAACAGTGACTACATTAATAACAATGAGAATGCTTACAAAACATCAGAAAGCATCGATTAATCTGGAAAAACTGAAGCAGGTTGGACTTTTTAAAAAGTTTATCGTTGTTGGTTTGGTTGTTGGCGTTTTGACTCAAGGTGGTATTCTACTCAGCAGAACTTCAGAAACAGCTGAAAGAGCTCAAAGCCAAGGAGAAGAGCCGATAAACCCTAGGTTGGTATCGTGGATGGTGGGCAAGAAGTTGATCTTGAACTATCCATTATTAGGCGCCGGCCCTCAACGTTTTCAAATGGCGTCTCAAGCACAGTATCCCGGCGAGTCTGTTCATGTCGCCCACAATACCTTTATTAATTTTTCAGCGAATACTGGTTTACCAGTAGGTTTTTTATTTTTGGCTATGTTTTGGTTCAACTATAAAAACTTCAAGTTTTGTAAGCAAAACCAGATTGAACGATACCCTATTTTAGATTTTGTTGATAAATCTTGTGCTGCCGCATTAGTTGCGTATTTTGTTGGTGCATTATTTTTGGACTTAATTATTTTTGAAGCCTTCTATTTTATTTTGATGCTGAACCTTGCAAAGCTACATGTTTTTAGCAAATTGATTGAACAGCCGACTAAGCAAGTAGAATCTATAGAGCCAGTGAGAGCAAATAAAATGCAGAATAGGGTTTACTAACTTTGTCTGAAGCAAAAAAAGCCCTAACGGGTTCGATTATCCTCGTTTTCACCAAAATATCTCAAAAGCTTTTGGGTTTGGTTAGTACCTTGGTTCTGGCTAGAATATTGTTGCCGGAAGACTTTGGTATTATAGCAATCTCACTGCTAGTTATAACTTTCATGACGACTATTGCTGAAAGTGGTGGAAGAGAGTACATCATCAGAAAGGATGCTGTAGATGATGATGATATCAATACATTTTGGACATTAAACCTATGTTTGAAAACAGGTATAGTCGTATTAGTCCTATTGTTAACCCCCTTAATTGCTCAGTTTTATGAAGATCAGCGTTTAATTCCTATTATACCTATGCTTGCGCTAATGCTACCTCTGGGCGCGCTGGTAAATCCCGAGCTTGTAATTTGCCAAAGAAATCAAAATTATGCGCCACTATTAAAAATAGACCTCATAAAAAAAATATTTGCAATTACCTTATCTATTAGCGCAGCACTTTATTTTAAAAACTACTGGGCACTGATAGTTGGGCATTTGTCCTCAAATCTTGTCGGCCTCATTTGCTCATACGTAATATTTAACTACAGACCCAAATTGACTCTCATAAACATCAAGCAGCAATGGGTTTTTAGCCAATGGATGTTAGCAAGGAGTATTTTGGGCTACACACGTTCTCAACTTGATAACTTTTTTGTTAGCAAGTTTTTTTCAGCTTCCGAACTTGGTGGTTATTATATAAGTAAGTATATCTCTAATATGCCAGCTACTGACCTTATTGCTCCAGCCTTAGACCCCCTATTAGCGTCTTATTCAAGGACTAAGCATTCAATTGAAGAGTTGAAACATCAAATTACTTTGACGTTGATGATAGTAGCGTCAACGGCTATACCATTTGCTGCGTTTGTATACTTTAACAGTTTTGAAATTGTTAAGTTGATATTGGGGGATAGCTGGCTAGAGTATTCGTCATTATTTGCAGCACTCTCGTTGCTGGTTATCCCTCATACGATAGGTATTATTGCGGGAAAAATTATTACATCTTCAGGAAAAGTCAGAATTTTGTTTTTTTACGACTTTATTTCATTGTTAACAATGTTTTTCGTGCTGTATCTGTTAAGAGACTTTTCTCTCGAGTCCTTTACATTGGGTAAATTATTCGTTGAATTAATAATGGTGTCACTATTGTTAATTGTAGCCACACTTCATATGTATAAAAGAAAGTTATTCTTTATATTGTTACTGTTTTTAACTTCTAGCCTAGGCGCGTTTTCTGTAGGTAAAGTATTAACTCTTTTTACCTTTCATGCGCCTGTATTCTTTGAGCTTTCTTTTAAATTTGCTATTTTTGCAGCGATTTGGTGCGTGTTTGTGTTTGTGATATTCAAAGTTTTTCTGAAAAATAACCATGCAGCCTTACATATCAAGTTTTTGATTGGGAAAGCAATGACACTTTTATTCAGCAAGCTGGCGAGATTTAGGAAGAGTTAGTTCTAGCTAGGGTACTCTGTTTCCTTAAAGCTAGTTTGCGCATAGCAAATAGTGCAATAGTATTCGAAATCCGTGAAAATAAAGGTGATACAGCGCAAGTTAAAGCCAATACGACAATCGATTTTAAGATTCCATAGGCGATAGTTTTTTCCGGGAGGAAGTTTATAACTTCACTAACTTCCACCAAGTAAATACTGAGCGTATGTAGGATAAAAATAGAAAATGTATGCTTATCACAAAACTTCAAAAATGCATCAATTAGTGGAAGTTTTTTAACTAGATTAATAATGTATGGAATTAAAAGGTAACATAGACAAACAGCCATTAAGCTTATCATCACATAATAGAAAGTTGGTGGGAAGTTATGGTCAGTCAAATCTATACTCACGCCAGCCCATACGTTCAGTAGCGACAAGCTAACACAGACCAAAACTGTTAACGCCATGATACGATTTCTTGTGTTACCTGGTAAAGCAAAGCAATATGCACCAAAAATATAAAAGATGCTTTGTATCATTGGTTTGTATAGATCATTCCCAAACAATCTTATTTGTAATGAATCTGGATATATTTGTTGATACAAACTAAACCCGATAAAAATAACAACGAGTACTAAAACGATTATCGGTTTTCTTGTCAATAGAACGAAATACAATGGAGAGATTATTGATATCAAAAGCAAGGCGTTCAAAAACCAAACTTGACCGACTGGGAAAGGCCGGATGTCCATAATCGGTCTGATTTGAAGCCAATAGTTCAGCTTTGTTAAATTAAAGTCTGGGAATGTACCATTTTGGCTTAAGTAAACTATTAGACAAATAAAACACAATAGATAGTATGGAATCAGAAGATTGACTACACGCTTACCATAGTATTCTTTTAAAGAAAACGTTCGGTTAAAGCTGATACGAGAAACAGCCCCTGATAGGAAAAAAAACAAAGGAACAACGATATACAGATAAGAGGAGAATGGAACATAGAACCAGAAGCCACCTATATGACCAAAGACTATAGCAATGATTGCAAAAGCCCTTAAGTATGAAATTTTTTGGCTATCTTCGGCGCTAATAATACTCGATACTGCTGAGCTTTTCATGACTTCACCCTCTCCTTAGGTATCCATCTATTCAATTTGTATAATACATATGAAAGCAAAAACAACGCTTTACTCTATCCAATTAAAAGACATTATTCCTTAATGGCTAAAAATTAATAGAAACTAGCTAGTTACATTTTTTTAACAATCTAACATTGTTAACTTTTATGAGTCAATAGCTTTAAAATAAAAATCAATTATGGTCAGCTCTCGCTTATTGCCTTAAGCTCCTTATCAATATCAATGAGCTTGTTTCTGTAAAACCAACAAACTAGGCGGGTTTTCCAGTTAAACTTACCATCCCGCTTGGTTAAACTAGGTTTATATATAGAATTGATTGGTTCGGGAGTTAGTTTCGTTCTAAATTTAGCATTGATTGCCTGAACACAATGACCGGAATTTTTAATAAAGAATGAATCATTAAATAGCAAACTATGCTCTTGATTGCGCTTATAAAACTTAATAATGCATTCGTTGTATTTTATCCATGCTTTAGCCGCGAGCCAGGGTTGTCTTCTTATTTCCTTATCTGTTGCTCTTCTTATCAGTGAGTCGATTACCTCTCTATAATCTCTGTACAGCAAGAGATGCTTTGCGTCGGGAAATAACCCAGACAAGGGTTGAATGAAAAGGCAGTTTCTGGGGTCTTTAAAGCCATATACAGAACCAAAACTTTCCAACGATTTAGCTTCTTCTAGTAGAACTTTTTTTGCGCTCTCTGCATATGATGCTTGCTCAGGACAATTAAATAGATTCCGATTTTGTTCAACTATGATCGATTGATGGAGTTGAACAATAGACTTATTTTCGAAATAACCATCTTGATTGTCCTTATGTGCTCCTAAAAGATTGTCTCCTAGAGCTATTCCGCACAGCTGGAGATATTGAGTGACTAGGGAAGTAGCTGACCGGTGCATACCGCTTATAATAACGAACTGACTTTGTGTCTCAATTCCTTTTGCCTGATTCACTTTGAAATATAACCTTTGTTTCTATTTAACGAGACTCGCACTAATACATAGAAGTTATCATCAAAGCTATTTCATGTATACTTAAACGCACACAGGGATCGCAGTTATCCGTTGAAATGAGCTGTAAAAGTTAGGATGGAATGGAATATGGTCAATATAGCTATCGTTCATAGTGTTGCAAAAATCGGTGGAGCCGAGAGAGTATCGCAGATGTTGCTAGGGAATATTGATACTAAACGGTTTAATTGTGTTCTGATTACGCCTGAGCAAGGACCTTTAACAGATTGGGCTAAGGAAATGGGTATTTCCCATACGCAAATAGACTTGAATCAACCTGGTATCTCTAATTTTTTTGAAAGCATTAAGCAAGCTTTTAGTCTCAGTCGTTATTTACTAAAAAACAAAATTGATATTGTTCATACTGCGGACCCATACTGTACCCGAGCTTGTGTTGTCGGAGCTTTACTAGCAGGAGCAAAGGTGGTATCACACTTTCACTTCCCTTTCGAAAAATCTCATTTAGCTTGGTTACTGCGACGTCTTCCAAAACCATCAGCAAGCGTATTCTGTAGCCAAGACCTAAACGATGAGGTTGGTACACATTTAAAAGAACTAGTTCCCGAAATGACTCTCCATACTATACATAATGGAGTTGATGTTGAACGGTTTTGTCCAACAAACCGTGTAGGTAGTGAAACACTTAGTATTGGTATCGTTGCAAATTTGCAGAAACGTAAAGGTCATGATGAGTTCTTAGAGATGGCCTCGTTGCTTAGCAAGAAATATGCATCATTGGAGTTTCATATTATTGGTGGAGATATTCTTGAAGAACCGCGAGAACATTATTTGAAAAGCAAGGCGAAAGACCTTGAAGTCGATGATATTGTGACGTTTCACGGTCAAGTTTCTGATGTGTTGGCATTGTTGGACAGCTTGGATATAGTTGTTTGTGCTTCTCACAAAGAAGCATTTCCTATTGCGATACTAGAGGCAATGGCGATGCAGAAAGCGATTGTGAGTACTGATGTAAATGGCATTCCAGAAGCAATTGAAGACAATGTTTCTGGGCTATTAACATCACCTTTTATTCCTGATGAACTTGCACAAAAGGTGAGCTTATTGATAGACGATCCAGCGTTTAGATATCAGTTGGCAAAGAATGCTCGTAACAGAGTAGTTGAGCAGTTCAATAAAGAGACTTTTGTTAGGAAATTTGAAAACTTTTACCTCAATGTTTAAGATTAATTTAGTTTTCGACTACAGGTTTTCATTTATCTAAAAGCTCTAACAGTACTGGGCCAATAATGTTCGTACTCACGAATATAGATCCTTTGGCCGTCAAATGACCATAGTCATATATTATTGGCGTATTTTGGTTATCTATTTTGACTAGACAGCCTTGTTGGTTGCAAAGGTAATCAGTTAACGAAACAAAAATAATGTTCTTGTCACGATATTTTGCGTGTAAGTTTGCACCATTGATTAACGTGCTTTCATCAAAAGTAGGATCATCTATTCTTTTAATTGAGGGCGAGAAATACTTTTTCGCTATAAGCTTGGTTAATGAGACATTCCATTGAGGCGTAGGTCCAACTAATAGGACTTTTGTTGATAGATCATGCTTATCTAAGAAGGCTAATATTTCTGTATACTCATTTAATGTATGCTTATTTCTTTGAGCAAGGACGATGACACTTGGCTTAATTTCGAGTATCTTTTTTCGTGCAAACTCATTTGATAAATTACAAGCTATTTTAAATTCACCTTTTAAGTCATGGTCACCGTTGACCATTGGTGGACAGCTGGAGCTAGTAACTTGGTTAAATACTGTATCTTTTGGTAGCACCTGTCTGATACCAAAAGATAAAGCTTGAGCATGCGAATCACCCCAGAGAAAAACTCCACCAAAACCACCGAGTGCACAATCGGCGATCCCACTTTCGACTCTTGCTGTGTCGTTACTAGTGTCTAAGAAATTACATTCGTCTCGAATTTTCGACTTGTGCTCAGCTGAAACATAGTTAAACGTTAAATATTTCTCTTGGTAGGATGCACTTTCTCCCAGCAAGTTCTGCCTCACTCCAACGTCCCCGCCAGAAGTAAACAAAGTGAAGCTTATTAAACATATAACGCCAGCATATAAAAATACAATCGATCTAAATTTTGTACGCCATACTCGACGGTTTTCTACTATTGAGTAGGAAGCATACCCTAAGGTAATCGACAACATTGCAACTACGATAGCCTTTACGCTTGTGTAGCCAGTCTCATACATATAAACGACTAGAGGCCAATGCCAAAGGTAAATTGAATATGACCATAAGCCTAGCTTTTGTAATATCACATTTTGAGAAAAACGACTTTTTTGGTAGTTTGAAATTAGTACTAGTGCGCATCCAATAGTTGGAAAAAGGGCCCAAAAACCTGGCCACATAGTGCTTTCAGAGAACAAGAAGAAACTAGTAACTATGAGGGCTACACCTAAGTATTGAGTAATAATTGGAAATCTCAGCAAAAGTGCATTTGAACTATTTTGATGTTGAAGATAAAAGTAGCAGATCCCGCCTAGCATCATTTCGTACGCTCTCGCAGGGAGTAAGAAATATGCAGCATCTGGCGAATGTATAGTAAGGTAAATAGATATGCTTAAGGCGATACATGTGCAAACTACGAAAGTAAGAAAAACTTTGATTGCTGAGAATAGTTGATTTAGAGCCAACAGTAAAAATGGAAAAAGCATATAAAATTGCCATTCCACTGATAGTGACCAAGTATGAAGTAACCAGTTATCATAGGCTCCAGAAGTGAAGTAACCCACCTCCATCCAATAAAAAACATTTGAATAAAACAATGCAGAAGAAAGCGCATTCTCTGCTAATTTAAAATATTCGGTTGTAGGCAAGTAAAACCAACCTGCTATCATCAAAGACCCTGACAATACGAGTAACGCAGGAACTATTCTCGCAAAGCGAGAGTGCATGAAGTCTATGTAAGAAAATGAACCCTTATTTAATCTGCTTGAAATTATAGCTGTCATCAAATAACCAGAAATGACAAAGAAAACATCAACTCCAGCAAAGCCAGAGGGAAGGTAATCCCGATTTATATGAAATATCAACACGCCTATTACCGAAAGAGCGCGGAGTGCGTTGATGTCATATCTAAAGTTTGAATTCAATGTAAGGACCGAATATTAATTGGTTTAAGATCGCAATTTATGAATGGTGAATTCCTAAACTACCCTGTAATACATATTGTCAGCTTTGATTAGCTTTAAAAAATTTTTTAATTGCATCTTTGGTCCTAAATCTACGCCACTTATACTGCAACTGTATTTCACCGATAATAGCTTGGTGAACTTTGTAATACGCTTTTTGCAGAGATGAAAGGCTTATAGGTTCACCAACTCTTTCATAACCAAATTCATCTAGTAGGTCGCCAGCTACGTGCTCTATTACACTAATCTCATGTCGACTAAGCTTTTGTTGCCACTTTTTGGTAAGAACAACGTCAGGCTTTTTAAACGTGTGACGGTTTTCCTTCTTGATTTCGTAGTAGCTTTCCTGCTTGTTGTAATTCAACATTTCGGGATCAAATTCTATATCTAAGAAAGTGCATGCCTCTCTCATTGATGACTCAAGGTCTTTAACCATGTCTTCAAACTTTATAAAAAAGAAGTTCTCGGGCATTGTCGCCATAAATTCCAGTTGCTGCTTCACTTCTTTTCGCCATCGCTGAGCGCCAGTGTAAGCGTTGGTGCCAAGTCCCCATTTGTTTTCAATATAGGAGTTAGCCACACCTCTACCATCTCGCAGAATGATAATGAACTTTGAATGAGGTAGGAATTTTCGGAGGACGTCAATGTGTTCGGTAAGTTGTGGATCTTTCAGTCCCCATATTTTGCAACCTTCACTCAACAAGTTATCCACATTGATGTTGTCATGCCTAATAAGCTCAGCTTTTATTTTGTCAATGATTTTTTGCGGTTCTTGTTCACCATCGAAAATAAGCGGTAGTTCAGCTTCATTCTGTACAAAAATATCCTTGTGAGCCGAAAGTATTCGAGTCAATAGGGTTGTTCCAGAACGCTGTGTTCCCATTACGAATAGGGGCCACGTAGCATGTGCAGAGTTTTCATTTGTCATGAGGGGACCTTATTTTACGACAATTTTCTTGTTTAGGCGTTTTACTATCCTACTTTTTAGAAAGGGATTAAGCTTTACTACACCATTTTCGATATCTGTCAGTATCTTGTTATTTATTTCGCTTAATTCACGTGGCCATTCTAAAAAGCTCATTTTTTCTAGATGGCTTTGTTGAAGTTGGCCTGTTTTATACCTTGCAATTCGACTTATATATAACTTTATATCGTCCAGCTTAAAATAGCTTAATTTGGAAAATAAGTATCCACAGTTAGTATCGAAAGTAACTCTTTCATTTATTGGCGCATCGATATCTTTTATATCACGTTTAACAGCTTTGGTGATTGCTGAATCTATCCAACCCAAGCCAATAGGAAGGTAAAACTCTTTTTCTCGAACGATCTCCAAAAAGGAGCGCTTTAGACCATAGCAATTGCCAAAGAGCAAATGGTATTCAGTTACCATCTTTCTGTATTGTTCTATATTTCTGCCTGAGAAAGGGAGTCCTGCAATTGCAGATGCATTTGGACTAGAAGTTAATTTTTGGGCCATTTGACTGAACGCATTCTTTGTAAACTGAACATCTGCATCTGTAAAAAAATGCACTTCTTCATCACCAGAGATTGAATGAATATATTCATTCCAAGCATTACACTTATCACCAATCGAAAGCTCTACTATTTTCAATTTTGGGAACTTACCACTAACAACAAAACTTTGAAGTATAGGGACAGTGTTATCGGTACAGCCGTTTGCAATGACAATAAGGTTTACTAAGTCTTGGTCTACGTTTTCATATATGCTTGATACCGAGCGTTCGATGTTTTTCTCTTCGTTATATGCAAACATTACAATTGAGTATTGCACAGTTATTATTCCTTTTTGCTCTTGTTAGTACTCAAAAACACAACCAAAACAAACAGTACCCCAATTACAGGAAAAAACCATTTGCCGAAATAGGCGAACTTTTCAAAGTAAAACTTATTCGTTATTAGATGCTTTGGGCCGTCCCAAATACTGTATGATTTAGTATATTCATTAACTAAAAAACGCTCTTCGTTGTTTGAGTAGCCTTGTTGAGAATAGAGGCCTTTTGTAGCTGCTCTTTGTGTATTAATTTTTTCCAGCGAATGCGGAATGACTACCCCGAAATCAGGATCAAAAACCAACTGTGTTTTGTCAAACTCAGCGGCCACTACGACATGACCGGGAAAAGTGACAATTTTATTGTCTATACCGTGTTTGCTTAATAGTTGACTCATTAAAATAGAGGCGTCACCACAAATACCAATACCACGTTCCATGCTTTTTTGGGGGTTTGAAAAATGATAACGCTCGTATTCAGGTATTCCAGAGTACCTTCCCATAAAATGCAAAATCCAGTTTTCCCACAATGGTACAAGTTGATGAAATGCTGAAGGATTATAAACTTCCCAATCAACATGGGCCGTGCCTTCAGAAATCACTGTTGTTAGCCTTTTTGCGTATTCTAGGTCAGATTCATTTTCTACTTTCTTAACAGCCTTAAAATACTCTTTTTTGCTGAGTAATAAGTCCCGCTCCCCAAAACGAAGAAACTCGGGAGACAAATTGTCAGGTCGCAACTCTTTAGTTAGACCATAAAAATTTATCGCTAGTAGCGCAGCACTGGCAAACAAAACTAAAGTAAGAACTAATTTAATTGTAAATTTCATTTATCTGTCATCATTTCAATGTCACGGCCTATCACCTTGAGTCACCGCTATATATGGCATTATATTGTTTTGACATATGTTCCACATCAAATTTATCAGTAAACACTGTTTTTGCATTGCTACCATAGTCTGCAAGTAAGTCTCTATTGGATACTAAACGCAGCATAGCGTTTTGAAACTCACTACTGTTATCGTTCTCAGTGACTAAGCCCGTTTGTTCGTGAAGTACTATTTCTTTATTGCCGCCAGCGTCAGTAACTACACATGGTTTTCCTAGCGACATTGCTTCTAGTATCGTCATTGAGGTACCTTCACTTAAACTTGAAAGTAAAAATACGTCAAACATTGCCAAGTACGCTTTAGGGTAGGGAATATAACCAGGTAAAACAACAGAATCCGCAATACCAAGTATTTGTATTTGCTTTTTGAGTTCCTCCATTAATTCGCCATCGCCCACGATGAATAATTTAGCGTTTTTATGCTGTGCCAAGAGTCCTGCAAATGCATTCAGCATCATTTTGTGATTTTTAATTGGATCAAGCCTTGCCACTGTGCCAAATACGACATCATCATCTGTGATATTGTATTGTTTTCGTAAACTTTCTATTTCAGCTAAATCAAGCTCGAGCGCACGAATGCCGTTGTACACCACGTCGATGTTGCTGCGCTTTAAGAATTCATATTCCACTAATGCTTCTTTCGTCGCCTCAGAAATAGCCGTAATACGGTCTGTCATCATTGAGAGAATAGGATTAACGAAGCGTCGTTTCCAACTACTCACATCAGGGTAAAAACGGCCATGTTCAGTGAAAATTACTTTCGTCGATAGGCCCAATACTGCCAATGTGCCGTAAACCCAGGGTGTATATTGGTGACAATGAATGATATCAATTTTATGGGCTCTGACATGCTTTCTAATTGCAGTTATCAACGAACGGTCGAACCCGTCCACTCTTGCTTTGGAGTGAATACTATAACCTTCGCCCTGTAAGTCTTTACCCCAAGGACCAATAGGTTCTTCAATGCAGAAAATTGACATTTCAACACAACCATCATTATTACCTTCAATGATATTTTTTATCACCATTTCTGTACCGCCTATGCGCATGTCATAAGTAATATGCAGTACTTTTTTCTTGGTTGCCTGAGTGTTAGTAAGTTTGGTCTGTTCCAATTATAAGCTCACATATTTACGAATTTTAGGCCCAAGTGCGTTTACCAAGCCCAAAGGGAGCTTTTTCCATATAGCTTCGACTAGCTGGCGCAACTTTCCATTTTTGCTTTCAGCAGATTCAGGCTGTTCAGTACCATCCTTATAACTTTGCCAATCTAGCGGGCTTGGACTTGCTCCCCATTGCTTTTTAAAATTGTAAGTCCCTTCAAAAGCAGTTGAACGCCCAAAATCAAATGTGCTAGCACCACTTTTTATTGCTTCACTAATTACTGTCCAGTAAAGCAACATATTCGGAGCTAATCGATTGTAGTCTGATTTTGTAGAAGCCCAAGGAATAGAAGCTGCGTTGCCATTAAGCAGCACGATACCGCCTCCAACCGTAACATCATCGCTATATACCAAAGCTAAATAAGCCTTGTCTTGATAGTTTTTAAGTACTTGCTTGAACCACTCTTTTGAGTGCACTGGGGAGCCGAGAGAGCGCATGTTTAATGAAATCACTTCATAAAACTGCGCTAACTTTTCTTCAAACTTTGCGGAGGATTCAAAGCGAAACACTCCAGCATTCAAGCCGTTTTTCTCGGCCTTTCTGATTTGGCTTCTCAGTTTCGATTTAAAGGCCGCCATTTGCTGTTCTGCATCAGCTTCTAGATTAAGTAGCATTCTTACTTTTTCGCTACCTATTAGCTTTTCAGGGGCAATTACGACGTTGCTAGCATTACGTATTTCAAGAGGCGAGTTAGTGTCAGTTGAAACGTTTACAGCCGCGGTTCTTAAAGCGTCTACAACACTCTGATTTTCTGCTAAAGGCCCAGCAGCATCACAATAGGGTGCTGCAACATAAGAACTTCCTTTTAATGGAGTTTTCATTTCAATCAGAGGCAAAACCCCAACTAACTTATCACCCTCAAACGCCCCTAAATAATGAGTATCAAACCCATAGCTGGCTTTGACTGCTTGGCCCCAAGCAAAGCGATGGTATGGCGTTGCCGCATCACATTGGTCAACATAGTTGTCCCATATGGCTTGATGTGTGTCGTTTAGTCGTTTTATTTCAATCATGAGCGCTGTAACATTTTTGGGTTTTGAGCGAAGTAGACCTGCGCTTCTTTTAGAGTCATAAAGTTCAATTGATAGTCTTCAGATAATGCGTCAATTACCGCACTTACGCGGCTGCATATTTCGTTGAATGGGTCTTCCACGTTGAAGAACCCAGTCCCATTTTTGATAAGGTTCGAGCTGTGAAAGAACATATTGATATAGCTTGCACCATTCTTGTATGTTTTATGGGCGAGCGAAACCATATCTTTTGCTTCCATCACTTCTGGGCTCATGTATATCTTGCGCAGCAAATGGGTGTGCCATAAAAGGCTAACGCTTCTTAAATATTTTAAGGGTGCCGACGCGGCAAGCTCGTGAATTTTGTCACATAGCGAAAATGCACTACGGTTAAAGCCAACCGATGCCTGAATTTCCATTATATTACGCTGCTCACCGGCGCTCAGGACATTTTGTGCGTCTGGCCAGTAGGCACCAATTGGGGAACCTTGGCAGGTGAAAAATTCGTTTGAGTAATAAGGGTACACGCTTGAATCAACCGTGAAGCCTCTGCTCCAAAGTAGCTGCATAATGTCGGCAGATATTCCCCAGCGGCCTGTGCGGAATGAAGTGGGTTGATAGTCGAATTCATTCACAAAAACCGACACGAGCTCGTCTAGTTTAGCTTCGACATGTTCAATAGGTAAGTTAACCACATGAGAGTTTGCTTCGTTGGGCTTTTCGAAAAAAGGAGGGTTTGCCCAAGGGTGAAGGTGAGCGCCGAGTTCACATGTATTATCCTTTATTGCCTGAGCAAAAACCTTGTTCTCTGCAGCGCCTTTTGCAGCTGCATAATCGACGAAATAACAAGGGCGAATGCCTTTATCGTTACAAAAATCTTGAAAAGCAGGGATCTTGACTAAATTTTTGACCGAAAAGTCTTTTTCGGGGAAGGGACCATCCCAGTCCCATTCCTCTTCGGTATCTATCGTCAAGATAAAGACGAGTTCGGGTTTTGTTTTCACTATGTCACTTCCTTGTTGTCCAATACGTCGTTAAACAGAGTAACGTATTCATCCGCCATTCGTTTGGCAGAGTAATGCTCGTTTACGTAATCACACGCGTTCTTACCTAATTGTTTTGCATAGTCTTGGTCGTTGAGTATTTTTTCCCAAGCCGCTAGTAAATGCTCTTTGTCGCCCAAAGGCGACAGTAAGCCAGTCTGTTCGTTGGTAATCAGTTGATCAATACCTGCAATATCATAGGCTGCAACAGGGGTTTCCATTGCGCAGGCTTCCATCAAACATCTTGGGATCCCCTCAAGGGTAGAGGTCATAGCGAAAAGATCAAAGCTTTTTAAATAGTCTAAGCGGTCATCCCTATAACCTAAATAGTGGATGTCTGCTTTTGACGACAAGGTCTGTGTGTAGGTTTCTAACTCTTCTCTTGACTCACCATCACCCAGCAAGATGAGTTCAAGATCGTCCATTTTTTGGTGCAGAGCATCAAATACATCAAGTAGGTCTTTGATATTTTTGCGGCTGATCATTTGCCCAATAAAGCCCACGCGCTTTTTAGTTTTCTCAAGGGCCATGGGTTTTTGTTTGAATTTCTCTACTTCAGACAAATCAACACCATTTTGGATGTACACCAGTTGTGGCTTTTCGATATTGTATGCTTCGACGTCTTTCACCAATTGTGGTGACAGTGGCACAACATGATCTGCGTACTTCATGGCTTGGCAACCTAGCCAAATGAATAAACGCAATTTGAAGTCTTTCGCATTTTCAAAGCCATGCGGGGTAACGATAACGGGTACTTTGGCTTTACGGGCCGCTAGTACGCCAAGTATGTCTGATTTGTAGCCATGAGTGTGCACTGCATCAATGTTGTTGGCTTTGATGTATTCGGCAAGTCTACTCACTGCCTTAAAGTCAAATTTGTGCGCCATTGGCAATTCGTAAACGTCACCGCAGTCTCGCTTGAAGTGTCTGGCTATTTCTAAGTTCTGAGAGGCCGCTTCATCAGTCACCGCTAAACTGTATTTTACGTTCTTATCGACCGTATTATTGCAAAGAGCCAAAATCCAACGCTCTGCACCGTAGAAACCAGTAGAACAAATAAATTGAAGTATATGCATATTTCTCGACGGTGTTTTCAAGTGTGACTACTCGTTGCAATAGGTTTAAGAAGGCCCAGAATTGTACCCCAAGTTCTGGCTGGAAAATACAGAGCATAAAATTTAATCACTGTGAATAAGCTGATTTTTGGTCGCGCTAAGCGATAAAGTCTTAAGGTATACAAGCTCAACACACCTAGGCTAGCGAGCAAACTGAATAGTGCTAAGCTTGGCAATGATAAAAGGCTAAACATAAGCGCAAATACCAAGCCAAAAGTAAACATCGGCGGGGCAATAAAACTAGGGTATTCAGAAAGACCTATCTTCCTGCCATTCAATGACGCTAAGTTTGACTGGCCACGCCAAATTTCCTTTTTGGCCATTTCTGAAAATACCTTATCCTCTCCTAAGTGCACATAAGTACTTGCTGTGGTGTAGTACAAGTCACCTTGTTCACCTACTTTTTGGGTAAATACGTAGTCTTCACAAGTGACTAGGTGTTCGGGAAAACCTCCTGATTCTATAAATGTTTCGCGCTTCATCAGTAAGTTTCTACCCGGTAAAAATTCGACTGTGCAATCTACATGGGCGTTACTCAATTCGGTCCGCAGAATTTCCAGCGGACTGGCACCATCAGAAGCAACTTGTACCGCACTGACCAGTTTCGTATTGTCATTCAGCATTGGATACAACTGGCTTAACCAATTGGGCGCTAGTTCAATATCCGCATCCAGAAAACCGACTACTGCACCACTTGCACTCTGAAAGCCAATGTTGCGTTGCGCCGATATCGTAATGTCCATTGGTGCATGAATTACTTTAATCGTCAGCTTGTCTTGTAAAGGGGTAAAATCAAAATCAAGCGTGTCATTTTTGGTGACGATAATCGCTTCAAGGCCAAGCTCATCTCCAGCTACCTGAGTTTTCAAGCGATGCAAAGACTCAATTGTCTCTATTAACATCTTTTCCCGTCCATAATGGGGAATGATAAAGCTACAGCACTTTGGATTGACTTCTATCATGCTTGGGCCGCCTCTGTTTTTTTGCCTTTGAGCTGCGGGAAACGAATGAATAAATGCTTTATTTCGCGCTTGATTGAATATTGTTTTAGAAAGCGCCATGCAAAACCCAACAAGCTGTAGGGCTCACTTTGGTAGTCTACTGTGACCTTGGGTGTGTCGGTTCGCGGCTCAATCTTATCCGACATATTATTTTGCATAATTAAGGCAAGTATCCGAGTGTAGTCTTTTTCTTCACTCTCAATCAGTTTCGCTTCAACATACTCGGTAAGGGTTCTTATCTTATCAGCAACTTTCTCGAGAAGTTCTTTGTTACTTACAAGGTAAGGCTCAGCTACTTTCAGAACCATAATTTTTCGGAGATCTTGCGCAGTCCAGGTATCATTTGGATATTCTAGGCGCTCACTATTTTGCAAGTAGGGCACTTCTGATGTCGCGATATATTCAACATAATGCAGAAAGGCTTTTTTAATCGGGGCATAGTCATGACTGATGCCATACACGGTCTCGCAGATCCATAAATACTTGGCAACTGACTGCATAAACACAATGTAGTACCAAGTGTTTTCTATATCCTCGAAATTTCGTTCAGCAATATCATCCTCATGGCTAAATGTATGCAAGATAATATTTGATGCCTTTTCAATATACTGTGCGTCTGAGCTTAGTTCATAGCTGTCTATTAGCGCATTGATATAGTTCGCTACACCACGATCTAAAGGATATTGGCCAGTGAGTGGATTTCTCACAATGGCTTTATTGCGGTACTGAAGTAGGGTGCCGAGTAATGTGCCATCCCCCTCGAAGAAGTAAGAGATCCAAGTGCTTAGTTTCAACACGGCTTCTTTTGCTTTCATATTTCCGCTGAGTTGATGATAAAGCGCTAGACCACTTGTGTAGCAATGATGACTGCCGGGGCCACCGCCGCCAGCATGATCCTCATACACGCCTTGTTGTTGGCGCTTTGAGTATGTTCGATGGGTTGCTGTTTCAGCTTCAACGTAGTGATCAGTGTGCCAAAACAAACCGCCATTGTATTCGAGCTTATCTAATGTTGTATGGTAAATATCAATGTTAACTATATGCTCAAACAAATCGTCAGCAAGTTGCTTCCATTGGGTATCACCGGTAAGTAACCATTGTTTTAAGAAGCCAAATAGCGGGTCATATTGATTATTATAGTGTGATACGAATATATCATCGCCTTTATGACCAACGGCTTCGTGGTCGGCATATATATCCCCAAAATTTCGCCAACCAAACTCATCCAAGGCTTCACGCTTGTTGAAGAAATTACGTTCACCACTCAAGCCCATTTCGACGATGTGTGCTAGGGGGCTTTTTAAAACGCTTTTTCGAAGCCACGGTATGGTATTCGAGTCGCAAAAAAGGTCGCTGCTTGGCACGGGCATTAGTGGAAGAGCAATAGCTGAAGGCTCATTAACCGAGCCTGAAAGCTGAATATTGATCGTATGCGTTTTTATTTCGCCAGCCTGCAATTCGACAAAGCTAGCTATGTCACTGGGGGCGAAATCTACCGTTATTTTGCCAGACTCCCCTAAGACTTTAAGCGGGAAAGCTTCCCAAGTTTGCGCAAGAGACAAGGCATAGGAAGTGTCTTGATTTTTTAATGCGCAAGTAAATTTAGGGCGCATAATACGTGTTTGCTCGGCATCGCCGTTAGTACTTTGGGTCAGTAGTGCACCGCGTTCACCTAGCTTGATTTGGCCGTGTTTATTGACATGGTTTTTTGATTGCCAATTGTCGCCACCACTGTTTTCTATTAGTACAGACCAGCTTTCGTAGGGTTCAAACTCGGTGTCATTATTAGTTGCTGTGCCACTATTTGCTTCATCGATGCAAGATACGCTTAACTCTGCCCCCGGACACTCCAACACAAGCCCAAATTGTGACAACTCTACACTATTCTGATTGCCTAAATCCCACTGACCGCCTTCTTGTACTATTGGCATAGGATTATGCAGTGACAAACGCAGTGTGAGTGCATTGCTTATGTAATCAAGTTGATATTGAAGATAAAGCTGCAGATGTTTAGGCGAATTGGCAAGTTGAATTCGAAACGCTTGCTCAAGTTGCGCATAGATAGGCTCACCAGTATTGGCACTGCGAGTAAAGGAACTTGAATCTAAGGCTTCTATGTTGTGCCTATAGCCGACGGTTTGAAGCAAAAGGTGTGACCTTAGACTGTTTGCACCGGCCTGCTCACTGCTGTCTCGATAATTGCACTCTTGAAAGTGCAGCGCGCTGTGTTTGTCGACACGCAGTTTCTTTTCTTTCGAACTTAACTCAAAGTACTTATCGTGCTTTGTCGCACAATCCACTTTGCGAAACATCTTGGCATTCGTGCTGGTAATAAAACAGCGTATGCTTGGTTGTGCTTTGTCTTTACCTGGCGCCTGCGGACTATCTATCATCGATACGCTATCTGGCGCTTGGCTTTCAATCAAGCACCAGCGTATTGATTTGTCATGCCACAAGGCGGTAGGGTGAATGCTAGCGACTAAGGCTTGTCCACTTTCATCTACTAACTGTAAGTTTTGTTCCGGCCAAAAAGTACCTTGCGGTAGCGGTACGCCGAATGAAAAGGACGATTGACTCGCATGAGTATTATCTAAGTTAAATACATGGATCATTAAGCTACGTGCCTTGCCATTGTTTGCTGAGTCATTACTTACCTTGTTATTGAACTGAGTCCTTGTTGCGCGTCATAGTATAAATTTTAATAGCTCAAACTATAAGCTTTTTTTACTGACGATTATATTCCTGACTTAAACCCTTTTAACCAACGAAATAAGCGGTTTCTGATTGAAGGCGTAGAAATTTCAATATGGTAGACCGGATAATGTGCATTCGACATTTGTTCTTTATAGCGCGCAGGTCCAGCTAAAAAATCATACCGTTCAAAATCCTTCATTTTATAATACTCAATCGCGGCTAAGTGCATACTCATGCCAGGCTTTATTTTATTGTCGTTACTCGAGAACTTAATTGCAGACAAATAAAACAGAGCGTACTGACCTTGTTTTAAAACATACAAATATCCTAAGCACGTATCGCCGGCACGCACCATCAGCAGTTCTGCTTGATTCTCCTGACCAGTACCTTGTTTCAGTATTTTGTCATGAAAAGCCACGAACTTAGGATTCGCAAAGCCACTACCAAACTCACTGTCACCCCAGCGCTGCATATGGATCGCGCCAACTTCATTCAAAATGGTAGAATGGCTAGCTACATCTATTGGGCTAACGCTAATCTCACCAAGCGTATTTTCAATGAGTTTGTTTGAGCGCTTTATTGCTGAGCGAGTGTTTTTTGAAAGGCTCTGTAAGTAATCGCCCTGAGTTAAGTCAACATAAGCACTATTTTCTGCACTGCGTTCACTCGTTGCTTGAATGGAGCAAGGCCAGTGATCCGACAGCGTATTTCGGATAACGATTTTACTGGTGTTTGGTAACGCACTTAGCCGCTCTAGCATTGCGGTAACAACAATGTCACGTTCGTCCTTCAGGCAAATAACATCATTGTGTTCGGTCCACACTTGATCATTTAAGTGATTGCCCGTTTGATTCAGAAAGTAGGTGTTGCCCAGAAAATGTGTTTGTTTACCCCAAAACCCAAAGCCAATAACTTGTTTATCGCGGACACAAATGAGTAAAAGAGGAAGTTTATCGAGTGTTTCTAGCCAAGATACAAGCCAGAACGGACTTAAAAATAGGTTGCCTGTATTCACACTTTCGTGAACAGTGCTAAACAGCTCAGAAACCATCTCGGTAGTATAATAATCGAATATGTCGGTGTTTACCTGAGGCATCCTTTCCCTACTATCTATCTTGGCGCGTTATAGAGTTTGAGCATACAGACTTTTTCGAATGTTCTCCAACATGAACGTGAACTCTTTGCTTAAATTGGCGAACAACATATCTCTGTTAATGTAGTAGGGCGCTCTTTGCCCATGATATTCAATCACAGGACCGATTTGTTCAAACTTGATGCCTACGTAAGACATGCTTTTGGCGAGTTTGGGTTCCATCATCATGTAAGCATGCTTCTTACCAAGCTTTAGGCATAGCGCCGCAGCACTAAAATACAAACCTACTGCGATGAAAGGAAAGCATCGTAGTTCTTTGTCTGAGTCGATGAATTCATTAATGGTGCCGGTTGCCGCGCCAACAAATTTGTCAGACGCACGTCGCCTAAAAGCACTTGGCACAGCCAAACGAGAAATTTCACAAATATCTTCACGCGGGAAGTTCGAAGGTAAATACTCGTGATCTAAAATGCTATCAAGACAGTGCTTTTCGATGGGAAGTAATTGTTTGTCACTTTCAGGTGAAATCACACGCACAGTGCCCGCATAGGTACGAGATTTTATGTGTTGAATGAGGGCATGCTTTGAGTAAGCGTCGAATTCATCGCTTTCTAAGCCATCTTCACGGCAGTCTTCATATTGCAACTCTTCGCAATATACGTCATGTCTTAATTTACTCGACAAATCTTGTTTAAAGTCACTATTTGCAATGACAGGAGTGAGAAATTGAGAAAAATGAAAACTAATTTCTTCAGCTTCTTTACGCTGCTTGCGCATCGCTATCCTGTTCCTAATAGCGCCAAGCAGTCCCTTATTCATTATGTAATCTTGAATATTGTTGATAGAAAACTGCAAACCTGATTTTTGCGTTGATGCCATGTAAAAGAATACCTTTATTATCCAACAAGTATTTTACAAAGTTCGCCGCACAAGGGCAGTATCCCACATCATAACTCGTATGTGGTTTTATACTTTACTGGACGATGTGGTAGCGGATTTGATATTGGTAATCTGGAGTAATTTAGATATGCTAGGAAGATACTGAATAGGGACATATAGTCATGATAACAACAAGTTCTTGCCACTTTGAGCAACGTCATATTTCAACAACATGGCGGGTTTTGCTGACGCTCGTAGTATTCATCGTTTTTGGCAGTACAGGAAATACAGCGTTTGCTTATCAAGGGGGAGGACAAGAACAAGAAACTCGGCTAGTGCAAAACATTAAAAAAACCAAACCGTCGGTAGTTGGTATTGCGATTCTGACACCTTTAGAAGCGAATGCGCCAAAAATTATAGGCACGGGCTTTGTCGTTGGAGATGGTAAGCATATAGTGACGAACTATCATGTTGTATCAAAAGATCTCGACCCTAAGAAGGTTCAACATTATGTTGCCTTGAGTGGTTCTGGTCCGAATCCTCAGGTACATAAGATGACAGTGCTTGCGATTGACCCGGTACACGATTTGGCAATCCTGACAATAGACAAGGCCTTGCCAAGCCTGAGCCTAGCCAATGACGACTTGGTTGACGATGGATCGTCAGTTTTCTTTACAGGCTTCCCAATTGGTGCGGTCTTAGGATTATATCCAGCGACTCACACAGGACTTGTTGCTGCGACCACACCTGATATTAATCCCGCAAATAATGCGAACGAACTAACGGTAGAAATGCTGAAACGTTTGAAAAAGCCCTTTATGATCTATCAGTTAGACGCAACTGCGTATCCAGGTAACAGCGGTAGTCCCTTGTTATCTCTTTATTCAAATGAGGTCATTGGTATCATAAATAAGGTGTTTGTTAAGGAAGGAAAAGAGGCTGCCTTGACGAACCCTAGCGGCATCACATACGCGATTCCTGTGAGAGAGTTGAGAAAGCTAGCAAAGACGGTTGATTTAGCGCTATAATCTGTCGAAGTTTTTTGCACATTGTGCAAAGCAAAGATTTAAATGCATGTAAAACAAATGGTTATGAAGTGGAATACTTTTTGCATTGCAATAGTATTCAATGGGTTGAGGTTCAATACCTCACCCACTAGCAGTTTTATTTTAGTAAGGTAATTTTCAGATGGAAGATAACAACTCAAACTTGCCGACGGAATCGGCGTCAGACAACGCTAAAAGTAGACGTCGCTTTTTAACACGCGCTTCTGCCGGTGCAATGTTGGCCACGATACCAAGTAAATCAGTTTGGGCTACGATGAGCTCGAATAGTATTGCGGCTTCTGGCCATGGTTCTGATTTCGCAGGTGGACATCAACTACATTTGAAAAGCCCACATGACTGGTTGAAAACGCGTGTCGGCCAATTAGCATATAAGTACCTTGCCGTGTGTGGTGGATCTCCAAACATCGATTGGAAATTAAAGCGTTGCTTAGGTAATAAAGTAAACGATTTATTTTTGTGCCATTTGCTTGGTGACACTGCTGAATTGACAAATTTCTTTAAAAAAGTCGGCGGGAAAGTCGGTACGTTTAGAAAAAACAATAATACTTATCACGTGAAGTTGTTTCAGCAATCACGCAATAAGTGGAGATACTACAAGTGGTCTGATATTTTCAACTACTTAGGTGGCAACTCCGAACTGAATAAATATATCGTCAGTGCCTACTTGAATGCAGAGTTGAGTGGTAGATTCCCTGGTGTATTTTACCCAATTGTTAACTCGTTCAACGGTAGCAAGCCACCTTTCCAAAGTGCTGAAGCGTTTATTGCCAAAATACATGCAGCGGCCCAACATGATCCGCATGGTACCTTGCAGTTGTTAAAAGACTTGCATCACAATCCAAATAAGCTACGAACAGCATAGTTAGCGTTGCGTCGTTTCGGCGTACGGATGCATAAAAAGAAAGGTTACAGTGGCAGACGAAACGTTTTCACAAGAACTTGAATTAAAAAAGGGGATGCGCTTGCATCCCTTTTTAGATGGTTCGGGCATTGTGCTCTTTGACCCTACTCGCACATTTGTTAGCTCATTGAATGTCAGCAAAGAAACGTTCTTTGGTTGGTTGCGCTCTCCTGATGAGCTCAATGATAAAAACGCTGAACTGCTTAACACGCTCATTCACCAAGGTTTTGTTGTTGCTGCAGATAATGCTCAAAGCGAGCCGCTATAAATGAAAACCTTTCAACTCTCTATTTCCCCATTTGTTTTTCAAATAGAAACGGATATCCCCTTAGTACTAGAAAACGCCAAGCTGATTTACCAGTCGGGCTATACCGAAGATATCCAAGAAAGCACATATGTGGATTACTTTCTGAGCATTACTTTCTCGAATGGCTTACGACGTTTCTTTCGACCGCAAGCTAGATTTTTATGTGATGATCGTGAGCCTTTTAAGCCGCTTCACGCAAACCAAGCATTTGCGATGTTAGAGTGGGGTATGAATTGGACTGTGGCTGCACATGAACTAGATTATGCGATTGTTCATTCGGCAGTTTTAGCGAAGGATAACAAAGCGATACTTTTCCCAGCACCGCCGGGCTCTGGAAAAAGCACCTTAACGGCGCACCTTTCTCAAAATGGTTGGCGCTTGTTATCAGATGAAATGGCCTTGATACAACCTAAAACAAACCGAGTGAGGCCCTTTGTTCGACCAGTATGTTTAAAAAATTCCTCCATCGAACTAGCAAAAGCTTGGTTTCCAGATGCTACCTATTCAAGTATTGCAAGGCATACTCACAAAGGTGACGTTATCCATATGGCGGCGCCAAGCGAAGCTAGTGCCGCATGCAACGAAGAGGCTGAGATTGTGGGTATTGTTTACCCTAATTATAAAGCAGACACAACGCTAGATATTTACCCGATGAATATGACGGAAAGCTTCATGCAATTAGTCAGTAATTCATTTAACTTCACTGTGGTAGGTAATGAAAGCTTTGACACCATCACTCAGGTCATAGAGCAATCAAAGCACTTTGAAATATTCTACAATGACCTAAACGAAGTCAGCGCTTTCTTGGATGAGGAAATCATTCATGCAAATTGACTCTCATTTCCTGGTTAGTTTGTTCGAGCATCCAGAGCGTTTGTGTGATCTGAAAGAGCATCAACGACCGTTCGTACTTTTGATTTTACGTCAGCAGAAAGTGCTTCCAAAGTTTGCGTATTTGTTTTTTCAATATCAAGAACAGGCTAGCAATCCGAAAGAAATGGATGAGAAGACTTTGCGGCATTTGCGAAATGCGTTTCGCATAGCGGAAAAACAAAAAGAGCAGGTGGCCTTTGAAGCTGATGAGATTGTCAAGGCACTCTCTCCAGTATCTCGCTTTGTCGTGTTTCTAAAGGGCGCAGCATATAGCTTGAATCAAAGTGAAGTAGGCCAAGGCCGTATCTATTCAGATATAGACATATTGGTTAATAAAGACGATCTACATGATTGTGAACAGCACCTTGGTATGCATGGTTGGATTGGCGGAGAGATTACCGATTATGATGAAAAGTACTACCGCAAATGGGCACATGAAATTCCACCGTTAACTCACGTTCATCGCGGAACGAACATAGATGTTCATCATAATATTATTCCTGTGGTGTCAAAAGATGCGCCGAATGCCACTATATTAGAAAAGTATATTGTCAAAAACGACCACGGCATTCAAACACTGACAATTGATGCTCAATTTGTACATTGTTGTGTGCACTTGTTTCGTAACGAAGACTACCAAACCGCATTTCGAGATATCCTTGATCTTCGCTTTATGTTGATTGACGTAAACGATCCTGAACTTAAAGGCGTGATGAGAGTAGCCAAGGACCTTGGTTTTGAATATGAAGTAGGCTTAGCACTGTATTTTGTGCAAGAAATTTTTGGTTTGGCATTACCTCAAGCAGTCATTGATAAATGTTTAAACATACACCGCTTTAGGTCTCGCATAGATTTGTGGATATTTAGCTCAGTTTTGCTTCCCAAGCACACTCATTTAAAACCGAAATCATCAGGTTTTAAACTCATGCTGGCTGAATTTAGAGGACATCTCATCAAAATGCCATTACCATTATTGACCTATCATTTAACAATGAAGATGGGACGCGGTATTATACAAAAGGTCATGGGTGAGCACTTCTTCTCCCGTAAAGAAGAGCAGTTCGACCCAACAGACCTCACCACACCACCAAAAGGGTAATACATTGAAAATTCTAGTAACAGGTGCCGCAGGGTTTATTGGGGCACATACATGTCGACAACTACTTGATATGAACATGGAAGTTGTGGGTATCGACAATATTAACGACTATTACGATACGTCACTAAAAGATGCGCGTTTAGACTGGATAGCCGAACATCAAAATGCTGCGCAGTTTACATTCATCAAAATGGACATTGCCCACCGTGAGCCAATGGAAAGTTTGTTCGCTGAGCACAAGTTTGATCGTGTCGTACATTTAGCTGCTCAAGCAGGCGTCCGTTTTTCTATTGAAAACCCTCACGCTTATGTCGACGCAAACATTGTTGGTTTTATGAATATTCTGGAAGGTTGTCGTCACAATAAAGTAGAGCACTTAGTGTATGCCTCCTCTAGCTCGGTTTATGGCGCCAATGAGGCGATGCCTTTCAGTGTCGATGATAACGTTGACCATCCTGTGTCTTTATATGCAGCAAGCAAAAAAGCAAATGAATTGATGGCTCACACTTATAGCCACCTATATGACTTGCCAACGACAGGCTTACGCTTCTTTACCGTTTATGGTCCTTGGGGACGCCCCGATATGGCGCCGTTTAAGTTCACTAAGGCGATAAGCGCAGGTGACCCTATAGACGTATATAATTTCGGTAATCACCGCAGAGATTTTACCTACATTGACGATATCGTTTCAGGCGTTATCAAGACCATGATGCACGTTGCTCAGCCGAACCCTAATTGGGATCCTAAAGCACCATCACCAAGCTCAAGCAAAGGTCCTTGGCGTGTATACAATATTGGTGCACAAACGCCGGTACATTTGTTAACGTTTATTGAAACTATTGAGAAAGCATTGGGCAAAACAGCCGAGAAGAACTTACTGCCAATGCAACCAGGCGACGTCCCCGACACCTATGCTGATGTAGAAGCATTGGTAAAAGACGTAGGCTATCGCCCAAGCACAAGCTTAGATGAAGGTATTACTCAGTTTGTGAAGTGGTACCAAGGTTTTTACGCTTAACAGCTAGATAGAAAAAGGGGTCAGAGAAAAAGGGGTCAGAGTTAATTAATTTGTCGGTGGCAATTAATTAACTCTGACCCCTTTTTTGTTTTTCGAGCACAAAAAAGGACAGCAAAAGCTGTCCTTCAAATCAAATCAAAACCAAATCGCTATTGCGAATTAACCTTTATAAAAGGCCTTTTGGATTTTACCTCTTAAGAAGCTCTTATGGATTTTCGTTGCTTGGTTGCCACGAGATTTTTTCACCATATCCAGCACTCTTCCTAATTCATAGGTAGAAGCCGCTTGTGCGAAGTTGTCGTACTTGCTTTCTTTCATTAAGCCCGACATTGCAATCAAACGGTCTACGTATTCAACTTGTAGGTTACGACGGTAAGAGTTTACATCGCCTTTAATGTCAGCTTTAAAGATAGCGTCGGTTAAACGGCCCATCATTTTTTCAGCTGTGAATGTATTACCGTAAAGCGTTGTATCGGTTAAACGGATCAATACGTTTGGATGCAATACATGGTCAAGTACGTTCTTCTGAGCACCTAACAACATGTCGTGCAAACGTGGTGATTCATCACGTCCCCAACCACTAAAGCCACGGCGCTGACGCTGAATATAAGCGAACAAAGGTTCCATCTCTTCAATCGCATCTGGCGCAAACACAAAGCTCATTAAGGTGTTCATTGCTTTGTTTTGTTCTGATTCAGGTACTGGTGTAAGAGGCTGTGTATAGCCTTCCTGACCCACGAAAGCACGGTTTAGGTAAACACCACCAATATAACGAGATACGACTGACGCTTGACGTGCAAACTCACCAAACAAGACATTCACGCCCACTGCTAAGTCGTTGTGCGAACGACCATCAACAAGGGTTTTGTCTTTTAATTTGCCAGCCATGTGCTTGATTAATTCAAAACGATCTTGTGCGTAATCGACCGCTTCGCCAGACATATCAAAGATATTGATACGTGGGTCAACGTGGCGACCAGCAGAGCGCATATCATCAGCATCGTTACCGAACGCCAGCTCTGGTTCAGCTGAACGATTAAGGATAGCGGTTAAGCGTTTTTCTTCAGCTTCTGGATCGTCTAGTGCTTGTGAGTAGCCGTATAAAATAGCCCAATCATCGTATGGACCTGGCTTTTCTGTGTAGAAGTCACCTTGCTCTTTACCCACAGGCGCATAGTTAACTGAAGGATAGTCCATCACTGAGCCGGCCAAGATACCCTGCGTAATTGAAGCGTCATGCGCTTCGTCATGTCCATGCAGTTGTGACGCCATCATATTATGGTTCAAACCTAGGGTGTGACCCACTTCGTGTAGGATAAGATAAGACATCGACTGACGTAATAACTTATCTTCTTCAATCTTGCCCATGCCGTCAGCTAGACCAGCATATTGACCAAACATCAAACCTAAGTTTAATTCATGACCAAGTGAGCACAGCATGCGCTCGTCGCCGTGTAAGCTAGACTCTAGGGCGTTATAGCCGTCAGTGAACATTTCAGACGCAATCCAGCGACCTTTCATGAAGCTATACTCAAGCATGATGTCAGAACCGATAATTTGGCCTGTCAAAGGATGCGAGATACTCGGGCCATATCCACCAAAAGGAGGACGCGGTGATGAAGTCCAACGCAAAACGTTGTAACGTACGTCATCTGCACTCCACTCGGCATCATCAGGCTGGATTTTCACTTGAATCGCATTACTAATTCCTGCTTTTTCAAATGACGTGTTCCATGCCAATGTGGCATTAATAATGGTTTCACGCCATTCGACTGGTGTAGTATTCTCAATCCACCAAACGATAGGCTCAACCGGATCTGATACTTCAGCGCTTGGATCTTTTTTCTCAAGATTCCAACGATTGATCACGTCACGATAGTTAGCCGTTTGGTCTGATGTTAAATCATCGAACTGCTGAGAGAAGTAACCAATCCTGGCATCATCTCGACGTGGTTGAAAGTTGTTTTCAGGTGCTTTGATGAAAGCATGCTGAACTTGTAAAGTAGTATAACGCGCATCTGAAATTTCAGCGCCGCCACCTACTTTCGGCGTGCTATTTTCATAAACATAGCGCACGACAACATGGGTGTTTTCAGGGAAGTTTTTCACTTCACTAATTGCTGTTTTGTCTTTTGACAGTTTTCCAGGCTTGAAGCGACGCTTCTCTGCTTGTGGATTGTCAGACGGCATGGGGGCAACTCTATGCAAATCTTCGTTGGCGAACAGGGCGCTCAAGTCGATCGCGATTTTACCTTCATCTTCGTGCTCAATTTTAGTCGAGACTAGAATAGCTTCGCTGATGTTTGCATCTGCAGCGCGGCTTACGGCACTTTCAGGGTCGAAGTAAAAACGAGGTGTCTTTGATACTACTTCAATGCGGTCGTAATTACGGCGAAACTCAATTAAACGTGAGCCTCTAAATTGACCTCTGAATGTGCCTGCTGCTACGGCACCGTCAACAGTTGAAACGAAATACAAAAATGGCGTATCAAGTTGGGATTCATCAAAGACGACTAGACCTGAACCGTCTTTTTTGTCGCGATAGATATCAACAAAGCCTTCAAAGGCGTCTTTCTTTTCTAATATCTCAGTGAGTGTTTCTTTCTTTTTCTCTTCGTCTTTAGCGTCTTCTTTTTTGTCTTCAGCAACGGCAGTAAATACCATTGAAGACAAGAAAACCGCTAATAACGATTTACGTGTAAAGTTTACAAACATGATGCTTTCCAAAGCTAGTTAGAATTTGCCTTTCTGTCGAAGGCGCGAATGCCCAAATTGAGCTATTACAACTATAGTACTACTTTCGAATAGAGATTTAAGTTCGTAAGCTGGGTTAAAAACACTTTAATTGTTACAAGGTTTTTCAATTTTGCAGATTATTAGATTATATCTTTTTGCGTGAAGCGTATTAACTCAACTGGAGGTCAACAAACTCTTTGTACACTGGACTGCTTTCTAACAGTGATTCATGCGTACCTTGCGCGATTAAACGCCCATGCTCTAAAACGATGATATTGTCCGCATTGATGACGGTAGAGAGTCGATGAGCAATAATAATCGTGGTAGTTTGGTTCATTAAGGTATCGAGCGCTTGCTTCACATATTTTTCGCTACTGGCGTCCAATGCACTAGTGGCTTCATCTAGCAATAAGATAGGGCGTTTAGCCAACACTGCTCGCGCAATCGCAATGCGTTGTTTTTGTCCACCTGACAGCTTAACCCCTCGTTCGCCGAGCTGAGTATCGTAACCATTTACAAATCCCTCTATGAATTCATGTGCAAAGGCTAATTTGGCTGCTTCTATAACAGCTTCATCACTGGCATCTGGCGAGGACAAACGAATATTGTCGGCAACTGACATTGCAAAAATAACAGCATCTTGAGGGACGAGAGCAAAATGCCGCCTGACAGTATCAACATCAAGCTCCGTTTGCTTTTGTTTCCCCAATAGAATTTCGCCTGAATCTAGGTTGTAAAAACGCATCATCAGGTCGAACAGCGTTGATTTACCAGCGCCGCTGTGACCGACAATAGCTAGCTTTTGACCAGTTTTTACATTGAATGATAAGTCATGAATGATTTGTTTGTCGGGCACAGAAGGATAGCTAAAGTTCACATTGTTCAATGAGAGAATAGGGTCAGCAGCACTTTGTGCCATTTGAGTAGGTTCTTGCAACAAAGCCGATGAAGTATCTGTAGCCTTATTCGCTTGTGGAATATCCGCTTGGGTATTCATTAATTCTACAATGCGCTCACTAGCGCCAGCCGCTTTCTGTAAATCGCCAATGACTTCACTGATTGTGGCGATTGAGCCGCCAGCTAGCACCGCATAGAAAACGAAAGCAGTAAGTTCACCTGGTGTGACTTTACCGGCAATTACATCCAAAGCACCTATCCAGCCCACAACAAATATGGAGCTAAGACTAATGAACATGATAAGTGCGATGAGCAATGCCCGATAGTGGATGCGCTTGGCCGCGCTGCGCATGATTTGTTCTGCGCTGTTGTCAAAAGCGGCAACGCTTTGGCTTTCATGGTTGTAACTTTGGATGGTATGTATTTCATGTAAATTTTCATCAATCAATGTGCCCATGGTAGCCACATCATCTTGACTCACTTTGGCAAAGTGTCGCACTTTTTTACCGAGTAATTTGATAGGTAGAAGAATGACGGGAACGGCAATGAAGACATAAAACGTTAAGGTTGTGCTGGTAATTGCCATCAAAATGATGGCTCCAATGAACATGACTAAGGAGCGCAAGGCCATCGACACGCCGGTTCCCACAACTGACTGTAGTAAGGTGGTATCGCTTGTAAAACGGGAAATGACTTCCCCTGTGCGAGCTTCCGCATAAAAGTTTGGAGACAAGGTAACCAAATGCGAGAACAAGGCTTTGCGAATGTCAGCACAAACCCTCTCACCAAGCCAAACCATAAGATAAAAGCGGCAATAGGTTGCGACGCTGCCGATAAGAGCGATGCCAAGCACCAACAACAGGGATTGAAGCAACATGGTTTCATCGCCTGCAACAAAGCCTTGATCAACAACTAAGCGAACGCCCTGGCCCAAAATGAGCCACGCCATTGCGCCTACGAAAAGAGCGACTAAAGCCAAGGCAACCTTGGTAATGTATGGTCGAAGATGGGAAAACAGCCACTTCAGGATTGATGTACTACTATTCAATTGCCAAGACTCAACTTTTCTCTATTCTTGTAATGCTAAACGTCTGCTCAGTGCTATTAGCACCAAGGCATTAAATAACCAAAGTGCGCCACCTGAACTGCTTGGTGGTGTAGCCGGCGGTGGCGACACTACTACTGGAGGCTGCACTGGCTCTGCGGCTTCAACTGATACACTAACAGATGTGCTGGCTTGTAAACCAAACTCATCAGTTGCGGTAAACTCAAAGCCTAATGTCGCATCGGCATCAGGTGCAGTAAACGTTGCTGTAAGAGCGTCTGCGTCGCTTAAGGTGACATCTGGACCAGAAGTTTGAGCCCAAGCGAAAGTCATTGTTTGGTTTTCTGGGTCGCTCGCCGTTGCAACTAAAGATACCATCGCTCTTGCGTTTACGTTTAAGCTCGCTTCAGCGTTCACTTCAGGAGCCAAGTTTGAATCATCATCAAGGATGCTGACTAATACACTACCACTACCTTCAATCGTCACGTTTTCGGGGCTTTCTAAAATGATAGAAAAAGTTTCAGTTTCTTCACTGTCGCTATCATTCACAATGTTCACGTTAACGCTTTTATCACCTAATTCGCCAACGGCCCATTCGAGACTAGTGGCTGCTAGGCTTGCGTCTATGCCTGCTTGGGCTGTATCACTTTCGATTGACAAAGAAACGCTCGCCGCTTGGTCTGCCGCCCCAGAGCGAGTCACTGTGAGTGCAAAGCTACCGTCAGTTTCTTTAACTTCAATATCATCATCAGGGATAATCACTGAGGACAATCGACCGGTAAGGCTGAAAATATCAATTTTAGCGATATTCGGGCTTAGAAGCTCTGCATTTGGCGATGGGTTTTCAAGGCGAATGAACATACTTTCCGTACCTTCACCGTTTCCGTCGTCAAGGGCGCTGATGGTGATTGTTTGGGGGATTGAGTCACCCGCATCCCACGAAATTGTACCTGACTCGATTGCCTCAAAATCATTTGAGCTTGTTGCACCTCTTATGATTTGATAGTCAACACTAATGGCTTGTGTACCGGAGCGAATCACTGATATCGCTAAATCTTCACCTTCAGTCACTTCATACATGTTGGTAGAGAATTGTAGGTCATCTTTGCCACTACTTTGTGTTTCATCTTTCAGAACATAAAGGCCGCCTTGAATATCACTGGCCAAAATGATGCCACTCGGTAGATAGGGGTAAACGCCCCAAACGCCATTGAATGAAGCATTGGTAATACTTGGGAAGGTATCAAAGTAGCCAATTTCAGTAGGTGATGTTGGATCTGATAAATCGAGTACCGTCACACCTCGAGTATAGTTCGACATGTAGTATTTATTGCCACGAACAAAGCCATTGTGGTCGACGGCTCTAGTCGGTCCCACCCAAGTTGAAACGAGGGTAGGCGCATTCAAATCAGAAATATCAAAAATATGAACGGTGGTGTTTAAGCCGTTGCGCTGCTCATCTAGTTCATCATGTAATATTACATACTGGCGATCTTCGCTCCACCAACCAGAGTGCGTGTACTCTACATTGGGATAGCTTACCGATGACAGCTCAACCGCACCGCCGAGGGCTGAATGATCCCAAAGACGCAAGGTGCCTTCGTTGAAATCGAGCATGACTGTGCAACCTGCTGCGGTTTTATTGACACAATCTCGGTCCGCTCTTACATCATTAATAAGTAAAGAGGATGCGTCATGTGTATAGTCGGAGCGATTCGCATTAGAAAGGAAGTAGGTCGGGATCGGTGTTTCAGGTGCACTTATACGATAGCTACGCAGTGAGCCGCCTCGCACATTAGAGCCTAGAATATGCGCTTGCGGTTCGGCGAGAGAATTCTTGATATTTAGTCCATAATCAACATTTGATATGTAAATATTGTGCGCAGATCGATCGTTGATATCGCGTGTAACTAAAGCAAGTCCGTCATCAGGATTGCTCAAGTTCATGATAGTCAAGCCCTCAGTAGCACTATCAGCCGTAGCATATGCATAAGCCTCCCATTTATTTAGGTCGCGATTGAAGTATTGGTAAACTTTAATATCACGCCAAGTTGTGTCCTGACCTTGGATTGCATTAATAACAAATGGGTTTACAGGATCAGAAACATCGACTAATGCGACACCTCTGCGAAGCCCTACTAAGGCATATTCCTTCATTGTATTGAGGTCAACATGGCCCCAAATATCATTTGCTCTCTGGCTCGACGTTGGAAACTCATTTACGGGTACATGTGATAAGAGTGACATATTGTTGCATGGGAATGCCCCTGCAGCACCATTCACGCACGGAGTTTCGGCTTGAGATTGGTACATTACTTCAACTTGCGCCAAGCTCTTGTCTAACTCAGCATCACTTAAGTCAGTTTTGCCCTTACTATCAACAATGACATTGAAGCCCTTATCATGTAGTTGATTAGCATATTCGACCGGAACGCCAACAATGGTCGTCGGGAAGGCATTTGGGTTTTGAACTTGATAATTATCTAAGGTTTGAAAGCCACCGTATGCAGGGACGACATCACTGATAAGATAGAAAACATCTGCAAAAGCCTCTAAGTGATATTCACCCTGCGCGACTAATACGGCATCGCCTTTGTTCGCTTGTTGTGCTGCATAGCCAATGCTTGCACAAGGACGGAAGCGATTCTTACAATCACCTTTGTCGCTACCATTGGCGGCAACAAATCTTGCCTTATCATGGTCCATGTGTGCGTTTGCTTGCGTACAAATCCCTATGGTAATTACAAGTAAGATGCGTAAACTATTGAGATACTTTTTCATGTCGGTTCCGTTTATTGTGTTCTCAGCGCTACATTCAATTCTATTTTTAACATGCCAGCGATGGCATAAAAAGCGCTATGTCCCTTATGCTGGTGGTACTTCTCGTTCACTGTGGCTTTGTTTTTTGCTGTTGGGCCTCAGTGCTTGTTCGCCAACTAAAAATGAGCCGACAAACCAATACATCAAATTTGTGCCGAGCTTTGCTGACCAAAGCCTAGCATGTAATACGCGCATAAGCATTGACGATAAGCTTTGGTCTATTAATGAGTTGGCATTTTTCATCAGTCAACTGAGGATCACCGATGAACATACGTCCTATCCATTAACCTTAGTGGATAATGCGTGGCAAAGCCAGAACGTTGCACTGATTCGTCAATCACCCGACTGTGCAGAAAACCGGACAAACCTACAAGTTTCTTTTAGCGTCGAAGATTCAATTGACTTGTTTTTGGCCAGTAATGAATCGCTAGAGCTTCGCTTTTCTCTTGGCGTACCTTTTGAGATAAATCATCAAAACCCAGTCACTCAATCATCACCATTAAATGATTCGTCTATGTTTTGGGCGTGGCGCAATGGGTATAAATTTATTCGCTGGGACATGCAAAATGAAATGAGTGAAGCTTGGTCTTTTCATTTAGGCAGTGTGGGTTGTGAATCAGCCGCAATGGTTCGTGCGCCTGACCAAGAATGTAAGTTTCCAAACCGGATTGAAGTGAGCCTACCGCTTAAGCTCAACAGCCTGCAAAATAACGAGGTGGTGATTAATATGGATCTCTCTCTTGTTTTAGGTGACCTCATGCCAAGCCAATCAACGACCTGCATGTTCTCTAGTATCGACGATCCAAGTTGTCAGAAACTGCTGAACAATAGCGGTAACAATAAGGTGTTTTCTGTAGTGCCGCGTGAAATGACGGAAGGCGAATAGACTATGTTGGGCAAGCGGCGTAAAGGTGCTCTCAAGGTGAGCTTAGTATCCGTAATTCTGATTGGGGTAGGTGCATGTTCACCAAAACCAACACCTTATGAATGGCAAATTCCACCGGGTTTTCCGGCACCCAATGTACCCGAAGATAACCCCATGACAGTAGAGAAAGTCACTTTGGGTGAGAAGCTATTCAACGATGTGCGCTTGTCGGTAAATGAACAGCAATCTTGTGCTTCTTGCCACCTCAAATCATTTGCATTTTCTGACCCTAAAAAAGTATCAATTGGCACAACGGGTGAAGCACTAGCACGAAACTCAATGGCGCTGGTAAATGTGGCCTATAATGGCAGCTTTACTTGGGCTCACAACGGCTTGGGTTCATTAGAGAAACAAATTTTAATTCCCTTGTTCAATGAAGAGCCGATTGAGATGGGGGTGAGTGGTTTTGAAACTGAGATATTGGCGCGTCTTGAGGAGTATGAAGATGAATTTGCCTTGGCATTTGACAATGCCGAGGTCGATTTTGACAATATTGTGAAAGCCTTGGCTAGCTATGTTCGTAGCTTAACATCCTTCAATTCGGACTTTGACCGTTACGCTTATTTTAACGACGACAGTGCTCTGTCAGAGTCAGCTATTCGCGGTATGGATTTGTTTTTTTCTGAGAAACTTGAATGCTTTCATTGTCATGGCGGCTTCAACTTCACTCAGTCTAGTAAACACGCCTTTCAGAAGCTCGATTTAGTTTCTTTTCACAACACGGGTTTATACAACGAAGATGAAAAAGGAAGTTATGCAAATGGTGATCAGGGACTAGCCGATATTACGTTTAATGACGCTCATCGTGGAAAGTTCAGAGCGCCAACGCTAAGAAATATTGAGCTCAGTGCCCCCTACATGCACGATGGCTCAGTGGCTACGCTTTCTGAGGTCATCGATATATACGCCGCTGGTGGGCGCGGCGATGGCATCAACAATCCACTCAAAAGCCCTTTCGTACAGGGCTTTGATATTACAGAAGAAGAAAAACAGGACTTAATCAACTTTTTAACCAGCCTGACTGATGAGTCTTTTGTCGAGTAAAACCAAAAAAGGGGTCAGAGTTAATTAAAAAAGGGGTCAGAGTTAATTAATTTTTCGGCGGCCTGCCAATGCGGGTACTCTTCAATTTCACTCCAGATAAGTTTTGCACGTGAGCTTTGAATTTCTCGTCTCCCATAACAAGCTCTCTATTGACCGAACTTCGTATTTTCATAGTCATTGCGTCACTTAAGCTGCTCTCAAATAATTTACGATAGGATCGCTGTCGAGCTGTTGAATCGCAGCCAAGATTTAAGTAAATATCATGCGGCTGACATAGTTCAGAGTGTCGGCCATGAGCATTAAAATGATAGCTAGACCATTTATACTGTGCAGGTGAACTCACCATATTGGCGCGCACTGGGTTCAGTTCGATGTAACGATATACACTCAGCATGTAACTGTCTGAGCAAACAAGCGAGGCTTTGAATCGCCCCTCCCACAAAGTACCGGTTTGTTGATGATTGTCATTGAAGTAACGCACATATTTTCGCCCTAAAGACTGCATCATTTTGCTGACACCATTGTTGTCAGCAAACGGTGTGCAGAGCAGGTGGACGTGATTTGACATAAGTACCCATGCATGGATTGCGACATTGTATTTTGTGCTGTATTCCTTTAACCAACTGATGTAAGCGACACGGTCAAATTCGCGAGTAAAACAGAGTTGTCGGTTGTTTCCACGTTGAATAATATGCTGGCTGATCCCTTTTAATCCAAGTCTTCTTGGCCTTGCCATATTCATTCCATTGATTTATTAGCAATACGGGCAATATATCTTATAGAGGGGGCTTTGCAATCCTGTACTTGGGGAAACTGGACTATTGAATTAACTAACTCTGACCCCTTTTTTAATTAACTCTGACCCCTTTTTTGGACCCCTTTTTTGCTTTATTTGAACGTGGTCCAATTGATGTTGGTCGAGAGTAAAAGTTCTCTTAGTGTCAGTGCGCGGGGGATCGTCTTTCCTTTACTATTCCACATATGGCCACTGCATGCGGCACTTACAATAGCTTTGTTGGGTTTCACCATTTGAATGACGGTGTGACTTTTGGCTTCCTCTAAACTGCTACCATCTAAATTAAACCAGCCATGTTTATTGGCGTGCAGCTTTTCGGCAGAAGAGGGGATCATATCGATAGAGTCTAACTCGATGTGTTCATTGCCGTATTCATTCACATAAATGCAGACTACCGCACCGCGAAAATGGTGTTGTGCAAACCAGTTATGCGCTTTTGCCAACTCATCTTCATTACCAATGAGTTTGGTCGCTGGGCATTTAGCTGCTTGTTTCGACTTCCACGTACCATTATGTACGTCGACTTCAATGGGGGTGGGTTCGTTAATCAGGAATTCTGCGGCATTTTTTATGTGATAACTAAGACCGCTTAATTTACGTTTTAGGAGCGATGGATCTTTGATGTTGCTTGAGGCGAGATTGATTAATTCGCGCTCATACAAGGCATTGCATAACTCAGCAACATTGGGATATTGCTCGGCTAAGTTAAAAATGTTGGTTTGATCGGGTTGCTGTTCGCTCATCTAATTACATCAAATACTCACAACTTAGCGTTGCATTGGTTAGCTTCATAAAAAACAAAACGGCATCTTAATACATAAAGATGCCGCTTTCATTATTCTTTCGTCAATGTTTCACTGATCTTACAAGATTTTCCAACAAAACTGGTTAAAAATAGTCTTTTAGCCAGGTGGAAAACTCGGCAAGTGTGAAATTATTGTCCTTTTATTTCAGACAAACCATTGTAGGCAGCAGGTGTGCCATTTTCTGCCAATTCAGCTTCGATGCGAAGGAGTTGATTGTACTTAGCAACACGGTCCGAACGACAAAGTGAACCAGTTTTGATTTGACCCGCAGCTGTACCCACTGCTAAGTCAGCAATGGTAGCGTCTTCGGTTTCGCCTGAACGGTGAGAGATAACAGCCGTGAAGCCTGCATCTTTTGCCATTTTAATCGCAGCCAAGGTTTCGGTTAATGAACCGATTTGGTTGAACTTAATCAGGATTGAGTTACCCACACCATTTTCAATACCACGAGACAAAATCTTAGTGTTGGTCACAAACAAGTCGTCACCGACTAATTGCACTTTGTCACCTAAGATCTTGGTCAAATATGCCCAACCATCCCAGTCACTCTCGTCAAGACCATCTTCGATAGACACGATAGGGTACTCAGAAGCAAGGTTTGCTAGATAGTCACTGAAGCCATTTGAATCAAATGATTTGCTCTCGCCACTTAATACGTATTGACCGTTCTTGTAAAATTCAGAAGCCGCACAATCAAGCGCCAAGGTCACGTCAGTACCCATTTTATAGCCTGCGTTTTCAACAGCTTCAACGATGACTGCTAATGCTTCAGCGTTTGAGGTCAAGTTTGGCGCAAAGCCACCTTCATCACCCACTGCAGTGTTCAAACCTTTGGCAGACAATACTTTCTTCAAGCTGTGGAATATCTCAGCACCCGTTCTTAATGCTTCAGCGAACGATGGAGCACCAATTGGCTGTACCATAAATTCTTGGATATCGACGTTGTTGTCGGCATGTTCACCACCGTTGATGATGTTCATCATGGGTACCGGCATGCTGTATTGTCCAGATGTACCATTCAAGTTTGCGATATGCGCATATAAAGGTAGTTTTTGGCTGATTGCTTCTGCTTTTGCTACAGCAAGTGACACAGCTAAGATAGCGTTGGCACCCAACACTTCTTTATTCTCAGTACCGTCTAAGTCGATCATGACTTGGTCGACGCCCGCTTGGTCTGCAGCATCTTTACCGCTTAGTGCCGGTGCAATCTTATCGTTAATGGCTGCGACTGCTTTTAATACACCCTTACCTAAATAGCGAGATTTGTCGCCGTCACGTAATTCTAAAGCTTCTCTTGAACCTGTAGATGCACCGGATGGCGCACATGCGCGGCCCATAGCTCCGCATTCCAAATATACGTCTGCTTCGACTGTTGGATTGCCTCTTGAATCGAGTACTTCGCGACCGACTATGCGAGTAATATTCGCCATTGTTGTTCCTTTTTACTTGTAGTTTACTTGTTCATTAATGTGTCGCAGTCACTGTATTACGATGACTACTTTTCTCTAGAGTATGTTCCTGCAGCTGCAACAAAGCCCTCAAATAAAGGGTGGCCGTCGCGCGGCGTAGAATTAAACTCTGGGTGAAATTGACCCGCTACAAACCAAGGATGATCTTCTAGCTCTATTACTTCAACCAATGCTTTATCGGTAGATAAACCACTGACCTTCAGTCCGGCCTGTTCTATTTGATCACGTAGGTTGTTGTTCACTTCATAACGGTGACGATGGCGCTCATGTATTTCAGTGCTGCCATACATCGTAGCTACTTTGCTGCCTTCTTGGAGGTGACATAGTTGGCTACCCAAACGCATAGTACCACCTAAATCAGTAGAAAGATCTCGGATCTCTTTGCTACCGTCAGCTTCCAGCCATTCGGTGATCAAGCCAACAACTGGGAAAGGAGTTTCAGGATCAAACTCAGTGCTGTGGGCACCTTCCATACCAGCGACATTTCGAGCGAACTCGATGTAGGCGACTTGCATGCCTAGGCAAATACCCAAATAAGGAACGTCATTTTCACGCGCATATTTTGCAGCAGCAATTTTGCCTTCAATACCGCGTTCACCAAAACCACCAGGCACCAAAATAGCATCCAGGTCTTGCAGAATATGAATGCCTTTACTCTCAACATCTTGAGAATCGATATATTTGATATTCACTGTGAGTCGGTTTTTCAAACCAGCATGTTTAAGCGCTTCGTTAACTGATTTGTATGCGTCGGGCAGTTCGACATATTTTCCAACCATGCCGATATTGACTTCACCAGTAGGATTGGATTCAGCGTAAAGTACTTGCTCCCACTCTTTTAGGTCAGCTTCAGGACAGTCATAGCCAAAGCGTTTGACGACTAGTTCGTCCATACCTTGTGCTTTCAGAGCGGCTGGAATTTTGTAGATACTGTCAGCATCGCGCAAAGAAATTACCGCTTTTTCATTCACATTGGTGAACAAGGCAATTTTAGCTCGTTCATTATTCGGTAGTGGTACTTCAGAACGACAAACCAAAATATCAGGTTGAATACCCACTGAGCGCAACTCTTTCACCGAGTGCTGAGTTGGTTTGGTTTTAGTTTCGCCAGAAGCAGCGAGGAAAGGCACTAAGGTTAGGTGCATGAACATCGCATGCTCGCGACCCACTTCTGTGCCTAATTGACGAATCGCTTCGATAAATGGTTGTGATTCAATATCGCCGACTGTGCCGCCGACTTCAACGATAGCAACATCGTTACCTTCAGCGCCCGCTATTACGCGTCGCTTAATTTCATTCGTGATATGCGGAATAACCTGGATTGTTGCTCCAAGGTAATCGCCGCGACGCTCACGTTTAAGCACTTCTTCATACACGCGACCAGTGGTGAAGTTATTGCGCTTGCTCATGCGGGTGCGAATAAAGCGTTCGTAGTGACCCAAGTCGAGATCGGTTTCTGCGCCATCATCAGTCACGAAAACTTCACCATGTTGAATTGGACTCATTGTGCCAGGGTCAACGTTAATGTAAGGGTCGAGTTTAAGCATGGTGACCTTAAGGCCGCGAGCTTCAAGGATGGCGGCTAAGGATGCTGCTGCAATACCTTTACCTAATGATGAAACAACACCACCGGTGACGAAAATATAGTTTGTCATGTAAAACCTAAGATACTTGGGTTGAGCTAAACCTGAAAAAAGCACCACATAGTGTTGTGTTTTGAAAGGCTATTAATTTGGTTTACTAGCACATTGAACCTGTGCTTCGATGGGCGGATAGTATACTAAAAAAGAGGGGCCGGAGTAAATGAAAATTGTGTTTCATTTGTTGGGATGAAATAGGGTTACTTACACCAAGCCAATCTTTTTTTGCGGCTAATCCTTGCTAATACACTCTTTGCGCCATTGGTACATCAAGGCTAAGGCTTCTCGCGGGCTCAGATCATCAATGTCGATAGTCAGCAATTTATGCTCTAGCCAATGTTCCTGTTCGTCAAAACTCATACTGAGTTGTGGTAGTTGAGGGATATCATCTGCGTTGATTTGCTTGCTTGAAGGGTCGCTTGTTGCACTGTTAAGCGTTTGCGATGTACTTTGCAGTGATGCTTCTTCTAAATTGGACACGTTTGCAGTAAGCGCATCAATTTGCTCAAGCTCACTTAACTTGTGCTTAGCCGCTTTAATAACCGCTTTCGGCACACCTGCAAGCTTTGCTACTTGAAGGCCATAACTTTTGTTCGCAGCGCCTTGCTGAACCTGATGCATAAATCGAATCTCATCATTATGTTCAACCGCACTTAAGTGGACATTGCTGATCGTCCCAATTTGCTCAGATAGCGCAGTTAATTCAAAATAATGCGTGGCAAATAAAGTGAATGCCTGCAAACGTTCAGACAACCATTGAGCACAGGCCCACGCTAAACTTAAGCCATCATAAGTACTGGTGCCGCGACCAATTTCGTCCATCAGCACCAAGCTATTCTTTGTCGCATTGTTTAGAATATTCGCCGTTTCTGTCATTTCGACCATAAACGTAGAACGCCCGGAAGCTAAGTCGTCAGCAGCTCCAATTCGCGTGAATATGCGATCGATAGGGCCAATTTCGGCGTCTTGTGCTGGCACGTAGCAGCCAATATAAGCAAGCAGCACAATCAAAGCGGTTTGACGCATATAAGTTGATTTACCACCCATGTTTGGTCCGGTGATCATGAGCATACGCGTGCTGTCGTTCATGAAGAGCGGATTGGCAATGAATGGAGAAGTCATGACTTCTTCGACAACCAAGTGGCGACCTTCCGAGTAGGAGATTTTATTGTCTTCGACCAAACTTGGCTTGCTTAAATTAAGCGCGTCGGCTCGTTCTGCAAAGTTCGTTAAGACATCGAGTGTGGCGATTGCTACTGCGCTTTGCATCATATCTGCAAGTGACGGCGCTAAAGTATCGAAAAGCGAATCGTAGAGTTTCTTCTCTAAGGCTAAGGCTTTACTTTGACTGGTGAGCACTTTGTCTTCGTGCGCCTTCAGCTCTGGAATAATATAGCGCTCGTTATTTTTAAGTGTTTGTCTGCGCACATACTCAGCAGGAATTTTATCACTATTAGCGCGGCTAACTTCAATAAAGAAACCGTGTACTTTATTGTAATTGACTTTTAAGGTGGGAATACCAGTGCGTTCGCGTTCTCGCAACTCGAGTTGCTCTAAAAAGTCAGTTGCTCCTTTAGATAGAGCACGTAACTCGTCTAGTTCTTCTGAATAACCTTCCGCTATGACGCCGCCATCACGCAGCACAACAGGGGGATTATCAGTAATAGCGCGGTTGAGTAGCTCAGCTGCTTCTGGGTAATGACTGATTTGCTCTGAAAAGGTCGTAAAACAAGGTGTGCCATTTTCGCTTACACTACCGGCTAATACGGCGTGACCTAGCCATTGCTGTAATTCTGGAAACACATTCAGCGCTTCTTTCAATCGCGAAAAGTCTCTTGGGCGAGCGCTACGCAACGACATTCTTGCGAGTATTCGCTCTATATCACCAATTTGTTTGAGTAAATCTTGTAACACAGAGTAATCGTGGGCTTGTATATCAGCAATCGTATTTTGACGAAAAACCAGCTCGTGCTTATTGGTGATGGGACGATGCAACCAACGCTGCAACAATCGACTACCCATGGCTGTGCAGGTATGGTTGAGCACTGCAAATAGCGTGTTCTCTACTTTTCCTGACAAGGTGCGAGTGAGCTCTAAATTTTGCTGGGTAGCAGCATCCATTAGTACCGCTTCTTCTGCGCGATTCTCACTGATCTTACGAATGTGAGGTAGAGCTGTGCGCTGCGTATCTTGCACATATTGCAATACACAACCGGCAGCGCCAATAGCAACCGACTGCGTATTTATGCCAAAGCCATCTAGTGTGCTAGTACCGAATTGACTGTTTAACTTTACGTTTGCTGTTTCAGCATCAAATTCCCATTGAGGTCGACGGCGTAATCCCTTGAAGTTTTCTATTAGATGGAAAAAAGAGCATTGCTCAGGATACAAAATTTCAGCCGGTTGAATGCGTTGCATTTCTGCTTGAAAGGCTTCGTCGGTAGCGGCATCAATGATCTGAAAACGTCCACTCGTAACGTCAATATATGCGAGCCCGTATGTGTCTTTTTCTTTGCAAACAGATAGCAATATTGAGTCTTTGTTTTCTTCTAATAACGCTTCATCAGTAACTGTGCCGGGTGTCACAATGCGCTGCACAGCGCGTTCCACTGGACCTTTACTAGTAGCAGGGTCGCCAATTTGCTCGCATACCGCGACAGACTCTCCCATTTTAACCAGCTTAGCTAGGTAGTTTTCTGCGGCGTGGTAGGGAACACCCGCCATAGGAATTGGCTCGCCACCCGATTTTCCTCGAGCAGTTAAAGAGATATTAAGAAGGTTGGCTGCTTTTTTGGCATCATCAAAAAACAACTCATAAAAGTCGCCCATGCGATAAAACAGCAAGATATCAGGATGGTCAGCTTTAATTTTTAAATACTGAGTCATCATTGGTGTGTTTGCTGGCGCGCTGCTAGCGCTTTTCTTATTTTTATTTGTTTGCATGTAGAGTCAACACAGCCTGATTGAATTTTTTATTGTCGCGACAAGTTCATGTCTTTAGTATAGGGCGCTATTGTAATGAAAACCGAGCGGATATAAACAGTACTTTGCAAAACTTCAAAACAAAAAATATTCAACACTTGGCAGTTAAGCTTGGCGAGCAACTTTTTCACCAAAATGAAAAGGTAGCGACAGTAGAATCCTGTACCGGCGGTGGCGTTGCTTTCGCTATTACTGAAGTGGCTGGTTCCTCACAATGGTTTGAGAAATCGTGGGTGACTTATTCGAATCAAGCGAAACATGAAGAAGTGGGTGTTAGCTTAAGTACCTTAAATGAATTCGGTGCAGTGAGTTCAGAGGTTGTCTGTGAAATGGCCCAAGGCGGCTTACAGAAGAGTAAGGCAGATTATTGCGTTGCGATTAGCGGAATCGCAGGTCCTGGCGGCGGTAGTAAGCAGAAGCCGGTGGGTTTAGTTTGGTTTGCCATAGCAACACAACACCATACGGCGAGCTTTTCTCGCTGTTTTAATGGCGACCGTCAAGAAGTCAGAGAGCAAGCCATTAGCCTTTCTTTACAAGAACTGATCGACAGTTCACTTTCAGCGTAATTAACAAGATATTATAATACTCTTCGTTGCGGTAACTGAGCATTCTATACAGTACTTTTGTTGATTGTGCCGGGCCTATGAACTTAACTTCGTTTAAGAATCATAAGCCCAAAAACAAAAAATCTATTGTTTTCATAAACATAAAAATATTTTTAAATACAGTATTGCAACTGTATGGTTATACAGTATACTTGCGATATAAATGATTAGGTGTGTTGATTTGTCTCTACCACTTTATCGTTGAAAATCATGAAAAAGCGGCCAAAAACAGGCTGTGTTGTGAATGAAACGATAAGCGGTGAGGATTTGGCAAGACATTAACTAAGAGCTTACACAAAAGCTTACCCAAAAGCGTAATAGCGCAGCAAGCAAAAAGCATTGTTGCAACAAAACGAAAAGCATACAGGAGTGCATGTCATGTTAAAAAAATCGGCCCCGAAGGCAGAAAAAACAAGCCCAGCGAGAAGAACCGGTAAAGAGGACAAAAACGTGAATGAGAATAAAAGCCGCGCATTAGATGCTGCTCTTGGTCAAATTGAGAAGCAGTTTGGTAAAGGCGCAATCATGCGTCTTGGTGACAACCAAGCGATGGATATCGAAGCCATTTCTACAGGTTCACTAAGTATCGATATTGCCTTAGGCATAGGCGGTTTACCTTGTGGTCGTGTGGTTGAAATTTACGGACCAGAATCATCAGGTAAAACAACACTGACTTTACAAGTTATTGCGGAAGCACAAAAGAAAGGCAAAACGTGTGCCTTCGTCGATGCCGAGCACGCTTTGGATCCTGTGTATGCTGAAAAGCTAGGTGTAAACATTGACGAGCTTTTAGTCTCTCAACCGGATACTGGTGAGCAAGCACTTGAAATTTGCGACATGCTTGTACGTTCAAACGCGGTTGACGTGGTGATTGTTGACTCGGTTGCCGCTCTCACGCCAAAAGCCGAAATTGAAGGTGACATGGGTGACTCACATGTTGGTTTGCAAGCTCGACTAATGTCTCAAGCCCTGCGTAAGCTAACGGCGAATATCAAGCGTTCAAATACGCTATGTATTTTCATCAACCAAATTCGTATGAAGATTGGCGTAATGTTTGGTAACCCTGAAACCACTACAGGTGGTAACGCCTTAAAATTCTACTCATCTGTTCGTCTTGATATCCGTCGTATTGGCGCTATTAAAGATGGTGACGAAGTCGTGGGCAACGAAACGCGCGTAAAAGTGGTGAAAAACAAAGTCGCGCCTCCGTTCAAACAAGCTGAATTCCAAATCATGTACGGCGCAGGTATTTCTAAGGAAGCTGAATTGATTGATTTGGGCGTGAAGCTTAAATATGTCGAGAAAGCGGGCGCTTGGTATAGCTACAACGGCGAGCGAATTGGTCAAGGTAAAGCAAACGTTGTTAAGTACCTTAAAGAGCATGTTGATATGGCAAATGAAATTGAAGGTCGCATTCGCGCAGAGCTTCTATTGCCAAAAACCAAGAAAGAAGACGACGTGGCCGCTGAACCTGCTGCAGAAGTCGAATAAAAAAGCGAATATTTACACCTCTCCAAATAGAGCATCTTTTTAGGTGCTCAACACATTAGCGTTGCATGGAGCAATCCCGCAACCCCCTTCGATGGCTGACTTTGTTCAGCCATTTTTTTATTCGCAGATTAAGCCTTATTTTATTGCGTGCGCAATATACTTTTTGGTTTCATTCAATTTTTCTGGCTTGTTAAATATAGGCGCAACAAATCGCGGCGGAACAAAGTAGCCTTTATCAATTAAACGGCGTATTTGTGGAAGGTAAGATATCGACGTTTTACCACAAAATAACAGATTGAAGTTGGGCTCGTTTTCGTAAGCGTTTAGCATCTTATGAAAGCCTTGTAAGTAGAGGTAGTCTTTCACAAAACCACCCCCTCGAAAGATCCTTGCTGTTATCGTAAAGGCAAGATCGTTGCTAGCGGCATACTCATCTTTCAATAAACTGAATGTTTGTTTGAAACTGTGTTCTTTTATCATTGATTGAACTGCAATTACGCCTTAGTCGAGCGTTTTTGAGAACTTTATATGTGGGGAATGGAAAAATGTTATTGTTAAAAGTAGACCAAAAGTAAGAGTTCATTTGGAGATTTAAACTAGATAAATAAACTACACTGGCGGCGTTTGTGAATGCTATTCGTTAAGCTACCCTTTTGTATTCGCAATATAAAAAGCCGAGGTTATAAACCTCGGCTTTTCAATACATGCAATTAGGTTGCAAATTATTTTGTTTTGCGACGCGTAAATGCTAGACCTGCTAATCCAACAGCTAAAATCGCTAGAGGTGTAGGTTCTGGCACTGGTACGAATGATTCTACCATTACTACCATGTCGGTGTAATCACGATCAGCACCGTCAAATCTAAGGTCTTCCCATGCCAATATAAAGTTATTGCTTGAAAATAAACCATATAGGCCGTCATTGTCTGGGTCTAGTCTATCAACATCGTTACCTTGGAACGAAACTAAATGATCGTCATCGATCCCGTCATTGTTATAATCGCCATTCAATGCTGATTGCGAGTAGAAGGTGTTGTTCTGCTGGGTAGTCAGGTAAAAACCGAAGTTTTGGTCACCACCAAAGTCAGCCGTAGTTTGGCTCAAAAAGAAACCGTTTGAGTCAAACATAGTTGCTAAGAAAGTGTTACCTACTTGTCTCAACGTCGTAGAGAAACCAGTCGATGCAGGACCTGTAAAAAGTTCAAGAGTTGAACTGCTATTCAGGTCGTAAATGCCGAAAGTTGTAGTACTTGCAAACCCAGCTAACTCAAAAGCAAGTACAGTGTTAGCTTGACTTACAGAATCGATTTGCCACATTTCATCAGGGTTGTACTGTTGATTTTCGTCATTAACGTTAATGTCTAACTGGCCATCTAGGGTTAGATTGTCTAATCCATTTTGAAGGGCACCAGTTAACACTGGAGTTGCGTTTACTAGTGCTGTAGCTGACAACAAGCTAGCTGCTAGTAAAAGTTTTTTGAGGTTCATGATTTATCCTTTTTATCAGTTTCAATTGTTGCAGTTAGCTTCTTCATTTTTTATGAGCCGAAACTTTGCATATGACTACAGCAAATGAGTTGAGTAGTCTACGAACTGGTTAAGCAGGAATAATGCCAATTGTGCCAATTGATTTAAAAGCTAGTAAAAACAATGGTCTGAACCTTTGTTCTGTCTTCGTTTAACTTTTTTTTTTTAAAGATGTAAAAAAAACGGACACTTGAAGTGATATGAAAGGTATTGCTTTTGAGGTGTAAATTTTGTGTTATCGATTAAACTTTGTGGGCGATTTTATATTTTGGGAACCCAAGAGTCAGGAAACTTACCTTGTAATACATATGAGAATGCAATGAGTTCGGCTATGACATGATATAAGCTTTCGGGTATTTCCTGTCCTAGATCCATACGCGCGAGCAAATCGCTAAGATACGGATCTTCGTGTATTAGCACATTATTTTCCTTCGCTAAAGCGATGATCTCTTCGGCGAGCTCGCCAAAACCTTTTGCAATAACCGTCGGTGAATTATCCTCGTTTGGCGCGTATTTGAGTCCGACGGCTTTTCGTTGATCACTCATACCTTTGCCTCAAATAGGTGATAGTGCTCTGGCTGAAGCTTTTTCGGTACTTTTCCAATCTGACAGCTTTTCTCGATCAATTCGATCCCCAGACTTTTCAAGCGCCTTTGCAGATAAGGCAATGTATCAAGTGCTTTGATTTTCAGTGCTTCGGTAGATGTGAAGAGTTGCAGTTTGATTTCACTCTCTTGTAACTGAGTTTTTGCTAGCATTTGTCCAAGCTCTCCCACATCTAACTTCATGGTGAGATACCAAGATGAGGCTGATTGTTCGGATTTTGCATTTTTGTTTTCTCTGCTTTCACGCTTTATGAGCAATTCGATATCATCTGCTTTGGGATTAAGTAAATTGGGCAGCGCATAGTAAAGCTGGTCTTGGCCTTGTAATGAAGAGTCTGCGCTTTTCAATTTATGATGTTGATGGCTTGATAAAATCTTGGCAATTTCTCCTGACAATGCGTGCTTTGAGTCGAACTGACGAAAGTCTTGCATGAGTTTTGCACTTTGTACCTTGCTGATGTCAGGCACCAAACTTTTTACCAAATCAGGTACAAGATCTTGTGCCTTACTCGCTTGTTTATTGGATTGCCGTTGCAGTTTTGAAGCTAAACTGACTTGCAGTAGTGTCACTAACCCGGATAGAAAACCGCCTTGCGCTGTCGCTGTAATTGCGTTTATAGGGGGCGGATTAAGTGGCGTTGTGAGTAAACTTTGAATCGTTCTAGCATCAATACTGGTGCCAATAGAGTCTACTTTCGGGATTTGTTCTTGTACCGTTTTTAACAGCTGGCGAAGTTCTGAACCAATGCCGGCTTCTTCTAAGCTTTCGTTAAGAAGGGCGTTAATCGCATTATTTATGTTGTTCAATGCCTGTGTTTGCGATCCAGATAACAGCAAACTCTGCTTTCCTAATTCTTGCGTGATGCTTTGCAAGTTACTGGTAATTGCTTTGTTTGCAGCCGCACTACCGACGGTAAGTTCCCGTAATTGACTGGCTAGTTGTGTCAGTAGAGAGGATGTCTTGCTCGACTCACCCGCATTTGACTGAATACTTGAAATGGCACTGAGTGTATCTGCGACTTGCTTTTGTAGCGCTTGTAATAGTTTATCTGACTGAAAGTTAGCGACTGGCGCAGCACCGGTCGTTTTCGTGTCAAACTTATTGTCAATTTGTGCGCTTGTTGATTTCTCTGAATTCGCTGTATTCAATTGTTGAGCAGCTTCTTTACTCAAAGCTGCGCCCACTTGTGGACTTTGTTTCCCTACTAAATCCGCTTTGCTTGAAATAAAACCTAACTGATTCACATTAATTTGGCGCTGAATTTGTTGATCCGATACCAGTTTTGACGGCTGAGTGCTGTTGCTTTCTGAGCTTTTATTAGCGGCACTATCTTCTAATCCACTCGGCTGAGTTTGACTAAGTAGGGTTTTGGCTTGTGCTGGATTTAATTCAATCACCGAAGGGCGTAAATTCCCAATAACCGATACACTCAGTGAGCCTTTGCTCAAACCGGGTTCCAAGCCTAAGAACAGGACTTTGTTTGCAAGTACATTATTGTCACTTGCAAGGCCACTGGTTGTTTTACTGGCATTAGCTAACGCTTGCTCATTTACTTGAGCAAAAGCATTTTGCAAAGACTTTGGCAGTTGCGACAAGGTACTGGAATTTAGGGGTAATATCACTTGCTTGGGGGAAACTGCGCTCGTAACGCTAGAGGCAGAACTGCTGCTCGCGACATTGCTATTAGCCCCTTGCTTAATTAACAGAGAATTCAATAGCGCAGCATTCAACAAGTTGGTGGGTAATTTATTTGCATTGAGGCGTGTGAGCTGAGCGTCCAATGTTAGGGTTTTCCCAAGCCCTTGTCCAAGTGCGTTTGCAGACAATACATTGATAGAGAGTAATTTTGGTTTTTTGGCACTGACGTCAACATTCACCTGCACTTGGTTATTTGTTTTTAATTCGGCGATTTGCTGCGGACTTAAGGTCAATCTTGCTTGCTGTGGTGGCAAGTTTGAGCCCGGGATTTGGAAACTAATACTGACTTGATTAGCAGCAATATTGATGACTCTGCCCGCAATGGCAATGACTGAGTTCCCGTTTATGCCCAAGTTGCCGGCGCTGGCTGACTTTGCAATCACATTGTTGAGCTGATTGTCGTTTACGCTAACAGTGTTCGACAATACACTCTTGGGTAATTTACCATTCAAGGCTTGTTGTAAACTTATTGCGCTTGTCGTCGTGGATGATGCATTGTTTATGGCGCTTGCAACCAAAGCGTAAGTGTTGGCTTTGTTCGGCAGTTTAACTAGGTCAAAAACCTGCCCTTGTTTAATGTTTGCAGTATCGAGAGTTTGTGACAGTGACTTGGTAGACAACTGCAAACTTTGCTTGTTCTGTTGGTTGCTCAAGGTTACGGTGTTAGTTGTTACTTGGGTAACCACCACGCGAATAGCGTTATTTACAGCTAAACTAGACTGATTCCCAGAGTCTCTTGCGCCTACAGCCGTATTCTCGCTACCACGAGCAAGTGCATTGGTTTGGTTAGTTACTGGGTTTAAATCAGACATTACTCTATTATCGGCCGCTAAGGCTAAAAAGCAACCACGCTTTATCGACAATTGATGTCTGTCAAAAGCATCGGTATTTTCATACGTTTATACCAGATTAAAGGCGCAAATACGGCAAATATTGTGCTACTATCCCGTTGATTATCATGTAGAAACGAGTGTTTATTTTTGTCAGTTTTATTAGCACACAACATTTCGTGTGAAAAAAGCGACCGCGCATTGTTTTCAGGCCTTCATTTATCTGTTTCTCCCGGTGAACTTGTTTACCTGACTGGAGAGAATGGCGCGGGCAAAACGAGCCTTTTAAGGATCCTCGTTGGGCTCGGTATGCCTAGCAAAAATACCTTCGATGACGTCGACAATGAGTTTGACCCAAACGACCTTAATGATGATGAACACGAAACATCTCTAAAGAATCAGAAAACATACGTAAAAATCAATACTATCGACGTTCACAAAGACATAAATGGTGCGAGCGAGCAGTTATTGTATTTCGGTCATAAACTCGGTTTGAATCAATTGATGAGCCCGGTCGAGAACCTTCAGTCGTGGTGCCACCAACAAAATATTGAAACGAATATAAACGCGATCACGTCGACCTTAGACGAACTCGGCTTAACTGGCTTAGAAGATATCGCGTTAAAAAACTTATCGGCTGGACAGCAACGCAGGGTGGCGCTCGCCAAGCTATGGTTAAAAAGTTACGCAAACCTTTGGGTGCTCGATGAACCTTTTACAGCACTGGATGTCAATTTTATTGCTATGTTGGAAGACAAAATAACGGCGTTCCTAAAGTCAGGTGGGGCCGTTTTAATGACCTCACACCAGAGTCTGAATATCGATTACCCCATGACGAATATGCATTTGGAATACCAATGGTAGGGTCAGCCTTAATCGCAATCTTTAAAAAAGACATCTCCTTGGCTTATCGCCAATTAGCAGAGTTGATGCAGCCCTTGATGTTTTTCATTTTGGTGATCACTTTGTTTCCACTGGCTGTCGGTCCCAGTCCGGATACTCTGCAACGCATTGGTGGCGGAATCATTTGGGTTGCCGCCATTTTGTCTTTGCTATTGGGCATGGAACGAATGTTTCGCGATGATTACGCCGACGGCACCCTAGAACAATACATTTTGTCGCCTACGCCTTTGTATTTGATCGTTGTAGTGAAAATACTAGCGCATTGGTTGATGCACATTGTTCCGCTCTTTCTAATTTCGCCCCTGTTAGCCTTGTTTTTAAACCTAACAATGGACATGTATGTTGCCTTAATGCTGACGCTTTTACTTGGCACGCCTCTCATTAGTTTCGTGGGCGCAATCGGTGTTGCGCTTACCGTTGGCTTGCAAAAAGGCGGTGTGTTACTCGCCTTGTTGTTAATTCCGATATTTATACCGTTGTTGATTTTTGCCACTTCGGCAATTGAATCGGCTTCAATGCTATTACCTTATCATCAGCAACTTGCTACTATCGCATCATTGCTGCTGATTTCCGTGGCCTTGTCTCCAATGGCAGTCGCGTATTCTTTAAGAGTGAGTCAAAATTAATGTGGAAATGGATTAATTCGTTCGCTAAACCAGAAAAAGCTTATTGGCTTTGCAGTATTTTACTTCCTTGGTTCGCCATCGTTGCAGTGGTGAGTTTGGTTGTGGGTATTATTTGGGGCTTGGGCTTCGCACCGTCAGACTATCAGCAAGGTGACTCTTTTCGTATTATCTATATTCACGTGCCTAGTGCCATTCTTGCAATGGGGGCTTATGTCGCAATGGCGATTGGCGCATTAATTGGCGTGGTATGGCAATGGCGCACCGCTTTTATGTTCATGGTTGCCATTGCGCCAGTTGGTGCGGTGATGACATTCATATCCCTGTTTACCGGTTCTTTCTGGGGAAAGCCAATGTGGGGCACGTGGTGGATATGGGATGCTCGTTTAACCTCCCAGCTTATTCTGCTGTTCCTCTATCTTGGTGTTATTTCGCTATATGCTGCTTTTGAAGACAAGCAACAAGCTGGCAAAGCGGCGGGTGTAATGGCAATGGTTGGCGTAATCAATATTCCCATTATTCATTTCTCGGTAGAGTGGTGGAATACACTGCACCAAGGGGCCAGTATCACCAAAATTGGTAAGCCATCGATTGCAGAGCCAATGTTATGGCCTCTTCTCATTTGTATCTTAGGCTTCGCCGCTTTTATTGGGTGGGTAACGCTGATTCGAATGAAAAATGAAATTATTTTAAGAGACATGCATCGTCCGTGGGTAGCCAAGATGTTTGGTGTCATCCGTCCTGAAAAGGTCAGAAGAGGCGATAAAATATTAGGTGACAGTGATAAACCACGAGGAGGCCGATAATGGACTTCAAATTTGAAAACATGACTGCGTTTTTTGATATGGGAGGCTATGCCTTTTTTGTATGGATGTCTTTTGGTCTCACCTTCATTTGCATGGCGGCAATACTATTTCACAGTTTGTTTATGAGCAAAAAGATTAAGCAGGGCGTAGAAAAGGAAAGAGCGAGAGCGGAACGTATTCTGGCTGCTCGTGCGGCACGGAAAGATAAAATGCGAGAAAAACGCAGAATAAAATCTATTGAAAATGAGGATGAATAATGAACCCAAGGCGTAAACAACGTTTATTTGCTGTTTCTTCTATCGGTGTTTTGCTTGTCGCATCTATTGGTTTCATGCTGTATGCATTGCAGGATTCAATTGATGTTTTCTACACACCCACTGAAATTGTTGAAGGTAAAACAAAAACCGGACAAAAACCTGTCGTGGGTCAGCGCTTACGTATCGGTGGTCTTGTCGTGCCAGGCTCAGTTTCTCGAGATGAGGAAACGCTGGCTGTGAGTTTTGATCTAATGGATACCGGCCCGAAAGTAACAGTGCAATTCAATGGCAGCCTGCCTGACTTATTCCGTGAAGGCCAAGGCATTGTGGCAACTGGGATACTTGAAAAGGAAAACCTTATTGTTGCACATGAAGTCTTAGCTAAACATGACGAAGAGTACATGCCTCCAGAGCTTGCAGAACAGCTTAAAGGCATTAAACACGTAAAGCCTGAGGAGGCAGGGTACTAATGATCCCAGAGTTAGGTAATATATCACTCATCATTGCGCTTGTTCTTTCTATATTATTAGCGGTCTATCCTTTATGGGGCGCGCAAATCCATAACCAAACAATGATGAGAATGGGGCGGCCTTTATCTTTCGCCTTATTCTTATTCACGGCTTTTGCATACATTTGCCTAACCTATTCTTTTTACGTAGATGATTTTAGTGTGCAGTATGTTGCGCAAAACTCTAACAGCGCTCTGCCTTGGTACTACAAAATAACGGCCGTTTGGGGCGGGCATGAAGGCTCGTTTTTACTTTGGTGTTTGATTTTTGCAGTATGGACCGTCGCTGTTGCGTTGTTTTCTAAAGGCATACCTCAGGCCATGATAGCTCGCGTTCTATCCGTGCTGGGTATGGTCAGTATTGGTTTCTATTTGTTCATGTTACTGACATCAAATCCATTCGATAGTTTATTACCGTTCTTCCCGGTTGACGGTCGTGACTTGAATCCACTGTTACAAGACTTTGGCATGATCATTCATCCACCGATGCTTTATATGGGATATGTTGGTTTCTCTGTCGCATTTGCCTTTGCTATTGCGGCGCTAATTGGCGGGCAACTTGATTCGACTTGGGCGCGCTGGTCTCGTCCATGGACGATTGCTGCATGGAGTTTCCTGACGATCGGTATCGCACTGGGTAGCTGGTGGGCATATTATGAACTTGGCTGGGGTGGCTGGTGGTTCTGGGATCCGGTAGAAAATGCATCGTTCATGCCTTGGTTAGTAGGTACTGCGTTAATGCATAGTTTAGCGGTGACCGAAAAACGTAAAGTCTTCAAGTCTTGGACTGTACTACTCGCGATTGCTGCTTTCTCCTTAAGTCTACTCGGTACATTTTTGGTTCGTTCAGGTGTACTGGTATCTGTGCATTCTTTTGCAAGCGACCCGTCTAGAGGTTTATTTATCCTAGGCTTATTAGTCATTGTGATCGGTGGCTCCTTATTGCTTTACGCCATTCGAGCTTCGCAGCTCAAAAGCGTTGGTCGTTATGAAGTTTTCTCACGAGAAATGATGCTAATGGGCAATAACGTGTTGCTAGTTGCAGCGACTATCGTCGTTCTTCTAGGAACGCTTCTACCGCTTGTTCACAAAGAATTGGGTATGGGCACTATCTCAATAGGTGCGCCATTCTTTAATCAAATGTTTACCCTATTAATTGTACCGTTTGTTATGTTCATGGCCGTTGGTCCACTCTCTCGCTGGAAGAAACAAAGTGCAAGCGCCTTGAAGAATCAACTTTTAATCGCACTGCTGCTTGGTTTATCAGCAGGTGTCCTGATTAACTTTAACTACGACGAACCCACCTATATGGGTATGTTAGGGATGGTCTTAAGTTTTTGGATCCTAATTGCAGTGGTACTAGAAGTGAGACAACGCGTTGCTTCCACTACGAAGGATGAGTCTCTTTTTCAATCACTACGAAAGTTAACGCCAAGTCATTGGGGTATGGTGTTGGGGCACGTAGGTTTTGCCGTTACACTTATCGGTATTACGTTGGTTAGTAATTACGAGCTTGAGCGAGATGTACGCATGAACGCCGGAGATACCGTTGAAATTGCCGATTATACGGTCAAATTTACAGGTGTCGAACAAGTCGAGGGACCGAACTATACGGCTGACCGCGGCATTTTTGATGTGTACAAAAACGGTGAGTTTGTTAATCACTTAGAACCAGAAAAGCGCTTTTATCCGGTTCAGCGCACCTCAATGACTGAAGCAGGTATTCATACCACCTTTACCCGAGACTTGTTTGTCGCGCTCGGAGAACCCCTATCGAACAACGGTTGGGCAGTGAGACTCTATTATAAACCTTTTGTGGTTTGGATTTGGGGCGGGTCATTCATTATGTGTATTGGTGGCATTTTCTCCATGTCAGACAAGCGGTATCGGATCAAAAAGATGGCGAAGTGGAAAAGTATGGTGTCAGGCGCTAAACAAAACAAAGCTAGTTCAGGTGATGACGCTTCACCAGTCATGACGAAAGAAATTAAGGAGCCTAGTTAATGAAACGTATTGTCTGGTTTCTATTGCCTTTGGCATTATTTTTAGGACTGACCATTTTCTTGTTTCAAGGTTTATACTCAGACCCGCGAGAACGAGAATCAGAAGCCTTAGCGAAAACCTTTCCTACCTTTCAACTACCTGATCTGATGGATGAAACTATTACTTATAATAATGACATCTTTGCAGAACAGGTAACCTTGATAAATGTTTGGGGTGTATGGTGCACAACATGTGCAATTGAGCTGCCTTATTTAGAAGATTTGAAAGACCAAGGATACCGGGTCGTTGGCTTGTATTATGATCAAGACCTCGACCCTGACTTTGGTACTAAGACAATCCAGCGCGTGCGTTCTGAAGTACTCACTACCTTGTCAAAGTATGGTGACCCTTACGCATTCAATATTTTCGATGTTTATAGAGACACATCACTCGACCTCGGTGTGACCGGCGCGCCTGAAACTTTTTTAGTTGATAAAGAAGGTGTGATCCGTGTTCATCACCTTGGTGATATTAACGATAGAGTTTGGCGAAACAAATTCGTACCGGTACTCACTGAGATGGGTGAGTTGATCCCTAAAAATACTGATGAAGTGGGGAGTTAGATGAAAATATCCACTTTTAAGTCATTTTCGGCGCTTTTTGCTGCTTTTTGCTTCTTAGCCTTATGCCTTCCTGCTAGCGCTCAAGAAGACAATGGCAATAATACGGCTTCCTCCACTGGTGTCTCTCACGTAAAAGATTACGATGAAAATTATGCCTTTGAAGACCCTAAAGACCGTAAAACCTTCTTAGAGCTTACCGCGGTCTTGCGGTGTCCTATGTGTCAGAACCAGAATATTGCTGATTCTGATGCGATGATTGCTCATGATATGCGTCGCAAAGTATACAACCTGTTGAAAGAGGGTAATTCTAAGCAAGACGTTATCGACTTTATGAAAGAGCGTTATGGCGACTTTGTATATTACCAACCGCCAGTTACACCAGTGACAGTATGGCTTTGGGCTTTGCCTGTGATTTTCGCCTTCGTGATGATGGGCGTGTTTATTTATCGTCGTAAGACGGAAGTGCCTCAACAAGATATCGCAGCGAAACTTGATGCTGCTGACAAACTTCTAAAGGATGAATAGTGAGTAGTTTCTATTTATATTCTTTTTTATTCGCTGTAATCGCACTGGGCTTTGTTGCCTACCCGTGGTTTAAGGATAGAAATGCCAAGCGTCGCTTTGAAATATCCAATGCGAACGTCATTAAACAACGTATCGAAGAAATTCAACGAGAGGCCAAAGAGGGTCTAATTGATGTAGATGAAATGCAAACTGCCATTGATGAGATGAAACTAGCCTTAGCCGAAGAATCAGCGTTTCAACAAGCTCAGCAAGAAGAAGCAGAAAAGACCACAATCGCAGCACGTTCGGCGAAAATCCCCTTAATTATAGGTGCAGTTCCCGCATTGTTAATCGGTGCATGGACTTATTACGATGCTAATCAGTTGTCGGGTTTGAAGGATTTAGTCGATGCTACCAACAATATAGAGGCACTTAGCCAACGTATTTTGGTGCAGCAAGCAAACGACGTGGCGGCGGAAGAGTTTAACAAGTATGCATTAGTTATCCGCCAGCAATTACGCAAAGACCCAAGCGATGTGAATGGTTGGCAATGGTTAGGTAGACTCAGAATGACCTTGGGTCAAGGCGAAGAAGCCTCTCAAGCATTCGATAAAGCCTTGGCGCTAACGCCAGATGACCAAGCTATGCGGATGAAATATGCGCAAGCGCTCATGATGATGGGTGAAGAAGAGAACTTACAAAATGCGCTTAGGCAGGTTGTTTATCTAACGCAAGTTGACCCTCAAAATAGGGATTATCGATTGCTGCTCACTGTGATAGCCGCGCAATTAAATGATGCAGACACCGCATTTGAGAATTTCGCTTTAATTAAAAACCAATTATCGGCTAACAGTACCCTCTACGTTTCCTTAGTGGAGCAGCTGAGAAAGATGGGGGCCCCTGAAACTCTACTAGCCTTGAATGGTGCACCACAAGGAGTTCAGGCCGCTGAATCTGCTGATAGCCAGTTAGATGTTCAAAGAGGGTTCAGAGTCGAGGTATCTATTGCAGACGCATTAAAAGCCAAGCTTCCTGATGATGGTTTTTTAATTGTTTTCGCTCAGGATGCAAATTCTGGCGCTAGAATGCCTCTAGCGGTTAAACGACTGCGATTGCCTAGCTTTCCAATCAGCGTAGATTTAACGACAGCAGATGCAATGATTACAAATTTTTCATTGAAAAATGCTGAACAAGTCACTATAACTGCCCGTATATCCAAGGACGAGGATGTGATGACAAGCTCTGGCGAGCTACAAGGTTCTTTGAGTAACCTGCCAGTCATCGACGAATTAAGGTCGATTCAATTAACCATTAACGAGGAAGTTCAGTGACAAATTCATTAAAAGTATTGGCCTTAGGCTTCGCAATTATTTTGGGCGGGTGTGCAAGCAGTGCCGCAGTATCAGAAGCCGATGAACCAATGCCAACTGAAGCGCAAGCAGGCGCAGTTGAAGTGCAAGACGAAGGTGGCGTTAGCGATCCTTTTGAGCCGGTTAACAGGGTTGTTTGGGACTTCAACTATGAAATTCTTGATCGCTTTTTAGTGAAGCCTCTAACCAAGGGCTATATTTATGTGACACCTCAGTTTGTGCGCACCGGTCTATTAAATGCGTCCGAAAACTTAAGTGAACCTGCGAGTGCTGTGAACAACTTACTGCAAGGCAAAGGCAATGACTCTCTGGTGAGTGTAGGGCGTTTCTTGGTGAATAGCACCGTGGGTATCGTCGGTATTTTTGATGTCGCCTCAGAGTTGGGTTTAGAGCGCAAAGAAGAAGATTTTGGGCAAGTACTTGGCGTATGGGGTGTTGGCACAGGTCCCTATTTGATGTTGCCAGCCTTGGGCCCAAGTGACTTTAGAAGCTTCACCGGTGATATTGTTGACAATGTTTATTGGCCAATGACAGTGATCGAAGACCCCTATGTTATTGCATCAAATGTAGTAAAGGTCCTTGAAACCAGAGCTTCGTTGCTGGACCAAGAAGAAACCTTGAATCGTTCATTAGATCAGTACTTATTCGTCAGAGACGCTTACTTCCAACGCTTGGAATTCCAAGTGAAAGACGGCAAAGTCAAAGCTAAAACCGAAGAAGAATTACAAGAAGAAGAGGACGATTTCTCGAACTTCGAAGACCTCCTAAAAGACATGTAAGAAAAAGGGGGTCAGAGTTAATTTAAAAAGGGGTCAGAGTTAATTTCGCAGTGCTCTTCCAAGTCTGAGAAGTCCTTTACCAATAGAAACGCGCTTTTCGGCATCCTGCCCGCTCCCAAACGGCATCCTTGCCGTTTGAAGGTTTCTATTGGCAAAGGCCTACTCAAACTGCGAGCACTAAGAAATTAACTCTGACCCCTTTTTAAATTAACTCTGACCCCTTTTTTGCTATTTATAACCGTTGGGGTTGGTCGACTGCCAGCGCCAGCTGTCTTCGCACATTTCTTTTAAGCCTTTGTTGGCTGTCCAGCCTAATTCTTCAGCGGCTAGTTTAGGATCTGCGTAACACGCAGCTACGTCGCCACTACGACGAGGGGTGATTTTGTAAGGGACCTTTTGGCCAGAAGCTTTCTCGAAATTAGTGACCATTTCTAAGACACTATAACCTTGTCCTGTGCCCAAGTTGTATGTCACTAAACCCGCTTTATCTGAAAGCTTATTAAGGGCTTTCAAATGTCCATTCGCTAGGTCATCAACATGGATGTAATCGCGCACGCCTGTGCCATCAGGTGTATCGTAGTCGTCCCCAAATACGCTTAAGAACTCGCGCTTTCCTGTCGCAACTTGGGTGATGAATGGCATAAGATTGTTTGGGATACCATTTGGATCTTCACCAATTAATCCACTTGGGTGGGCGCCAGCCGGATTGAAGTAGCGTAGCAATACGATATTCCATTCGCTATCAGCTTTGTATAAATCTTTGAGCATAAGCTCGACCATTAACTTTGATTGCCCATATGGGTTAGTAGGCGTTCCTGTGGGCAAGTTTTCGTTCAAAGGCAACACAACAGGGTCACCGTAAACAGTTGCAGATGAGCTAAATACAATGTTCTTAACGCCATGCTCAGCCATCGCTTTACATAGATTTAATGTGCCGTAAACATTGTTCTCGTAATACATCAGTGGCTTTTCTACAGACTCACCTACCGCCTTCAAACCCGCGAAGTGGATAACTCCATCAATTTTGTGCGAGGTGAAAATTGTATTCAGCAAGTCGGAATCTCTGATATCGCCTTCATAAAGCTTCGCCTGCTTTCCAGTCAGCTTTTCCACTCGCTTTAAACTTTCGTCAGAAGAGTTTGAAAAGTTATCAAGGATAATCACCTCGAAGTTAGCGTCTAGTAATTGGAGTACTGTGTGACTGCCAATATACCCTGTGCCGCCGGTGACTAAGATTGATTTCATATTTTGCTCCCTGATTAACGATTGAATCTTTATATTATCTGATAAATGTGACAAATGCGCTACTGTAAATATTTGGCACTAATAGAATATTGAATAGGTTTCACGAGTATTGGATATAGAAGCAAGATTAGCGCCGCCCAGACCATGGAAGTCCAGTCAGTCGATATACGCAATAGAAAGATAAACACAGGGATCAGTACGCATAGTTTTAATACGTTTAAGAGTGTTTTTTCCGGTACGCTCATTTTTTTAGCTGCGTCTTCTAACAAGGCCATCCTCTCAGTTAGAGGCTTTCCTTCAAGTTTTGGAATGTTTTTTGTGGATGTATAGATTTTCAATGGATGTACCTTCAGAAACAATGCTTGGTAAAAGTACTTTTATAGCGCTTTTATTGAAATAAGATCGTTGTTCTTACTTTGAATACCAGTAAGGATACATCAGACACCTGATTAATTGTATGTTTTAGGCACAAAAAAAGCAGTGTCGTTAAACACTGCTTTTTAATTCTTGTTAGCTTTTAGTTTTGTTCGAAAGTGTTAGCTGGCTTCTTCTTTCTCGGCCAACTTCTCCCATTTGCCTGTTTTCAGCGACAATAACAGCAATACAATGCCGATTGCCACACTGAAGTAAGTGATTTGTAAGTACAAACCAGGCATTTGGTCAACTTGTTCTGGGTCGAATTTACCAGCAAAGATACCAGCGATGATACTTCCCATTGAGTAGGTTAGAACGAACACGCCCATCATTTGACCTGCAAAACGCTTCGGAGATAACTTGCTCACAGCACTTAAAGCGACTGGGCTTAACCATAATTCACCCACAGTATGAAGGAAGTATGTTGCCACCAACCAGTAAGGAGCTACTTTCAGGCCGCTTGCAGCAAGCTGTGCAGCAAAGAACATGACGATGAAGCCAGATGCCATGATGATTAAACCAACAGCACACTTCACACTATAACTTGGCTCGATCATTCTCTTACCGAGTGCCATCCACATATATGCAAAAAATGGTGACAGTATAATGATGAAGATTGAGTTCGCGGACTGGAACCATGCAGGTGGAATTTCGAAATCGCCAATCATGCGTTGCGTATAATCTTGACCGAATAAATTCAGCGACGAACCTGCTTGTTCAAAACCAGCCCAGAAACACGTTGATGCTAAACAGATTAGGAATAGTGCTCCCATGCGCTTCTTCTCATCAGCGTTAAGATTACCGCCAAAATAGATGTACGCAAAATAAACTAAAAATATTGTTGTGATTGCCACGGCGACTTGTTTTGCGACAACAACAGGATCGAAACCAATAACGTTTGTGTAAATTAGCACTGTTAATACAGCCAAACCGATAATGAAGCCAACAATTGCAGTATAAGCTTTCTTTTCTGCTTGTGGGGTGAGGGGAACGACAGGTTTATCAGATACACCTTCGATGTTATTGAGTGTCAATTTGTATTGAATCAAACCGAGACCCATACCAACCGCTGCAGCACCAAATGCCCAGTGATAGCCCATGTTTACTTGTAAGTAACCGCACACACCGTAACCAATCAATGAGCCAATATTAATACCCATATAATAGATTGTGTATGCACTATCTCGGCGAGAATCTGTTGGTGAGTATAATTGACCAACCATAGCACCAATGTTTGGCTTTAAAAGCCCTGTACCTAAGACTACAAAAATTAATCCGATAAAAAATGTAGATTCAGAAGGGATTGCAAGAATAATATGGCCGATCATGATGATTATTCCGCCATAAAAAACTGCTTTTTGACCACCGATTAATCGGTCAGCTATCCAACCGCCAGGCAATCCAAAGAAATAAACTGCACCGGTATATAGACCATAAATTGCAGAAGCTGTTGCGACTGTTAAGCCCAAGCCACCTTCTTCCAAAGCCAACACCATGAACAGGACTAGCAGTGCACGCATGCCGTAGTAACTCATGCGTTCCCACATTTCAGTACCAGCTAACGTAAGCAGACCCATAGGATGACCCACAAAACGTGTGTCATTTTCTCTTTCTATCGTCATTTTTGTTCCTTGATAACTATTGTTGTTATTTTTATTTGTTCGCCCGCATTATGCAGTGATAGTCACAAGAGTTGCAAGTTTGTTAAAAAATGGCCTTGAATACGTAATCATTCGAAAAAGGGCCAAAAGTTTACGAATAGGTGTGACAATTCGTGTGGTTTTAAGTAGGATCTCGCCCCAATGGAAAAATCTGCAAGGTTGCAGGAATTTTGGAAGCTAGTTTTTAATGAAAAAAGTCCTTTGTGTATTCGGTACTCGCCCAGAAGCCATTAAAATGGCGCCCTTGGTAAAAAAACTTGAATCCGATCCTAGATTTGAATCAAAGGTTTGCGTGACTGCTCAACATAGAGAGATGTTAGATCAAGTTCTAGAGTTGTTCGAGATTACGCCAGATTATGATCTGGACCTGATGAAACATAAGCAAACATTGAACGATGTAACATCTAAAATTTTGTTACAAATGAAATCTGTGTTAAATGAATTCCAACCAGATGTAGTGTTGGTGCATGGCGATACAGCGACAACCTTTGCGACAAGTCTTGCGGCATATTATGAGCAAATTGCCGTTGGTCACGTTGAGGCAGGACTTAGAACTGGGAATATTTATTCTCCTTGGCCTGAAGAGGCAAATCGAAAGCTTACGGGAGCAATAACCACTTATCACTTTGCCCCAACAAAAGAGTCGGCTGAGAATCTGCTAAAAGAAAACTATCCTGAATCGTCAATTACTATTACAGGTAACACCGTCATTGATGCATTATTAATGGTGCGTGATAAGTTGAAATCAGACCTTTCAACACTGTCAAAAATGAAAGAAAAGTTTGCATTTTTAGATTCGAGCAAAAAATTAATTTTAGTTACCGGCCACAGAAGAGAAAACTTTGGTCAGGGTTTTGAGAACATTTGTCAAGCGTTAGCCACGACAGCGCTAAAGAATGCTGATGTTGAAATCCTTTATCCGGTACATTTGAATCCAGCAGTACAAGAACCAGTCAACCGTTTATTGTCGGAGATAAAAAACATCAAATTGATCGAGCCACAACAGTATTTGGAGTTCGTTTATTTGATGGATAGGGCAACTATTATTTTGACTGATTCTGGTGGTATTCAAGAGGAGGCTCCGTCGCTTGGTAAACCTGTTTTAGTTATGCGTGATACGACCGAAAGGCCTGAAGCTGTCTCAGCCGGTACGGTTAAGTTGGTTGGCACAGATTCTGATAAGATTTGTTCTGAATTGGAGTTACTATTGAATGATGAGGCGGCCTACAGGGCAATGAGTTTTGCTCATAACCCATATGGTGATGGCACAGCTTGTTTCAAAATAGTTGAAGGCCTTTCAACTGGAAGCCAGTAATTCTTTGAGATGTCCTTACCAGAGAAGTTGAGAAATGAGGTGTTTAGGCCTGTAAGGAATTGTTAAGTGCATGGAAACTCGACCTTAACTGTTGTTAATCGAATTCGCGATGTAACTTTAGACCACATTTTGCTGAAGGCATGAAACGTTCTAAATGCTACAAAATGTCAATGAAATAAGAATATTAAAGCATAAATAGCTTAATGTATGAGGAATTGAATTGTGTTAACTGATTTGTTCATAGGGAAAAATTGTTTGTCAAAGTTATTTCTGAGGACGTTTCTAATTGCTCTCGTATCAATGGCGTCTTTTTTGACCAAAGCCCAAGGATTTGTGCCATCTCAACAACAAATTGAGCAGTTTCGAAACTTGCCAAAAGCCCAGCAGGAGCAATTGGCTCGCCAAATGGGGTTTGATCTATCGATATTAGAAACTGTTAATAATTCAGAAATCAGCGGTGATCGGACTGATCTGATTGATTTTGTAGAGAGAGATATAGACGAGAAACAAGTATCTTCAAAGTTAGCAGAGCAAAGTAATGTTGAGAGCGAATCGGTTAAGCTTAGAGCCTTCGGTTACGACACATTTGGGAATAGAAAAACGCCAGCAATACCAAGCGAATATATGCCAGTACCATCCAACTATATCATCGGGCCCGGCGATTCAGTCCAACTTCAATTATTTGGCAAAGAATCAGGTGACTTTGAATTGAAAGTAAACAACGAAGGTAATATTGATATACCTGAACTAGGACCACTGAATGTGGCCGGAACAAGTTTCAATCAGTTGAAAGAGCTAGTTATACAAAAATATGAGCAACAAAAAATTGGAGTTTCGCCGTTTATCTCTATGGGCCAATTACGAACTATTCAGATTTTCCTAGTTGGCGAGGTCTATCGGCCTGGGCCATTAGTTGTAAATGGACTATCGACAATTACAACAGCATTGATAAACAGCGGTGGCGTGAATGAAATTGGTTCACTAAGAAATATAGAGTTGAAACGTAAAGGTATCACAGTTTCAAGTTTTGATTTATACGACTTGATTGTATTCGGTGACACATCTAAAGATATTAGACTTGAGCAAGGCGACGTACTTTTTGTTCCAACTGCCAAAACTGTCGTTTCGGTAGATGGGGAGGTTAGAAGGCCTGCAATTTATGAAATGGAGCAAGGTGAGACTGTTACTGATTTGTTAACCTTTGCGGGAGGTTTTTTACCCAAGGCAGACAAGAATTCCCTGCAGCTAATAAACAATTCGTACAACTCTGGCCTGACTATTCTGAATGTTTCAAGTGATAATAGCGCATCAATGAGTCATAAATTAAGAAATGGCGATTTTTTGCGCGTTCCTTCCGCACGTCAAGAATTTACTAACGCTGTAAGTGTCAGTGGCGCCATTAATTTGCCTTCAATCATCGCTGAAGATGGACTAAGCCTCAATAATCTAATTACAGAAAGAACTATATTATCTAACACTGATTTAACGTATGGCTTGCTAGTCCGGAAGGGGCGACTAGATGAGCAAACTCAGATTATTCAATTTAAGCCAGCGGAAGTCTTAAATGGTTCATTTAATATTGACCTTGAAGCTTTTGATGAAATCTTAATGTTCAATAAAGAAACAGCTAGCACAAAAGTTACTACTGAACCAGCACCCAATCAGGATTTAAGAACGGAAAAAGTTGGCTCGATAGAACACAATAGTGATTTTGTAACAGGAATAGAATCTGACAGGTTCACCACAAGTGTTTTTGAACGTTCAGATTCATCAAGATTTTCCCGACAAATCTTATTAGCGCCGCTAATTGCTAGATTGGAAAACGAGGCGAGTAGCAAGTCTTCTTTACAGTTAGCAGAAATTACAGGTCAAGTTAAGCATCCTGGAATTTACCCAATTACTAAAAATTACACGTTGAAAGAATTAGTTACTGCTGCTGGAGGGCTTACTGAATCGGCGTATTTAGGTGCGGCAGAGCTCTCTAGGGTAGACTTTACTGATGGGCTCTATAATATCAAACACCAAAAGGTCAATCTGCTTTCTGAATTGGAAGCGCCAAGAAGCGAACAACTGCAAATTCAGTCTAAGGATGTCTTGAATGTTGTACGTATTCCTCAATGGTACGAAGAAAATATAGTTGAATTAAGAGGGGAGTTTATTTTTCCTGGTCGATACCAAATAGCAGAAGGTGAAACACTTTCTAGTGTTATTGCTCGCGCTGGAGGATTAACCGTTAATGCTAGTCCGCTAGCCGCCGTTTTTAGCCGAGAAGAGCTGAAACAAAGAGAGCGTGACAATATCAACAAAACTGTGGAGAACTTACGTCAACAATTAGCGAATAATAATTTAAGCAATAGTCAATTCTCCAAAACAATAGACTACCAAAACGCTATGACAGTTCTAAATGATCTGAGCAGCGTAGAGCCAGCTGGCCGAATGGTAATTGACATACCAGCGATAGTAAAAGGTAATACGTCAGCTGATATTAAAGTGAAAAATGGGGATGTGTTAGTCATTCCGAATATTACTCCTGCCATATCTGTAATAGGCGAGGTCTTTGTGGCGACGACCAATATGTATGATCCAGATTTAGATGTGAATGATTACATTCAATTAGCTGGTGGAATACGAGAGTATGGAGACCAGTCCAAAATATACATTGTCAAGGCCAATGGTTCTATCAAAGTCCCGAAATCAAATTTTTGGTTCACTCAATCGGACAAAAACTTATTAGAGCCCGGAGATACCATTGTTGTGCCACGCGACGTCACTAATTATGACAATATTTCACTGTGGCAAGGGGCTACGCAAATTCTATATCAAACCGCTGTTGCTTTAGCAGCAATAGGGAGTTTATAGATGTTATCTAATTCTTCTACTAATATGACATATGAGTCTAACAAACCAATTTATAGCGATAGCTTTAATATCCAATTTTTGTTGAGGTCCTATTGGGCTAATCGCTTTTTGGTTTTAATCTGTCTAGCTTGCGGGACTGGTTTAGGTATCTTATATGCATTGGGGTTGCATAACGTATACGAGTCTAAAGCCGTTCTGATCCCTGTGCAAAGTGATAGCGATAGTCAGTTGAATAGATTAAATAGTCAATTCGGCGGTATTGCTTCCTTAGCTGGAATAAACCTTAGTGGCGGCAGTTCAGTGGATAAGGTATCGGTTGCTCTTGAAACTATCAAGTCTCGTAAATTCTTAGGAGAATTTATAAAGGAAAAAGACATTTTGGTTCATGTGATGGCGGTCAAGGGGTGGGATGTAACGAATAATGTGCCGATATACGATGATGAGGTTTACGACAAAGCATCTGACAGCTGGATTAGACATTATAAGTTTCCTAAAAGTCAAACGCCGACATATCAGGAAGCAGCTGAAAGATTTTCAAAGATGTTCATATTCAGTCATGACTCGGAGTCAGGAATAATTAACGCTTCCCTCCAGTTTTACTCTCCCAAGATTGCGCAGCAATGGTTAGTTCAAATTATAGAGGAACTAAATACAACGATTAAGAATATTGAGAAGAGTGAGTCTAATGACAGCATTACTTATCTGAAGAACCAAGTCGAGAAAACAAATATTACTGAAAATAAGGCATTACTCTACGAAATGATACAAGAGCAAACAAAGAAACTAATGTTCGCAGAAATTAGAGATGAATATATTCTACAAACTATTGATCCGCCAAGCATGCCAGAAGTCAAAGTAGGACCGAAGAGGCCGTTTATAGTGATATTGAGCTTACTTATAGGGTTATTAGTTTCGACAATTATAATAATATTAAAAGCTCTTATTTCTCCAATTTACAAAAAAAAATTATTAAAAAATTAGGGATCTTATGAATTTTTATCCAGATTTTAAAAAACTAGAAATAGTTATTGTCGGACTCGGTTATGTTGGATTACCTCTTGCAACCCATTTTGCAAAGAGCGATATGGTTGTAATTGGTTATGATACATCACAAAAAAAGATAGATGAATTTAGACGAGGCGTTGATAGTGCACAAATTTTAACAGTGGAAGAGCACTCTTTTCTATCCAGTATTGATTTTCGTTCCAATCTCACTAACGGAACAAATAAAAGGGTTTACATTGTTACCGTTCCAACACCTGTTTCGCGAGATAAGGTGCCTGACTTTTCTCCTTTGATTTCAGCCTCTAATTACATTGGTTCTATTCTAAATCCTGGAGATATCGTCGTGTACGAATCAACAGTTTACCCAGGAGCAACTGAATCAATCTGCGTACCTTTATTAGAGAGGAAATCGTCCTTAGTTTTTGGAAAGGATTTTTCTGTCGGCTATTCACCAGAGAGAGTTAACCCGGGAGACAAAACCCGCACTTTGGATAAAATTATAAAGGTCGTTGCTGGCTCTGATAAAGAAACAAGCTCTTTACTTTCGGATTTGTATGGGAAAATAGTTAAAGCTGGAACTCATATGGCATCTTCTATCGCTGTAGCTGAGGCTTCAAAGGTTATTGAAAATATTCAGAGGGATGTCAATATTGCATTGATGAATGAGCTACACAAGATTTTTGATAAATTACAAATAGATATCAATGAAGTGGTCGATGCAGCAAGCACAAAATGGAACTTTATGAACGTCAGACCGGGATTGGTCGGAGGGCATTGTATAGGCGTAGATCCCTATTACTTAATCCACAAAGCAAAAGAGGTTGGATTAAACCCAGAGCTGATAGAGTCAGCAAGGCTGATAAATGAAAACCACATTGAATACGTAATATCAAAACTTTTAAAGTTCGCAATTAGAAATAAGATATCACTTTCAGAATCTAAAATTCTATTCTATGGTCTTGCATTCAAGCCAAACTGCGAAGATTTGAGGAATTCAAAAGCTTTTGACGTTCTCAAATCTCTCAATGATTTGGGTCTGCAGCCAGCAGTTTTCGACCCTTTTCAAACTACTGATTTACGTCCTTCACAAGAGTATGATTTGATAATTTGTGTTACTAAGCACTCCTCTTTTCAGAGTGATATAAACTCATTAGTGTCAAATTCGAGCACTACTCTAATTTATAATTTAATATGATGGTAGAAAAATGAAAAAAGCACTTATTACTGGTATTACAGGCCAAGACGGAAGTTACTTGGCTGAATTTTTACTTGAAAAGGGATATGAAGTCCATGGAATGCGCAGACGCAGTTCACTATTCAATACAGCTCGTATCGACCACCTCTATAAAGACCCTAGTCAAGAGGCAACCAATTTATTCTTGCATCATGGTGATTTAACGGACAGCTCAAGTATTCAGAGAATTGTGGCTGAGGTGCAGCCAGATGAAATATATAATTTAGCGGCTCAGTCTCATGTCGCAGTTAGTTTTGAAGAGCCAGAATATACAGCTAACTCTGATGCACTTGGTACACTGCGTATATTGGAAGCAATAAGACTTCAAAACTTAGAGAAAAAATGTAAGTTTTATCAAGCTTCAACGAGTGAACTATATGGTCTAGTGCAAGAAATTCCGCAAACGGAGAAAACACCTTTCTATCCAAGAAGCCCTTATGCTGTAGCAAAAATGTATTCATACTGGATTACGATAAATTATAGAGAGGCATACGGTATTTTTGGGTGTAACGGAATACTGTTTAATCATGAAAGCCCCAGGCGGGGCGAAACTTTTGTGACCAGAAAAATAACTAGAGCTTTAGCTCGCATTAAGTATGGACTTCAAAAAAGGCTTCTGCTTGGCAATATGGATGCTAAACGAGATTGGGGTCATGCGAAAGATTATGTTGAAATGCAGTGGCTTATGCTGCAACAGGATAGTCCTCAGGATTTTGTTATAGCTACTGGTGAGCAATATAGCGTTCGCGAGTTTGTAGAGATTGCAGCTAAGTTCATAGATTTGGAAATTGAATGGAGAGGAACTGCAGAAGAAGAAAAGGGATATGATCAAAATGGTCGATGTATTGTTGCTGTCGATAAAAAGTACTATAGACCAACTGAAGTTGAGACATTGTTAGGTAACCCTAAACTGGCTAAAGATTTATTAGGCTGGACTCCGAAGATTAAGTTTAAAGAAATGGTTGAAGAGATGATGGAAACGGACCTCAATGAAGCAAAAATTGCATCGATGGTCAATGCCATGGAGAATGAACCAAATGAAAAGTAATAGTATTTCTTGGGCCAACATTAAGTATTTTGGAAATGAGCTAGAGTACGCCAAAGAAGCATTGGATTCTCGCTGGATATCTGGTGGGGACTTTGTGTCAAAATTTGAAAAAGAAGTCGAATCTGTATACCGAGGCAAAGCGTTTGCGGTCAGTAACGGAACAGCCGCGCTACAACTAGCACTGCAGGCATTATCAGTTACGCCCGGAGATAGAGTTATAGTTCCTTCGTTTTGTTTTCAAGCAGCGGGCAATGTTTTGCTTCAACTAGGAGCAGTGCCTGTTTATTGTGACGTTGAGCTCAGTTCATGGAATCAGAGCTTGGGAAATATACAAAAAGTATACGATAAATCTATCAAAGGAGTGCTTTTAGTACATAATTATGGTGGATGTCATGATATAGAAAAAATATCTAAGTGGTGTAAAGAAAAAAGCTTATGGCTTTTAGAGGATTGTGCTGAAGCTTGGTTTAGTATGTGCAGTGGTAAGTTATTGGGCCAATTTTCTGATATCGCAACCTTCAGTATGCATGCTGCGAAAACGATTACATGTGGTGAGGGAGGTCTCCTAATAAGCTATAGAGAGGATCTCAATGAACGAATTACTCAACTTCGAAGCCATGGGTTAGTAGGAGCCCCTAGGCCGTACATGAACCAATTAGCCGGAAATAACTATAGACTGTCAAATATTCATTCTGCGATTGCTTTGGGACAACTTGAAAAACGAACAGATATACTTGAATATCAAATTGCTAGGCAGAAAAAATATACTTCTATGCTGGGGGAATTAAAGTTTGGTCAATTGCAACATTGTATAGGTGATGGGATACAGCTCTGGGCTATTGGATTTCAGCTTTTTCCACATATGCTCACCATTAGTAGAGATGATATAATGGACCTAATGCAAGTTTCAGGAATTGCAACACGCCCAGGTTTTTACTCTACAGATAAGTTGAATTACCTAAACGATGAGAGTTCATACAAAAACTCCAAGTGTTTATCTGACGATATTATTGTTTTTCCATGTGGTTCAGATCTGACAATGACTGAAATTGAGCGGACGTGCCAAATATTTATTGAAATAGTAAAAAATAATACAAAGTATTCTGTGATGGAGCCTTCCTCTAGCGAATATATGAGCTTATTGGGTGAGCTGGTAGAGAATGTTAGGAGCACGGATGAATCTTTCAGATACTTTGATAGTCGAGAATTGTCAATCGTGGCTGACCATGATGCTAACTTTTTATTTAATTTACACGGGAAAGCTGTAGCATATGGACATCTCGAGTCTGAGGGGGCTGATACATGGCTCGGGGTCTGCGTTCATTCCGGTTATAGGAATCAATCTTTTGGTTCAACAATGCTAAAATTACTTCTCGCTACTGCTGTTCGACAAAATATTTCTGTTGTTTCTTTGACTGTAGATATCAATAACCCAAGCGCCATTCGGTTATATGAATCTTTTGGTTTTGTTGTTATTAAAGAAGACGATACATTCTATAAAATGCAAAAAGTGTTTTAATGAAAAAAAGAATACTGCTTATTTCTCCCTTCTCTGGAGATGAAAAGGCTGGTCATCCCAATATAGATGATCAGTTTTTTATTCAATTTTTAGAAAAAAATAGAATAAAGTCCAGGTATATTACGTCAAAACATGTAAGGGACTGTTTCGCTAAGAATCAAACAACTCAGATCAAATTTGAAGACAATGCAGAGCTGAACCCAAATTCATTTTTGAGCTGTTTAAAGTATCTACTCTCATTAAACAAAAAAATAGAAAATGATATTTACTTTTGTGGCTTTTCTGAAAAGCTACTTTTGGCTGCCTATCTAGTTTATTTTTTTAAAGAGTCAACGTTTACACTCATTGCTACGAATAATTTCGGTAAAAGACGTGTAAAAAAATATGGCACACTACTCAGCTTGTTTTATAAAATTTGTAGAAGGAAAGTTAAGCTAATAGTAACGCATTCCACATTTGAGAAATCTTTAGTTGAAAAGAAGTTTAAATTGCCTGCAATTATTAAGAGGCATCACCTATGTATTCCTCGCTCTTCTCTATCCCCAAATAGAAACGATAGCGTAATAACTTCTCTGAACGTTGGGTTTATGGGCCCAGATAAACTCGAGAAGCCGGTCGGTGATTTCTTAGGTTTAATCCTTGCAGACAAAAAAATGACCCACAACTATTTTATAGTTAATTGTAAAACTTCGGATATTCCGAACGAAATTTTATCTCGTAAAAATGTCGTTGTAATAAATAAATGGTTAACACCCAAAGAATATGATGAACTCTATTCTTCCTTTTCTTTCGCATTTATGGGACACGATGAAAATTTTGAAGGCAAGTTGAGTGGGAATTTGTGCGATTCTTTTGCATTAGCTGTTCCATGGATAAGTAAAAAAATTGAACCCTACATAGAATTATCGGAATTATTTGAACAACCAATTTGTTTGTTTTACGAAAGTGGAAACATGCTAAGTCTACTTGATGCTTTGGAGGAAAACAAAGTAGTTGAAATGAAAGGTTACCTTGCTAAAAAGTCTAGCGAGTACTTTAATGTTGATGCTGTTGAAAGCAGCTTGTCTCTAGTTTTTGCAGATTAGGTTATGAAAAGGATTTTCAGCAGCAGTGCTATTAGTTTGTTGGCAGCGCTAGTGAGCTATTTAATACTGGTCGTGATAAGTAGAAATTTTGAGCCTTTAGTTGTAGGTAAATATTTGTATTTAGTTTCAATCAGTATTTTTTTCTTGCTTTCTATCGATCTTGTTGCCGAACAGTGTTCAACGCACTTTGCAAGAAAATTTAATATTCACATCGAAGTTTTAACATATAACTTATTACTAATAAGGTTATTTCTGGCTATAGTTCTAATGACAGTTTTAATTCTCATTGAAACAGTTTTCGATTGGAATAAATTGAGTGGTCTTTTTTATTTTTTAATCCCGCTACTATATATCTCACCAGTATTTGAGTTTCATAGAAAAAACCATATATATGCGACCCTGCTATTATTTGAACGAGCAGTATTTCTAAGTTTTCTATTTTTATTAGTAATGCACGATTTAAAAGATATCCCAGAATATATTTTTGTTTCTTTGATGCTTTCAACTTTCTTAAGCTTCCTTTGCCAACTCATTTTAATTCGAAGATTTGATATAAAGCGCAGTTATAGATTTTGCGGTTTCGTATTATTAAAAACCTATGTTCTTTTATACCTTCCAGTATTCTTGATTGGTATTTTGCAGGCTACATATGGGCACTTCAATCGCTGGGTTATCGAAAGCCATTTCGGCTTGGAGGAGTTTGCTAAAGCATCAATCGGATTAAGTATTGTTAATTTATTTTTTATTATACAGAAACAAATAGACAAGCATTTTCGACAAGAAATTTTTGAAAATCATAGCCGGACTCACAGTAACAAAAAAGTTGTTTATAACTACTTAGTTTTCTTTACAGTTCCATTAATCTTTGTAATAGCTACAACGTTTGTGGTCGGTGATATTTTTATTTTATATGTATTTGGTGAAAACTGGATAGGCGTTAGTGAGTATTTGAAAATTCTTATTTTTTCCATAATACCAGTATCTATAATTCGCTTGACAGACATTTTTGTGATTACTCATGGTCTAGGCCGTAAAACTTTGAATATAAATATATCTATGTTTGTATTATTTTTAATAATTTCGTTTATTTACATCGACTATTTTGATGCCATTACATTTTGTGTTGCGGTTTTGTGTATCCAAGGTTTGCATGCTTTGCTTCAAAGTGCTTACGTTGTCATGAAGGTAAAGAAAATTGACATCAAACTATAAGTGTATTGATAAGAATTTTTATTTTTTTGCAGGCATTCTTGTATTTTTCAGTTGCCAACGTTTTTATTTTTCTGAGATAACTGCAAACCTGAGCATTATTCCATTAACGCTAATTCTGTTGTGTCGACTTCAGTCTAATTATCAGTTTTATTTATTAATATTAAGCTTAATTCTTATGATAGATAAATCCGAAGTAGCATATACTAATACGTTTGCTATTCTTAAGTACTGTATCTATCTAGCTTTTCTTGTTAGCTTGTTGTTTAAAGTGATAAACCCTTTAGCCTTCCTCTTATGGGCTGCATGGTTTACGTTTATAATATTTATAAGTATTGGGAACATTGAATATATTTCATTAAACGTATTTATTAGGGACCTTATTTTCATCCTTTCATTTATCGCGTTGGTAACTAGATATAGTTCGCTTAAAGATATGGAGTTTGAGAAATTAACAGATTTCATATTTTATGTCAGTCTTGCAATGTTATTATCCGAGCTTATAAATATAATGCTTTTCTATAACTATTTTGGAGGTGATTATCTTTCTTACTCTCCCATGAAAATTCTCGCTGTAATGGCCTCTTTGATTGCTCTAATTCGCAAAAGAGTGGTGATATTTCTTTTTTTATTGATACCAACTATTTTTGTATTAGTAAATTTCCAAACCAGAATGATTTTTGTTTTTTATTTGATTTGTATTGTTTTAATTACTATGCACAAAGCTTCTGGTTGGCTCAAAGTTGGATTTTTCGTTTCTGTCGCAGTGTTTTTAATACCAAGTGACCTATTTGCTCAATTCAGAGTCTTAAATATATTTTACTATTTATTAAATGGTGAAAGTTTTCTTAGCCTGCTGCAAGAACTGGACCCAATTCGAACAGCTGAGCACAAAATTATAGCTAATCAAAATATTTTCTCATTACTGTTCGGTAACGGCATTGGTGTCGGATATAGAGACTATTTAGGATTATTAGATTTTGTTGATATTAGTGATAGTGCTTTTTCTGAGGAAGAATTGAAGAATAAACTTTTTTTTAGACTTCACGATTCATGGATATACATTACACACTCCTTTGGATTGAGTGTATATTTAGGTTTAAGTTATTTATGTTTTCGTGAGATATTGGGGAAAAGCTCTGAGCAAAATAGTAGAACTATAAGTATCGTTTGCCTTTTATTATTAAACTTAAGCACATATTCAGCAGGAGGAGTTATGCTTCTTACGTTATTGTTAAGTGTTTTGGTGTACAAACCAGTTTCAAGTCCAAGTGAACGACTGAATTAGATAATAATGTAAATTTAGAAAGTGAGTTATTAAAATATGATAAATCAAATATCGGTGTGTATACCGATAAAAAATGATGCTAAAAACCTAGACTCTTTATTAAAATCAATCAGCGTATCTGATATCGACAACTTAGATTACGAAATTCTAGTATGTGATGGCGGCTCAGATGACGGCCCATTTGAAGTGGTAGATAGGTGGTCTAAAACTCTTAACATTAAATTTATTGAGTCTTTAAATGGTACTGCTAGTATCAATTTGAACAAAGGAATAAATGAAGCTAGATTCAAAGTTTTTTGTCGAATCGACTCACATTGCAAAGTATCTTCTAATTTCTTTTCGCTAGGGTTGAAGCAACTAAACTCTGATAGTGCGAATATTTGTGCTGTGGGACCTATAATTGATGTGACGCCAAGAAGAGTCAATAAAAAAACTGCTAATGCAATCAGTCATGCTTTTGTCTCTCCATTCTTTATGGGACCAAGTCGTTTTAAGGCTTCGAAGCTTTTTCAATCTGAAGCGCGTAATGTTGATACACTCTATCTTGGTTTCTTTTTTACTGATGACTTGAGAGCTATTGGAGGATTCAATGAATTAATTGCAAGAAAGCAGGATATTGATTTGCTTAAACGGTTAAGGTCATATACAAAAAAGAAATTACTACAGAGCACTGAACTAAGAATTGAATATATTCTTAAGCAAGATACAGTTCGAACAATTCTGAAACGCGCATATACTCAAGGGAAGCTGACAACGAAGTATTTAAACAATGTTAGACTTCAGCATTTGTTGCCTATCACTGCTTTTGGACTTTCGCTAATCGCAGCCATTCTAATCCCCTCATATGTTTTATTATTCGTTTGCCTTTACTTTTTTGTGTCAAGTGTTTTTTTATACTTTGAGTCAAGATCTGTATTTATCGCGTTCAGTTATAGTTTTCTTTTTCCAGCATGTCATAGTTGCTTTGTTTTAGGTAATTTTAAAGGCTTGGTTGACTTAGCTATAGAGAAGCTCCATAAAAAAAAGAAAAAGGTGAGTAATGAAATCTAAGCGGGTTTGTTTTCTTGTAGATCATTCTCTGGATCCGAGGTTGAGAAAAAGAGTATCGAGCTTTATTCTGCGCGGTTATTCTGTGGTAGTGTATTCAGACACGCAAAAGGGTGAATGGCTCGCAACCTCAGACTGGGCAAAAAACGCTGAGTTGAGAGAATATAAAGGATTAGGAACGGATTTGGATTTCTCAATTTTATATGTAAGTGGAGCGAAGGTATTTATTGATAAATTTTGGGTTCTACGTAGATTTAAAAAAAATTCCTATATAATATCAGAAATTCCAGACTTACCACTGCGATATAGCAATAATATGTTAAACGTAGCCGTGGGCTGGATATTTAGTTTGTTCGTTAGATCTGTAAGTGATTCAATTGTGTTGACTTCGCAAGGATTTATCGAATTTTTTAGAACCTTCAATAATGTGTCTTTTATTGAGAATATTCCTAACCGTGAGCTAGTTGAGTCTTTCAAGTTAGCATTTAATAAAGGCGTGAGTGAAAGTAAATGTAAGATAAAATTAGGGTATGTAGGGGCGATAAGATATTTAGAGCAACTTCATATGGTCTTGGAGTATTTGTATTCTTTAGGCGATAGTTCAAATATTGAGCTTCATATCTATGGAGGTCCAATTAATAAATTTGAGGGATTGGTTAATAAATACCCGCATTTTAAAAATATGATAAATAACAATGTATTTGTGCACGGACCGTATGATTATGAAAATGAAATTGTCCAAATTTACTCTAGTATCGATGTCGTTTTAGCGAATTATGATGCTAGTCAGTTAAACGTGCGGTTAGCCCTGCCAAACAAGTTATACGAGAGCTTGTTATCGCAGAAACCAATCATCGTGTCAAAAAAGACATTCTTGTCTGAGAAAGTTAAAGAACTCAATATTGGATGGTGTGTTGAATCATCCCAACAAAAGCAGACCACTTTTAATGAGCAAATGGATGCTATCGTTAAAGAGTTAAAATCCTCAGAGTTCACTTATCCGCAAAAAAGTTACTTCGATGAGTTGGAATTACAAGAGAGTCAGTTCTTTTCTAAGTTAGAAAGTAGCGTTTCTTTTTTCAATAAAAATGTATGAAGCGAAGTAGATGAGAATTCTAATTACAGGCGCAAGTGGGTACATTGGTTCTTGTGTTTTTGCGTATATGGAAAAACTTGGACATATTGTTCATGGAATAGCTAAAAGTCCTAGTAGCCACCCAAATATATACGCTATCGATTTAACGGATAAGACTAAAAATGATGAAGTTGCCATTCTACTGGGAAATGCTGACCTTGTTGTTCATTGTGCAGCATTACTACACAACAAAATTAAAGACGAGGCCGGCACGGCTGAATTTTACGAGACTAATGTCCTAGCGACAAAGCGACTATTTGGTATGGCGCAAAAGCTAGAGGTGAAAAAGTTTGTTTTTTTAAGTTCCGCTCTGTCTGTACTATCTCATTCTAGGTTCATAGTTGATGAAAAAACTCAACCAATCCCAAAAAGTGAGTTTGCAAAATCCAAATTGCAGGCTGAAATGGAAATATTAAACTTATACGAAGAAGGTCGAACGGAACCTATTATTTTGAGGTTACCTCTCGTTTATGGCTCAAATCCGCCCGCGAATTTAAGGCTTTTGGAAAGGTTAACTACGCTGAATCTGCCCATACCTTTGGATGCCGTTGAAAATAAACGAAGTTATATTGGTATGGATAATCTATTGGATTTATTAGCATATCTTGTTGATGCAAAAATCACACGCCTTGACTCATATCCAGTTTACTTCGCCACTGACGGGAGTTCGCTCTCAACGAGGAAGTTAGTGCGCTATATCGCAGCGGCTAAGAATAGTAAAAGCGTCTTTTTAAAGGTTCCGAAAAGCCTATTGAAATTGGGTTTGTTGTTAATTGGAAAGCGAAATATGATTCCGTCGTTGTTGTATGATTTAGAGATTGATGACAGTAAAATTCGAAAATTATTAAATTGGAGTCCGAAGTATACTCCGCAGCAGCTATTTGAAATATATTTTAAGGAGCAACAAAGTAATGATTAGAACTTTGGATTTGATATTTTCCTTTTTAGGATTAGTATTCTTACTTCCCGTAATGGCTATTATTTCTATTTTGATCATGGCATTTGATGGGCCTGCAATATTTTCTCAGAAACGGTTAGGCAGAAATAAGAGGGTATTTACTCTTTATAAGTTTAGAACAATGAAGCTAAATACTGAATCTAAGGCAAGCCATTTGGTCGCTTCCTCCTCGATAACCGGAATTGGGAAGTTTTTACGAAAAACTAAGCTGGATGAATTACCTCAACTTTTTAATGTGTTGACTGGTGAAATGAGCCTAGTTGGGCCGAGGCCAAACTTAGAAAGCCAAAAAGAGTTAATAAACGAAAGAGATGTGAAAAATGTTTTTAATGTGAGACCTGGTATTACTGGCTTGGCACAGATTAATCATATTGATATGTCTAACCCGAAGAAACTGGCGACAACTGATTCCGAAATGATTGCTAACCTCACAATAAGGTCATATTTTTATTACATCTTGAAGACAATCACTGGAGGTGGAGCTGGGGACGCGGTAAAGTAGTTTGGAAATTCATGAGCTATATTTGAAATATATTGTCTTTAAGGCGTTAAATGAAAAACAGCATAAACAAAATTTTTAATTCCTCGAGAAAATCAAAGCGGTTTATTACGTTGGTAGTGGACTCTATTTTTATTGTAATTTCGTTCTGGTCGGCTTTAGTAATCAGGCTTGATAATCTATCGGCATTTTCAATTGCAAACTATTGGCTAATTCTATCAGGATTGTTACCTATAAGCCTTTTAATATTCATTAAACTTGGCTTATACAGAGCGGTACTTCGTTACATGAGCTCACAAGCTGTATGGGCTGTCGTTGCTGGAACGATGCTATCCACAGCGGCTTTAGTGCTTATCGCATTCTTCTCTACAACAACAGTCCCAAGAACAATGCCACTGATCTACTGTGCATTGATATTGCTAACAGTGGGCGGTGCAAGACTATTAGTTAGAGCTCTGGTAAGTCAATTCACGGGCACAAATAAACGACCAGTAGTAATCTACGGGGCCGGTTCCGCCGGTCGACAATTGGCTACTGGAATCGCAATCGGCCCTGAATATTATGTGTCGGCATTTATTGATGACGACGCGACAAAGTACGGGTCTGTAATACAAGGGATCCCTGTAATTTCATTAGTTGAGCTAAAAGCCCTAATTGATGCTGGTAAAGCTATCAAGGTGCTACTTGCCTTGCCCAGTGCGTCCCGCTCTGAAAGAAATCGAATCATCAATTCACTAGAGAAGTACCAGATAAAAGTACAAACAATTCCAGGAATAGCCGATGTAATTGAAGGGAACTTCAATGCATCTGAGCTCATTGATGTCGAAATTGAAGACTTACTAGGTCGGGAACCCGTCACACCATTGCCGCAGCTAATGTCGCAAAACATTACTACAAAAAATGTAATGGTTTCCGGTGCTGGTGGTTCCATAGGGTCAGAGCTTTGTAGACAAATATTAAAATTTAAACCAGCTAAATTAGTCCTGTTCGAGCTAAGCGAATTTGCGCTATATCAGATAGAAAAAGAGCTTGGTGAATACATTAAAATAAACGGTCTAAAAACTAAACTATTGCCATTGATGGGCTCTGTACAACGAATCAATCGAGTCGAAAATGTCATGAAGGCATTTGAGATAAATACGATATATCATGCGGCAGCATATAAACATGTACCTCTAGTTGAACATAACGTTGTCGAAGGCATTAGAAACAATGTTTATGGTACATATTACACAGCAAAGGCGGCGATTAACGCTGGCGTTGAAACATTTGTTCTGGTCTCTACTGACAAAGCGGTAAGACCTACTAATGTTATGGGAGCTTCTAAACGCATGGCTGAACTTGTTCTCCAAGCATTATCTGAAGCTAAATTTAATAAGTCGACACGATTCTGTATGGTCCGGTTTGGTAACGTGCTCGGGTCTTCGGGGTCTGTCGTTCCCTTATTTAGAAAGCAAATTCAAGAAGGCGGACCAATTACGCTAACACATGAAGATATCACCCGTTTCTTTATGACTATTCCTGAAGCCGCTCAACTCGTTATTCAGGCGGGCGCGATGGGTAAAGGTGGTGATGTTTTCGTATTGGACATGGGTGAATCAGTCAAGATCAAAGATCTTGCTGAGAAATTAGTTCGTTTATCTGGTTTAGAAATAAAAGATGATCAGAACCCTAACGGTGATATTGAAATTCAATGCACAGGTCTTAGACCTGGTGAGAAATTGTATGAAGAATTATTGATTGGCGAGAACGTACAAGAGACATACCATGAAAGAATAATGACAGCTAATGAAGCGATGCTTTCATGGGAAGATTTAGAACCATTGCTCGATAAGCTAGACAAAGCCTGTCACGATTTCGATCATGAAAAAGTTCGCAGCATACTTTTAAACGCACCTACTGGTTTTAATCCTACTGATGGCATATGTGATTTAGTTTGGGCTGCTCGAAATGAAGATGAAAAAGTAGAAAAGCTTCCCGCACAGGTGATAACCTTACCAAGCACGAAATGATGAGTGGGCTAAAAAAATATTTCGGTAAATGAACGAAGAGAAGCTCTCTTCCGTTCAATTTTAGAAAAACAAGGAAAAGTAATGAAAGTAACAGTCTTCGGCATCGGCTATGTCGGCCTAGTCCAAGCAGCAGTGCTAGCGGAAGTTGGCCATGACGTTGTTTGCGTCGATGTTGACCAAAACAAAGTAGATAATTTAGAAAAGGGAATCATCCCAATCTACGAACCGGGACTGACACCATTAGTTACATCTAATTTCGAGCAAGGTCGTGTAAAATTCACGACAGATGCTGAAAAGGGTGTCACTCACGGCGAAGTCGTATTTATTGCTGTCGGCACACCGCCAGACGAAGATGGCTCAGCAGACCTCAAATATGTGCAAGCAGTCGCCAAAACGATAGCAACGCACATGCAGAAGCATAAAATCATCATCAATAAGTCTACCGTGCCTGTTGGCACTGCTGACAAGGTTATTGCAACTGTATCTGAAACCTTAAAAGAGCTAAATAAAGACCTCACTTTTGATGTGGTCTCAAATCCAGAATTCCTAAAAGAAGGTGCTGCAGTCAACGACTGTATGCGTCCAGATCGAATTATCCTAGGTACCGAAAGTGAGTTTGCAGAGAAGAAGCTTCGCGAGCTATACAGCCCATTTAATCGCAATCATGACAAAATTATAGTCATGGATGTGCGCAGTGCTGAACTAACAAAGTACGCGGCAAACTGCATGCTAGCAACCAAAATTAGCTTTATGAACGAGATGTCCAACTTAGCGGAACTCATGGGGGCAGACATCGAGAATGTGCGTAAAGGCATCGGTAGTGACCCTCGTATAGGCTATCAGTTTATTTACCCTGGTTGCGGCTATGGCGGCTCGTGTTTCCCCAAAGATGTGCAAGCGCTCGTTCGCAGTGCAAACGGTGTTGGTTACAAAGCAAAGATACTCGAATCAGTTGAAGCAGTTAACTACCGTCAAAAAGAGAAGCTATTTGATTATCTTATGGACTTTTATAAAGGTGATCTCAAGGGAAACACAATCGCTTTGTGGGGCCTTTCATTCAAACCAAATACGGATGATATGCGAGAGGCTTCTTCACGAGTATTGATGGAGAAGCTTTGGGAGCAAGGAGCAAAGGTGCAAGCCTTTGACCCTGAGGCTATGGAAGAAACTCAGCGTATCTATGGCAACCGTAGTGACTTATCACTAATGGGGACCAAGGAAGCTACCTTAAATAATGCAGACTGCTTAGTCATTTGTACTGAGTGGCAAGCTTTCAGAGCGCCAGATTTTGAGTTGATCAAATCAAGTATAAAAGACCCTGTAGTATTCGATGGAAGAAATTTATTTGAGCCATCGCTAATGTCGGAATACGGATTGCATTACTATGCCATCGGCAGAGCGCTATCAGTTAAAGCGCACTAAGTAAGTAAAGGAATTTAAAGCAAATGAGTCAAGTAAAGAAAGCAGTTATCCCAGTAGCAGGTCTCGGTACCAGAATGCTTCCAGCAACAAAGGCAATTCCAAAGGAAATGCTACCTGTCGTTGATAAGCCACTTATTCAGTATGTAGTAAATGAATGTGTGCAGGCTGGTATAAAGCAAATTGTATTGGTAACTCATGCGAGTAAAAACAGTATAGAGAATCACTTTGATACATCATTTGAATTAGAAGCGACGCTTGAAAAACGTGTAAAACGCCAGTTGCTTGAAGCTGTTCAGGCTATATGTCCAAAAGACGTAACTATCATGCATGTGCGACAAGGTGTTGCGAGTGGCTTAGGGCACGCGGTAATGTGTGCGTATCCGTTAATTGGAGATGCGCCTTTCGCTGTAGTCTTACCAGATGTCATTATTGACGACGTGGCAAGTAACCCGAAAAAGGACAACTTAGCGGATATGGTTGCTAAGTTTAATACAAGCCGTGTTAGCCAAGTCATGGTTGAACAAGTTGCTCAGGAAGATGTATCCAAATTTGGTATTGTCGATCTTGAAGGCAAGGAACTAGCGCAGGGTGAGTCAGGTAAGATGCATAAGATGGTTGAAAAGCCAGACTTGGAAGATGCACCCTCTGATCTAGCTGTGGTTGGGCGTTACGTATTGTCTGAAAAAACCTGGGATCTACTAAGAAAAACACCACCGGGGGCGGGCGGCGAAATCCAATTGACAGATGCTATCGATGCGCTAATGGAGCATGAGCAAGTTGATGCCTATTATATGAAAGGTAAAAGCCATGACTGTGGTAGCAAACTTGGTTATATGAAAGCGAATGTTGAATATGCGATGCGTCATCCTGAGCTGGGTGAAGAATTCACAGAGTATTTAAAGTCCCTATAGCTCGACTATAACTGTTTGACTAAACCCCGATAGTAAAAACTGCCGGGGTTTTTTATTGAGAATAAATCCTAAACCTTAACCATCTCGCTGATCTTAGCGACCATCTTCACTCCAATACCTTTCACATTGACCAACTCATCAACGCTTTTAAATTCGCCATTCAACTCTCGGTATTTCACAATTTCTTCAGCTTTTTTCTGCCCAACGCCAGGCAGGGCCGTTAACTCACTCGCATCAGCTGTATTAATGTTAATTTTGTATTCCATACTCTCACTTGTAGCAATCATTGTTCGAGCGCTAAGAGATGAAGTATCACCGGGTCCGAATGAAGCAACTGCTGGGTTAAAACTGAAAGCAGAAGCTAGAGCAATACTTGCAAGTATTAATTGAAGGTTTTTCATGGGTAATTCCTTTTATATTTAAAAATTCTAAATCGGTGTGCACGTGCACAGATTCATCATATGAGAGCTAAAAGCTTCACGAAACTGTCTACCAGAATGGTTTTTAAAATAGCCTGTCTGTTTTCTGTTCGTCAAAACGGTGACCCCGATTATCTCTAGTTTGTTCTAGTCCATAGACTTATGCCTGATATTTGACGCTCACATCTATCACTACAGCTCTATTGGTCTATATAGTGGCAAGATATTTACATTTTATTGGTATGGAATGTGCTACAACTAACCAAGTTTACATTGAAAAAGCATAGAGGTAGGTGAATGATAAGGATTAACAAAATCATCGCCGCAGGAGCTATATGAGTAGTACAAGTTTAAAAGAAAAGGTAGTGCATCTATTGATAGTCGCAATAGGGCTGATATCTAAAAATACTGCTGTTGCTACTTTTAGGTTAACAAATGCGATTAGACTCGTTCCCCTAACGTGGGTGATTGCTTACCTTGGAAAAAAGGTTGCCAAACGTAATATAAAACAGTACATCGACATAGGTACTAACGATGGTTACGAACTTAAACAAATAGTAAAAAGCATTGGACCGTTTCGCGAGGTTCATTGTTTTGAACCTAACCAGACGATTGCAGCAACACTAAAATCGGAACTCAAAGATGTACATGTTCATGCTATTGCGTTGGGGAAATCATCAGGCGAAGCGTTTCTTAGCACTCCAATAAAAGAGGGTGGAGAACATCAATCAAGAGCAGCCTCAATAGTGCTGGATCATGAAAACAATACCTTTGGTAATGATGTCCAAAAGGTGATTGTTAAAAACCCTAGAGATACAACAGTTAATTGGCATATTCCTTCGCTAATTAAAATCGATGCAGAAGGATCGGAGCTAGAGATATTGAATGAGCTGATCGACATTATCGACGAAAACAGTGTTGTTTGTATTGAGGATCATTGGGCTATTTTGGATTTTTCAGAACAAAAAGCATATAAGGCTTCTTTAGCCCATATTATTACACGCCTAGAAGACAATGGCGTTCATGTTCTAAAGTGGATGTGATTATGTTGATGTCTGATGTTGATTTTTCACTGAAAAGTGACTGTTGATGCTTAAAAGTGATTCGATAGAAAGCGTACATTTCATTGAGCCTGGGAAGTCTTATCTCCCAGAGTTAGACGCTTACACTGAATTCCTTACAATGCGTGGCATAGGAGTTTCACGCCATACATCGATCGATACGGTGCCGAGCAATGCCGGTGTCATTTGGGTTATTTGCGGAAGCGCCCCTGCTATTCCAAGCCGTTTCAAAAAAGAACTCATTGTTGTGCATGAATACGCTTCAGCTAGTGTGGGGTGTTTAGCGTTCTTGAAAGATAGATTTAAGTGTTTGTTTCACTCTAAACCCACCTATAGAGTTTTTTTAAATGAATGGGTAGAAAGACAATTTAATTTTAAAGATAATGTACCCTCCTTTTTGAGAGATATGGGTGTTCCCCATTATTTCTTTACTACTGAGCCCTCTGACAAGCGCTTCGACTATATATATGTGGGCGAAACAAGTCGCCTATTGGCTTTTCGTGATGAGCTTTCAGCTTTGAGCCTAGCCGGTAAATCCCTAGTTATTATAGGTAGTTATAGCAAGAAATTAGAAAATCTTGTTTCTACTTTACCTAATGTAAATTTGCTTGGTCGTAAAAACCAATCTGATATTCCATACTTTCTTTCTAAAGCCAAAGCGGGCTTAAACCTGATGCCGCTGCAAAGGCCCTATATATATCAGACTGCCACTAAGGTTTACGAATATTTGGCCGCCGGTTTACCTGTTGTGAGTAACAGCTATAAATGGATTGATAATCTCTCAAATGAACATGAAGAGGCTATTTTTGTGAGGAATAAACTAAGCAGTCCAGAGTGCTGGAATGAAGTCGAAAATGAGTTAATAAACCATCATGCTGAAAAAGACAGGATTGAAAAATACTCTTGGCAAACGCAAATGAGTTCATTTGGACTTTTGCAAGCATTAAACCTTAAACCTTGAATGAAATGAACGGTCAAAATTGAGTATACAATGGGGAGCCTGAAAGTGTTAATTACAAAAGTAAAAACGAAATTTAAGCAGTTTCTGCGTAGCTTAAAGCTCAATAAGCCAGCTCATAATCAGTTTATTTTTGGTCAAAAACTACTATCTGATATCGCCCTCGATTTTACAATTAAGAATTTGGCGTTTAGCAGCGTTTTAGATATAGGAAGCGGGGCGGGGGTTCATGCAGATATCTTTGCCTCAGAAGGCAAAAGTGTCACGCGCTTTGATTTTGGTAAATCGAGAGCATACACAGACAAAAATGATGTAATTGTTGGTGACTTCGTCAACTATGAATTTTCTGATAAATACGACCTAGTTTGGGCTTCCCATGTTTTGGAACACACCATCCATACACATGAATTTTTGACTAAACTTTTGGCAGTGTCGAGTAAAAATGGCTTTGTCGCAATAACTGTTCCTCCAGCCAAATCTGAGTTTGTAGGTGGTCATGTCACACTCTGGACACCCGCCTTACTTTTGTATCGTATGGTACTGGCCGGTTTTGATTGCAAAGAGGCAGTGGTCCTAAACTACGGTTACAACATTTCTGTTATTTGTCCGGCCAAGCGAAATCAGATGGAAATGAATGATTTGGCATGGGATTTTAATGATATAGAGCGACTGAGTGAATGGTTGCCAGACGATATTGTGCCAAGAATGGATGGTGCTAGGTATGGTAAAACTTATCGTAGCACTGAAACATATCTGTTTTAGTGAGCAATTCAAGGTCACTTACAAAAAAGGTAGTCTTATTTCAATGACCCGCGCAATAACAAATACTGAAGGAATTGCTGAATTCAATATTCCTGCGTCTCTGAATCGCCCCAATGGCTTATCTGCGATGGTTCGAGTGAGAAATGAAGAACTTATGTTGAAAGAGTCTATTGAATCGATTCAAGGCTACTATGATGAGATTGTGATATGTATTCAACCATCTGATGACAATACATTATACGAAGCGCAACAGTTGTCGTTACGTTTTGATAACGTCGTTTACTTTGAATATCCATTTTTGTCTTTACCAAACGGTTCAGGCTATCGCTACCAGGATGATAACTCCGTTTTTTCAAGAACTTACTTCTATAATTGGTGTTTGAGCAAGTGCAAGTATCAAACCGTCACGAAGTGGGATGCTGACATGATTGCATTGCCAAGTTATGCCCGTTTAATTGAAATGCTGAGAAATGGCGCTCAATTTATCATTGAGTACGGTATTGATCTTGCCTTTGACGGGCAGTATATGACTCAAAAAAAATATACTGGCAGCGAAATACGGCACTTTAATGCTCTTAAATCTACCTTTATTAATGGTGATATGTGTGAAGTACTTGGAGTGGACAGTCCCATTGGATCTATCTTTGGGAAAATACTTAGAAAGCAACAAACTCGCTTTTTAAACGAACCTACATACCTGCATTTTAAATGGTGTAAACCGCTGTATTTATCCACTCAAGCTTGGCCGAAGGATTGGAAAGACAATGAACACTTTCAACACTTGGTGAAAAGAACAAATAACCTAATAGAGAGAACCGCGCGCTTCGATTCCGACATAGAGAATACTATTAGCCAAATTTGTCAGAGGATGGCTCGATGAACTCAAAAGTAGCCTTAGGTGTAGGCCTTCCATTCTTCACTTTACTCTCTCTTAGTCGACATTATCGGATGTTAGTTATTCCAATACCGATGACGAAGTTCAGTCGGATGGGTTTTAGCAATCGTTGGGTCAAAAAAATCGTAGCTTGGTGGGGCAACCGACTAATATTTACATGGGGGGCTAGACTGCATGATTTAGATTTATCAATGTCTTCCATTATCGCCTTTGAGGATGGCTTTTATCGTTCCAATGATGTTTGGAAGAAACAACCCGTTCCAGAGAAAATTACCTACGAATTTGGTTACCCATATTACTGTTGCAAAAATGATAGTCGTCTAGCTATTGGCCTGAAATCTTTCGCCAAGTTGGACTCATTACCCAATAGCATTCAAGAAAAAGTAGATAAAGAAATAGGGGCAATTAATGCAGGTCGATGTAAATATGGGTGGAAAAGAATTGGACAAATTGAAGAGTCGATCGCAAACAAAACAATCATGGCAATGCAAACAGAAGGTGACTTCTCCATTACATACTCTCCAAATAAGAATACAAACTTCAAAGAATATGAAAAGGCTTTATCCAAGCATGATGCAGCTCTTATAAAGTTTCATCCGCTAGATCCTAATCGGTCAAATGCGTTGTCAACAATGACTATACAAGAGTTGGCAGCATCTAAAATAAAGTGCTTGTGTGTTTATAATAGCACTTTAGGTTTGGAAGCAATTGCTTGCGGAGTGCCCGTAACATATTATGGAGAAACACCCTTAGAGAATTTAATTGTCGCAGATTCAATTCATTATCCAGTGACGATTTTGCCAAGTGCGGATAACATTCAAAGGATTATTGCAGCATGCTACGTTTGCTATCCCACAAGCTTATAAGAAGCAAAATTAAACGTTATTGCGACATGCATATCTTAGATAACAAGACTGGATTGTTATTCGTAGAGAACCCTAAGGTTGGTTCTACCTTTCTACGCAACATTCTTTATGATAATTACCTTGAAGGAAATGCATCTGCGAGTAATGTCGATGTTCGCAAAATCACGCGGGCTAATTATTCAGTATGTGCTAACAAGTATAATTTCTGTGACTTTTTCTTAAAGTTAAAAATGAAGAAAGACAGTGTTCAAGTAGTTATGTTTCTGCGCGATCCTCTGATGAGACTCAATAGCGCGTACAACGACAAAATAAAGTCTTTTTCTAGCAAGGAATCAGAAGAATCAAAGGCTATCTTTCTTAAGTTAAGAAAGCGATATGAGAATTTTCTCGTTCAAAACAAAGTGAATGATCAATTGGAAAGCTTTATAAATTGGTGTGTGCTTCCAGAAAACGCGAATCCACATTGGGATTTTCAGTATGAAATTGCTCAAAAAGCTTTGTTAAAGCCGACTAAATTGGTGCCGCTGAATAAGATGTCTTCATTTCTATCTCATTACTACACGGTGATAAATCGAGACCCTATTAATCAAAGTAAAAATACGACTGAATGCCTAATCTCGAACGATTTATTAAGTGAGTTAGCGTCAAAGAAGCTCTTAAATGAACAGGAATACTATGAAAAGGCACTTTTATATGCAAAGTGATAACTCACTCAGTGCCGTAATAACGATGGCCTTCAATCAATGATAAAGTTTGCCTTCCAGTCTTTTGCGTCCTTAAAGTTACCGGTCATTCTTTCGTTTGGAAAATACTTGCCGCTAATGATGGCTCTTTTCTATTTTGGTGGGCTCGAGGAGAAAGGAAACCTATTGCTGCTAGTCACACTATTCGGATTGTGCAGAGTAGTGCCGACCCTCCCGATAGGTGGTTACATTATCCGTTGTGCAGTTGATAAAAAGTTAATAGGGCTGCCCATAAGCTACTTATTTTCTTCTCTGATCGTTTTATTTTTGATAAACATTTATTTTTTTGTAATGCATCCAGCTTTACTTAAAGACATCTTTGTTTTTACGCTTTTGGGTGCCTTAGCAGCAAACTACAATATATGTGTTGGCATTTATCAATCGGACATTGATGAGGGAAATACAAGGCAGCAAACAATTTACTTCTTGTTCTTGGCTTTTTGGTCTGTTGCTATACCCGCTCTAACTTACTCAATGAGTAGCATAGAGACGAGTGTTTTCTTTTACTTTATTTGTGTTGTCACTCTGTGCCAATGTTTTAGCTTTTATAAAGTGTTAAATGTTCGGGAGCTTAAAGCATATTTTCAGCAAACATCATCGCTGCTGGGCTTAACAGTGATTGCCCAATTTATCTACAGTATGGGTATCTTTGCATGGATTTCTGTAGATCGTCTGATTATATTAAAGCAAGGCCCAGACTTAGCAGTTAGTCAAGATCACTATGCAATGGTATCGGTTTTCGCTTCAATTTTTGCGGGAGTTGCTAGTACAGTGATAATCGCTAGTCGCAGTCGCTTTTTAAGGGTAGCGCGCCAATCAAATGTGCAAAAAATTTGTTATGCGATAGGTGGCACTATTATCGCTATTTCTGTTGTCACATATATCATCAACCCTTCAGCAATAATTGCGTTTCCTATTTCTCTAAGCCTTCTCGGTATCGTGCTTAGCTTTCTGATGATTAAGGCTCTTGATACAGAACACTCAATGCTTCTTAGTGGACTAATTTTATTCGGTTTTTCAGTATTGGTGTTTATCTTGCTAGAGTATATCTCGTTGGCAAGTGGGATGTTGATAATTTTAGTTGCGAAGTTTTTACTGCCGCTATTTGTCGATAAAGTATTACTTTTTTTGAAATCACGAAAGTAAAAATTAAGAATATAAAAGAGCACAGCCTTTAATGAAAATAGCACAAGTAATTACGCGTTCAGACACCCTTGGCGGGGCGAGCGCGCATGTAAGAGACTTGAGCAATGCGCTAATTGCTCAAGGTCATGAAGTGTGCGTGTTTGTTGGAGGCGATGGTCCTTTAAATGAGTTGTTTGAAAGAAATAAAATTCCAATCAAAAGTGTTACTTCACTAGTACGAGAGCTTTCTCCAGCAAATGACTTCAAAGCTTACTTCGAGTTGAAGAAATTATTGGCAGACTATTCTCCAGATATAGTTGCTTGTCATTCTGCCAAGGCTGGATTGTTAGGACGCTTGGCTGCATCAAAGTTAAACCTACCGGTAGTTTACACAGCGCATGGTTGGCCTTTCACCGAGGGTGTACCAAACCTACGGGCTTCTATCTACAGATATGTAGAAACGTTCATGGCAAACTTTTGTAATAATATAATTACTGTCTCGGATTACGATAAAAAGCTGGCTGTAAGACATGCTGTAGCTGATGAATCAAAAATCCGTGTTATCTGGAATGGTGTGCCAGAAGACTCCTTGATTCAAAATCGAGAGTCAAAAGATAGTGCTACGTTAATCCCAACCATTCTGATGATCGCAAGATTCGAGCAACCTAAAAACTTCTCTTTATTACTTAGAGCGCTGAGTGGACTTACCGATTTAAAATGGCAGGCAAAGTTTGTTGGTGATGGACCGGACTTAACTACTGTAAAATCGCTCTGTGATGAGCTAAGCCTCAATGAAAGAGTCTCGTTTTTAGGTTGGCGAAATGATATTGCAAACCTTCTCTCTGAAGCTGATATCTTTACTTTGATTTCTGATTGGGAGGGCTTGCCACTCAGTATCTTAGAAGCAATGAGGGCAGGTCTACCTGTCATTGCTAGCGATGTGGGTGGCGTTAAGGAAGCTGTTGAGCATGAACAGTCTGGCTTACTTGTTTCAAATAAACAGGTAGAAGAAATTACCACTGCGTTACAGCAATTACTAACGGGTAAGGCTTTACGTAAAGATATGGGAAATAAAGGCCGTGAGCGGTTTAATACTTTCTTTACAGTCGAGAAAATGACAGAAGCCACTCTTAGTGTTTATCAACAAGCAATTGCATTCGAGAAAGGCGAAGGCTAAATCTCACCGTTCAAAGGTTAATCAACTTTCTATTCAAAAAAAACAGCGCTTGGCCCAGTTTTTGCGTTCTAATCCATGAGGAGCGAAATCAAACTAGATTTTTCTATATTTTCATTAAAGGTAATCGCGGTTTCTACCGATAAATCACTATAAGATAAACACTGGAACTTAATCATGAACAAATCGCAGACAATATTCGTTACAGGCGCGACTGGTTTCGTTGGACGGCATTTAGTTGCCGCATTATTAAGTAATGGGTTTAAAGTAATCGTTGGTGTCCGCGACACAAGCAACGTCGATCCGCGTGTCGAAACAAAAAGGTTCGTCTTAAATGAACATACTGATGTTGATTTAACCGGCGTTGACTGTGTTATACATTTAGCAGGGCTTGCACACACCGTAAATGCGAGTGCCGAAAAATTAAATGAGATTAACCATGTGGGGACACAACGTATTTCTCAACTCGCTGCGAAACAGGGGGTTGAAAAGTTTATTTTCTTGAGTTCAATTGGTGTGAACGGTTGCTCAAATGAATCGCCTTTTAATGAAGACTCTGCCGCGAACCCGTTTAACGATTATACGGTTTCTAAACACTACGCTGAGCAAGCGTTAACTGATGCAACAACAAGCTCAAAAATGCAAAGCTTTATTATTCGTGCACCGTTGATTTACGGTAAAGACGCACCAGGCAACTTTCAAAAGCTGATTAAGTTCGCTAACTCAAATATTCCTTTACCATTTGGGCGAATTCAAAATGAGCGCAGTTTGTGCAGTATTTCCAACTTGTGCGACTTCATCATGTGTTGCTGTACAACTACGAATACGGATCTTAAACAGATTGAGAACTTTGTTATCGCAGATAACGAGCCAGTATCGACCTCTGCGTTATTTACTGCAATTTCAGGTGCGCTTGGTAAAACACCGAGATTGGTTGGTGTTCCAAAAACATTGCTAAGGGTCATTTTCAAAGCTACTCGTAAGCAGCAACTAGAAACAAGCTTAATGCATGATCTTACGGTAGATAATACATATGCAAAACGAAAGTTGAATTGGGAACCTCGATTAACACTTATGCAAGAGCTATCAGGACTTAATTTACAAGAACGTTAATAAAAAAGCTCAACAATCAAATGTTGAGCTTTTTTAATTCATTAGTACTAGGTTGTTAAAGAAACTTATTTAAACCTACAACCTCTCCAAAACCGCATCAGTAAACTCAGTAGTTCCGTGCTCACCGCCTAAATCACGGGTAGTGCGGTCACCAGATTCAATCACGTCTTTCAATGCGTTGCGAATGCGCTCAGCTTTGTCTGCCATATTCAAATATTCAAGCATTTGGATAGATGCTAAAATAACAGAAGTAGGGTTAGCTAGATTTTTACCTGCAATGTCCGGCGCTGAACCATGAACAGCTTCAAAAATCGCACAGTCTTCACCAATGTTAGCACCAGGTGCCATGCCTAAACCGCCAACTAAACCTGCACATAAGTCTGACAAAATATCACCAAACAAGTTTGTGGTCACAATGACGTCAAACTGGTGTGGGTTCATAACCAATTGCATACAGCAATTATCAACGATCATTTCATCTGATTGAATATCAGGATAACGTTCGCCAACTTCTCTAGCTACTTTCAAGAACAAGCCTGATGTAGATTTAAGGATATTAGCCTTGTGGACAGCCGTTACTTTCTTGCGGCCTTCACGACGCGCCAGCTCGTAAGCGAAAACAACGATTTTTTCTGCGCCTTCACGAGTGATTTTACTCATCGCTTCAGCTTCAGTACCGTCTTCAGATACAACTTGTCCTAAGCCACTGTACATGCCCTGAGTGTTTTCTCTCACGGTTATGATGTCGATGTCTTCGTAACGCGCTTTAGTGCCTTTAAATGACAGTACAGGGCGCAGGTTGGCATACAACTTAAACTGCTTACGCAAACTTACATTGATGGAAGTGAAACCTTCGCCTACCGGTGTCGTTAATGGACCTTTGAGCGCAACCTTATTCTTTGCAATTAACTCAAGTGTATCGTGAGGAAGAAGTTCGCCGTGATTTTCAAGGGCCATTAAACCGGCATCTGCATAATCGTAGGCGAAGTCGCAGCCGACTTTGTCTAATATTTTGGTCGCTGCATCGATAATATCCGGGCCAATACCATCGCCGCGTATTACGGTAATTCGTTGTTGAGTCATTTGAAAAGCTCCGTTGTTCTGTCGTTGTAGTGTTTTCTAGTCGGAATGTCAGTGGGGTTATTCACTGTGCGAAAGACTTAGTTCTAAGGCGTGGATTTTACCTTAAGGTGATAGGCTTAGATAGTGCCTATCACCAATATTCATATGGCTTATATTACAAACTGACTCGGTAGCACGGTTCGTACTTTGAGCCTGGAAGTTTCATTCGGCCTTGTTCCACAAAAGATGTCAGGAGTACGTCCATTTTTTGCATCAGAGCTGCGTCACCGCTAAGTTCAAAGGGCCCATGATCATGGATCTCTTTGATCCCCTCTGCTTTTACATTCCCGGCAACAATACCAGAGAAGCATTTTCTTAAAGTGGCAGCAAGTGCGGCTTTGGGTTGATCTAGGTGCAAGTCCAGAGTGCGCATGTTCTCATGGCTGGGTACAAAGGGCGTTTGAAAATCTTCTGAGATGTGTAGCGTCCAGTTGAAGTTAATTGAATCGCCATTATCTCGACGATAAGCCTCAACGTTTGCTTTCTGTTCAGATAACAGGGTCGCTACTTTGGCAGCATTACCGACAACAATCGTGTACTTTGCCTGCGCTTCTGGACCGAGTGTGTCACCAATGAACTGATCTATCGCTTCAAAATAACCTTTGCTATTTTCTGGCCCCGTCAGAATGAGCGGTATTTGCTGGTCTTTGTTCCTGTCATCCATTAACAAGCCTAGTAAATATAGGAGCTCTTCGGCAGTGCCCGCACCACCTGGGAAAATCACTATGCCATGCGCGATACGAACGAAGGCCTCAAGACGCTTTTCGATATCAGGCATAATAATCAATTCATTCACAATAGCATTCGGTGGCTCGGCCGCAATGATGCTGGGTTCGGAAATCCCTAAGTATCGACCCCCTTTATTTCGCTGTTTTGCATGGCCAATAGTGGCACCTTTCATTGGTCCTTTCATAGCACCGGGACCGCAGCCTGTGCAGATATTAAAACCGCGCAAACCTAACTGATAGCCCACGAGTTTCGTGTATTTGTACTCTTCGCTACGAATAGAATGACCGCCCCAACATACCACCATATTAATCGGTTGATCCTGGAGGATGGCATCCGCATGCCGGAGCATATCGAAGACGACATGAGTCGTGAGATTGGTCGGTGCATCAATAAGGTTTTTGAAGGCCTCACTGTGCTTACTGCCCATGTATAGCATATCTCGCAGCACGGCGAATAAATGCTCGTGTACGCCCTTGATCAAGTGCCCATCGACGAAAGCAACTTCGGGAGGGTTAATCAGTTCCATTTTTACGCCACGTTCGCGACGTATCAAACGCACATCAAAATCACCATAGGGTGCAAATAAATTATGGTAGTTATCTTCTTCAACGCCGCTATTGAGAACGGCTAAACAACAATTTCGAAAAGTATCGTACAATTCACTTTCTGTAGATTGCTGGAGTAAGCTGACTTCGAGTTGTGATAATTGACTCATCCAACCAACGGGATTGAGTTGCACTGTGGTCATTAAGTGTCCTTATAAATAGTTTTGTTTCGGCCTGCTTCTTTGGCTTTGTATAAATAGGTATCTGCCTGCTCAAAAGCCTGCTCTAGAGTGATTTTGTTTCCGATCTGACTAAGGCCGCAAGAAATAGTGACCGACACTCTTTCTCCTTTAAACTTAAAAGGGAGTCCAGCAACTTTTTTGCGAATAATCTCAATTTTTTCATAGGCTTTTTCAAGCGAAGTGCTTGGCAGAAGTAGCACAAACTCTTCTCCGCCCCAACGGGCAACAAAGTCATCAGCGGGCAAATACTGGCGAATATGCTTGGCAATCACTTGAAGGGTCTTGTCGCCAACCGTATGGCCATAGGTATCGTTAATTTTCTTGAAGTGATCAATATCCATAATGCCAATGCAAAGGTCGTGGCCTTTCTCTTTGGCTTGTTGTACCTCTAGTTGTACTTTTTCTTCATAGGCCATGCGATTCGGAAGCTTAGTTAATTGATCGGAAAGCGCCGCCGAACGCTGGGTAAATAGCTTCTGTTTGTGTGTCACCGCTTCCGCTTCTAATTCTTCTACGCGCTGTTGCATTTGCTTCATCAGCACAATAGTCGCCTTTTGTTCTTGTTGTTCGGCTTTTGCAGATTTGGCCAAAGAGACCTGCATTTTCTCCAGGTGTGCTGTTGCTTGAAGCTTTAAATCATCCAGAGCGTCACTGTCTTTAACCACACCTTCCATGACTGATATTTGTTCATTAATATCAGCATTGTATTGCTCTCTTTTTTCTTGACGCTTTTCTGAATCTGAAATCGTCGTTTTGATGTTGTCGTTAATACTCGTTAGTGATTTGTGAAGCGTGTTGATTAGGCGACTTGTTGCACTGGCTTCTTTAATCACATCACGGATCACAAAACGAATAAGGACTAAACAACACTCCAAAAGTTCTTTCTGATCAAGACCTTTGGTTAATTTTTGATGAATTTCTTTTAGGTTTTTATCTGTTTTATTTGCCACATAAAAAGGCGCTATCAGCTCTTTGAGTTCCTGCGTTATTCTCTCATGCAGAGCAAGTTGCTCTGATGATAACGTAGTGCTACCCGTATCATTGTTTTGTAGCGCTTTGTTATATAAGCCCAATGCTTTCTCAAACTGAGCAAGAGGCGCGACAACTGCGTTTTTGTCCGGAGATAAGGACAAAAGGAAGTCGCTGACTTCACTGCGTACGTCTGGTGAAACACCTTTTAAATTGCTGAGTTTTTTGAGTGCATTTTGAAGGTGTGATACCGAGTCTAAATTGCGCTGTTTAAAGAATTTTGTATCTTTCTTCAGGTTAGCGTTTAGTTTGCTGGTAATTTCTGTAGCTGCATCATAGTTAGGCTTCCCAGATAACTGCTTTTTCAGTAGCGAAAGCTCTTCATCTAAACGAGGGTTAGCGCCTTGATAGAAGTTCGCCATGCTCACAATAAAAATAGAAAGCTTGTCTAAATACTGACGAGCAATCATCAATTGTTTTTTAGGCGAAACTTCGGTCATAACAGTAGCCTTATTGTCTAGCCAGCCTTGCATCAGCATAGGTGGTTTCAAAATTTGAACGGAAGGGGTTAATATCTAAGCCACCTCGACGTGTATAACGAGCATAAACCGTTAGCTTATCTGGTTTACACATTTGAAGTATGTCGTAATAAATACGCTCTACACATTGCTCATGGAATTCATTGTGTTGTCTGAATGAAATCAAATATCGTAGCAAACCTTCTTCGTCTATCTTGTTGCCGGCATACTTTATCAAGATGCTACCCCAATCGGGTTGATTGGTAATTAAACAATTTGACTTTAACAAGTGACTCACCAGAGTCTCTTCAACAGCGACGTTTTTAGTACTCAATAAATTCGGGCTGATATCGAAATCAGTTATTTCAATATCCAAATCATCGATGCACTTACCTTCAAATAGACCAAATTCGATGCTTGAAAATTTCGAAGAGGGAATAACAACGACATCAACCTTCTCTCCAGCACACTGCGATAAGTCGCTCTCTATCGTTTCGGCAACGAGTTGCAGTGAGCCAAACTTACTTTGGTTAAAGCTATTTAAATAAAGCTTAAATGATTTTGATTCAATCAGATTAGGTGAAGTGACAGGGACCTCACAACGCAAGATGGCAACTTGCGGTTTACCCTTTAGGTTGAGCCATGACAATTCGTAGCCATTCCAGATATCGCTTCCATGAAAAGGCAGCTCTGATGGTAATTTAATTGCATCACGGCTCAGTGAGCGAGGTACAGCTTGTAGTAAGCTATTATCATATTCTTGTGAGTATGATACTGATTTCCCCAGTGTTAGGTGGTCCAAAGATGTCTCCTATTGGCAGCTTAATTTTATGAGTGTTGTGTACTTAAAATCCGATTCGCTCTGTCTGACAAAAGGTAAATTAGCTTTGTATGACAATATTGTCGGTGTACTTAAGATTACGTGTAATTTATCATAAATGCTCAATATCATTAACTATGGCAACAAAAAACGATGTCTACGAATTCTGCTGATGCACTCATTTCTTCGCTTGAACAATTTCATACTGCTTATATCGACCTAATAGGCAATGGCGATAGTCTAATGATGACAGAGTTTGACAGTGATTGGTTATCTCCTTGTATACAACTCAGTGAAGAATCATTAGCAACAATGGCAGATGGTTCAGAAGTGCCTTGGAAACCGGTGAAAAGAGATGCGAATTTGAATTTAGATAACCTCGCCAGTGCCCTTGAGATAGACATCGATCCTCAACTGTCTGCTCTTTTTTGTAGCTACTTTAGCCACGATTTGCCAGCGAGGGCACAGCGTGGTGATTTAGATATTATTCAAGTTTGGAATGAAGATGACTTTGAACGCTTGCAAAAGAATCTGATTGCCCATGTGTTGATGAAAAGAAGACTCAAGCAAGACGACACTTTGTTCTTTGCCACTACTGATCAGGAAGAATTCATTATTAGCCTAGACGTAAAAACGGGAAATGTCATGCTAGAGCAGGTGGGCAAAGTACCACAAGAAGTATTGGCACCAGACATTGCTACCTTTATTTCTGGCCTAACACCGCGACCTGTTGTTGCAAGTCTGTAACTTGGTCTTGCAATGTTTCAATTGTTTCGTTTCCTTGCTCAACTTGCGTCGCGAGCTGTTTAACTAACAGCTCAAGCGTTTTTAACCTCTCTGCGGTATCTTTATTAGATGATTGCCCACCTTTGATTTCATTGGTGATCATGACTTTTTTTAGCGAATCTTTGTTTTCTTTCCAGTAACTTAAGCCTTTGATTATCAATGGGATAGGTAGGGGAGTTGTTGATTTGGCTTTTATCATACCGACACTCGGTTGCTTTCCTTTTTCACTAAGTTCGATGCAGATATTAACGACCATTTGTATATCAGAATTCATTCTTTGTTTTCCCGGGCGAATAAGCCTTGAATATCATTAAGGAAATAAACCAATCTGTTAGCGAGTTTGACGAATATTTAGGGTAATTAAAAGAGTTTGTTCAGGCTGAATTCATAAAATTTAGCGTAAGCTATTGATGATGTTGGCGATTTACTTGTTGGTCCAATATTTGTTTAAGAGAATTCTATAAAACTAATTAACGTTCAAAATTGAACGTTTTACAAAACAAACTCAAAAGGATGAAAAAATGAAAGCACTTCTTCTTTCAAGCATTATGGCTAGCTCTTTACTTCTTGGCGGATGCGTAATTTCGATAGGCGATGATGAGGGGGGTTATTCTTATGGTTCAAGCTGGGAAAAGCGTGAAGCAAAGAACCGCAACTACATCTCTGAACTAGACTTAGGCGTGTCTAAAGAGCGTATCATTGACACCTTAGGTGCAGCAGACTTTACAGAACTGACCACTAGCAATGGTGAGAAAGTACAAGTTTTATACTATCGAACTCAACGTATACATGATGACAGTATGACCACGAAAGACGAATGTACACCGCTTGTTTTTATTAACGGTGAACTTGTTGGATTTGGTGAATCAGTCGTCCAAAAATACATTTAGGTCCTCGGACCCTTTCCCGCATGATGGCCAATTGGTCATCACACCATGGCTTTGTACATGCAATGCCGATAGAGCGTTTCGCTCTTTTGCCCTCAGCTTCCCTTGCTTGAGGGCTTTTTTCTTTGATGTAGATCGTTTTGCATTCACTTTCTCATCGTATTGTTAAATAAATGTTAGCGTAATTCCCAAAATGTTTTATTGTATAAGTGTCAGCAGACCGAAACGATATAAAGGAATGAAGTATGACAACTGCCGCTTACAAGCCCGAAATAGATGAAATCAGAGCATGTTACCTAGGCGCCGACGACCTAAAAGTAGCTGCGTCGATTCTATACAATGCTTATTTTGACGATCCTCTCTTTAATGACATTTTTGAAGTTGAGAGAGAAGGTTATGAGAATCGCTTACGCTCAGCCATACGCGAAGAGCTGAATGCTTTTTGGGATGGTAAGCAGCCTATGATTGGTTTGTTTGAACATGGGCGTCTGCTAGCGGTTGCATGCTTAATCAGTCCGGATGCTGCTTTTGGTGCAGGTCGTTATTGGCACTGGCGTTTGAAGATGCTACTCACTGCCGGCTTCCTTGGCACCAAGCAAATGATTTCAAAAGAAGAAAAAGTACGGGAATGCATCCCTGCGAAAGATTACCACATGCTTTCGTTTATTGGTGTTCACCCAGATCATCAAGACATTGGTCTTGGGCATATCTTGATGCGCGGGATTGTTGGTTTGCTTCAAGAAGACAATAAAACAGAAGGCGTTGGCGTATTTGTGACCCTACCTAAATGTCTTTCGTTCTTCGTTGATGGCCAGTTTGAGTTAGTAAAAGAACTAGAAGTGGGCGATATCACTGGCAAAGTGATGTTCCGTAAAAAACTTAAGGGATAAAAGGTGATACTGCTTGTACGACATTTCTTACAAGCGTGTGAGCGAAAGTGCTTTTGTACTACATTCTTTTTCTGCAGCCGAAAAATTAACGCATATAAAACATGGGGTTAAATTTGTCAGTATAAAAAATAAACGACCGGAAATGTAAATATTTTATTTCATCGATAGTAAAAGAAATCCCCCTTGCTAATATAAACCCACCTCAAGGAGACGAGTTCAGGAAGAAATCGTCAAGGTAATGGAAGGTTTCAGGAAGAAACTCTCAGGATAGGGAAGACAAAGGACAACTTCAGGACGAAGATTTTACGTAGGAAGGACTTACGTAACAAACGGATATCATGGAAAAAGGAACCTACACAAGGAGTGTAGCCTGCTTAGGATGAGTGGGAAAAAATGGAAAGGGGTGTAAAGGATTTTATCTGGATGATGTTTTAGCAACGGAACGCTGAGAAGGAAGCTCGAAATTCTTGGAAAAAGGTGAAAACCGGATGTTTTCACCTTTTTTTATGCCTGTAACAAATAGTTTGTTACTTTGGCTTTCAATATACTTAATTTTTAGGTGTGATCCGAAAATTATTTTGTAAGCTGTTTTTACCTTCTATTTCAACGCGAATCTCTTTGGCGTTGGGTCTAATCACGTCGTAGCCCACACTATCAACCTCAATAGTATATTCACCCTCTGGTAGATCAACGAATCGATATGACCCCGTTTCATCACTCAATACAGAAATGCTGGACGTCTCTGATATGCGTATCGATACCTTGTGGTTCGCTAAGCCTCTTACGCCATTCTCATCTTGTATTCTGATATTGCCCAATATTCTAAAAATAGAACTGACTTCGACCGTTTTACCTATAACATTTGTATTTGCGGGCACCGATACCGATATTCTAGAATTTGAAGTCGCTTTCACTTTCCAATCAAAAATAGGTTTGAGTGTATAGTTTCCGGGTAGGATGCCTCTAAAGGTAAACTCTCCATATTGGTCGCTGGCAACAACATAACGTGTTTGAGTCCCTTGCATTAATACCACTGCAGTATAGCCTGCGCCTATTTGATCTCCTTGGTCGCCTATCTTAACCACAACCTCACCACTCAGTGTGCTATTGGAAACTTCTGGCTCAGGTCCTGTCGGTAGGATCTCGATTGGATAGAAGAGCTGCCTATCGTTGCGGCTTTCACTGCACTGCGAAAGGCGCAACGGGATTTCATGTAAATAAGCCATTGAGCCGTAGGTAGGCTGATTCACTTCCATACATAGCTCTTCCCCAAAGGCTGTTTTTATCTTGTATTTGCGCTGAGTAGATTCTCCAACAATGTTAGATTTATCAATATTAAAATAGCTTTCTTCAATATCACAGCTTCCTAAGCCAATAATCCTATCGCCCTCTCGTGCCGTGTAGTTGAAATAATTAACTCTAATATTTGTGCTAACCAAGCATTTTTCTTGACCATTCTTTTGATAAGTAAATTGCCATTGGTTTGCGCTGTTCTTTTGTGACATAAAGCCAAGGCTTGCCGCAGCGGGCAAATTAGTCTTCAGTGAATTGCAACTGGTCGCTGCAACTTCAAAATTGTTTGAATTGCTTGGTATTCTCTGGATGCAGCGGCTATTGTCGAAATTTTTCCATGCATAAATAGTTCTGTTGTTCTCACTCAATAGCTTTGGCTCATGCTCAGCAACTCTGACAGGCCAACCCGCCGTCATTACCTGACGCGCCTTATTACTTTCGTTACACTCCTTCAGCACTAGTGCATTTACACCATTTAAGCCATTCCAAGTAGCGCATAAGCCGGTGTCCGTTGATTTTAAGCGGAAGTAAGAAGGCCCACCTTCATCTTCTAGTTTCTGCCAATGTTGAGAAGTATCTTTACTGATACAAGGAGTCGCTTCGACCACTGGATCGTCTACAGGAGGAGCAAAAGCGTGAGGTACTCCCAAGCAATATGTAGCAAGCGGGCTCTGCATGCTTTGCGCCGTGGCGACTCGAGTAATGCCGTCCTCGTCTTCAGGCTCCCATAACCAAAATTGGTAACGCAAGTCCTCCACGATTCTTTGTTCATATGTCACCGCGTTAATACGGATTGTATCTAACAATTGACTGCCTGCATTTAGATTGGTAGCCACGCCAGACTCTACATCCTGTAGCACCTGTTGCAGCCCCTCGTGACAATCGCTAACAAATAATGGGTTTTTGTTATCAGAGCGATAAAAGCTTCGTAAGCACTTGTCAGAATATGGTAATACCATAATGGTCATTTCAGTAGTACTTGACCACGGTTGATTCAAACGATTTAGTAGGGCAGTGATGCCAGCCAGATAAGCTTCTTCGACCTTTTTTGAGGCATTGCCTACTAATCCGATTACATCAATATCAGGGTGCATAGCGCTGCCCTCTGATACCACTTTTACTGATTCATTGAAAAAGGTTTCAATTGCAGTTTCCGCTTCGCTTACTTTTTCAGTAATTTGTTGAAGAGATGCCTCATCCGTTTCGGCTTTTGCTTCTAGCATTCGCAGAGATAGTTCCATTTTGCCCTTCAAATCAGCCAAATATCGAATGTTTCTTGTGATTGCTTCAGTTTGCAAAGTAACCAGCTGCTGGATTGAATTGGCATTTGCCGTTCTCATATTGCTCGCTATGGTCCCAACTGAATTTAATGCGCCATGCAATTGATTATAGGTAAGATAATCAGTGGCTATGGAGTTGTTATGAGTGACTTGTATGCCGAGTGCTACGGCAGCTTGCATAGAGTCGACAACTGCTCTTTGTTTTTCGCAACGGAAACCGGGGTAGTCAGCATTCGGATCGAAATTACTGATTTCCGCCCAGCTTTTTAAGCGAGCAAGGGTCTCTTCAACACTTAGTGCATGTATGTGAGCGCGTTTGCGCAGTTTGTTTTCGCGTTTGATTAGTTCCGAGACAAGTGGCCATGTATTTGTATATAAGGTATTTGTCGTGAACGGTAGTCCGTTCACGTTAGCTTCATGATAGCCGCGAACATATGCTTGGGTTAGCTCACTATCAATTCGTAATGCAACTTGGTTCCAAGGCTCTGAAGCATAGTATAGGGCCTCGAGATCACTACGCATTCTATTTCTGACACTAATATCTAGATCTTGTATTTGTTTGGCCTCTGCACTGCCTTTCCAAATTTCAGCAAAGGGCGTCCATAGCGCTTTTGCTCGCAAGCTGCTCTCAGGCGCAATATTGTCATCACGCATATTTTCTATTAACACGTTGCAATAGTTTCGGCCCGAGCCAAACCAATTACTTAAAGCACCAATGCCTGCGTCTGCAAAGTTTGCAACATTAGCAAATTGGTCTAATGCCGCTGCACCTAATCCACTGGCAAAGGCTGATGGATCGCCACCTAGTAATGCCAGCGCACTTCCAGCTAATTGAGAAGCTGCTTGAATTGCTTCTGCAGCTGCCTGCGCAGCTATTTGATTGGCTAAATCTAAGCCGGGAATGTCCCCTGCAAAATCAGCGACTTGATCTAAACCATCCCCAAGATATCCAGTTCCAGGAATGCTGTTGATAACATCATTCGCTGTATCATTTACATTCTCAATTGCATTAGCTGTTATTCCTAATGCTTCTTCTACCGCAGCGACGCCTTGGTATAGTTGGCGAGTTGCTTCATTGTCAGGTAGTTGATCTAATAGCATTTCACTCGCTTGAAGCACTGCGCCAGCAGCTAACATAGGTGTTGCCGTTGGGTTATCTCTAAAATCTTGCCAAATTTCCAACATTGACTCGGGGCAGGTGAGCAGATCAGCTGCGCTTGGTAGTTGGAATTCAGAGACTGTTAGTATCTTTGATGCGTCGCTCGCTTTGGTAACATTGAACGAACCGTCCAATGCGATAGGCACATCTATGCAACCTTTTGGTGAACTGTAGACTTGAAGTTGACTGCCGCTAATTTTGAAATAAGCTTCCCTCTCGATAAGACCTCCCCCTATTTTTATCGCCGCGTTTACCTCAGTATCAGCACTAAAATCACTTCGCTCAAAATCGAAGTGGCCTTCAGCTAAAACAGGAAAACCAGAGAACAAAGAGTCCGGTAGTTGAAGGTTTCCGGCTAGTCTGAGGGCTGCAGGGGAAAAGGTGAGTATTGATTGTCGACCGGTCACACTTAAAAATGAATCACTGAATGGTGCCGGTGGTGTAATCTCTCCACTGATCAAATAGCCATCTTTTAAATTGATCCTATATTCACCGCTAGCAAGCTCAGCATTTATATTGCCAGCATGCAAGACCATATCACCAAACGCAATCAGTCCGAGACCAAGTGGCGGTCTCTCTACACCTTCTCGTGCAGGTAAACTATTCCCCGGTGTTACAAAATAAATATTCGGGTTTTTAATACCAATCATTCCAAGGGGTGAATGTTTGAATGCATTCACCATGCTGTCAGATGTGCGTCCAATTTTGTTAGAAAGTGATACTAACGCATCAACTGAATTTAAAATTGTATTGCTGCCTTGTCCTATTGGCCCGGGTATTTGGAAGGTTTCTGACTCAAGCACTGAGAAAATATTTTCCGCTAATGACGAGCCACTTTTCAGTGCGACTTGGAATATGCTATTCACTATTTCTGCTTGAATGATAGGCGAAATAATTAAATCACCTTCCATTGAAGGCGATTTGGCAAATTGAACAGAAAGCTGAGAGGGAGCACCACCAACCCACGCGGTGTCCAAATCAAAAACAAAACGTTTGTCTTTAAAAACAGCTTCTTCGCTGTTTATCGCGACGGTTGTTCCAGTGCCAGCTACACCAATGGAAACCGAAGTGTTTGTGAGTGCAAAATCTTGAAAGCCCATTGGATTTAGCCATTCACCTTCAACCATGGCTTGAATACTGAGACTGCCTGCTGTATCGCCGCCCATGGCATAACCAACACCAATAGTTGTATCAATGCTCTCGCGTATACCAGGTTTGTCTATACGTGGCATTTTCAGCGTGGCTTCTGTACTCAATGTTACTTCGGTTTCTTGACCAGGACCTAGGTTTGTCATTTGAAGTTCTACATCGGCATCCTTGATTTCGATGATTTCTCCCGCAAAATCAGGTAGGGGAGCATCAACCTCACCAAGCGCTACATAAAGATTGATTGAAGGTGGACCGCCAAACACGCCCCCCAAACCACCACCGATAATAAAGTCTCCAGAAATACCAAAGGTTTGCACGGCCTGTTTTATGCCAGGAGGCAATTCATCTGTGTTGGATTTACTTAACAAAGTAATGCCATCTGTTACTCTCAGTTTCTTACCTTTTTCAGGAGAAATGAGACCGCCAAATATGTCATCAAATACTTTAATAGGTAGGTCACCTAAATCAAAATCATCATCTTGTTGTGTACTAATCGCAAAAACGCCTTGAGGCAAAGTGATCTGATCTAAGGGAGGAAGCGGCTCAGTTAACATGTTTCCAATGCTTAAAGGCTGATTGTTTCTGATAAAAAGAGCAAATTGGTCGCCGTCGAAAGCGACCGCTGCTGAACCAACTAAGCTAGTGGTGTTTGCAATATTAAGGTCAATGTTACCCGCCATTGCCTTGTTAGAGATTAGAATTTCACTCATTGCAACATCACCGACGGTATTGAGCAATTGCTCCAAGGCTAGTTCCTGATCCTCTTTCGAACCAGAACCGGTGTAGTTGTCAATGAACCCAGTCGCTTTGCGAAGTAGGGTTGAAAAACGAACCTCATCTTCAACATAAATGATCGGGTCGTAATTAGGATCCTCCAGAGCCATTGATAGTTCACGTCCACCGCAGAGGTCTACTGCTATTTTTGCTTCTACTTTGTCTACTTTGCTTTTTCCTACTAAAGAGCATGTGTACGTATTTTCAACGTTATTACTCGCGCTTACTAGAATTTCGCCAGTGAATCCAAGGTCGCTGACCTCTAAATTAGGAATTAAGGGTGGGTTTTTCCAAATACCTTCAGAAGAAATTTTGTAGTCTGTTTCCGCGTTATCAATCACCATTAGGTCATATGAAATTAATGTACCATCTTGATTGTCTTCAAAGGAAATAGAACCTTTCATAGGTAAACTCAGATCCACTGGAAGTGGTGGCGTCACAGTGGCGAATGACGATATTGTGGCCACGTTGTTTTCTATATTGTTCAGATTGATTGCTGCTGACGTGAAGGTAATGCTAGTGCTTGGAATATTAGGAATTTCCAACGCGCCTAGGGTAAATTCTGCCTCTGAAATTAGTTTGTCATCTGAAGCTATTTCGAAAGTGCCAGACATCAGTAGGCTTGAATCTGTGATAGCGACCACTTCAAAAATAGGCGCCAGAAGGTCTGATTCTTTCAATGTGTCAACATCGCTTAAGCCTAATAAAGTTAGACCTTTAACGACTTTTAAATTTGCATCTAAGGGCAATAAAGCTTGCTGTTGATATTCACGAATAGATTGGCTATCGCCTAATAGCATTCTTTGCAATGGTGCTGGAAGATCTGCGTTAATTGGCAGTATATTACTTGGTGTCTTTGGTTGATATGCAACGAAAGCAGGCGACAACTGCTGGTCAATATGACTCTTTGCCAAATCAGTGTATAACATCGATGGTGTAAGGTAATCAACTCGCCCTGACAGTTGCATATTCCCAGCGAAGTCTTGTTGCAAGTATATAATGCCGCCTGTTCCCTGTTCTGGCCAAGACATTTGCGCGGTGATGCTATTCGGTTCAAAAACTAGGTTGCTCAACTCCCATTGTTTAAGCACTGGTAGCTCACCTAGACCGGGCAAACCACCGACCAAAACTGGCCCTGGCGCTCTGAACTGCCAATCATCATCAACGATATTTCCTTCGCTATCATTGGCGAATTTTCGATAGCCGAACATTTCAATTTCTTCACTGCCTAACGTAATTTTGGCGCTGGTCTCCAAGCCAAACTCACCATTATCAAATGTACTAATCAATAACTTGGATGGCCCAAATGTAGGCTTAATACCGAGTACGTCGATTGTCGAGTTCGGCGCAATTACCTCAGTTGCAGCGGTGAAGCGAGCCTCATAATTTCCGTTGTCGTGCTGTTCGATAGCCCCAATCATTGAAATAGGCGCAGTTAAACCAATCGTATCGAAGATCGCACTAATGTCAGCGCTAAGAGTGCTATTAGGATCAAACATGCTGAAGACTGTCATACCCTTCGCTAACACTGCGCTTTCGTTCAGGTCTAATACGCTCAACTTTTGGCTAGGTATTGCTGAGTCGGGTGTGCCGGTAAATAAGCGACTTAACATAGTAGGTTGTTGTTCGTTTAGGGTAAAATCTCTGCGCTCCAAGTTGCTCAAAGCGATAACGACCGGACCTAATTGCTGTTCCCATATTGAGCTAGGAATACCGGCAACTTCCACTAGGCCATCTATTTTATCAACGCTAGTTTCGAGCATACTTAAATTAAATTGGTCTAGGCGCGCGTATAGTTCAAAGGCAGTACCCTGTATCGGACTTTCAGAAGTTGGTGGACTTTCTTGGTTGGTGTTTTCCACAGTCGATTTAACTACAGAGGTTTCTGATTCTGGTGTTACCAGATAGAATGCGCCTCCTGAATTTTCACTTTCCCAGTCAAGGTTGCCGTAAAACGCTTGTGTCGAAATATACATATCTCGTAAAGACATTTCGCTTGCCTTCGGGACTTTTTCTAGACCGGGAAGTTTAGAAATAAAAACAGGTCCTGGCACGCTAAAATATGCATCTTCAAAATCATAGCCGTCTTGATTTGCATTTAGACTGAGCGTGACTGCACCATCGGCACTTACCGCTTGTTTCCCTATATAACCGACGCCGAAGAACTTCGAAGTGAGCATCTCGGGTGGCGTATTGAGATTACTATCGACTGCGATCGAAAACTCCGTGGTGAATGCTGTTTGCAGAAGGGTAAATTGTGGAATCCCAAAAACATTCTGCCAACCTGCTTGTAGTTGGGGGTCAAAATCAGGGGTTGCGTCGGCTTCAGGTAAGCTGGCCAATGCACTTAATCCGAGTTCCCGTGCCGAATTTCTATCTACAATTGTCGAACCAGCAATTGACACTGAGAGGGCCTCTTCATCCCAGCCTAGCTCTATGGCCCCTAGCATTGCTAATGCGATACCAGGATCTTCTTCCACCGGTAAGCTCACTTCCATACCAGTTATAAGTCTTGCTCGGAAGTTCTCACCACTACGTTGTATGTTAATAGCAGAATTACTAAGGCTTAGCACAGAATCAAGACGAGGTATTTCAACATTTGAGACTTGAAACTCAATCTCAAAATCAAACTTTGGGAGAGCGGCGAGAACATCACCGAGATTTTCCGCCTTGTTCGCCGAAGCGCCGATTTCTGTATCAGAACTAGCGTTATCTTCTGGTTGATTCGTTTCCTCATAAATCGCTTGTAATAACATGTCAGCATCGAAGTAAGCTCTCGCTAAGTAGCCTTGTTCAGGCACACCTAAGGTGCTCAATGCTTCCTGAGTTTCTTCTGTGGCTTTGTTCTCACTATTTGGGTCATGAAAAGCGATAGCACTAATGCCGTCCTCAATGGTTAAAGGAAATAAATCAAAATTGCTTTGAAGATAAGGCCTCAAAATATCCGGCAGATCTTCACGTGTTTCAAATACTTCTCCATCGTCGTTTCCTTGTCTTCCAAATACAACCGATTGGCTAAACAAAAGGCCAGCAAAAGGCGTGTCATTTAACTCGGGCACGTATGTTTTAATTGCGAGGTCCTCATGCATCAGTGCTACAAGCGGCGAGCTAAGTGAATCATTGGCAAAACGGGCAACTTTTACATTTTTACCATTTATTTTTACAGAACCCATTAATAAGTCTGAGCTGAGTGTAATATCTCTTAATTCAATATTGCCGAGCACGGGTATTTGTTCACCAAACACATCTGCTAAGGTTAACCCCGTTTCTAGGTACAAACTCGGGATCACAGTGCTGTTGTTTTTGGCGAGTGCGAGCTCTACTCTGAGTTTTATTTGGCGTTCGAGATCTTGTGCAGACTTAAACTGTCCGAAGCCATCTAAACTGAAATGACTCTCAGTCTGGTCGTCTGATTCAAAGAAATACTCACCATTGATATCCAAGTCGGCAATCGCAACAGCGTTGTGACTAGCCACTTTAGCAACTTCATTGGCATTCACACGGCCTGTGATCACAAGGCTTTTTTCAGCATGTTGATAGCGGACGATTGAATCACTAACAATACTTTCATTGCTGCCTTCTACAGGAAACGTAAGCGCAGAAATAAACGAAAGACTCACGTTATCATCAAGAGACAATTGCCATTCAGCATTAGAAATAACAGCAGGGCCTATTTTTTTATTTTCTAAAGCTTGTGCACTGGCGTACAAGGTAATGGGCTGTTTTATTTCTTCGCCATAAAGTCGAACAAGATCGTCAACGGTACGCTCTGAATCTGAAACAATAGGAGCGGCTGGTGACTCGCTGTAAGTGACATTAGTGAACAGAGTGTTTGGTAACCCGGTTTCTATCGTTAATATTAAGTCGCTGAGTTCAAAAAGATTTGCAAGGCTCGAGCCCTCGGGTATAGCCTGCAAATCGAGCTCACCTATTAATTCAAGGGAGGTAAGTGGAAGATGAGTTTTGAGCTTTTCATTCTGGAAATAGGAGGCTAAAGTGTCTGCTGCAGATTGCGCTGGCAATAGCTCGATGTTTTCATTCGGAACCCACATTATGACTGCATTGAGAATACGCCCCAAATCGGACACACCAGAATCTTGTAAATCAGGTACGTAATCAGCGATCGAAAATGTGTCGTGCCCGAATAAAAGGTTGGGGACATTAGCATTTGAAGGAGTGTATATAGCCAGTTTTGTTGGCAGCCCATTAAGCATCGTTCGACCGACAGTCACGCCATTACTATTTGAAATATCGCTCACGGGAATGTCGGCTAAGGTTTCGGGGAGTTCGTAGTTGTCACCCAAAATCATTTGTAAGGTGTATTGCTCTTCACCGTTATTGTCGTCAGTTGTTATTGTGCGAATAGGAGTTAACGTGGATGAAATTAACCAGTTAAAACTGTTCACTCCCCAGGCAACATCGTTTTCGCCCGCGGATATGTTAAGCGCTCTGCCAACAACGCTGGACCAAATGCCGGTTATTGGGTTACGCCGAGAAATTTTACCACCACCTAAAGTGGCATCTTCAGGGCTTATCACGACATACACGCTACCATTTTTACCGGCTCCTACATCGATACCGGAGGGAGATAGTGGGGTTTGCCTCCATTGTGCATCTGCAAAATAAAATAGCTGATTGTTAGCATCTAAACCCCATAGCGTAGCGTTTCCATCTGAGTCGAGTCGTTCGAGCTGTCCTTCAATGATTTGCCAAGAAATTGCCTGACTCAGTTCGCCATCGCTTATCATTCGTTCGCGCAATTGGCCACTGAGCACAGAGTCAAAATATTCTGAATTATTCGCACCAGCCAGCCAAATAAAACCGCCACCTAGGCTAATATCACTCGCAGTAATATTTAAATCTGTCCAAACAGCGGTATTAGAAAGTGACAAGTACACCTTTCCGTTCGTTGCAATTGCCGCTACATAGCCGTTGTTAGCATCAATACGAGAAAGTTGACCAATATTACCAAAACGTTTCCACTGACTGTTTGCACTGTCCCACTTATATGGGTAGCCATCAAGCCCGACCAACCATGATCCTCCATCATGAGAAAGTGATATATCAACTGCCTGTGGTGCATTGTCTAAAAGCCAATCAGGTGCTTGCGCAAACGCGTTTTGCATCAATATCAAACATAGTTGTATTGAAAGTACTAGTGTTACAAAAACTAGTTCGATTGGATTGCGTCGCTTTATCATTTCTTGTTCTCACTGCGCTTTGAGTCTGTTTTTTGTTTTATCTTTTCTAAGCGTTTTGCTCGCTCAATCCGTTTTTTCTCAACAATGCTGTTCTTCAATATTTCTTCGTTTTGACTTTGTGTTTGCTGAAGCCTTTTACTACGCTCATTCGATTTTTTATCGATATTTGAGGGCTGCTGTTGTTTACGTTCAGCGAGACGTTTTGCACTCAGTCTGTTGGACTGCAGTGTTTGTACACTAAGTTTATTGGCTCTAAGTTTTCTTGCTTGTAATCGTTCAGTCGTCAATGTTGTTGGTTTTAGTGCCTTCTCTTCCTGCTTGTTATTTAATTCGACAAGCTCTTGATTCTGATGAACCACAAAGCCACCATTAGTTAAGTTCTGGCTTTGAAATGGGTTTCCTAACGAGGAGTTATCAAGTTGGTCATCTTGTGGCTGGTTGGTTTCGCTTAAACCTAAATTACTTTCTTCGGGCGAGCTGGTCTGTGGGTTGTTCAATGATTCAGAAAGAATTTCTAAATCTTGCTCTCTGGTTTGACCAATATCATTTGGTAAATCAAAGTCGGGTTCAAGTGCTATTGAGCGATTGGTGTTGTTTAGCAGGCGTCTAGGCTCACTTCTCACTTGGCCTTGTATCGCATTAGTTCTTTGCTCTTCGATAGAAGGGACAACAGATTTTACATTTGAATCGAGAGTCTCAATGTCATTTACGCTATTTTCTCTTTTTTTAGTGTCTTGCATATTGAGTTCAACGAATGTCGGCTCATCAGTACTCTTGATGATGAGCACTTCTTCAAAAGATTTACTCTTGTTATTCAACTCTTGAGATTGTCTATTGCTACCTGTGGAAAACTTCCCCTTATGTTCTTGTGATTTATTTATTACTTCTCTGTCTGGGGATGCATTTAAATCAGTAACCTGAAGTTCTATCGGTATTACAAGGTCTTCAACTTGGTCAGCAACGGTGCCTGTTATTGTCGCTTGGATTTCACCTGTACGCACGATGCTAGTTGCATCGTTGCAGTTGAATTCTACTCTCATGAACTGAGTGTCAGACAGTCCGCCGGGGCTAATAATAAAGTCAATGATGGAATTAAAGTCATTGCTGATAGTGATATTTGATAGTTCAAATTCCTCGTTAGAACTCACATAAATTTCAATATCAGCAAGAACCTGAGGGCATGAACTCTGACCTACTTCGTGTATTGCGTTTATTGATGAAACGCTTGTTATCACCGTGAATATTTCTGGCTCGACGGTAAGGGTAATAGGAATCGTTACGGGCGCAGATACGCCGGTTTCGGGATCGGTGGCGGTGGCGCTTACGCTGCCATTACGCACACCCGCAGTGGCGTCAGCGCAGTTAAAGCTTACATTTAGGGTTTGTGTTGCAGCGCTTCCGCCTGGTGAGACAGAAGCATCAACGACCGATGCCAATTCACTGCTAAGCACGATATTACTCAAGGTAAAGTCGGCACCAGAGCTAATGGTGGTGGCGATGCTAGCTAAGTCCTGTGGGCATGAGTCAACTCCCACTCGATGAGTGGCGGTAATATTGAGGGGGCTCGCGATCACGCTGAACTCTTCGGGCTCGACGGTGAGGGTAATAGGAATCGTTACGGGCGCAGATACGCCGGTTTCGGGATCGGTGGCGGTAGCGCTTACGCTGCCATTACGAACACCCGCAGTGGCGTCAGCACAGTTAAAGCTCACATTTAGGGTTTGTGTTGCAGCGCTTCCGCCTGGTGAGACAGAAGCATCAACGACCGATGCCAATTCACTGCTAAGCACGATATTACTCAAGGTAAAGTCGGCACCAGAGCTAATAGTGGTGGTGATGCTAGCTAAGTCCTGCGGGCATGAGTCAACTCCCACTCGGTGAGTGGCGGTAATATCGAGGGGGCTCGCGATCACGCTGAACTCTTCGGGCTCGACGGTGAGGGTAATAGGAATCGTTACGGGCGCAGATACGCCGGTTTCGGGATCGGTGGCGGTAGCGCTTACGCTGCCATTACGAACACCCGCAGTGGCGTCAGCGCAGTTAAAGCTTACATTTAGGGTTTGTGTTGCAGCGCTTCCGCCTGGTGAGACAGAAGCATCAATGACCGATGCTAGTTCACTGCTAAGCACAATATTACTCAAGGTGAAGTCAGCGCCGGAGCTAATAGTGGTGGTGATGCTAGCTAAGTCCTGCGGGCATGAGTCAACTCCCACTCGGTGAGTGGCGGTAATATCGAGGGGGCTCGCGATCACGCTGAACTCTTCGGGCTCGACGGTGAGGGTAATAGGAATCGTTACGGGCGCAGATACGCCGGTTTCGGGATCGGTGGCGGTAGCGCTTACGCTGCCATTACGAACACCCGCAGTGGCGTCAGCGCAGTTAAAGCTTACATTTAGGGTTTGTGTTGCAGCGCTTCCGCCTGGTGAGACAGCGGCATCAACAACCGATGCCAATTCACTGCTAAGCACGATATTACTCAAGGTAAAGTCGGCACCAGAGCTAATGGTAGTGGCGATGCTAGCTAAGTCCTGCGGACATGAATCAACTCCCACTCGGTGAGTGGCGGTAATATTGAGGGGGCTCGCGATCACGCTGAACTCTTCGGGCTCGACGGTGAGGGTAATGGGAATAACAAGCTCACTGGTGAGTGTTGTAACCTCATCGTTTACTATTAGGCTTATTTCCCCTAATTTGTTTCCTACACTAAGTTCTGAACAGTTAAAGGCGATAGATAAGGTTTGTTGATTACCGCTTTGAGAGTTTTCAATACTAATATCCAGGAGCCCGACAAGTGTATCGTCGATGCTTATATTATTGATGGTAAACGGGAAACCGGTGTTAGTCGAAACAAGTACAGTACTCGCTGTTGAAGGACAGGAATCAACTACAAGCTGATGATTTAAAATGACTTGTTCTGGAATAGCATTGATGATTAATGGAATAATATTGGTTTGAAGTGACAGTGTTATATTGACTTCTTCTATTTCGCCAGAGCTAACATTCTTTGCTATAAAGGTCAGCTTACCACTAATATCACCAACACTCGCTTGTAAGCAATTACCTCTCAATCGAATTGTTTTCTTTGCAGAGTTTTCTCCATTGAGAACATCCACTGCGACCAGTTCGTTTAACTCAGTACTTAGGTTCACTGAATCTATAGCCAACTCGTTTCCGTTCAATAGACTAATGTCGATTTCACCAAAGAAAAAATCGCAAGTATCAGAACCTATCGTTCTAGTTAGCGCTAATTCGGTGCTCGAAACCAGTAATTCTAAGCCCGGGTTTTGGTCATTTGGGACTTGGTCTTGACTTTCATCTCTCTGAAAAAATGTGCTTGGTAATACTTGGTTATTTTCATCGATAATCCAGGGTTGGTCATTGGGACCAAGCGCTACTCTTCTCGTGTTTTCAGTTCTTATAATTTGAAACGTACTCGATTGACTTGCGCGTCGCTTTAGCATGCCAGCAGAGTCTACAATAAATAAACTGCCACCGGGGCCATAAGCAAAGTCAACAATATTTGGTGCTATTGCATTACAATTACTGTCGAAGTTGCATTGAATAAGCTGACTATTTGATAAATACCAGTATTGCTGTTGATCATGAGAAATTTGAAGGTGACTACCTGAGCCAGCGAGTATTTGTGGAGTACTTGAAGCACTATTAAAGTAGTACAATTGCTTGCTGCTTGTACTTACGCCGAGTCCGCTATTATTGTTAGCGCTAACGCTTTCTAAGTTACCAATGCTCGTTAGCGATTGCCATTCACCGAAGGACGATACAACAAACTGCTTGAACTCATTAATGCCAATCAATTCACCATTTGGCAAAGCAGCTATATCTGAAAATTGGCGCCCTAAAGCGTAAAAATTATTTTGTAAATTGGACCACCTTGCTACGCTTTCATCGCCATTCAGTATATAGATAGAACCATCGCTTCCGACAGTAATGTCTTGAGCTGTGCCAACCGACGGTAAAAATTGAATGTTGGTTTCATCTACAATCTCAGCGGGATCTGTGCTTCCATCACCGTCGCCCCCCTCGCTGATAGATACATCTTCAGCTAAACCGCTAATATTCCTTCCGAAAACAGCATTACCGCTAGTGAGTTTCCAAGCGGAGTTCCCATTTGAATAAACAATTGCTCTTATATCGGTAAGATCAGAAACTGGCAGCCATGCTGCTGAGTCAGGGGACCAGTTTGATACTCTACCGTTATTATCAATAAGTTGAACCAGTCCATCTGATGAGAGGCCTATATTTAGTGCATTTTCTGCCAAGCCATACCACGCCCCATCAATATATTGGCTAAGCACTCCTGACGTTGAAACTGACCATACATCGCCATTGGGTCTTATTATTGCGGCTCTCGCTTGCTCACCTAAGTTTTCCCACGTACTTCCATCATTTCTACTTATCGCCACAGTAGATTGGTTTGTAGTAACAACTACGTTACCGTCACTTCCGGAATAAACTGTGTTCGCGCCATCCGCTACTTTTGTCCATGATTGAGACATAAAGTAGCCTAATTCTCCTGTTTTCTTAACGGCCCAAATACGGTTTTGGTTGTCGACATGAACATCAATATACTCGCCGGGCATGATTGATTTTTGTAAATCAAAATGTGAAAGTTTTACAAGCTGGTCTTCTAGATCGATATAAAAAAGATCGCCAAGTTCATTACTCGCAATGACCTTAGCCTCGACATTGGCGTTTCGCCATTCAACGTTCACATTTAAGCTTTGGGATTGAGCACTGCTAATCCAACATAGCATGCTAATGCAGGCTAGTAGATGTAATGAGCGAACAGAAAACAACATAATTGGACTACTTCTGTACTGTTATTCTAATAAAATAAAAAGTCTAAGGCGTGCTTCAATCTGTCGCTGTGCGTATCTCTGCGGTGCCAACTTTCCAGTTCAAAATCGCCTGTTTTAAAGTCGGTAAATAAGCGGTTTTTATTGGCCATGGTTAAGACATCTGAGATAGTAGACCTGGGCATAAAGTAGTTTTGGAAACGATTTTCATATGCCCGCACTGTTTGCTCAAAGTCACTCAACTGGGCCTGCGCAGCTAATATGTCGCCTTCATCTCTATTAACATAGTGGGTTCTTCTAGGTGTGAGTAGAATGATGACTGATTTTCTAAATTCTCTCGTACCTTGTTTGGCAAAGAAGTATTGAAGGCCGGGAATATCGCCAAGGAAAGGCACGCTATCTCTTGATTCTTCACTTTCCTCTTCTGATAATCCACTGAGCACCAAGGTTTCCCCAAATTTCATTACAACATTGGCATTCACTGTCGTTTTCGATGTGTCTAACCTAAATTCAAAAACTACTGAGCTACTGGGTGTAGTTAAGAAGGTACGTTCCGCTTCAACTTCTAAACGGACTCTATCACCCTCTAAGAACTCGGGCTTTACTGCTAGCTTCACACCAATTTCTTTACTGATTGAAACGGCTGAGCCATCTCCTCCAGATACGGCTGCTGCTACAACATCTACACCTGAAAAGAACTCCGAAGTTTTTCCTTGTAGAGCCACTAGAGAAGGGCGAGCTAATATTTCATTGCGACCAGCTAAGGTGTTAAATATATTCAATGAATAATTCACACTTGGCATAGAAATTAGCTGCGTAATTGCGCTTGAGTCGGAACCTGAATCACCAAACGTTTTGAGCCTGTCGTAAGCAAACCCTGGTGTGTTGGAAAGAGGGTCACCAAACTGAAGTTGCAGTCCAGATAATATGTTAAAACCTTTGGTTGTGCTGACATCCTCTTGTGTACGTATAATAACAACATCCACAACAACCATGTCACTATCAAAGCCTTCATTGTTTTCATTCATTTTTGCCTTACGGCTAGGTGATGCTCCAGGTATAAGCGTATCTTGTTGAGCAACTTTGGTGAGACCAGAACCTCGATAGTCAGAGGATTGCGCAGTGTAAACCTGGTCCCATGAAGATAACCTGTTGCTTAGCTGACTTGCATGAATATCACTGGAGTACTTGCGATAATCAGACAAATAAACCTGCGCGGTTTTGTCCTGGCCCAATGCTGCGTTAGTGATGGCTGCTGCGCGCAACGTTCGTGGAGTATTCGCTTCTTCGGGGAATTCCTTGATTAATTTTTCAATTGCACTATGCGCAATAACAGGGTCTTGCGCATAGTAAGCACTTCTGGCCAAGTCATATAGTATTTCAGGATCGGCATTGTTCATCATTGCCGCTTCCATTAAGTGCTTCTGCGCTTGCTTGAAATTGCGCTTATCTAATTGTGATAACCCCAGGTAATACTTTGCCAACCAATTTGACTCATCAAATCTTAAGGCCATATTGTAACCCTGCTCGGCTAGCTCAAATTTCTCCGCATCTCCCTGAATGGCTTGTAAATGATAGGTAATTGCATTCATGAATTGAACGTACGAATTTGTCAAATCCAAACGGAGCGCTGAGTTAAAATACTCGGACGCTTTAGTGTAATCGCCGCGCTCGAGATAGTTCACGCCTTTGGCTGTAATCTGCCGGGTAACTGAATCTACGTTTTGATTAGCGATATACTCACTGAGGTTTTTGGTAAACGTTATTTGTTGAGAGGACTTTTGAGAGTACTCATCACTCAAAAACGCAGAACTTGTGTTGTCAGTCGTTTGGCAGGCAGAAAGAGCGATTGTGACACAGGCAGTGACAAGTAGGCGATTGAATTTCATTGATTTTTCCTTAGCTGAAATTTACTGAAATCATTCTCCTACACTACCTGATACAGCGATAAAAAATATTGTACAAACGTCGCAAAAATTTGCACTTTTGTTGTAAGCTATAGGAAATTAAAGGTTTTTCTTGAAATTATGTTTTTGTATCGTTGAATGTATTGCGTTGAAGTGATGTGTAAATCGAGTCTTAATCAATCTTATAAACAGGTAGGTTCATTTCGATTACTCGGTTTCCAAAACTGGTCATCGTACCGATGTACGCGTCTTCATGATTACTACTGAATTCCAGTTGATAAACGACTTTCCAGTCTAGCTTCCCTCTGAATGTTGAAATGCGTGTAGAACGCCTCGCTAATGATAGGAACTGAAGGTCATGTTGGTCACAGTAACGTTTTGCATGAGCCATACTGAACTCAGCCATACCTCGTAAGCGCCAAAACTGGAAGGCTATCCAAGAAATACTGAGCAAGATAACTAAGGAGCTTAAGGTCATTAACTTGCACTCTTCAGCATACTCGCGTTTTCATATAGCGTGGCTATGGCTTGCGCTAATGGTTCTGGTAGATCATTTCTACGCATAAGGCTAAGCAAGGCAAAGCGTGTTTCGGGAACCTGCACTAAATCCGTATATATCCCTCTGAATAACTGAAGGGCAGGATCGCTTTCAATAACCTTTACTAAATAATCGACTAACAGGCTGTCATCTGAGAGTTGCCTAAAGTGTCGCCCAGCAATTATCACTAAGCATTCCACATCAGGTTCGCCTTGGGCGATCAGTTCATGTAAGAACTGTTTGACAAGATCCCTTGCAATACTGTTTTTTAGACCTCGTAGCACCATGTGTTGTATTTCAGCAAACTCCGCATTCTCAAATAGTTGAATGAGCCTGTCAGTCAATGCTGCATCAATGCGAATATTCTCAAAACTACTGCAAAGTGCAGTAAGGACCTGGAAAGGTAGTTTATCTAAATTATTATGTAGGGCTTGTTCAATATCTTTGCGTTCAATATGCACTGCTAAGTCTGCAATATCTTGCAAGGCAAGCTCTTCCCACGGCAAAACTGAGGGCGCTTTTAGGTAGGCGACAGCTTTACTTAGGCCTAAACGAGCAGATAGTAAAAGTTCTTTACGGATTAGCGCATTAAAATCTGCGAGTTGTTGTTGTGATGGCGTAAAAATATATGGGTTATCAGGAAGTTGGGCACCTGTTTCCTTGGTCCTTTCTAGGTTATTTCCTAAGGCGGTGACAACAGCTTCTAAAAACTGATTGCGCGCAGCTTGTGATAATAATGAACGTTCGTCGATTGGAATCTTCACAAACCATATGTATTGTTCATGGCTTAGTTGCTTGTTCCAGAAAACCACGCCAAACCAAGCCTGACCAGCGCGAGGACAAGGCACGGGCATCAAATTATTTTCAAGGTCGACAAAGGTTTGGTTATCTAATTTTTCGATGCCACGACCCATATCATAAACGCGATACTCTGTACCTGCTTGAAGTAAAAATTCACGTATGGTGTTAATTGTCTGTGCAGTCATAGTTCATCTACTTTAAAATGGGCGGATAGCATACTTTCAGCGCGCGCATTGTATCAAGATATCTAGCTTGTACCAATGTATGAAAGGTAAATAAAAATCAATTACGGAAACAGACACTTTTGCTGAACATTTTATTCCAAGATGAACATATTGTCGTTGTGCATAAGCCAGCTAATATGCTGGTACACAAGAGTATGATTGACCGTCACGAAACAGTATTCTTGATGAAGTTATTGCGGGATCAAATAGGGCAATATGTATACCCAGTGCATCGGCTGGACAAACCTACGTCAGGCGTTTTGTTGTTCGCGCTATCATCTGAAGTTGCCACTCAATTGGCTAAACAGTTCGAAGCGCATACGATTGAAAAGGAATATCATGCCGTCGTTAGAGGATTTGCGCCAGAGACGGTGCATATTGATTACGCTCTGAAAGAAAAGCTAGATAAAATCGCTGATAAACAAGCAAAGAAGGATAAACCTGCTCAAGAAGCGGTGACGGATATGGTGAAACTTGCTGAGCTGACAGTAAATGAACCCGTCGGACGCTATGAGCAAGCTCGGTTTTCTTTGGTGAAGCTGACACCAAAAACGGGAAGAAAACATCAACTAAGACGCCACATGGCCCACATCCGGCACCCCATTATTGGCGACACAACACATGGTGACGGTAAGCAAAATAGATTTGCTCGCGAGCATCTTCAGTTTTCAAACCTAGCATTGTGCGCGACTAAATTGGCCTTTTTGCATCCTATCGAGAATAGGCCAATGTTAGTGGCAACGGAGTTTGAAGATAGTATGCAAGCGCTAGTTAACCGTTTTAAGCCGTAAACAAACATTCACTAAAATAAATGATGAATTTGAACAATTTGTCCCCATTATCCCTTATAACTTTGCAATGCCTTGGTCGGAAGAGTAATAATCCCGATATTGAGGTCTGTAATTGAAAAAAACACGAATAAAGTCGAGGAGAGTTGAAGTATGCGCAGGATAAGCATTTTTGCTGGTTCAGTTTATGGTAATGCACAACATGTGGCTGAAGAAGCACTTAGCATGTTTGAAGGAAAAGGGATTGAGGCTGAAGTGTTCTCGGATCCGGAAACATCCGATTTTGCAGATGCTGATGCTGTTGTTGTAATCACTTCTACTACAGGACAAGGTGATGTTCCTCCAAACTTAGAGATGTTTTATAGCGATTTGCGTACAGAGTTCCCTCTGATGAATAACAAACCATTCGCTGTTGCCGCGCTTGGTGATAGTAGTTATGGCGATAGTTTTTGTGGCGGTGGTCGTCAATTCCAAGAACTCTTATTGGAGCTTCAAGGCAAACCCGTCGCCGACATGTTGGAAGTAGACGCCATTGAAACCTTAGCTGCAGAAGACGATGTTGTGCCATGGCTCGAAGGTTTAGCGTCTAAACTAGCGGACTAAGCAGACATAGCAAAAAAGGGGTCAGAGTTAATTTCTTTCCTCTCTTGATCTGAGCAGGCCCTCACTAATATAAACCTTCAAACGGCATGGATGCCGTTTGGGAGCGGGCAGGATGCCGTAAAGCGTGTTTATATTAGTGAGGGCCTGTTTAGATCTAGAAGAGAGGAAAGAAATTAACTCTGACCCCTTTTTAGTTAGTTATTCAGCGCCGCGCAAAATGTCGTTGATACCCACTTTCGCTCTAGTTTTAGCATCAACTCGTTTCACGATGATTGCTGCGTAAAGGCTGTGTGTACCACATTTGCTTGGTAAACTACCTGACACAACAACTGCACCTGCAGGCACACGTCCATAAGTGATTTCACCGGTTTCTCTATCGTAGATACGAGTACTTTGACTGATGTAAACACCCATAGAAATGACAGCGCCTTCTTCAACCACAACACCTTCTACAATTTCAGAGCGTGCACCGATGAAGCAGTTATCTTCTATAATCGTTGGGTTAGCTTGAAGGGGTTCAAGTACGCCGCCGATGCCAACACCACCTGATAAATGCACGTTCTTACCTATTTGTGCGCACGAGCCGACTGTTACCCACGTGTCTACCATTGTACCGTCATCCACGTAGGCACCAATGTTTACGTATGATGGCATGACGACAACGTTGCGACCAATATAAGATCCGGTGCGAACAGCGGCTGGTGGCACGACGCGCATGCCTTCTTTTGCAAATCTTGCTGCCGTGTAGTCAGTAAATTTAAGAGGTACTTTGTCGTAATAGTTGGTTTCTGCACCTTCTACTAGCACGTTGTCATGTAGTTTAAAGTACAACAATACTGCTTTCTTCAACCAGTCGTTTACTTGCCATTTTCCATCTACTTTTTCAGCAACACGTGCTTCACCAGAGTTGAGTAGTTCAACGCTATCAGTTACTGCTTGTCTAACTTCAGCGCTGACAGTTTCTGCTGTAAAGCTATCGCGAGTATCAAATGCGTTTTCGATAATTGTTTGTAGTTTGTTCATATTGCTGGATTCACTTCTGGTTGGTCTAATTTTAAAGTTAATTGTTTTTTAAGAATAATTTCTTGGTCTTGGCTTAGCGCTTTGCCTTCCTCATTTGAAACGATAAAAACATCTTCCGCTCGTTCACCTATGGTCGTGATTTTTGCGAGTTTCAAGGTTAAGTTGAGGTCAACAAATAAGTGGCCAATTTTGGCTAATAAGCCTGGCGCATCTAATGCTTCAAGCTCTACCAAAGTGGCGTCTTCGGTGGAAGAATAAAAGCGTACTTTCGTTTTTACATCTAATTGCTTCATTTGGCGAGACATCTTACGCTTGTTGGCGTGAGAGCGTCCCGGCTTCATCAACTGCGAGCGTACTGCATCAACTAAATTGTTTACGTGAGACTCAGAGCTAATGCGCTGGGCGTCTTGATCCAATATGATCATACTGTCGAACACATTGCCCTTATCAGTGACTGCTATTTGAGCGTCGTGGATAGAGCAATTTCTGCTGTCTAATACAGAAGCAATTTGTGCGAATAGTGCAGGGCGGTCGCTACAGTATATCAGTAACTCAGTACCTGCTTTTGAGGTCTTATTACTGGCACTAACAATAATCTCCTCAGGCGCAAGAGAGCCCGCTCCCACGATCGTTTCTGTGTGCCACGCAATTTGATTTGGCTTGAAACGAGCGAAATAGTCTTTCTTCATTTGGTCCCAAAAAACTGCTGCTTTTTCCTCATCTATACCCTTAGATTGTAGGATAGTTGCTGCTGCAGTTTTATGCGCTGCAATCCGTTGATCTAGGGTGATTTGACACTCTAGACCATTGTCGAACGCTTGTTGAGTGAGCAAATATAGCTCCCTTAGTAGTGACGCTTTCCAATCGTTCCACAGGTTGTCATTTGTTGCTCTAATGTCAGCTAAGGTGAGTGCGTAAAGCAGATTTAATTGATCATGGCTTTTCACTGTTGTAGCGAATTGGTTGATCACATCGGGATCATAAATATCTCGTCGCTGCGCAACAACCGACATTAATAGGTGGTTTTCGACCAACCATGCAATAATCTGGGCATCGTCTTTGGGTATATCATGCTGCTCACAAAACCTCATTACGTCTACCGCGCCTAAGGTCGAATGATCACCGCCTCTGCCTTTTGCGATATCGTGAAAGATAGCAGCAATAAAAATGATTTCAGGCTTATCAAGGTTCTTGACGATACGATGGCACCGGGGGAAGGCCTTTTCGCTCACGAAGTATCGACAAACGTGCTTTACCAGTCGGTGGGTGTGTTCATCAACTGTGTAGGCATGGAACAAGTCGAATTGCATCATACCAACAATTTTGTCCCACTCCGGTAGATACGATTGTAAAATACCGTACTTATACATGGTGTCCCAACCGAGGCCAAAAAACGACGGTTGTTTCATCAGATTAACGAAGCGCTCTCTGCACTCATGTATCTCATGATAATACTGGTCTTGGAATTTACGACGTGCGTTGCGAACTTGTCTGATACAGTCAGCATCTAGTCCTTCAATATTGTCGTGATGACAAAAGAGATTTAGGAAGTCGAGAATATCTGCAGGTTTGAAGAAGGTATCTGCGTGTATAGGAGAAATTAAGCCATCTTTGAGCGCAAACTTGTCATTCAGTTGAATTTCATTTTTAGTTTTTTGACCCAGAACATCGTCCTTGAAACGCAAGAGAAGCATGCTATTGAGCTCAGAAACCCGCCTCACGATCCTAAAGAAGGCCTTCATCATTTGTTCTACTGATGACTTACCTTCGCCATAACCGAGCAATTGAGCGATATCGGTCTGATAGTCGAACAAAAGCCTGTTTTCGCTTCGGCCTGCTATTAAGTGCAAGGCAAAACGAATTTTCCAAAGGTGAGACCGACACTCGATAAGCTCAGCATGCTCGATTTCTGTGAAATAGCCATGTCCGATTAGGGTCATCCCATCGTATTCTTGAAAGTGCTTTTTCGCTACCCAGCCAATCGATTGGATATCTCGTAAACACCCAGGATTCTCTTTGATATTGGGTTCGAGATTATAAGATGTGTCGTTGAACTTACGATGTCTGGTTTGTTGCTCTTCTAGCTTGGCGAGGAAGAAATCCTTACTCGACCATACTTTTTGGGTATTCACTTTGTCGATAAGCTGTGTGAATGTCGCATCACAACCGCATAAGATTCTTGCTTCGACGAGATTGGTCGCAATGGTAATGTCAGATTTGGCCAACTGAACTGTTTCTTTTACGGTACGAACGGATTGACCAATCTCTAGTTTGATATCCCAGAGCAGGGTGATAAACGACCCGATTTTTTCTTCTACCGGTTTACTGATTTGTTTCTCACTGAGGATCAGTAAATCGATATCTGAATATGGCTGTAGTTGCCCACGACCATAGCCACCGACAGCACACAAAGCCAGCTTACTTTCTTTGTTCAAGCCTAACAATTGCCAAGCATGACAAAGAAGCGCATCGGTAAAATCAGCGCGCGCAACAACCAAGTGGTCTACCAAAGCTTCGTTAAATGATGCCTCTAACCACTCATAATTCTTTTGTACCGCAGCTTTGAACGCACCGATATCGTTAACATCGGTGATTTTCTGCAAATCAGCAATTTGTGCTTGTATAGGCACGAGGACTCCTTATTTATTCCAATTTTCCAGTACTGATTCTGTCGTCAGTGCAATGTTAGGTGTCCAGTATTGCTTAGTGATTAATCACTCTTGGTATATTTTCTTCTTCTCGTAAAGTCAGGATTTCAACGCCTGTTTCAGTAACCAGTAGGGTATGCTCCCATTGTGCACTTAAGCTTCTATCTTTGGTTACTACTGTCCAGTTATCAGGCAGTATTTTTGAATGACGTTTTCCCGCATTTACCATCGGCTCTATAGTAAAACACATGCCTGCCTCGATTACATCGCCAGTACCTGGTTTACCATAGTGAACAATCTGTGGATCTTCGTGGAAAACGGCACCGATACCGTGACCGCAATACTCACGCACGATTGAATAATTATGTGATTCAGCGTGTACCTGACAAGCATGACCGATGTCACCTAGACGAATACCAGGTTTAACAATTTTAATTGCGTTGTACAGACACTCTTGTGTCACTTTAATTAAGCGTTCAGCAAGGATAGATGGTTTGCCAACGACAAACATTTTCGATGTGTCGCCATGATAACCATCTTTAATAACGGTCACATCAATATTGACAATGTCGCCGTCTTTTAGCTTCTTATCACCAGGAATGCCGTGACAAATCACGTGATTAACCGATGTACATATGGATTTTGGAAACGGGGGATTACCATAGTTCAAAGGCGCAGGGATAGCTTTCTGCTCATTCACGATATAATCGTGACAGATCTTATCCAGTTCACCTGTGGTGACTCCTTTCTTTACATGCTGTCCTATCATCATCAGGACCTCTGAAGCGAGCTTACCCGCGACACGCATTTTTTCCATTTCTTCTGGTGTTTTAATTGTTCCAGCCAAGACAAACCTCGTTTATGAATTCCGCTACGCGCACAAGTATACCAAGATAGAAGTTTCGACACTATGCCCACTTTTATATATCTAATAAATTTTCACTGTGAGCATCGGCTTGATGCTACATTTCATGAAATATAAGTGAACAAACGTTTACACTTTGAAAGGCGCTTCAAGCCCATCATGGGCCGCTTGTCACTCGACATCTATCTCGAGCTTGGCGCTTTTGAGGTCCCTTCATGAAATATAAGTGAATAAACGTTTACACTTTGAAGCGTCTTTTATTTAGGTAAAGGCTGTAGGCTGTTAGTGCTTTTGGGATGTTGGGTTATCAATGGGCTAGCAATCGGCAGGACGCCGATTGCCAAGTGTCCCATGGATGGGCTTGAAGCGTCTTTTATTTAGGTAAAGGCTGTAGGCTGTTAGTGCTTTTGGGATGTTGGGTTATCAATGGGCTATCAATCGGCAGGATGCCGATTGCCAAGCGTCCCATGGATGGGTGAGATATAGGAGTTTTCTGTTCGAAAAAGTTGATTGGATAGCGGTAAAATGGTATAAAGCGCGCGCTGTTTGAGAATGTTGAAAAACGTGTCTCTGTAATACAGTATAAATTAACTTAAAACACACATATACCGACACTGCTCTCGGGGTGTCTAAAGTATTGATTATTCAAGGCTTTGGATCGAGAAAAGGGGTATATGGAGGCCTAACCCCTAAATAGGAAAATATATAATGGCAAACGTATCAATGCGTGACATGCTACAAGCTGGCGTACACTTCGGTCACCAAACTCGCTACTGGAACCCAAAAATGGCTCAATTCATTTTTGGTGCTCGTAACAGAGTTCACATCATCAACTTAGAAAAAACTGTTCCTTTATTTAATGAAGCCTTGAACTATCTTTCAAGCGTTTCTAATAAGAAAGGTAAAGTTTTGTTTGTTGGTACTAAGCGTGCAGCAAGCGAAGCGGTAAAAGAAGCTGCTGAAAAATCTGGTCAATTCTACGTAAACAAGCGTTGGTTGGGCGGAATGTTGACTAACTGGAAAACAGTTCGTCAATCAATCAAGCGTCTTAAAGATTTAGAAGCTCAAGCATCTGACGGTACTTTCGACAAGCTAACTAAGAAAGAAGTTCTTATGCTTCAGCGCGAAATGACTAAGCTAGAAGGTAGCTTAGGTGGTATCAAAAACATGGGCGGTCTTCCAGACGTGATCTTTGTTATTGATGCTGATCACGAGCACATTGCTGTAACTGAAGCTCGCAACTTGGGTATTCCAGTTGTGGGTGTAGTTGATACTAACTCAAACCCTGACGGCGTAGATTACATCATTCCTGGTAATGATGATGCTATCCGTGCAGTTCAGCTTTACACAACTGCCGCTGCTGATGCGATCAATGAAGGTCGTAATCAAGACGTTGCTGTTGCAGCTGAAAAAGACGACTTCGTAGAAGCCGCAGAGTAAGTAATAAAACTTAGCAAATCAAAGGGGGCGATTGCCCCCTTTTCTAAATATTTATATTTTTGAGGACAAGAAAATGGCAGTGACTGCAGCACTGGTTAAAGAATTACGCGAGCGCACTGGCGCTGGCATGCTAGATTGCAAAAAAGCATTGGTTGAAACCGATGGTGATATCGAGCTAGCGATTGAAAATATGCGCAAATCAGGTCAAGCAAAAGCGGCTAAAAAAGCAGGTCGTATTGCAGCTGAAGGCGTTATCTTAACTAAAGTCGAAGGTGGCAAAGCTACTATGATGGAAGTTAACTGTGAAACTGATTTCGTTGCACGTGACGAAGGTTTCCTTGCTTTTGGTAACAAATTAATTGACGTAGCAGCAGCAAATAACATTAATGACATGGACGCACTAAATGCGGCTGAGTTAGAGGGTTCTACAGTAGCGACTGTTCGTGACAACCTAGTTGCTAAAATTGGTGAAAACATCAGTGCTCGTCGTGTTGTGAATGTTGAAGGCTCAAATCTTGGTGCCTACGTACACGGTGGTCGCATCGGTGTCATCGCAATTTTGGAAGGTGGTGACGAAGAGCTAGCAAAAGACATTGCTATGCACGTTGCAGCGGCAAGCCCTCAGTTTGTTAAGCCAACTGATGTTCCTGCTGAAGTTGTTGAGAAAGAAAAAGAAATTCAACTCGACATCGCTGTTCAGTCTGGTAAGCCAGCTGACATCGCTGAGAAAATGGTTTCTGGCCGCATGAAGAAATTCACTGGCGAAATCAGCCTAACAGGTCAGCCTTTCATCAAAGATCCTTCACAAAGCGTTGAAGCTCTTTTGAAATCTAAAGGTGCAGACGTTATTAACTTCATCCGTTTTGAAGTGGGTGAAGGTATCGAGAAGAAAGAAGAAGATTTTGCTGCAGAAGTTGCTGCGCAAATGGAAGCAGCTAAGAAATAAGTGCTTCGATTGCTTTTGCAATCACCGATTCTCGGATAAACTACGAAGCACCTCAATTGAGGTGCTTTTTTATGAACAAATGAGTTTGTTTTTAATAATGCTTTTAGTGTTCTTCCCTCAAAGCATTATTAAAAAGGCTCAAAGGCTCAAAGGCTCAAAGGCAGCAGGCCGTGAGTGCTTTAGAGTTGTAAAATGCCACATTTTGATTACGTCACACTGAAAGGATAAACAATGAGTATTACACCAAAGTCCGCGTATCGACGCATATTGTTAAAACTAAGCGGTGAGGCCCTAATGGGCGAAGAGAATTTTGGTATTGACGCCAAAGTGCTTGACCGTATGGCTCTTGAAATTAAAGAACTAGTAGAGCTTGGTGTGGAAGTTGGTCTTGTGATCGGCGGTGGTAACTTGTTTCGTGGTGAAGGACTTGCAAAGGCCGGTATGAACCGCGTTGTTGGTGATCACATGGGTATGCTTGCGACTGTGATGAACGGTTTGGCTATGCGTGATGCACTACATAGAGCGTTCGTTAATGCTCGATTGATGTCTGCTATTCCACTAAATGGTGTTTGTGACCCATACAACTGGGCAGACGCCATTAGTTTTCTCAAATCCGGCCGAGTTGTGATATTCTCAGCAGGTACGGGCAACCCTTTCTTCACTACCGATTCAGCGGCTTGTTTACGTGGTATTGAAATTGAAGCTGATGCGGTACTTAAAGCAACAAAAGTTGATGGCGTTTTCAGCGAAGACCCAGTTAAGAACCCAGATGCAGTGCTTTTGAAACGCATTAGTTATCAAGAAGTGCTAGAAAAAGAATTAAAAGTAATGGACCTTTCCGCATTTACACTTGCACGTGACCACAACATTCCAATTCGTGTGTTCAATATGAATAAGCCGGGTTGTTTGAAGCGAGTTGTTTTAGGCGAGGATGAAGGTACAATTATTTGTCATCCAGAAAAAATAGAAAAATAAGGATTCTGTCGTGATCGATGAAATTGAATTAGACGCAAGTCAACGCATGGAAAAAAGCATTGTTGCTTTGAAAGGCCAACTAAGCAAAATTAGAACTGGTCGTGCTCACCCGAGTCTACTCGACAATATTATGGTGCCATACTACGGTTCTAATACCCCTTTGAAGCAGGTTGCTAACGTCGTTGCAGAAGACAATAGAACGCTCGCGCTTTCAGTCTTCGATAAAAGCATTATCCAAGCTGTTGAAAAAGCAATTATGCAATCTGATTTGGGCCTGAACCCAATGAGCGCTGGCACAACGATTCGCATCCCAATGCCACCGCTAACTGAAGAGCGTCGAAAAGACCTCATCAAAGTGGTTCGAGGCGAAGCAGAACAGGGTCGAGTCTCTGTTCGAAATGTGCGTCGTGATGCAAACAGTGACATCAAAGAGTTGTTGAAAGAAAAAGAAATCAGTGAAGACCAAAGCCGCGCTTCTGAAGAAAACATTCAGACCCTTACTAACGATTTTATTAAGAAAATTGACAGTATCTTAGCGGATAAAGAAAAAGAACTAATGGAAGTATAAAATTTGAGTTCTGATAGTGCCTCGCATGCATCTTCTATCCCCGAAGATGCAATGCCTCAACACGTTGCGATCATTATGGATGGCAACGGTCGTTGGGCTCAACAACAAGGAAAGTTGCGCACTTTTGGCCATAAGGCGGGCGTAGAAGCGGTACGCAGTTCTGTTCGCTATGCTCGTAAACATGGCATCAAAGCACTCACGTTGTTTGCCTTCAGTAGCGAAAACTGGAAGCGTCCGAAAGACGAAGTGAAAATACTGATGCAGCTTTTCAATCTCGTATTATCGAGTGAAGTTAAAAAGCTGAATAAGAATAATATTCGCTTGAGAGTGGTCGGTGATTTATCAGCCTTTGATGAAAAACTAGTCACTAAAATCCGTAAAGCAGAAACTCTCACAGAGAATAATTCATCCCTAACCCTGAATATCGCCGCTAACTATGGTGGTCGTTGGGATATCGTTAATGCTGCCAAGATGTTGGCTGAGGATATCGCTGAAAGCAAGGTCAATATTGAAGATATTGATGAGGAACGCTTTCATCAGTATACCTGCATGTCAGATCTTCCTCCTCTAGATTTGATGATCCGTACCGGTGGTGACCATCGGGTTAGCAACTTCTTATTGTGGCAATGCGCATATGCAGAGTTCTATTTTTGTGAGACACTTTGGCCCGATTTCAATGAAAGCAAGTTTGAAGAAGCTGTTTTTGATTTTTGTCAGAGACAAAGACGCTTTGGACAAACTGGAGAGCAGGTAAGCCCTGCAAATCAAGGTCAGGGTTAATGTTAAAACAAAGAATAATAACTGCACTCATACTTGCCCCTTTAGCCATTTGCGCAATACTATTTTTGCCAGTGGAGCACTTTAAAGTAGTCATTGCAGGTGTGGTAGCACTTGGCGCTTATGAATGGGCGAATATGTCAGGCATCAATGGCAGAGTTGCCAAAGCCACTTTCATGACCCTTATTCTGCTCATTTGCGCGATTCTCATTTTCGCTGTCGACGGCCAACAAGTCTGGTACCAAGGCGAACTTAACGGTATTTACAAGTTTATATTGGGCATTGCTGCTGTTTGGTGGGCGGTGTCTTTAGGTATGATTTTAACTTACCCAAAGTATAGCTCAGCATGGACAGAGAATGTGCCCATCCGAGCAGCATTTGGTATTCTTACCCTCATCCCAACATGGGTAGCGGTTATCAGTCTCAGAACGAATTTATACGAAGTCGATCCATTTTATGGTGCTTCACTCATTTTCTATGTGCTTGGTATTGTTTGGGCTGCCGACATCGGTGCATTCTTCGTAGGGGTCAAATTTGGTAAACATAAATTACGCCCTAACGTTTCCCCTGGTAAAAGTATTGAAGGCCTGCTTGGCGGTGTAATGGCTTCTTTAGCGATTATCGCATTTGCTGCCTTGCACTATCAGTTTGAAGCTTCACGCATTGGCTTGCATATCGTTATTGGTGTTATTACCGTAGCTGTTTCTGCATTAGGGGACTTAAACGAAAGTATGTTTAAACGTTGTGCTGGCATTAAAGACAGTGGCAAGCTCTTACCTGGTCATGGTGGTATCATGGACCGCATTGATAGCCTTACAGCAGCGTTCCCAGTATTCGCGTTTTGTTATGTCGTTTGGATGGCCTAGGTTGTGTACATGCTTTTCTATCAAACACGGATTAGGTACTGAGTCGCTATTGTGAAAACTATTACCGTCCTTGGTGCGACTGGTTCCATCGGTCAAAATACACTGGATGTGATCGCCAGACATCCCCATGATTTTCGTGTGTTCGCTATCAGTGGACACGCCAATTTACCCTTGCTAGTGACATCCGCAGTCGCGTGTTCTGCTAGATATATTGTTATTTCAAATGAAAGCAGCTATGCCGCATTAAAAGACCTCATGTCAGAGGCGAATTGTCATTCTGAAATTTTAGTTGGAGCCAAGGCACTCGAGCAAGTCAGCTCAGCGCCAGAAGTTGATACCGTGATGTCCGCTATCGTAGGTGCAGCAGGCTTACTTCCAACATTAGCAGCGGTTAAAGCTGGTAAACGTGTGTTGTTAGCGAATAAAGAGTCATTGGTCATGTCCGGTGAACTATTTATGAATGCAGTGCGCGAGCATAAAGCTGAGCTACTGCCGATTGATAGCGAGCATAATGCTATTTTCCAATGCTTACCTGCTAATTTTGAATATGCAGAACTACAACGTAGTGGTATATCCAAAATATTGTTAACTGGCTCAGGCGGCCCTTTTAGAACCAAAGATTTAGATACTTTTGAGTCCATCACTCCTGATCAGGCCTGCGCTCACCCAAATTGGACAATGGGACGCAAAATCTCAGTTGATTCAGCATCAATGATGAATAAGGGATTGGAGTTTATAGAGGCCAAGTGGCTATTTGGTTTGAAGGAAAGTGATATCGAGGTGGTTATCCATCCACAAAGCACCATTCATTCCATGGTGCAGTATGTTGATGGTTCTGTTATTGCACAGTTGGGTAACCCAGATATGCGCACACCGATCGCTTACGGTTTGAGTTTTCCAGAAAGAATCGAGTCTGGCGTTGAGCCGCTAGACTTTGCAAGCTTAGCCGATTTCAGTTTCACAAAGCCTGAAAAGCAACGTTACCCTAATTTGTACTTAGCGATTGACGCGTGTAAACAAGGTCAGTCATCAACGACGGTATTGAACGCAGCAAATGAAGTCGCAGTGCAGGCCTTTTTAGATGCTAAGATTTCTTTCTTAGATATCGCTAGAATTAACCAAGAAACTCTGCAACAGCTTGAATATATTGAACTCGACTCTATTGCTCAAGTCATAGAACATGATAGCTTGGCTAGACGAATAGCCAATACAATCTTAGGAAAACTTTTGTAGTGTTTGAAATTATTCGAAATTTAGGCGCGTTTATTGTTGCGCTAGGCTTGTTAGTTGCCGTGCATGAATGGGGACACTTTATTGTGGCCCGAAAGTGCGGTGTAAAAGTGCTGCGTTTTTCCATCGGTTTCGGTAAGCCAATTTATAAAAAAGTGACATCCACTGGCATGGAGTTTGTCATTGCGGCAATTCCGTTAGGTGGCTACGTGCGCATGTTAGACGGTCGTGTTGACGACGTTAGCGAAGAAGACAGAGCTGTATCCTTCGATCATCAAGCGGTTTGGAAACGTTTTGCGATTGTAGCCGCAGGGCCGGGCATTAACTTTTTATTCGCAATTTTAATCAGCATGTTGGTGTTTATGATTGGGCAAGACACACCAAAACCTTTCATTGGAGAGATAAAAGCTAATTCTTATATTGCGGCGACAGGTGCCGAAGAGGGCGACCGTTTTATCGAAATTGATGGGCAAGAGACGCTCACATGGAAGTCAGTTAATATTGAGCTGATGTCGCATATTGGCGATGACATCATTCCCTTCACTGTCATCAAACCGACGGGCAAAACAGCCAGTTATCAGATGAAAATGCCAAATTGGGATTATGATCCAGACCAACAATCCATTTTTGAGTCCATCGGCTTTGAAGTCTACCGTCCAAAGTTGTTGAAAGTTATTTCAGATTTAGTGCCTGATAGCCCCGCACAGAAAGCGGGATTGCAACAAAATGATGAAATAATGAAACTAAATGGAACTCTTATTGAAGATTGGGGACAAATACAGGACTACGTTGCGGCGAAAGCTAATCAAGCAGTGACGGTTGAGTTCTTGCGAGACGGAGAGCTTAGAACCGTTGATTTAGTGTTGGGTGAACGTGATACGCCAGACGGTAAAACGGGGTCTATAGGGATTTATCCAAGTCAAGAGACTTACCCAGAGACGCATTACTTCAATTATCAATCTGGACCTTTTGAGGCTTTAGTCAATGGAAGTAAAGAAACTTGGCGTTTAATGACCTTAACTGTGCAAATGTTAGGCAAATTTGTGACCGGAGATGTTGCGGTTAAAAATTTGAGTGGCCCGATTTCTATTGCACAGGGCGCTGGAATCAGTGCAAGTTATGGAATTATTGCTTTTTTAGGGTTTTTAGCCCTGATCAGTGTTAATCTAGGCATTATAAATTTGTTACCATTACCCATGCTCGACGGCGGGCATTTAATGTATTTTACAGTGGAATGGATTACCGGCAAGCCTGTCCCAGAGTCAGTTCAGGAAATAGGTTTTAGGATAGGCGGCGTGTTGTTAATCTTGCTAATGGTTACTGCCATTTTCAACGACATCAATCGCATTACATAATAATAGTTTTATAAAAAACGTGTTTTGGAAGAATATCAGTTAATGAAGTGTAAACAGTTAGTTTTAGTCGCCCTAATGGCATTTACGTCCTTATCATTTGCACAAAGTAAATCCGAATTTGTTGTTGAAGATATCCGTGTAGAAGGTTTGCAACGTGTTGCCTTAGGTGCAGCGTTAACTTACCTACCGGTGCAAGTCGGAGACGAGCTAAACGCTTTCCGAGTTAGTCAATTAATTCGCTCACTATATTCATCTACTCACTTTGAAAAAGTCGAAATTCTGCGTGACGGCGGCGTGTTAATTGTCCGTGTCGCTGAACGACCTACTATCAGTAATATTGTATTCGAAGGTAATGACGATATTAAAGACGAGCAATTGACTGATAGCCTTGAAGGTTCAAATATCCGTATTGGTGAGCCGCTTGACAGAACCGTGCTTACCTCGATTGAAAACGGTTTGAAAGACTTCTTCTATAGTATTGGTAAATACAATGCTGACGTGTCGGCAATTGTGACTCCATTGCCACGTAATCGTGTTGATTTGAAGTTATTGTTCGAAGAAGGCGATGCCGCCAAAATTAAACAAATCAATATCGTTGGTAATGAAATCTTTAATGATGAAGAATTATTCAACATCATGGAACTCAAGTTTGATACACCTTGGTGGGACTTCACGTCTGAAACACGTTATCAGCAACAAACCTTAGCGGGTGATTTAGAAAATCTCACTAGCTACTACAAAGACCGCGGTTACTTGCGATTCGCAGTCACTTCAACTCAGGTATCGATGACGCCTGAAAAAGATGGTATTTACATTGGTATGAATGTGAACGAGGGTGAGCAATATACTGTATCAGAAGTGGAGTTAGTGGGTGACCTGCTCGGCTTCGAAAACTTCCTAAGTCAAGTATTACCGCTGCGTACCGGTGAACTATACAACCAAGCAACGGTGACTTATACAGAAGAGTTCATTAGCAAGTATCTGGGCCGCTTTGGATACGCTTACCCTACAGTAACAACAATTCCAGACATTAACGACGAAGACAAAACAGTAAAGTTGGCCTTATCTGTCGACCCAGGTAAGCGCATCTATGTGCGCAGAATTAACTTCGAAGGTAACGTGATTACGTCTGACGAAGTATTACGTCAGAACGTAAGCCAGTTGGAAGGAACATGGTTGTCTGATCCTTTGTTAGAGAGCTCGAAAGCATCTTTGTCGCGTCTTACGTACATGGAAACGGTTGAATTTGAAACAACGCGTGTACCAGGTGAAGACGATAAAGTGGATGTTGACTTCAAAGTAAAAGAACAAGCATCAGGTTCATTCCAAGCGGGTATTGGTTACGGTGACAACACGAAATTGAGCCTACAAGCTGGTATTCAGCAAGACAACTTCTTGGGTACAGGTAAACGTATCGCGCTTAACTTAAATACGGTTTCTTACCAACAATCAGCTCAGCTAAGCTACACAGACCCATACTTCACCATTGACGGTATTAGTCTAGGTGGTTCACTTGGTTACAGTAAGTTTGATGGTGGTGACTTTGGTGTTGTTCAGTACGACAGTACGCGTTATCAGATTGGTGCTAATATTGGCTATCCTATTAACGAAGTAAACCGAATCAGTTTCGGTCTAACTTACGCAAACGTCGAGTTATCAAGTGATAATACGAGTTTTGAACAGACTTCTCGCTTCTATGACCAATTCAGAAGTATTGATGACCCAGACTCGGCAATAAAGTACGAGAGCTTCTTGGCCTCTGCTAGTTGGACTCGTTCTACTTTGAATAGAGGTTTGTTCCCGACTGATGGTTCTTCTCAAAGAGCATCTATCAGCGTTACAACGCCTAATTCAGACGTAAACTACTTCAAACTAATCGCCGATACCAAGTTCTATTTTCCACTTAGCCGAAATCAACGTTGGTCATTACTAGCAAGACTTCGTTTAGGCTACGGTAATGGTTATGGTGATAAAAACGGTACAGAACAAATTCTTCCGTTTACAGAAAACTTCACAGCCGGTGGTGCAGATACCTTGCGTGGTTTTGAAGACAATACTGTTGGTCCGCGTGGTGTACAAAGGTTCACTAGCGTTATTGGTCAAACTCCCTCAGGTACACCTATTTTCGGTGGCCCAGACCAAGATAACATTATTGTTTCATCGCGCAGTTTAGGTGGTAACGCAATGGCAATCGGTGGCTTAGAGTTAATTGTACCGACGCCGTTCATCGAGACTGAATTTGATAGTTCAGTACGAACATCATTTTTCTTTGATATAGGTAACGTGTGGGATACTGAATTTGATTACGATTTGTATAAAGATTTAGAGTTCACTGCTCGCACAGGTGAAGGCCAACCGCTAGCCCTGGGTGACTATAGCGATTGGACGCAGTTTAGAAGTTCAGCAGGTTTATCTGTACAATGGATTTCACCGATGGGGCCGTTAGTGTTTAGTTTCTCGAAAGAAATTAATTCACGAGACGGTGACAACCCTAAATTCTTTACTTTCAACATAGGCTCAACTTTCTAAAGCGCTTTGAAAGTAGTATTATATTAACAACAAAATTTTAACCCTATTATAAGAACTGAGCGCTAAGACGTTCAGCAAGAAAACGGAACAGACTTAAGGAGTTTCCATTGAAAACATTTACTAAAACACTTATCGCTGGTGCGATGTTAAGCACTGCATTGTTAACGACTGCTGCTCAGGCTGCTGAACAAAAGATCGGTGTTGTTGATGTACAAGGTATTGTGCGTTCACTTCCTCAATATGCTGAAATAGCTCAACTTGTGACTGGTGAGTTTAAAGACCAGATCCAAGAAGTGAATAGCCAAACTGAAGAATACAACTTCTTGTTGCAAAAGTTTCAACGCGAAAGCGCAACGATGAGCGACGCTGAGAAGAAAGCATTAGAAGATCAAATAATCGCGCTTCAAAAAACCTTGCAAGAAAAGACAGGTCCATTACAGCAAGACATGCAACGTCGCGAACAAGAAGAGCAAAGAAAATTGTTCGGCTTGGTAATGCAAGCTGTTAATAAAATTGCTGCAGACGGCGAATATGATGTTGTTCTTAACCGCGGAACGACTCCTTTCGTGAAGCCAGAGTTTGATATTTCTGAGCAAGTACTAGAGCAAGTTAACAAAGCTCAGTAATACTGACTGTAATTCGCTTGGTTTTTCACCAAATCGAATAAACTGCATCCTATCAGGCCAACCAATGTGTTGGTCTGATTTGTTTTTGTCGGTTAAAAGCGTATCTTATGAAGCCTTATTTGACAGGCAATACAACAAAGTGACAGCATGGAGGCGAAAAATGCCTTTTTGCGGTAAAGGAGAAATTTTGGCTAACTCACTCAACACCATCGATATAAAAGAAATTATGGAATTATTACCTCACAGGTATCCATTTTTACTTGTTGATCGCATTACAGACTATGAACTAGGTAAATCGATTAAAGGCTACAAAAACATTACCTTTAACGAACCTTGTTTTATGGGGCACTTCCCAGGTCAACCAATTTTCCCGGGTGTTATGATATTAGAGGGATTGGCTCAAGCTGCTGGTGTACTTGGTTTTAAAACCATGGGCAATAGCGACCAGTTGTATTTGTACGCAGGCATCGATAAGGCACGTTTCAAACGCCCAGTGGAACCTGGTGACAAACTTGAATACACAGTTGAGCTCATCAAGGAACGCCGAGGTATCTGGAAGTTTTCAGGTCTTGCCACAGTAGACGGCAAGGAAGTGTGTAGTTCTGAATTTATGTGTGCAATGAGAGATATGTAATATGATCCATTCTTCATCAGTGATAGCTGAATCTGCAAAAATCGGAAAGAACGTACAAATTGGACCGTTTTGCTACATAGGCGAAAATGTCGAAATTGGTGACAATTGTGTCCTTACATCCCATGTTGTTGTAAAGGGCGATACCAAAATCGGTCGCAATAACGTGTTCTTTCAGTTTTGCTCTATCGGTGAAGATTGCCAAGATAAAAAATATGCTGGTGAAACAACCTACCTAGAAATTGGTGACGATAACGTATTTCGTGAATCTTGCACTATCCACCGCGGTACGACGCAAGATCAAAGTATCACCAAAATAGGCAACAGAAACTTGTTGATGGTGAATACTCACCTTGCACATGATTGCATGGTAGGTGACGACAACATTTTTGCCAATAACTGCACTGTAGCTGGCCACGTTCACGTCGGCAATCAAGTGATTCTGGGCGGCATGACAGCAGTTCACCAATTTTGTCACATCGGGTCTCACGCTTTTACTGGCGGCGGCGCAATTGTGTTAAAAGATGTTCCTCCATATGTCATGGTTAGCGGCATTAAGCACATTCCCCAAGGTATTAATAGCGAAGGCTTGCGACGCAGAGGCTTCACTTCAGATAGCATTATGGCGATAAAACGCGCCTACAAAGTTATTTATCGAAATGGAAATACCACAGACCAAGCATTACCTTTACTCAACGAGATGGCAGAGACTCACGCAGAAGTGAAGATATTGGCTGATTTTGTTGCCAGTTCAAAACGCGGGATCGTGCGTTAAATAGCAATTACTTGCAGGTCTAGTAAACCAATGACAACACAAAAACCGCTCAAAATTGGGATTGTGGCAGGCGAGCCCTCTGGCGATACGCTTGCTGCTGGTTTTATGGCGCAGTTACAAAAACGATATCCAGATGCTATTTTTGAAGGTATCGGCGGTAAAAACCTAAAAGCGCTTGGTTTGCACTCTCTTTTCGACATGGAAGAACTGTCAGTCATGGGGCTTGTAGAAGTTTTAAAGCACCTTCCTCGTTTATTGCATATCAGAAAAACAGTGACCCAACACTTTATCGATAATCCGCCTGATATTTACATTGGCGTGGATGCGCCAGACTTTAATCTAGGCGTGGAAACCAAACTAAAACAAAAGGGCATTAAAACAGTTCACTACGTCAGTCCAACTGTTTGGGCTTGGCGCGAGAAGCGTATTCATAAAATAGCCAAAGCCACGCATCTTGTGCTTGGTATTTTCCCTTTTGAAGCGGATATCTATAAGAAATATCAAGTGCCTTACCAATATGTTGGACATACCATGGCAGACAGCATTGCCTTGGAGCCAAACCAACAAGTTATGCGAGAGCAATTTGGCCTCAGTTCTGAAGATCAAGTCCTAGCTATTCTTCCTGGTAGTCGAGCGAGAGAAGTGGATAGCCTTCTTCCTGATTTTATGGCTACGGCAGCCCTTGTTAAGCAAGATATACCAGAGCTTAAGGTAATGATTCCTGCAGCCAATGAGGCCAGAGAGAGACAGATAAAAGACTTACTCGTTTCCTTAGATACGAAGATGGAATCTATTGTCACAAGCTCCTCTGCTCGTGACGTCATGATAGCTTCAAATGCGGTATTACTTGCGTCAGGCACTGCGACTTTAGAGGCCATGTTGTGTAAAAAGCCAATGTTAGTCGCGTACAAGATGTCGAAGCTAACGCATATGATCATGAAGCGTTTATATAAGCCAGATTACTTTTCTTTACCTAATATCCTCGCGAATGAAGAACTGGTTACCGAGTTGTTACAAGAAGATGTGAATCCTGAAAATATGGCCTCATATATTTCGGCCTTATTGAAATCAGACAACAGTGCACTCATAGCCCGATTTACAGACTTACACCGCAACCTGCAATTACATGCTGATGAGCAGGCGGCGAAAGCGATTGCGGACCTGATTGAAGTATGAAAAAACAGCAAGATTTAGCTGCTCTGCAAACATCTTTGGCACCCTATAAATTCATTGCAGGCGTAGACGAAGTCGGACGCGGTCCCTTGGTGGGTGCCGTTGTTACAGCGGCGGTGATTTTAGACCCTAGTAAGCCCATTATCGGCCTAGCTGATTCCAAAAAGCTCAGCGAAAAAAAACGTACTGAATTATCCGCACTAATTAAACAAAACGCGTTATCATGGAGTATCGGAAGGGCAGAAGTTGAAGAGATAGATCAACTTAATATTCTGCATGCCACGATGCTTGCAATGGAACGTGCCGTAGCGGGTCTGCATGTGCAACCCGAGCATGTGCTAGTCGACGGTAATCGTTGCCCTAACTGGTCTTATTCTTGCGATGCAGTAATAAAAGGCGATGCGCTTTTTCCGCAAATATCTGCAGCATCTATTATTGCCAAAGTTGCGCGAGATGAAGAGATGATTGCATTAGATCAGCGCTATCCGAACTATGGTTTTGCGGCCCATAAAGGCTATCCGACCAAAGCGCATTTAGCCGCATTAGATGAACATGGCCCATTGTCATGTTACAGAACAAGTTTCAAGCCTGTGCAAAACGTGCTTTTACGTTGGCAAGGCGAATTACAGGATGAGGTAAAATAAGTGTCAGCACCTTTTGTACACTTAAGAGTTCACAGTGACTTTTCAATGCAAGACGGTTTGAATAAAGTAAAACCGATCTTAGCAAAAACCAAGGCCTTAAATATGCCTGCGGTAGCCATCACTGACCAAATGAACATGTGTGGTCTGGTAAAGTTTTATTCCACTGCATTTGCGGAAGGTATTAAGCCGATTATTGGTTGCGATATCTGGTTGCTATCTTCTCAATTCCCAGATGAAATAACCCGTTTAACTTTGTTGGCGAGAAGCCTTGAAGGTTACAAAAACATTACTGAAATCATTTCTAAGGCATACAAGCAAGGCCATGTACAGTACAAAGTAGTGGTTCGAGAAGAGTGGTTAGCTGAGCATGCTGAAGGGATAATTGTTCTGTCAGGAGCGCTCGCGGGCGATCTTGGTATTGCTCTTACTAAGAATAATACAGCAATAGCTGAGAATATTACGGCATTTTTCCAGAAGCATTTTCCCGATCATTATTATATTGAATTGATTCGAACAGGCCGCGATGGCGAAGAGGATTATATCCATCGTGCTGTAGAGTGGGCTGAGCAGCATGACTTGCCGGTGGTTGCCACTAACGAAGTGTGTTTTAACGATCATGAGGGTTATGAGCCACACGAAGTGCGCGTTTGTATTAGTGAAGGTTATACATTAGAAGATAAACGACGTCCTAAGAGGCACAGTGACCAACAGTATTTGCGCAGTGCAGACGAAATGGTTGCGTTGTTTAGTGATATACCGTCGGCTATTGAGAATACGATCGAGATAGCCAAGCGTTGCAACGTTGAACTGACTTTAGGTGAGTACTTCTTGCCGCAGTTTCCAACTGGCGATATGACGACTGAAGACTTCCTAGTGAAGGTGTCTCGTGAAGGTTTAGAACGGCGTTTATTGAAGCTGTTCCCTGATGAAGACGAACGCAAAGAAAAGCGCCCTGAGTATGATGAGCGTTTAGAAATAGAATTGAAAGTAATCAACCAGATGGGTTTTCCTGGGTATTTCTTGATCGTCATGGAGTTTATCCAATGGAGTAAAGACAACAATATCCCGGTCGGGCCTGGCCGTGGCTCTGGTGCTGGCTCCTTAGTGGCTTATGCACTCGATATCACAGATCTTGACCCATTAGAGTTCGACCTTCTTTTTGAGCGATTCTTAAACCCTGAACGGGTATCTATGCCTGATTTTGATATCGATTTCTGCATGGATCGTCGTGATGAGGTGATCGATCATGTTGCTGATATTTATGGACGAGATGCAGTATCACAAATTATTACTTTTGGAACGATGGCGGCTAAAGCGGTTATTCGTGATGTCGGTCGCGTCTTAGGGCATCCCTATGGCTTTGTTGATCGAATCTCTAAACTCGTGCCACCCGATCCTGGCATGACGCTCGAGAAAGCCTTTGCTGTAGAACCTCGCTTGCCCGAGTTATATGATGCCGATGAAGAAGTTAAAGACCTGATAGATACTGCTCGAATACTTGAGGGCGTGACCCGAAATGCAGGTAAACACGCTGGTGGTGTGGTTATTTCACCCACCACTATCACAGATTTTTCGCCCTTATACTGTGACGATACAGGTTCAAACCCAGTTACCCAATTTGATAAAAACGATGTTGAAACTGCCGGCTTGGTGAAGTTTGATTTCTTGGGCCTGCGCACATTGACTATCATTCAATGGGCTATTGATATGGTAAAAGAGGTACAGGGCAAAGATATCGATATTACCCAAATTCCTCTTGTCGATGCGAAGAGTTTTAGAGTATTGCAAAACGCCGAGACAACAGCGGTTTTCCAGCTTGAATCCAGGGGGATGAAAGATCTGATTAACCGCCTGAAGCCAGATTGTTTTGAAGATATTATTGCTTTAGTTGCTTTGTTCCGCCCTGGTCCATTGCAATCAGGCATGGTAGACAACTTCATCGACAGAAAACATGGCCGAGAAGCTATTTCTTATCCTGACGCTGAATATCAGCACGAATGTCTACAGGAAATCTTAGAGCCTACGTATGGCATTATTTTGTATCAAGAACAGGTGATGCAGATTGCTCAGGTTATGTCTGGCTATTCGCTCGGTGGTGCTGATTTGTTGCGTCGTGCGATGGGTAAGAAAAAGCCGGAAGAAATGGCAAAACAGCGAGCCTCATTTGAACAAGGTGCTGCAGACAATGGCATTGATCCCGACCTTTCTATTAAAATCTTCGACTTGGTTGAGAAGTTTGCCGGTTATGGCTTTAACAAATCACACTCTGCTGCTTATGCACTGGTGTCCTACCAAACGCTTTGGTTGAAAGCACACTATCCCGCAGAGTTCATGGCTGCTGTAATGTCAGCGGATATGGATAACACCGATAAAATTGTGACTTTGGTCGACGAATGTGGTCGCATGGGGCTAGATATTCTGCCGCCAGATTTGAATGCAGGTCAGTATAAATTTACGGTAAATGCTGAAGGTCAGATTGTGTATGGTATTGGCGCGATTAAAGGGGTAGGTGAAGGCCCTGTCGAAGCAATTATCGAAGCAAGAGAACAACAAGGTCAATTTAAGGACCTGTTTGATTTTTGTGCGAAAGTGGATGTTAAGCGAGTCAACAAAAGGGTGCTTGAAAAATTAGTACTCAGTGGCGCAATGGACAACTTAGGTCCACATCGTGCGGCTTTAATGGCCAGTATTAAAGATGCGCTTGACGCAGCATCTCAACACGCAAAAGCAGAGTTGGCTGGGCAAGCCGATTTATTCGGGGTGCAGATTGAATCCGATGAAGATGTAAGCAATGCCTTTGCTAATGTGCCTGAATGGTCCGAGAAAGTCTGGTTAGATGGTGAAAAAGAAACCCTTGGACTATATTTAACCGGTCACCCGATCAATCAGTATATAAAAGAGATTAGACAATACTCAGATGGCCGCCTAGCAGATTTAACGCCAACGAATCGTGACCAGTTTGTTAGCACGGTAGGCCTTGTATTAGGCGTGAGAGTCATGACTAATAAAAAAGGTCGCCGATGGGGAATTGTGACATTAGACGATAAATCAGCCAGAATGGATGTCAGGTTTTACCCCGATATGTATGAGCAGTACGAATCGGTGCTTGTTTCAGACAATTTATTGTGGGTTAAAGGACAGGTCAGCTTTGATGAATTTTCCGGTGGCAATACAATAAACGCTAAAGAAGTGTTAACGATTGTTCAAGCGCGAGCAAAATACGTCAAACAATTGAAAATTAGTATCCCAGAAAAGTTGTGTACTTTGTCAACAGTCGCTAAAGTGCAAGGTATTATGCAAGATTACAAAAATGGGACGTGTCCTTTGCACATTCATGTAGAACATGAAGATGCAGAGGTAACCATTGCAGCAAATGCGCAATGGTACATTGAACCAGATGAACAATTACTAGTTGAACTGCGCCATGTACTGGGCAGTGAACGCGTTAACTTAGAATTTAATTAAAAGTATTGTAGCCATTAGGCAATGCTTTATAAGGTGTTAGGATAAAACATGACAGGACATTTTTTGGATTTCGAAAAGCCGATTGCAGAGCTAGAAGCCAAAATAGAAGAGTTGCGCATTGTTAACCAAGGCGGCGAATTCGATGTGAGCATTGAAGAGGCGATTGGAAAACTGAAAGAAAAATGTGCAGAACAGACAAAGAAAATCTTTTCTAACCTAGGGGCTTGGCAAATTTCTCAAATTGCTCGTCATCCAATGCGCCCTTATACCCAAGATTATATCAATAAAATGTTGAATGAGTTTGACGAGCTAGCGGGTGACCGAGCTTATGCAGACGACAAAGCAATTATTGGCGGCTTGGCGAAGCTTGATGATGTACCTGTCATGGTTATTGGTCATCAAAAAGGCCGAGATACACAAGAAAAGATCAAACGAAATTTTGGTATGCCAAAGCCAGAAGGCTACCGTAAAGCCTTGCGTCTTATGCGCATGGCCGAGCGCTTTAAATTACCCATTATTACTTTCATTGACACCCCAGGTGCCTATCCTGGTGTCGGCGCTGAAGAGCGTGGACAAAGCGAAGCAATTGCGATGAACCTAAAAGTGATGGCCGAGTTGACTGTACCGATTATCTGTACTGTTATTGGTGAAGGTGGTTCTGGAGGTGCTTTGGCTATTGGTGTTGGTGATAGAGTAAATATGTTGCAATACAGTACTTACTCGGTTATCTCGCCAGAAGGCTGCGCTTCGATTTTATGGAAGAGTGCCGACAAAGCGTCTGTTGCTGCTGAAGCAATGGGTGTAACCGCACCACAAATTAAAGAGTTGGGTCTAATCAATACCATTGTCGAAGAGCCTCTAGGTGCAGCGCATCGCGATCATGATGGTATGGCGGCTAATTTGAAAGCAGTGCTCAAGCAACAATTGGCACAACTTCAGACTTTGCCAACAGAAACGCTTTTAGAAGAACGCTACGAACGATTAATGTCGTTCGGGTATTGTTAAACGATCCTTCTATGACATCGAATATGACTCAAGTAGGCTAGGGAGCTAAACGCCATGTCTTCTTTGAGTCATATCGAAAGCGTCCTTGCTGACTTTCTATTCGGCAAACTTCACCATAAACCACAAGATATCACTGTCGCCCTAAGTGGTGGTGTTGATTCTGTCGTCTTGCTATACGCCTGCTGCAAATTAAAACAAACAAACCCGCAGATAAACATAGCCGCAATTCATATTCATCATGGTATCAGTGCCAATGCAGATGATTGGTTAGATTTCTGTACAAAGCTTTGTAATGACTTATCGGTTTCATTGCAAACTGCGCATGTGAGCGTTCAGAAGCAGCCTCGAAAAAGTTTAGAGTCACTTGCTCGTGACGCACGTTACGCGGCAATTAATCAACTCGCGAAGCCTGGAACGATAGTGCTCCTTGCGCAACATGAAGATGATCAGGCTGAAACGGTATTACTTCAACTGAAGCGCGGGGCAGGACCAAAGGGGCTCAGCGGAATGGCTGAGGCCTTCACCTTCACTCTGTCACGTGATGGACTTACTGTAAATACCTTAGAGACCGCTCAGAATTCACCTAACTCAGTACAGTACGCTCGTCCTTGGCTAAACAATGGTGTGTCGAAATCCCATATTTTAGATTATGCACAGGCTGCAGGTTTAGAATGGGTAGAGGATGAATCAAATCAGGATATCTCATACGACCGTAATTTTTTGCGCCAAAAGCTGATGCCTTTACTAACAGAGAAGTGGCCTCAAATTACTCATACGATTGCGCGCAGCGCTCAGCACTGTGCGAGTCAAACTGAACTAGTCGAAGCAATGGCAGCAGAGGCTCTTTCAAATGTGTTGAGTGAAGAGGGAGGACTGCAATGTCGAGCCCTATTGGTCTTACCTATTGCGATGCAAAGAGAAGTGCTGCGCCTTTGGTTATCTCGTTTTTTGAGTCAAAGCCCTAGCGCAATGCAAGTGACAGAGATCCTGAAATTAGCACAAGCCAATGAAGATAAAAATGGAAAAGTGCTGTTAAAAACGCATCAATGCAGACGTGATCGCATGATACTACTCATGATTGCTAATCATGAGATCATTGAGCAAGCGCTACCCACACTGCATTTGTCCGTTGTAGACTTAAAAAAAGAAGATAAACAAGTGGGGGATCTACGCTTTTCGATTCAGGAAAACACCTTGATGATTGCTTACCTTTCCTTTGCACGAACTGGCAGTGATTCACAAACCTGGCACCTTGAGTTACCTGTGACAAGTACCAAAGTAACAGTGAGTTATGGCGACTTATCTCGCCGCTTTAAACCAAATGCTCAACGTCCGAGTAAAACGCTGAAAGCATGGATGAAAGAAGCCAAAGTGCCAGAATGGCAGCGACTAGGTGTGCCGATTGTCGAATTTGACGGAGATATAGCGGCTATCCTTTTATAAAGCCCTCTTGTCCCTACATCATTGAAAATTAGCACATAATTTTCGATTGAATAATCTCGGCATATATGGGTAACATAGGCTGTCTTAGTTTGTTTACACTAAACAAAACGACAATCAAAAAGGAAGATGTAAATGATAAAGTACGATGAATATAAAGTGATTCACGTTGTTGAAGGCGGTTGCGGTACAATTTTCTTAGGCTCAAGTGGCTTACCCTTAAAAAAACTTGAATCAACTTTAAATGCTGAAGCCGCTGACGGCTGGCAGTTGGTTTTCCAAGTTGTTGAAAACAAGCGTTTCATGCTTTTCTGGAGTAGAGAGGCAGTGATCTTAACTTTAGGTCGTTCGAATGCTTAAGCAAGCTGCTTTGAGTGCCATTCGCTGGTATCAGCGAATGGGGGGCTCGAAGCAATTGTTTCGTATTGAATGCAACTTCACCCCCACTTGTTCCGAATATACGCATCAAGCAATATCGAAATATGGGGTGATGAAGGGCACCAAATTAGGTTGGCAACGCATTAGACGGTGCTCAGATCCAGACTGTATTTGTATCAAGCCAGATCCTTTAAAATAATTACTATTAGGCCACTACTCATGAACATGGAAGAACTCAAAGCAGAAGAGAATAGTCTACGCAACAATGTGGCAGAGTTGCATCCTGAAGATAAGAAGCTTTACTACCAAATTGAACAAAAATTAGTGAAAGATCCAGATACCTATGCAGTACTAAATTGGTTTTTACCAGCAGGTATTCATCACTTTTATTTAGGTAAAACAGGACGTGGCCTACTTAACCTTGTCGTGATGCTTATAGGTTTAGCGACCATATCAACAATCGGTATTTTCATCATTATACTCGTCGTGTTGATTGAGCTTCCACAGCTATTTAGAAGCCAGCAAATTGTTTATGAATATAATAACAATGTAATGAAACAAGCATTGGCAGAAGTTTACGATCAGAGTAGCCATATTGAATTCGAACCAAGACGCTAAGAACTGGCTATACATTAGCCTCAGTATCGTTGTAGTCATTGCAGTATTGGCTTATCAAACGGTATTTGTCATTGTCCCTTATGTATCTACTGAGCTCGCGAAGAAAGTGCCACCAAGCATTGTTGAGTTTTTGGATGAGATGACCCTAGAAAGTTTGGACGAGGAGGGGTTTTCACCTTCCGACATTCCGAAAGAAACGCAAGATAGATTAAGGCATTTATTTACAAGCTTAGTCGCGGAGAATGCTCAATCCGGACGCGCCTACCAACTCGTGTTTCGAGCATGGGACGGTATTGCAAATGCAATGGCCCTGCCAAATGGTACAATCGTGCTGACAGATAGACTCATTGAACTTGCCACTAATGACGAACAAATCGCAGCTGTGTTATTGCATGAGATAGCACATGTAGAGGAAAACCATGGCTTGGAAGGTCTTATCAAGTCATCGTTGCTAAGTGTATCGTTGAGTGCACTGTTCGGCGATGTAGGCGCAATGGGGGAGATTTTAGTTCAAGGCGCAGTTTTCGGCACTGACCTGAAATATAGTAGAGATGCGGAACTAGAAGCTGACGCATTTGCAGTCAATGCCTTATTGCAAGGGTCTAAGGATCCAATGTCATTGGAAGAAATCCTAAGCAGCATCAGTGGCGATGCGGACAATGACCAAATGGGCAGCACATGGCTAAGCAGTCACCCTGATTTACCTCAACGTATTGAGCAAATACGGCAAATCAAACTCGCGATGTAGGCAAGCATTTGCCACGCACTTGCTGCTCAGCAATAGCAGCCTTAGGCTGCTTTAAACAAGTTTTTACCCAAGCCTTTCGCATCAATCAGAGCCATATCTGCACGTTTAAATAAACTGTCTTGCGTATCGTCTGGGCGGAAGGTTGTTGCCCCCACACTACTAGACACATCAAGATGAGATAACATTGGGTTCTTTTTAATGGCTTGTTGAATTCGTTTCGCAACACGTTTGTTCGCGGCACCATCGCTATCTAGCAGCAAGCAACAAAACTCGTCACCACCAAAGCGGAAGGCATGATCAGATTCACGTAAGCAAGATTGTAATAAGTCTGCAAACTCAATAAGGACATCGTCACCACGTTGGTGGCCATATTTGTCATTTACTTGTTTAAAGTTATCCAAATCCAGAATTAATAAACCGAAGCCTTGCTCGCTGCGCAAGCTCATACTCATTAGCTTTTGAATAGAATCATTGAAGTGAGAGCGATTATATAAGCCCGTCAACATGTCTTTCGTTGCTAACTGTTTAATTCGGTAGTACTCCAAAGCATGCTTTAAACCCATTGCATAGATTGCGTGTACTTCAGACAAAAGTTTGCGCTGAACGGGCGACAAAACCTTGGAAAATACATATGCGAGTTGTGCATGCTGAGGAGCACCGAAAGGATGGCCGTAGTCGAGAGATATCTTCATACTACGAGCGGTATTCGTGCTTTTGCCAAAAGACAATACTTGATTGGCAAAGCTAATTTTTATCGCTGTGCACGGTAATTTTGTTTTTAATAAATCAAAATAGCTATCAACTAACTCATTCAAGTCAATTGACTGCAACATAGTGCGCATTATATTCGACGATTCAATGGTAGATAACATAGGACTTTCTCTTTCGCCATCAAACTCGAAGGTCTTTACGGCGCGCGTTTCTATCGCTGGACTATCCTTAGTTCCATTAGTGTCTTTTACTGCAAGGATATCCATTGTTTACTCCAAATAGATCTCTTTAAATATGAATACTTCATGATCAATACACAGTGTTTTTCAAACTTTCGTCAGCTTATTGACGGATAGATTGATTTAATCGCTATATTGGGTATGTTTTTTGTGCCAATATCTATGATGCTTGCTCTGTAAGCCGCGATATGCCGTTTTAACTGCTGTGCTAATCATACTTAAGTAGAGTAAAGCAAACTTTGTGCCTATTTTTAAACGTGCTGTTTTTTTCAGCTGAAAAGCCACAGTACAGTTTGATTGTTAAAGGAAACTCATTTGGATTCGACGTTTATTAATGTCATTGCGCTGTTGGCTTTGTCCGTACTTTTGGTATGGAGCTTTAAGCGCATCAATTTGCCCGCTATCTTGGCCTATCTAGCCGTTGGGGTAGTGGCTGGCCCTCAGGTCCTTTCAATGTATTCAGATCCTGAACAAATGCATCTCTTGGCTGAGGTTGGTATTGTATTCTTGCTATTTTCCTTGGGGCTGGAGTTTTCACTACCTAAGCTTGTCGCCATGCGCAATCTTGTATTTGGGGTGGGAGCAGGACAGATGTTGATCACGACAGTGCTGTTTGCTGCTATCGCACTCGTCTTTGGGCAAACACTCAGCACTGCGATCATTATCGGTGGCATGGTTGCTCTTTCTTCTACCGCAATTGTCATTAAACAAATTGATGATGCGGGACGATTAAATACGCCACGCTCGCAAATGGCAGTCAGTATATTGCTATTTCAGGACTTAGCCGTTGTCCCTTTTTTAATCGTCATTCCTCTACTGGCTGAAAGCGCTGAACAGAGTATCGGCGCGGCCATGCTTCTGGCTTTATTTAAAGGTGTTGTCGTCGTTGTATTGCTGCTGTCGATGGGGCGTTGGTTATTACCAAAACTGTTTAATGAAGTTGCTCGGACCCGCACGGACGAGTTATTTGTGTTAACGACGATATTAGTTGCATTGTTAGCTGCTGGGACGACCTATGCGTTTGGTTTGTCAATGGCACTAGGTGCTTTCCTTGCTGGCATGATGCTCAGTGAGTCGCAATACCGTCATCAACTCGAAGCAGATATAAGACCATTCAGAGATATTCTAATGGGTCTATTTTTCATTACTGTCGGGATGAAGTTAGAGCTGAATGTTTTCATTAGTCAATTTCATTGGGTCATTGTTGGCTTGGTTGTACTCGTTGTATTAAAGACGGTGGTTGTATGGTTTAGCGCTATTCTATTCAAGAGTAACAAACAAGATGCTTGGGCAGCAGGTATGAAGCTAGCGCAACTTGGGGAGTTTAGCTTTGTTATTGCGGCTTTAGCGGCACAAAACGGCGTGATTACCAGTGAACAGTCTTCTATGGTCATCAGTATTGGACTGCTAAGTATGGCTATTACGCCTTGGCTGATTACTCAAAGTGGTAGGTTCGCGAACTGGATTGCCCCTAACGATGCACTTGTTCATGCTCAACAAGTACAACCGAACATCAGTTCTGAGAGTTTATCAAATCATGTCTTAATTTTGGGCTTTGGTCGGGTGGGGCAGTCTGTCGCTAGAATGCTGAAGTTAGAAGGTATTAAGTACATTGCTATCGACTTTGACCCTGTTAGAGTGCATGAAAGCCGTTCTGCGGGCGAAAGTGTCATGTTTGGTGATGCTTGCCAGCGAGACTTACTAAAATCTGCGGGTATAGCTAAGGCGCAACTTGCGTTAATTACTTTCGATCAACACGACAAAGCGCTGAAAGTCGTGAATGTTATTACCGATTTAAAAGCGGGCCTACCCATAGTCGTTAGAACGCGAAAAGATTATCAGTCTGAAGATTTTTATGCCGCAGGCGTACTTCAGGTCGTTCCTGAAATACAAGAAGGTAGCTTAATGCTTGTGTCTCAAGTCTTGCATAGCGCAGGAGTCCCGATGTCACGCATTCTAAAGCGTGTGCGCAATGAACGGAAGAAAGGCTATCAGCATATGCATGGCTTTTTTCCAGGTGAAACTACCGAAATCACTTACGGTACAAAAGACAAACTTGAATTCATGCATGCGGTCGCGATTGGCAGCGATGCTTATGCGGTGAATAAAACACTCAGTGAACTAGATATTGAGCGTCGACGCGTCAAAGTGACAGGACTTCGGCGCAATAATAACGAGATTGAATCACCGGAAGCCGACACGCTGATCGTAGCGAATGACGTATTGGTTATTTCTGGGAAGCCAAGACGGGTTGAGCGAATTGAGCATTATTTGTTATATGGCAAATAAGCGCGATGTTTTATAAATCGGCCATATGATGCAAAATTTTCCAATAATCCTATTCAAATAAAGTAAACTACGCCCATTATTCATTAGTGAGGAGATTTTCCGTGGCGGTTCATTGGTTCCCAGGGCACATGCACAAGGCGCTTAAAGAGATTAAAGAGGCCTTAAGCCAGGTTGATATTCTCATTGAAGTGTTAGATGCACGAATTCCATATTCTAGCGAAAACCCTGAAGTTGCAAAGATTAGGGGAGATAAGCCCGTTCTGAAAATACTCAATAAGTCAGACCTTGCTGATCCCGAGATCACCGCTAGGTGGCAGGCTCATTTGGAGTCTGAAAGAGGCGTCAAAACATTTACAACCTCTACAGATAATACAGCTAAAACCAAGCAAATAATCGAGTTAATCCGCAAAACCTGTGCTCAAAAAGATGCATCGGTAAAAACGATCAATGCCATGATTATGGGCATACCAAATGTAGGAAAATCGACGCTGATCAACATCTTAGCTGATCGTGTTATCGCGAAAACCGGCAACGAGCCTGCAGTGACCAAAAATCAACAACGTATCAATCTCGGGAGCGGCATCGTTTTATACGATACACCGGGTGTACTTTGGCCGAAGCTCGAAAATCCGAATACCGGTTATCGCTTAGCAGCATCGGGTGCCGTCAAAGACACTGCAATGGAATACGATGACGTAGGCTTTTATGCGGCAGACTATTTGATAAAAGCTTATCCTGATTTGATGCAAGACCGCTACCGCCTCGATTTTGTGCCAGACACCGAACTAGCGTTCTTAGAGATGGCGGCATCGAAGCGCGGCGCGTTGATGGCAGGTGGTCGTGTTAATTTGCATAAGATTTGTGAAGTACTTATCAATGAGTTGAGGTCGGGAAAACTGGGCCGTATTACCCTAGAAACGCCTGAGATGCTGATTGAAGAAAAAAGAGAGATGGCAGAGGTAGCCGCCAAAAAGCTCGCAGACAAAGAAAAACGAAAGCAGCGTTTCAAGGATGGCTCGCTGACGCCAGATAAAAAAGATAAAAAAGAAAAGCGTGAAGAAAAACGAATGGAAAATAGAGCGCGACGAAAAACGTAATGACAGTTAATCAGTCGCGCAATGGTGTGTTAGAGCAGGGCGTGGTTGTTGATAGATACTAAGACAACTGGCTCAACACGTGCTCGATTGCCCCAGTAATGGCTGCGACCTGCGCTTTCGCACATATTTCGTCGTTAGCGTTTGGACTGTCAGGATAAACTTCAGTTGTGCTAACGTAAGGCGCATCTGTAAAACCACCACATAAGTGTAATGACTTTTTGTCATAATTAATCACACCATGCTGTTCTACATCAGCCCCAATAATTTTATTGTCTTTATCTGCTAAAGCAATGTGGGTAACTGACTCAACAGCCTTTATGATAGCGCGTTGAAAGTCAGGCTTGGGTCGACTTGTATCTCCGACAGTGTAAAAACCATCAGGAATGTCCCACACCTTTTGTTCAATGGCATCACGTGCTGCTAACGCCGGACGAAATTCTGTATTGTCAGAGTCGGTAGTTTCGTGCAAGTCAATGTGCATACTGAGTGGAAGTTCTAAAGCTGCAACGCACGCCATAGCCAGTTTTGCTTCCTGGCTTGGACTATTTTCAATAAAGGAGCGATTAGGATCTAGTGCAAAAGGGTTCCAACGATTAATCGTTTCATATCCCCAAGGGCTTAGGCATGGCAAGACAATGATATTTGCTTTTCCTTTGTACGCTGAGGCAGCATCGCGAATAAAAGCAATTGCACCTTGCACCCCACTGGTTTCATAACCATGAACACCGCCGGTGACTAAAATATTGGGTAGTCCAACTTGATGCTCACCGATAACAGCGCAATACAATGGATAATCAGCATAGGCACTTCCTTGGTTTGCTCCGTCACTTAAGCTCAACGATTGATAGTGAAGAGTACCGTAGTTTATTAACTCATAAATTAAGCCTTCACTTCTCAGTTGGTTTAAGGGGTCAGCGACCTCATCAAAGTAAGAACGCTTTTGGTATTGTTGATCTAACCAAGCTTGCTTATCTTTCTCTGTCCAAGGTTTACCAGGCGTGCCAATCGAGTATTCAGGGTATGCATCAGTCATTTAAGCGGCAGGATCCTTTCTTAAGTTTTCAAATTCTTTGTTCAATGAGTATTTTTCGTCAGTCACAATACGCTCTAGGGTAGCGATTCGCTCGCTCATCACCTCAATTTGACTGAGCAATTCATTTTTTTCTTTCTTGCTGAGCGCGCTGGCTTCTTTTTTCTTTCTGTCGGATAGGGTTGAGATAATACTCGTTATACCACCGACACAAATGGCAACAATAATAATAGCCGTTAAGTTCATCTTGTTTCTCCTTAAAATAGTCAAAGTATACCGCGCTAGCTAAAAAGCGCGCCACGCGAAATTGTACCAACAAGAATGTTTAGCAAAACTAACATTCCAAAATATGGCTGACAAGCGAAAGCAGTAATAGCTCGCATATCTTTTTATTCTTTGTCTCAATTTCGTCTTTTGTGTGTTTTCAAATCTTAGCAAGCAAAAGTTTTGCCAAAAGAAAAGTTAAGTAATAACAATGGCTTATATTTTCAGTGGTTCGTTTCTATTGGGTTTATTGGTTAAATTGACCAAAAAGGAGTTAGATGTACAAACTAAGGCATAGGATGTTAAACGATATATTGTGCGTTTCGTAATAGCTCTTATTATACGTTTTATTATTACAACACCGAGTAATTCGCTATAATCAGCGCTGAGCTTCAAATTCATCTCACAAAACTAACATTATTATATTTATATCAAGGGCTTATGAGCGAAATTCAAGCATTAAATCAAGACGAAGTGTTTATGGCTAGAGCAATTGAGCTTGCCGAAAAAGCAGAAGCTATCGACGAAGTCCCAGTAGGGGCGGTGATTGTCTTGGACGGTATCATTATCGGTGAGGGTTATAACCAGTCCATTTCATTAAATGATCCAAGTGCGCATGCTGAAATGATAGCCCTACGCGAAGCCGCAGTAAATGTGAATAACTATCGTGTGCTTGATGCTACCTTGTATGTAACGCTGGAGCCGTGTCCGATGTGTGCGGGGGCTTTAGTGCATGGCAGGATTAAGCGCCTTGTTTTTGGCACTTATGATATGAAAACAGGAGCAAGCGGTAGTGTTATGGATATCACTAATCATGCAGGTTTAAATCATCAAGTGTTGGTCGAAGGTGGTTGTTTACAAGCCGAGTGTAGTGCGCAGATATCTGCTTTCTTCAAGCGTAGAAGAGCCCAAAAAAAGCAGCAAAAACATCTAGGTGAGTGAGGTGGCCTATGTGCCAACTTGACTACGTTTCAGGTAGCCATTGGCATTGAGTTTACTGGCGGCAAGGGCACTAATGTTAGCAGTGCCGAATATCTTTGAATGAGAGTACTTTGAATGAGAGTAAGTGGGCGCTAGGATTAGCAGGCTTCACTCCATTGTTCAGCAAGCTCGGTGATGGCAAATTGTTTACGACGTTGCATGACTTTCTGATGCATTCTCTTTAATAGCATTCTACGTTGGTTACTTGCTCTTAATCTTCTACCTGAGCTAAAGCTTTTGTTTCTTTTCATATTGTACCTCTTTTCTGTCTTGTCTGAAGTTCCGACGACTTCAGTAGTTTTCTTTTATGTTTTAAAAATTCTTTTAAATTCGTGCTATTAGAACGCACTAGGCGTTAATAAGTTTCATTTATTTCCAAATAATGTCATTTGCCTGTTCAATTCTATTTCCAGACTATTTGTTTCTTGCCACAAATAGCTCGTCTCTCATATTGGTCGTTGTGACTTGGTTGTTGCGACGAATACTCGAAAGATATAAGCAAGTTATAGTCCAAGTTGGTGACAATTTTGTGACCATATAATTAAGCTTATATGAATGAGGATGCGCTCGCGATTTTCAACAGAGCGCCAAAGAATCTCTTTTGACGTTTATCAATTGGACGAAGTTGAACTATCTGAATCTGTTTGAGATTGAGCGTCGCTTCCACTCTCAGTTTTCTGGCTTGACGGTGGTGAATTGATTTCAGGTGGCAATTCTGGTGCGATCTCTGGCAATTGCGTCTGATCCTCTAACCACACTAGAGTATCATAGTAACGACGGATGTTGTCAACATAGTTAACTGCCTCATCACCGCGAGCATAACCATAGCGTGTAGATTTATAGAATTTTTTCTGGCGAAGTAAGGGTAAGTGCTTCTTCACATCTACCCAGAGGTCAGGGTTATAGCCCTGTCTTTCTGTGATTTTTCGAGCGTCTTCTAAATGCCCCAATCCGACGTTATAAGCAGCAAGTGCCATCCATATGCGATCAGGTGATTGAATCCTAGCGGGTATACGCCGGAGTAGACTGCTTAAATACCGAGCTCCGCCACTGATACTTTGCTCAGGATCCAGTCTCGATTTTACTTTCATGTCTTTCGCTGTCGCTAAGGTCAGCATCATTAGGCCGCGAACACCGGTGGGTGATTTTGCTTTCGGGTCCCAATGACTTTCTTGGTAACTCATTGCGGCTAATAAACGCCAGTCATTATCACCAGCATATGCCTCAAATAGTTCCTTGTAGGTTGGCAGCGTTTTATCGACTGCACGCATAAACGCACGGGTATCAACGTAGTCAAAGGACTTTACGTGACCAAAGTATTTGTCTTCTAAAGCACTTAACTGACCGTTTGCTTGAAGCGAGCCAAAGTATTCGATTAGCGCAGCACGCAATGAGTCATCGGTATCTTTATTTAATAGCCAACCTATTTGCAGGGTATCTGTTACTGAAAAACCTATCCCTAAATTGGGGTACCGTCGTCTAGCCACGGCTAAAATATTCGAATCTGAGATGGTGTAATCTAACTCGTCTTCAGACACCATTTCTAAAAGTTCTTCAATATCTTTTTCGTCGGTTTCCTGCCAGAACGGAAGTTCGTCGCTTTGCGTAAAGACGCTTAAGGGTTCGCGATAAAAATCATTTGCCACAATGGTCAGGTCACCCTCTAATTGCTGGATGTCACGAGGGCGGTTTCGTCCTTTTCGATAAACCAGTTCGAAATTCACCGACTGATAAGCTGGGCCAAAACGATAACGCTCTTTGCGTTGTTCTGTCATGGTAACGTTGGCAGCAATCAAATCGACTTGTTTGTTTTCTAACTGGGGTAGAAGTTCACGATAAGAATAGTAAGGATAAACTTCTAATCGTACACCAAGGTAATCAGCGAAACCTTGAGCGAGTTCATACTCAAAGCCTTCGGGAGAAGTGGAACCATTATAATAAGTTGTTCTGCCATACACTGAGCCCACTTTTAGTACGCCAGACTGTAAAATACTGCTGAGCGAGGACGCATGCTGCGGTTGAGAGCAACTGCTCATAAAAAGAAGCGTTGAAAAAGTGATACATAATCTCAGGCAATATTTGCCGAACGCATTTATCTTACGAAATTCAGGCACAGAATATGAAGACCACTTTAGGTGTGGTTTAGAGGGTATTCTGGGTGAGCTAAATTTCTTCATAAGGCCATTGTGACTAAATTTTACTGCGGCATCCAGTAAGTTATTGCAAAAAAGCAAAATTCTCCTCTGTTAATCACTTATCAAGTGCCGCATTTTCCTCTATAATTCTGCGCCAATTGCTGTCCTTAGCCTTTGGTTGCATTACCACACGTGCAACCCTAATAATTGGTATCTACTATGTTAATTCTTCGCGGTTCTTCTGCTCTTTCATCGTTTAAACAAGAAAAGTTATTAGCGCAATACGCTAATCTTGGTCTGCCAGTGCAGAATGTAAGCGCACAATACGTTCATTTTGCTGACGTTGAAGGTGAATTAGACGCTGAGGAATTAGGCGTTCTGGAACAATTACTTACTTACGGACCAAACTCCGAAAAGTTAGACCTTGCTGGTCGTTTAGTTATTGTGACGCCTCGTCCGGGTACCATTTCCCCTTGGGCTTCAAAAGCAACAGATATTGCCAAAAATGCCGGCTTGACCAAAATAAAACGATTAGAGCGTGGTATTGCATTTTACGTATCGACGCAAAGCGAATTGGAAATAACGACATTAGCTTCACCATTATATGACCGTATGACGCAGTCTGTATTTAATGATTTGGAGAGCGCTAGTGTCTTGTTTGCTCAGACTGAAGCGAAACCTTTCACATCAGTTCCTATTCTAGAACAGGGTAAACAAGCCTTAATTGATGCCAATATTTCTTTAGGCTTAGCACTGGCGGAAGACGAAGTAGATTATTTGTTTGATAGCTTTACTCAATTGGGTCGCAACCCGAACGACATTGAGCTTTATATGTTCGCACAAGCAAATAGCGAACATTGTCGCCATAAAATCTTTAATGCAGATTGGACGATTGATGGCCAGAAGCAAGAAAAGTCATTATTTAAAATGATTAAAAACACTTATGAAGTGTCAACAGACTTTGTCCACTCAGCTTATAAAGACAACGCTGCTGTGATGGAAGGTTGGCATGCCGGTCGTTTTTATCCAAACGCGAACACCGGTGAATATAACTATCATCAACAAGATATCGATATTCTCATGAAGGTTGAAACGCATAACCACCCAACTGCGATTTCGCCATTTCCAGGCGCAGCGACTGGCTCGGGTGGTGAAATTCGTGATGAGGGCGCAACGGGGCGAGGTTCAAAACCAAAAGCAGGTTTGGTTGGTTTCTCTGTTTCAAACTTGAATTTGCCCGGTCTCTCACAACCTTGGGAAGTCGCTTACGGTAAACCTGAGCGGATAGTGACTGCTCTGGATATTATGCTCGAGGGGCCGCTAGGTGGTGCCGCTTTCAATAATGAATTTGGACGCCCAAATATTCTAGGTTATTTCCGCACATTCGAACAAACAGTTGATAGTTTTAATGGGAAAGAAGTACGTGGTTATCACAAGCCGATCATGCTCGCAGGCGGACTAGGTAATATTAAAAAGGACCACATCCAAAAAGGTGAAATAACGGTTGGCGCAAAACTTATCGCCTTAGGCGGCCCAGCAATGAATATTGGTTTGGGCGGCGGCGCAGCATCCTCAGTTGCATCTGGACAAAGTAACGCCGATTTAGACTTTGCATCTGTGCAACGTGAAAACCCTGAAATGGAAAGACGCTGTCAAGAAGTGATTGATAAATGTTGGCAATTAGGTGACGAAAATCCGATTCAATTTATCCATGACGTTGGTGCAGGTGGATTATCCAACGCATTCCCTGAACTCGTTAATGATGGTGAGCGCGGCGGTGTGTTCGAACTGCGTGAAGTACCAAATGATGAACCAGGTATGTCGCCATTAGAAATATGGTGCAATGAATCACAAGAACGTTATGTAATGTCTGTAGCGCCTGAAAACCTAGCAACATTCGAAGCGATTTGTAAGAGAGAGAGAGCACCATTTGCGGTTGTAGGTGAAGCGACAAGAGAGCAGCACTTGACTCTCAGTGATGCAAAGTTTGGCAACAAACCGATTGATATGCCGCTTGACGTGCTTTTAGGTAAGCCACCAAAAATGAGCAAAGATGTGGAGAGTTCTACAGCAAATGGCGACACTTTCGATACACAGAATATTGATTTAAGAGAAGCGATAGAGCGCGTGCTTCAACTACCAACGGTTGCTGATAAAACGTTTTTGATCACCATTGGTGACCGTTCTGTTACGGGTATGGTATCCAGAGACCAAATGGTTGGTCCATGGCAGGTTCCAGTGTCTGATGTCGCTGTCACAACGTCTGCATTCGATACCTACTCAGGCGAAGCGATGAGTATGGGGGAGCGCACACCGGTGGCATTGCTTAATCATGCTGCGTCGGCCAGACTCGCGGTTGCCGAGTCATTAACCAATATTGCAGGTACTGATATTGGTGATATGAAGCGAATTAAATTATCTGCTAACTGGATGTCCGCTTCAACTCACCCTGGTGAGGACGCTGGTTTATATGCTGCAGTGAAGGCGGTCGGTGAAGAGCTATGTCCAGAGCTTGGTTTGACTATCCCTGTTGGAAAAGATTCGATGTCGATGAAAACGGCATGGCAAGACAATGGTCAAGATAAGGCGGTCACGTCTCCATTATCACTGGTCATTACCGCTTTCGGTGCAGTAAAAGACGTACGCAAAACGGTGACGCCAGAATTGCGAGAGACCGCTTCTGAGTCTAGCTTGTACCTTATTGACTTGGGCAATAAGCAGAATCGTATGGGTGGTTCGTGTCTAGCTCAAGTCTACGGAAAGTTAGGTAAAGACGTGCCAGACGTAGATGATCCTGCCAAACTAAAAGCCTACTTCTTATTCATGCAAGAGCTTGTGAGTAAGGGTTTAATTGCTGCTTATCATGACCGTTCTGATGGCGGGTTATTTGTGACGGCAGCTGAAATGGCCTTTGCGGGTAAAAAAGGGATTGAGTTAGATATTAGCGGTTTAGGTAACGACGCTGCGTCTATTTTATTTAATGAAGAGCTTGGTGGTGTAGTGCAGGTTCGAGAAACTGATTACGAAGCATTCAATTCAGTAGCCCAGCAGTTTGGTCTTGAGGGCTGTATTCACAAAGTCGGTGAAATAAACGATGTTGACAATATATGTGTCAGCAAAGATGGTGAGTTGTTAGTTAAAAACACGCGTACTGTTTACCGTCAATTGTGGGCAAGCACTACTCATGCAATGCAAAAGCTGCGTGATAATCCTGATTGTGCTGACCAAGAGCACGAAGCCAAAGGCGATTCTGAAGACCCAGGTTTACACAGCCTATTACATTTTGATATCAATCAAGATGTGAGCGCCCCCTATATCAACACAGGCGCTAAGCCTGAGGTCGCTATCTTGCGTGAGCAAGGTGTGAACTCCCATGTTGAAATGGCTGCGGCTTTTCACCGGGCAGGTTTTACGCCAATCGATGTGCATATGAGCGACATGTTAAATGGGCGCTCATTGGATAACTTTGCTGGCTTGGTTGCCTGTGGTGGCTTTAGTTATGGTGACGTCTTAGGAGCGGGAGAAGGTTGGGCGAAATCAATTTTGTTCAATCCAGAAGTGAAAGCAAGTTTCAAAGCTTTCTTTGAGCGAAATAATACTTTCTCGTTGGGTGTGTGTAACGGTTGCCAGATGCTATCCAATCTGAAATCACTCATTCCTGGTACAGAACATTGGCCACATTTCGTGACTAATCAGTCTGAACGATTTGAGGCACGCGTAGCGATGGTCGAAGTGGCTGATTCGCCTTCGGTTCTTTTATCAGGTATGCAAGGGTCAAGAATGCCCATTGCCGTCTCTCATGGCGAGGGTCGTGCTGAGTTTAAAGCTGACAATCAAATAGCCGCGCTGAAAAATGCCAGTCAAATAGCACTGCGCTATGTTAATAACTACGGCAGAGTGACCAGCGACTATCCGGCAAACCCAAATGGTTCCCCACAGGGCATTACAGGTTTAACGTCGGTTGATGGACGAAGTACGATCATGATGCCTCACCCTGAACGTGTGTTTAGGGCGGTTAGTAATTCCTGGCGACCAGATGACTGGAAAGAAGATAGCCCATGGATGCGCATGTTTAGAAACGCGCGTGTATTTGTTGGCTAAAACTAACCGCGGCGGTTTCGCTCGCGGTTAATCAGTTTTTGATTGGGATGTTTTTTCAGCAGCACATATACTGAAGCTAAGCCACCGTGATGTTTCTGTGCTGTATGAAACGCTATTACCATGTCAATTTGACGCAGCCATTGGTTTACATAGCTCTTCATGAAACCAGGGAAGGGTTTACTTTTCAACCCGAGTCCATGTTGTAATAGTAGAGTGCGAACCCCTTTTTCATGACACTCTTTAATGGTTTTATAGAGTGCTATTCTGGCCTCGTCTAACTTCATATGAGTGATGTTTAGCGAGGTATCTATTTGGTATTTCCCTAGTCGCAAGTTTTTATATACGCCGTCCTGTACACCATCTTGTTTGTATTCAATAAAGTCATGAGGATCAATCGGTGTGACTTGCTCTACCGATAAACCATTGTCGTCTTTTTCGACTTCAGCGATCAATGCCTCACGCTTTAGCTTTTGAGCAAGTGTTTCCTGGCTTTTGTTATTCAGGGCAATTGTATTGCTACTTGCTAGAGGTTTTACATCACTCATTTCGTCGAAGAATGAAAGGTCATCAGGTACAGAATGTGACATAAGTGACTCCTTGGTTGCGACTAGCTTTAATGCCGATATACTCTAAATCGATTTGAGTATCTGTGGGTTATACGCCAGAATCTCAAGCTTAGTCCAGAATTTATTTACGGAAATTATCATGACCCTGCCACTTATCGCAATTCTTCGAGGTGTAACACCAGAGCGTATTTTATCTGTTGCAGACATTCTGTTATCAGAAGGGTTTCACATGCTTGAAGTCCCTTTGAATAGCCCTGACGCGTTGAACAGTATTCAGATGCTTGCCGATAAGTATTTGCAAGAGCCGAATCAAGCTGAGCCAAGTGAACAACTTTTGTTGCTAGGTGCTGGTACCGTAGCTACGCACAAGCAAGCTGAGGCTGTTGTAGATAGCGGGGCAAATCTTGTGGTATCACCGAATTTTAATAGTCAGGTGATCAACATTGCGAAGCAAGCTCAAGCCTATATGTGTTGCGGTGTATTCACCCCAACTGAAGCATTTAATGCGATAGAAGCTGGCGCAGACTGCTTAAAACTATTCCCTGCCAATGTACTTAAGCCTGGCGGCCTAAAGGCTTTACGTTCTGTATTGCCAGCTCAAACACAGTGTTTCCCGGTGGGAGGCATTGAGGCCACGGAGCAGTCAATGATGCCTTTCTATGAAGCCGGAGCCAATGGCTTTGGCGTAGGCTCAGCACTATTTCATCCCAGTATGAGTGATGATGATATTCGGCGAAAGGCGAGGGACTTTGCTAGTGTTTGGAGAGGTTTATCAAACTAGTTAGCCCATTGAGTTATTTTATTATAAATTAATTGGCCTTACCGCTTGACAATATGTCCGATGGTGTTAATTTATTGTTAAATAAACGTGGTGTTTGTGAAGATTTGGCTTTATTAGTCACTTAATCGGAGCAGCCAGCCCGTCTTATCTACACAACAATAAAGGAAGACACTGTGACTACAACTAAAAACTTTAAACTCTCCACTTTAGCTATAGCGCTTGCTGCGCTTGGCGGGGCGTCAGCATCTGGCTTTGCGTTGGCACAAGAGGAAGAGGCAAGCAATGACAATAATGTCGAGGTTATCGAGATAAAAGGAATTCGCTCGTCGTTGACTAAAGCACTTGCAGAAAAGAGAGCTTCTAGCAAACTTGTTGAAGTTATTCAATCAGATGATATTGGCAAGCTACCTGACCAAAATCTGGCTGAAGTATTAGAAAATGTCACAGGGGTCCAGATCACCCGAACAGCGGGTGTAGGTACGGCGGTGCAAATTCGCGGTACAGATGAAAACCGAGTGGAAATCAATGGCGTTTCCACCGTTGGCTCCGGTTCGGGGCGCGGAGGCATCAGTTTTGAAGACTTGCCGGCAGCGCTCATTTCCTCAGTTGAAGTTACCAAAGCACCCGAAGCGAAAACCATTGAGGGATCGGTTGGTGGCACTATCAACTTACGCACTTTGAGGCCACTTGAATTAACCGACACCGTCTTTGCTGTGCGTGGCAAGGTGCAAAATAGTGACTTGGATGTTGACGATAATTATTCCCCAATACTTTCGGGTACTTTCGGCGATAATTGGTCAACTGACAATGGTGAGTTTGGTATTGTCATCAGCGCGAGTTATGCCGAACAAAACGTTTCCGCTTTTAGGCCGCGAGCTGACCGTGACGGTTTAGTCACAACAGATCAAAACTACGATGCCGATGGCCGAGCGGGTGAGCCAAGTGATCGCATCATTGGTAGTGCAGAAGATTTTGATTTTTTGAGGATCCAGTTCTTCAATCAGGACTACGATATTCTTGATTATGAAACCACGAACTTTTCTGCTTCTTTTGAATGGCAGCCAAACGACAAGCTGCGTCTGTATGTCGATGCCCTAGTGAATGATCAGCAACGTACACAAGAGAGCACAGAGATTCAATTTTCAGGTGTGTCAGACATTGACGTTGTAGATATTACGACAAACACCTCATTCGAGACTGTAAACTTCGGTTCTATTGATACGCCTAGCGGTATAATCAATATACCGTCGATTCAAGCCGTCACCTCCGGTGTTTTATTACCAGATGCTATTTTGGCAAGTGGGTTGAATCCGAATATCAGGACTACGACAAATACCGGCGCGAGACTTACCGACAGTTCGGTGATACGAATCGGTGGTGAATGGACCGATGACAAATATGTACTCAGTGCTGAATATGCAGTTTCGCAATCCGATACAGTCACACCAAACTTTGCAACTCGTTTGGATTTTATTAACCCTAACTCTGCACAGCCAGTATTAGGTGGAAGCGTGGATAATGGTACGCCTGTAGAGTTTGATCTACGAGGCGGCACCTTGCAATTTGGTATTGCGCAAGGCTTAGCAACATCTCCAACGACAGCGCAATTGCTTGACCCTGCAAATTATGCTTTGAGTCAGGCTCAGCAGGTACGCGACCTATCTGAAAATGAAGAAACTGCTTTTAGATCAGACTTTACCTATTTTCTTGATGGAGCAATTCCTTTTGTAAGCTCGATAGATGTTGGCTATCGCTACAATGAGTCTTCAACGCTTAATAACGATTTCAATAATTCTCGTGTAAACCTAACAAGCTCATCCTCTGAGTTTGACCGACCTAGAGCGAGTCTATTTTCAAACATAGTGGTGCCTGGCTCACCTAACTTTAACGCTGCAGACGGAAGACGTTTATTTGTACGAGATTTTCTGATTATTAATCCAGGATTATCCTATTCAGATCCAGATGCAGTTGCTCAAGCAATAAATAGCGCGATTATTTCGGCCTCAGACGATCCAAATAACCCAGGTGAAACCTTAGGTGCATTGGTGCAAGATGAGTCGGCTTTCTTTGACATATCAGAAGAAACCCATGCACTTTATGCCCAAGCAAACTTTGAAAGCGATATCCTGCGTGGTAGCGTGGGTTTGCGTTATGTCACTACTGAACTCACGTCCATAGGCTTGGTTGAAAACAATGGCTCGTTTGAACAGTTAGTTGAAACGGGTGACTACGACTTTGTACTTCCACGTTTAAACCTTGTCGCAGACATCAATTCAGATGTCGTGCTTAGAGCATCATTAGGTCGAGATATTAACCGCCCTGATTTCGATAATCTGTCGACTTCTACTCAGTTTACTGTCAATGCCAACGCGCCTGTAGTAGCGGGAAATCCCAATCTAGTGCCAGAAGATATTTGGTCTGTGGACTTAGCTGTTGAGTACTATTTTGCTCCATCAAGTGTGTTGAGTGCAGGCGTTTTCTATAAGAAGCGTAAAGACCTATTTATTCCATTTACTGAAGATCCTCCGGGTAACGTGGTCGACGGCGTCTTAAACATCGATATTACTGCGCCGTGTGAAGACGGCGGCATTTTTAACCCTGTCGCCGATAGAAACATCAACAACCCAAGCCCTGGTGAAGGTATTTGTGTTCCTTTCCAGTCAACCTTTAACGGCAATGGAGACACCACACAAAAAGGTATCGAGCTAGCATTTCAATACGACCTTGCGGGCTTCGAAGATGACCTTGGTTGGGCTTCTGGTTTTGGTGTAATCGCTAACTACACATATCAAGATGCTAGCAGTGGTGATGATTTCCGAAGCTTCAACAGTCGTGGTATCGCCATTTTAGAGGCTCTGGGTATTGCAGAGGAAGACGCTCAAGACCGTGTTGAGTTGCAGAACTTATCGAAAAACGCCTATAACTTTACATTGTTCTATGAAAAGTATGGCATATCAGCACGTGCTCGATATACCTGGCGCTCTGCCTACATTGCTACAGATGCCTTTCAATTTGGTTTACCACGCGTGAATGAAGCTCGTGGCCAACTTAACGCAAGTATTAACTATGATGTAAATGAGAACCTGAGCTTCGGTCTTGAGGGAATTAATATTACACAAAGTGATGCGGAACAATCATGTGTCAATGAAGGAGGTTTATTATGCTTCCAAGGTCTAACTGACCGCAGAATCCTTGTTGGTGCAAGCTATAGGTTCTAACTGGCTCTGTTACATATATTTATGAAGGCTGCTTGCAGCCTTTTTTTATGCCTATGGTTTTCATTAAAACCATCCTTTACACCAGTAGTTTCATCTATTGATTCATAGCACACTGAGCTCTCAAGCTTGAGATGGGAGGGTGAACATACATAGTATTTTGTTCATCACTTTATTGGACTTGGTGCTTCGAAACTAAGTCACTATAGATAACAAGGATGTAAAAATGAGAGAAATTAACGACGTTGAAATTGGTTTGATTAGTGGTGCTGGCGATGCAGCAGATGCGGCTCAAGGCGCTGTTGCTGGTGGGTCGTACGCAGCAGGCGCGATTGGTGTCGCTGTAGCTGTTGGCGCAACTGTGACAGCACCGGTCACCATTGGTGTTATCGCGGTTGCTGCTATTGCTGGTGCCGCTTATGAATTTTTCACAGATTAGAGGGAACTAAAAATGAAAGAATTAACGACATACGAGTTAGCGCAGGTATCTGGCGCAGGTGTTTCTGGTGGTGATGTAGCAGAAGCCGCTGGTGCCGGCGCTGCTGCTGGAGCCGGAACAGGGGCCGTTGTTGGCGCAGCGGTAGGCGGGCCAATTGGAGCTGGCTTTGGTGCTGTTGTCGGCGGCTTGGTTGGCGCTTTGGCATTTGGTGTAGATAGCATCGTGGATCAGATTCAAAACGATGGTGGGAGTGTTTCTTAACACTGCTAAAATTTATCGGCCTACACTGTAGGCCGATTCAATTAAAACTAATTCAAGGAAGAAAAGTGAAGAAAACATACATTTATATTGCGGTATTCTCATTTTATAATTTCGCTTTTGTCGCAGCCAATAACGCCTACATTGTGTTGAGCCTTTGTTTGTTACTCGTCCCAAGCTATGTGTCAGCGCATGCTTACAAGTACTTCAAAGGAGCTAACATAGTGCTTGAAGCAGAGCGCTTGCCTATATTGAACGTTCTTAGTCGCCTGATTAATGACCGAAAGGTGAAAACACAGCAAAGTGATAGCTCATTGTTTGTCGTCATGACAATTAATGCAATGTCGCTTTCATGCGCGGTTTGTATTTTATTTGCGAGAGACAACTTATCTCTTTGGATGATTGGACTTGCTTGTTCAGCTTTTTCAGTCCTATTCGCTCTATTGATGAGGCGTCATTTTAGCTTGAAACTAACACATCAACGTAAAGTTAATGCTCGCTAGATCAATAAAATGTAAACACCCAACGGTCTTTTTCTCTGGCAGGGTAAGCATGACCAATCTTTTGTATTTTGGAGACCATATTGGCAGACAGGCTTTCAGCTAAAAAGATCTCTTTAGCACTGGCTTTCTGATACAAACGACTCTGAATAAACTCGGCTCTGCCATAAACGAGATCGTTGGTGGTAAAATGCTTGGCAACCGAAGCATTAGCTAATGCTAATGATAGTGATGTATGTCCCTTATTTCGGCTTTCTTCAATGTGTTTGGGAGAATGTGCGTTCATATCACTTAACTTTAGTAAGGCCAGTATACTTCCCTGATTTGCTGCTTGTGTTAGGTATTGATACTTGGATTTTTCAAACGCATCTCTGGCACTAATATATTCATCTCTTGGTAGCTCTTCTAGTTTCATATACTCCATATATTGCTTTGATGGGATACTTCCTATCACCTCCAACGCCGGTGTGAAGCCATCTTTCGAGAGTGTTATAAAGCGTGTTAGATGCTGTTCTCGCATCTCCTCAGGCACTCCTTGGCAAAAGTTGTAACGTTGAGTTAATCGCTCTGCTAAATCGGCTTCACCGGTTTCAATAGCGAATTCAAATTTCTCTTCGAGATCTGCTTTGCTCGATGGTGCCTTGTTACACCTTGATAAGTACGCGGCGATAACGAAGCCTGCTGCCTTATCTCCGTTCTGATAAGCCAATTGCAGTGCAGGTAATTTATCTGTAAGCAGGCCGTCTAGTTGCCAAAAAGGCCGGTTGAGCCAAACCAGCTCGGGAGGATTATGCGGCTTAGCATCACTTTGCTCTTTGACTGCCATGACCGGCTCATATTGATCTGACTCTGGAATGGTGACTAGATTCTCAAGCTCAGAGTTTGGGCTTGTCGAATGAGATTGTTGGCGAATGTTAGGCTCAAATTGTACAAGCCAAATCGCAATACTTGAGAATATAATAATTAGGCTCACTATTATGAGCATTGGCAAAATACTGTGAATATTGGCTTTGGTCATCCTTTTCACCCTTTTCCTTTGGTGCAGATGCATAATAACTAATATAGTTTGAATCACAAGTTGATTCAGTTGGTATTATTTTTCTGTTTGGCATTGTTTTTGTATGTACACTATAAGACTTGTTAAAAGAGACCTAGTATTAATGGATTCTATCGCTAAGAAACTAGTACATTTTTGTACTCAAAAACCGAAAATTGTGTATGTTGTTTTACTGCTATTAACACTCGGTTTTATGGCCCAAATTCCACGCATACAAATTGATACAGATCCAGAGAATATGCTGGATGCAGAGCATCCTGCTAGAGTATTTCATAATCAAGTTAAAACCACCTTTGCAATGTACGATGCTATCGTCGTTGGCGTCGTCGATAGTAGTGACCCAAATGGGGTATTCACCCAATCATCATTGACTGACATTTCTGTCATAACAGAGTCAATAATGTCAATAGATGGTGTAGTTTCTGCTGATTTAATGTCCATATCGACTGTCGATAATATTAGCCAAACATCGACTGGTACGATTCGTTTCGAATGGATGATGCCATCACCTCCTGCGAGCACAGCTGAAGCGCTTAAAATCCAAGAAAATCTTGCTCGCCTGCCGTTACTGCAAGACACATTGGCGTCGCAAAATGGCAAAGCTGCAGCGATATATGTACCAATACTCGATAAAAATGAAAGTTATAATATTGCTGAAAAAATTCGTAGTGAAATTTCGCAATTAAATGGCACCGCCGATTGGTATATAACCGGTTTGCCTGTGGCTGAAGATCAATTTGGCTTTGAGATGTTTATTCAAATGGGGATATCAGCACCGCTTGCAGGCTTAACGATTTTTATCCTACTGTTTTTATTCTTTCGCAATATTCCATTAATTATTGCACCTATGATTGTTGCGATGGCAACTGTTTTGATTACGATGGGTGCGTTGATTGGTTTAGGCTTTACCGTGCACATTATGTCGTCAATGATTGCGATATTCTTGATGCCTATCGCAGTGGTTGATTCTGTACATATTTTATCTGAATTCAGCGACCGTTATAAACCGGGTAAAAGTTTAAACGACACTATTGAAGAGGTAGTCGGGCATTTATTCACACCAATGTTATATACCTCTGTGACCTCATCGGTAGGCTTTTATTCATTGATGTTGACCCCAATCCCTCCAGTACAAATTTTCGGAGCATTTGTAGGCAGCGGGATATTACTTGCTTTCATTATTACTATCGTCTTCATGCCTGCGTACTTATCAAGGATGAATGAGACTTCACTCAATAAGTTACAAGAAGTTATGCATTCACAGCAAGGCGGTAGCAAAATAGCATCGTTTGCAAAATCTCTCGGCAGTTTTGCATTGAACAATCGGTTTGTCTTAGTGGCAAGCTTTGCCGTGGTATTCGCAGTCTCGATTTGGGGGATCAATCAAATACAGATTAATGACAATCCTGTCCGTTGGTTCAAGCAAAATCATGAAATTAGAGTGGCAGATAAAGTCCTAAACGAAAACTTTGCCGGGACTTACGACGCTTATATCGTGCTAAGTACCAGCGATACTTTACCGCCTGTCTCAGACATCATATTCAATGATTTACCTGAATCTCTATTGCCATGGGCCAAGGAAAGAGTCACAGCGTTTGGCGACCAAGCGCCAAGTGAGCAGTATCAGCAACTTATTATCGATAGCGAAGATAAGTTGTTTGCTGATGTCAGTGAGGAAGAAGATGCCTATCTTTCAGGGTTAATCACTATTTTAGAAAAAAACCTTAGTAGCTCGAAAACTTTTCAGTCACCAGAACAACTTGCTTATATCAGCTCTCTGCAAACACACATGCAAGAATCGGGTTTAGTGGGTAAATCGAACTCCTTGGCTGACGTAACAAAAGTCGTCAATCGTGAATTGCGTTCTGGCTCGGCAGAAGACTATCAAATCCCTAATTCATCGCAAGCTGTTGCACAAACGCTCTTGCAATATCAGTCTAGCCATCGTCCAAACGATTTATGGCACTTTGTCACTCCCGATTTTCAGCAAACGCTTGTTTGGCTGCAATTGACGTCGGGAGATAATCAAGACATGACGAAGGTTATCGACTTAGTAGACAACTACGTGGCGGATAATCCATTACCACAAAACATCGAATTAGGTTGGGCAGGCAAGGCTTATATAAACGTAGTTTGGCAAGATAACATGGTAGCTGGCATGCTTGATAGCTTGATTAGTGCCTTTGTTATTGTCTTTATTATGATGGTTATTTTGTTCCGTTCTTTGGTCTTTGGTGTGCTAGCAATGCTTCCACTCACTATCACTATCACCTTTATTTATGGGCTTATTGGCATCATTGGTAAAGATTATGATATGCCAATTGCGGTACTATCAGCGCTAACTTTGGGGCTGTCAGTCGACTTTGCAATCCACTTTTTAGAGCGAGCTCGTGAAACGTATAAGCAGACACAGAGTATTTCAGACACTTTTTCAATTATGTTTGATGAGCCTGCAACGGCAATCACTCGCAACGCGCTAGTCATCGCCTTAGGTTTCACCCCTTTATTGTTTGCCCCGCTTGTTCCTTACATTACCGTGGGCGTATTTTTAGCCAGTATTATGGCGATATCAGCCTTAGTCACGCTATTGATATTGCCTTCAGTCATGACCATGGCAAAGAAAATAGTTTTTAAATAGTAGATTCGAGGAGAATATAAATGAAGCAGAAAACAAGTTTTGTTAGTTTTATTGGATTGTTGTTACTCGGTGCTACTAGCGTCAGCAATTCTTTCGCACAGGAGCTTGACATTGCAGCGATCGTGAAGGAATCTGAAAAGGCAGCTTATTACGCTGGCGATGATGGCCGTTCAGATGCTCGAATGATGATTGTAGATAAACAAGGTCGCAAACAAATGCGCCAGTTTACTATTTTGCGTAGAGACATAGCAGACAATGGCGATCAACAAATGATGGTATTTTTTTCCCGACCATCTGATGTAAAAGACACCGTGTTTCGCGTAGAGAAACGGGCAGATTTGAGTGTAGAAGACGACAGGTGGTTGTACTTGCCGGCGCTTGACTTGGTGAAACGAATTTCTTCTGGCGACAAGCGAACCTCGTTTGTTGGTTCTCACTTTTTTTATGAAGACGTGTCAGGGCGTGCAATTTCAGAGGATAACTTTGAGCTTAAGTCACAAAGTGAGGAACACTATATTTTGTTAGCACGGCCTAAGGCAGCCGATTCAGTGGAATTTGCGTATTACGAAGTGACCATTGATAAAGCAACGAAATTACCAATCTTAATTAATTTCTACGATAACAATGATCAAAACTATCGTCGGGTTGAAGCGGTAAAAATAGATACTATCCAAGGTCATCCAACAGTAGTGCGCTCAAAAGTCAGTGACTTGGTCGGTGGCGCTTATACTTTAATGGAATTTCGCAATATTCAGTACAACATTGGATTAGATGATGAGGTGTTTACTGAAAGAAGTTTGCGCACACCACCTCGGCAATGGCTAGACTGATATGATTCGACTCAAAGTGACTCATTCGAGTGAAAAAAGAAGGCCCAATATCAGGCTCCTTCCTAGTTTCGGTCTGATATTCGTGGCGATGAGTGCCAATGCAACAGCGCTGGAGGATAGATCTTACCAGCAGGATACGATGGCACAAGAAGACGAATGGGATATGGGTGAATGGGAAGTGGAAGAGGATAAACCCTATCAATTTACAGGCTTTGCTGAGCTTGCTGCGGGAAGGCGAGTATCAAGTGATAGTCTATTGGGGACTGACACAACTTTATCCGATGCTCGTGTCCAGTTTTCGTTTGACTACGACCTCAGTCAATCTCGTCTATCCATCACCACCGATGCCTATTATGATGGTGTTAAGGATGAATTTAGACTGCAGGTGAGGGAAGCAGCGTGGCAAGGTAACTTGTCTAGTCTTGGCGAGTGGGGAAAGCGCTTTGATCTCAAGCTTGGACAACAAGTACTGACTTGGGGGACCGGAGACTATGTGTTTCTCAATGACTTATTTGCTAAAGACTTTCAATCATTTTTTGCCGGTCGCGATGACGAATATTTAAAAGCACCATCACTCTCAGCGAAACTATCTGGTTTCTTCGACGCCTTCAATGTAGATTTTGTTGTCACACCAGAATTTACGCCAGATAATTTTATCAATGGTGATTATTTCTCGTTTTTTTCACCGCTTGCGGGTCAACAAGTTGCACCTGCTTTTGATGTCGAATCGGCGCTTCAACCCAGTTCACCTGAATACGCATTGCGCTTATACAAGAGCATCGATGCAACAGAGTTCGCGTTTTATGCCTATAAAGGCTTTCATAAGTCGCCAAATAGCTTCAACGACGCTTTTTTACCAAGCTTCTCAGCGTTAAATGTATATGGAGCGAGCGCAATAACGACCTTAGGGCCTGGTTTAGTGAATGCTGAGTTTGCTTATTATGATTCAAAGCATGATGCTGACGGCAGCAATCCACTGATACCTAACAGTCAGACTCGGTATTTATTGTCATATGAGCAAGAGCTAGTGACTAACTTGACTGGAAGCGTTCAGTGGTATGCAGAACGTACTCAAGACTACGATGAACAATTACAAAGCTCTCTAACCCCAGAGTTTGAGACAAGTCGCACGCGCATCTGGTTAACTCAACGACTGACTTACCGAGCGTTGCAGCAAACGCTAAGCATTAATGCCTTTCATTTCTATTCTACGTCTGATGATGATGGTTACTTTAAGCTGACAAGCGACTATAGCCCGGTGGATAGCTGGCGCCTGTCAGCAGGATTAAATCTTTTTTACGGCGATAAAGCATATACCTTCTTTGGGCAGTTTGAAGATGCAAGTAATGCATTTATTCGTTTTAGATATTTTTACTAATAGGGCTAGTTGAAAGTTGTTTCCGATAGGCGTGGTCAGCTTTCACAATCCCACTTATATTGAGGAGTTTTTTATGTCTGCTGAAAGAGCATTGACTGCATTTGCAGGGTTCATGGTATTGTTGTCTGTCGCACTCACCGTATGGGTGCACCCTAATTTCGTATGGTTCACAGTGTTTATTGGCGCCAACCTTTTTCAACAAAGTTTTACGGGCTTTTGTCCAGCAACCATCATATTGAAAAAAGTCTTTGGCTTTAAAAGCGAGAAAGAGCTCGCAAATATGTAAGACAGAGTTGACTGAGCCTTGTCAATTATGACATTGGCTCATTTAGTTCTTTCAATGCTAAAATTAAAATATTCAATTAAAACAGTTGGATAGCATATAAACTAACTTGGCACGTCTTTTGTTAACACTCTTGTAACAAATCAGTATTTTTAATACGAGTGACTACAAAAGGATATCACTATGGCTAAGGTTGTTGTGTTAGGTGCAGGAACAGGCGGCATGCCCGCAGCTTATGAAGCAAAAGAAATATTGGGTAAGGACCACGAAGTGCTGGTGGTCAACGAACGACCAGACTTTCGATTCGTCCCTTCAAATCCATGGGTTGCAGTTGGCTGGCGAGAGCCAGAGGCGATTACTATTCCCATTGAAAAATACCTGTCTAAAAAAAATATCGGCTTTAAATGTGCCAGAGTCACTGAAATTGATGCCCAAAATAGTCAGTTAAAAACGGCTGATGACGATATTGTTGATTATGATTATTTAATTATTGCCACGGGACCAAAATTGGCGTTTGCAAATATTGAAGGTGCGGGTCCATCGGGGTTCACGCAGTCGATTTGCACATTAGAACATGCCAAGCAGTGCTACCTTGATGTTCAAGCACTCATAAAAAATCCAGGTCCTGTCGTTGTCGGTGCATTTCAAGGAGCCAGTTGTTTTGGCCCGGCTTACGAATATGCTTTTATTTTAGACAAGGCTTTGCGCGACGCAAAAATAAGGCACAAGGTCCCGATTCATTTTGTCACTAGCGAACCCTACATTGGTCACTTAGGTTTAGGCGGTGTAGGAGATTCGAAATCACTGCTTGAATCAGACTTACGCAGCAAAGATATTAAGTGGGTATGCAATGCTCAAGTGGATAAAGTAGATGACGGCTTGATGTATGTGTCGGAACTAAACCGAAAGGGCGAAACGGACTTTACTCATGAAATTGGCTTTCATCACGCTATGTTGATCCCTCCTTTTGCTGGTATTGATGCTGTTGCAAATGTAGAAGGTTTGTGTAACCCCAAAGGCTTTGTTATCACTGATGAATTCCAGCGAAGTCCTAAATACCCGAATATATTCTCTGGCGGTGTTTGCGTAGCTATCCCGCCGGTGGAAACGACACCAGTGCCAACAGGAACGCCGAAAACAGGGTATATGATTGAAACGATGATGACGGCAATTGCGCACAATCTAAAAGCCATTATTATTGAAGATAAAGAACCTACGAGTAAAGGGACTTGGCACGCCATCTGTTTGGCTGATATGGGTGATACCGGTGCAGCATTTGTCGCAATGCCGCAAATTCCTCCTAGAAACATTACTTGGTTCAAAAAGGGAAAGTGGGTTCATTTAGCAAAAATTGCGTTTGAGAAATACTTTATGCGTAAGATGAAAACGGGCACAAGTGAGCCTGTCTATGAAAAATACGTACTAAAAGCCTTGGGTATTGAGCGACTTGAGTAGGGCAGACCGACTAGCTATACTGGCTTCTTATGCCAGCGTAGCTTTTTGACTTCAAGTGAGCCGAAGCGAATCGTCGCTCTTAAATACGCTGAATGTGGTCGTAGACTACGCGTAAACTGCGCTGCAGTCCTAAGCGAGTAGGGTACCAACGCAATAGAGCATTATCATCAAGCCCTTGACTACAATCAAACTCAATGCTTTGTGCTAAGTCAATGAGTGGCTCGGCATTGATACTTTTCGACAGTGTTACTAGCTTCTGAGCAAGTGAAATAAGTTGCTGAGCGCTGCCATCACCGGTTGCTTCGTCACCGTACTTTATCAGTTCATCGATGTTATCAAATAAACGCAGTAGAGCATCAGTGAGTGACGTCCCTGCAGATTGTGTTGACCAATACGTCGTTAAATCAAACCATGTACTAGGTTTACTCGGTAATTCTGTGGCCTCAACATCGGGTCTGTTTAATTGTATAACATTGTCGGCTTTTGCATTGCCTGTTGATCCACTTGAACTGCTGGCAGATGCTTGCTCTAGCTGTTTTTGCGCCTGTGATAGCTTGGTCTGAAGTTCTTTTTGAGTCTGCTCAGCTTTTGCTACGCTTTCTTCGTACTCACTTGCACGTTTCTTTTGTGCTTCGAGCTCTTGACTCAATTGTTGGTGCTGACCTTCTTTTCTATCAATCTCACTTTGCAATGAATGCATCGTATCGTTTGCTTCAATCAACTTGCTTTGTAAATCTGCTTGGCTAGATTGACGCTCGGCGTTGTCATGAGAGCTTTGCTTTTCAAAGTTGGCAATAGTATCCAATTGCGCTTGAATTTGTTGCTTCAGCGCTTCAATTTCTTCGTTTGACTCTTGAACACTGGCTTCAAGCGTCTCGGCTTTGTTGTGTTCATTTGCGATCTCTTCAGCAAGTTTTTCATTCACTGCCGATAGCTCTTTTCTTTGGCTAGATGCTTCATTTTCAAGCTCTACGATTTGCGCTTTTAGCTTCTCAATAATAGAAGATTGTACGTCACCCTCAGACGCTCTCTGTTGCGATAGTTGCTGACCTTCTTCCAGTGATTGATTTGCTTTTTGTAGCGCTCGCTGAGTGCTGCTGAGTTCATCTTGAAGTTGTTCTCGCTCGCTCAGTAGAGCCTGTTGTTTTTCTTCAGATGATTTTGTTAATGTGTCTAGTTGAGCTCTCAACTCACTTAATGCGTTAGAGCTATCTTGATGCACTTCCAAATGACTTTGCTTTGCTTTTTCAATAATGTCACGCTGCTCAGAGACTTTTACGGTTAACTGACTAACCTCATCTTGGGTCTTCTCTTTTTCTCTTTTGAGGTTGAAGATCAGGTCTTCAAATTCATCCAGCTTTTCAGTTTTTGATTGCACATCGCTTTTCAGTGACGTCAATTCAGACGTCGCTTTCTCGAAGAGGGCTTCTTGCTCATTATGTGCACTTTTTAAATTTCTTAACTCTTGATCGCGTCGCTCTAGCTCATCACGTTGTTCAGCGCACTCAGTTTTCGTTGCTGATAATGCTTCAGAGGCTTCACCGTGCTGCTTTTCGAGTGAGGCAATACGTTGCGTAAAGGTATTGTGCTCTTTGTTCAAAGAGGCTTCACGAAGCTCAGCATCTTTCAATTGTAGAGCTAAGGTGTCGATTTCAGCTTGCAGCGCTTCTTTGCCACTAGATGAGTTTTCTTTTTCTAAAACTAATTGCTCTACGTTTTCGCGCAACATTTTGTTTTCGCTGTGTGCAATAGACAATTGCGAAGCGATATTATCTCGTTCAACAGAGAAAGAGCTTATTTGTTCTTGTAGCTTGCCGAGTTCACTCTGTTTGTCGTCGAGCGTAGATAATGCTTCTTTTAACTTGGCTTCACTTTCGATTAAGCTGTCGCTTTTTATTTGCAATTCAGTCATATCTGTCCATAGGAACAAGACTGAATCGAATTGGTTGTCTTTAAATATCGGGATCAGCTTGATCTGACATGGACGTTTTCTGTCATTGATTTCAAATGACCACGTAGCAGAAGCTGTACCGCCGTTTGTGCGAGCAGTTTGAAACATTGAAGCCAATTCCTCAGCTTTAGTATCACTATCATTGTACTTCTCTGCGTATGGGAACACACCGCGCAGCATGTCATCAGATGCAACATTGAAAAATTGGCAGGCAGGACGGTTTGCCTTAGTCATGCCTTCACTTGTAACAATTGCAGCAGGAGACTGACTGTTTTGTAACAGTGCTTCAAACTTCTCATATTGGAACTGTTCATCTGAGCGATTAATTATCCAGAATAAATACTCACCTTTACCATCATCAATAGGGTCGATGGTGATCTCACCCGGATATTCTTTACCATTTTTACCGACAAGTTTTACGTGAAAATCACGTAATAGCTTTTGTTCTTTAAGCTGCGTTGAGGCTAATTCTGCTTGTTTTGAATTACTAAATAGTTTGTAAAAATTGCCTTTCTTCAGTTCTTCTTCACTGTATTTGAGGCGTTTAATTAGGCTTTTGTTCGCACCAATAATTTGATGGTCTTTGTTTAACTTACCGATTCCGACAGGTGAAAGTTGCAAAATTTTGTTAATGTCGCCTTCAGCGCCCGCCAGAGCGGTTTTATATTCTTCAAGTTCACTGATTAAGTGTTCATAGCCTTGCAAGCTGTCAGAACTTGAGCTTGGCGCACACATAGTGATAAGACGGACTTCTTCCTTTCCAGAAAGGAGCATTTCGCCAACCGACAAGGTGATAGGTGAGTTACCCTTTATGACTTTCGTATTGATGGTGATAGGTGCGCCATCTTCTTTACTAAACAGCTTCGAGCTGTAGGTGAACTCTAAATATTCATCTATGTTTTTGCCAATAACATCGTTATTTTCTTTGAACAGGTTTTTGACCATTGTATTGGCAAATACGATTTTGCCGTGAGTATCAACATAGACAGCGCCCGTGTTCTTCTCACGCATGGCTTGGTGCAGTGCTTTTCGCTCTTTTTCCATACTGACACGTTTAAGCGCTGCAAAATAAAACTGGATAACTGGAGTGATTAACAAGACGGTAATAACGAACAATAGTGCGTAGATTAACGCAGAAACGGTGCTTGCGCTTTGCTCTTGAACAAAGCCGCTGAACGCATATGCAGAGGAATCAGGAACAAGAACGAGTGCTAAAATACACAGCGAAAGCAATTTTTGTGAGGTGAAAAAACGTAAGTCCATTTGTAATATCCTAAGCTTCTGCATGGTCTAGATAAACGATAATCGACATGATGGCTTCCTCTACTGACCAGAGTTAAGTTTGTTTATGAGATCCGCAGGTAAGCTCAAACTAAAGGTTTGTGCAGAATTAAATTGATTGAAAACATCATCAATTTTCAATTCAATTGTATATTCACCAGCATCAAGGATCTCATCATCAAAAGTAAAGCTGTAAAGGTTTACTTCTTGTGCAGCAATTGAATCGCGCTCAATAGTGTCACCATCCGGGCCAACTAATCGCAGAGAGATGAAGCCATTAGGACGGAAGTTGAATTTTGTCACCATTTCAAATGAGCTAACACATATTTGTGTTGCTGAACGATGTTGGTCACAGAGCACAGGGAGTGTTTCAAATTTCTCTATTGCAAGAGGGCCTGATACACCGCTTGAACTGTTTTCGTCTTCAGCTTCTAGTTCAGTAATTTTCGCTAGGAGTCCAATCTTTTCTTGATTGAGTGTCGCTAACTCGGATTCTAGTTGTGATTTCGCTGCTGCAAGTTCTTGGCTTTGCTGAAGTCTTTCTTCAGTATCGGCAAGTTTACGCTCGAGCGATTTGATACTCGATGACAGTTTGCGGTTTTCATTGTTCTTGTCGGCTAGGTCGGATTGAACCTTGGCTAGCTTCTCATCTTCTGTATCACCGCTATTGCTAGCGCTAATGAGTTGTTGTTTCTCTTCTTCTAGTGCCTGCTTTTCTTCTTCTAGTGTGAGCATTTGAGCTTGAAGCGTGTCTACGCTTTCTTTCGCGCTTTGCAACTCACTTTGCAGCTGGGCTTGTAATTCACTGCTATCGTCTTGTGATGATGATCTTAATGTTTCAAGTTGGCTTTGCAATCTAGAGATATTTCGTTCTGTTTGATTCAGTGAGGCAGAGCAAGCACTGTAGTCGTCACGGGCAATATTAAGGTCTTGTTTAAGACTTGATAGGGCATTTTCATTTGAATCAGTATCGCATTGTAATTGTTCTTGGGCACGCGGTGTTTCGCTTGCAACGTCGACCGTAGCTGCGTTCGTGCTTTGGTCTTGATGACTAAGGTTCTTGCTCATCATGAAGAAAAAATAAAGCGCAAGAGCTGTTAAAAAAGCAACTATTCCGATCGTGTATTTCAATGCGTTTTTTATCATATTATCCATAGACTGACTCATTCCAACAAATACATGCGTTGGTCAAAAAATTGTATCGCTGGGATGCTTTGCAAACCAGAAAATTAGGATTGACCAGGAGTTTTAGGTCAATCCTAATAGGAAGTAGAAGCCCACAACAAGTGGGCTGGCTTTCATTCACTAACTTAGAATACGTAGTTGATTGCAAATCTAGCGAGTGAAGCGTCTCTAGCTTCAACCAAGTCATCTGTGTACTGGCTGAATTCTAATTTCACTGCAAAGTTTGCTGCGTAGTCATAGCGAATCGTTGCCGTGGCAACTTGATAGTTTTGAGCAAATTGTGCATTAATACCTAATACAGCCGGTGTTAACGCCGCCTCTAAAGGCTGACCTAAGGCTGCTAGCTCTTCAACACCCTTCACTTCATCCCCTTCAAACACAGAGTATGTTAATGAAGGCGTCCACTTACCTGCTCTGAAACCAGCGGTAACGAACATAGCTTCATCAGTTGGCGTGTAAGAATCAGCAATCTCGATGTTGGTATACTCACCAGATAAGAACCAGCTGAAGCGGTCAATGTTGAAACCGACACCAACAAAGTTTGCTGTATCTTCATCAATTGCAAGGAAGTCAGCAAAACCAGCGTTGGCTTGACCAATTTGTCCTACAACTGCATCTAATTGTGCTTGTGAGAAGGTTGCTTCAGTACCACCATATACAGCACGAACACTGAACCAGTCATTAGACAATTCAGCATTAACCATATGAGTATTGTCGCCAGTGATAACACCGCCAGATACTTCATTCTCGAATGCACCGACCGCGCCACCTAACTTGATTTCCCAATCTCCAACGAAGTCAGAATAATCTAAACGGAATCCGTCGATGTTGTTAAATGGTACATCATAAACTGCTTGAGGTACTGATACCCAATGGTGTGAGTAACCAATATCCAAAGAGTCAGAGTATTTGAATAGCGGTAGACGGAATCGACCTGCTGAGAATGTTGCTCTGTTAGTCATTCTGTATGATACATAAGCCCATTCAAAGTTTGGAGAATAGTCGTCTGCTCCACGTGCTAGAATTTGAACCGTTGCTGACATTCTTTCGTTAATGCTGCCACTTGCCTGAAGAGCAAAAAGGCTTTCTTCACTAAAATTAAATGTGTCGTCGTATCCGTAAAGTGATTCCTCACTCCCGGTAACACCACCAACTAAATTGGCAAAACCGTTTATACGGATGTCAGCGTGTGCTGGAAGGGCAACTGCTGTACTCAGCATTGCTACTATTAATGATTTTTTCATGACAATCTCCTTAGTCTATTTTCACGACTTTCACGTCACTGTTGACAGAAGACGTATCGATGAAGCCAATTGCGTTTTTGTTTTGTAGAATTAATTCGATCATTTCTTGATCTGAGCTCACAGTCTTTGGCATAGTGCCTCGACCTGTAAATACGAGCTTTGACCAGTAGGCGTCAACAGCAGCGGTTCTGCGCTGGAGAACTGCTTCGTCAAATTCCACACGTAGCGCGGAGTCTGGAGAATGGGTTAATACTGTAGCGACTTCACCGTTCGAGAAGGCAGTTTCTTTGCCTAGAAAAATGCGTTTCACTAATTGATAGTCAATTTCAGATGTGTTTTCAGGGTGCACGACTACTGCGTAGCCTGCGAAAACTTGAGAACTGAATAAGGCACCAAATATGAAAGTGCCAATAATACGCTTCATGTTGTCTATTTCCTTGAGTTGAGTGTAGTTACTTGCAACCTGTCACAATCACATCTGTCTTTCCGTGAATGTCACTGCGGGTGCATTTAGTTATTAATATCGCCACCTTTTCCGTATCGTTAGAAATACCTATTTAACGACTTGTCTGATGACTTCAATAGCTAAGGCCGAAGAGACTAAAGGCCACTGAAATAAAAGTAAACGAAGATAGGGTATGAATAAGTAGTAGGGGGGTATGAAAATGACTAATTATAGGAAGTACTTTATACGCGTTTTTGAACTGATTATTGCTGACCAATATTACATAACTCTGACCTGTAACAAAGACTTAGGGGTGGGTGTATACTCAGCAAAATGGCGGTGTATGCAGAAAGCAAGCTTCACTGATAAGTAAACGATCACTTTGGTTGTAAGGATATTTAGCGATTCGGTAGCACGCTAACTCAAACATTTACTTCCAGCTCCTTTTTTAGAGAGCTATTCCCAAAATCCATATGGTGCCACCGACTTTGAAGGCATCAGAACATTTCTGCTACAGCTCCGCTTTTTCTTTCACCATTTCTTCATATAAATTATTATATTTCGGATAATGTTCAATTATGTATTTATCTAAAGAATTTATTTCGAGTTTTATTTGCGCATCAGATACCTTATCAAATACTAATTTAATAAGTGACTCTTCGCTTTGACCATAAAAATTAAGTTCATCGAATCTCGCCCTCGCTAATAAACCAATACCTGATTCGTTGCGAACAGACGCTTGGGCTAAGATTAATAGCTTTGCAGCCTCTTTGACTTGTTGTGGTCTTTTTCCCTCAGGCCAGTCTTCACCTCTTGGAAAAGGCTGTCCTCTGGTGTATGAAGGAATAAAAAATCTTATCGTTCTTTCTAAATTGACTATAGCCTCCAACAAATTGAGAGATGCTACAGCATCAAAATTTAAGTCAGCACTTGAGTCCAATATAGGGTGGTTTTCCAATTCGCTAAATAATTTTTGGCTCATATAATCAGGGTTATTTTGAAGAACGTATTTTACGTCCTCAATTGAAGGGAATCCGTTATTCTTTAAACTTTTAAATTCTCTTTCAGTACTAAACTCCAAAGCACCAAAAAGCAGTTGGTTAAAAAGAGTGTATTTTTCCTTAGTGGGAAAATCATATTCAGCGATAAGACTATTGAAGTTGGTCGGTTTATAGTCAGGTTTTGTAGCTACTTCGTCAACGTTTAAGGTGGTCTTATTCGCCCTTTGTTCGACTTCTAACGGATTCTGAATTACTTGACTCGGCTTCGATGTGTCTAATCCTTCATCCAGGGGTTTGTCATCATTCGAAAAAATGTAAACACTAAGTCCCAAGGTCATTGTTATACACAATATTATAATATATTTGATCTGATACCCCTGGGATTATCCAGAACACTGCGTCTCTTCGATTTCCCTGCACATGTTTGCATAGTCAAATGCTACATGATTACCTGTTGCATACGCGTGCTTAGATTGTTTTAAGTTGTGAAGCTCTCGCTTTCATTGCGTGCTCAACATCTATTTGAGTTGGCGGGTTACATCCGTTTTTTTCGACGTTTAGAGTTGCCGCCATTAGCGCGAACTGCAAAGTGTATTCGAGAGCCTCATCTGACCAAGGTTGTTTTATTTGTCCTTGCCGTAATAACTGAGCGAGAAACGCTGAGAAGAAAGTATCTCCAGCACCTACTGCATCGACGAAAGGTGTCGGGGAAAAAACGGGTTTGGTGACTTCAAACTTGTTGGTGATTAAAGTGGCACCATGTTCGCCAAGGGTCAACAAAACCATGCTGGCATTCGTTTGTGCAAGTAGTTCTTTTGCACCATCAAGAGGCGCTACTGTTGAGCCGAGCGCAAGTAAATCTTCATCACTTACTTTTATAATATCAGCGTAGTTCGCTAATGATGTTACCGCTTTTACGTAGCTTTCGTTATCGGCCTCTACACCTTTTCGCATGTTAATGTCGATACTGACGCAGACTTCACGCTGTTTTAATACTGTAAAGCAAGGCTCTAATACGTCTACCATACTCGGCACAAGTGCTAACGAACCAGTATGAAACAATTCGATATCTTCAGGGATGACCGATTGCAAAGTAGCTGCATCAATGTCTAAATCGGCAATGTGTTTACGATAAAGGCAATAGTCAGGCTGACCCTGCTCGTCTTTGTATACTAACGCTAAGGAAGTAGGTAAATCTGAACGGTTATTCTCAGGAAGCGTAATGCCTTCTTTGCTGGCAAACTGCTTTAAACGTGTACCGTAAATATCGTTTGAAATAGGCGATAAGTAGCTGATATCTATGTTTTGGCGTGCAAAGCTTTGCGCTACGTTAAAAGGGGAGCCACCAATATGAGAATGCAGAATGCCTTCAGTTTGTTCTATGAGGTCAAATAGAGCTTCACCAAATACTGCAGCTTTCGGTTTGTTTGTGTGTTCAGTCATTTACTTCATCTCTAGCAGATGCTCTGCTGTATATTTATTGGTAATTATGCCACAGTCGAGCAATTCACGTTTTTTGTTATAGACCCAGCCAATAAGTTCGCCTACTGCGCCTAGTTTAACGAGTTCTTTTGCGTCATCTACATTTACATCAATAAAGTCGTCGTTGATTGGAGGGGAGTTTACACCGATATTACCCAAACCGACAAATATAACATCGGCTTGTTTAGTAAGTTATAGGTTACGATAAACAAAAACTGGCCACCCCTACAGGACTTGAACCTGTATCAAAGACTTAGGAGGTCCTCGTTTTATCCAGTTAAACTAAGGGGTGGAGGGGCAAAGCCTTATTTTGTGCTACTTTATGAATCAAAACAAGTCGGTGCGTTTTACCGACATTGTGCTGCTGAGCTTACAGAATAAATGAAGCGTCAAATCAATCGACGATTATTGCCTAGCAACAAAATCATTTGCTTGAATATTACCTAAAAGGCTTCGGTCTCGGCTAGTGACCGTGGCTGTTTCAGCAAATACTTGTGTCACAACAAGAGGAGTAGGGTGTAACACAAACTGCTTATATTGTTGACCAAAGTTGTCCTGAATTTGTTTTACACTAAATAAGGTAAGTTGGTCTCCAGCTTTCACTTGTTGGTTTTCACCAAGGTTAATTTGTAGTTGGTTGTTTGCTACTGCCAAGATTCTACCCATAGTCGGCTCGCACATGGCAAATTCTTCTAAGTCGACTGCTGCTTGCTGCATGCTCTCTAAAACAGCACGGCCGAAACGACTTCGCCAAAATTGATCTGAATGCACGTCGACAGTTTTGGTCCGGTCAAACTCCCAAGCTTCTGATAGTCGATATTGCTTACTCATCAAGGTTTCACCTGAAGCACCGTTCAATAGCGTGATGCTATAGGCAAGGTTTCGCACCGCTTGTTCACCCTTCCAAAACGTAAACGCATTCGATTGATTGCGCTCTACGCTAATGTCATCAATGGTAATTGCTAATACATACTGAACATCCGTTTTTTCTGCCAGTCTGACGGCCTGCATTGCTTGATTTGTTGTATGCCAATTTAGAATATACGGTTCTACATCAGAGACGGTAAGACTTGTTGTGATAGCCGCAAATGTCTCCTGAAGCTTCATTGCTGCCGCTTCACCGAAAGTATGTAGCTGGCCATCCGCCGCTTGTGCACCGTAGCGTAAAGGGAAATATGTAGTTGCAATACGCTTGGTATAATCGGCTGCGCTGCATTGTGATTCTTGTGAAAAGATATCTGCGCGAATAGATACGGTGACATAGCCATCTTCATATACCTCTTCAATAAACTCAATCGTATTTACCTCACCACTAGAGCGAATCTCTAAATGATCATCCATCAGTAGACCGTTCGTCATTTGTTGTACGCTTCGCACAGATGCGCCAGCAAACAATAAGGCTTGCTTAATTGCTTCTTCTGTTGCCTGTTCTCTAGCAGCCACTTTATCACCGTTTAGAATAGCTGCTTGCCCAGTGGCTGAGAACCAGGCCGCCTTAGCTGTGTGGCTAAAACTAAGTGACAAAAGAACAAACCCAAAAATAGTGTACCAAGGTGTTTTCATATCAATGTGCTCAACGTTATGCTGTTCAAGGTTGCATTGCATTTATGAGTCTCTGCAAGACAACTAAGACTAAACTGATACTGTCAAAAAACAGTGTTATTGCTTTGGCTATACAAGTTATATGCCATAAGGCACATTTAGAGGATTTGAAGGTTTAATCTGAAATAGTTGGTTCGCTTATTGCTTAGTGTCTCAATAACGAAGCATATGAATACAGCGTCTATTAAGAAAAGCTACTAGATAGACTCTGCTAAAACAACAAAGCAAGGCAGTAGGAAACAACCATGCAAGAGTATACGAACTATTTACCAAATAAAAAACAGCTTCTAATGAGCGCGATGATGCTTTTCGCTGTCGCCGCTTTGTCGGGCTGTAGCTCAATGTTTACCAAGCATGTGGAATGGGAAACGATTGAGCCTGAATCTTATCCTGTGCTCAGTGCTGTGGGTTATGCACCAATAGATGCACAACTGGCGTCGGATGATTCTACCAAAACACTGATGGCGATAAAGGCATCAAAACTTGACGCCTACCGCGAATTGGCGGAACAAGTTTATGGCCAAAAAGTTGACGGTGAGCAAGAGTTAGCAAATTTGATCCTGACAAACAACCAGTTAAAAAGCTCGGTGGAAGGCGTTATTCGAGGCGCTCGTGTTGTAAAGAGTTACCCCGTAGGTGAAGACACATACGCAACGGAATTAGAGCTAGACATGTCACGAGTCTATGACATCTACCTTTCAACAGCCAAGCCGAAAAAAATACGAAAGGTCACTTACTATTGATTTGAGCAAGCAGACTTCTAACAAACCTTGAGTTCAGCACAATTTGCTCTAACATAAGAGCTTCTATAAGCTAATTTGGGATTTTATGAGTCAAGACATGAGTCATGCAGGTGAGGGTGAACACCTATTAGAACTTCGCCATTTAACGCTCGACGATTTCGACGACATTAAAGAGTTAATGGATGACGTGTATCAACACGTTGGTGGCGCTTGGAAATTACGCGAATACCAAGCCCAACTCAATACCTTCCCCGATGGACAAATATGCATAGAAGATAAGGGTAAAGTTGTTGCCGCAGCATTTGCTGTGATTGTTGACTATGACAAATTTGGTGACAAGCACACTTACGATCAAATTACCGGTGATGCTTACTTAACCACGCACGATCCCAAAGGTGATGTTCTTTATGGCGTTGATATATTCGTATCGAATGACTACCGAGGCTTGCGTTTAGGCCGACGTTTGTATGAGGCGCGCAAAGAGATTTGTCGCAACCTGAACCTTCAGTCTATTATGGCCGGTGGTCGCATTCCTAATTATTCAAAGTATTCTAGCGAACTAACTCCATACGAATATATTGAGAAAGTTAAATCAAAGGACATTTTCGATCCTATCCTGACCTTTCAAATTTCTAATGGCTTCGAAGTGAAGCAAATTTTAAAGGCCTATTTACCGGAAGATAAAGCGTCACGTGGCTATGCAACGTTATTGCAGTGGCACAACATATACTACGATGCAGAGAAGCCATCTATTATTAATGGTGTTAAAGAGTCAGCGCGTATTGGATGTGTTCAATGGCAAATGCGTTACTTTGAAAATGTTGGTGAATTGCTTCAGCAAGTAGAATACTTCGTCGATGCCTTATCTGATTACTCGTGTGATGTTGCATTGTTTCCTGAGTTTTTCAATGCGCCGCTAATGGGCTTAGCTGACTCAGATAGTTCAATTGATGCAATTTGGCATCTAGCGACCTACACCGATGAAATCATCACTGCCATTTCTAAGCTTGCGATCACCTATAATATTAATATTATCGCTGGTTCAGTGCCTGTCATTGAAGATGATGAGCTATATAACGTGAGTTATGTTTGTCATCGTGATGGCTCATTAGAAGCACAGTCGAAGCTGCATCCTACACCTCATGAAAAGTCTGATTGGATCATGAAAGGCGGGGATGAGCTTAAGGTGTTCGACACTGATTTTGGTAAAATAGGTGTGCTGATTTGTTACGACGTTGAGTTCCCAGAGCTTGCGCGTATTTTAAATGAGCAAGATATGCAGGTGTTGTTTGTGCCATTTTGGACTGACACTAAGAATGGTTACCTGAGAGTTCGTCGTTGTGCGCAAGCTAGAGCGATAGAGAATGAATGTTACGTTGCCATTGCTGGTAGTGTGGGTAACTTGCCTAAAGTAGACAACGTTGATATTCAATACGGACAAACGGCTGTATTTTCGCCCTCGGATTTTGCTTTCCCACATGACGCAATTGTGTCGGAAACCACGCCTAACACTGAAATGACCTTAATAGTCGATTTAGATTATAACAAGCTCACGAAGTTGAAAAATGAGGGCTCGGTACGCAATTATTTAGACCGTCGACGCGATTTATACCGAGTCGATTGGATCGGTAAAAATGCGTACGACAGTGGCAAGTCTTAACGGCTAATTAAGGCGAGCTTAGAGCAGTAACAAGCTACCTAACCCTAAGAAAGCCACAAAGCCAACGATGTCGGTTACCGTTGTAAGAATGACAGACCCTGATAACGCAGGGTCTATCTTTAACTTATTCAATACGATAGGTAGCAACACGCCGGTTAATGCTGCCATTGCTATATTCAATAGAATGGCAATAGAAATCACGATGCCAAGTAAACTACTATCGAACCACAAGTAAGCAATTGCACCAACCACAGTTGCCCAAATGACACCATTCAACAAACCTACCTTCAATTCTTTTTCTAGTAACGCTTTGCGGTTACTGTCAGTGACTTGCCCTAGCGCTAGGCCACGAACGATTAGGGTGAGTGTTTGACTGCCCGCTATTCCGCCCATACTTGCAACTACTGGCATCAATACAGCCAATGCCACTACCTCTTGAAGAGTCGCCTCAAACAAGCCAATGAACCATGAGGCTAGAAAAGCGGTGACCAAATTGATACCCAGCCAAATAGCACGCTTTTTTGCACTCTTTCTCACACTAGAGAACAAATCCTCGTTTTCGTCCATACCTGCAGATGACATGACTTGTCGTTCATAATCTTCATTCACTAATTCACAAGCAGTGACAATATCAACGCGGCCCAATAGCTTATTGGTATCATCCAACACGGGTAACGAAATAAATCCGCTGTTCTGAACGACTCTAGCAGCTTGCACTGCATCTTGTTCTGCCTTAATTACACTGATGAATTCAACCGATAAGTCGACCAATGGAATATGTTCTGGCGCACGAAAAAGCCGATCAAACTTCACGGCTGAAGAAAACTGCCCAGTTCTGTTGACTAAAAAGATACATTCGGTTGATTCAGGTACTTCGCGGCGTATCAAACGTAAGGCGTCACTGACTTTGGCATTGAGTGGCAACACCAATACATCATGGTTTAACCAGTGACCAATTTGATTGTCTTTGAATTGACTCGCATCTTGAAAGAATTGGCGCTGTTGCTTACCCATTGCCGAGACGGCAATATCAACTAGGTTGTTTGGCAGACTGTCGCAAATTTCTAGTAGTTGCTCGGAATCAACATCTTGAAAAATGTTTTCCCATTTATCAATTGGGGTAGCGTCGATAAGTGGGGAGCGCGGGTCAGCGCGCATGTCGACTAATACATCTAGTTTTTTATGGCTGGGGATTTGCTCCCAGCTATTTACCCTTTGTTCTACGGGCAATGATTCCAATAGCAATGCAAGGCTTTCAGAATCGGTAGATGCAATGGTATTGATCAACTCGGCATTATCTTCGAGCGCGTCGGCTTTAACGATTTCTTCGATTAAACTAGGAATTTGATCAGACATAATTGCTCAATAGGCTGCCGTGAGAACACCGCCATGCTATGGAAACTAGTGGCATTTGTAAATCAAAAAAAGGGGTTAAGCTGTGAATCCTTTAGATGATCCGTCGCCTGTTGGTTTTCCGCTGCGGTCGTAGGTCATTGATTCACGAGCTCTAAGCTCCATCATCAAATTGCGCAGGTGTGTCAGTCTTAGCTGACCCTGTTCAACCGATTTAGCGTTGATTTGGGTGAGATATTTACATTCATGGATGATTGCGTTGCATTTGTTCATTGCAGCGACTGCTTCTTCCACGTTTTCTTCGTTTGCTTTTGCTTTTTCAAATAGGCTTGCGATAGATGCGTCTTCAGACTCTATTTGATTTAATAGCTCTTCTTTTTCTTTCAATAAACCCATCAATGTTTCGGGTTCTCTGGAGCTAATCAGATGCAGCTCATTCTCAAGCAAGGCTTTGAGAGAAGTCAGTTGTTCGAATTGCTTATCAATTGCGCTCAATAGACTAGGCATCATATTTTATTTACGCTCCAGAACCGAATATTTGAGATTCCAATTTAGCGATTTTCTGCGCTAATACTTCTGGGTTGATTTTGTACTCACCTTCAGCGATTGCTTTCTTTAGTTTGTCCACTTTTTCCTGATTAACAGGGGCTTCGGTACCTTTTTTCTGTACCTGAGACAATTGCTGTGCTGACTGTGTTAGTGACACAGAATCACCACGCGGTGCTGCAGCTGGTGCGGCAGTTTGCGTTGCGTTTCCTGTGGTCGCAGCTTGACCTTGCGTCTGTTGTTGTGACAACTTCTGCCCGTCAATTTGCGGTTTGTTTGCATTGTTATTTACGTTATTAATAGTCATAATTTTTTCCAGAACCTATAACACCTCAGTCATGTTATCGGCGTTCATGTGGTTTACTTTAGCAAAAAAGTGAATTAAAAACACATTTTCTGCTTGTTTTTACGTAATTAATTCCCTTTCTTTCAAGCTCATAAGATAAAAGTGTCAATTTTTTATCACTACTAAATATGAATACTCACTTCACTTGTACTAGAAACCGTCGCAGAAACCGTCTTTTTAGACTGTGCATTTTGCACGCGAATGGTATCACCCAAGTTGCCATCTTGCTGAGCAATGCCTGACACTTTCAGCTGCAAACCCTTCGTTTGCGCCATAATTGTCACCTTGTCGCCTTTACATACAAAGCAAAGCATAGCGTTATTGATTATCTGACCGGGGCGGACTCTTCTTTTAAGACGCGCGCCAATTAAATGATCAGGGTTCGTATATGTCGACCCTCTGAGCCTGTTAATAGGGATATCGGCAATATACAGATTTTGTTCACTTAAAAGTGAGCCTGGACTCATGGTTTCCGACATCACAACAACCGGTTTAGTTTGTTGTACCTGCACTGAGGTAAATAAATACCAACTTGAATTAGGACAAGTTACTTTGACCGAGACATTCGATTGCTTCAGGCTCGATTGCGAGGCTTCAAATGCAAAAGGTGTCTGGCACTGTGGTATATGAATACGTTCATCAATTTTCGCCGCTTTAATGGTTAAATCGGCACTATTGTCTATAATTGCATTTTGTTGCACATATAGTTCGGCTTGATGCTGTATGCTTTGATGTACCGACGCTTTGGAAAAACTTGCAAAAAGCGTGAAAAATAATGTCAAGCCAATGCCAGTAGTGGTCGATAACGAGTTACTTATGTTAATTTGCATCTGTTTATACCTATGCTTATGTTGCTTTCCAGCATGCTAACTTTGGCACTTAGTATGGTGACAATATAAGTGTCAAAAGTCCGGCACATTTTTCTCTTAAACGTGCGCTGGTAATACGGTATATTACACAAGGCAACAATCATGCCTAAAATGAAATTGGAGGTAATGAATGTCCAGTATTATGGATTCTGTAAACCAACGAACGCAGCTTGTTGGGCAAAACCGACTTGAACTGCTTTTGTTTCGTCTGAATGGTAGACAGCGTTTCGGGATCAACGTATTTAAAGTACGTGAAGTCTTGCAATGTCCTCCTCTTACTCAAATACCCAAATTGAACTCTCTTGTAAGAGGGGTTGCGCACATTCGTGGACAAACTATTTCCATTATCGATTTGAGTATGGCGACGGGTGGTCGAAAGATTGAAAACCTAGAGTCAGGCTTCATTATCATTGCTGAATATAATCGTTCAGTGCAAGGATTCTTAGTGGGCTCCGTCGAGCGTATTATTAATACAAACTGGGACGCCATTATGCCGCCGCCACAAGGCACCGGTAAAGCAAGCTATTTAACTGCCGTTACGGAAGTTGAGAATGAGCTGATTGAAATTTTGGATGTAGAAAAAATCCTCAATGAAATTTCACCATTGAACACTGATATTAGCCAAGACTTAGCTGATACCTTAGATGTGAGCTCAAGTGAAGGTAAGATTATTTTCATTGCGGATGATTCATCTGTAGCCAGAAACCAGGTCAAGAAAGCTTTGACAGCGCTAGGTTTGGAGATCGAAGTAGCTAAAAACGGTCTGGAAGCGCTGAAGATGTTGAAAAAGTTAGCCAGTGAAACCGGTGATGTGACTGATAAAGTGGGCGTATTGGTTTCTGACATAGAGATGCCAGAAATGGATGGGTACACGCTAACGGCTGAAATTAAAAATGACCCAGAGTTGGCACGTTTGCATGTGGTTTTGCATACTTCGCTAAGTGGTGTCTTTAATCAGGCAATGGTTAAGAAAGTGGGCGCAGACGATTTCATAGCCAAATTCCACCCTGATGAATTAGCAAGCGCAGTTGAAAAATGGTTAGGTACTGAGCTAAAAGCGAAATAATGTGTGAATAAAGACCTTTCACCAGCCTTGTACGAAAAATTCTGCCACTTTTTACACACAAAAAGTGGCATTGTTTTAGGAGGCTCGAAACAATATTTAGTTCGCAGCCGTATGGTGCCTCTTTTACATCGTCATGGGCTGACCGATATTGATCAATTGATTGAAAAAATCATGCGACAAAGTGACTCTGGCCTAACTCAGTCAGCAATCGAAGCGATGACCACTAACGAGACACTTTGGTTTAGAGATAAGTATCCCTTCAGTATCCTGAAAAACACTATTTTGCCCGAGTTGGCCAAAAAGCAAAATCGCTTGCGAATTTGGAGTGCGGCAAGCTCAACCGGGCAAGAAGCATACTCCATCGCCATTACCATTGCGGAATTCAAGAAGTCCTATCCATCTGCCTTTCAAGGTGGGATCCAAATTCTTGGGACTGACTTGTCTAATACTGTGGTTGCTCAAGCGAAGGCGGCAACATATGACGAGCTCTCCTTAAGTCGTGGCCTAGAGGATGATGTGAAACGAAAATACTTTGAGCATCATGATAACAAAACGATGAGTGTCGTATCTGCTATTCGAAAGTGGGTGGACTTTAAGCAATTCAATCTGACGACCAGTTTTGCCTCCCTTGGGAAGTTCGATGTGGTCTTTTGCCGTAATGTGCTGATTTACTTCGATAGCGAACAAAAAAAACGGATACTGCAAAATATTTCCGCTTCTTTGCAGTCTGAAGGCAGTTTGATCTTGGGGGCATCCGAGTCACTAGGAGGTGCGAGTGCTCATTTCAAAATGTTAACTCAGCCTTCAGGCCTTTATTACCGTAAGTCTGCGTAAAACACTTCAATAAAAATATCACTTTCCTACAAAAATAATTACTGATTGGCACATCATTTGCTGAACACTGGCATGAAAGAATGTGTGAGTAATTATTATGGCGATTAGTTTAGACAGACTTGTAGGCTTCCATCAAAAAGCGCTTTCGATACGAAGTGATCGTATGGAAGTCATTTCTGGCAACCTCGCAAACGCTAACACACCGGGTTATAAAGCACGAGATATCGACTTTAATAAGGCGATGAAAAGTGCGCAATATGACCAAGGTAGCCTTGTAAAAACCCACGACAAACATTTATCTGGCCGCTCGCAAATGCAAGCGGAAATTGAATTCAGAGTTCCGGACCAACCTGATACTGGTGATGGCAATACTGTCGACGCGCAAGTTGAACGTAATAACTTTCTCGACAATGGTATGCGCTATCAGGCCGGTATTATGCTCCTGAACGGAAAGATTAAAGGCATGAAAAAAGCGCTAGGTGGCGGAGGTCAAGGTTAATGAGTTTATTTAATATTATGAAAATTGCGAGTACGGGTATGGGGGCAGAAAGTGTCCGCTTGAATACCACGGCAAGTAACATTGCTAACGCTAACTCGGTCAGCAGCAGTTACGAAGATACATATAAAGCTCGTCATCCGGTCTTTGCCGCAGCATTGGATCAAGCATCTAACGACATGACAAAAGGCGCAGGTGTCAAAGTGTTAGGGGTGGTTGAAAGCACAAAGCCGCTGAATGTGGAGTATGCACCAAATAACCCTATGGCGGATGAGAATGGTTATATCTATCGTCCCAACGTCAATATTGTTGAAGAAATGGCAGATATGATGTCAGCCTCAAAAGGCTATGAAACAAATGTTCAAATCGCAGATACCACGAAAAGAATTTTCCGACGTGTATTGCAATTAGGTCAAGGCCAGTAAGTTTAAGCTAAACGTTTTAGCGAGGAAATTTTATGAATACATTAGAACGCAATACAACGGGCTTAAATAACGATTTGTATTGGCAACCTGAGCCAGTCAAAGTGTCGGATGGCTCAGAGCAGAACCTAAAGCAAGAAGATTTCTTTGCTCTGCTAACCGAACAATTAGCCAACCAGGATCCCACTAAACCGGTCGACAATGACCAATTGGTTGCCCAGATGACGTCATTTACAACAGCAGATGGTATTTCACAGTTGAATGAAAAGTTTGAATCATTCTCTTCTTCAATGACATCCAACCAAGCTCTTCAAGCTTCCAGCTTGATAGGTCAAGACGTACTTGTTACCGGTAATATTGGCCATGTTGCCAACCAAGGTGAAGGAATTACTGGGGTTATCATTAATGAACAAACCTCTCAGAATACCAAAATAGCCATTCAAAATGCCCAAGGCGAAGTCGTTAGAACGATGGACGTCGGTACCCTTGCTGCTGGTAACATTGAATTTAATTGGGATGGTACAGATCAAAACGGCAATCCATTGCCGCCTGGTGATTATGCCGTTCAAGTACAAGGCGATGTTTTCGGTGAGCCGACATCACTTGCCACTGCAATCAATCGACACGTAGATAGTGTGAGCTTGGCCGCTTCAAGCCAAGGTGTCATTCTTAATTTAGATGGTGACGTTAGCATCAAGCTTGATGACGTTATCCAAATCGGTAGTTAATAGGAGTTTTTTCCCATGTCATTCAATATCGCACTAAGCGGAGTCTCAGCTTCACAAAAAGACTTAGATACGACAGCCAACAACATTGCAAACGTAAACACGGTTGGTTTTAAAGAATCACGCGCTGAATTCGGAGATGTTTATGCAGCATCACTCTTGGCGTCAGGTAAAACAAAAGTAGGTGATGGTGCGCTTACACAAGAAGTAGCCCAACAATTTTCACAAGGTAGTTTAACCTTTACCAATAACTCTTTGGATTTGGCAATAACCGGTAACGGCTTCTTCGCAACAGTGCCAGAAATTACTTCTCGTGACTTCTCATTCACTCGAGCTGGCCAATTTAAATTAGATTCCAATAACTTTGTCGTTAACTCACAAGGCGACAACTTGTTAGGTTTCCCGGTAAACACTGATGGAACATCAGCGTCAGTTGCTTTGAGTACGACGGTACCAGTGAGAATTCCAGATTCGTCAGGTTCGCCACAACAAACAACAGAAGTTGACGTTCGCTTTAACTTGCCAGCAGGCGACCAAGCTAAGGTGGCTGCAGATTTCGACCCAACAGATCCCTTAACTTATAATGCAGCAACCTCAGTTACTGTATATGACTCATTGGGTGACAGTCATGTTATGACTTATTACTTTATTAAGGACAATGATCCAGGTGTAGTAAACGAATGGTATGTGGCAACAGCAGTCGATGATCAGCTGATTGATGCCGTAAACTCGGATGGTTCAGATTCAGATCCTGCTACTGCGGTCAACACAATCGGTGGTAATACCGGCAATGCAGTAACGACTGCTAAAATACAATTTAGTGAGGGCGGTGATTTCATCGGTATCCAATCTGCCGACGGCCTGCCACAGCCAGATTCTAAATTCAGAACAGAAGCGCTAGGTCCAACGATACTTAGTAACGGTTCCGATCCAAACCAACAAATCACTATCGATTTTAACTTGGATAGAAACAGTGCGACACCAAATGAGCCAACACAGTTTGCGTCTGCATTTGAAGTAACCTCACTTGAACAAGATGGTTTGCCAGTAGGGCGATTAACCGGTATTGATATTGGTGCAGATGGTCTAGTGAGAGCAACGTTCTCTAATGGTACTTCTGAACCTATCGTAAGAGTTGCACTTGTGCGCTTCTCTAACGAACAAGGTTTAACACAACAATCGGGTACGCAATGGAAAGAAAGTATTCTTTCTGGTGAGGCACTAGCGGGCGAAGCCACAACAGGTACTTATGGCGACATTAACTCGTCAGCACTTGAGCAAGCTAACGTGAACTTAACCACTGAGCTAATCGATATGATTATTGCTCAACGGAACTTCCAAGCAAACTCAAGAGCACTTGAAGTAAACAACCAGTTGAACCAGACAATTCTGAATATTCGATAATACCGAATAAACTAAAAAAAGCGGCAATTGCCGCTTTTTTTGTGCCTGCAAATAAACCGTAGCTTAAGCACACTAACAGCCTTCAGCCTTTGCCCGTATAAAAGCCGCGTGCGACATTTTGTAAAGAGTGCGGTAGCTAAACCAACAGCGGAAAAACCTTAGGGCCTTGAAAGACGCTTCAAGCCCATCCATGGGTCGCTTGGCACTCGACATCCATGTCGAGTGACACTTTCAAGTCCCTAAGATTCATCCGCTTTTTGTTGATTTAGGTACCGCACTTTATAGGTGAAGCGCTCACCTGCAGCTCAAGCACGCTAACAAAAAGCCGTAAGTCTTTGCTCGAATAAAAGTGTCAATCGGCAGGACGCCGATTGTCAAGCGTCCCAAGGATGGGCTCGCAGCGACTTTTATTCGGGCAAAGGCTGAAGGCTGTTAGTGTGCTTGAACTGCGGATTATCAGCGAGCTTGAGCTACGAGTTAACGTTCGCCTGAAGGCGAGCGCGCGTGTTTGGCATTGTCTTTGCAAACATCTCAGTATTCAATTTTAGTTACGTCAAAAAAGAGTCGAATGCTATGGATAAAATGCTGTATATCGCTGCAAGTGGCGCGAAACAAGACCTTCTTGCGACTTCAGTACGTGCCAACAATTTGGCAAATGCGCAGACCACGGGTTTTAAAGCCCAGCTAGAGCAAGCGAGAGCGATGCCTGCTTACGGCGAAGGTTTGCCTACTCGCGTATTTAGCATGACTGAAAGTCCTAGCAATGATTACGAAAGTGGCCCTTTAATTACCACTGGGCGTCCACTTGATGTGGCAGTTCAAGGCTCAGGCTGGCTGAGCGTGCAAACACCACAGGGCGAAGAGGCCTATACTCGTAGTGGCTCATTAACGATGACGGTGGATGGTGCTTTACAAGACTCAAAAGGTAATTTGGTATTGGGCGAAAATGGTCCGCTATTTTTACCTGTACCCATAACTAATCTCACTATTTCAGGCGATGGCCGCATTTCTGGCCGTTTGCAAGGAGCACCACCGGATCAAATTGACGAAATAGGCCGCTTAAAAATGGTTAACCCTGCATTGGATACCATGAAGCGCCGAAACGATGGTTTATTTGATTTGAAAGAAGGTGGTATTGCCCCTCAGGATATAAACGTTGGTGTTGGTTCGGGCATGCTCGAAGGTTCAAATGTCAATGCGGTTGAAGAGATGGTCAGCATGATTAGCTTACAGCGTCACTATGAGATGCAAGTAAAGCTAATGAAGAAAGCTGACCAAATGGTTACTAGCTCGAATACCTTACTCAGAATTATTTAATTTTTTAAAAAGCGAATTGTTTTTTCGCGGAGGTTGTTATGCACCCAGCATTATGGATAAGTAAAACAGGACTAGATGCAGCACAAACTGATGTATCAGTTGTATCGAATAACTTGGCAAATGCCAGCACCGTAGGTTTCAAGAAGGACCGTGCGGTATTCGAAGACTTGCTCTATCAGAACATTAATCAACCGGGTGGTCGTTCGTCGGCGGATACCGAACTTCCCTCAGGCTTGATGCTTGGCGCAGGTTCTAAGGTCGTTGCGACCCAAAAATCGCATACTCAAGGCAATCTATTAACCACTGACAATGCTTTAGATATCTCTATACAAGGTCGTGGTTTCTTCGAGATTCAGCAACCTGATGGCACCTTAGCGTATACCCGAAATGGTCAGTTCACGCTGAATGACCAAGGTAATATCGTGACACCTGGTGCGGGTTTCGTGCTGCAGCCTGTCGTGACTTTGCCGCCAGATGCGCAGCAAGTGACAATTTCGCAAGACGGTGAAGTGTCTGCGCAATTGCGTGGTCAGGCTGAGCCTCAAGTCTTAGGTCAGCTGAACCTAGCCGATTTCATCAACCCTGTTGGTTTACAACCAATTGGTCAAAACCTTTACGTTGAAACTGCTGTTTCAGGGGCGCCAATTCAAGGTGTTCCAGGTCTTGAAGGGCTGGGAACATTAGCCCAAGGAACCTTGGAAACATCAAACGTGAATGTGACGGAAGAACTAGTGAATCTCATTGAAAGCCAACGTTTGTACGAGATGAACTCTAAAGTGATTTCTTCTGTCGACCAAATGCTTGGCCAAGTTATTCAGCAGCTTTAGGAATAAATTCATGACTCTATTATCTTTACGTTCGTTCAAACTCATCGCAGTGCTTACCACAGTTGTGATTGCTCTGAGCGCTTGTCAGTCTACCGAAGTACAACCGGTTACCGCGAATGATCCTTATTACGCGCCAGCCGTGCCGAGTTTGACACGCGACGAAATTGTTGAAGATGGTAGCTTGTTCATGAAGGGAATGGCAAACAGCTTGTACTCTGATGTTAAAGCTCGTCGCGTGGGTGACATTATCACTGTTCAATTGAGTGAAAACACAAATGCCACTAAATCCGCAGGGACAACCTCAAGCAAAGAGTCAACAGTCGATGTGCAACCTATTATTGGTCTTGGTGGGAATGCCATCAATATAGGTAAAGAATCCTTGCAGCTGGGATTAGACTCCTCGAATGAATTTACTGGTGACGCACAAGCGAATCAGAGCAATAGCTTGTCTGGCAATATCTCCGTCACTGTTGTGGAAGTGCTCCCAAATCAAAACCTGATTATTCGTGGTGAGAAGTGGCTAACCCTTAATAACGGGGACGAATATATTCGTCTTACCGGGGTTATTCGCGCCGCCGATATTTCGCCTACCAATGAAATCGAATCAACCAAAATAGCCAATGCTCGCATTCAGTACAGCGGCAAAGGATCCTTTGCCCAAGCGCAGGAAAAAGGTTGGTTGACGAAATTTTTCTCTTCAACTTGGTGGCCACTTTAGGAAATTATGATGAAGTTTATCACTGTAGCACTCATGCTAAGTCTCTTGCTTTCGCCGTTTCAAGCGCAAGCACAACGAATTAAAGATCTCGCCAGCGTGCAGGGCGTGCGATCCAACCAATTAGTGGGTTATGGCTTAGTTGTCGGTTTGCCGGGTACTGGCGAAACCAGTCCATTTACCGAACAGAGTTTTCGCACCATGCTATCCAATTTTGGTATTTCATTGGATAGTAGCGTAAAACCAAAAATCAAAAATGTGGCTGCGGTAGCAGTCCATGCAACGCTTCCTGCGTTTTCTAAACCGGGTCAAAATATTGATGTTACGGTATCTTCGGTCGGCGAGGCATCTAGCCTGAATGGCGGAACTTTGTTGCAAACCTTTCTACGTGGTTTGGATGGTGAAATTTATGCGGTTGCACAAGGTAGCTTAGTTGTCAGTGGTTTTGGCGCAGAGGGCAACGATGGTTCTCGGATTGTATCGAATACGCCAACCGTAGGACGTATCGCCAACGGAGCTGTGGTGGAAAGAGCGGTTCCTTCTGGTTTGATGCAGAATGATTATCTTACTTTGAACTTGAATACGCCCGATTTCAGCACGGCACAAGCCCTTGCTGATGTGATTAACATGCGTTTAGGTGGCGATCCGAGCAAAGGTACTGCCATTGCAATGCCAATGGATGCTGCTTCTGTGAGGGTGTCAGCGCCGCGTGATCAAGCTCAACGAGTCAGCTTTTTGGCTACCATTGAAAATTTTGAATTCCAGCCAGCAGCGGCACCTGCGAGGGTGGTAATTAACAGTCGTACCGGCACTATTGTCATAGGTGAAGATGTAAAACTATTGCCTGCAGCCATCACGCATGGTGGCTTAACGGTCACGATTTCAGAAAATGCCCAAGTTGATCAACCAAACGCGCTAGCGAATGGTAATACCGTCATTACGCCGCAATCCATTGTTGATGTGCAATTGGATGACAGTCGTATGTTCTTGTTTGACCCTGGTGTGAGCCTTGATGAATTGGTTCGTGCCGTGAATGAAATCGGTGCTGCACCTGGCGATCTGATGGCAATCCTTGAAGCCCTGCGTCAAGCGGGCGCGCTCCAAGGTGAATTGGTAATTATCTAATGGACTTAAGCGCTGGCACTAAATCACAACTGGAAATGTCACGAAACTACCACGATATGGGTAGTGTGAATAAGTTGCGTGAAGCTGCTCAATCGGGCGACTCCGGTGCGCTTGAGGAGGCGGCAAAACAGTTTGAAGCGATATTTGTTCAAATGATGTTGAAGTCAATGCGAAAGGCACAAGATGCGCTAGCAGATAAAGACAGCCCATTTAGTTCCGAACAAGTAAAGTTTTATCGTGAAATGCATGACAAGCAATTGGCAACCGATCTGTCTGCAAACGGGAGTATCGGTCTGGCCGATATCATTATTCAACAAATGAGCCCCGGTGAGGGCGTGATGCCCGCAGGTGCCGTGCGGTCCGATGGCGATCTATCAATACTGAATAAGCACAATGTTGCCGCAGTACAAAATGCGCAAGACAGAGTGCTTGGCGTAAACAATGAAAACGTATCACCTGCTGCATTCAAACAATCAGCCTTTGCGTCCCCTGAAGAGTTCGTTAAAGCGCTTTACCCTCATGCGGTTGAAGCCGCAAAAGAGTTGAACTTAGATCCTAAAGCAATGATCGCGCAAGCTGCCTTAGAAACAGGTTGGGGTAAGAGTCTCATTCACAAAATGGGGGGTGAGAGTAGCCACAACTTGTTTGGTATTAAAGCTGACCGTCGTTGGGAAGGTGAAAAAGCAAATGTAGACACCTTAGAGTTTGTTAACAACATGCCTGAAAAGCAACAGGCGTCATTCCGTAGTTATGGTTCTTTCGATGATTCAATGCGCGACTATGTCGACTTTATTAAGTCGAATCCTCGATACGAAAAAGCAGTACAACAAACCGAAACACCACAAGATTATTTTAAAGCATTGCAAGAGGCGGGTTATGCCACTGATCCTCAGTATGCTGAAAAAGTCATGTCGGTCTTTAACGGTAATATCTTGGGTGAATTACTACCATGATCAAAACGGCCGATTTATTCTCAATAGCCAAAACCGGTGTTAACGCGAGCAACCGCTTGCTTAACACGACCAGTAACAATATCGCCAATATCAATACCGAAGGCTATGTCCGCGAGCGCACTGAATTTAAGTCAGAACTCACCGGTGGCGTTGATAGAGGATTCACTGATCGTGTTTTAAATCAATTTGCGGCTAACCAATTGCGCAGGGATATTACTAGTGTAGGTGAATCACAAGCTTTCTTTGACCGCGCTGAAGGTCTCGACAACGTGTTGGCTAGCGAAGCCAATTCAATTTCAAGCGCGTTAACGCGTTTCTTTGCATCAGTGCAAACTGCGGCTGACGATGCGACTAATATTACCTCTCGTGATTCTGTATTGGGCGAAGCTCAAGGCTTAGTTAATCGCATCAATACGCTTGGCGACTTTATGACAGTGAAAGAGCGAGAGGTTGAGCAACAAATTGAGGACAGCGTCAATAACGCCAATGCGCTAATCAAACAAATAGGGCAACTCAACGAAGCAATTCAAGTTGTGGGTAATAGCAGTAGCGTTGATACACCATCTACTTTGATGAACGAGCGTGACTTGGCTATCCGCAAGTTAGCGGAATACATGTCTATAGAAACACGTACGAGTCCAAATAGTGATTTAGGGATTGTGGTTAACCTTAGTTCAGGTGAGTCATTAGTATTAGCAGATGGCACTTTTAATGTGCTCGCCCTTGACGGTGAACCTGATTTTACCAGTGCTCAACTGCAACTTTCTACAGGGTTTGAAGCGCCAAAACGCAATACGACTTTGAATGTTGAAGAGCAAAAAATGGGCGGCGCTTTGGGTGGTTTGTTTCGCTATAGAGAGCAAATATTAGAGCCTGCACAACGTGATTTGGGCAAGCTATCAATTGCCTTAGCAGATACGTTTAACAGCACTAACCGCCAAGGTATGGACTTAGATGGTCAACTGGGTGGTGATATTTTTGCTTTGCCAGAGTTCCGAGGTATTAACTATCCTGATAACTCTGATTTAAGTTTAGGTATCCAAGGACGTTTCACACCTGGCGCAGGTGGTGATATCACCAAGACGGACTATCGTATTGAAGTATTGACTAGCCCTGCAGGATCACCTCCTACTTTTGATGTGCAAGTGAATGCTTTGAATACTGATGGCACTGAACAAACGGACTCAGATGGGAACCCAATCACACAAACGTTGACGGTTACCGCCGAGTCGGGTACCTACAATGCCATTATGGGCGGCATCGAAATTGAGTTCTCCAGCGGAGCTGGATATGGTGTAGGTGATCAATTCTTATTTCAACCATTACGAACCGCTGCGAATGACTTATCCCTGCAGACAACGAGAGGAGAAGACTTAGCATTCGCCAAGCCACTGAGAGTCGATACAAACCAAGCAAACTTGGGCGATGCTACAATTTTACAAGTCAATATCACAAATTCTTTGGTTGATAATTCCCTGACCAATACTTTAGCTTCTGGTTTCAATGGCACGGGAGGCATACAAAGTGCGGCAGATAATGGCGCAAGCGTTGGCGCTCCAGCTGTTGTGCGCTTTACATCAGAAAGCGATTTTGAAGTATTAGACAACGCTGTGCCACCGAATGTGATTGCAACCGTTACTGGCGCTAGTGACCTTAACAACCTATTACAACAAGCCAAAGACAGCGGCACATGGCCTGCTGATTTTGCCGGTTTAGAAGACTATCCGGGTTATGACTTTAGTCTTCAAGGCCGCCCAAAAGCGGGTGATAGTTTTGATATTGGTTTTAACACTGATGGCTTTGCTGACAACCGAAATGCCGTATCGCTTGCTGGTTTACAACAAGCCGACACTGTTCGTCAAAGCGTTGGAAGTAATGGAAATAAAGCCACATTCAATGAAGCTTACGCAAACATCGTTGGTAGTATTGGTGCCAAAACTGCCAACGGACAGATCGAATTAGAAGCAGCGAAAGTGTTGCAAACACAATCTTCAGATTGGTTTGAATCGACGTCGGGCGTGAGCCTTGATGAAGAGGCGGCAAATTTGATCCAGTTTCAACAATCATATGCAGCCGCCGCGAGAATCTTAAGCACCGCTCAAGATCTTTTTGACACCATTTTAGCAGCAGCTAGGTAGTAATTATGCGCGTAACAACAAACCTTATTTATAATCAAAACTTGCGAAATATTGATGCGAACCAAGGCAACCTTGTGGATATTCAACAACAACTTGCTAGCGGCAAAAAGTTGCTGCGTCCAAGTGATGATCCGGTGGGTGCTGCACAAGTCATTCGTTTAACCGAAGAGTTAGACAAAATTACGCAATACAATCGCAATAATGACCTCACAACGAATGCCTTGGAATTGCAGGAAACTGCTTTGCGAAGCATCAATGATGTCGTGAATAGAGCAAGAGTGCTTACTGTGCAGTCAGGTAACGGTATTTTGGCATCAGAAGACAGGAAGGCTATTGGCGCAGAGATTGAACAAATTCGCAATCAAGTCTTGGATTTAATGAATACCCGAAATGCCAGTGGTGAATATATTTTTGCTGGGTACCAGTCGTCTTCGCAAGCGTTTGAATTCAATCCAAGCGCAAGCGGCAACAAAGTATCATTCAAAGGTGATGATGGTGAGAATCAGATTCAAATCTCTGACAGTGTGAAGATCCAAAGCACCTCCTCAGGCAAGAGTATTTTTCAGGAAGTGTTTGCTCGTTTGAATTTCGATATTACTGCAACAAGTGGTGTGAACGTTGAAACAGCCAGAGTAGACGAACAAGGAACGTTTGATAAGTTTCATAAAGCGAACTTCGATCCCGTTAATCCTCTAAATAACCAGTATCGTATTGAAGTATCGGCCGCTGGCGATCAGGTTAATGTAACGAATATTGGCACGGGCGATATTATATCAACACAGAGTTTTGTATCCGGGGAGACGATACGTTTCGAAGGACTTGAAATTAATTTTGACGGCGGCGCTGGTGACTCTATGGAAATTAGCTTAAATCGTCCAGAGAAAAAGAACTTAGCAGAAACCTTGAACGATATGTTTATTGCACTGACTTCTGACGATATCTCTGAAACAGACTTTGTGAATGCCATTGATAATACGCTAGTGGGCTTGGATAATGGCCTTGAAAAAATGTCCCTAGAAAGCTCTTCTATAGGGGCCAGGTTAAACATTGCACAAGCGATCAAAGAATCCAATTTAGATAGCGAAATAGCCTTGGCGTCGGCACGTTCGAGCATAGAAGATGTTGACTACGCGAAAGCGTCAACTGAGTTTGCTAAACAAGAAACGGCCTTGGAGGCAGCGTTCCAGTCTTTCCCAAGAGTGAGCAACTTAAGTTTATTCAACTATATAAATTAACTTAGCAAAACTCATACAGCAAAGATCAGCAGGCCTTACTATACTGGTGTTGTTCAATGAAAGCGGTAAACGCATCTAAGACGAGGTTCGGTGCTTCCAATTGCGGATAGTGACCAACATCTAATGCGGTAGTTTGTGGATTTGGCATCAACTCTTGATATTGCTCAAGCATGTGCAGTCCAGAAATCGGATCCTGAACACCGTTAATAAAATGCAAAGGAACTCGCGTTTGCTGCATTGCTTGCACCCATCGTGTGCGATGCTGACTGCGTTCGTCGATATAGGACAATAAGTCGTGCAATACTTGCGTTCCTTTTTTATATTCTAGTAATTCCCACAACACTTCTATTTCATAATTTGATGGGGGTGTTTTATCCCCAAAAATTTTTAAAAAGCTTTTCATTAAACTATCTTTAGACATGAAGCGACAGATCAAAGGACCTAGCGAGCTTTTCAATAGTTTTTGCATGAAAAGAGGCCGATGACTCTCTGCAAATAAACCACCATTGAGAAAGCACATGCTATGAATACTTGGGCGAAAGTTAGGATCTTCTTGTCTTTCAAACGCTCGTGTTAAGATCTCTTGGACCACAGAATTACCATAATCGTGGGCTAAAATATGGCAGTCACTTACTTGATGGTGTGCCAGCACAGAGAATGCGATATTAGCTTGTTCTTGTAAGCTATATTGATGAGGAAGTGGCTTATCAGACAGACCAAAACCCAACATATCGAATGCGAGTAGGTGATAACGATCAGCAAGCTTTAGCCATAGGTGGTGCCAATCCCAAGATGCACTAGGAAAGCCATGAATGAACACAATTGTTTCTTTGTGTTGGTTTTCGTCTAAGGCTGTCGGTATAGATTGCCAACAAGCAATATTGTGATTATCTACTCGGATAAATTGCGCTTGTTCCCGATATTCTTCAATACTGCTAGTAGGCATTTTGTTCCCTTAATTATTTAGTTATCTTGCTGGTTACTATAGGCAAAATCTTATTCATCGTAGCCAGGGTTAACACGATTAAGCTTTCTTAGTATGCCAGGCCAAGCTAATGAGCCTCCGGCCGAACGGGTTACTTCTGCTGCTTGCTTTTGAATACCTGCCAAAATTGGGTCTGGAATTTTTATCATTTCTTGCCCAGTCGCCTGCGCCTGAAGTTGAATTTCACAAGACCGTTGTAATAAAAACATAAAGGTAAATGCATCGGCAATACTTTGCCCGCACGTTAACAAACCATGATTTCGTAAAATCATAAAATTGGTATTGCCTAAGTCTGCGACTAGGCGTGCTTTTTCCTCAGGATTTAGCGCAACGCCCTCATATTCGTGATAGGACAGGGACGATAAAGCAAAAAGAGATTGTTGACTGTAAGCTTGTAAGCCGTCTTTTAAAGTTGATACAGCAATGCCTTCCGTTGTATGCAAGTGCATGACGCACTGTGCATCTTCTCGATTCTCGTGCACCGCGCTATGAATAATAAAACCAGCGGGATTAATATCGAAATCACTTTCCATCACTTTATTACCATGGATATCGACTTTGACCAAACTTGACGCAGTGACTTCGTCGAACATCATTCCGTATGGATTGATCAAAAAGTGATGTTCAGGTCCTGGAACGCGAGCTGAAATATGTGTAAAGACTAAATCATCCCAGCCATAGTGGGCAACAATTCGATAAGCAGCAGCGAGATCAACACGCGTCTGCCATTCAGCTTCGCTTACTTTGTCTTTTACTGAGGGGATTCCAGCTGATAAATCAAGTGGTGGCATAGTCACTCCGTTGGGCATAATGTTAATAATAGGTTAACGCTAGATTAGCGTAGTTATACACGCTACACTGTCGCCAATTTGACAATTCGGTGTTTTTCTTATGGTTATTAAGAAACACGTAAATGAGACAAGGTCTGCCCATGAATTGTGAGCAATACAAACCTTTACTGATGAAGAACCCATGGTTTGCGATGTTGCCAGCCTCCACCATCAAGCAACTTCTTGATCTGTGTAAATTAAAACACATTGCAAGAGGGGAACAACTGCTAGCTAAAGATGCAGAGGCTGATGGCATGTATTGTGTGCTTGAGGGCAAAATTAAAATCAGCAACGTGAATCGTGAAGGTAAAGAGATGGTGCTCACCTGGCTTACTGCCGGAACATGGTTTGGTGAAATCTCTATGTTTGATGGCTTGCCTCGAACACATGACTCATTTGCTGAGTCGGATTCTCAGTTACTCATGATCCCAAGCCAATCTTTTCATCGTTTGTTGCTTGCACATCCTGAGCTTTACCCCCACTTTATGAAACAGTTATGTGAGCGCATTCGAACGGTATTTGCGATCTTAGACGAAACCAGTGGCTTGTCTTTAAGAAGTCAATTAATGAAGCGTTTAGTGATGCTTTCTAATGGGTGGAACGCAGCTAGTCAGCAGGATGAAATACAGGTTTCGCAAGAGTCCTTAGCTCGTTTACTGAATACATCGAGACAAACAATCAATAAATTATTACAAGCCTTGCAGCGCGAAAAACTGATTGAAGTGAAGTACGGTAAGATAAAACTATTAGAGCCAGAAGCTCTGCGTTCACAAAGTGACTTGTAAGCACATGATCGCTAGCACCTTACAATTTTTACACCTTAAAACCTAAACTCACCAATCAACAGAGCCTGACGTTCAATTTGTTGTTGCAATAGTGCTAATTGGGCACGATTAGCAGCCCGGTTTTTATTGAAATGAAATTCAATGCCAGCGGTGAATGAATCAGAGAACTGCTGTTTGGCGGTGAAGGTAAATGCGTAACCATGGCTATTATTGTTGTCTTCGGGGATATCATCTCGTTCATTTACATCGAAAATATCTAAACGACCAGTGACCTTCGTATTCTGCCCAATTTTTTTCGTGACTTGAGCAAAGCCTGCTAAATAATTTACATGCACAAAATTGTCACCCATCAAAGTACTACCGCCGAGCAATTGGGCTTTTATGCTCATTGATTTATTGAGCTGATGTTGTAGAGCTAGGGAGTGAAATTTGGTTCTCCACGCGTATAGGCGCAAGCTGTTGACGACATTAGGGTCGGCAAAGTTATCGTAATAGTAGTATTTGAACTGTGTTTGGCGAAGGTAGCTAATGTGAACACCAAGGTATGCACCCACTCTGGAATCTAATTCGCTGAATGCTTCAACCCATGCTGGATGATTGATTACCTCTGCACTTATAACGGACGGATAGGGTGCAAATTCAAGCCTTTCATCAAATAAACTTTGGCGGTCATGAGTGGCAAAACCTCGCCAAGCAATCACACTACCCAGCGGATCATTTCCCTTATAAGCGCCGAGTTTGGCATCCCAACTCCATGGACTTGATTGTCTTCGACCACTTTTAAATAGCGATGCTTCAATGCCAAAAATCCGTAACTCCTCTCCGAACCAAGAGTTGATAGCAGATTGTGTGTAAGTATCAGGTGATAGCCAAGCAATATCGGTGTTTTCAACTGACAACTCAGGATAAAACATACCCAGTCGAATTCGGTATTTCAGGTCTGAGCGGCGAATTGGCTGATATTTTACAAATGCCTGTGATGGGCCTAGTTTTTGATCACCGTCGGAGTAGGAATTTAATATCACGGTGCTTGTAAAACCTGCGCTGAAGTCAGACTCAATTTGTACGACACCTTGGTTCCATTTTAGTCCACTGGTATCGTAACGAGTGATACCAGTGCCACTATTGAGAAAACTGCTTTGAGTATTACTGTAGACAATGCCAGTTTGTATCAATCCTGAAACTTGGTGATGAACCTCTGCGGTCACGATGGAAGGGCTTGATGCCAAAAAAAACAGCAAAAAAGCGCTGATGACTCTTTTGGGGAGATTGATAGACACTCAGTTAGTAACCATCAATACTGAGGTCTTCATAACCTTCAACATCTTCGCGCATTGCGTTTGTTAATTCAAAACGCATTTTATTACCAGTGAATTTCTGTTCAATACGTCTCTCATTTTCCTGCATACGAGGGTGCCAAATAGTGATACTTTTTACGTGTTTGTTTTCGAGTGTGTATTGAAGTTGCGCGATACCTTTTTCATTCGTTTTGGCGAAGTAGGAAGTATCTGCGATATAAATATAGCCTAACATCCAGTCGTGAATATTGCAGCCAAGGTCAACCACTCCGGCGTTTTCAAAAACAATCGGTGGTGCCTGTTTACCTGCATATAGGCCCTGCTCAAATGATTTGGCTTCGGAAAACGAATACACATGATGCTTTATATTATCTGAATTGGGAAAGCTAACAGAAGTGCCCTTTTCGACAGTTAATATATGAGGGCTAAACTGTTCCTCAATTTGATCCATGATTGCCGTTGGGGTGCTTAAATTGCTAGGACGTTTTTGTTTTGCGGATTCATTCAGGTGCCACTCTACCACGACATTTCTGACGGGCTTTCCTTGATGATCAATGACGGTCACTTCTAAAGCATTGCTGTCGAAGCATAAGGAACTGAGTAACAGTAAAATAAGATAAGTCGTTTTTTTGTTGAACATGTATTTCGCGCGTCCTGTAAAATCAGAGGTCAAGGTTCAAATATCGGAAGACCTTAATACACCGAGTTAGATAGACCTAGGAAAAAGTACAAATCTATTCAACAAATCGATGATTTTGAGAATTATAATTCATTTGTATCATTTAGATATCGACTTCACACAAATATACCTGAGTTCTGCACTGATCTGCACTGGAGTAATAAGTGATAAACAACTTATTTTCTGCCGAAGTGATTCCGGGATATCCGTTGTCTCCTGCACTTGGCAAAGGTAATGTAAAGTCGAGTTGCTGGGTGTTTATATTCAATATGAATAAACCCGTTTTTAAACTACCCTCAACATACGCATCTCTTTCAACGTCGCTCCCAAAATACTGCAACAAACTCTTGTGAGCTTCGGTCAACGGCGTTAATACAGAATGCTCATAGCGAGCAGCAACTAAAACTCGATTTTGATCTAATAGGTACAAGCAGGGGCTAGCAAGATAAACGGATAGTGCTTGCCATTCCCACTTCGCTATCGTGCCTTCTTCGTTAATGTCACTCATGCCAAGTTGAGTCGTAAAGCTATCAGCATCTCTGCGCGTAATCGCAAGCACCTTATTGTTGGGTAAAAAAATTAAATCGCTCTCATTGGGATAAGCCAATCCATGCTCTTCCAATGAGAGCACTGGAGGTGTGAGGTGTTTGAAAACTTCCAAACCTTCACCTTGATAGAGAAACAGGCTGTTTTCGCTGCGTTTGTAGGCAAGGCTGTAAGCTATATTTTTATACCACCTTGTTCGCCAACACCAATGATAAGGCTCAGCAAAACGCCCTTTATATTTCCAATTTAGACCAACTACCATGTCTTGTGCCTGGTCTATCGAGTGATAATTACCTGCGTCAACGAGGCACTCCCAAAAGACATTTTCACTGATATGGTGAACAGACTCTTGTTGCTGTATTTCGTTCTTTTCGGTATTCGCACAAACAGTGCTGTGTAAATACCTCTTCGCATAAGCACTCACGTAACGAAGCTTTCCATTAACCACGTGAATTCGAGGGTCTCGTAAGTCTGTATTAGCGAGCGAAAACACATACTCATCAAGGAGTTTGCCCGACAGTGTTCGCTTTTGTAAAACGATCATACCCTCTTTGCTGTGATGATCACTTCCACGCCTAAAACAAAGCAAAAGCATGTTATTTACGCACTGCAAATCAGTAAACGCATCATGAGTATTGGCGTTAAAAATTTTTTGCAGGGAAATTAAATTAAATTTCTTCATTTTACTCATTGTTTTATATCAGTTTTTCTATGCTTTTGATAAATAGGGCGGCAATTTTTTGCCGCTAATAGCAAAAAAAAGCAATATTTAGTTAAAGGGAATTTGTCGCTTGTCGATAAACATTTACGAGAGAGCCAGTACATTAACTTATCACTAGTATAGTTATTGTTCTACAAGTTGTTATTAAACCACCGGAGTCACGTCCGGCGACCAGCATGCCGCTGGACTGAGAGTGTAGGAGAGACTTATGTCCTTGTTCGTAAATACAAACCAATCGGCGTTGAACGCTCAACGTCAATTAATGAATTCATCTAGCAGTTTGAATACTTCATTCGAACGCTTATCTTCGGGCTTCCGTATTAACCGTGCATCTGATGATGCTGCGGGTTTGCAAATATCGGACCGCATGACAACCCAAATCAATGGCTTAAACCAAGCTGTACGTAACGCTAATGATGCTATTTCATTAACGCAAACTGCAGAAGGTGCGCTGTCTGAGACTACAAACTCATTACAAAGAATTCGCCAATTAGCAGTTCAATCACAGAATGGTATTAACTCTTCTGCTGACCGTCTTGCCCTTCAAAAAGAAGTATCAGCGCTTAAAACTGAAATTTCTAGAATCGCAACTGATACCCAGTTTAACAAAGTCGATTTGTTAACTAACAACTTCTCAGCGGCATTCTTAGTCGGTGCAAACAGCGGACAAACTATCTCTGTAAACCTTTCAGGTCCTAATCTACAGGGTATTGATGGTTTCTCAGCGACTGGTTTGAACATTGGCGACCTTTCTGTTGCAACTTTCGCGGGTGCTTCTGCAGCCCTTGTTGCAATTGATAATGCAATCTCAGCTGTGGGTGGCGTAAGAGCCGATCTCGGTGCATTAACTAACCGTTTCCAGTCAACAATTCGTAACCTGACTAACATCTCTGAAAACGTATCTGGAGCGAGAGCGCAGATCCGTGATACAGATTTCGCGTCAGAGACAGCAGAGTTGACTCGTAACCAGATTATTCAGCAGGCAAGCACAACCATACTATCACAGGCTAATCAGCGTCCTCAGGCCGCTCTTCAGCTTCTTGGTTAAGCCTAACTGACCCTACTGTTTGGGGAATGAAGCCAGGAGGTAGTATCTAGCGTCACCATCCAAACAGCAGAGAGTCCGCTCACTCTCGACACACCAGAGCGAATGGCCAGGCATTGCCTGGCCGCTTATTTAGCTAATAAATACAATGGCTTAATAAGATTTGGTTTTTCCCTTCAAAAATAATTTCAATTTATTTAGTTTAATCACTAAAGGTTTTTGCGTATCTGCACGATAAGTATTTCAAGCACGGAGATAAAAACAATAAATACTCTGTACAGCGATGTTGAGACAAATGCCAAAGAGCGTTCGCCAACACAATCGACACATAATAAAAGCAATAGTCGACGCTGAAAAATACGATGAATGACGAGTAGCACCCAAAGAGGTTCGCCGATGTTCATTAAAAATCGTTAGGAGAAAAATCGTGAGTTTATTCGTCAATACGAATGTGTCTTCGTTAGAAGCACAGCGCCAGATTTTTACTGCGTCAACGCGACTAGATACCGCATTTGAACGCTTATCTTCTGGTTTTCGGATCAACAGTTCAAAAGATGATGCTGCAGGTTTGCAAATTAGTGACCGCATCTCAACGCAAGTGAACGGATTGAACCAAGCTGTACGCAATGCTAACGACGGTATTTCACTTGCTCAAACCGCTGAAGGTGCAATGCAAGAGATTACCAACGCATTGCAACGTATTCGAGTACTAGCGATCCAATCTCAAAATGGGATTAATTCCTCCAACGATAGAGTGTCATTACAAAAAGAAGTGTCTGCACTGAAATCGGAAATCGATAGAATTTCATCGACGACTCAATTTGCTGGCGTAGACATTTTAAACGGCAACTTTTCGTCCATATTTTTAATCGGCGCGAATTCAGGGCAATACATTGCCATCAATTTGTCTCGACCTGGTGGATTCGGCACACAAGGGCTGTTTGGCAGCAATGAAGTGTCGGTCAGTGATGCGGCGCAAGCCTCTGCAACACTTGGTTTTATGGATAGTGCAATTTCGATTATAGATGCCAAGCGCGCCGATTTAGGAGCATTGCAAAATCGCTTTCAATCTAGCGTACGCAATTTGGCAAATGTGGTTGAGAACGCCTCGCAAGCTAGGTCTCGTGTTCGAGACACAGATTTTGCGGAAGAAACGGCTGAATTGACGCGGTGGCAGATAACGCAACAAGCCAGTGTTACCGTGTTAGGGCAGGCAAATCAGCGGCCGCAGCAAGCCCTGCAGTTATTGCAGTAGCGAAAAGCGGATAGCGCTAGGCTGTCAACAAAATGAAAATAATTTTTAGGAAGTTATATCACACTCGTGAGGGATGAGTGTGGGTGAAAAACACTGATATGCCGCCCCAGGATGAATTGGGGAACTGCTGACTGACAGGAACGATGCCAGGAGGTAGTGAGAGGTATAGAGGTCTGGACCACCATACCTGTCTGTCAGCAAGAGCTTTCGCTCTGTTACAGCAATTGCTTCATCCGGCGAGTGACTGCTAGATGACAATAAGTCAGTCCATGACTTGACTAGATTAAAGCACTAAGTGTGCCAAAAATTAATTTTGCGCAAAAAATAATAATAAAAAGCGCTGTTGTTTTATTTTAATAATTATCGAAAATCGTTAGGAGATTATCATGAGTTTATTCGTCAATACTAATGTGTCAGCTATTAATGCCCAAAGGCAGTTAATCAACACTTCATCAAGTTTAAATACATCTTTTGAGCGTTTGTCTTCGGGCTTCCGAATCAATAGCGCGAAAGATGACGCGGCAGGCCTGCAAATTTCAGACCGCATGACCTCGCAAATACAAGGTTTAGACCAAGCCGTCCGTAATGCCAATGATGGTATTTCTCTTGCTCAAACAGTAGAGGGCGCATTGCAAGAAACGACTAATGCCTTGCAGCGAATTCGCGTTCTAGCGATTCAATCACAGAACGGTATCAACGATCCGTCTGACCGATTAGCGCTTCAAAAAGAAGTATCAGCACTTAAGTTTGAAATGAGCCGAGTGGCAACGACGACACAGTTCGCCGGTGTGAACGTACTTTCTGGTAGCTTTTCTTCTGCATTTTTAGTTGGAGCGAACGCTGGCCAAACTATAAACGTGAATATTTCAAGAGTGAATGGTTTTGGTACTTTAGGTTTATTCGGTAGTGCTTCATTAAGTGTTGCTACCCCTGGACAAGCATCGGCAGCATTAGCACAAATCGATAGAGCAATTGAAATTGTCGATGACAAGCGTGCGGACTTGGGAGCAATACAGAACCGTTTTCAGTCTACAATCAGAAACTTAGCTAATATTTCAGAAAATGTTTCGTCAGCAAGATCTCGTATCAGAGACACTGACTTTGCAAAGGAAACAGCCGAGCTAACTCGCTCGCAGATTATACAGCAGGCTAGTACAACTATTTTGGGGCAAGCAAATCAGCGTCCTCAAGCTGCATTGAGCTTACTGCAGGGTTAATAAAAAGGTAATTCCAATGTTAGAGTTATTATGTTGTTTATTATTGGTAAAGCTTGTTGTTAAGGCTGGTTTGTACTTAAGTCTGTTGAGCTAAGCGTTAAAAGCTGGAAGTAATAATACTTGGTGTGATTGTAGCGGCAACTATTCACCATGGCGGCAAAGTTTAGATGTTAGATCCGTCATAATGAAGCCAGGCACCGAATAAACAATGACGCATGATAGACAGTGGAATAGATAGAAAAAGTATCAAGTAATCACTCATAGAAAAGGTTTTAGTGATTAGCTTGTATAATAAATTGGAAAGCGTTGAGAGGCTCTCTATTGCCAAGGATGGCAGCCGTAAGGCGAGTCAATACGATAATCTTAAGCGCATCAACAGAGGTAAAATGTCGACCGACAGGACTGAGAGTATAGAAGTTTTGGTTGAGAGGCCAGTAACTTGTTCTACAATCCTGCAAGCCGACGAAACTGCTTTGCTCCAACTCCTAACGTGAGCAAGTTGGTCGGGCCGCCCTATGGCTCGACCTTTTTTCCTTTCTAACCAATCATCCTGATGATTAGCTAGTAATTACCTCGGCACGAGATATTGACACACACTTTAAAACAACAAATAACATGTTTTTTAAAGCATACCGTGTGCCAACTTTTGTAGAGTTACCTTTCTTTTAAATGTTTTTTTCAATAAAACGGATAGCGTTTTCTAAATAAATACGGCGACTGTTTCCGGAGGACATCCAATGATCTTCACCTTCGATTTCAATATATTGAGTATCCTTATGGCCTAACTCAATTAAACGCTTATGCATTTTATCGGATTGAAAAGAGGGTACTACGGTGTCTTCAGAGCCATGAAGTAACAAGATAGGAGAGGTTTTTTCAGTTGCCATGAACAGTGGTGAGTGTTTCTTTAATTCTTCTAATGCACTGCGTTCACCGATACTGTTGGTCCAATAACTAATTGTGTTTTTTTGTTGCTCCTCATGGTAGAAAATATTACTAAGCTCACTTATACCACCAAATGACACAGCACATTGATACATATCTGGTTTAGCTGTTGCTGCATACATAGCCGCATATCCACCATAACTGGCACCTACAATACAAACATGTTTAGGGTCAACAATGCCTGCAGCAATCAAGCTATCGACGCCCTCGTCTATATCGCTTTGCATGCGTTTACCCCATTCTCCATATCCAGCTTCTTTAAATGCTCGGCCAAAACCCTCAGATCCTCGAAAGTTAGGCTGAAAAACGGCGTAGCCCATTGCAGCGAAAAATTGTCTTTCCCAACTAAATATCTTGGAGTCTCTTGATGCAGGCCCACCATGGACCAGTACGATGAGTTTGTGTTTTTTCGCTTCGTTTGCTTTTGGCAAGGTTAAGTAAGCAAATAAAGGGAGATCATCACTTGCTTTATAGGTATGTCGTCTTACTTTTTGTAATTGAGCATCCTGCGGCAAAGGGAAACCACTTCCAAGAAAGGCTAAACTGCCTTCTTGGGTGTCATATAAGAAGTATTCCTCCGGATTTTGGTCGCCTGTAATTGAGGCTACAAATTTTGTGTTTTCCCGGTTTGATGAGTTGATATTGACTTCGGCATCAGGAAATGTGGCCACTAGGTCGGCATAGGCTTGCGCGTGCGTAACATCGAAAAAGGATGCTTCATTGTAATCTCTTTCGACGTCATAGCCTATCAATTCGGTGGTGTTGTAATCGACTAGGATATAATCGAGGTCATAGATTTGGTTTTCAGAGATAATTTTGGATTCAACCACTTTATTGCCTTCTATACGCCCCTCCAACAGTACTCCAATATCATCATCTTTGAGGCCATAATAATAGATGGCTTTTCTGTTAGGGCTTAGCTTTATGACAGAATAATCAAACAAACTAAGCTCTTCGCCCTCTTTAATGTATAAAGCTTCATAGTCATTAGTATTTGGCACAAGATACATGTTCATGCTTGTATCTGACCTTTTATCGTACTTTTTGTACATGACGATATCGCCTTGATCATCAACGGTAAAATCCATAATATCGGATTTACTAAACACTCTATCCCGTGAGCCATCTTCAATATTTATTTTAAAGACTGCATTCATGAGTTTCCGTTCTTTGCGTGCAGTTCTTTTTTGTTCTGAAGAGGTGGCATCAGCACCAAGCCGATAGTAGTAAGACATGATGATATGAGATGTGTCCTTCGACATCTTACTTTCGAGTTTTGGTCCGCTTACGTTGTATTTGAACTTAGCGGAATCAAACGGCCACACGACACTGCCGTCGTCTATATCCATGATGCCCGTGCGATAGAGTGTAAAGGTTTCAAAATCACCGCCAGAATATAGCGTGCCAGAAGAGGTAAACAATAATTTCTTATCACCCACCCAATTAATGTCGCGCATTCTGTTGTCACTTATTTTAAGCGTGCGCGGTTGTTGTTTAGGATTCACTAAGCTTTGCACAACCACTATGTATTCGTGATTAACCTCACGCAGATAGGCAATGTGTTTGCCGTCTGGAGACAGTTGTATATCTTTTACAAAAGGCAGTCTTCCGAAAGTATCCAAATGTGGATTGGCATGCGATAAATTCGCCAGTGAAAATAACGTGATAATGAGTAAAACAGACGTGATTAATGTTTTCATCTTTATTCTTACATCCTTGTAGAAATTAGCCTTAGAGCTTATCAATATTCCCGTCTTTTGTGAACATTAGCGGGTGGCTATCTAACTAATAAGCGGCGTTTTTAAAGTTACTTTTAAAATAAGCAAAGGCACGATAGCTGAGGATAGTGGTTACAAATACAGGCAATTTTGATAACAAAAACTGTGTATCCCATTCGCCCGTAATAACACTGAATAATGCAACAAGCATAAAGATAGCGCTGAATATTGCAAACAAACCAAATACGACCGCCCAGACCACTGATAAGTGAAACCATTGTTTCTTGTTAAGCGAGTTGCGACTCACCTTCAAGTACGAAAAAAGGCTGATACAAGCCATGATAAACACAATGATAAGGGTGATGTATTCCATTATTAGTCGCCAGATTCTGATTTAAAGTTGTTGAAAAACAATTGTTTAGTTTTTTTGTATTTTTTTTTGATTTTTTTACTAAAGTTCTTCAAGTCTGCGCCGATACAGTTAGTCGAGGGGTAATTTAAAGTTTTTTTGGTTTCGTGTCGAGCCAGAACAACAAGAGGTAGCTATCAAGGCCTAGTGAACCAAGATAGCATGAATATAGGTTCGAAACAGAGTTTCATACACTCGCTCTGTTTTGATTGGAGGTATTATGTCAATTTTTGTAAACACCAATGTATCTGCGCTAAACGCTCAACGTCAGTTATTTGACTCTGGGCAAGCTTTAAATAAATCATTCGAAAGATTGTCGTCAGGTTTTCGTATCAACAGTGCTGCTGATGATGCTGCAGGCCTGCAAATTTCTGATCGTATTACAAGCCAACTTGAAGGCTTGAATCAAGCGTTGAGAAATTCAAACGATGCGATTTCTTTAGCACAAACAGCTGAAGGCGCATTAGCTGAGACGACCAACTCTTTGCAACGAATCCGCCAATTAGCAGTGCAAGCACAGAACGGAATCAATTCTTCGTCTGACCGTCTCGCACTACAAAAAGAAGTATCTGCTTTAAAAACAGAGATTTCTCGTATTGCAACAGACACCAAATTCAACAATGTGAGTCTTTTGAATGCTAGCTATTCTGCTGCGTTTTTAGTGGGTGCGAATAGCGGTCAAACCATCAGTGTTAACTTGTCAGCAGGCAACATTACTGGTGCTAGTGGCTTCAGCGCTACTGGTCTAGGTATTGGTTCCTTGACTGTGGATACCTTTGCAAATGCGTCAGCAGCCTTGACCAGCATTGATACTGCTATTTCAGCTGTAGGTGGTGTGCGTGCTGACTTAGGTGCTTTGCAAAATCGTTTTGAGTCTACTATTCGAAACTTAAGCAACATTTCGGAAAATTTAGCCGGTGCAAGAAGCCAAATCAGAGATACTGACTTTGCGACTGAAACCGCTGAATTGACGCGCAATCAGATTATCCAACAGGCATCAATTTCAGTATTGAGCCAAGCAAACCAGAAACCGCAATCTGCACTTGCTTTATTGGGCTAATAAAACAGATTTTTAGTTGCGTTGAACGGGCGGTTCACTTGTTTTTTGAGTGCAACCGCTCCTCACTTAATAGTTGGAGGTATTGAAAATGGACACAATAATCCCGCAAGCTGGCAACAATGTTGCAAGTCAGTATACGAAACCGACAGAATTGCCGGTATTCGAGCGTGTCTCTCAGGTTAATGATTCTGACGAGGCAAAATCTGACGCACAGAACGCTAATATTGCGAATAAGCAAAGTAGTGAAGTATTGAGCACAGAAACTCAGCAAATTGCTAAAGGTATTTCCAGTGAGGCCGATACTAAACAACGAGAGGAAAGCGTTGTTGAGGTTGAACAAGCGCTGGGTGATATTAGTGAGTTTCTGCAAAATAGAAACACGCAATTAGCATTCTCTATAGATGAAGCAACCGATAAATCAGTAGTGACGGTTACGGATGCGGCATCTGGAGATGTGATACGGCAAATTCCTTCCGAGGAAGTGCTAAAATTTGCAGAGCGGATTAACGAATTACAGTCTGAATTTGGCAGTAGTGCAGGTATTCTACTGAGAGGGCAGGCTTAAACATGAGGTAACATTATGGGCATTTCATCATTAGGGGTCGGTTCTGGACTGGATCTCGAAGGATTAGTAGCACAACTACTAGAGGCGGAGCGCGCCCCAAAAGCAGCTCGCTTGGATGCCCGTGAAGAAACCATTGAGTCCGAGATTTCAAGTCTCGGACAAATCAAATCTAAATTATCTGAATTCAAAGACACTGTTGACGATCTTCGAAAAGATCAATCGTTAACTGGTCGCGAACCCACAATCAGAAACCCATCAGAAGACACCGAACCTTTTACTGCAGAAGCGTCCAACTCGGCTTTAACCGGTGAGTACGATATTACCGTTGAGCGCTTGGCAAGCGGCACGAGAATTGAAACAGAGAACGCAGCATTCGCATCATCGAGCGATTCTGTTGCTGATGCAGACGGGTCTCTAACTTTTCGAGTAGGTGATGCGGGTGAAACGTTTACACTTAATATCGCTGCAGGCACCACCCTCGCGGAATTGCGTGAACAAATTAACGATGCCGAAGACAACTTTGGTATCACTGCCAACATCATCAACACCGGGACCGACTCGGGTGGTGTAAAGCTGGTCATAAATTCTACTGTGACAGGGCAAGGCAACGACCTGAATATTATCAATGATAATGATCTAGTGGGTTTGAACCGCCTAGCCACAACAAATTCAACTGAGTCGACTGCCTTATTAACACCAACACGTGTCGCTGAAAATGCACAGGCGATCATCGACGGCATTACAGTGCAAAGCGACACGAATAAGTTCGAAAACACCATTCAAAATGTCACGTTTACTGCGAAAGCTGTTTCTGAAAAGAACGCGAATGATGTATTTCAGTCGTCATCTCTTGTCATCGGTTTTGATGAAGAAGCCTTAGATGAAAAGATCCGAGCATTTGTGGAAAGTTATAACTCTTTGAACGATGAAATCCAAACACTGACCCGCTACGGTGAATCTTCGTTGGAGGAGGATGGCGCTCTAGCAGGCGACTTTACGGTGCGCGGCATACAGGCTGGCCTAGGTAATATTTTGAGTGGCACAGTATCTGAATCAGCCTTGGGTGGTCTTTTCCAGATTGGTATTGAATTGACCAGTGATGGAAAGCTTGAAATTGGCAGCTCTGATTTTGGTTTGGGTACCGGTGAGAGTCGGTTAAGTGACGCATTAGAAGATAACTTCGATGAAGTGTCTAAGCTATTCACCGCTGACGATGGCATCGCAAATAAATTATATGACTTTCTCGATCAATACACTAAGTCAAATGGTGTTCTTGCCGATAGAGAAACATCAGCAAAAGATCAACGAGATCAATTGCTCGATGACCGAGCGGCTTTCGAATTACGTTTGGTCAGTTTTGAAGAAACATTGCGTGGACGTTATCTAAATTTAGACCAAACGGTCGCGCGTTTACAGCAAACCAGTTCGGCCTTACTTGCTTCTTTGTAAGCAAGTTAGGTGAATGGATAGCAACATTACGTTTAGTAATTGATAAATCTACTAGCTACCTCGAAAGGTAAGTTTTCACATTCGAGGCGTCATCAAAAAATTAGAAATAGTAGAGTATCACCCATATTTGGAGATCATATTGCATGGCCCTTAAAGGCATTAACGCATACAAAAAAGGCAGTCTGAAACAAGACGTCGCCACCGCCGACCCTCACCGTTTGACCTTGATGCTTATGCAAGGCGCTCTCGACCGTATGGCCTATGCGAAAGGCTGCATGGAGAGAAAAGATCTAGCCGGCAAGTCTGAGCATCTATCGAGAGTCAGCGCAATTTTAATCAATCTTCGCGATACTTTAGACTTAGATATTGGTGGCGAAGTCGCTGATAACTTGTATGCCCTATATGATTATATGGTGCAACGTCTGGTCGACGCGAACATGCAAAACAGCTTGCAGATAATGGATGAAGTGATTAACCTGCTGTTACCGATTAAGACGGCATGGCTGAGTATCCCCGAAGAAGCAAAGCAAGAGGCATACGAAGCTCAACGTCAAAAACGCCAATCAGTGTGAGTAAAATAGAATTGAACCACGAGCTAACGCCAGAGCGCCTTAGCGAAATCAATGAGTCGATATGTGTGTTGTTAGCGGCTAAAGAGTTAGATGATAAAAATCTTCGTCTGAAAGTGACTCAGCGAGATGAGTTCATCCAAACACACTTACAATCACTGTCGACTGATGAGCGCAAAGCATTTGCAAATGCTGAACTATCTGTGAACAACCGACTTCAAGCAACAATAAAGAACTTATTCACCGACTCATTAAGTGAATTGAGTGGTTTAGTCAGGGGTATGAAAGCGGTCAAAAAATATAAGTGATACCCAAACATTATGTTGAACGATATCCGTGTCCATATACATCCAAATGAGCAACAACAAGAAGCCATTGAGCAACGTTCAGCTGCTTATATCTCTGAAACAATTCAACAAAATAGGCTTGCTTTTGCACGCCATATTCCAAGCTTAAATGGTGAACTAGACGCCATACGCAGTGACAATATTTCTATATTTTGTAATAAAAATGAAGAGTACAATATTGTCGATTTTGGACTAGGTCGCACACTTTATGGTGAGCAACCAGGTGCTGAAATACTCCGTCAATGTCAACATTTTGCGCAACACTCCGCTATTTTATCTTTCTCAGAGGATAGGCGCCCACCGTTTTCTGGCTGTGAGAGTGAGCAGGAAGAAGCTGAGCAAAAGAGTGCATCAATGTTACTCCAAGAGCTAAGAGCAAACGCACAATTTGTTGATGCTCACGCAAGTCAATCTGACGTCTTAGTCATTTTGGGCTTGGGTCTAGGTCAACATGTCGACTTCTTAGTCAATTATTTGCTAAACGCTAAGGCCCCTGTAAAGCACATTATTATTTATGAACCAGAAGCACAGTACTTTAAAAGTGCTTGTATGGTCAAAGATTGGCGCATGTTGCTTGAACTCATACAAGAGCATGATATTGGTTTGTATTTTCAATTGGGCAAAGACGCCAGCACGTTAGTACAAGATTTAAATGAACTGAAAACGCATTTCCCTGTAAAACAGGCTTTGGTATATCAACACTATTATGCACCTGCTTTCGATACTGCAATGAATGCAATTCGCTCATCAACATGGGAAGCGCTTAGTAGGCAGCAAGGTTCGTTTGGCCGCAAAGAATCATTTCAGCAATACACCCAAGCTTGGGCCTTAAGCCAGAACGTTGAGGAACTTGTAGCAAGCGATTGTCAACATCCTCAATTTGTTAAGAATCTGGCGGCATTCAAACAGTATTACCCGAACATTTATGCCGAGTTTGAAAGCTATCAACCTGTCTCATGGTCAGTGGTTGAGAATAAAGCGCATGAAATTAATTTGCTCAATCACTTTAACGGTGCATGTTTTTATGGGCCAGAACCTAAGCAAGATGGTTTGGAAAACTACCAAAGCTTTGAAAAGAATCCGAATAAAGACGGATTGATTTTAGGGTACAACGGCCAAAAGCTAAAACACTATTTGCACTACCGGATGGTCAAGAAAACCGAACGTTTGTTGGCGAAAGCTGAAGACGAAGCTGGTATGTTGCCTGACACAATAAAGTCACTTATTTTGTTTGGATTAGGTGCAGGCTACGAGCTAGAAAGTCTGTTAGATAATCGAGAGGTCGAGAAACTTTTCATTTGTGAGCCTAACCGTGATTATTTTTATGCTTCTTTATACGCAATTGATTGGGCTGGCATTTTACAAAAAATTGATGCGCAGGGCGCCAATCTGTATATCAACATAGGCGATGATGGAACTAACCTATTTAGAGATCTATTAGGTCAATTTTATAACATTGGACCCTATGTTCTAAGCCAAACATTTTTCTACCAAGGGTATTACAATGCGTCGTTGAATGACGCCATCGTGCAGCTTCGTGAACAGCTTCAAATCGTTGTCTCCATGGGCGAATATTTCGATCATGCGTGTTTTGCTATTGAACACACCAAAGAAGCCTTCCGTAAAAATGTGCCGTTTTTAAAAGCGAAACCAAGTCAATATCTGAACGCAGATGAAAAAGAGTTGCCGATTTTGTTTGTGGGAAATGGGCCATCTTTAGACTACAGCTTGGAAACAATTCGAGAGCTACAAGAACAAGCGATTGTGATTTCATGCGGAACCTCATTACAGGTGCTACATCGTAATAATATCGTTCCCGATTTTCATGCTGAAATTGAATTGAACAGGGCCACCTATGATTGGGCATGCCGAGTCAATGATCCTGCCTACCTGAAGAAAATAACCCTGCTCAGCTGTAACGGAATTCATCCCGATACCTGTGACTTGTACAAAGATGTGATGATTGCCTTTAAGGAAGGGGAGTCAGCGACGGTTTCAGCGCTAAACGTGATTGGCGAAGACAAAGTTGAGTCATTGGCCTTTGCTTTTCCAACGGTCAGTAACTTCGCTATTAACTTGTTCTTAAGGCTTGGATTCCATCAATTCTATTTGTTTGGTGTGGACATGGGGTTTGTAGACAGCACTCAGCATCACTCAGCGCAGTCTGGTTACTACGACGAGAAAGGCAAAGAGATGTACAAGTATGCCGAAGCAAATAACACCGGCTTACTGGTACCGGGCAACTTCCGTTCAGTGGTGAATACCAAGCATGAGTTTAAGTTAGCTAAAACAATTATTGAACAAGCCTTAGCGTCTCAGGCTGTAGATTGTTACAACACTAGCGATGGTGCGCGTATTGAAGGCACATCTCCACTAGATATTGATAATATCTTATTAATGACTAGTCCTGAGCTTAAGTCTCAAACGCTACACACTTTGCAGACTTGTTTCTGTCATCTACCAGAAGGGCAGTTCAATCGAAGCTTTGATGAAAAGTACGACATGAATAAGCTACAGGGTGAGCTAAGGCAGCTAAACGAGATGTTGAACCTTGAACTACACGATCAAGACGATATATTTGAGATAGTCGAAAGACAAAAGCAATTTTTATTTTATTCTTACAAACAGGGCAACTCGCTATTCTTTTATTATTTATATGGCTCGATGAATTATATTAATTCTGTGTTGAGTAAAGCCGCTATGCATCAGAATCGAGAAACCGCTCTAGACGTTGCAAATGAAGCGATATCGATTTGGCAAGACCTGCTTAGCAACGTCAAACTTTTGTTGTCAAATCCAGCGCAACTATTTGACACCTCATCGAGTTTTACCTTAACCCGAGAGCGTTTTATAAAAGCAGCTCAAGCTAGCCAAGATATCCACTTTATTATTTTCGATGGTGCACTGAATAGTGCAGTCGATAAAGAAATACAAGAACTATCTGAAATATACCCACTGCAATCGCTATGTGTTGACGGCAATCAGATATTGTCGGAGCCGCAATATGTGGATGAGAACGCAACAGATAAGATTATATTGGTGAATAGTCGCAGTCAGTGGGAGGCCGTCACCGACTTACTACATGCCATGAACGAGTCTGAACATGCGTGCGATAGACACAACAACATATTGATTTGTATCGCTTGTGATTACGAACCTGACTGGATTTCTTCTGCTTCACATTTTGAGCACTTACAACTTGGTTTTCAAGTGCTACCCAGCTTATTGGAAAGTGGTGACATTGAGCAATATAGGCAAGGTGAAGTGCCATTTGCACCGCTTAAGCTTCATTTAGAAAGTGCAATTAACCACCTTGGCGACTTAGATAAGCAACTTATTTTTATACAAAAATTAGAATTTTCTGAGCTTGGCTTGAAAAATGCATTGCATTCGATATTGGAGCATGCAGAAACTGATGACGCAGCCTCCAAAGATCCTGTATTGCAATCAGCAGCGACGGATGACGAAACCCGTGCGTTTGCCTATATTGAGCAAATTATATTGGATAAGGTCGTTTGTGATGGCTTTGTCGACTATAAAAACTATATTGCAATACCAAGGCAAACGAGCAATGACAATAAAGACGAGTCTGCGCAAAATGCGACAGAGCTCGATTCTGTTGGTTCTCGTGGCTTAAAGATCGCAAGACAACTAAGCGCATTAGAAGTGTTTCAGAATTGGCAAAAGCACGCGGTAGTTGAAAAGAATATTGGTGTTTACCAAAAGGCAAAATAAGCATGTTTGATAATAAAACGATACTCATTACTGGTGGGACTGGCTCATTCGGAAAGCGATATGTTCAACATATTCTCGCTAACTACAGCCCGAAAAGAGTGATCATATATAGTCGCGATGAATTAAAGCAATTTGAGATGCAGCAAGAGTTTTCTCATAAAAGTATGCGCTACTTTATTGGCGATGTAAGAGACGCCGCGAGACTTGTCAGTGCAATGCGCGGTGTGGATTATGTGATCCACGCTGCAGCACTAAAACAAGTGCCCGCTGCAGAATACAACCCTAATGAGTGTATTAAAACGAATATCAATGGCGCGCAAAACGTGATTGATGCGTGTATAGAAGCGAAAGTGCACCGCGTTATTGCACTGTCTACAGACAAGGCAGCCAACCCTGTTAATCTGTATGGTGCAACAAAACTGGCTTCTGACAAATTATTTGTTGCTGCAAATAACATAGCTGGTGCTGATGGTCCTCGATTTGCGGTTGTCAGATACGGCAATGTTGTGGGCTCAAGAGGATCAGTTGTGCCGTTTTATCGACAACTATTGGCCCAAGGCAAAAAAGTATTGCCGGTTACCCACGACGAAATGACCCGATTTTGGATCACCCTAGATGAAGGCGTTGAGTTTGTATTGAAAAACTTTCAACGCATGCAAGGTGGTGAAATTTTTATTCCAAAAATACCATCCATCAGAATACTCGATTTAGTCGAAGCGATGTGTGGTCATCGAGAACATGAGCTTATTGGTATTCGTCCTGGTGAAAAGTTACATGAAATTATGGTTCCTGCTGAAATGGCGCACCATTCTTATGAGTTTGATGATCATTTTGTGATTACTCCAGCCATCAAGTTCTTCGATAAAACCGTTAGTTATGCTAAAAATAGCTTGGGTGAAGAAGGCAAAAAAGTAGATGATAAATTTGAGTATCATTCTGGTACTAATCATCATTTCCTTAGCGTTGATGAATTAAAAGATTTGGACAAGCAAACCTTATGATCCCTTACGGCAAGCATCATGTTGATAGCGACGATATTGACGCTGTCGTCGATGTATTAGAAAACCATTTTCTGACGCAGGGCACCAAAGTGCCTGAGTTTGAACAAGCCTTATGTGATTACACGGGCGCAAAATATTGCACTGCTGTGAACAGCGCAACATCTGGTTTGCATGTCGCTTGTCTTGCCGCAGGCGTCGAGGCTGGCGATCTTGTGTGGAGCACGCCTAACTCCTTTGTTGCATCGGCAAATTGCGCATTGTATTGCAATGCGAAGGTCGATTTTATCGATATGGACCCTGCCACGCGTAACATTGATATCGAAAAATTAGCGAAAAGAGTGAACGCAGCCAAACGGGATAATGCCTTACCAAAAGCTATTATCGTCGTTCATTTTGCAGGATTTAGTTGCGATATGCAGCGAATTTCGAGATTACTAAAGGACACTGATGTTGTCTTGATTGAGGATGCTGCACATGGTTTGGGCGGTTCTTATCACGGCAAAAAAATTGGCTCATGTGAGTTTTCGGACATGTCCGTATTGAGCTTCCATCCAGTGAAAAGCATTACCACCGCAGAAGGTGGCGCAGTGATGACCAATAGTGCTGAGCTCGCAGAGCGCTTGGTTTTATTTGCCAAGCATGGCGTCACGCGGAATCAAGATTTATTCGAAGGTAGCCCAGAAGCCCTACTGCAGCAAGGCCCGTGGTATTACCAACAGTTAACATTAGGCTACAACTATCGATTGAGTGATATGCAAGCCGCCCTGGGTATTTCTCAGCTTAAGAAGCTTGATGGCTTTGTTGCAGCGCGACAAAAGTGTGCTGACTTTTATTTTGAGAAGCTAAAAGGTCTGCCGGTCGTCCTGCCAATTGACGAAAAACAAACGACTACGACAAATGAGAAAGGCAATCAAAGTGGTTGGCATCTATTCATGATTGAATTGCTCGATGATGAGAATTGCGAAAACGCAGAAGCGATATCCGCTAAACGAAAACACGTTTTTGAGCAGTTACAACTGAAAGGAATTGGCGTTAACGTACATTACATTCCAATTCATTTGCATCCTTATTATCAATCCTTAGGCTTTAAAGCTGGTGATTATCCGTGTGCTGAACGGTTTTATAATAGAGCCATTACCCTTCCTCTTTATCCAAGCTTAACTGAACAAGAACAACAAAAAGTAGTGGACACCTTAACGGAGATATTGCAGTGAAGATAGCAGTGATCCCGGCACGAGGCGGGAGTAAGCGTATTCCCAAGAAGAACATAAAAGCATTTGCTGGACAGCCCCTCATCGCTTATTCAATAAAAGCGGCACAAGAAAGCGGGCTGTTTGATGACATTATCGTATCTACAGATGATGAAGCGATTGCTGAGCTTGCCAAACAATATGGTGCAAAAGTGCCTTTCATGAGACCTGATGTACTTTCCGATGATATGACAGGCACGCGTCCGGTGACAAACCATGCTATAGAGTGGTACCGAGACAATATCGCGACACCCACATTCTGCTGCTGCATTTATGCAACGGCACCTTTTTTACAAGCAAAGTATCTTCAGCATGGGCTTCAAGGTTTACTTGATGATCCGAGTAAGGGCTTCGCATATTCAGTCACTAGCTTTCCTTTTCCGATCCAGCGAGCATTGTTCCTAAAAGAAAACTACGCTTTCCCAGCATTTCAAGAAGATATTTATAAGCGCTCACAGGACTTGCCAGAAGCGTATCATGACGCTGGGCAGTTTTATTGGGGCACTACCGAAGATTACTTAAGCCCAAAAGCTATTTTCTCTGAACACGGTATTCCTGTTGTATTGCCGAGACATTTAGTGCAAGACATTGATACACCCGAAGACTGGGACAGAGCTGAATTGATGTATCAAGCATATATGATGTCGAAGGCTGCAAAGTCATGAGCGGCGAAAACAAAGAAAAAATTCTAGTGATCAGAATGCTAGGACTCGGTGATGTCACCTGTATTGGCCTGCCAGCTGTTCGCTATCTTAAGCGCAAACATCCTGAGGCAGACATTCATGTATTAAGTTATGCAGCCGGAAAAGAAATGATGGCACTGGCTGAACCGGGCATAAAAACCTTTGGCTTGGATAAAGGAGAGTGGCCGGAAGATATTATTCAAGCCATGGAGTCGTTCTTAGGTTTAGCTGAACAAATTATAGGTGAGGCTTACACAAAAATCATCAACTTGGATACTTGGTTTATGCCTTGTTTCTTGGCGCGTTTTCTAAAGGATGCTGGCGAGCCGGTGCAAGGCAACTATATTGGCATGTCTATCGCAGACCTTATCGACCAATTTCAGAATCAAACGCTGCAACCTTCGTTTGTGAACGACCCTAGTCATTATATGCAAAGCACTTGGTTTAGTATGATGCGGTGGCACACTACTTGGTGGGAGACTGATTACTTGCCAGAGGGTGGGTATCCTGAATTTTATCTAAAAACATGTTGTGGTTGGCAAGACTTAACACTCGATATGCAAATCGATGTTACTCAAGATCGTGCTCTTGCCAAAAAACGGAAACAAAAAAAGGTGATTGCCCTAGCAACTGAAGCAAGAACATCAGAACGCAGTTATCCTTATGCTGAGGCACTTAAAAACGCGCTTCAACTCGCCGGTTTTGAGGTGTGGTCTCAGTTTGATGGTACACAATCCCTGCGAGATACTCTCGCTATGCTGAAGTCCAGTGATTTGCTAATTTCAGTGCCATCAGCACCTCAGTGGATGGCCACTGCGGTGAACTGTCCCTGCATGATTATCAGTGGTACGGTTGACCCTAGAACTTTAATGCCGGATTACGCCACAGACATGTCACATCAACCAGCGGAAGTCGAAAGTTTAGTCGAGGGTGTGTTGAGTATATTTGATGGTAGTGTTGATGGTGCAAAAGAAAATACCTATTGAGTAGATATAGGCCATTAAGAAAGGCCATTTAGAAAGTAAAACAGCGTCAAGTTTATTAATTCATTAAGAGAGTCATTCGAGTGAGCTCTCTAAGCGCAAAAGGACCAGTAATATGTCGGGCAAATTAGACACACAACACGAAAACGCAGCACAAGCGACGATTCGTATTGGTGATGACGATTTATTCGTAGACATCGGAAAAGGCCACAAGCCTTTCATCATTGCTGAGTTGAGCGGCAATCATAGCCAAGATTTTGCCTTAGCTAAAAAGATGGTGCACGAAGCAGCAAAAGCAGGGGCACATGCTATAAAGCTACAAACCTACACAGCCAGCAGCATGACCTTAGACCTTGACTCCGGTGACTTCGTTATTCAGGAAAAAGACAGTTTATGGGCTGGAGAAAAACTGTTTGATTTATATGGTAAAGCATCCACGCCTTACGAGTGGCATGCAGAGCTCTTTGCACTGGCAAATAGTCTGGGGATGCTGGCATTTAGCTCCCCATTCGACGAAGATGCAGTGGATTTTTTAACAAGTTTAAATGTTCCTTGTTTTAAAATTGCATCATTTGAATTGACTGATATTCCCCTTATTCGCAAAGTCGCGAAGCAAGGTAAACCGATGATTATGTCGACTGGCATGGCAACGGTCAGCGAAATTGAAGAAGCGGTAAAAACAGCTAAATCTGAGGGTTGCGAGCAGATTATTTTGTTAAAATGCACGAGTACTTACCCAGCATTGCCGGAAAACACTAATTTAGTCACCATTCCAAACATGCGAACCACATTCGATTGCCAAGTAGGCTTATCTGACCATACTGCAGGTATTGGTGTGTCTGTAGCGAGCGTTGCTTTCGGTGCAAGTGTTATTGAAAAGCATTTTGTTTTATCACGAGATGCCGGTGGCGTAGATGCTGAGTTTTCAATGGAACCAAACGAACTGGCTCAATTGGTGTCTGAAACTGAACGTGTTCATCAAGCCATGGGCAAAGTAACTTATGGTGGCAGCCAAGCAGAAGAAAAATCTAAGCAGTATCGTCGTTCTATTTATATCTGCAAACCAATCAAAGCGGGTGAAACTCTGAGCAGAGAACATGTGAAAATTGTTCGCCCAGCGCATGGCTTAGCGCCTAAACATCTTGATACGGTTGTGGGTTCGATCGCGAAGGAAGATATGCATATAGGGACTCCGCTAAGCTGGGCACTGATTTCTACACAGGGTTCGTAAAACGTCATGCAGCTAATATTCCGAGTCGAAGGTAATCAACAAGCGGGGCTTGGCCATCTAATGCGGTGCTTTGCTCTCGCACAGGCTGCTCAAGAAGCACACATCGAGTTTACATTTGTTTGTACCGAGTCAACTCAGCGCTTTTTACAAAGCCGTCACCAATGGCAGGGTAACACTGCACTTATTCCAAATGGTGCCAGCATTGATGATGAAATTAATATTATTCAGGGGCTCTTCGCTGCAAAACAGGGAAAGGATACCATCAACAATAAGCCTGTATTTTTGGTACTAGATGGCTATCAGTTTGACTACGATTATCAAACAAAACTCAAATCCGCAGACCTCCCTTTTGCTTACTTTGATGATATCAATACCTTCTTAGCCAATGGCCAACAACACCTAGCCAATATTATTATTAATGGCGCGCCTTCTGCCACAGAACTCGGTTATGAGCAAAATGCGAGTACTAGTCTTTTGTTGTTAGGCGATGCTTATCAAGCTTTGCGTCTGGAATTTTTGGACTTAGCCCCTATCCCTATTTCTGAGCGTCATTCTATGCTTATCTCATTTGGTGGTGCAGATGCACAAAACCACTCCTTACATTTACTCGCTGCATTAAGTGCCTTGCGAGTAGAAATACCAGTGCGAGTAGTGACAGGCGCCGCGTATGCAAATACAGGCGAATTGGATGCATGTATTAGACAAGGTCGCATAGAATCACACGATCAAGCTTTCGATATCTCTATGCCTGTGCAGCATGTTCATGATGCTCAAGACATGGCCGATATGATGCTGCATAGCAAGTTAGCGGTGTGTGCTGCTGGAGGTAGTCAATTTGAGCTACTCCATTGTTACACTCCAAGCTTTTTGCTAGTGGTGGCTGACAACCAATACCCGGCGACGCAAAAGGCAAGCCAGCAAGGCTGGTGTGAAGCTGTTGATTGGCGAAAAGAGCCGGTCACTTGGGACGATTACTTAGCCCTAGCAACACAGCTTTCACTTGCGTTCGATCAAGACAAGGCGCTAGAAAAATCGCAGCAGATGGCTATTGAACAGATGCAAGGGCGACAAGCGCAAGGCTTTGGTATACACAACATACTTGACGCGTGTATCGCGCAAGCTAAGTTTGTGGCGAACGAACAATGATAAAACATGAATTGAGTGGTTATGGGCTTGTGCTTCGCCCGATTGAAGAAAAAGATTTAGTACAATTGTTAGCGTGGCGAAACCGTGAAGATATCCGCAGTATGATGAAGTCACAAGACATCATTTCGATGTCAGATCATTTGGCTTGGTTTGAAGGCTTAGCGAATAAACCACACGTCCAACATTTTGCAGTGTGCTATAAAGGAACGTTGATTGGTGCGGCTAATATCATGACTGAGTCTGATAGTTTAAGCCTATGTCAACATGTTGAGCCTGGCTTATATATTGGTGATGAGAAGTATCGTGGCAACATCCTTGCCTTTGCCCCCAGCTTAGTGCTGAACGATTACTGTTTTGACACCTTGAATGTGAGCTCCTTAACGGCGACGGTGCATCACAATAATTCACAAGCGATTTCCTATAACGAAAAGTTAGGCTATCGAATTGCTAAGCGTGGAGACTGGTTAACAATGACATTAAACATTGAGGACTATCTTGAGGCGACTAAAATGGTAAGGCGTTTTCTTTCACGCAGCAACACAAACAAAAAACCACAAAAGAACGATAAGAAGGATGAGGCATGAGCACAAACACTGAAAAACTAGAGGCGGCATTCGTCACCGCTTTGGATATTGACGCGAGTGCCGTCACCGATGACTTGGCTTACAATAGTATCGAGCAATGGGATTCCACGGCACACATGATTTTGATTGCTGAATTAGAAGATCAATTTGATGTGATGCTAGATACCGACGATATTATCGACATGAGTTCGGTTGGCAAAGCCAAAGAAATACTAGGTAAATATGAGCTTAGTTTCTAAGGATAAAGCCCCAGCTATTCTCATCACAGGAGCAAGTGGCGGTATTGGTCTTGCTACCCTCATCGCGTGCTTAAAAGAAAATTGGCACGTGTTTGCTGCATGCCGCGATGAAAAAAAGTTAAAAGAAACGCTGGCTAGTGCAGATATCAGTGCTTCGGATATTGAGCATCATCTCACCGTGCTCACTTACGATGTATCAGATCAAGAGGCAGTGAAACAGGCGTTTAGACAAATTCAACAATCACCATTCTCACTCTATGGCTTAGTCAATAATGCTGGTGTGATGTTGGACAGTATGCTCGGTATGACATCGCTAGCGCAATTTGAGCAGCAGCTTTTGGTGAATGTCACAGCTTGCTTTCAACACTTGCAACTGGCAAGTCGACTCATGACCAAACAGAAACAAGGCAGCATTATAAACGTAAGTTCGGTTGTTGGTCTCGACGGAGCCTCTGGACAAGTCGCTTATAGTACCAGTAAGGCTGCGCTTTTAGGTATGACTAAATCGGCTGCAAAGGAGCTCGCTAAGCTCAATATAAGAGTCAATGCGGTCGCACCGGGTTTCATCGAAACGCCATTGACGGATGCTTATCAAGATGAAAAACGCCAGGCGGTGCTTAACAATGTGGGTATGAAACGTGCTGGCACCGCCAATGAAATTGCTGCCACCATCGTCCATCTTCTGCGCTCGGACAGCGCTTACATAACTGGCCAATGTATCCGTGTTGATGGCCTGATGACCGTTGCTTAAAAGATGACTTACTTCTATCAAAACCTAAAACAGTTTGGTGATAGTATTGCCTTGATTCAAGGTGATGCAGAACTCAGCTATAGCGGTTTGGCAAAGCAGGTTGAAGAGAGAGCGCTAGCGATTCAAAACGCAGTTGAGCAGTCAATGAGCGATATGGGCTTGAATGGCTCAGAAGCAGACCAACCACCCAAGCGCTTGGTCGGCATGATTGCTGATAATTCAGTAGCCAGCGTAGTGAATTATTTAGCGCTACTGTCACAAAATTACGCAATCCTTTTTATTAGCGAAGCACAACTTGAGACGCATCAGAAAAATGTTGATAAAGCACACAATAGAGAAACGCAGCCGCTTGACGTGATCAGTGCATATCAAATTCGAGTGGTGATACACGAAGAAACGTTTCATACTTTGCATCCTCAAAGTGCCAAAGATAATAGCGATACGCAAACTATGTTGCCGAGTATACAAGACAATGTTGCGCTATTACTCAGCACCTCGGGTAGCACGGGTACGAGTAAACAAGTGGTCCTTTCTTACGATAATCTACAAGCTAATTGCGACAGTATTTGTGCTTATTTACCCATCGAAAAGTCTGACGTGACCATTACCACTTTACCCTTCAATTATTCCTATGGTTTATCTATCATAAATACTCATTTAGCGGTGGGAGCGAGTATTGTTCTGACCTCACTCTCAGTAATGCAGAGAGAGTTTTGGCAAACATTTGAACGACATGCAGTCACGAGTTTTGGTGGTGTACCGCATAGTTATGAAATGCTCTTGCGCTTAAAGTTTACGTCTATGGCGCTACCCAGTCTGAAATATTTTACTCAAGCCGGTGGCAAATTAAGCCCTGATAGGGTGAAACAGCTTGCAAGCTACGCGAGCGATAATCACAAGTCATTTTTTGTTATGTATGGGCAAACTGAAGCGACAGCTAGAATGGCATACGCTGACCATATCAAACTCTTGGCCAAACCAGAGACAATTGGCAAAGCGATACCCAATACCAGACTTCGCGTAGAAGGCGATGAGCTTGTGTTTACAGGTGAAAATGTGATGTTGGGTTATGCAAACTCCTGCCGTGACTTGGCGTCATTGCCTGGCGTTGCATTACTGCACACCGGTGATCTTGCTTATGAAGATGATGACGGTGATTTTTTTATCACCGGCAGAAGTAAGCGCATTGTTAAGTTATTCGGTGAGCGTTTAAGTTTAGATGCCTTGCAAAATTCTTTGCAAAGCGCTCTGCAACGATGTGCCGATTCGCACACCTTGCGTAATATGATTGAACATGTATTTTGTGTCGGTGATGATAAACGTTTGCACATTGCAGTCGTGGTGAGCAGCGTGGCAAAACAGAGCGACGCTGATATAGAGCTAATCTTGAATACGCTCAAGCAGTATATGCGAAACCTGAATATCCATGCGAGCGCAATGAAGTATCACATCATCAATGAAACCCCGTTAACCTCAAATGGTAAGGTTGATTACCCTGGTTTGCTGGCCAGTTTGCAAAGTCAGCAGGTAGCAAGCAGGTCAGCGACAGGACAGGCAGGAGAGCAGTCTTGAGTTTCGATAGCACCGACAATATTGCAAGTGAAGATCCAGCAAAAAAAGCGGCATACGAAGCTTACCTGCAAGGCTTTCAGAGCCTGTTGGAAACTGCGCCTTTTTCATTGAGTAAATTTGCAAAAGATAAGCTATTAGGTGCCGTGATCAAAGATTTGCATGAATACCATACTACCCAGTGTCTTGCGTTTAAGCATATTCATCAAGCTATCGAGTTTTCGTCAAACTCACAAAATGATCTATTGTTGCCGTCAATTCCTATGCTTGCCGTTCGCCTATTCAAACAGCATGAACTGAGCAGTATTGAATCAGAGGCTATTTTCAAAGTACTCAGTTCTTCAGGGACGAGTGGCCAAACACCTGCAAGAATACTACTTGATCGTGATACCAGTGCACGGCAATCCAAAGTCTTAGTGAATATCATGCAAACCATACTGGGTAAGCAACGTTTGCCGATGCTAGTTATTGACAGTGAATCAGTTGCGCGCGGCCGAGCAGGCTTCAGTGCGAGAACCGCAGGGATACAAGGTTTATCTTTTTTCGGGCGCAAACATACCTATGCTCTAAATGAAGACATGAGCCCTAACTGGCAGGCTATTGAGGCGTTCTTTGCAGCACATGGCAAAGGTCCTGTTCTCATCTTTGGCTTTACCTTTATGATTTGGCAATATTTGATCAAGCAAGCGAAGCAAGATAAAAGGCAATTCGCGGCTGAAAAAGCGCTGATAATTCACAGCGGTGGGTGGAAAAAATTAGAAGCAGAAAAAGTCGACAATGCCACCTTTAAAAAGGCATGCGAAAGCATGATAGCCGGCAGCCAAGTGCATAACTTTTATGGTATGGCGGAGCAGGTAGGTAGCATATTCATTGAGTGTCCATTAGGTCACTTACATGCGCCTAACATGGCCGAGGTCTTAATTCGCCGACCACATAACTTGAGTCTTGCCGAACATGGAGAAACGGGGATCATTGAGGTACTTTCAGCCTTACCTAGTTCTTATCCAGGACACGCTATTTTAACTGAAGATATGGGCCGCATATTAGGTGAAGACGATTGCCCATGCGGTTGGAAGGGTAAATACTTTGAAGTTTTGGGTCGTATCCCGAAGGTCGAGGTGAGAGGGTGTAGTGACACGCATGGATAACATTCACTTTTTAAGCCCCTGCAAAGTTAATGGTGACTTCGTTAGAACGTTGCCTATTCTGCCGACGAGTCAGTCTGGCAATGCTATTGTTGATGATAGCGCTCATACACATGCTCGTACAAAGAAAAGTGCTCATATCTACAAACATAGCCTTGAAACATGGTTAAGCGATTTTATAAAGACTCAGCCTTTACCTGCGTTCTATTCTCTGAGCTTTCATTTCATTGAAGACCTGTCTAAGAAATTATTAAAAAATCCACAATATCGTGAATACCCTGAACTTATTGCTTTAGGCTTTTGGTTACGAAAATCAAATTTGAGTAAGAAAATCGACTCGGCCAAAAATAAAAGAGAAGAGCACATTGAGAGTCAGCAAGCACTGGGCCTTGTCGCGCACTTTACGCCAGCGAACGTTGATACGATGTTCATTTATAGTTGGGTTGCCTCGTTACTGATTGGTAACCTAAATATTGTCCGAGTGGCCAGCCAAGACTCTGTCAGTAAAGTATTACTGCTAGAGTTGATCAATGCGCTATTCGCTGAGTCAAGATACCAAGAGATAGCAAGTCGAAACGTGTTTGTGAGTTATGACAAGTTATCGGATGCAAGCCAAATCATATGTGCGAAAGCCGATGCACGAATGATGTGGGGTGGTGATGCAAGTGTTGCGCAGATTCAAGCGCTACCAACTAAGTCGCATACAAAAGACTTTAGTTTCGCCGATAAATATTCGGTCGCTATCGTTTCAGATAATGTAATCTCTCATTCTATTGAGAATATAGCGCAGCGTCTGTGGCGTGATACGCAGGCTTTTCAGCAACAAGCATGTTCCTCACCGCGTGTCCTCTATGTGATTCAGCAAGAGACAAGCAAGAGTGAATTGAGAAAAGCACTAAAAGCATTGTTTGCCAAGCTAGCGCAAATGGCGAAAGCTGATAAAGGTGACTGGCCTGATATTGGTAGAACTAATGAGCATCTATTAGCCCTGCAAAATTTGGCCGTTGGACAACTATGTTGCCCAGATGATGCCCTGATTGCATTAAACTTAGTCAGTGCAATATCCCTAGATACACTGAGCCAAGATGCTCTCGATCGTCATTCAGGTAATGGCTTGTTTTACGTCAGAGTTGTCTCGTCTACTGAAATAGTCGCCGATGAATTGGCGACTTGTTTACCAGATAAACTACAAACGGTATCGATTGCCATTGAAGACGATATAAACCCCAAGATTGCAGACAGCATCTATCATTTGTTAGGTCAGCGTATACAGCATGAGCAATATCGTGTGCAAGCACTGGGTGAAGCCTTGGACTTCAGCTTTCATTGGGACGGCTACGACCTTTTGCGTCAACTAGCAAAAAATTAAGCTTCTTTCGAGAGCTTGGTGCCTTGTTGACAAAAGAACACGCGAAAAACTACCTTTAAAGACGCGGCAATAGAAAGTGTCTGGCATTCATTTTGCTTTGTATTTGATAACACCGCCGGTTTGCCGCCATCAATAGGTCAATAATTTTATGATTTGGCCGATATCGTGACAAACCTTATGTCATCACAACGAAGATAAGATCGGCGACAACCTCAACTACAAAGGTAAACAATTTACAATGAGCGATAAAACAGTTTATGTCGGCATGAGTGCTGACCTTGTGCATCCTGGGCATCTCAACATATTGAACAAAGCAGCTGACTTAGGTGACGTCACCGTCGGCCTGCTAACCGACCAAGCGATAGCAAGTTACAAACGAGTTCCGTTCATGACCTTCGAGCAACGCAAACAGGTGATAGAGAATATTAAGGGTGTGAGTAATGTCATCCCTCAACATACCTTGGATTATCGCGATAATTTAAATGCGGTGAAACCAGACTACGTGGTTCATGGCGACGACTGGAAAGAAGGGGTTCAACAAAAAACCCGTCAACAAGTTATCGACTGCCTTGCTCAATGGGGTGGTGAGCTTGTTGAAGTGCCTTACACACAAGGTATTTCTTCAACACAATTGCAGGCAGCCATGAAAGATCTTGGTACAACACCTCAGATCCGCTTGAAAGCCTTACGTCGATTATTAAATGCCAAACCTCTCGTGCGCTTCCTTGATATTCATAACGCCTTGTCTGGCCTGATCATTGAAAATACCAAAGTTGAGATCGAAGGGCGTATTGAAGAGTTTGATGGTATGTGGGGTAGTAGCTTGACTGACTCCACGGCAAAAGGTAAACCAGACATTGAGGCAGTGGATGTATCTTCTCGTATGAGTACCTTAAACGAAGTACTAGAGGTAACAACAAAGCCGATTATTTATGATGGCGATACTGGTGGTAAAACAGAGCACTTTGTATTTACAGTAAAAACACTCGAGCGCTTGGGAGTGTCAGCTGTCATTATCGAAGATAAAACAGGTTTGAAGAAAAATTCTTTGTTTGGTACTGATGTTGAACAAACCCAAGACAGTATCGAAAATTTCAGTTTGAAAATTCAAGCCGGTAAACGCGCTCAAGCAACCGATGACTTTATGATTATTGCACGCATCGAAAGTTTAATTTGCGGGCAGGGAATTGATCATGCTATTGAACGTGCTGAAGCTTTCCTTGAAGCAGGAGCCGACGGGATTATGATCCACAGCCGTGAAAAGTCACCAGACGAAATTCTGACGTTTTGCGAAAAGTATGCGGCATTGCCGAATAAGAAATACCTCATTGCAGTACCTTCTAGTTACAACAGTATTTATGAATCTGAGTTGCAAGCTGCCGGCGTGAATGTAGTGATATATGCTAATCAACTCTTGCGCAGCGCCTATCCAGCAATGGTTTCCACAGCGCAAAGTATCTTGCAACACGGTCGCTCAGCGGAAGTTGACAAAAATATGATGCCGATTAAACAAATCTTAGAATTGATCCCGGGGACGAAGTAATGATTGCACCGAGTGAATTTTGCGATTTACTGCAGGACCAGGGCATAGATTTCTATTGCGGTGTGCCTGACTCATTATTAAAAAATCTGTGCGAACATATTGATCAAAACACATCGGCGTCAAATCATATTATTACCGCGAATGAGGGCAACTCGATTGCTATGGCAAGTGGTTACCACCTCAGCACAGGAAAGGCTGCGATGGTGTATATGCAAAACTCTGGAATGGGGAACACGGTCAATCCTTTAACGTCACTTGCCGACCCAGAAGTTTATAGTATTCCTATGTTAATGGTCATCGGTTGGCGAGCTGAGCCTGGTGTAAAAGATGAACCACAGCATGTGAAGCAAGGGGCAATATCAACACAACTTTTAGACGTGCTAGACATTCCTTATGTTGTGCTGGATAAGACATCCCCCTTAGATGAGCTGCCGGAATTACTGGCAAAAATGTACGCAGAGAATCGACCTGTTGCAGTGCTTGTCAAAAAATCTGTCTTTACAAAGTCAGCGGCTAAGACTGCATCTACAGAAGCGTCATTAGGTCAAGACGAACTGATGTTGCGAGAGCAAGCACTATCGACAGTATTAACAGCGCTTCCAAAAGAGGCACTGGTCATTTCGACAACGGGTAAAACGAGCCGAGAGTTATTTGAATTACGCAAAGCTCAAGGTGATGTTTGTGCCGACTTTCTGACTGTTGGAGCGATGGGACATGCCTCCTCAATTGCCATGGGGGCTGCACTAGGCTCACCGGACAGGCAAGTTGTTGTCATTGACGGTGATGGCGCATTATTAATGCATATGGGCGCAATGCCAATTATCGGTGCACATAAGGTAAAGAACTTGCTGCATATCCTGCTTAACAATGGGTGTCATGAATCGGTAGGAGGTCAAGCGACCGTTGCTAATACATTAGATATTCCAAGTATTGCCTCTTCCTGTGCCTACGTTCACTCTGCGAAGGTAAGTAAATCGGAAGATATTCAAGCTAGCATTGCGCAATTTGTGGGTGTAAAGTCTGGACCAAATCTGCTCGAAATTTCAGTTAAACCGGGTTCAAGAGATGATTTGGGGCGACCCACTGAAACACCCGTCGCCAATAAGATGGCTTTTATGGCGAAAGCAAAGCAATAAGTAAAAGCCGTAATCAACATACTCAATACTAGCTCGCGAACATCCGAGTAAAAAGAGAAGTCTAAGAGAGTGAAATGATAAACAAAACAACTATCATCGAAACCCAAACGCTGAACGCTTCTCTCAGCCAATTGCTCATTGAACTCAACAACAACTTACCTTTAAATAAAGGGGTGCGAGTCCTGATTGTAAGTTCCGCTGGTTTCGTGAAAAGGGGATTAACAAAACACCTCATCGACGGTCTCGAGCATGATTTCGAAGGAGTGCAGATCGATCGCTACTTTGACGTCACACCAAATCCAGAACAAATGGCTTTGCAAAACTTTGTCGATGCCCATTCAAAGCAGACTGCCCACAGTGTCAGTTCAAAACCAGCATTTATCATTGCTGTTGGTGGCGGCAGCGTCCTAGATAGTGCAAAAGTGCTCAGTCGATGGTTAGAGCAGCCCAGCGTGAACTTCGATGCCTTGCTGCAATCGGACGCTCAGTGTATTCCTCTCATTGCCGTTCCTACTACGTCTGGCACGGGAGCTGAAGTGACGCCGTTTGCGACGGTTTGGGATACATTAAGTCATAAAAAATACAGCGTGATGAACGTCGCACCGACATATGCTTTGCTCAATCCCTCGGTAACGAGCAGTTTGCCAAATGAAGAAACATTATATGGTGCGCTTGATGCCTTAAGTCACGCCTTAGAGTCGCTTTGGAACAATAATCGCAATGACACGAGCGCAGCGTTTGCATTAAAAGCCATTCCACTGATTTTAGACGCTTTACCCACTGCTTTAAATGGCGCTGACGAAGATGAGGTTTTACAAGCAAGAGCGAAACTTCAGCAAGCAGCCTGTTTTGCTGGGCAAGCGATTGCAACTACCAAAACAGCTTTGGCTCATGCAATGTCATATCCCATTACATTAAGTTTCGGTGTGCCGCATGGATTAGCGTGCAGCTTTACCTTGTCTGCCATTATTAAGCATTACCGCCATGAAACCTTGCATTTGCCAGAAGTACTAGCTAACAAGGTCTGTGCGCTTCTCGATAGCTTAGATTTGCCCACCTACCTGAAGCATTACACGCAAAGTCAATCGATAGTAGAGTCAATTGATTTTAATCTGGACCCCAGTCGCGCAGGGAATTTTGTTGCACCCTACAATGAGGATGTGTTGACCGACATCGTAAACGAATCGCAAAACAAGGTTGAAGAACAATCATGAGTAAAGAAAGTAGCCAGAAAAAAATTAAAACGATTTTATTCGGCGCCGGTCCAGGGGCGGCAAATTTCATAGCAAATTATCGAGTGGAGCGAGAGTTTATTGCTATTCTTGACAATAACTCTGATAAGAGTGGCTCTTTATATGAAGGCTTGCCTGTGCATTTACCAACGATTTTGCGCGAACTCGAATATGACGAAATTGTTATCACGACGCAGTGGGTTGAAGAGGTTAAAGTTCAGTTACGGGATAAGGAAGGTGTTGCTCCAGACAAAATAGTGATTCCACAAAAAAATCAATTAAAAAAGCCATATCCATTTGAAAACCCCAACAGCCTCGAATTAGCGCGACAAGTCGTTCTCGGCTTAAGTCAATTGGGTCTAAACGCTGGAGTGGAACTAGTTGTAGACTTTGGCACTCTATTAGGTATTGTTCGTGATGGCGATATTATCCCTTGGGATGATGATATAGATTTTGCTGCGCCACTGGGTAGTGAACTTGAGATCGAGCAAATTCTAAGAAAGTTTGTTCAAACTAACGTTCACCCAGTTCATTGGTCTATCAGAAAAGTCACCAGAAATGATGGAGTCTGCACTTGTTTACTCTTGGAGTTTTCAGAGCTTAACGAAACGTATAAGCCTTTCACGTCTTCCGTCAGCTTTCGCGAGAACGTAGATGGACGTTCACTACACTTGCCTAGTATTGGAATGTGGTACGCGCCGGAACACCACTTTGCAGGTGCCGATAGTATCGAGTGGCGAGGGCAAGAAATTTTAGTACCCAAAGACCACCTCGCTTACCTGACCTTCCAATATGGTGATTGGCAAACACCAGTGAAAGATATTCAGTTTGATGACTATGCACATATCCAAAGTGTGAGTTTTGAGGAAGTCAAAGCCGCAGGCATAAGTGTTGAGAATTTAAAACCCTAGTATAGCGACGCTTTTGTTTTTTCTTGTTTTAAAAGCAAAGGCATTCTGCCAGTATAGTGCTAATGACAATATACTCGAGCACAGAACGTGGCAAAAGAACTCATCGCAAAAGAGCATGACTTAGGTGGTTTAACCGTAAAACGTGTGCTACCTCATTTCGAAAAGAAAATGGTCGGTCCTTTTATCTTCTTTGATCACATGGGTCCTACTCAGTTTAAAGCTGGGCAAGGTATTAACGTAAGACCACATCCACATATTGGCCTTTCAACCTTAACCTATCTGTTTGAAGGCGGTATTTTACATAGAGATTCTCTTGGCAATCACTTGGAAATACTACCTGGCGACGTTAATTGGATGACCGCTGGCAAAGGCATAGTGCATTCAGAAAGAGAGACCTTCGAAGTAAGAGCCAATCCTCATGCAATAGATGGCTTGCAATGCTGGATAGCATTACCAGAAGAAATGGCTGAATTAGAGCCTTCTTTTATTCATGTGAAAAAGCAGCAATTACCGCAAATTATTTTTGAAGATGTAATGATGCGTCTTGTTGTCGGCGAAGCTTTTGGCCTTAGCAGCCCCGTAAAAACTTACTCACCGATGTTCTACCTTGATATCGCAGCCTGCGCAGGTTCGAATATTGAAAGACCAAACCCGACACAAGAAGCCGCGGTTTATGTCATATCAGGCAAAATTTCCGTCGCTGGCACTGAGTATGGTGCGGGACAGTTTGTGTTGTTTGAAGAGCAAGACATGGGCTTCTCTTTCTTGGCGCCTGGGCGAGTAGTGATGTTAGGTGGGCAGAAATTTGAAAAGACACCCTACCTGAAGTGGAATTTTGTGTCTTTTAACAAAGACCGTATCGACCAAGCGGTAGATGATTGGAGAGAAAGAAGGTTTCCTGACATTCCTGACGACAACAAAGAATTCATTCCTTTTTGAAAATGTTCATACAGCAAAGATCAAGAGCTCAAATAAAAGTTAAGCATTTTCAGTGTGTTATTTTTGAATTGTAAAATAATGAAAATAATTACTAAAGTTCTCTTTGCCACCGCCGATAACCTGATGTGGAGTAATGTTTGTCAGCGTGACACAGCTTTACGAGAGGAGAAGTAATATGATCAAATTAGACGGTGCAAGTAACTTAGGTTTATTGCAACAAGTCCAAGACAAGCAATCAAGCCTACTTGAAAAGCTTGCTTCTGGAAAACAAGTGAATAAGGCTTCAGACGACGCGGCGGCGCAGTTAATCATCGATCGTCTTACGTCCCAAACTGAGGGTAGTCGTCAAGCTATTGCGAATGCTTACGATGGTATCTCACTTGCTCAAGTTGCCGAGTCTGGTTTAGCTAACATTAATGAAGACGCTAATCGTATTCGTGAGCTAACAGTGCAAGCGGGCAATGGCGCTCTGAACGACTCTGATCGCCAAGCACTGCAGAGCGAAATCTCACAGCTACAAGAGAATATTGCCTTAACGGTAGAACAAACTAACTTCGCGGGTAAGCCGTTGTTAAGTGGTGACCAAGACATTAAATTTCTGGTAGGTGATTCTGCGGGGGCGAATATTAACGTTGAAACCAACAATGTGACTGATTCGATCAGTGGTTTATTGAGTATCGATGTAACAGATGCTGAATCTCGCCAACAGGCTCTAGATATTGCGGATGGGTCCCTAGAGACTATTGGCAGCTTTAGAGGTGACTTAGGGGCAACTCAAAATCAGTTCGCGAGCGCCGCGAGAGTATTGAGTGAATCATCGATTAATACACAAGCTGCTCAAAGCCGTTTACAAGACTTAGATTTTGCGCAAGCGACTAGCGAGTTAGCTGCGGCACAAGTCCAGGGGCAAGCCTCTTTGTCAGTCCAAGCACAGTCAAATCAACAACAAGGTCAAGTTTTAGCCTTACTTTCATAAACGATGAAATCGAAAACGCGCATTTTGCGACATTTATGAATAAAAAAAGCGGCTTAGCCGCTTTTTTTTATGGTAATCCCTTGGTTATCAGATACCATGTGAGTATATTATTCTGGGTACAGAAGTTTAGGTTATCGATGAATACACCTATGCCCCAAATTTTATAGCGCATATTGTTTGAAACTCAATTGAGGTAGAGATGAAGGAAATTCTGATTATCAGCGACAATGAAGTTCGTAAAAATAATCTGAATGTGATACTGACTTTTATGGGTGAGGCTTGCAGTCATAGTGAATATAATCATTGTTTAAAAACGATTGAGAGCAAACCTAACTTACTCGCTGTGCTGATAGACGGTGAGGTACCTGAATTAGCCGAAGACGTTATCGAAAAATTTCAATCCATTCCATTCGTCAATATTGGTTTTCAACTTAGCGCAGAAACTTCTTTCAAAAATATGATGGGTTCACTATTTGAACCGGTCACCATGCCAGCACTGACTGAATTGTTAAACAAGTGCCAAGACTTTCGACGATTAAACACACCATCGCTTGGCTCTACAAGCGGAAAAACCAGACTATTTCGAAGCTTAGTCGGTAATAGCGATGGTATAAAAGAGGTGCGAGCTCTAATAGAGCAAGTGGCCCCGACCGAAGCCAATGTGCTCATTTTAGGCGAATCAGGCACAGGTAAAGAAGTTATCGCGCGTAACATTCATTACATGTCGAAAAGGCAAAAAGGCCCATTCATTCCTGTTAATTGCGGCGCGATTCCAGGTGAACTGCTTGAAAGTGAATTGTTTGGGCATGAGAAAGGTGCATTTACTGGTGCAATAGGGTCTCGAAAAGGTCGTTTTGAACTTGCGGAAGGTGGCACACTTTTCCTTGATGAAATTGGTGATATGCCGTTGCAGATGCAGGTAAAATTACTTCGTGTTTTGCAAGAAAGAATTTTTGAGCGCGTCGGTGGCACAAAGACAATGAAGTGCGATGTACGTATTGTCGCAGCAACTCACCGTCACCTTGAAACTATGATTAACGACGGAAAGTTTAGGGAAGATTTGTACTACCGCTTAAACGTATTCCCAATAGAAAGTCCAGCGCTACGTGAACGAGGCCAGGACATTCCTTTGCTTTTACAAGAGTTGGCCCATCGCTTAGAAAATGACAATGAAAATATTGTACGTTTTAACGATGAAGCACTGCGCTCATTAATGGCACATCAGTGGCCAGGTAACGTACGTGAGCTATCGAATTTAGTTGAGCGTCTCGCTATTTTGTATCCTACAAAAGTAGTGGGCGTGAATGATCTTCCTGTTAAATACCAGTACGGCGATATTCCAAAACCTGTCAGCTCTTTGAGTGAAGAACAGCAGGAAAGAGAAGCCTTGAACGAACTGTTCGTATCGCAACAGGATCCAGAAGGCGAGTTGTCGCAAAGTGGCATGTTGAGCACTGCGTTACCTTCTGACGGGGTGAATTTGAAAGAGTATCTCTCTGACTTAGAGATCAACTTGATCACACAAGCACTAGAACAGCAAGATTGGGTAGTTGCAAGAGCTGCTGATCAACTAGGAATGCGCAGAACCACGCTGGTCGAAAAAATGCGGAAATATGAAATTAGCCGCCAATAAGCGGTGTTAAAAAATAAATAATAAAAAGCCTTTGTCATTTTCTTGACGTTCAAAAAGGCTTTTTTTTTGGCTTGAAAATCAATAAAAACTAACAAAATCAATTGATTAAAATTTGGCATGGCTCATGCATTATCTCGGCATAACCGTAGTTGAGGTAAGAAAAGTATTATGTCGCAATTTAATCAGAGTTTTTTTGTCATTGAACCACAAAATCCATTTTCCGTTGGTATGAATGATAGTACCGTGTTTCAGCCTGTCAGCCTTGAAAAGCCAAGCTCGCTAATTAGAGTAGGCACGCAAGCGCGCGTTGAAGTAAAGGAACATGATGAGAAAGACTCTGTAGAAGAGTTGCAGAATAAAGCAAAACGTCTTAACCACTTATTAGAAGTTATGCCTGCTGGCGTCATCGTGCTAGACCAGTTTGGACGAATTAAGCAAGCCAATCAGCAAGCTGTTGAACTGTTGGGTGAGCCCTTAGAGAAAGAGTTGTGGCGAGAGATTATACATCGCTCGTTTAAGCCACAAGCGGATGATGGTCATGAGGTTTCGTTGCGAGACGGCCGAAAAGTAAAATTATCAATTACGCCTTTGGTTGAAGAGAAGGGGCAACTGATTGTGATTACTGATTTAACTGAAACGCGCGAACTACAAAGCCGCATCAGTCACTTACAACGACTTTCATCGCTCGGAAAAATGGTAGCCTCACTTGCACATCAAGTGCGTACGCCATTATCTTCTGCCATGCTATATGCAGCCAATTTACGCTCACTCAATCTAAATAACGATATGGCTGACCGTTTCACCACCAACTTGCAGAACCGGTTGAAAGACCTAGAAAGCCAAGTGAATGACATGCTTCTATTTGCGAAAAGCGGCGAGCAACAAATCGTAGCGCCACTTACCTTGTATCAAGTCATGGTGAATAGCGTTGAAGCGGTAGATGCCCTGCTTGGCACTAAATCAATCCACCTCAAATTGGATGATAAACCACTAGATGCTGAATTGATGGGGAATGAAACTGCATTAACTGGCGCTATCAGTAATCTACTGCACAATGCCATTCAAGTATCTAAAGAGGGTGATGTAATCCATGTGAACTGTGATGTAGTTAATGAAGACGACGTAAACTACATTCGCATTAAGGTTAAAGATCAAGGTTGTGGTTTATCTAGTGAGCAGATCGATAGAATATTCGAACCGTTCTTTACAACAAAATCTCAAGGCACAGGCCTTGGACTAGCGGTGGTGAAATCTGTGGCAAAGTCTCACAAAGGTTTTATCAGAGCTGAAAATAATCAACACAAAGGCGCTTGTTTTACCCTCATGCTTCCTTGTTTAAGCAGTGCGAGCAAAGCCGTAACAATCACCCCTCAAACCAAGAAAATTGAATATGGAGCCGCGATATGAGTAAAACCAAAATTCTCATTGTTGAAGACGACCATGGCTTGAGAGAAGCCCTAGTTGATACACTCATGCTTGGAGGTTATCAGGTCACACCGGTTGATTCAGCTGAAAATGCGATGGTCAAACTGGGCAGTGCGTCGTTTGATTTGGTGGTGAGCGATATTCAGATGGGTGGCATGAGCGGCCTGTCGTTGTTAAAGAGTGTGAAAGCAAAATACCCTAAATTACCCATGTTGTTGATGACTGCATTTGCAAATATTGACGATGCAATTCAGGCAATGCGCGATGGTGCAACCGATTACTTATCGAAACCATTCGCTCCTGAAGTATTATTGAACTTAGTTGGGCGTTATGCGCCGGCACAGAAAGTTGAATCCACAACACCGATTGTGGCAGATCCATCAAGTATTCGTATGCTAGAGCTGGCGCGCAAAGTCGCCAAATCCGATGCCACTGTGATGGTGCTAGGACCAAGTGGTTCAGGTAAAGAAGTGTTATCGCGCTACATCCATGATCAAAGTCGTCGTAATTCATCTCCATTTGTTGCCATCAATTGTGCTGCAATTCCAGAAAACATGCTAGAAGCCACGCTGTTTGGCTATGAAAAAGGTGCGTTTACAGGTGCGGTTCAAGCTTGTCCTGGTAAGTTCGAACAGGCGCAAGAAGGCACCTTGTTGTTAGATGAAATTACTGAGATGGACTTAGCTTTACAAGCTAAATTACTGCGAGTTCTACAAGAGCGCGAAGTTGAGCGCTTAGGCGGTAGAAAAACGATTTCCTTAAATGTGAGAGTAATAGCGACGAGTAATCGCGATCTAAAACTTGCAGTAGATGAAGGGAAGTTTAGAGAAGATTTATACTATCGATTGAATGTGTTCCCTATCACTTGGCAGCCACTCAGTCAGCGTATTGGCGATATCATCCCATTGGCGAAACATATGATTCAGCGTCATGCTTCTGCGCAAGGCATCGTGGTGCCCGATATTACTATGGCGGCCCAACATAAGCTGATGCAGCATACGTGGCCGGGCAATGTTCGTGAGCTAGAAAACGTTATTCAACGCGCATTAATTTTGTCTGAAGAGGGCAATATAGATAGCGACGACTTGATGATTGAAGCGACGAACAACGTAGAACGTACCACAAGTACACATTTTAATGCTGAGACTGAAGAAAATACCGACGCTGTCGATAACAATTTATTAGGGTCAGAACTTCGATATCAAGAACATCAGATCATTCTGGACGCTTTACAAGCTTTTAATGGCAAGCGTAAAGACGTTGCAGAGAAGTTGGGTATAAGCCCAAGAACGTTGCGCTATAAGTTAGCAAGAATGCGTGATTCTGGTATTGAGGTTCCGAACTAAGTCTATTTTTAAGTACGATTTCCCAATGCTTGTTTGTAAGCAGTAAAGACAGGATGTCATCCCTATTATGCCGCTAGCCTTTAGCGGCATTTTTTTGTCACTCACTTTCTTATCCCAAATATATCACTAAAGCCTTGCCTGTATTGCGCTACAAGCTAGTTCATGAAGTTGGCACTGTTATTGCAAAATCCACATCAATCGTCGGTATTAGGCCGCAGAAATTCAAAATAATGACACAAGAGGCATTGTGATGGACATTAAAGCAAACTCAATTTATCAGGAAATGCAGGCAATGATGGGTGATATCAAACCTATTCAGTCACCTATTCAATCTGGTATGCCAGCGGGCTTGGGAAATACTTCAGGTGCGCAATTCTCAGATATGTTGAGTCAAGCAGTAAACAATGTGAACGATATGCAGGCGACCTCTCGTGAAATGCAAAAGTCATTTGATATGGGCAACCCCGACCTCAGTCTAGCTGATGTCATGATTGCCAAAGAAAAGGCGGGTATTGCTTTTGAAGCAACCATGCAAGTACGTAACAAAGTACTTGAAGCCTACAAAACTATTATGAATATGCCGGTTTAAGGAACTAAGTCGTGGCTGAAGCAGCAAGTACAGAACTCGCACTATCCGATAATCTTGATAACGGAGATGATGCAGTAGAGTCAAAACCCAGTTTGGTAGACCAGTTGGGTACTACTGAGATGGTTAGACAAATTACCTTGGTTGTTACCTTAGTGATTTGTATCGCCATCGCCTTTTTCGTGTTTTTGTGGTCAAAAGAGCCGACTTACCGTCCTTTGGCTCAAATGCCTACTCAAGAGCTGATTGAAACGCTTGATTATCTCGACCAAAACGAAATTCAGTACAAGCTAGAAGGCAATACAGTTTATGTCGTTGAGTCACAATTTAAAGATGTGAAGTTCGGCATGGCGCGCAACGGTATTAGTAATGAAGCGTCCCAAGGCACTGATATTATCATGCAAGATATGGGCTTTGGTGTGAGTCAGCGCGTTGAAATGGAGCGTTTGAAGCATGCTCGCGAACAACAGATTGCACGTACAATTGAAGACATGAATGGTATCGGTAGAGCCAGAGTGTTGCTTGCTTTACCCAAAGAGAACGTGTTTGCCCGCAGAGAGAAAAAGGCAAGCGCAACGGTTGTGGTAACCGCTCGCCGTGGCAATGTGATTTCGGGAGAAGAAGTTGACTCTATTGTTGATATTGTGGCCAGCGCTGTGCAAGGCATGGAGCCTAGTAGAGTCACCGTCACCGATAACAATGGGCGTTTATTGAATTCGGGATCACAAGATGCAGGTGCATCGGCTGCCAGAAAAGAATATGAGTTAGAGAAAAAACGTGAATCAGAATACATGGAAAAGATAGATTCTATTCTGATCCCTGTATTAGGTTTGGGTAATTATACAGCACAAGCCGACGTTACCATGGACTTTACTGCGACTGAGCAAACTCAACGTCGCTATAATCCAGACTTGCCGGCTGTGCGCAGCGAAATGATTTCAGAACAAAACAATGTTGGCAACGTAATTGCGGGCATTCCCGGGGCTCTCTCGAATCAACCGCCATTAGATGCCAACATCCCAGAAAATGCGGGTGGTGGTGCTAACGGTGCTCCTGTCCCAGGAAGTAACAGTAAAGAATCAACCCGTAACTACGAATTAGATACAACGATCAGCCACACTAAAAAGCAAAGCGGTGTAATTCGTCGCCTTAGTGTTTCTGTGGCTGTGGACTATACTTCAGCTACAGCTGAGGATGGTACCGTATCAATGACACCTAAAAGCCAAGAGGAACTGTTAAATATTCGTCGCTTGTTGCAAGGCGGTATTGGTTTTGATGTGACTCGCGGAGACTCTTTAGAGGTGGTTAGCATTCCATTCAATCGAATTGATTTGGGTGCGATTGAAGAAAAGCCACTGTGGGAACAAGAGCGCTTTATGCCAATCTTAAAGTTAGTATTGGGTGCCTTAGTCATTATTGTTCTCATCTTCTTTGTGGTTCGCCCAATGTTGATGAAACTTATCTTCCCAGAGAATAATATTGCTGATGACGAATTTGATGAATCTGATCTAGACTTAGGTGATGATCCTATCGCGATGCTAAGCGATGAATTCGACGAAACACAAGTCGGTTTTGCTGCAGATGGTTCATTGATGCTGCCAAACCTGCGTAAAGATGAAGATGTACTGAAAGCAGTACGAGCCTTAGTTGCGAACGAGCCTGAATTATCAGCGCAAGTAGTGCGCGGTTGGTTGTTACAAGACGAATAAGGAATAGAAAAGATGGCTGATGATCAAATTGAAGAAGAAAAACCGCTCTACGACGTCAACAAATTAGACGGCGTTGAAAAAGCATCCATTCTATTGTTAAGTTTATCTGAAGAAGATGCTGCCCAAATTTTAAAGTTCATGGAACCCAAGCAGGTCCAAGTACTCGGTGCAGCAATGGCAGCGATGGACGATATGACGCAGGACAAGATTACTGCAGTGCATACGCACTTTATTGATGAAATTCAGAATTACTCGACTATTGGCTTCAAGAGCCAAGACTTCGTAAAACGTGCATTGATTTCCGCACTAGGCGAAGATAAGGCCGCGCATCTACTTGATCAAATTATGACAGGTAGCGGAGCGAAAGGCCTTGAGTCTCTAAAATGGATGGACTCGAAACAAGTCGCTACGATCATCCGAAATGAGCATCCTCAAATTCAAACAATCGTGATGTCATATTTAGAGCCTGAACAGTCAGCCGAGATATTAGCGCAGTTCCCTGAGAAAGTACGTTTAGACCTATTAATGCGTGTTGCCAACTTGGAAGAAGTACAACCGGCGGCACTACAAGAGTTGAATGAGATCATGGAAAAACAATTTGCCGGTCAAGCCGGTGCACAAGCAGCCAAAATGGGCGGCTTGAAGTCAGCTGCAAATATTATGAACTACCTCGATACCAACATTGAAGGTCAGTTGATGGATGCGATTAGAGAGCAGGACGAAGAAATGAGTCAGCAGATTCAAGATCTGATGTTCGTGTTCGACAACCTCATTGATGTTGATGACCGCGGTATTCAGGCTATCTTGCGTGAAACACAGCAAGAAAGCTTAATGAAAGCAATCAAAGGCGCTGATGAAGAGTTACGTAACAAAATTACTGGCAACATGTCTAAACGAGCCGCTGAGATGCTTTTGGATGATCTTGAAGCCATGGGTCCTGTTCGCCTGAGTGAAGTCGAAACAGCTCAAAAAGAAATTCTCTCCATTGCACGACGCTTAGCTGATGCTGGTGAAGTGATGCTCGGTGGTGGCGGTGGTGAAGAGTTCGTTTAATGACTATTTCTAGTAGTAAAGGGAGCACTCAATCCTATCGACCTTTGAGTCAAGCAATGCAAGACGATGCACAAGCCTGGGATTTACCTACGGTTGATCCCAGAGTTAAAAGCACAGAAACAAATGCTTTAAATCGAAGCCGCGAATGGAAATATGAACCGCCAGAAATTGAAGAAGAAGTAAAACCCTTAACCGCCCAAGATATTGAAGCTATTCGTCAATCTGCCTATGAAGAGGGTTTAGCCTCAGGTAAAGAAGAAGGCTATGAAGCCGGTTTTACTGAAGGTAAGGAAGCGGGTTTCGAAGCCGGTATGAGTGAGGGCAAAGAACAAGGCCTTGCACAAGGAATGGAGTCGGGACAACAACAAATTGACGAACTGGCTCGCAGCTGGCAAAACATCATAGAGCAAGCTGCCAAACCTTTGGCGCAGGTGAACTTAGACCTAGAACAAGAGCTAGTGATTTTAGCCTCAAAGCTAGCAAAAGCGGTAATTGGTGTTGAAGTCCAAACCCAGAATGACGTGTTACTGGCAGCAATTAGCGAAGGTATAAAAGTACTTCCCATTCAAGAAAGCCAATATCAATTCCAAATGAATCCTATCGATTTAGCAATGGTGAAAGGGCATTTTGGTGAACAAACAATTCAAGACAATCATTGGCAACTGATTGAAAACCCGAGCATGGAGCGCGGTGGTTGTGAAATTACTACGGTGAATAACGCCGTTGATATGTCCATTGAACGTCGCAGTAAAGAAGTATTCAATCAATTTTTATCTGCACAGGGAGTGAATCATGACCCTCGCAATGCTGGATAAAATAAAACAATTACAAGAACAAGTCCCAACGCCAACACCTATTTCTTCTGGGAAGTTAGTGCGTGGTGTAGGGCTAACATTAGAAGCGGTAGGGTGCCAAGTTCCCGTCGGTGGTCGTTGCCTAGTGCAAACTAGCGCAGGTGAGATTGAAGCCGAGGTTGTTGGTTTTTCTGGTGACATTACCTACTTAATGCCGAGTGAATCCGTTAAAGGGATCGTACCAGGATCTCGTGTAAAACCCTTATCAAAAGACAGTGGTTTGCCTGTGGGGGACTCATTATTAGGTCGTGTTATCGATGCCAATGGTGAGCCATTAGATGGAAAAGGACCCTTAGGTTGTGATGCGAGCGCATCATTGACGCCCCCCCCGATTAATCCTCTTGTACGCAAACCAGTAAAAGAGCCACTTGATGTTGGTGTAAGAGCCATTAATACCGTATTGACTGTCGGAAAAGGACAACGAATGGGTTTGTTCGCAGGCAGCGGTGTGGGTAAAAGTGTGCTTATGGGTATGATGACTCGAGGTACAAGTGCTGATGTTGTTGTAGTGGGTTTGATAGGTGAACGTGGTCGAGAAGTAAAAGAATTCATTCAAGACATTTTGAGCGAAGAAGACCGTGAAAAAGCGGTCGTAATAGCAGCACCTGCAGATACTTCACCGCTCATGCGTTTAAAAGGGTGCGAAGCTGCAGTCACTGTTGCTGAGTACTTCCGTGATCAAGGCAAGAATGTATTATTGCTCATTGATTCCTTAACACGTTATGCAATGGCACAGCGAGAAATTGCTTTGGCTGTTGGTGAACCGCCAGCAACGAAAGGATATCCACCATCCGTCTTTGCTAAATTACCCGCACTAGTTGAACGGGCAGGGAATGGCACTGAGTTGCAAGGTTCTATCACTGCGTTTTACACGGTACTAACAGAAGGCGATGACCTACAGGATCCGATTGCTGATTCTGCCCGGGCGATTCTGGACGGACACGTTGTATTGTCGCGTAAATTAGCTGAGTCAGGGCACTATCCAGCTATTGATATAGAAGCGTCGATTAGTCGTGTAATGCCTCAAGTTGTTGATGAAGAGCATGTGCTTCAGGCACGCAATATCAAGCAGGTTTATTCCACCTATCAACAAAACAAAGATTTAATCAGCATCGGTGCATACGCAAGAGGGTCAGACAACCGTATTGATTTATCAATTGCGGCCGAACCTGCAATCAACGCTTTTTTACAACAATCGATGGGACAAGTCATCCCTTTCCAAGATTGCATCGAATCAATGGCGACCTTGAGTCAAGGTTTGAACGCAGCATCTGCGCATGGGCAACAAGCCCAGCAAAATCAGCGGTAGGTGATGTGTGAGTAATTTAAAGCAATTACAACTTGTTGCTGATCTTGAAACGAAGAAAGAGCAAAAGTTCGCCCAAGACTATCAACAAGCTGCACGAAATTTAGAAGAGAATAAACAAAAACTATCAGGCTTAGAGCAATATCGACTCGACTACTTGCGCCTAATTCAGCAAAAAGGCCAATCGGGCGTTGAGATGAAAGAGTTACACCAACACCAATCATTCGTTGGAAAGCTGGATCGCGCCTGCGGTCAACAGATGCAGTTTATCAGTCAAGCAACTTTAGTGGCTGATCAAAGAAAGCGACAGTGGTTAGCCCAGCAAAAACGCCGAAAGGCTATTGAGCTACTCATCACCAATAAGCATCAACAAGCACAAGTGCTAGAAAACCGCAGGGAACAAGAGATGTTCGATGAACTAGCGATGCAAAAGTTTGTTCGCAAAGCACTGCATTCTAATTAAACGTCAAAAATGACACTTAATCGGGCAGATACTCACCCATGATCAGGCTAAGGTGTACAGGAATATATGTGCTCCCAGTAATGTCGATCGGCGTTAATCCATATCAGCCTAGCTAATTGTTGTCTCTATCTGCTTCGTTTTTTTCGCTACCATCTTTCGACTTTAAGGCTAGCACTAAAATGATAATACCCATGACATAAAACCACGCTTCGTGGATCTCGAATTGTGCGTCATTTAAGCCTTCAGCGGTGGAAGCTTCATTGCTGTTGTTAGCGCCAAGGTAAGTTTGCTCACTGCTAATAAGGGCTGCATTTGTGGACAACATATCTAACGTAAACTCACTAACCTTGGTATTATCCTTGGCTTGAGCTGGATTCGCCATGAAGAGCATACAAGTGCAAAGTAAGATTGTAAGCAAGGTGTTGTGTATATTGAATATATCGCTTCTCATTGGAAGTCCCTCTTTCATCATTCGAGCAGTATCTATTTTACTAGACTCGCTCAACTTCATTCCGTGACCATCTCGCTTCTGATAGCGTAACGGCATATGTAATACCACTTAAGAGTATCTCAAAATAGCAGTTCTTCATTTCAATATTGTTGCAACAATTTGACAATTTGTTGCAAATTTCAATGCGTAGCTCGGTTTTTATGCGTACCAAGATAACTTAAGAGATCTTATTTGACTGAGAAGGGCTTATGCCAAAATGCTTTTTAAAACTGCGAGAGAAATAAGCCAAGCTTTCAAAACCGCAGGCATAGGCTACCTCTGAAATTGACAAGGTATGTTGATTTAATAAGTCATGTGCCTTTTGCATTCTGTGCATCACAATTAAGTTGAGAGGCGTTTCTCCAAACTCTTTTTTACATTTTCGAATGAGTGTGTCTCTGGACATAAATAAACTTGCTGCAAGAGATTCAACATTAAAAGAAGGGGATGCCAATTGTTGATTAATTTCTAACTGTACTTTTTCTTGGAAGGCGTTATGTGTGTTTTGCGCCGGTTTGCTTGAATAGCTTATTGGTAAAGAATCACGGACTTGTTTGCGTGCATTGATTTGTGCATTCACCCGCATGACTAACTCAGATGTATCAAAGGGTTTAGTCAAGTAATCATCAGCGCCAACAGCAAAGCCTTCCACTGTCTCTCGCTTCGTTGCTTTTGCAGTCAATAGTATGACTGGTATAGTTTGAGTTTCTGGATTCTTCTTTACCGATTCCGTTAATTGCAAACCATCCATAACCGGCATGCTTACATCAGAAATGATCAAGTCGGGCAAAGTGTGTTGAATAAGCTTCAGGGCATCCTTACCGTTTTTCGCTTGCAAAATACGGTAAGAAGCAGACAAGCGTAAACTAATAAAATTTAGTAGTTCGTCGTTATCATCAACAACAAGCAGCGTTGTTCTGTCTTCACTTGTGTCTTTAGGTTTAGGTTGTGAGAACGGGCCTGATTCAAGCGATGCTGGAACAGTTGTTTTAGTCTGATTTGCGTTTGCACCGGTGGCTTCGTGCAAGTGAATATCGATTGGTTCGATAATCTGCTCACTTGAAAAATGCGCATTGCCTAGTTGCAGCTCCAAGGTAAAGCAACAACCAGGCTCTTGTTTATCCACTAAGCGCACTTCTCCTTGGTGCAAATGCATAATTTCCTTCACCAATGCTAGCCCAATACCAGTGCCCGGTTCAGTATGCTGTTCCGAGGATTTATCCTGATAAAATCGCTCGAACACTTTATCTCGTGCTTCCTCGCTGATCCCTTTTCCGTTATCTATGACGCTAATAACTGCTTTGCGGTGTCGTGAGTCTATTTGTAAATCAATATTAATTTCACAATGTTCACCTGCGTACTTAATCGCATTTGAAAGTAAATTTGATACACACTTTTCAATTTGATCAATATCGAACCACAATAATAGGGGCTCTTCACAGTTCGACGTAGTGAGTGTTTGATGATGTTGTTTGGCCCACAAGTCAAAACGCTCTTGCAAACTGCGCAAGAGCATCGAAATATCATGTTGTGCCACTCTGATGGGCAACTTTCCAGCCTCTAGTCTATTTAGGTCGAGAACTTGACCAACTAAAGCAAGCATTTTACTCGCATTGTTCAAAGCGGTCGTTGCTAAATACTGCACGTCTTTTGATATCTCCGCTTTGTGTTCGCTAACGATTTCCTCCAAAGGGCCAATAGTTAGGGTCAGAGGCGTCCTAAACTCGTGCGAGACATTGCTGAAAAACCTGTCTTTCAAAATTTGCTGATGCTTGAGTTGCTCGACTTTTTGGTTTACGTCTGCAGTGCGCTCTTTAACGATACTTTCTAAGAATCTGTTTTTTTCACGTAACTGCGCTAAGCGCCACTTTTGAACTAAGTAAGCAAAGAGTACAAAGAGGCTAATGACTAGAAATGTGAATATAGCAATAGCGAAAGGAGTTGCGTACCAAGGTGCAAGCACCAGCAATGGATATTCGGTTTTGGTGACCCTACCAAATGCATCTTTTGCCTCCACTTCGAATAAATAGCTGGCTGGCGATAATTCATTAAAGTCACGGTAGGTCTCGAGAGACCACTTGGACCATGTTGGGCTTGCGCTGTATGTCGGCTCGGTGGCACTGAGATCATTTATCTTTGCCATTCTTGTGCGATACAAGATTGGTTTTGCTGAATAGTGGTCACTGGAAGTGTATGAAAAGCGTAAATTAGTCTGTTCTGGTAATAAGCTTAAAAAGCGTTCTTGCAAAGCGACTTTTTCGAAATCGAGATGTTCCCCGCTTCTATTAATACTGCGAATATGCACACTTGCTATGTTAGGAAGCTGCTCGGCTTTAGCAATATTCACACGATAGACTTCGCCTTTATCTCTAATAAACCAAAGTACACCGTCTTTCGTTATAAACAGGTCACTAAAACCACCATCTGGCACGAAATCAAATATGATACTTTTTTCTAGCCAATTATCTAAACTCAGATCTTGGTTGTTGTCTTGCCTTTCAAAATAGCCGCTCTTACCATTTTTACGATACCAAATTCGTTCATTTTGCCCCACTATGCCGTCACTCAAAGCGCCTGATTGGACAATTTTGTCGATAGCTTCGTTGTCTGATAGCCACTGGTCAGTGAAAAGGCTCGAGCGATAGCGCTGTAGTACGTTACCGTCGAATGAGAACAACTCCCCGCCACTACTAATAATAATAGTGTTATCAATATTGAAAAGCTCTACAGGGCCGGCAAACAAACCGTCCTGCTCGGTTAGCTTAATAAGCTCGGCTTTATCTCCTAACAGACCAACTTGCTCAAGATAATAAAGCTCTCCTGTCGCAGTCCCCATGAACAAGGTGCCGCTCTCATCAATTTGGAGGCTGATAAGCTGATCATTAGTGCCAAGAATTGCTTGTTTTTGCCATACACCATTTTTTGTTTTATCTAATATGAATGCGCCGTCAGAGCTACTTGCGATGAGTTTGCCACTCAATGGGTCTATTTGCATGATTCGTCCCAGACCGGCGGCAACAAGCTGCTTTCCTTGCCTAGTGCTTAAAATATCATTAAGTGTATTTCGAGCATCATAGTTTAGTGCAGTTGAACTGTGTTGCTCAATATGTGAAGGGCTCTGTTTATTGACCTCGAGCTCAAATATTCCACTCCATTTTGCGTGCACTAATGCATCCTTGAATTCGATAATGTCCACACTACTTTCTTGATTATCGCTCAGTGGCAGAAACTGAGGGCTGAGAAGCTTATTGGCGCTAGCGCTTAACTTAAATATACCGTTTCCTGCGGCTAAAATGCCTCGACTTGTCTCTTTTAGCCTGAGGATCTCAGTAGAGCGATTGCCAATTTTAAACTGACTAATAATATGCGCAGGTGTCATCTTAATAATATTCGGTATACCCGTTAACCAGATATTGCCTTGGCGGTCCTCCTGCGCAGAAAAAACCGTATTCATACTGATATCAGACTCTATGTAGTTCCTGAGGAAATGCAGATTTTCATCAAGCACAAACAGGCCGTGATAGACCGTTGTGATGTAAAAGTAGCCATCGGAAGAGAAAATAGCGCGATACAGCTGTGTATCCTTTGGGAAATCACTTGGGTTGAGAACTTGAAGTAAGTCAGTATCTTCTAGTCGATAAACACCATGTGACTCAGTCACGAATACTATCTTTTGATTTTTATCTTGTAGTATTTGCGTAACACGCGATTCTGAGCTTAGTGTATAAGGCAAAGTCTGATGATTCAGGATGATATTGTCTTGTTCAACGTGTGTCGTGATCTTATTGATATGCTGGTCATTTTTCGCTTTATACCAAAACTCATTATCAATATTGAAAATGAAGTGTTTACTTGAAATTGCCCCTTCCACTATTCGCAATTTTTTGCCGTCATAGAAGAAAGTAAATTGACTGGAAACAAATAGGACACCATGTTCATTGCTACGTGTCGACCATATTTCACCAAATTCCTCAATGTTCGGGAGATATTGAGCAAGCAGGCTTGTATACTTCAGCTTACCTGCTGCACTTATCGACACTTTGGCTATATCGTTGGTTGTGCCCAGATAAAGCTCTCCTTGCCACTCAGCTATTTCTCTTACTGGTGTTGCATGAGGAGTCGAAATGTTGCTCCAAGAACTCCCGTCCCACATTGAAATGCCGCTTGTGTGTCCAACATAAATAAATCCTTTTTTATCCTGAATGGACGTCCAGTTTTGGTTATGCCCACCATGTTCATTTGGAGGATATACCGTAATTAAAGGTTGGCCCACAAATTGATACTGCTGTTCCTGAGCCTGCATTCCAGATTCATTGGCATGAGCGACAAAATGCAAGAATAGAAAGATGAAAAATGAAAGCCCGACTAAAGCTGTGTCGTGAATTACCTTCATGAATCTGTCGCTTGGAGCTAAAAACATGCGTAATAATTTTCCTTATCTGTTTGGCCTAACACAGTAAATAGCCTTATAGAGACAGCCGGATGGACCTAGTTTGAAGCAAGTGCCTCAGCACTTTATTCCCTCCGAGCAGTGTAGCGCAATTCATGAATAAGAACCAAGGCGAAGTGAATACTTGCTTGACCGTTTTTTTACTGTTGGTACGGCCTTTGCAAATTCACCTAGTATTGTAACTAAATAGCCTGTATTTTTTGAATTAATAGTTAATAAAAACAGAAGTTTAGTCTTATTGTCACGGTTTGGATGAAAATTAATTATGCAACAATTTGCCACCGCTCAAACAACTATTGCCGCATCAAACATAGCGTTTGAAGAGATCCAAGTGAATTCACCTGTGAGCCGGGAATCAGCTGGCTCTCAGTATGATAATAGTCAACAACGCAGCGCATTTGAAGAAGCTTTAGCTAGGCAGGAAAAGCAAGCTGAAAACCGTCGTGAACCTGAGCGTAATGATAATAAACGCAACAGCCAGGTTCAGGATAAGAATGCAGAGCAAGCTCAGTTGAGCCGAGAAAGAGCGCAAGAGAGTCAAGAAGCTAGGAATAGAAAAAGAGATGAGCAGGCTGAGCAAAGCAGGCTCGACAATGAGCGTAATCGAGACTCAGACAAGCAAACGAGCTCGACAAATAATGCTTCATCAACCGAGCGCTCAGAGCCGACAAATCGAGGTTCAGCAAGCTCAGAAAAGCAGAGCGAGGAGCATTGTGTAAATTGTGAAGAGCACCAAACCGCTCTGCATGAGCAAGCTAAGCTAAGTGAAGCTAGTGAGGAGCAGCGCAATATTGACGAAATTTTAGTGGCTGAGAAAGCAGCGGCACAAAAAGAGGCTTCCAGCCAATCAGGTAAATCTGAAAACGAGGCTGCATTAGCACCAGGCGAGGAGTTCAATTGGGTTGACTATGTTGACCGTATTAAAGACCTCTCTGATAAAAATATTAGCAATGATTTGTACATTGATGACTCAAGCAATAATGAGGACTTTTTCAAACAGGCACTAGACTCTTTGGCTTTAACTTCAACGAAGAATGCCAGTGATAGTTCAGACGAAATTGCTGTAGACAGTGTTTCTGATATTGTCACAGAAGAGACAGACACAGAGTTTCTGGAAATTCATCTTAGTGAGAAAGAGCTTGAAGCGCTGCTGAAGGCGAGTGGTGTAGAAAAAGAATTGAGTTTGCATGGTGACGCACTTGAGGAATTAGACAAAGCGATTACGTCTTTATTGCAGCAATTAATGGATAGAAGTGGACCAAGCGAAGCTGATCCAGCCGAACAAAATCTTGAATCACAACAAGAGACATTAGGTGCATCCGAAGTAGATGCTAGCTTATTGAAAAACCTTCTATTATCTTCTGAACAAGAAGCTAAAGCGATGGCCAAAGCCAATGATGCGAAATTACAGGCACTTGATAATGAGAATGCGGTTCCAAATGAATCTTTAAGCGCTTTTGAATTGGCTCAGGATGAGTTTACCGATCAAGAAAAAGTACCTCAGCCAATCGAAGGCAGCATTGATGACGCACTTCTTGCCGGTATCAAACCAGTAACAGGTGAAGTTGAAGGCGAAAAAGTAGCACAGCCGCTTGATAGTGAACTCAAGCCAAATCAAAACCCAAACATCGATACACTAAAAGAGGACGTGATTGATGAGTCTGCGCTCATATCTGCTTCAACTCTTGCATCGACTGGAAAATCTGAAGGTAAAGAAGCCAAAGTAGCTACAGTAGCGCCATTAGTGCTTTCGATGGGTGACAAATCAGCGAAAAAACAATTGGAAGTGCTAGCCAAGTTACCGCCAGAAGCTGAAGCAGCTGCGCTTGAAAATATTACTCAGCGTTTAGAAACGACCATTTCTGACTTGAAAACAGAAGGTAAAGCAACTGAATTTATTGCCGCTTTACAATCTGGGGTCAAAGAGATGAAAGAGCAATTAAAGCAAGGTAGAGAACCAGGTATAGACTTGAAAAGTTTGGTTAATGAAGCGCTAGCGAGTGCCGAAGTCAAAGTGCCTCGGGCCGAAACCGCGGGTGTTGATAAGCAATTAACTCAGATTAACAATATCTTGTCAGCTGCGAGCTCAATTAACCAAAGTGCGCAAACGCTGCAAAGTCAAAACTATCTGAATACAGGCTTAAGTGAAGTTCAGGGCGTAAAAGAGATAGCACAACAGCAACTTGAAAGTACCAAACTAGCGCAACAAACCCTAAACTCTGATAAAGCCGTCAATATATTCAAGCCAGAGGGTCAACAACAATTGACTGAAAAAGTCCGCTGGATGGTTAATAGCCGAAACTTGAGTGCTGAAATACGCCTTGATCCACCAGACCTAGGTGGCATGAATATCAAAGTGAATATCAATGGTGATTCAGCCAGTGTGAGCTTTGTTGTGCAATCCCAACAAGCGCGTGATGCTCTTGACCAGGCAGTGCCCAGACTACGAGAAATGCTTGAAGAACAAGGTATTGAACTTGGACAATCATCAGTAGAGCAAGATAGTTCTGGACAGAATCAAAGTGCAGAGCAAGACACCATGGCAAAAAATGCGAATGCAAATGGCAATCTGGCACAACAATCGCAAGATGGGGTAACAGAGAGTCAAGAAGAGCACGCTTCGAATCATATCGAACAGAGAATAAGTGGCGCTAGCATTGGTGGCATCGATTACTATGCCTAAAATGACTTATACTAACACTGACAACAAAGTGTAAGTGCAGTGTCGAAAATCTGACAAGACTGTCATTAAGTTGTTGAATCGTTTGATTTATAAACAGTGTTTCGTATTTATACAGAGAGAAAATAATGGCTGATGAAGAGTTAGAAATCGAAGAGGGTGGCAAGAAAAAAGGCAAAATGATGTTAATTATCATCATTCTTGTTGTGCTACTTGCTGGCGGTGGCGCTGCTTATTACTTCCTATTTATGGGAGAAGAGCCTAGTACGACTGAAGATGGTGAAGAAGTTGCCAGCGAGATGGTTGAAGACGAAGTTATGCCTGAAGGGCAAGCACTTTATGTTGCGATGCCCAGAGCTTTCACCTTTAATGCACCTGGTGTCGCACGAGAAAGAATTGTGCAAATTGAAGTCCAGCTTATGGTGCGCGGTTCGATAAATGAAGAGCTAGCCAAGCGTCATATACCGATGATAGAGGGCTCTCTTCTGCAAGTTTTTAGTGCATCGAATGCTGACGATTTAGTTACAGATGTGGGTAAAGTCGAATTAAAAGAAAAAGCCACAGCGCAGGTACGTCAAACCATGATGGAACTAGAGAAAACATCTGTGGTAGAGCAAGTGCTATTCACCGGTTTTGTTATCCAATGATAACGCATACGAAAAACGTAAAAGAGTGTCTGTTAGCAAACAGCAAAATGCTTGATAGCAGCGACTCCCAAAACAGAGAATAAATGTGAGCGACTTATTATCACAAGACGAAATTGACGCACTCCTTCACGGCGTTGACGATGTTGAAGAGGAAGAGGTTGAAGAGGTTGTAGACGATGGCTCCGCCATGGAATATGACTTCTCCTCCCAAGACCGCATCGTGCGCGGGCGTATGCCGACATTGGAAATCGTTAATGAACGGTTTGCAAGGCACATGAGGGTTAGCCTATTCAATATGATGAGGCGTTCTGCTGAGGTGTCAATTAACGGCATTCAAATGATTAAGTTTGGGGAGTACATTCATACCTTGTTTGTTCCCACTAGCCTAAACATGGTTAGATTTCGTCCTTTGAAAGGTACAGGCTTGATCACCATGGAAGCACGACTTGTGTTTATTATGGTAGATAACTTTTTTGGCGGTGATGGTCGCTATCATGCGAAAATTGAAGGTCGAGAATTCACCCCAACCGAAAGACGTATTATTCAGATGTTACTGAAGCTGATCTTTGAAGACTATAAAGAGGCTTGGGGTCCGGTAATGGACGTGTCGTTCGAATACTTGGACTCAGAAGTGAATCCAGCAATGGCGAACATTGTCAGCCCAACCGAAGTGGTTGTCATAAGCTCCTTCCATATTGAATTAGACGGCGGTGGTGGAGACTTCCACATTTCATTGCCATATTCAATGTTAGAACCGATTAGAGAGTTGCTTGACGCTGGTGTCCAGAACGATAAAGAAGATACCGACTTCAGGTGGAGTAAGGCACTACGTGATGAAATTATGGATGTGCATGTTGGGCTCACCACACATTTGTTGGACATGAATGTGTCGCTTGAAAGACTGATGAATTTTCAAGCGGGAGATATTATCCCAATAGATATGCCGAATCATGTCACGGTGTTTATAGAGGAATTACCTACGTTTAGAGCAAAACTTGGTAAGTCCCGCGACAATATTGCTCTGAAAATAACAGAAAAAATTCCAAGACCACATTCCGTCAAGTCTGAGCTTCAGTTGTTGACGAGAAATGGCAAAGTGATAGATAACGACGCCGAACTTCAGGTGTTAGAAGAAGATTTATAAAAGATAGGAAAAAATTATGAGTGAAGATGGCGAAGGCTTAGATGATTGGGAAGCAGCGATGGCCGAACAAGCTGAGGCTGAGGCAGGCGAATCAGACGGTGGAGATCCACAGGATGACATTGATGCCATAATGAATGAGCAAGCAGCAGGCGCAGGTGCGACTGACGATGCACAACCTGCAGAGTTTGACGAGTTGCAAGAAGATGCCCCAATTTCTCAAGCTGAGAAGAAGAAGCTTGATACGATATTAGATATCCCTGTGACCATCTCGATGGAAGTGGGACGCAGTGAAATTAGTATTCGAAATTTACTCCAATTGAACCAAGGTTCTGTTGTTGAATTAGACCGCGTTGCGGGCGAACCATTAGATGTTTTAGTAAATGGCACGCTGATTGCTCATGGAGAAGTAGTAGTCATCAACGATAAATTTGGAATCCGTTTAACCGATGTTATTAGCCAAGTCGAGAGAATCAAAAAACTCAGGTAAAAACCTTTATAAATTAGGGTCTTGCATCCTATTTCTATTTTTGTTTTGTAGCGTGGTCAACGCGGAGGCTTCGGCCTCCACCCCCCAAACCTTACAAAACCCCACATCAATACTGTCAATTTTTCTAAGCCTTATGTTAGTCGTCGCCATTATTTTAGCGCTCGCTTTTGTTGCGCGTCGATTTAATGTCACTCAAGCAGGCAACGGTCAATTAAAAGTCGTTGCTTCTATGAGTGCAGGTGCGAAAGAAAAGATTATGGTAATAGATGTGGCTGGCGAGCAATTCTTGCTAGGTGTCACCGCACACAATATCAATCAGTTGGGTAAGTTAGAAAACCCAATTGTCAGCAAAACAACGACGGTGGCCGGTAACAAGCAACTTAACCATGATGACAATGCCCAACTCGCTTTCAAAGACAAGCTAGTGCAAGCAATGGCGCAAGCGATGGTGGGTTCAAAAAATATTCCCAAAGCTGGATCACAAGGACAGTCTAATGAAGCGTAGCCGCGTATTAACGTTTCTTGAGCGTAGCGCGCCGCTGATGCTCATCATGGGTTTGTTAACCTTGTTTTTTAGTGGCAGTGCGATGGCACAAGAAGGTATCCAAGCGATTACTGTGACCACGGCAGATGACGGCTCACAAGAATACAGCATGACCTTGCAAGCCTTGTTCATCATGACGGCGTTAAGCTTGATCCCAGCGTTTATCATGATGATGACATCGTTCACGCGGATTATTGTTGTTTTGTCTATTTTACGTCAGGCCATCGGTTTGCAGCAGTCACCATCGAATCAAATTTTGATCGGTGTGAGCTTGTTTCTTTCAATGTTCATTATGGCGCCAGTGTTTGACGAAATTAACGAAAGCGCTTTGCAGCCTTATTTGAAAGAAGAGATGACGTCTATTCAAGCTTTCGATGTGGCCAAAGAGCCGATGCGCGCATTTATGTTATCGCAAACGCGCATTAAAGATTTAGAAACATTTGTACAAATTGGTGGCTATGAAGACCAGTTTGATGATCCTGCTGATGTTCCTTTAACAGTCTTAATCCCAGCATTCGTGACGAGTGAATTGAAAACCGCATTCCAAATTGGCTTTATGTTATTCATTCCATTTTTAATTTTGGACTTAGTCGTCGCTTCTATTCTGATGGCTATGGGTATGATGATGTTGTCTCCAATGATTGTTTCCTTACCATTTAAACTGATGCTGTTTGTGTTGGTAGATGGTTGGAATTTAATTTTCGGTACCCTAGCAACTAGCTTTGGCATGGGAGTGTGACGATATGAGCCCAGAAGTTTTTGTGGAAATATTACGCAGCGCTATGCTGATTGTTATCGTCATTGTCTCAGCAGTGATTGTACCGAGTTTGATCATTGGTCTTATTGTTGCGGTTTTTCAAGCGGCGACATCTATCAACGAGCAAACGATGAGTTTCTTACCTCGTCTTATCGTGACTCTACTTGCATTGAGTTGGGGCGGTAGTTGGTTGGTTCAAAAGATGATGGATTTCACCTTTGAAATGGTCCATAGCATTCCATCGGTAGTGGGCTAGCGTATGTTGTCTCGTATTTTGACTGGAAGGCAGTACTAAGCACATGGAAATTGTCGCATCTACAATCACTAATTTTATGGCAGACTACCTTTTGCCATTTATGCGTATTTCTGGCTTGTTTGCCGCGATGGTAGGTTTTTCAGCGAAAACGATTCCGACCCCAATTCGCAGTTTATTGGCCGTATTATTAACGCTCATGATTGTACCTAATATACCACCCGTACCAGTGCAAGACCTAGTTAACTTAGGGTCTTTTGTGCTCGGTATCAAACAGCTCATCATCGGTATCGTGATTGGCTTTATTTCGATGATGGTACTCAATACTTTTGTTTTGGCTGGTCAAATTATTGCAATGCAGACGGGCCTGGGTTTTGCCTCAATCGTCGACCCAGTGAACGGCATAAGCGTGCCCGCTGTTGGTCAGTTTTATTTAATTCTAGCAACGCTTTTATTTTGGACCTTTGACGGTCATTTATCCATGATTCAAATGATTGTGATGAGCTTTAAAGCCTTTCCAATTGATGCTCCATGGTGGACAGGTGAACAGTTTAGGTTGGTTGCACACTGGGGAGGTTGGATGTTCGTATCCGCCGTGACTATGTCTCTTGCACCCATCGTGTCTTTGCTTATCGTGAACCTAGCGTTTGGCGTCATGACTAAAGCTGCACCACAGCTTAATATATTCAGTTTGGGCTTTTCGATAGCGCAAATAACAGGGTTACTTATTATCTATATCACATTAAGTAATCAGACTTATCATTTCGAGCAGCAATGGCAACGTGCACAAGAGTTCATGTGCAAGCTATTGCTGACGTGTTGATCAACCATCGACTCTCGCAGAGGATATTAAAGCATGGCTGACGACTCCTACGAAAAAACCGAAGAACCCACCCCCAAGAAACTCGACGATGCCCGAAAAAAAGGGCAGGTTGCGCGATCGCGTGAATTGTCCACGGCATTGGTCTTAATTTTCAGTGCAATTGCGTTTTTGTTCGTCGGTTCCTATATTGCTTCAGCGATGTTTAACGTCATGCAGCGCTCATTCATGCTCTCCAGAGATGAAACCTATGACAAGGTTCACATGTTTCAGATTTTAGAAATGTCTGTGACTGAATCTGCTTGGCCTGTGATGATGTTCATGATTATTTCGTTGATAGGTGGGATTTACGGCAGCATTGCCTTGGGCGGCTACAATTTTACTTGGAAATCGGCGGCACCAAAAGGTAATAGACTCAGCCCAGTTCAAGGCTTTAAAAGAATGTTTGGCACCAATGCGTTGGTTGAGTTGCTAAAAGGTATTGCTAAAGTCTTGGTCATCGGTGGAATGGCCTATATTGCGCTGATCATCTTCGAAGATGAAGCCTTGCACCTTGATATGGAGCTTTATCCTTTAAACCTCTTCCATGCTTTGAATATGATTGAGTGGGCTTTCCTCATTTTATGCCTAGGGATGATCCCGATTGCTCTGATTGATGTTCCATACCAAAGTCACAAGCATAATGAAGAAATGAAAATGACCATGCAGGAAGTGAAAGATGAAAGGAAAAATGCAGAGGGTGATCCGCAGGTTAAAGGGAGGATCAGAAAGCTTCAGTATCAGGCTGCCGCGAATCGAATGATGCAAGATGTACCGGAAGCCGATGTTATTGTGACTAACCCGACTCACTTCTCAGTGGCACTTAAATATGAACAAGATGGCAATCGTGCCCCGGTTATGGTCGCCAAAGGTGCCGATGAACTAGCCATGCACATTCGTAAGATTGCAAACGCACATGAAGTTCCTATTATCGAATCGCCAATGTTGGCGAGGGCTATTTTCTACAGTACTGAACCCAATGAAGAAATACCGTCTAAATTGTTTATGGCGGTTGCTCAAGTATTGGCTTATGTGTATCAATTAAAAGCATACAAAAACGGAAAAGCAAGCAGACCAAAACCGCTGAAGAAAAACTTGCCAATACCACCTGAGCTCAGACGGTAGTTATTAAAAGTACTTAAAGTACGAGTGTTAAAGTCGGTGTTTTAGTGCGTAAAGCATTGATTCATCGAGTGCTTTGCTTATTCCAAGAAACACCATATACTGGTTGTGCTTGTTTGTTTTGCATACGGTTTCTGCATAAATTTTTGTCGAAATTTGACTGTATTGCCTATTTTTACTAACGCCATTATTGAATTACCTAATGTTAAAACCATCTTTCTATGTAGTGTTGTTTTTATTTTCTGCTGTCGTGTCCAGTCGCCAAGCTGTGGCGCAGAATTTGCCGCTGGATTATCAGTTGCCCTTAGCAAAAAGCTATAGTGTCGAAAACGGCTTATCTCAGGTGACAGTGAGTGATATTGCACAAGACAAGGATGGGTACATTTGGTTAGCAACGCAATCCGGAATTGATCGCTTTGATGGTTATGATTTTATCCATTATGGGCAAAGTGATGACCCAAGTAAGGGCCTGAGTTCCGCGTTTGTTTATGCTATTGAAATTGATCCTTCTTCTGGCGATTTATGGATTGGTACACTCAATGGCTTGAATGTAATGCGAGCAAAAACACGGCGCTTTGAACAGCTTGAATTACCCAATGATTTCGATGATAACGATAAAACGATACACAGTATTCATATTGACGAAGGTGGCAGTATTTTTGTCGGCACACAAAAAGGCCTGTACGCAAAGTATGCCGGTGAGAACGAATTCCTTCGTTTATCACCGCAAGCTGAAATTATTACGGTAGAAGATATCGCTGAACATGATGAACAACTTTTCATCGCGACGTCCGCTGGTTTGTATTCATTGGATAAAATGAGTCGGCGTTTTTCTCTCGCTCTATTGGAAGAACAAAATGTAGAGTCTGTGTTTGTAGATAACCAATCTCATCTTTGGATTGGTACCATTGGCGATGGACTATATCGGGCAAAACTGACAAATGATGGCTTTTCTAATTTAGTTAAGCTTTCCGTTGAGGAAGGTTTTACGAATAACTTGATTAACGATATTTACCAGGTTCGTGACAACAGTATTTGGGTTGCAACGACCAATGGTTTGTCAATTTTTCCAGATCCGAACAAACTTGACTTTGTGACTTTTTTCGAAAGTAGCTCTAATTCCAAAGATACGCTTCAAAGTCATATTCACACTCTTTTCTCTACTGACAATGGCTTGGTTTTCTTAGGCACAAACGGCAATGGTGTTGGCGTTATAGATCAAAATAAAAACATGTTTAAGCGATTTGTATTGGACAATACCCAACATCATTTCAGTATTGCTCCGAAAGAGAACGATGTAAATTGGTTGGTTGCTGAAACGGGCATTTGGATATTAAACCCAGACAATAGTGTATCAGGCCCGTTGATTGATGAAGCAAGAAGCCAAAAGACAAATAAAGTCATGTCGGTTGCCTATGACAAATCAACTCGAACACTTTGGATTGCCACTCGCCTTGGCCTTGCGCGTTATCAGGATGGCGACGAATTTATAGAGTCAGTCGATTTAAAAAATAAAGAACTGTACACACTAGAATTAGCGCCTACCGGGGTTTGGGTAGGGACCACAAAGCATGGATTGTATTTTTATGACTTTGAAACCCAAAGTACTACCATGCACTTTAATACTCCCATGGTGATTGACATCGTTTACTCCAACGAAGAAGAACTGATTGTTGGAACCACCAACGGTTTATTTTTAATCAATCCGCAAAGTCGCCAAGTGCGAGTCATTACCGAAGATAAAAACAATCCAAACGGAATAGCACACAATGTCATCACATGGGTTTCTAAAGTATCGGCATCTCGATACTACGTTGGCTTGCACGCCCATGGCTTGATGCTCATGGAACTTGATGATTTTCAAACCGCCCCCGTATTTACACAATTGTTTAAAGACTCAGAACTCAGTGCCTCTTCGATTGGCGCGGTGGTAGAGGATGAGCAGGGATTATTGTGGATATCTACAGAACGGGGCATCGCCAGAGGTGATTTAAAAACGCAGAAACTTGATTATTTTGGTCAAAATGATGGCACAAACGAGAGTGGTTACTATATTGGCGCGGGAGCCAAGAACTCTGATGACAAGATTCTGTTTGCAGGTGATCAAGGCCTGACTTACTTCTACCCCGAGAGTATTTCAAAAAATGAAGAAATGCCTTCACTACATATTACTAAAATAGGCAAGCTAAGCAGCGAAGATAATTACGGTGCCAGCACTTACGTAGACGAGAATAATAACTTCACGAGGGTGACTTTGCGTCCAGAAGACCTGTTATTAACAATTGATTTCGCTGCCTTGGAGTATGGTAGTCCGGAAAGTATCGAATATGCGTATCGTTTACTTGGTTTTGATAGTCGCTGGCAATATCTCGATAGCAGAAATCGCACAATCACCTATACCAATTTAGATCCTGGTAACTACCAATTGGAGATTAAATCTACCAACCGCTATGGGCTGTGGAGTGATACACCTCGGTTTGTAGATATTCAAGTACTCCCCCCTTGGTGGCAAACGCCGATCGCGGTGTTACTTATCGGTATTCTTGTATTTCTGCTTCTATTTGGCATCTTTAGATGGCGAACATACGCATTACACAAGCGCTCCGAAGAGTTGTTGCTATCAGTCAAAAGCAAAACACAAGCATTGCAGCTTGCGAACGAGAGACTCAAGGTATTAACCACACTCGATCCCTTAACCGAGGTATATAACCGCCGTGGCTTCACTGAGAACCTATCCAGAGAGTTTTCACGGTATCAACGAGAGCAAGTTCCTTTTTCCATTATTCTTATCGACATTGATTTCTTTAAGAAAGTTAACGACAACTATGGGCATGAGTCTGGTGATATCGTGTTAAAGGAAATTGCCGATGTTTTGCGTCAATCTACGCGCAGTTATGACATGTTAGCGCGATGGGGGGGAGAAGAGTTTATTGCCTTGTTACCGAATACCAAATTACCAGAGGCTATTTTATTAGCCAATAAGTATCGTGAGACGATTGCTGAGCATGTATTCGCTGTGAAGCAAGGCGAAACCAGCATCACGCTGACTGCTGGTGTAGCGTGTATAGAAGAACATAAGAGCGCTGATGATTGCATTAGCCAAGCTGATAAACTACTGTATGAAGGTAAAAATATGGGCCGAAATCAGGTTTTACCTATGCTCTAAATACAAGGCAAAAGCCCGAATATTTTACCTATTTCAAGTTCTTAGACAGCTTGGCACGGTAGTTGATATAACCAAGGTATTATTCCTTAGCTGTCAAAATTCTGTTGTATGCAATTAACCACCGCTTTTCAACGTGTTGATAAAACACAAATAAAGAACATAGCTGCCGGCATGGGCGCACCAGTGGTCGTTCTCGCGATTATGGGTATGGTCATTTTACCGATGCCAGCCATTCTTCTGGATGTGTTATTTAGTTTTAATATCGCACTGTCACTCGTCATTATTTTGGTGTCTGTTTTTACTAAACGTCCAATTGATTTTGGCATCTTTCCGCTTGTTCTATTAGTCGCTACAGTATTGCGTTTAGCGCTGAACGTTGCCTCTACTCGTATTGTTTTAATACAAGGTCACGAAGGTGGAGACGCTGCTGGTAAAGTGATTCAAGCTTTTGGTGAAGTGGTTATTGGTGGTAACTATGTGGTCGGTGTCGTTGTTTTCGCGATACTTTTGATTATCAACTTTAAAGTAGTAACCGCTGGTGCAGGCCGGATTTCAGAAGTGAGTGCACGATTTACCTTGGATGCAATGCCAGGTAAGCAAATGGCGATCGATGCCGACTTGAACGCAGGCTATATCGATCAAGACCAAGCTCGCAAGCGTCGTGAAGAGATTACAACAGAAGCCGATTTTTATGGTTCGATGGACGGTGCGTCAAAATTTGTAAAAGGCGATGCAATTGCTGGCTTATTTATTATGTTAATCAACATTGTTGGTGGCTTGTTTATTGGCATGTTCCAGCATGATTTACCCTTCAGTAATGCCATGGAAGTCTACACTATTCTCACCATTGGTGACGGTTTGGTGGCTCAAATACCTTCACTTTTATTATCGGTTGCCACGGCGATTATTGTTACAAGAGAAAATGATTCGCAAGAAATGGGGCACGAAATTCGTGAGCAGCTTGCTAATCGTAAAGCCCTATACATCACCTCCGCTATTTTATTCATTATGGGCATTGTGCCAGGCATGCCACATGTTGCCTTTTTAAGTTTCTCATTCTTAGTGGGTGGCTACGCTTTCTTCAGAGACAAGATGGCCGCAAAACAAGCCGCTGAAAAAGCCTTGGTTGAAACGATGCCTGAAAGTAATAACGGTCCGGCTGAAATCAAAGAACTGGATTGGGACGATGTTCAGCAGGTGGATACTATCGGCTTGGAAGTGGGTTATCGATTAATTCCGTTGGTTGATAAAGCACAAGGTGGGGAGTTATTAACTCGAATTAAGGGCGTTCGGAAAAAACTGTCTCAAGAGTTGGGCTTTCTTATCCCACCTGTTCATATCAGGGATAACCTCGATTTCTCCCCGAACGCATACTCGATATCGATGATGGGGGTGTCCATCGGTGACGCCGAAATTAGCCATGACAATGAATTGGCAATCAATCCTGGGCAAGTATTTGGAGAATTAAGTGGCACCAAAACCACGGATCCTGCATTTGGCTTGGAAGCCGTTTGGATTAAGGCGAATCAACGCGAACATGCGCAAACGTTGGGATATACCGTTGTGGATTCAGCCACGGTTGTCGCCACTCATCTAAGTCAACTGTTAACAACAAATGCATATCAGTTATTGGGCCACGAAGAAGTGCAGCAATTACTTGATATGCTTGAGAAATCAAACCCGAAATTAGTGGAAGGTCTAGTCCCAGATATCCTGTCGTTAAGTACTGTTGTCAAAGTTTTGCAAACCCTGTTATACGAAGGTGTGCCTATTCGTGATATGCGCACCATCTGTCAAACTCTCTGCGAGTATGGGCCGAAGAGTCAAGATCCGGATGTTTTAGTGTCTGCCTTACGTATTGCTTTGAAACGACTCATTGTTCAGGACATCACGGATGGCGGGGATGAAATACCTGTTATTACTTTAGCGCCAGACTTGGAACAGATGTTGCATCAGTCACTTCAAGCAGGTGGTGAAGACGGTTCGGGCATCGAACCTGGCTTAGCTGAAAAGATTCAGCAGTCGCTGACTGAAGCGAGTCAACAGCAAGAGTTAGCTGGCGAGCCAGCAGTTTTACTCACATCTGGCATGTTACGCCCTGTGTTATCAAGATTCTTAAAACACTCGGTAGTGGGATTACATGTGTTGTCTTATCAAGAAATTCCAGACGACAAACAAATTAAAATAGTGTCATCAGTCGGTCAATAAACTGACGCAATGCAAACACTAAAGAGGACATCATGAAAATTAGACGCTTTTTTGGCAAAGACATGCGCGAAGCACTTAAGCAAGTGAAAGATGAGTTAGGTGGTGACGCCGTTATTATGTCGAATAAAAAAGTTAATGGCGGCGTTGAGCTAGTTGCAGCAGTGGATAAAGAAACTGAAATGAGCCAAGCCGCACCAACAATCAGTCTGGGTAAAAAAGGCAAAACAACGCCAACACTCAGTGAAATTATTGGTGATGATGGTCCTGATAGTCTTAAAGCACTGCTTGAGAAACAACAAGCTGGACAGTTGGAAGACAGAGCATCGCAGCCTGCGGATCTATATGGTTCAACTAATCTAAATGTAGATACTGCGCCAAACAGCAGACAGTCGTCTGCAAGGCATGCACCTTCAGAGCGAACAGAGCCTGTACTAAGCGCTACTTATGCAGATAACGAACAAGCAGAAAAACGTCGACGTGAAGCTGAACTGACCAACGAGTATGTTAGAACACCAGTGAACAAAGCACATGATGACTTTAATGTTGAAGAAAGTTTGTCAGAAACTCAAGCATCAAGTCTATTCCGTGATGAAAGCGGGCATAGCCAAAACGATATGGCGAGTATTCAAGCTGAACTTGCTTCCATTCGCAATGTTTTGCAATACCAAGTAAAAGGCTTGAGTGACGAAAAGAGTAAACGACAAAATCCAACCCACCATTATCTTGCCAGCAAGCTGATGGGTATGGGGATCAGTGAATCACTCATCGAACAAATGGTTAATTTCTTGCCGCCAAAAGCAAATGAAACAGAAGGTTGGAACTATTTACTCAACTTAATTGCTAACCGATTACAAATTGGTGGGAATGACATTTTGCAGCAATCTGGTATTGTTGCCCTTGTGGGACCTACAGGGACAGGTAAAACAACCACAGTTGCTAAGCTAGCAGCAAAATATGCCCAGAAGTATGGTGCCAACGAAGTTGCAATGATCACGATTGATACGTATCGTATCGCGGCATTTGAGCAACTGGCGACATATGGGAAGATAATTGGCTGTTCAGTGAAGAAAGCGCAGACGTCAGAAGAGCTAAATCATATCTTGTATCAAATGAGACATAAAAAGTTAGTCTTAATTGATACTGCAGGCTTTTCGCAACGAGATGCGAGACTAATCAGTCAACTCGATGATTATGAAAGAGAAACGACGGTTAATATTAAGAAATATTTGGTTTTACCCGCCGGTGCACAGCACCAAGTGTTACACCAAACCATACAAGCGTATAACAATACACAACTAAGTGGTTGTATTTTCAGTAAACTTGATGAATGCTATAGCCTCGGCGAAGCGCTAAGTGTGGCGATTGAAAATGACCTTAGCCTAAGCTACGTAACGGATGGACAGCGAGTCCCCGAAGATATTAAACTGGCAGATGCAAAGAATTTAACCATGGTGGCGTCAAAGCTTTATAAAAAGTATGGATTGGCGCATACTACACTATCAAACACTGCCAAGGGTATGAGAGCAGTATGATAGAAGATCAGGCGAGTAGCTTACGAAAAATGAATCAATCGAAACTAATAAAAGTCATAGCAGTTACAGGTGGTAAAGGCGGCGTTGGTAAAACCAATGTGTCTTTAAACTTAGCGATATCACTCGCTAAGCAAGGTAAGCGTGTAATGGTGCTTGATGCCGATTTAGGCTTGGCTAACGTTGATGTCTTGCTTGGTTTGCGCGTTGATAAGAATTTATCACACGTTTTGCGTGGCGAATGCACGCTTGATGACATTCTAGTAACCGGTCCTCACGGTATCAAAATCGCGCCAGCAACTTCAGGTTCGCAATCAATGGCTGAATTGAGTTCTACGGAACATGCAGGTTTGATTCGAGCGTTCAGCGAACTGCGAACCGATATAGACGTATTATTAGTGGATACTGCCGCTGGCATCTCAGATATGGTAATGAGCTTCTCCAGAGCCGCACAAGACGTTTTAGTTGTAGTGTGTGATGAACCTACTTCATTAACCGATGCCTATGCACTGATTAAAATTCTGAATAGAGAGCACGGTGTATTCAAGTTTAAGATTGTTGCGAATATGGTTCGCAGCGATAAGGAAGGAAAGGAATTATTTAGTAAGCTTTCCAAAGTTACAGGGCGATTTTTGGATGTTGCATTAGAATTAGTGGGAGTTATTCCATTTGATGAAAATATTCGTAAATCTGTACGTAAGCAGGCTGCTATTGTCGATGCATTCCCATCTTCACCAGCAGCAGTGGCGATTACTAAATTAGCCGAAAAATCGATGTCTTGGCCTATCCCGGCGCAGCCTGGTGGTCATCTCGAGTTTTTCATTGAGCAATTAGTATCGAGAAACGAATAGGTATTTAATCAGTGAGTAACAAAGTGGCAGTCTATCAACAACAAATTGATAAAAACCAACTGGTTGAGCGGCATGCTCCGTTGGTGAAAAGAATTGCTCATCATCTAATGGCAAGGTTGCCAGCTAGTGTCCTTGTGGACGACTTGATTCAAGCAGGGATGATTGGTTTGCTAGAAGCAGCCAAGAACTTTGATGGCTCTAAAGGTGCAAGTTTTGAAACATTTGCTGGTATTCGCATACGCGGCTCAATGCTTGATGAAATTCGAAAAGGCGACTGGACTCCGCGTTCAGTGCATAAGAATAGTCGAGCTATCACGGAGGCAATTTCGCAAGTTGAGAAAGCCACCGGAAGAGACGCAAGAGATATTGACGTAGCCGAAAGGTTGCAAGTATCGGTGCAAGACTACCATCAAATGTTAAACGAAGTGAATGCAGGGAAGTTAGTTGGTATCGAAGATCTTGGCGTAAGCGAAGACGTGCTAACAACGGATGCAACAAAAGGCGAAGACAGTCCTTTTGAAGATATGGTGCAAGGATCATTTCAGAAAGCGCTAGCGCGGGCGATAACAACATTACCAGAGCGAGAAGCGATTGTACTCTCACTCTATTATGATGAAGAACTTAACTTGCGTGAAATTGGAGAGGTACTTGAGGTGAGTGAATCTCGGGTCAGCCAAATTCATAGTCAAGCGATGTTAAAGTTAAAGTCTAAGATGCAGTCATGGCGTACAGCCGACTAAGTTTTAGTCCCAATTAGTGTAGTTATTTTTATTCCTCAACGGAGGCTGTTTTGGATAAGAACATGAAGATCTTAGTTGTTGACGATTTTTCAACAATGAGACGTATCATTAAAAATTTATTAAAAGACTTGGGTTTTACAAGTATCCAAGAGGCAGATGACGGTAATACCGCTCTACCTATGCTTCAGCAAGGCGATTTTGACTTTGTTGTCACTGATTGGAATATGCCAGGTATGCAGGGTATCGATTTACTCAGAGCGATTAGGTCTGACGACAACCTCAAGCATTTACCTGTGTTAATGGTGACAGCTGAAGCGAAGAAAGAACAAATCGTTGCGGCGGCTCAAGCCGGGGTAAATGGTTATGTTGTAAAGCCATTCACTGCTGCAACATTGAAAGAAAAACTAGATAAAATCTTTGAGCGTTTAGGCTAAACAGCGATATTTCTTTATGGGGTAACGTTGAATGACAACGACCGACAGAGACCTAGTTTCCCTCGATGAAGCGAAACTCCTGGTAGAGTACCTTGAGAAAGGCGATCGCGAACAAGCGAATGCCTTAGTCGATACTATTACCATGCGTGAATCTACCGAACTTTTTTCCGAAGTGGGTAAATTAACACGACAATTACATGATTCTCTTAATTCTTTCCAAGTAGACGAACGTATTGCCAATCTGACTCAAGACGAGATCCCAGATGCGCAATCTCGATTAACATACGTCATTGAAGAAACGGAAAAAGCAGCCAATGCAACGATGGATGCAGTTGAAAAAAGCATGCCGTTGGCTGAAGGTTTGAATGAAAGATTGATTTCTATTGCACCCGAATGGCAAAAGCTAATGGGCCGTCAAATTGAGCTCGGTGAATTTAAAAGCCTCTGCATTGAGATGGATAAACTCATTTCCGACGCCACTCATGACTCTGCAACACTTAATTCCTTACTCACTGAAGTACTCATGGCTCAGGGTTATCAAGACCTAACCGGCCAAGTAATTCGACGGGTTATTGAGTTGGTGAAAGAAGTTGAAGACAGCTTAGTTTCTATGCTTACAGCGTTCGGTGATGCCAGTGAGAAGAAACAGCATGAAGATAATCCTCAAAGTTCTAAGAAAGATACCGATACAGTAAAAGCCGAAGGGCCAATTATCGATGCAGAAACACGAGACGACGTAGTAAGTGGGCAAGATGACGTTGACGATCTGCTGTCAAGTTTAGGGTTTTAGGGGAGCCGACAAATGTCGTTTGAAGTTGACGAGGACATATTACAAGATTTCTTGGTTGAAGCCGGAGAGATTCTTGAACAACTCCAGGAACAACTTGTTGACCTAGAGAATAATCCAGAAGATGCGGATTTGTTGAATGCGATCTTCCGTGGTTATCATACTGTCAAAGGTGGTGCAGGTTTTCTTGCGCTAGGTGAACTCGTCGATATCTGCCATGGTGCCGAAAACGTTTTCGACATCATGCGTAACGGGCAAAGGACACTGACACCAGAGTTAATGGATGTTATTTTGCAAGCCACAGACGTTGTGGTTGATATGTTCGAGAAGGTTAAATCGCGAGAGCCTCTTGAAGCAGCACCTGACGAACTAATCGATGTGCTACACAAACTTAGTAAGCCAGAAACACCAGACGAAAAAATCTTCGAATCCGAAGATGACAGTGGCACTCCAGCAAATAACACCGAAACAGGCCAAGAGACGCTCTCTGATGAGAGTGAAGGTGATGAACTGGTTATCGAAGATAATGATGAAGTTAGTTCTGAAGGTGCAATCGACGAAATTACTGAAGACGAATTTGAAGCGCTGCTCGACGAATTACATGGTAGCGGCAGCCCAAACAAGCCTGCTGCAGCACCAACAACGCCAGCTGTGCCAAGCACAGTAAGTGACGGCGATGACATCACAGACGATGAATTTGAAGCATTGCTAGATGATTTGCATGGTAAAGGCCAGTTTAAGGGTGACGACGTCGTTGCTGAAGAAAAGACCAGCGCTGCGAACGCCAGTGATGATTCAGAAGAAATAACTGATGACGAATTTGAGGCTTTACTTGACCAATTACATGGTGAAGGGCAAGGCCCCAAAGTTGATACACCAAAGAAAAGCGAAAAACCTGCTGAACCTACAACACCAACAGCAAGCGATTCAAAAGCGACTAGCTCGGCTGAAAACAAAGCAAAAGACAATGCAGAGAAGCCGGCGGTAAAACCTCAGGCGAAACCAAAGCCTGCGCCAGAACCCGCTAAGAAATCTGTCGCTAAGCCAGTTGCAAAGAAAGATGAGAAAAAGCCTGCGGCGGCTGCTCCTCAAGCAGAAACGACAGTTCGAGTTGATACTAAGCGCTTAGACCAAATCATGAATATGGTGGGTGAACTGGTATTGGTTCGTAACCGCCTATTGAGCTTGGGTATAAACAATGCTGATGAAAGTATGTCTAAAGCAATTGCTAACTTAGACGTAGTGACGGGAGACTTGCAGGGCGCGGTGATGAAAACCCGCATGCAGCCAATCAAAAAGGTATTTGGTCGTTTCCCTCGAGTTGTCAGAGATTTGGCGCGAACATTGAAAAAAGAAATCACCTTGGAATTGGAAGGTGAAGAGACAGATTTAGATAAGAATTTGGTCGAGGCGCTTGCTGATCCATTGGTTCACTTGGTCAGAAACTCGGTTGACCATGGTATTGAAATGCCAGATGAGCGAGAAGCTGCTGGCAAGCCAAGAATGGGAACCGTTAAGCTATCTGCTTCTCAAGAAGGCGACCATATCCTGTTGACTATCGATGACGATGGTAAGGGAATGGACCCAGAGAAGCTAAAAGATATTGCGATTAATCGCGGCGTATTGGATGCTGATGCAGCGGCAAGAATGTCCGATGTCGAAGCATTTAATTTAATATTTGCCCCTGGCTTCTCTACTAAAGTCGAGATCAGTGATATTTCTGGTCGTGGTGTTGGTATGGACGTGGTGAAAACCAAGATAAATCAGCTAAATGGTTCTGTGAGCATTAACTCAGAGCTGGGCAAGGGGACCGTTTTAGAAATTAAGGTTCCACTGACACTCGCGATATTACCAACGCTTATGATTGTTGTTGGTGAGCAAACATTTGCATTACCATTGGGGTCGGTGAATGAAATCATCAATATGGATATTAGCAAAACCAATACCGTAGATGGCCAACTGACGATGATTGTTCGCTCAAAAGCAATCCCGCTGTTTTATCTCGGCGATTGGCTAAACCGTGTACCTGTTACGGTAGATAGAGCACAAGGGCACGTTGTAGTAGTCCAGATAGGCACTCAACAAGTTGGTTTTGTTGTAGATTCCCTAATAGGGCAAGAAGAGGTGGTTATTAAGCCTTTGGATGCGCTACTACAAGGTACGCCAGGTATGGCTGGCGCAACGATTACCTCAGATGGTGGTATTGCTCTAATCTTGGATATCCCAAGTTTATTGAAACGGTATGCATAACAACACATAATTAGCTAAACAAGTCTGATTACAAGAGCAGTAGGATAAAACTCAAAAATGCCATATCGAGTGCTGATAGTAGACGATTCTGCGTTTTATCGTAGACGTTTAAGCTCGTTTCTAGAACAAGATCCCAGCATTGACGTTATTGGTTATGCAGTGAATGGTGAAGATGCGCTAAATAAAGCCCTAGCGTTAAAGCCAGATGTGATCACAATGGATGTAGAAATGCCTGTATTAGATGGCATTTCTGCAGTCGCACAGATCATGCAAAAAATTCCTACGCCAATACTTATGTTTTCTTCTCTTACGACTGCAGGTGCCAAAGAGACCTTAGACGCACTTGAAGCCGGCGCAATCGACTTCCTCCCAAAGAAATTTGATGATATCAGTCGTGAACGTCCCCAAGCGATCCGCTTACTTCAGCAACGCGTTAAAGCCATTGCTCGTACACCGATAAAAAGCATTCGGCCGAGTCGACCTATCGGCTTGTCTCCTAGAGAGAGAGCCTCACAACGTAGCGTCATTACTGGTCAAAGCTTAAAGCTTAGTCCTCATTCAAGCCCGAGCCAAGCAAGCAACAAAACATACAAATTATTGGTGCTGGGCGCAAGCACAGGTGGTCCAGTGGCTTTGCAAAAAGTCATATCTGGCCTACCTGAGAACTTTCCGCATCCGATCCTTATTATTCAGCATATGCCCAATACCTTTACCAAAGCTTTCGCAGAAAGATTAGACAAGCACGCGAAAATCAATGTGAAGCTGGCACAAGACAATGAGCGTATTAATAAGGGAACCGCGTATTTAGCTGTCGGCGGAAAACAATTGAAAGTGACTGGCAGAGGGATGTTTGCAAAAATTAATATTTGTGATGCGCCCCGAGAACAGAAAATTCATTTTCATCCCAGCATCGACTTTACCTTGGATTCTGTAAAAGATGCGTTCGGCGGTGATGTACTTTCAGTGGTGCTCACCGGCATGGGCACAGATGGTGCTTTAGGGTGTAAACTCTTGAAGAGTAAAGGTGGTACTATTTGGGCGCAAGACGAAGATAGTAGCGTCATATACGGAATGCCGAAAGCCGTCGCTGAATCAGGTGACTGTGATAGAGTCATACCTATCGACAAAATCGCAGAACATATAATTACAGAGATGATGAAAGCTTGAATATTTGGACCGTCGCAAATCAGAAAGGTGGTGTAGGCAAAACAACTACCGCAGTGACCCTTGGAGGCTTGTTGGCTCAGCAGGGGCACAGGGTACTTCTGGTTGATACAGACCCTCATGCATCTTTGAGTTATTATTTTGGCATTGATTCTGAAACGTTGAATACAAGTATTTATGATGTGTTTGCACAGCCCGTTCATTATAAAGGTGATGCGCTGATTGCTGCTTTATGCAAAACTCAAGTCGACGGTCTACACGTTCTTCCTGCGACAATGGCTTTAGCGACGCTTGATCGTAAAATGGGCATGGAAAGCGGCAAGGGACTTATTTTGAAGAAAGCCTTGCACTCCATTGATGCTGATTTTGATTATGTGTTGATAGATTGCCCGCCAATATTGGGTGTTTCAATGGTGAATGCTTTAGCCTGCAGTTCACGCATTATTGTGCCGGTTCAGACCGAGCACCTTGCCTTGAAAGGCCTAGATAGAATGATGCGCACATTAAAGATTATGAGTAAGACAATGCCAAGCGATGTGCCCGTAAATATCATTGCGACTATGTTTGACCGGCGAGTCAATGCCACTATTCAAGCTTATAATCGTTTAAAAGAAGATTATCCAGAATATTTATGGCGAGGTTTTGTGCCAGTAGATACCCGATTTAGAGATGCTAGTCAGGCAAGAATGCCTGCTTCGGTATTCGCACCAAAATGTAGAGGTGTGTTTGCCTATCAAAAGTTTTTGAAGGACATAGCTCGTGAAGGATAAGAACGAATTTGCCAAAGAAAGCGTGGTCGAGGATTACCTGACTGACCTGCTGACCGAGCCTGCAGAAACAGACGATGCTGATACCGCAGTGGCGAAGAAATTGCTTGAGCAGGCTGCCTCATCTTTAGTGAATGAGCTGAAAACAGCTGAGGAAAATGTTGACTCTGTTAGTGATTCAGCCGTTGAGCTCGCTCAAGAAACCGCTGAAGAGCTTGTACTGAGAGAGAAAAATGTCGATTTAATGCTAAGTGAACATAAAGAAAAGTTCGAAGAGGTCGACATAGAGAGTAGTGAAGTACATGTTGAGGCATCGGCAAGTTTAAAAGATGTCTTAGATGAGCGATTTCAAGCCTTGTTTTTTGAGGTGGCTGGTTTAACTTTAGCTGTGCCTCTTATTGAACTCGGCGGTATACACGAAATTAAGAAGATTGCGCCAATTATTGGTAAGCCAAATTGGTTTATGGGCGTGATGATTAAGAATCAAGATAAGTACAATGTTGTGAATTCAGCGTTGTGGGTAATGCCTGAAAAGTATAGCCCAGAAATGGCCGACAACTTAGATTATCGTTTTGTGATAAATTTAGGTAAAACGCCTTGGGGATTAGCCTGTGAAAAGCTGGTTAATACCGTCGAGTTAAATAAATCAGATGTAAAATGGCGAGCGAATACCGGGAAGCGTCCTTGGTTGGCTGGTATGGTAAAAGAGAAAATGTGTGCTTTAATTAATGTTGCTGAGCTAGTCCAAATGTTACAATCTGGGCTAAGTAACAAACAGTAAGGCCTAACAGCAACTTAGTTGTGCGACGGAGTAAATTACATGAGCGAAGAAAGAACAACGATTGCCGCGAGCGACCCTAATGATGAGGTCTTGCAATGGGTAACTTATCGTTTGGATGAGGAAACTTACGGTATCAACGTTATGCAAGTTCAAGAAGTCTTGCGTTATACCGAGATCGCACCGGTGCCGGGAGCACCCGACTATGTGTTAGGGATTATTAACCTACGTGGTAATGTTGTTACCGTTATCGATACTCGTTCACGGTTCGGTTTACCCCCTACAGACATTACTGATAATACGCGGATCGTGATCATTGAATCTGATGAGCAAGTTGTGGGCATATTAGTTGATAGCGTTGCCGAAGTGGTTTATTTACGCTCATCTGAAATTGATAGTGCGCCAAACGTTGGTACGGAAGAAAGTGCTAAGTTCATTCAAGGGGTTAGCAACCGTGGCGGACAGCTATTAATATTAGTCGACTTGAACAAGCTACTCAGCGATGATGAGTGGGATGAGTTAGGCGGCATTTAAGCGTTTACATGACTAAACGCTTTACAGTCAAGAGAGGCCACTTCTATAGTGGCCTTTTTGTTTTGTGTGTAGCATAAAATAGTTGCCATTGAGTTTGTATCCTACTCAAAAATAAGAATATACTGGTTTCATTCAATTTATAACGAGTCTCGCAGCGAGGTAGTATGGAAACCCTTGAACCAATATCAATGACTACAATGGTGAGTTTGATCGTCGCCGTTATCGCGCTAAGTATCGCTATTATAGCAATACAAGCTAGCAGCAAAACGAATAAGCGATTAAATATCACACTTGAACTGCTCAACAGCTTGCATAAAATTATTGAAACAAATAAAGCTAACATTGCGGAATTAGAGAATAAACTGAGCGTTGAATTGCAAGAAGCTGATCACGTGACCAAAAATACCAGCCAAAGTGATATCGCCAAAGAACAAGATATTATACAAATAAGCCAGTCGATAGCAGACTTGCAAGTTCAAATAGACAAACTTTCTGCGCAATATCAGGAGTTAGTTGAGCAAGAGCCAACAGCTAAAATCTATACCAAAGCACAGAGTTTAGTGCGCTCTGGAGCCAGTGTCGCTGAGGTAATGGAAGCATGTGATTTGCCGCGAGCAGAAGTAGAAGTCATGATGGGTATTCAAGAAAAGGCGCGAAAATAAATCAAATTGTCACAATAGAAAACCTAATTTGGACGTCTAGACGTAAAGAAGTTGACATTTGGGTAATTATTGCCAGAATGGAGGCATAACTTTTACTTTTCTATACGACTAAATAGGTGGTCTGAATGCCCATTAATATTCCATCCGACCTACCAGCGCTCGATGTTCTGCTTCAAGAGAATATTTTCGCGATGGATAGTCGTCGTGCAGGTAGCCAAAATATAAGGCCACTTGAAGTTGGAATTTTGAATTTAATGCCGAATAAGATCGAGACCGAAATTCAAATCCTTCGCCTTCTATCTAATACACCGATACAAATCAATGTGGACTTGATCCGCATTGATGAGACCACTCCAAAAAATACGCCAAAATCGCATATGGATGCGTTTTATCATGAATTTAGTGAAGTATCCGACAAAAATTACGACGGTTGGATTGTGACAGGTGCACCTCTAGGCTTATTAGATTACGAGGATGTTAAATACTGGGACAAGATGACAGAGCTACTAGACTGGGCTAGAGACAATGTGCAGTCTACGTTATTTCTTTGCTGGGCGGCTCATGCGGCGCTTTATCATTTTTACGGGGTAGACAGGAAAATACGAGAGTACAAACTGTCTGGTGTATTTGAGCATAAAGTTGAACAAGCGAAGGATGAGCTAATGCGCGGCTTTGATCCGCTGTTTTGGGCACCCCACAGTCGAGTAGGCGAAGTTGCAGAGGCTGACTACAAAAGCATTGAGGGACTAACGGTATTGGCTCAATCAGATGCTGCCGGCACATATATCTCTGCGACTGATGACAAGCGCTTAGTGTTTGTGACGGGCCATCCCGAATACGATCCCCTTACCTTAGCGCAAGAGTATGAGCGAGACCTTGAAGCGGAGCTTTCGCCACAAGTTCCCGAAAACTACTTTGCCAATGACGATCCGAACCAAGCTCCTTTAGTCAGATGGAAGTCTCATGGTAGTCTGTTGCTAACGAATTGGTTGAATTATTACGTTTATCAGAATACACCTTTTGACCTGACTCAATTACGCAGAAAGTAAGCGAGAGTTTGGTTATTACGACATATTGTTTATCACCTTTACTTCGAGAAAAAACGTGACTGAAAGTTTTCAAACTGAAATAAGATTATCTAAAGAGCACAAAGCACGCATAGCGAGACAAACTGATGCGTTAGAAGAGGCTGCAAAAAAACGCATTTTGATTCTTGATGGTGCGATGGGCACGATGATTCAAAAACATCAACTAGACGAAGCTGATTATCGTGGTTCTCAATATGCAAATTGGCATTGTGATGTCAAAGGTAATAATGACCTGTTAGCGATTACTCAAGCGGGGATCATTAAACAAATTCATTTAGAATACCTAGCTGCAGGTGCAGACATAATTGAAACGAACACCTTTAATGCAACCACTATCTCCATGGCTGATTACGATATGCAAGAGCTATCTCGAGATATTAATTTACAAGCAGCAAAACTTGCCAGAGAAGCTGCCGATGAGTTTACGGAAAAAACGCCAGAGAAACCGCGTTTCGTTGCTGGTGTGATTGGTCCAACAAGCAGAACGGCCTCTATTTCACCTGATGTCAACGATCCGGGAAAGCGTAATGTGCACTTTGACGAACTTGTGGCGGCGTATCGGGAGTCAACACTGGCGTTAATTGAGGGCAAGGTAGATTTGATCCTAGTTGAAACTATATTCGATACCTTAAACGCGAAAGCTGCCGTGTTTGCCGTTGAAGAAGTATTCGAAGCCTTAGGTATCAGTTTGCCTATTATGATTTCCGGCACCATAACTGATGCATCTGGACGCACTTTATCAGGACAAACTTCTGAAGCATTCTATTACAGCATGCGCCACGTCAATCCATTCTCCATCGGTTTGAATTGTGCATTGGGTCCCGATTTACTCAGACAATATGTAGCGGAAATATCTCGGGTGGCGGAGTGCAGAGTGTCTGCTCACCCTAACGCAGGATTGCCGAACGAATTTGGAGAATATGATATGGAGGCTGACGAGTTAGCAGAACACCTCCAGGAGTGGGCTGAATCTGGTCTAGTGAATATTCTGGGTGGCTGCTGCGGAAGCACGCCAGCACATATCAAGCAAGTTGCTAAGGCAGTTGATGGGTTACAAGCACGTACTCTCCCTGAGATTGAAGTAAAAATGAGACTATCGGGCTTAGAGCCCTTCGTTCATTAAATTTTATCTACTTTTACCATAGTTATTAGGAAAAACAGTGAGCGCAGATTTTTCAAGCTTTATAAATGTCGGTGAACGAACAAATGTTACCGGCTCCGCCATGTTCAAGCGTTTGATACTAGAGGACGACTTCGAGACTGCGTTAGATGTAGCGCGACAGCAAGTTGAAAATGGAGCACAGATCATTGATATCAATATGGATGAAGCCATGTTGGATTCAGAAGCTGCGATGGTGCGCTTTCTTAATTTGATCGCTTCCGAGCCCGATATTTCCAGAGTACCGATTATGATCGACTCATCGAAATGGTCCATTATTGAAGCGGGTTTAAAATGTGTGCAAGGCAAGGCCATTGTTAACTCTATTAGCCTAAAGGAAGGTGAGGCTCCATTTCTCGAACAGGCTAAAAAAATTAAGCGATATGGTGCCGCCACTGTGGTAATGGCGTTTGATGAAGTAGGGCAAGCTGATACGCAACAGCGTAAATTTGAAATATGTAAGCGTAGTTACGAGCTATTGGTGAATAAAATTGGGTTCCCACCAGAAGATATCATTTTTGACCCCAATATATTTGCAGTAGCAACCGGAATAGAAGAGCATAACAACTATGCTGTCGACTTCATCGAAGCCACACGCCAAATTAGGCAGCACCTACCTCATTGCCATGTGTCAGGTGGCCTATCGAATATCTCTTTTTCGTTTCGAGGGAATAATCCTGTTCGCGAGGCAATGCACAGCGTATTTTTATACTATGCGATCCGCGCAGGTATGGATATGGGTATCGTCAACGCTGGTCAGCTAGAAGTCTATGATGAAATTCCCATGGAACTCAGAGAAGCCGTTGAAGATGTCATTCTTAATCGCAACCCAGATGCAACCGACAAGCTACTCGAATTAGCGCCCAAGTATCAGGGGGGCGGAAAAGTAGCGGCGAAAGAAGATTTAAGCTGGCGAGAGCAAAGTGTCAATAAGCGACTCGAACACGCCCTCGTAAAGGGTATCACCGATTACATCATTGACGATACTGAAGAGGCTAGGTTGAACGCCGAACGCCCTCTACAGGTCATTGAGGGGCCTTTAATGGACGGTATGAATGTCGTTGGTGATCTTTTTGGCGAAGGAAAAATGTTTTTGCCTCAAGTGGTTAAATCTGCCCGCGTAATGAAAAAGGCTGTTGCTCATCTACAGCCATTCATTGAAGCCGAAAAAGATGGCGTGAAAAGCTCCAACGGCAAAATCATTATGGCGACGGTAAAAGGCGATGTGCACGATATCGGCAAGAATATTGTTGGTGTTGTATTACAGTGCAATAACTTTGAGGTGATTGATCTAGGCGTCATGGTGCCTGCTGCAAAAATTCTTCAGGTGGCCAAGGATGAAGGTGCAGATATGATTGGCTTATCTGGTTTGATAACGCCTTCGTTGGATGAAATGGTACAAGTTGCAAAAGAAATGCAACGACTAAAAATGGATTTGCCCCTGTTAATTGGCGGTGCCACGACCTCTAAAGCTCATACTGCGGTTAAAATTGAACAAAACTATGACCACCCCGTCGTTTATGTGCCTAACGCAAGCAGAGCCGTAGGTGTTTGTCAGAAGCTGATATCAAAAGAAGCTAGGGCAGAGTATGCGAAGCAAATTTCTGCGGAGTACGAAAAGGTACGGATTCAACATGCGAAGAAAACACCGCGTACAAAAGCCATTCACTTTGTTGATGCAAAAACGAATAAATTTCATTGTGATTGGGCTAACTTCGAGCCTGCGGTGCCTAAGTTCTTAGGTGTAAAAACAATTGAAGTGGCGCTATCAACCCTTCGCGATTACATAGATTGGACACCATTCTTTTTAACCTGGTCTTTAGCCGGTAAATATCCGCGGATACTCAATGATGAAGTCGTCGGAGAAGAAGCTCAGTCATTGTTCAAAGATGCAAATGACATGCTTGATGAGCTTTGTAAAACAAAACAATTGAAAGCGTTGGGACGAGTCGGTATTTTCCCTGCAAACGCTGTCGGTGAAGATATTAAAATATTCGATCCCATTCAGGCCAACAAGGTCCTAGGCGTTTCGCATCACCTTCGTCAACAAACGCATAAACCGAAAGGCCCTAATTATTGCTTGAGTGATTTTATTATGCCTGAAAGTGAGGGGCGTCAAGATTATGTGGGCGCATTTGCCGTAACCGCGGGTATAGGTGAAGATGAGATTGCCAAGGCTTATGAAGCAGACGGCGATGATTATAACTCAATCATGAGTAAAGCGGTGGCTGACCGTCTTGCCGAGGCATTTGCAGAGTATCTTCATTTAATTGTTAGGAAAGAGCTATGGGCTTATGCGCCAGATGAAAAGCTCGATAATGTGTCTTTGATCGCCGAGAAATATCAAGGTATTAGACCAGCACCGGGCTATGCTGCTTGCCCAGAACATACAGAAAAGCAATTGATTTGGGATTTACTCGATGTTGAGGACACTATCGGTATGGAGCTCACCTCAAGCTATGCTATGTGGCCAGGTGCGGCAGTATCGGGTTGGTATTTTGCTCACCCGGAGTCACGTTATTTTGCGGTAGCCAAAATTCAACAAGATCAATTAAAAGATTATGCACAACGTAAGTCTTGGACCATTGAAGAAGCAGAGAAGTGGTTGTTGCCTAACTTAAATGACTAGCTTGTTTCTCTAACCTTGAACAGACAGTTTAAATACCGAAGAGATGTAAGCAATGAATGAAGAAAAGCCTTATAGCCAAGCTTGCGAAAATAATAAGCAAGCGATCTTGACTGTGCTTGAGAAAGAATTTGCATCTGTGAAGCATGCTCTTGAAGTCGGCAGCGGCACTGGTCAGCATGCTGTGCATTTTGCGGCAAATTTACCTCACCTCACCTGGCACTGTTCAGATGTCGAGGATTATCATCAAGGAATCAACCTCTGGATTGATGAGTTTCCGAGTAAAAACTTAAGACGACCTTTTGCGCTCAAGTTAGCAAGAGACGAATGGTATACCCACACACCTTTAGATTCGACAAGAACCGACGCCGATGTATTCGATGGGGTATTTACCGCAAATACAGCTCACATCATGCTTGAGCATGAAATAAAGGCTTTAATGCAATCGATAGATAAACATTTACCTGAAAATGGCGTATTTTGTCAATATGGGCCATTTAAGGTTGATGGTCACTTTACGAGTCAAAGCAATGAGGATTTCCATTATAAGTTGCTTGCTAGTGGGCGCGGGGGATATCGTGATATTGAAGAACTTGCATCCTGGGCTCAAGGTTTACGCTTAATTGATACTATTCAGATGCCTGCGAACAACCTGCTATTGGTTTGGCGTAAGCGCAAGGTAAAATAAAAAACCCCAACAATCGTAATTGCCGGGGCTTTGCTAATCATGACCATATGGTCAAGATTGATATTCGCTAACAGGTTTAATTAGCAGCGATAACGCCGCCGTTAAAACATTTGTTATCAAACCAATCAATTAACTCACCATAAAACTGCATTTTGTGCTCGTAATATAGTGTGTCTGAGAAGTGATCTGCACCTTCCAACTCTGTATATTTGAAATTAGTCGTGTGGCTCTTAAGCGCATCTATGAACGTGCGACTGTGCTTGATAGGCACACGCTGGTCGATGTCACCATGAACCACATAAATAGGGATGTTGACATTCTTCACGTTGTCGATAGGGTCAACTCCTTTAATTGTTGGTGCTTGAAAGGTTCTAAGGTAACGAGAACCATTAATGCTTGAAAGTACTCGATCTAAATCACCTACACCAGCGCCAGCAACAGAGCATTTGTAGATGTTGTTGTCACGCATAGAGGCAACAAAAGCGGCATAGCCCCCGTAGCTCCAACCAAACATCGCTAAACGCTCTTCATCAGCTAGCCCTTTTTTCACTAGGTACATAGCAGCATCATCAAGATCATCTTGCATCTTGAGGCCCCATTGCTCGTCGCCAGCTTTCCAAAGTTCAAGTCCAAAACCTTGCGACCCACGGAACTGTGGCTGAATAACTAAGTAACCAGCATTAGCAATCAATTGTGACCATTCATCATATACGTTCACATCGCGTGCCCACGGGCCGCCATGAGGCATTACAACAGTTGGGAAAGGGCCTTTACCATGTGGAATCGTCACATAAGCAGGAATAACGAGTCCATCTCTAGCCTTGTATTTTACGTAACGTACTTTTGCTAGTTTTTCGTTATCAATAAGTGGTGCGGTGTCACCAATAAATACTAACTCTTGCTTATCTTTAAGCAAATAGTAAGTACCCGGATCTTTATCACCCGAGGTGCGGACAATAATCATACTGTCATCTTCAGAACGACTCGCTAAGCTAACAAACTTCTTCGGAAAGATAGCTTGAACAGACTTATGCAAAGCATCTTCATCTGGGTTGATGAAGTAACGCTTCGGATGCTTCGCCGTGTAGGAGAAACCGAGTAATTCACCAGTATTTGCTAACTTAGTACTAATAATGACATCACTTGCATCTACCGACTCAAGGCCGAATAAGCGCTCTGAAAATGTTTTTGTCTCGATGTTGTAAGTATATATGCCAGCTGTGTTATTGCCTAAGGTGGCTCTTACATATATTTCGTTAGGATTTTCTTTATTGAAATATAAGAAATCAAAAATCTCACGGCTTTCAGGACTGTTTTTGTGAATTTCTTGCCACTCAGTGGAGCCCTTCGCTCTTGCATAAAGCACGATTGAGGAAGTGGAAGGATCATATCCCTCACCAGCTCTGACTTCATTATCGTAGTCTGCAATGAAACCACCGCTGACTTTTTCATTACCGCGCAAAATAGTATTAGTACGACCAGAATTGATATTGTAGCGAATAACATCAGGAAAGCGGTCACCGTTGATGTCATAGCTCAAATAAATATGTTCAGGATCGCTTCTATCAATGCGAACAATTCCATAATTGGTAAAGTTCTCTTTAGCGAAAGGAACTTCCCACTTACCTGTGCCATCGGAGTTAACTATGGCACGTTTACTTACCCAATAGTTGCGATTCCCATCTTGTATATTTTGGCGAAAACTTACCATGATTTGTTCGTCGTTTAGCCAAAAGAAGCTGGTCATTTCCATTCTGTCAGCACCAAAGACAACGGGCTCTGCACCCAAGTTGCTCGTTGGTCTTACTTCTAAGATGTAGTCACCACGCTTAGACATAGCGCGCAAATAACCAATTTTTTTGCCATTCGGGCTTAAATTAACTGTTTTCATTGCCGGTTCTATTGCGAAAGCCTCAATTGGCATTCGAACAGACTCAGTTGATTCTTTTTCTTGTGCTTGCACACTAGTATTTAGTGACATCGCGAATAGCGAAAGGGCAGTAGATACAAGAAGCTTTTTATTTAACATCATAATCATCCTCTAAAAAAAAAGACCCTTGGACTGGTAGTCCAAGAGTCCTTTGTTCGCTAATAAACTATCTTATTAGAAAGTGTAACCAAAGCTGATATAACCTGTACGACCAAGCGTATCATAGCCTACACCAAGAGGGATGTTTCTGGTAGCAAATACACCAGCAGTATCCACTTTAGGTGGAGCATCATTGAATACGTTTTGTACACCTACAGTTACAGTCAAATCGTCCATTGAGTAGCTCAAAGAAGCATTGTGAACTGTGTAGTTGTCAGTGTAGTAAACCGCACGACATGATACGTTTGCGATACCATTACAAGGTGGATTATCGTCTTCAAATGTGGGTGGCTCATCTGCTTGACCCGCATCTATGTAACGTGTAAACCAGTTAAATCTAAAGTCACTATATGCAAGTGACAATCGAGCACTACCTCTCCATTCAGGGAAAGCAGGTTCACCTTTGTTATCATCGAACGTTTCGAAGATTTGGAATTCAGCAGACTTCAACTTCGTACCGATAATGTCTAAAGTCACGTCTAGTTCTTGGTCACCAACAACAAATGCTTGATTATAGAAAATGTTATAGTCAGTACCTTCAGAGCCTTCTAGGCCGATATTGATGAAACGTGAATCTACGTTGTCAATCAAACCATCATCGCCACGCTCTAGGAACGCACAGAAACCACTGTCACCATTTGGCTGATCGATATTGTCATAACATTGAGCAGCAACGAAGCTAGCAGAAGGTTCAGCAACACCGTTTTCGATATCAATGTCATATCGGGTTACAGATAGTGTTAAGTCAAACGCATCTGTGAACGGCTGTTCGATAACGAAACCGTAAGTGGTAGATGTTGACGTTTCTGGATTAAGGTTCTGAGTACCACCAGTGGTGATTTCAGATTGGTAACCACTACCTGAACCTAGCACGTTAATACCGAGAGAGGTTGGGTCAAGGTTATTTGCACGACAAGCGTCTAATACACGTGTTTCACGAGTATCTAAAGCAGCGTCATAAGTGTTGCCAGCTGAAGGGTCTGTGATGTTACCAACACGAGCTGCCTCTGGGACTACACATGGATCAAATACTGTGCCGAAACCAGATGTACCATTCAAGAAACGCTCACGAAGGTTAGGTGCACGATATGATGTACCACGAGTACCACGAATAGTTAACCATTCGTTTGGACGGTAGATACCTTTTAAGCTCCAAATCTGTTCAGCACTGTAGAAACTTTCTTCTGTAATACGACCAGCGGCAGTAACAGTCAATTCTTCAGCATATTCCTGACCACGTAGAAGTGGGAATTCAGTTTCGAAGAATACTTCACGAATAATACGAGAACCATCTGCGCCTTGATCTGAGAAGAAACCTGCTAGTAAGCCGTCAGCTGCTACATCATTAGCGTCAGTGATGATCTCATCTTTACGCCATTCAGCACCAACAACTAATGGAACAGTTTGGTCATTCCAAGGTAAGTTAAATAAATCACCTGTTATGAAACCACCAAATACAGTTTGTTTAACTTCAGTTTCAATGATTCTGTCAATGAATAAGAAGTCGCGTTCTGCCTGAGTTGCGAAATCACCAGCGCCAAGTTGATATAGTGTAGGAGATAATAAATCAACAACCACACAATCAGTACCACAAGTAATTGAACCGTCAGCGTTACGCACCGCGTTATTCAATGATTGATCAATACGTGCTTGGCTAATACCAGAGATGGTGTTTTTACCGTCTGAAGCACTGTGAGTTGCAGATACCTCATAAGTCCAGTTGCCTTCACCGAAGCCGTCTAGAAGACCAATGTTACCATTCAAGCCAGCAGCTAAGCGGAATTGACTCACATCAACTTCACTGTTTTCTCTGTCGCCTCTAACACTGATAATCGGTTGAATATCAAGTCTAGTGTCACCAAAGAAAGCGTCTAAGCCGGTAGTAGCGTAACAGTTGTTACCATTGATTGGGTCAGTACCACAAATATTTAGTGGGTGATCTGCAGGGATAATACCTTGGAAGAATTGAGCACCGTTATTGAAAACATCAGATGCACGCTGTGCATATAAGGCTTCATAGTAGAAACGAGTGTCATTTTCGTCATTAAACAAGTAATCACCATTAGCAAACAAACTGAAACGTTTGTTTGGGCTTAACCAATCTGATTGGTTAACATAGTCAGACGCACTTGCGTTGTAGAATGGGTCTTGGAAATCGACATCACGGAGGCCGTCACCGTCGCCATCATAAATACCTGCGTCAGGGATACCGTCGCCATTCGTATCAGCAGCAAACAAGCCATTGATGAATGGAACGTTACCTAAACTACTACCTGAGTCAGAGAAGTTAGGAATACCGATGTTAGTGAAACCTTCAGTGTAATAAACCGAACCAAAGAAACCTAAAGATACACGGTTAATGAGTGAACTTAACTTACAGTTTTGTGGTGGATTGATGTTTGGACCAATACCTCTGTACTGCGTGTAGATGTTGCCGTCATTACCTTCGTGGTAATATTCGTTACAGTCGCTAGCGAAAGCACTGTCTGCGTAAGTTTGTGTTTTACGCTCGAAATATTCAGCAGCAACGTTGAATGAGTAGTTGTCGCCAGACGCGCCGTACATTGCGGAGAAAGTAGTTTCTTCACCGCCAGAGGCTTGTGGATTTGAGAAGCTACCTTGGAAGTCAAAGCCTTCAACGTTTGAACGTAAAATAACGTTCGCAACACCAGCGATTGCGTCTGAACCATAAACTGTTGACGCGCCATCGAACAAGTTTTCGATACGGTCAATGATAACTGATGGAATAAGGTTCAAATCTGGAGAAGATGGCGCGCCACCAACACCAGCAGGAGCCATACGGCGACCGTTGATCAATACTAGAGTACGGTCAGCACCTAGACCACGAAAACCGATAGTTGACGCACCTGGACCATTATCAAGTACGAAACCACCAAAGGTGTTATCGATTTGAAGACCAGATACTTGTGAGGTTGTTTGCAGCATTTCTGTCGCGTCAAACAAACCTAATTCACGTGAGATCTCACCACTAACCACTTGGATAGGTGATGCATTTGAAAATTCATCTCTTTTAATACGTGAACCGGTGACTGAAATTCTTTCTACGACTTCAGCAACTTCTTCCTCTTCTTCTTCAAGAAGGTCGTCTGTTTCCTGTGCGTATAGGTTGGGCGCTGCTAAGCATCCAAGGGCGACTAACACCGCCATTGATACTTTATGCAACTTAGTATCGTTGCTTTGATTCATATTGTTTCCCTGTTACCGCTTTATAGCGATTAGTATTATTGTTTTATCCAAAAAATATTTTTGGTCAAAATGTGCAACTTTTTATTATGTCGGCTGGTCAATTATTACAACGCAGTGGTTTTGACCACTTTACTGTTGAACAAAACCAATAGATTAGCCAGTTGCTTTTTTCTGCACAACCTAATTTAATCAATGTACTAGAAACAGTCAAACATCTTACGTCATCAAAGTAGGCTCTTTTTTGAACGATTTTACGTATTTTTTTCTACAATTATGTATGGTTTCTGAAAATCTAATAAAAAACAATGGCTTACTCTTTTGTTCTCTGGGTTGAAATGTTTACAAAATAGTTCAAAAAAAAAGAAAAATTTATAAAAAAGGCGAAATTTTTGACAACATTTCGCCTTTTTTTGACTTCAGTAATGAATTATTACCAAATTTTGACTCGGTCCTCTGGCGCAAGGTACAAAGCGTCCCCCGGTTGCACATCGAATGCTTCATACCATGCATCGTGATTACGTGGCGCTTGAGCTCTATAACGTCCTGGCGCATGTGTACCTGCGCGAAGTTGATTAAGCATACTTTGCTCCGTTCGCTTCTCACGCCACACTTGCGCCCACGCTAAGAAGAAACGTTGGTCACCAGTCAGGCCATCAATGATGGGCGCTTCTTTTCCATTCAACGAAAGCTGATAAGCATGATAAGCCATTGCTAGGCCGCCCACATCACCAATGTTCTCACCAAGGCTATTTCGGCCATTTACAAAGTTACCCTCGATCGGTTCATACTGACTATATTGCTCGGCTAGCATATCGGCTTTTTTCTCAAACGCAGCGCGATCTTCTTCGGTCCACCAGTTTGTCTGGATCCCATTTGCGTCAGATTTAGATCCTTGATCATCAAAACCATGACCCATTTCATGCCCAATAACTGCGCCAATCGCTCCATAGTTCACGGCATCATCTGCATTAGGATCAAAGAATGGTGCTTGTAAAATAGCAGCAGGGAATACGATTTCATTAAAAGAACTGTTGTAATATGCATTCACTCGTTGCGGTGCCATGCCCCAACGCTCTCTATCGGTCTTTTGCATTTCACGCTCCACACTCTGAGCTTGGAAGAAGCGACGTAAACTTTTTACATTACCTAAAAGGTCATTATTTGATAGTGATAGACCTTCGAAGGACTGCCACTCATCGGGGTAACCAATTTTGGGTCTGAATGCCATGAGCTTTAATTTTGCGTTGACCTTCGTTTCTTCACCCATCCAGTCTAAGCCATCAATACGTTCGCCAAGCGCTTTGCGTAAGTTTTCAACCAATACAGCCATTTTTTCTTTAGAACTTTCTGGGAAGTACTTATCAACATACACTTTACCAATCGCGAAACCCAATGAAGACGTGCCTGACATTTGAGATATCGCTCTTTTCCAGCGAGGGCGAGGCTCTTGTTGGCCGCTAAGCACTGTTCCATAAAATGAAAAATTCAGCGCATAGATATCTTCAGGCAGCATGCCTGCGTTTCGACTGATAGCGTGGTATGTCAGGTAGTCCTTCCATACCGCTAAGTCTTGTTCGTTGATCAAGGTGATCATATCTTTGACTGGCTCGGGTTGTGTCACATTCAGCGCAGGTACTTTGTAGCCAGATGATGCAAAAAAGGTATCCCAATCAAAGCCCGGGTATTCTTTCAACAGCTCTGCTCGACTAATTTGATTCAGTGTGAGATCTCTATTTCTGCGTTTTTCTCTTGGCCATTGCGCCTCAGCAATTTTGGTTTCAAGCGCGATAATTTGTTCAGCTTTGCTTTCTGCATCTTCGATATCTAAAAGTGCTAGGGTTTTAACGATATTGTCTTTGTAAGCGGCAAGGATTTTTTGAAACCGTTCTGTGTCTGTTAAGTAGTAGCTTCTATCGGGTAGGCCTAAACCGCCTACGCCAATTGACATTTGGTATTCATTTGGATCAAGACGATTGAAACCAAGACCACCGCCAATTGGACTGATAGAGCCACTTAGCCATGCGTTACCAAATACAGATGTGAGATCAATTACACTATCAATATTATTGATATCGTCTAATAGAGGTTGAATGGGTGTTAAGCCTTTCGCATTGATTGCGTCAACATCCATGTATGCATTATAAAAGTCTGCAATGAGTTGCTCTTCGGCGTTTAATTCATTGGCTTTGCTAATGTCATCGATAATTTGTTTAACACGCTCTTCACTGCGATCAGCCAATACACTAAATGCACCGTAACGGGTCTTATCGGAAGGCATTTCGAAATTGTCATACCATGTGCCACTCGCGTACATGAAGAAATCATCCCCAGGCTTCACGTCTAGGTTTCTTGCGTCGAGTTGTATACCGAAGCTACCTAGTTCTGGTTGACCTTTTGCGATGGCTTGCTCAAGCTTATCGTTAACCGTTTTCTCGCTTGCTTTTTCAGTTTGAGCACATGCACTGATAAACAAAGCGCTGGTGACTGCTAATGTGATTAAAGACTTCTTCATGTTTTTCCTATGTCGTTTTATTTTTATTTGTTTTCTAAAAAGCGTGACCGATACGAACGAATATGTCTTTTTCGTATTGGCTAATTTATTGCGTATATTATTAGAACATTTTCATTCCAAGTAAAAGCTTTAGTCCTGTTTAAATGGCAATACACTATCAGCTTGGTGTTTATACTGTTGTACACCGAGTGTTTCTCTTTCGAGAAAATCAGCTACAGCAGACCGAAAGTCTGGATGTTGTAAGTAGTGATTTGAGTAGCAATAACTTGGCCTGAAACCCCGAAGTATTTTATGTTCCCCTTGTGTACCAGGATTAAACGTCTGTATCTTATTTTGAATACAAAACTCAATACCTTGGTAGTAACAGCATTCAAAGTGTAAACCAGACAATTCCTTTAATGCGCCCCAGTAGCGACCACATAAGAGTTGTTCGTTATAAAAAAACAAAGCAGATGCAATACAGTTGTCGTCTTCAAAAGCCATGACGATCATGAGGCTTTGGCGCATATGCTTTTGCAGATAAGTGAAAAATTCACGATTCAAATAGCCGGTGTGTCCACTTCTTTTGAGGTAAGTTTGTTGATAGCATAAATAAAAATCGTCGAGTACACTTTCTGTAATGTCTTCACCACAAAGTTGCTTAATTTCTAAGTTGTCTTGTTGGAGTTTTGCTCTTTCTTTTTTAATTGAACGACGTTTCCGTGATGTCATTTCATCTAAAAAGTCGTCAAAGTCTCTGTAAGCATTGTTCTGCCAAACAAATTGCACACTAATGCGAGGCATGATGCCGAAAGGCTCGAGTTGTTTACTATCTTTTTCTGGTAAAAACAAAGTATGAAATGAAGAGGCAGTTGCTTGTTGTACGATATCTTCAACGTGCTTGCCAATGAACGCATAGATTTCATCAGACTTAATGTTAGTGTCTTGACGTAAAAGCAGTCTGCTACCAGTGACAGGGGTAAATGGTATACAGCAAACAAGTTTGGGATAATACGGTATTTGATGGTGTTGATAGGCATTTGCCCACGCATGGTCAAATACATACTCACCATAGGAGTGAGTTTTCAAATAACAGGGTAAGAAAGCTAGCAGCTTTTCTTTCTCGAAAACAGCGATGTGTTGACTGATCCATCCCGTGCCTTGTCCAACGCATTTGCTTTGTTCCAAACCCTTCAGAAAATGAAGGCTCAAAAATGGTGTACAAAAGTCAGGTTTGTCATCGATAAGTTGTTGCCAAAGCGCTGGCGCTATATCATCAACGCTGACGATAAATTTCCACGATAAATCCATGAGATCGATAAATAAAGAAGGTAATGTTGATAACTATGACAGATTCGCCAACAAAGATCATTCGCCACAAAGTGACTCGATTGCTCGCTAGACGAGAACAAAGTCTACACGAGTTGCGCAAAAAACTGCTGGAATCCGTTGATGATAAAGCATTGATTGAGGAGGTATTGGCACAGTTTAGCGCGAAAGACATTCAGAGCGACTTACGTTATGCCGAAGCAGTTGTAAGAGGAGCATACCGCAAAGGAAAAGGGCCTTCATTTATCGAGCGAAGTCTGGCAGAACATGATATTGAGTATTCACTTGTCGCGACGCTCATTGCGAGTGACGATTTTGACTGGTTTGAACTTGCTCGTGCTGTCAAAGTTAAAAAGTATGGCGAAGAAGCGCCAGAAGATTGGCAAGCGAAACAAAAACAGATGCGATTTTTGCAATATCGCGGATTTTATCAAGACCAAATAAACTACGCCTTTGAATAGGCTTAACAAAGCAAGTGCTTACATGATATCTTTCGGTATAATTAAACAACGCTTATCGAATGATAAATAATTTGTAATCCTCTGACCGCATTAGGAACATTAATGACACGCTCTACCGCTGATATTCGACGCACTTTCCTGCAATATTTTCAACAACACAAGCACCAAATCGTTTCTAGTTCATCCTTGGTTCCGCATGACGATCCTACTTTGTTGTTTACGAATGCGGGTATGAACCAGTTTAAAGACGTATTTCTAGGTGCTGAACAGCGAAACTATACCAGAGCAGTCTCGTCGCAACGTTGCGTTAGAGCCGGCGGTAAACATAATGATCTCGAGAATGTCGGGTACACCGCGCGTCATCATACATTTTTTGAAATGCTCGGTAATTTTAGCTTTGGAGACTACTTTAAGGAACAAGCGATTAGTTTTGCATGGAATTTCTTAACAGAAGAACTTGGCTTACCCAAAGAAAAGCTATTAGTCACTATTTATCATGAAGACGACGAAGCGTTTGATATTTGGGAAAAGAAAATCGGCATACCAGCTGACAGGATTATTCGAATCGCAACATCTGACAACTTTTGGTCAATGGGTGATACCGGGCCATGTGGACCCTGTTCAGAGATTTTCTATGATCATGGAGAGCACATTTGGGGCGGACGCCCAGGCACGCCGGAAGAAGATGGAGACCGATTCATTGAAATCTGGAATTTGGTATTCATGCAGTTTAACCGCCAAGCTAACGGTGACATGTTACCGTTGCCTAAGCCGTCTATCGATACTGGCATGGGTTTGGAGCGTATTTCTGCGATTCTGCAAAATGTGCACAGTAACTATGAGATTGATTTATTCCAAAGCCTGATTAAGTCTGCAGCAAAAATTGTGGGGACCGAAGATTTAGAGAACAAATCGCTGCGAGTGATTGCGGATCATATTCGCTCTTGTAGTTTCCTGATTTGTGATGGTGTAATGCCATCAAATGAAGGACGTGGTTACGTGTTGCGACGCATCATTCGTCGTGCAGTGCGTCATGGTTACAAGATGGGTGCAGACGACATTTTCTTCTACAAGTTAGTCGCAACATTAGTGAGCGAAATGGGAGAAGCATACCCAGAGCTTGCGCAACAACAAGCCGTCGTTGAAAAGGTATTGAAAGTCGAGGAAGAGCAGTTCTCGAAAACATTGTCCCGCGGTATGGTTATTTTAAATGAGGCGCTCGCTGAATTAAGTGAGAAGCAAGTGCCTGGAGATGTTGTTTTCAAACTATATGATACTTATGGCTTTCCTGCTGACCTTACCGCAGATGTTGCGCGTGAGCAGGGCTTTACCATTGATGAAGCGGGTTTTGAAAAAGCGATGGCCGGACAAAAAGCCTTATCGCAGTCCGCTAGCAAGTTCGGCGCTGACTATGCCAATGTCTTGAGTTTAGAGCATACTACTGATTTTACCGGGTACACTGAACTTAGCGGTACAGCCACAGTGGTTGATATCATTATTGATAATCAGCAGGTGGCATCAGGTAGTGGAGATGCCATGTTGGTTCTCGATTCAACCCCATTTTACGCAGAATCAGGTGGTCAGGTCGGCGACACGGGTCACATGACTGCGGCGAATGCTCAAATAAAAGTGACTGATACCGTCAAAGTAGGAAATGCTTTTGGCCATCGTGTGACCATTGATGGTGAAGTGAAAGTGGGTGACAAAGTAGATTTGAGCGTCGATCGTGCTCGTCGTGACCGCATCAAAGGGAATCACAGTGCTACTCATTTATTGCACGCTGCCTTACGCCAAGAACTCGGGGACCACGTCACTCAAAAGGGTTCATTGGTCGATGCAGAAAAACTACGCTTTGACTTTTCACACTTCGAATCAATTAGCGCTAAACAGTTAAAGAACGTGGAAGATCTAGTAAATGCTGAAATTCGTTTGAATAATCAATTAAGCACCAAGCTGATGGACTTAGATGAAGCGAAAGCGTCCGGCGCAATGGCTTTATTCGGAGAGAAGTACGATGAAAAGGTGAGAGTGGTGCAAATGGGGCCGTTTTCTACTGAATTGTGTGGAGGCACGCACGTGAGCCGCACAGGCGACATTGGTTTGTTCAAAATTACCTCTGAAGGAGGTATAGCTGCAGGTGTAAGACGAATTGAGGCGACGACAGGACAGAGTGCACAAGACTTCGTTAGCGATGAGTCCGACAAATTATTTAAGATTGCTAGTTTAGTTAAAGCCGATAAAGCCTCTGCTGCAGAAAAAGTATCAGCAGCCTTACAACATATAAAAGTGCTTGAAAAAGAAATAGCTCAGTTTAAAGACTCGATGGCGGGTCAAAAAAGTAAAGATTTGATTTCTAATGTTCAGGACGTGAATGGCGTAAAACTGTTAGTCGCCAGACTAGAGGGTGTCGAAGCCAAAGCGTTGCGCGGGATGGTAGATGACCTCAAAAATCAAATGCAGTCAGGTGTGGTTGCATTAGGTATAGCAAATGACGGCAAAGTCAGCTTGATAACTGGCGTTACAAAAGACTTGGTGTCTCGTTTTAAAGCTGGAGAACTTGTGAATCATATGGCTGCTCAAGTTGGTGGCAAAGGTGGTGGTCGACCTGATATGGCTCAGGCCGGAGGCTCACAACCAGAAAACTTACAAGAAGCTTTAGATTCAGTGAAAATTTGGCTCGAAAATAGCATGTAAAAATTGCAGCTTAAAAATGTGAGAGAAATGAGCGAGATAAATTGCAGCTGCAGGATGTTTGTAGATTTCTTGAGCAAAAAAAAATAGATTTCTCTTGGCTAAAATCGAGTTTTTAACGTATATTTACAACTCAACGATGGCCAATGTCGTACAAGTCTTGTATCCGACTACTGACTCAGTGGTGTAGACATGTGTGAGGCAGGTACATTGATTGGACCATAACTAAAAGGAGCTACAACATGCTTATCTTGACTAGACGCGTAGGGGAAACTTTAATGGTGGGTGATAACGTCACTGTTACCGTTTTAGGCGTCAAAGGAAATCAAGTTAGAATTGGTGTCAATGCACCAAAGGAAGTTTCAGTTCATAGGGAAGAGATTTATATGAGAATACAAGCGGAAAAGGGAAATCAGGCTGCGCCAGGTAACTCTTAATATTCGTGTATTTTCATTTTCTTACTAGCAATAGTAAGGATAGAAAACTCAGGTCATTCTGAGTTTTTTACTTTTTGTCGGAAGAAAAAAACGGCCAATTGGTCAAAAAACTGACAAACGAATAGTAATAGTAAATTAGTTGCCAAAAAAGCATTGACTTATACTATCGATTCAGTAAACTTCCGCCCCACATTTAGGAGAGGTGGCCGAGTGGCTGAAGGCGCTCCCCTGCTAAGGGAGTATAGGGTTTATAGCCCTATCGAGGGTTCGAATCCCTCTCTCTCCGCCATTTAAAACATGGTAGAATGAAGCGATAGATAACGTTGAACTTTTAACGAAATTTAAAGCTTGGAAAGATTGATAAAGACTTAACCGTTTTTATCAAAATGAGACGAAACGATTGTTTCACTACGCGCATGTAGCTCAGCTGGATAGAGTACCTGGCTACGAACCAGGCGGTCGGAGGTTCGAATCCTTCCATGCGCGCCATACATGTAAGAATATGAGTTTACGCGCATGTAGCTCAGCTGGATAGAGTACCTGGCTACGAACCAGGCGGTCGGAGGTTCGAATCCTTCCATGCGCGCCATGTTAGCCGAAAGGCAAGTAAATGCCCTGCACAAAGTGTGGGGCATTTTTTTTGCTTTTGAAAAAGTCTTTCTATGACGATTCTTGAAATGCTTTAGCTTTTCTAAAAAAGCAGGCTTCTTGTTAAAAATTCGTAAAAAATGCATAAAAATAGAACATACATCATCAATAATGCATAATTATCGTAATCTTATGCAACCTACATCAGGTTTTCGATTGTATTTTCAGGCTCTCCATGCTATTTATCCTAGCCAGTTTTTGAAAGCGCACTTAAAAAAGGAATAGTGATGGTTGAACAGTTAACGGAAGCCGGCATTTTGCTCGGGGTTGGTATGTCTGTTGTATTTACATTTTTAACTCTGTTGATTGTTGGTATTCATGCTATTGCTTGGTTTTGCCGAACATTTCCATCACCAGAGCAAACACCCGATATAAGACCGCAACAAACACAGAATAATAATAAGAAAGCATCATCGACAGTCAGTCCTGAAATTGCAGCTGCTATTACCGCTGCCGTTCATACACACAGACACACGACTTCAAAATAACAAGGAACGCCATATGTCCAATTCACTCGGTATTACAGAACTGGTCCTTCGTGACGCGCATCAATCTTTACTCGCCACCAGAATGCGTTTAGAGGATATGCTACCCATCGCTGAGAAACTAGATAACGTTGGTTATTGGTCAGTTGAGTCCTGGGGTGGTGCAACATTTGATGCTTGTATTCGCTACTTGGGTGAAGATCCTTGGGAGCGTATCCGTGCTTTAAAAAAGGCGATGCCTAAAACAAAACAACAAATGCTTCTTCGTGGCCAAAATTTACTAGGTTATCGCCACTATGCGGATGATGTTGTTGAAAAGTTCGTAGAACGTGCTCACACCAATGGTGTAGACGTATTTCGTATTTTTGACGCGATGAATGATGTGCGCAACCTTGAAACTGCGGTTAAGTCGGCTATAAAGGTTGGTGCTCACGCGCAAGGGACAATTTCTTATACTGTCAGCCCCGTTCACAATCTCCAGCTCTGGCTAGATATGGCTAAAAAGCTAGAGGATATGGGGGTGCACTCTATCTGTATCAAAGATATGGCAGGCCTACTGAAGCCTTACGATTGCGAGGCTTTGATTAAAGGCTTAAAAGAGACAGTACAGGTGCCGATTGCAATGCAATGTCATGCAACCACTGGTTTAAGCACGGCGACTTATCAGAAAGCAGTGGATGCAGGTATCGATATGTTAGATACCGCGGTGTCATCAATGAGTATGACTTATGGCCATACCGCAACCGAGACAATGGTATCTATCGTTGAAGGCACAGAGAGAGACACGGGTTTAGATATCGAAGGCTTAGCTGATATCTCTGCTTATTTTCGAGAGGTTCGGAAGAAATATGCACAGTTTGAAGGCTCTTTAAAAGGAGTTGATGCAAGAATACTGATTGCTCAGGTCCCGGGCGGTATGCTGACAAATATGGAAAGTCAGTTAAAAGAACAGGGCGCTGAAGACAAATTTGATGAGGTGTTGCTAGAAATTCCAAGAGTGAGAGAAGATCTTGGCTTTATTCCTCTAGTCACACCGACCTCACAAATTGTTGGCACCCAAGCCGTACTCAACGTTCTAACAGGCGAGCGCTACAAAAGCATCACCAAAGAGACGGCAGGTGTGCTTAAGGGCGAATATGGTGCGACAGCCGCGCCAGTCAACAAAGAATTGCAAGAACGCGTGCTTGAGGGCGGTAAACCTATTACATGTCGCCCAGCGGATGTAATTGAACCTGAACTTGAAAAGTTAGAAGCGGAATTAGATGAACTTACTGAGAAAAAGTCTCTTCGTATAGCAAAAGATAAAGTTGACGATGTATTAACTTATGCTTTATTTCCACAAATTGGCTTGAAGTTTATTGAAAATCGCGACAACCCAAGCGCCTTCGAACCAGTTCCGGCAGATACTAAAAGCGTTGTGGAAGCGAAAGATGTTGAAGCTTTGGCTGGCGATGCAAAAGCGTATCAAGTTCGCGTTGAAGGAAAGGTTTATGATGTTGAAGTGGCTGAGAGTGGCGAGGTTAAACATATATCTTCAGCAGCTTCAGCCAGCCCATCAGTATCTGAAGCTCAGTCATTGCCATCTGGTGCAAGCACTGATGTCGCTGCGCCCTTGTCTGGTAATATCTTCAAAATAAATGTGCAGGAAGGCGCCACAGTTAACGAAGGCGATGTGATTTTGATATTGGAAGCAATGAAAATGGAGACCGAAGTCAGAAGCTCTGTTTCAGGTGTTGTCCAACAACTTTTAGTAAAAGACGGTGATGCAGTGCAAGCGGGCCAAACAATGATGGTAATTGGGTAAGCACATGGATAAGTTTCTAATTCTTTGGGAAAGTACATCTTTACCCCATTTCGAAGTGGGTCAAATAGTCATGATGCTTGTAGGCTTCGGTTTACTCTATCTCGCTATAGTACGTAAGTTTGAGCCACTTTTATTGCTACCTATAGGCTTTGGTGCCCTGCTTACTAATATCCCTTTAGCGGGCTTTAGCGAAGCAGGAGGCATCCTTCATTATATTTACTATATTGGAGTCGATACAGGCGTTTTTCCGCTCCTTATATTCATGGGCGTCGGAGCAATGACTGATTTCAGCGCATTAATTGCTAATCCTCGCATGCTGCTGTTGGGAGCTGCCGCTCAATTTGGTATTTTCGCTACTCTATTTGGCGCCATACTATTGAATGGCTTGCCTGGCTTTGATTTTACCCTGCAAGATGCATCAGCGATCGCCATTATTGGCGGGGCAGATGGACCCACCGCCATATTTTTGGCATCTAAGCTGGCACCTGAGTTACTTGGTGCTATCGCCGTTGCTGCTTATTCATATATGGCATTAGTGCCGATTATTCAGCCGCCAATAATGAAGGCTTTGACGACGCCAGAAGAGCGTAAGCTAAGCATGGCTCAGCTAAGGGTTGTATCAAGAAAAGAAAAAATCCTATTTCCGCTGGCAGTGCTAGTGCTCACATTGATTTTCTTGCCTTCAGCAACGCCCCTAGTCGGCATGTTCTGTTTTGGTAATCTTTTAAAAGAGTGTGGTGTGGTTGACCGTTTAAGCAATACCGCACAAAACGAATTGATTAATATTGTTACGATCTTTTTGGGTTTGGCTGTTGGTTCAAAGCTAAGTGCCGATCAGTTTTTAACATATGAAACACTGGGTATTTTAGCGCTAGGCGCTGTTGCATTTTCTATTGGAACAGCTGCGGGCGTGCTAATGGCTAAACTAATGAACAAGTTCAGCAAAGACAATATTAATCCGCTCGTCGGTGCTGCTGGCGTCTCAGCGGTGCCAATGGCCGCTAGGGTAGTGAATAAAGTAGGTTTAGAAGCAAATCCGCATAATTTCTTACTGATGCATGCCATGGGGCCAAACGTTGCCGGTGTACTTGGTTCTGCCGTTGCTGCGGGGATTTTGTTGGCGTTGGTTGGGCCTTGAATTAGCTGAAAAATTTTGGCTTTAAATAAGCCGTTTACATCCAATACAGAAAGCCAAATGCATAGATATTTTCTATTTTTTTGGCTTTTTTTTCATTCATTAACCTCTTAAGTCGCTGAATTTTATTGTAAATGTGACAGTGTAATCTGCCGTCGATGTACACTTAATTTCTGGTCCGCTTCTTGCTACCTCCCTCAAAGTAAAATAATTCAAATCCATACCGTCAAAAAACTGTGGCTTCAATCAGCGCATGTGCGGAATGAGAAGACTCACTTTGAGGAAAAGAACATGAATCAGAAATCAAGATCTATTAACACCCTATTTATTTCAGTGTTGAGCGCTCTCTCATTGTCTGCTTGTAGTTCGCTACCCTTCATGGCAGACGGTGAGTCAGAAATAAATACGGCGAGCGTTAATGAGTTTTCTCAGTTTAATCAGCCAAGTAATAATGATTCTTTAAAACGTGAAGTAGAAGACTTTAAGTCGATGAAAGAAAGCCTATCTCGTTTGGTTGCACTTGAGTCAGACCTCAATTTTTTACTTGAAGAGATGAGTCGATTCAATGAGAAGAGCCCTGTCATTTATGATGAAGCGTCTATTCCCCTCGCTCAAAATAATGCAAGTGCTTCAAGCTTTCAAGCGAAAGACACTGTTGTTTTTTCTTCCGAAGGAAGAAATGTTACATCGAACAATAATCGAGAGCGCCAAGTCGGCGGGGGAAACGAGAGATGGGCTTCTGAATCAGGCGAAATGAATAACTTAGGTATTGCGAGAAAAAATCAAAATGATTTACGTAGTACAAATTCAGGCGTATCTACTCAAGGAGTGAATACTGCAAAATTTGAGTCGTCACGCAATGTAGAGCTTGCACCAGCCACTCCCATTATGCAAATGCCAGCGGCTTTAACGAGGGCAGATCAGCAAAAGACAGCAGTATCCATGGATAAATTTAAGCAGGACAATGTTGCTCCGAACGCTCAGGTGCAGGGAGGTTTACCAAGAGAACGCAATGCCAAAGCAGACATGAGTAAATTTTCAACTGATCCGAGTCAAATTGTTGGTGAGGTAGGGAGTTGTATGGAATGGAAATCGGATAAAAACAAAACATATGCCCTGCATTTAGCGTCTTACACCAGTCGCACTGCAGCGGAAAGTGGTTGGAATAAGCTTGATCAGAAATATCAAGACTTGTGGTGTGATACGCCAGCAAGCTTAGCGAAAGTTGTAGTGAAAGGTACTGAGTATCTCAGTTTGCGTGTTGGTGGCTATGACTCAAGAGACAAAGTATTAGAGCTTTGTTCTGAGATAAAGCAGCGCGGGGATTATTGTGCCGTTAGCACTGCTGTTGGCGAAAGAATTCAATAAAGCATAGAAGAACAGAGATAATCCTGTGATTAAACTAAACCTCATCACTTCAGCATTACTGTTCACTCTAGTTAGTGTTAGTGGTGATGTCTACGGACAGCAAACTTATGATGCTGAAGGCAACTTAATTGGGAGTTCAACTAAAGAGGTTGCACTGGCAACATTATCCGAACGTTTTGAAATTGGTGAAGAGCTAATCGTTACAATTAGGGTTGGTTCACTGAACTACGGTGAGGTTTTTGCTGTGGTAACAGGCCAAGGGTTATTTGTTAACCCTGAAGAAGTAATCAACGTAATGAATTTTCCAATCACAAGAGTAAATTCAGAACAGCGACTCGAATTGAAGGGCTGGTACATATCTGAAAACAGGACGTTTGACTTAATATTATACAATGAAGTGCAAGGCAGCAACGCCGGAGAGCTTGTAAGGTCTGAAAACAAGACATACATAAGCTCACAAAACGTGCAAAGCTTTAACAATGAAGTTTTGATGGATTTTGACTTAGTCGCTTCTTGGTTTGGCCTGTCTCTTACTTTTGAGAGTGAAAGTTTATCAGTTAACGCTAAAGCTAGTATCCCTTTGCCAGCACAAGAAAAGCTGAAGCGAGAAGAAACAAATGTAAATTCAAGAGAACACCTTACTATTAAATACCCGAACTTTGATTTCGGCTACTTTGAACGCTCTCATCAAATGTTTGATGCAAACCTCACATCAATATACAGGGACGATGATTTCAATAGTTTTTATAGCGTTGTGGGTATCCAAGATATTGCAGGCTTCTCGACTCGATTTTTTGTACGTGGCGATGACACTGATATTTTTCAGTCGGCAAATGTTAATTTCAAACAACAGTCCTTAAATGAGGATCTGCTCGGTCCTTTAAATGCATCCACCTTTCAATTCGGCGATGTTCGACCTACTCGAGTGAGCGGAGTGACAGGCTCTGAGTCGATTGGCGTAAATATCAGTAACCAGAAGCTAGGACAACCTTTTGACTTTGAGTTTACAAATATTACGGGCATTATTCAGGATGGATGGGATGTAGAGTTATATCAAAACGGTGTACTGACAAGAAAAGAGCTTAATACCAGTGGAGGACAATACGAGTTTCTCGATATACCACTTTTTGCTAACCTGAATACGTTCGATGTAGTTAAATATGGTCCACAAGGACAGATACAACGAGAACGTTATGAGCGTAATTTGGACGCCGATATATTCAACCCGAAACTTCGTTATAATGTGTCCTTAACTCAAGCAAATACTACATTGTTGAACGATTCTTCCTCAACTGGTGAAGAACAAGATCTGTTTCTATCAGGTGCATACTCTTATTCATTTCTAGGGTGGTTATCAACACGCTTTTCACATAACATCAACCTGTCCGATTCAAGCGGTCTGTATTCTATTGGAGCCACGGCAAGAATAAGTCCTAGAGTTTTATCTAGTGTCGCATTGAGCACATCGGGCAGCGATACTCACACTGTTTCAGCGTCATTGCAATCAAGGTTATTTGATCAATTCCTGAATGTAAGTGCTAGTAGCGCATTTGGAGACGGGGAAAGCCAAACTGATAATTTAGCATTGAGAATGAGTGGTAACCTCTACACAGGAGACCTTTTTCGGGTATCTTATGCCAATATTGTCTCGGGGTCTTGGCTACAGAACAATGATTCCTCTCTTAATCTGAACAACACCCTGACTTTATCTTCTCGTTATGGCTTTCTGAGTCACGATTTCGGTTATCAGGAAACCAAAGTAGGCGATGAACGAAACACATCAAAACAAGGGGGAGTTACCTTTAGTACGACTACCGGTAATGTTTTTACCCGTCTTAACGCTAGATATAGTATCGATGAGGTCACAGGACTTGACTGGAAAAGTGCAGAAGCCTCAATAAATTATGAGTTTTATAATAATCTCTCAACCAGGTTTAAAGTAAATAGAGAATTTGAGACTGGATTGAATGCTTATCAGTGGAGTCTTCAGTGGCAACAGCCAACTTATGCAATTTTTAGCAGTTTGTCGCACAATTCAAACGACGATATGGCCATATCATTGAACGCCCGCTTCAGTATGTCTGAGGCGCCATTTGGAAGAGGCTATGTCGCCAGTAGTTTGCCTTTAACATCGAACGGACTGGTCGCAGTAAGGCTTTACGAAGATGTAAATCAGAACTTTGTATTTGACTCCGAAGATAAGGTGCTGCCGAGGGTAAAAGTGGCTGCTGATCAGTTGTCACGTTTTGCTGAAAGTGATGAGTTTGGCATTGCTATACTAGATGGAGTCCCTTCATTTAGAAAAACAGATTTGAGTGTGGATTTAGAGTCGCTAGAAGACCCGTACTTACTGCAATCGACTGAAAATACCTCATTGACACCTCGTGAGGGCTTGCTGACCCTAATCAACTATCCATTTGTGCAAGGTATTGAATTTGAGGGAGAGCTGAAAGTTTACGACGGAGCTGGAGATGCGAAAGCACTGCGTAATGCGCCAATCGATATTTTTAGAAGTAACGGCGAGTTCGTTAAAACGATTAAGAGTGAATATGATGGGTATTTCTATTCTGATGTCTTGTTTCCTGACACTTACTCTTTAAGAGTGTCTACAGAGTTTTTAGATGAAAATGAGCTCACAGCGGACTACTCATTTAGGGTTGATGCAAGGAAAGCTGGTTCATTTATTCCTGATGTTCAACTAAACATGCGAAAACTACCATACAAGACCCAATACCAGGCATTTATAGGCGAGTTTTCAATAAAAAATGCGGCCAAGGCATACCTTAAAATAGTTCAACAGAAATTTAAACAGCAAAACATTCGCTTTACACTTCATGAAGCAAAAAACGAGGGTAAATATGTTATCGGCGTTGGTATTTTTGACAGTGCAGAACGAGCAAGCTCTTTCTGTGAGCAGCAAAGGGTGATACTTCCTACTTGTTCGGTTCGGAAGGATCGTTTTAAAGTAGGTAACAATATATGAGCATTAATATGAGTATGAAGTTCGATTGTCTGAAACCATTCCGATATTTTTTAAGAGCAAAAGGCATCAGGGTATTTTTTCAAGCGTTAAGTCTATTGACGCTTGCTGTTAGCCCTTGGCAAAAACTATATGCTCAAACAGTTGAAGAGATTCAGGCGCTTGACCTTGGCACTGTAGCTGTATTAGACAACTCTACGGTAGGTACCATTGAAATAGATCTCGACTCGTTCACTAGAACGAGTGGAGGAGTGAGACTTTTACAAGTTGGTCAGCCCGCTATTATGCGGGCTCAAGGCTTTGATCCAGAGCGCCGGCTATATATCACCGTTCAGGCGAACCAGGGTGGGACTGTCACCGATCAGGTTTCGCAGGAACAGTTTGTTGTGCAAAGATATGATGCAGAAGAGTTCGTAATTACAGATGAAAGTGGAAATGTCGACTTTGTCGTTGGAGGTGTATTTGCCACGTCTGGATCGGGGGGAACAAATTTTAGAGATACTGTTTTTAGAGCGCAATACACAGTAACGGTTAATTATTAGTAGTAGGAAGGAAGAAAAGAAAATGAAATATATATTCACTATGTTAGTGCTTGTGTTTGGCTTTTGTCAGAGCGTTAATGCTAATTTGTTGGTATCACCCACTCGGATTGCATTCGAGGACAGAGATCGCGTAAAAGACATTATTTTGATAAACGTCACTGAACAGACTCGGAGTTATCGAATAGAATGGCAAGAAAATACAACTGACGATTTTGGTAACTATATTTTACTCGCTGACAACGATGTCAGCTTTGCGTCAAGCGATTATATTCGCTATTCACCTCGTCAAGTAACGCTAAAACCAGGTGAAAGACAAGTTATCAAACTGATGCTGAGAAGAAAGTCAGACATGGACCTTCCTGAGTATCGTTCCCACTTAAAAGTCACAGCATTACCTACAGCACCAAACCCAGCCGCTGAGAGCAGGGACGAGGGCATTGGTTTTAAAATAAACGTACTCACAAGTTATACAGTCCCCGTAATTGTTAGAAACCAGAAAAATAATGCAAGCCTGAGATTAAACGACATTAAGGTAAATGTTAAAAATGAGAAAAAAGTATTTTTTGAGATTGATTTAGGAAAGACAGGAACGAGCAGTATCAATGGTGATATCAATGTTTCTGTAATAGATGAACAAAGTGGGCAGTCAGAAACGATTGGTATATTGCGAGGTATAAATGTCTTCCATGAAAAGGATCGACGAGTCATCAAAGTGGAATGGCAAGGGTTTACTGAACCCAAAAATATGAAGGTGCGTTTAGACTTTGTAGGAACTAACGAGCAAATTGGTCAGAAGTTTCTATCTGTGACCAAAGATATCTCCATCAATGACTACGTTAGAAAGTAACACGCAGGCATTATTTAAAACTTTTTTTAATTTTACACTTAAGTTTCAAAATTGAGGGTCGATAGAGAGTTTGTCAGGCGAAAACCTTACATTCGAACTATGATGTTTGATTTAGGCTTAGACAACGCAATTAAACATGCGTGTCTGTGTCATTTAATTTTATAAAGTAAATTGGAGATTTCCATGTTTAAACGCAATCAAATTCAAAAATCGCTAGTAGTTGCAGGTGTTACTCTTGCCTCTTTTGCTGCTTTTTCACAACAGAACGAAACCACTACTGCATCGGTAACAGTGCAAAATGCTTTTACCTTGACTGAAGATGCAGCATTAAGCTTCGGTACTATTACTGCTACTGTAGTTTCTGGCACCGATGGTACGCTAACGGTTAATCCAGATGGAACTCAAGGTCAGCCTGCTGGTGGCATTAGAGTCTTGGTTCCTGGGACTGCAGCAAGTTACACAATCGCTGGAGCTGCGCCCTTCACTGACCTAAAAATCAATACAAACGTTGATACTGTAGCTCTAATCAACTCTACAGCGCCTCCAGGTAGTCCAGAATTTACCTTGAGTGCATTCCAAGTAACAGACGGTACCGTTACTGAAAGTATCAACTCTGGTGCGTCTGCATTTACTGCTGGTGATTTTCAAACGGATGTTGGTGGCACATTGACTGTCGGCTTAGGTGGCACACTTACATTGCCAGGTGGTCCAGCAGAGTTACTAATCGATGGTAACTACGAAGGAAACTTTACAATCACCGTGAGTTACTAGTTATTAGTATCTTTTAGTAAGACTAAGATATTATTCGAATAATAACTGTATTTTAAAATCCCGCACTAATGCGGGATTTTTTTTGGTCTGATATTTGCAAGTTTGCTGAATAGTATAGAGAAATGAAGTTGCTCTCACTTTCGACATCTTGATTTCAAGCATAAGGAACAAAAGGTAATGCCTCATCAATCAAGCTACCAGTCAATTTCAAATAACACTATTCTAGCTTTATTTGGCCTCACCTTCCTTATACTGATGAATTATACAACACATCAACTTGGCGGTTTTGGATTAGGTTTAGCATTCAATAATGCTACATGGCTCGGGTTTACCTTGATATTCGCGATGGGCGGGCTTTTCATTAGCCTCAAATGCAGTATAAAGTTAAGTAAGAGTTTAGTGGGGTATTTTCTTAGCATTGTATTGCTGCTACTGCCCTTGAGCTATGCGAAGCAAGCGCTTGAATACGACATGTTCTTAATTGCGCTGGCTATAAGCAGTGCCTTAATACTTTTTTTTATAGTCGAACAGTGCAATCGTCGACGCTTTAAGACGATATTGTTAGCCATTCTGCTCTTGTCTGCACTCGTGCAAACTGTTTGGGGGATGGTTCAGTATTATTTGATCTATGAACCAAGTTTATGGTTTGTCGCTGCAAATAGCACCCAACCTCATGGAACCTTTGGTCAAAAAAATGTATTCAGTTCTTATCTGGCTTTTGGGTCATTGTTAGCAATATATTTCTTATTCAATCAATCAAAAAAAAGTCGATTGGCAATAACGCTAGTATTCTTAATTATTATACTGAACGCCCATTTAACTATGCTGGCTGAGGCCAGAACTGGCCGTGTTGTGCCGATCATTGCCGTCCTTGCCTACCTTAGTTATTGCGCATTCAAATACAAATCGCGTAAGCTAACGTTTGCTCTCGGTATTGTATGTCTTCTTACTAGCTTTACCCCTAAACAATGGTTCGATATTCGCCCAAATCAAATAGTGACGGCACCCATTGGTATTCAGTCAGTTGGGGTGAGGCCATTGATGTACCAAGTGGGCGTTAATCTCATCATGGATAAGCCATTACGAGGTGTTGGTGCGGGTAACATGGCGAGAGAGTTTATGCTCAAAAAAATCGCCTTGGAAGAGCAGCAGAACAGAATACCTACGGAGCTTCCTATTACAAGCCATATCCATAACGAGCCGCTGCAATGGATGGTAGAACTTGGAGTTGTGTCTGGTTTAGCTTTTGTGGGCTTTATGATTACTTGGCTACTAGGTTTGAAAAATGGGTGGATTGACCCAAGCGTCTTGCTTTTAGCTTTGCCTTTTGTTGGTCACTCGCTTTTAGAGTTTCCATTTTATGCATCCGCGCCACACCTTTTCGCGTTTGCTATTATTCTGGCGTTGGCGAGTAAGGGAAGAAAGAAAGTCGTGAAGTTCACACCGGTGGCTAGCGGTTTTATCATCCCCGCTGTAGGACTCATATCTTATAAAGCTATTATGTTTTTGCTTCTTTCAATAGCCTCAATGAATGCCCTGATTGAGTATCGACAGGGCAATAAACAAGATGAAAGTCTGCTTTACTCCGTAACACCCACACAGAGTTTTGAGCGTTTATTTACGCACGAAAAATATCAATGGACGTTCAAGCGAGGGAAGCAACAAGGTTCGATCAGCAAAGAGCAAGTATACAGCTACATCGAATTCCTAGAAGATAATGTAATGCAATGGCCAGAAGCACTCTTGTATGTCCAACTTGCAGAGATGTATCTCATTTCAGGTCAAAATAAAAAAGCACAAGAAATCATGAAAGAAGCATATGCTTTTTTCCCATCTGATGAGAAAGTCATCGCACTGCACACAAAATTAAATCCAAGTTAGTAGATCAAAACTGCTCAAAATGCTTATCCACTAAACTTGAATGCGAGTCGATAAGCTTCTTCGTCAATTCATGCTCAGGTTGTTTAAATACAGCCTGGGTAGGTCCTTCTTCTATTACCTTACCTTTATCCATGATCATTACTCGGTCGCTGATATGTCGCACAATCCCAAGGTTTTGTGAGATAAAGATAAAAGCCATACCCAGCTCTTGCTGAATATCTAATATGAGGTTAACGGTTTGAGAACGGACAGAGGGATCTAAGGCCGCAAACGGTTCATCGGCGACGATGATCTTTGGATCTAATATCATTGCTCTTGCTAGCGAAACACGCTGTTGCTGACCATCTGATAGCATATGACGATAAAAATAGTAGTGCTCTCTTAATAGCCCCACTTTAACTAGAGTCTGTTCTATCTTTACCTTTCGATCTTGTTCATCAAAATCTGTATTCAGTTGCAAGGTTTGATTAAGCACTGCACCGACAGTAACCGCGGGGTTTAAGCTGTTTTTACTGTGTTGAAGGATGAGTCTGACATCATGGTTTCTAGTTTGTTTATCACTTTGCTCAACCTCTTTACCTTCTAACAATATACTGCCTTGTTGAGGACTTATTCCTCCCACCAAGGCTCTGGCTAAGAGTGTTTTTCCAGAACCGTTATGTCCAGTGATAGCTAAGGTTTCACCCGCATTAACTTTAAAGCTAACAGGACCCAACACAAATTCATCTGGCTTTGAAAAAATCGACCGTTTTACACGGTGAGTGTATATCAGATCTTTTACCTCAAGAATCGCTGTCATTGTCGACTTCCTTCGGAACTGCCAAGGTTAAAGTCTTCTGTGTCATCTGAACTCTTGTCATTGCCAGTAGGTAAATGTAAAGGAAAGTGGCAACTATATGCATGTTGCTGAATGAACCGTTCTTCCGGAACTTTGACACACTCTTTTCTAGCACTGGGGCAACGTGGTCCTAAGCGACAGCCAATCGGTAAATGTTGGAGCGTAGGGATCGTACCTTCCAATGATACTAAGTGTGATTTAGGCGGCAAGTTAATTTGAAAGCTTGGTGCACTATCCAGCAATGCTTTTGTATAGGGATGCAGCGGCCTTCGGTGCAGATGCTTTACTTTTCCAGACTCCACGGTTTGCCCACAGTACAATACTGTCATGCTATCGGCCATGCTCGAAATTGCTAACAAATCGTGACTAACAAACAATATAGCAAGTTTTTTTGATTCGTTGAGAGCACTGAGTAATCGTAATATTTGATTTTTGGTCGTGCTTTCCATACTTCGAGTGGGGTCGTCCGCAATTAATATCTCAGGTTCAGACACTAAAGCCATGGCAATCATAAACTTTTGCGCAATGTCAGAGGCAATTTCATGTGGATATCGTTGCATGCAACTATCGTGGTCTTTAATACCCACTTTGTGCATTAAGCCGATGGCGATTTCTCGGCGTTGTTTATTACGTTGCCAAAACATTCCTTTATCTAAAAATTCAGAGGGAATACTTTCTTCTAACTGTTCTCGTAAAGTAGCTGAAGGATCGAGTGACGAGGTCGGATCTTGAAAAACAACTGCTATTTCGCGGCGCATGATCACACGACGTTGCTCATTGGACATCGTAAGCAAGTTTTGCCCTTTCCACGTCATTCTATCTGCAGTGATTATCCAATGGTCAGGAACAGCTCCAATTATTGCTCGTACAATTAAGCTTTTTCCAGAGCCAGATTCGCCAACTAATGCCCGAATTTCGCCTGCTTCAACAGTAATACTCACTTTATCCAACGCTTTGACAAACTCATTGCCAGTGTCGATTTCAACCGTGAGGTTTTTGATATCAAGTAAGGGCATTAGTGTATTAACCTATTGCGTAAGGCTGAACGTAAACCTTCACCAACAATGTTGATTGATAACACCATCAGAAAAATGCAAAAACCGGGCAAGGCAATTAACCAAGGTGCGGAATAAGCGACTTCTAAACTTTGCGACAAGCTAGCCCCCAGTTCGACTACTGGGCTTTGCGCGCCTAAATTTAGGAAGCCTAACGCTGAAATATCGATAATCGCAACAGACAAAGCCAAAGTACTTTGCACCGCGAGCAACTCAAACATTCCTGGTAAAATAGACTTCCAAAAAATGCGAAATGAAGATGCTCCGTCGAGACGATCGAGTAGGATGTAGTCCTTTTTCATTTCCTCTCGCACAAAATTACGAGTTTGGTGTACAAATTGCGGTATGAGAGCAAGAATGATTGCTAACATACTGTTTGCTAAGCCTGTGCCTAAGATAGCAACAATGATAATCGCAATCAGTAGTGTAGGGACTGCCATAAGACTATCTAGCAGGTGGTTTAATATACTTGACTTGACCCCTCGATTCATCCCAGCAAGCGTGCCCAAGGCTACGCCGACCACTAAAGCAATGAATACCAGTATAACACTTGAACCAAACGTTATTCTGCATGCATGTAATGTTCTTGAAAACACATCTTGACCCAAAGCATTGGTGCCGAATAGATGTGCGATAGTGCCATTTCCTTCCCACGCAGGGGGTAATAGGATGGCATTCGTATTTTGTACGTTAGGATCATAAGGCGCTAACAAAGGCGCTAAAATTGTAATAACACAAAAAAGCAATAAGACCGCAAAGCCAACTAGCGCGAAGTGGCTTCGTTTAAACTCAAGCCAAATATGCATAATTGGAGAAGGGTGATACTCCTCTTGATAAAGATTAAACTGCGCCACGTTCAAATTTATCCCTTGCTGGGTCGATAGCTCGACTTAAAAACTCAATAGTGATGGTTAAGCTTACCACGAACATAGAAACGACCAACATACCAATGCGTATTGCAGGGTAGTCCCGTTGGTAAATTGCTTGAATAAGCCAGTTACCAATACCTGGCCAAGAAAAAATAGTTTCAACAACCATGGCATTCGTTATCAAGGTTGATATTTGCATCGCCATGAGAGGTAAAATAGGCAGTAAAGCATTGCGCAAACCATGTTTGAAAAATATCTGTTTGGTTGTGAAACCACGTGATTTTGCCGCATCAATATACCCTTTCTCCATTACGTCCATAATGGAGCGTCGGGTAAATCTTACAAAAATTGCAGTGGTGACAAAGGCGATTGATAGGGTGGGCAAAATTATATGCTGAATAGCGTCGTAGAAGGCATCTGCCTTGTTCGGCATGTCTGCTCTTAGAATATCAAGCAGGATGAAGCCTGTTTGATGAGGCACATCATAAAGTAAATTAACACGGCCAGACAGAGGCAAGAAACCGAGTTGTAAACTAAATATAGTGATGAAGATTAATGCTAACCAAAACACAGGGAATGAATAACTGACGACGCTAAATGTGACGACACCAAAGTCAAAAGGTTTGTGATGCCAAAGGCCACCTAGGAAGCCCAGCGGAATACCAAAAATAACGGAAATAAGCAGTGCGTAGGTGATTAATTCAATTGTTGCAGGGAAGGCAATGCTGACTTCTTTCAATAAAGACGTTTGCGAGGTAAAACTGACGCCCCAGTTACCATTCACTAATGTATTTAAGTAATGCCAAAATTGAGCGAAAATCGAGCCGTCTAGCTTATATGCAGCCTCAAGCGCGGCTCTTTGAGCATCAGATTCAGGCACAATGCCAGATAAGTTGGTTAATGTATCGCCTGGAAAGAAGTAGGGAAGAGCAAATGAAATAACGACCAACACTGCAATCGTAATCACCATCAAGTTGATGTAGCGTAAAAGCAGGTTAATCAAGGTTTACGCTCCACGTCATCAAAGCGGATCCCACCGAAAGGATTGATAACCATACCACTTATATTGTTGCTGACCGCTTGATATTGATAAGCGTGAGCAATAGGGACGAGCGGTGTTTCGTCAAAAATAATGTTATTTGCTCTGTGATAATACACTCTGCGCTCGTTGGCGTTATCCGTTTTTAATGCGCTTTCGATCAGCGTGTCGTAATCTTCGTTGCACCATCGTGCTCTATTGGTACCAGACGGTATTGCAGAGCATGTTAACAAAGGACGATAAAAGTTATCTGGATCGCCATTGTCTGCAGACCAGCCAATTAATACCGAATCATGCATCCCGATGGTTAGGTTTTCTCTAAATCTGGCCCAATCATAACTGACGATATTCACGGTAACACCAACTTCAGCTAGGTAAGACCTCATCAATTGAGCCATCTTCATCGCGTTTGGGTTATAGGCTCGTTGAACTGGCATGGCCCAAATATTCATGGTGAAGTTAAATGGGATCCCTGCCTCGTCTAAAAGCTTACGTGCGGCTACAGGGTTATAGCCTAGGTCTTGCATATTGGATTGATGCGCCCAAGATGCTGATGGCACTAGACTCTTTGCTCGCGTCGCTTGACCTAGATAAACAGCTTCAAGCAATGATGTCTTATCAATAGCAAGTGCTAAGGCTCTTCGTACTTTTGGATTGTCGAAGGGGGGTTTACTGGTGTTGAATGCCCAGAAACCAATATTTAGGCCAGGTTTCTCCAATAGTGTTAAGTCTTCGCGCTCTCTAATAATTTCGAGATCATTTTGCGATGGAAATGCAACCGCATCGCACTCACCGGTAATTAATTTGGCGACACGCAGCGAGCTTTTCGGAGTGATATCAAATACTAAGTGCTCTGGCCCTTTGGTATCTAAAAAATAATCAGTGTGTCGTTCGTATCGTATATATTGGTCTTTACGATAAGCCACAAACTTATACGGGCCCGTGCCGACTGGGAATTTATCGAGATCACTAGGGCTGCCATCTTTCAGCAATTCCATGGCATATTCTGCTGAAAGCACAACCGAAAAGTCGGTTGCTAGGTTTGCTAAGAAAGAGCTGTCAGGTTTATATAACGAAATCTCAACACGATAGCCGTTTATCCTAGTCACTTCTTTGATTGTGCTTTTTAGGCCTAGGCTCTGAAAGTACGGATAATTGCCGCCTGCCACGTCGTGATATGGATGCGAGTTCACACGCCAACGATCTATGCTGAATATTACGTCATCTGCATTAAAATTCCGACTAGGTGTGAAGTTTTCAGTGTTATGAAATTGCACGCCCTTCCTAAGCTGAAAGGTATATGTTAGTCCGTCACTGCTCACTAACCAGCTGCTGGCTAGGCCAGGTTCGATGCGACCATCTTCAGTATTGAATTCAAGTAAACGGTCATAAATTTGATGTGATGATGCGTCAGCGGTTGTGCTAGAAGTGTCTAGTTGTGGATTAAATGATGCAGGACTGCTTTCTGAACAAAAGGTGATACCGTTTTTGGTGATATCGGTTTTCTCGCTGGTACAGGCAAACAAAATAAAGCAGGCCGATGCGATGAAGCTCGAGCTCAGGGCAAGCCTCATTGTGCTTTTTGCCTTACTATATCTTTGTGATGCCATGATTATTCGTCAGCTTTGTCTAAAAGATTGTATTTCTTAAGATATCCTCTCAATTGATGATACGTTAAACTTAGCTTTTCTGCAGTTTTTTTCTGATTAAATTGTGCATCTTCTAAGGCGGACTTAAGCATAGCAATTTCATGATCTTGTGATGCTTGTTTTAGGTCCAACGGAAATTCAAATAATGGGCTACTGTCTGAGCTAGCTGCAATTGGTGGAGCTTGATGATTTGCTACAGAGCCATCGATTGCGTCAACAAGGGAGTTGTTGTCAACTGGCGCAGCGCTTATCGGTGTTTGGTTAAGCGGTGCCTTGGTACGTTGCTTGGGTCTGAATTCAGACTCAAAAGGATTGACGTTTATTTCATGCACAGGCAAATGAGGATTATTCTTATATACGGCTCTTTCAACTACATTTTTTAACTCACGGATATTGCCGGGCCAATCGTATTCCATCAAGGTTTGTTTTGCTTTTGCGGTAAACCCACTAAAAAGCTCTAATTCCAACTCTCGCGCCATATTAATTGCAAAGTGTTCAGCCAGGTTCATTATATCTTCTTGTCTATGGCGAAGTGGGGGAATAGTAATGACATCGAAGGCTAAACGATCGAGTAAATCCGCTCGAAACTCACCTTGTTCTGCCAAAGTCGGAAGGTCTTCATTCGTAGCAGCTACCAGTCGCACATCTACCTTAACCGTGCGGGTGCCACCTACGCGCTCAAACTCGCCATACTCGATGACACGAAGGAGCTTTTCTTGAACAAGTGCCGAAGTATTTGCTAATTCATCTAAAAACAAGGTTCCTTGATCGGCATATTCAAAACGTCCTTCTCGACGTTTTGCCGCCCCCGTAAAGGCACCAGCCTCGTAGCCAAATAATTCACTTTCTAATAAATTGTCGTTAAGTGCGGCACAATTGAGTTTTACATAGTTTTGCTCCCAACGTTGGGAAAGGAAATGTAAACGTGCCGCAATTAGTTCTTTACCGGTGCCTCGCTCGCCGATAACCAGCACTGGCTTATTTAATGGCGCGATTTGCGATATTTGTTCTAAGACTTCCAGAAAGCTGTTGGCTTGGCCGAGTAGATTGTCTTGTTGTTTGAACCGGCTCATTAAAAATCCCTTGATAAATAGTCAATTTCACTAAAAGTTAGTGTACTTTAAAATTGAGAATATTCCTCTACTTCTTTAAAAATAATTATTATCTATATAAAACAATTGCTTATCTCGTTATTAAGAGTTGGCAAGCATATTGAATACTCATCAGTAAGTTTCAGAATGCAAATCAAAGTTGATGAGCAACTATTTAGATTAACTACAGAGGTATATAACGATGGGTATATTTTCACGTTTCACAGACATCATTAACTCTAACATCAACTCGTTGTTAGACAAGGCTGAAGATCCAGAAAAAATGGTTCGCCTTATTATACAAGAGATGGAGGATACCTTAGTAGAGGTTCGTTCAGCATCAGCAAAAACGATTGCTAATAAGAAAGATGTTAGTAATCAAATCGCACGCTTGACGGCAGAAGCCGATGAGTGGCAATCAAAAGCAGAGTTAGCGCTTAGCAAAGAACGCGAAGACCTAGCGAGAGCCGCGCTACATGAGAAGCAAAAGACGAGTGAATCTGCTGATGCTTTAAAGCACGAATTGGGTTTGATTGAATCAGAGCTTGAGAAGCTCCAAACTGAGACAGGTCAGCTTCAAGAGAAGCTAGCGGATGCAAAAACACGCCAAAAAACCATTATCATGCGTCAGAAGACAGTGAGCTCGCGTTTAGAAGTAAAAAAGCGCTTAGACAGTTCAACCGTCGATGCAGCTATGGGACGCTTTGAGCAGTTTGAACGTAAGATTGATGACCTTGAGTCACAGGTAGAAGCTTATGACATGGGTAAGAAAACGCTTAAAGATGAGTTCGCAGAATTAGAAGCTGGTGGCAAGATCGATAGTGAGCTCGAAGCATTGAAGAAAAAAATGCAAGCGAAAACTGAGAAGCCAAGTAAGGCGAAAAAAGCATAATTTTAAGATATGCTTGAACAATCAGAGAGCCAGTTGAAGCGGCACATGGAGTGCCGCCCTCCGCTCACTAGCCATCACTAGGAGAGATATTGTGGACGAATTATTAGTTATTTTCATGGGCGTTCCGCTAATTTTATTTACGCTTTTTGTCGCGCCAATTTGGTTGATTTTGCACTATCGAAGCAAAAAACAAGTTAGCCAAGGCTTGTCAGAAGAAGAGTTTGCAACGTTACAAAAGCTTGCCGAAAAAGCAGAAATGATGTCGGATAGAATCCATACTTTAGAACGTATTCTTGATGAAGAAGCACCAAAGTGGAGGGAAAGAGCATGAACACTGGAACCACTTTGTATCGCGACCCCGAGAATGGCAAAATTGCAGGCGTATGCGCAGGAGTCGCAGAGTACTTTAAACTAGAAACTTGGCTGGTTAGAATTTTAACGGTCACTGCCTTCTTTCTTATGGCTGGTCCTTTCATATTTGTTACTTATATTGCTGCATGGTTCATTTTGGATAAAAAGCCAAGCGGAAGCAGTCTTGGTGACACACAATCGACCCATGTTAGCGGCGAGTCGACATTCGTTTACAGAGGTTGGGGGAAACGAGCTAAAAATCCCGCTGGTGCGAAAAGCGATGAAGCTAAGATAGAGGTGAAATCACGTATTTGGCAAGCAGGAGAGCCGCCTAGACAAGCTTTTTTCGATATCCAACAACGCTTTCGTTCTGCAGAACAAAGATTGCGTAAGATAGAAGGTTATGTGACGTCGAAAGAGTTTGAAATAAACCGTGAAATCAGTCGACTTTAACTAGACATTAAAACTTGCTACATGCTGAATAAAAAAGTATCACTTCGTTAGTAATTACCCAAAAGCACAAAACTGCTTTTGGGTTTATCCTTTCTCGAAAACCCCGCGAACTACCTCGCCAATTTATGGATTTACAGGTGCTCTGGGGTAAATTCGTAAATTAAATTTTACAATAGCTGCTTAATTCGAAGCTCTCCCTTCGCGCAAAATAGACAAGATCTTAATAAAATTGGTTACCATCCTCCGGTCGAAATTAACACGAATCCATAATATTTATGATGAGCGATACTGAACAAAAAGTACCAGCGAAAAAAACGAAGTATGTTTCTCGTCAGTCAGACGAAAACGGCCTTATTGCTTGGTCTGATACCGAGAATAAAGTTTGGGAAAAACTGTATCAACGGCAAATAGAATTACTGCCGGGAAGAGCTTGTGAGCAGTATATGAACGGCCTTGATTTGCTTGCTCTGCCTGAAAACAAAATCCCTCAACTTAAAGATATAGACGAAGTGTTGCTGCGTGAGACTGGCTGGAAAACGGCAGAGGTCCCTGCGCTAATTAACTTCACAGATTTTTTTACACTCTTAGCTAACAAAGAGTTTCCCGTTGCAACATTCATAAGAAGCGAAGAAGAGTTTGATTACTTGCAAGAGCCGGATATTTTTCACGAAATATTTGGGCACTGCCCATTATTAACAAACCCTGCATTTGCTCATTTTACACATACCTATGGCAAGTTAGGTTTAGCTGCGAATAAAGAGGATAGGGGCTATTTAGCGAGACTTTATTGGTTTACTGTTGAGTTTGGCCTACTTAATACCCCTGAGGGCCTTCGGATTTATGGTGGTGGCATTCTTTCGTCACCAGGCGAAACGCATTACGCTTTAGAAAGTGATATTGCCGAGCGCCACCCATTAAAGCCAATAGACGTGCTAAGAACACCTTATCGTATTGATATTATGCAACCACTTTACTATGTGCTAAATCACTTTGATGACCTTTTTGATATCGCACAACTCGATATCATGGCGCTAGTTGAGGAAGCTAAAAAACTCGGCTTATTCGAAGCGAAGTTCCCACCGAAAGAAAAAATCGCAAGTTAAACAATTTCAAAAATTGAAATTTAATTCGCCTCACACCTGTCTTTGTTAACAGCAAAAGCCGGTTGTGAGGAGAGTTTGCAAACTGATCTAGCTGGGTAAAACCGCGTATATTATGTTAACTCATTAGCTAAATTTCACCTTGGGGTGAGCACTCGGATACTAATTAAATCATGCGATTGGAAATAAATTGTCAAGATAGGCTCGGGATAACGCAAGACGTACTGGATATTCTTACCGAGTACGATATTGACTTGCGCGGTATCGAAATTGATGAAACGGGAAAGATCTTCCTTGATTTCCCTACGATTGAGTTTGAAAATTTTCAACACCTTATGCCGAAGATTCGACGCATCGAGGGGATTGATGATGTAAAAACAACGCCTTTTATGCCTATTCAGCGTGAACGAAACCAATTAAGAGCGCTGCTACAAACATTACCTGACCCTTGTTTCTCAACAGACACTAACGGCAAGATTATTTTGTTCAATGACGCGGTTGCGAGTGGCTTAGAATTAAGTCCCGAGGAAATCCTTCAACTTAATATAGATGAAGTGTTAAGTGGTTTTGCGATTACCAAGTGGCTAGATTCGAAAGAGATATATGCGCAAACACAGCGCGTAAAATTCATAGAGCAAGATTATATTGCCGATATTTTACCGGTAGATGTCCCTGACAATGACAAAACAGTGCTGGCCGGTGCCGTGGTGATTTTAAAGTCTGAATCGCGCTTAGGTCAGCAGATTACGATGTTTAATAAAAGCGCATCTAACAGCTTCGATTCGTTCCAAGCATCGAGTACCGCAATGCGTAAAGTCATTCGGGATGCCAAACGAATGGCTGAATTAGACGGTAACATGCTTATTTATGGTGAAGCGGGAACGGGCAAACAACGTATCGCAAGAGCGTGTCACGATAGCAGCCCCCGTTCTGACCAAGGTTTTTTCGCCCTTAACTGTGCTTCTTTACCAGATGATGTCGCCGAGACTGAACTTTTTGGGATTGACCAAGGACAGTTTACTGGCTCAGAAACAAAAGTTGGACTGATAGAGAAAGCATCAGGTGGCACCCTCGTGTTAGATGAAATATCTGAGATGTCTCAGCAATTGCAGTCTAAATTGTTGCGCGTAATAGAGGATGGTTGTTACCGACGTTCTGGTCAGAACCATTCAATACCGGTTGATTTGCGCATTATCTGCACAACCGGCAAAGACTTGTCTGAATGCGTTGAATTAGGTACGTTCCGGGAAGATCTTTTTTATCGCCTAAATGTGCTGGCGATGGTAGTGCCACCTCTCAGGGAGAGGAAGGCTGATATTATTCCACTGGCTGAAAACATTGTTCGTTCTCACAGTAATAAGCTTGGTATTCGCTCACCTAAACTCAGTAAATCGTGCGTAGAATATTTGCAAGCCTATCCTTGGCCTGGAAATGTTCGTCAACTAGAAAACGCTTTGTATCGAGCCATTGCGCTAATGGATGGCAATGAAATAACCAAAGAAGCAATTCAGTTGCCTAGTTGCAGCACAACCGTGAATTATATTGATGAAAATTTCGAGGGAACGCTTGAGCACGAAGTGAAGAAGTTTGAGAAAGAGTTACTGAAGCGACTGTATCCTTCATATCCATCGACTAGACAACTAGCGAGAAAACTTGGCTTGAGCCATACAGCTATAGCAAACAAGTTGCGCGAATATGGCATAAGTAAGGCTACTGTAAAGTATTGATTACATAAAACGCTTGAAGCCCCTAATAAAGGGGCTTTTTTGTGTTTGTATCTTGTGTAGCAAGAGATACTAAATCGGCTGTTTGATTCGGCTATCACGGCTATAATAGACGCCAAACAAGCAATTATTATTTGATGTTTTTATCGTTAGCGTCAATGATTATAATATTCAGCCAATGCAATAAGGTTTAATTAATGAAATTAGCAACTTACAAGAACAATACTCGTGACGGAAAACTGATGTTGGTTAGCCGCGATTTGAGCAAAGCCGTCGCCGTAGGTGATATCGCAGCTACGCTACAAGCAGCCTTAGACGATTGGGCAAAAGTAGAGCCGCTTTTGCAAGCGCGCTATGACGAGTTAAATGAAGGTAAGTTATTTAATGTGGTCGAATTTTCTGAAGATGATTGCGAAAGCCCGCTGCCAAGAGCATACCAATGGGCTGATGGAAGCGCATACGTTAATCATGTTGAGCTTGTGCGCAAGGCCCGTGGTGCTGAAATGCCCGAAACGTTTTGGACAGACCCTTTAATGTATCAAGGTGGTTCAGACGACTTTATCGGCCCAAGAGACGACGTACTTTTACCATCTGACGATTGGGGAATAGATTTTGAGGGCGAAGTTGCCGTAATTACCGGAGACGTGCCTATGGGCGTCGATGCGGATAAAGCGGGTAGCAGTATCAGGCTCTTAATGTTGGTCAACGATGTTTCATTGCGTGGTTTAATTCCAGGTGAATTAGCCAAGGGCTTTGGTTTCTTCCAATCCAAACCTTCTTCTGTGTTCTCACCTGTCGCTGTCACGCCAGACGAGCTCGGAGATGCTTGGAAAAATAATAAGGTACATCTACCTCTTATCTCTCACTACAACGGAGAATTATTCGGTAAGCCAGAAGCTGGTGAAGACATGACCTTTGATTTTGGTCAGTTAGTGGCTCATGCAGCGAAGTCTCGCAACTTAGGAGCGGGTGCAATTATCGGTTCTGGTACAGTGTCAAACAAACAGGGGACTGACCATGGTTCTGCGATTTCAGAAGGTGGTCTCGGTTATTCATGTATCGCAGAGGTCAGAATGATTGAAACGATAAGAGATGGCTCACCTAGCACTGCATTCATGTCTTTCGGAGATACCATAAAAATCGAGATGTTTGACAAGCAAGGCAACAGTATATTCGGGGCAATCGACCAAACCGTGAAACAGGCTTAATTTGTGATCACTCGTGCTAGGTCAATAGACTTAGCACCAAAAAGGAAGGTTTGAAATGAGTCTACAACTACATGGTTATTGGCGTTCTTCGGCATCTTACCGAGTGAGAATTGCCCTACATTTGAAGCAGTTAGCGTTTGATTATATCCCAGTTCATTTGGTAAAAGGCGGGGGGCAGCAGAAAGCTGAGCCTTACACGCGAATCAACCCATCCATGTTGGTGCCCACCTTCATTGATGACGATGAAGATGTTGTATTAAACCAGTCGATGGCAATATTGGAATATTTGGATGACAAGTATCCTGATTCACCACAGCTACTACCGAGTCATAGTTTAGATAAGGCTAGAGTGAGAGCTCTGGCTCAAGATGTTGCCTGTGACATTCAGCCTATTACGAATTTACGTATATTAGAAACATTAAAAAGTGACTTTAATGCCAGCGCTGAGGATGTAAAAGCTTGGAATCAGAAGTGGATTACAACGGGGTTTGACGCCTTAGAAAAACGTTTACAAACACGGTCTGGACAATACTCTTACGGTTATGATGTGACGCTTGCGGATGTGTGTTTAATACCTCAGGTCTACAATGCTATTCGATTTGAAGTGGATATGAGTGTATATCCACTTATTTCTAAGATATGGGAAAACTGCAATAAACTGGATGCGTTCAAAAAAGCGGCACCAGAAAACCAAGTTGACGCTATACGTTCTTGATAGGGAGTTCTGTCGTGTTCTTCACTTGTTTGAGGGCGAAAGTTGAACTTAAGTGATCGACCAGGGGGAGATGAGTTAATTTATTTTTTAAAAGCTGCTCGTACTCCTCAATGCTCTCGACAATGACTTTCAGTAAATAGTCTTTGTCACCACTCGTCGTATGACACTCCACTATCTCGTCAACTTCTTGAACGGCTTTCTCAAAATCAATGAGGGAGTCGCCATCATGATTTTTCAGAGTCACGTAGATAAATACTGACACCCCTAAATTGAGCTTTTTGCTATCGAGCAAGGTTACTTTTTGGCGTATTACACCGTCAGCTTCCATTCGTTTTACTCTTCGCCAGCATGGAGTATGCGAAAGCCCAACGCACTGACTTAACTCTGCCATAGACACCGTAGCGTCCTTTTGCATAACTCTCAGAATTTCTCGATCAAATTTATCTAGCTTCATTATTCCACCATTGTGAGACATTTATCACTTTTGACTAAAGCATTATAGGATAGGTATCCTAGGAAAAGGAAATAATAAACACATTTATTTGACAACTTTTCACGCAGACACTGTAAATTGCAAGATACATCCTCTGTGTCATCGGCTACAATTTCGCCAACTGTTTATACTCGCAGTATATTTTATCGTCTTTAGCCAAATATAATTAAAAACAAAGGTACTTATGTCGGTTTTCGATCATCCAGAATTTGCATCTCATGAACAAGTCGCGTTTTGCCACGACGAAGAAACAGGCTTAAAAGCAATTATTGCCGTGCACAATACACACTTAGGTCCAGGCTTAGGGGGATGTAGAATGTGGAATTACGCAAATTCACACGAAGCACTCACTGATGTACTTCGTTTGTCTAAGGGCATGACATATAAAGCTGCCATGGCTGGCCTGGAACAGGGCGGTGGTAAGGCTGTGATTATTGGTGATCCTAGAAATCATAAGACTGCCGATATGATGGCCGCAATGGGTCGTTTTGTAGATACTTTTAAGGGTAAATATATTACTGCGGAAGACTCTGGGATTTCCGTTTCAGATATTCTCACGATGGGGCAGCATACTGAACATGTTGGAGGAACTTTCTCTAAATACAGCTTTGATGGAAGTCCTGCAGATGGCAACCCCGCGCCAGCGACAGCTTATGGTGTTTTTGTTGGCCTACAAGCTGCTGTTCGTCATCGCTTCGGTAGCGATTTAAGTGGCAAAACTGTCGCAATAAAAGGGGTTGGTCACGTAGGTTTAAGGCTTGCCGAGCATCTTTATAAGGCGGGAGCTCGTCTTTTTGTGGCGGATATTTTTCCTGAAGGCCTAGACCGCGCGGTTAATGAATACGGAGCGACTGCTGTCTCGGTTGATGAAATTGATGCTTTAGATGTTGATGTCTTTGCGCCTTGCGCACTCGGTAACGCTATTAATGCTGATAATATTTCTAATATAAACGCAAAAGTCATTGCTGGAGCGGCAAACAATCAATTAGCGTCTGATGAAATGGGCAAAATACTTGCGCAAAAAGGGATACTTTACGCACCTGATTATGTCATCAATGCTGGGGGTATTATTGATATATTCCATCAACGTACAGAGAGTAACGCTGAAAATCTGAAAGCTCACCTAGAACGAATTGGCGAAACTTTGAGCCGTATTTTTGATCAAGCAGCCGAGACTGGTCAGGCTACGGCGCAGGTCGCTGACGAGATGGCAGAGAGTCGCTTTCAAAAAAGCTAAATTTTTATGTGATAGCTGTTGCAAGCGCAAGTATAGTTCGTCATAATCCACGCCGTCTTGGAAACAAGGCGGTTTCTATGGTGAGCTCTGGTTCTCTCGCAATGATAGTTTGGAAACCCGGTCAGGCCCGGAAGGGAGCAGCCGTACCAAAGGACTCATGTGCCGAGATGTGGCTGGAGCTTACCACCCAAATTTCTAAAGCCAAATAGCTAAACGTTACTCCACCTCTTCTTGTTGCTTCGGATTCGCTTCCAAGTACTTTGTCGCATTGTTTACCGCGTGTGAGACATTCATCTCCATTTGCCTACGTTCTGACATGGGTAAATAAAATGCCATATCAACTTCATAGCGTATATAACGTGGTGGTAATTGATTGAGTACAAGGCACGTCAAATCTGCTAAGAAGTCCGCATCTTTGCTTTTGTTAAAACCCATGGTTTCAATTTTTTCGAGCACCAAGTGTTCGTAATAGTTGTGTATATCATCATCAAGTTTCATGCTCATTCTCCAACATCTTTAGCTTCTGGCTAGGCCATCTCTTCGATTTATCGGCTGAATCGTAAATGTCTACAATCAAGCATATATCTCTTATCCACTTTAGTACATTCAAAACCATTCAAGTTCATGAGAATGAAATATTTCTATGCTTTTCTTGGACGTTTTTTAAACTAATTGCAGTTTTTAGGTATGAAAGACGATAGTCGTAATTCAGTAGGTACATAATACTGAAAGTAGTGATCCAATTAGAATGTTGAAATTTTCATCATAATAAATTAGTATTATTAGGATGTAACTGTTAAATAGAGTGGTATTGTAAAGCGCAAAGTTAGCGGATGCTTTAAGCTCTACCACAGATGAGTACTGAATTTGTGATTGTAAGTGTTGACCAAAATTGTAGCGTGTGTATATTATTGTCGGTATGGGAATAGAAACCCATACAATATATAAAAATCGTATAAACGATTATTTCACACAAGCTTTCGAGCTTATGGTGTCTAGGGAGACATAAATGTTTACAAATACAAAGCTAGCAAAGTCAGTAAAACTGGCTTGTTTGTTTGGTGCTGCTTCGACAGCTGGTATCGCAACTAACGTTGCGGCACAAGCTGAAGAGGGTGCTAACACTGTCGAGAAAATTCAAGTAGTTGGTTCGCGTATTAAACGTCAAGAACTTACTTCTGTAACTCCAGTTGTTGAAGTAACAGATTTCGAATTCGATATTTCTGGTAACTTGAACATCGAACAAAAATTAAACGAACTACCTTCAACACTTCCTGCCTTCGGTCCAAGTTCAAACAACCCTGGTGATGGTACTGCTACTGTTAACCTTCGCGGTTTGGGAACTGCTCGTACCTTGGTACTAGTAAATGGTCGTCGTTGGGTACCTTCACGCCAAGATGGTGTTATTGATTTAAACACTATTCCTGCAAGCCTAATCGAAAAAGTTGACATCATCACAGGTGGTGCTTCAGCGGTATACGGTTCTGACGCTCTTGGTGGTGTTGTAAACTTTGACTTAGTTGATGACTTTGAAGGCGTAGAGTTCTCTGCACTTTATGACATTACTGGCGATGGTGATGGTGAGAAATTCAACTTCGATATCACTATGGGTGGTAACTTTGCCGACGGTAAAGGTAACGCTGTTGTTTACATGGGTTATTCAGAGCGTAAGCCTGTTTTCCAAGCAGACAGAAGCTTCTCTGACGTTGCATTAACCGAAAGTGGCGGCGTTTTGGTACCAGGCGGTTCTTCTGGTGTACCAGGAACGCGTGTTTTCGGTGGCCCAACGCTACCAAATGGCGAAGTGCTAGGTATTTTTGAGCCAGACGGTTCAGGTCGTGCTTTCCAAGACCCAGCTGACCGCTTCAACTACGCACCTGATAACTTCCTTCAGTTGCCACAGACTCGTCACACAGTACAAGCGTTTGCTCACTACTACCTAGCTGACGAAGCTCGTTTGTATGGTGAAATGACTTTCGTACGTAACGAAGTACCACAGGAACTTGCTCCTACTCCTGCTTTCCTAAGCTCGCTAGAAGTTAACCCAGATAGCCCATTCTTTGGTGCAGGTGTTCAAACAGCCCTTGACGGCGAACGTACTGATACCAACGGTGACGGTATTGTTGACGGTGACGACAATGCATTCTTAGGCTTTATCGGTCGTCGTATGGTTGAGAATGGTTCACGCCAATCTGTTGATACTCGTGATGCATTCCGCGTTCTAATCGGTGTTGACGGTGCAATAAATGACTACTGGAACTATGACGTTTATTTAAGTCGTTCTATCTTGTCGCAAAGCAACACGCTTAACAATGACGTTTCTGAAAGTCGTTTCCGTCAAGCTATCTTAGTGACCGACGATGGCACTGCTTGTCAAAACACTGCTGGCGGTTGTGCTCCATTGAACATCTTCGGTGCGGGCAATATCTCTCAAGATGCTATTGACTTCATTAACGTTGGTGCAACTAACCTAACAACAATTGAACAAAACGTATTCTTAGCATCAGTAGCGGGTGAACTTCCGTTCACACTTCCTGGCGCAGACGAAGCGATTGGTCTTGTGTTAGGTTTTGAGCGTCGTCGTGACGAATCAAATTTCCGTCCTGATACTTTCCTTTCTGGTGGTGACGTTCTTGGTTTCAACGCTGGTCGTGCAACAGTTGGTGATTACAGCTCGAATGAGTACTTTGCAGAATTGTCTATTCCAATCTTGTCAGGTCACGATTTAGCTGAAGAGTTAAGTTTGTGGGGTGCTTTCCGTTCATCTGATTATTCAAATATCGGCGCAGTAACTTCATATGCAACAGCATTGAACTACAAGCCAACTGAAGAAATCGGTGTTCGTGTTGGTTACCAGCGCGCTGTTCGTGCTCCTAACGTATCTGAGTTGTTCTTGGGTCAATCTAACGGTTTCCCTGGTGCAACAGATCCATGTTCGGCTGATGGTATCACTACAGACACAGACACTGCATTATGTTTAGCCACAGGCGTTCCTGCTGGTCAAGTTGGTGTATTTACACAAGCTAACTCGCAAATCGAAGGTTTATTCGGTGGTAACCCAGACCTAGGTGAAGAAACTTCTGATACATTCACTATCGGTTTGGTTGTTGAGCCATTAGAAGGCTTAGATTTCACATTGGATTATTTCGATATCGAAATTGAAGATGCAATCTCTGTACTTGGTGGTGGTGTAGCTAACGTACTGGACATTTGTTACAACGTAGTTAAAGACGTAAACAGTGCATTCTGTCAAGCGATTACTCGTCGTCCAGACGGTAACGTTGACGTAGTAAATGTATTGAATGAAAACATCGCTAAGATTTCTACTAGCGGTATCGATTTCAACGTAAACTACTCTACTGAAGTTGGTTTCGGTCTGTTTGAAGATACCTCTACAATGAGTGTTAACTTCCGTAGTACATTCCTTGACACATTCGATGTTCAGCCAGTTGCTGACCTACCTGATGTGAATGAGTGTGCTGGTTCATTCGGTAACACTTGTGGTATTCCACGTTCTAAGTTCCAGTATAACGCTCGCGTGAACTGGAGCACTGGTCCTCTAACAGTATCAGGTCTATTGCGTTACTTGTCAGAAGTTGATGATGATACCATCGCAACTGCAGGCGTTAACCGTAATGATATCGTAGTACCAGAACTAGCTAAGGCATACTACTTTGACTTAAGTGCAGCTTACTTAGTAACTGACGACTTCAAAGTTAACTTCGGTGTAAGAAACTTGTTTGAAGAAGATCCAACGCCAGTTGGTGATCAACAGCAACAAGCTAACACTTTCCCAGAAGTTTACGACGTACTTGGTCGTCGCTTCTTCCTAAGTGGTACTTATACGTTCTAATTTGACTTCTTACTAAGTTAAACATGTAAAAGCCAACCTTGTGTTGGCTTTTTTTTTGAGTTGGCACAATGATTATTTAGAATAAAGTGATATCCTGATGTCATATAAAGGAGTGTTGGTTTTATGTCAGGTTCGCAACAGCAGTTTCAACGCATTCTGCAGCAAATAACGTCGAAAATTCAGAGTAATGAAGCAGAAAAAGCCATTTCTATTATTGAAGCTTTACCGACTGCTATCAAGCAGCATCCCAATGTTCAGCATCTGCAGGCACTGGCATTTAAGGTGCTAGGTCAACTTCCCGCGAGTTTATTGTTGTTTAAGCAATTACTCAGTCAATACCCTAATCAAGCTGAGTTTCAAAATAACGCTGGAAACGTATATAAGGACCTAGGCAACACTAAGCTAGCTTTAGAGCATTACCTAAAAGCGTTAAATTTAAAGTCGGACTACCTTGATGCCTTTAAAAACGCGATGTTAGTACATATTGAGGAGGCTGATTATGAAAGCGCTAGACAGATGCTTAACGCTTACAGTATGGTTTTTTCAAAGCACCCTGTGACGCAAAAGTTTGAAGCCGACGTACTTCTGGGCCAAAAACAATATGAGTCTGCTGCGAATTTGTATGAGCTTATAGTTCAACAGAACCCGAGCTACACCGTTGCAAAACTTGGCTTAGCAGCTGCGCTTCGATTAAGCGAAAGGCTTAGCGAAGCGAAAATGTTGTTGCTAGATGTTTTAAATGAACAAGCATCAGCCAATGCTCATTATCAGTTTGGCCTTTGTTTATTCGAAGATGGAAATTACGAAAAAGCTGAGCACGCTTTTGAGCAAGCAATTTTGCTCAAGCCAAGTTATAGGGCTGCGCACAATCAATTGAACGAAATGCTTTGGCAACTGAACAGCATGACTAAATTTGGTAGTAGTTATCAGCGTGTTTTACAGACTGAGCCAGATTTAAGCCAATTGCGTGAAGACTATGTAGACATGCTGATTAATGCGGAACATTACGATTTGGCAGTAGAACAGATCGAAATTGGTTTGAATTCAACACCAAGTCAATCTGGTTTGTTAGCGGCTAAGTCAATGCTCTTAGCAAATCAGCAAAATTATGAAGAGGCCTATGAGTTGGCCAAACAAGTATGGACTGAAAGGCAGTCATTTAGGGATGGTATTGAATTTATTAAACTCGCGATCAAAATGGAAGACTATCAGGCTGCAAGCAAAATTATTGACAAGCTGAAGGCCGAGTACCCTGAGAATCAGTTAGTGCAGGCATATCACGCCACTTGTTTAAAATTGACAGACCCAAATGCTTATCAAGAGTTTATAATGCTATCGCATTCGATTAAAGCCTTTGAATTACCTGTTCCGGAAGGGTACGACTGCCTTGAGATGTTTCTATCCGATTTAAAAGCTTTGCTTAGCTCTATGCACACGACAAATACCCGACCGTTGCAACAAACTTTGCGCAAGGGGACCCAAACTCCGGGGCGTCTTTTAGAGCGGGGAGAGCCATTGTTAAATAAGCTTAAATGGGCCTATGAAAGCACGGTTTCAAAATACATATCGGCACTCCCTGATGATGATCAGCATCCTTTCCTAAGGCGCAAAAGCAAACACTTTAAAATTACTGGAAGTTGGTCGGTAAAACTCGATAATTTGGGTTTCCATGTAAATCACGTGCACCCTGACGGTTGGATAAGCTCCGCATGTTATATTGCTGTACCAGATAATCTAAGTGAATCAGAAGGCTGCATAAGGTTTGGTCAATCACCTCTTGAACTGGGAGATAAAGATACACCCGACTTATCGATTACTCCTCAAGCTGGACAGCTTGTGCTGTTTCCATCTTTCATGTGGCACGGCACTTTGCCTTATCATTCCGAGCAAATGCGCTTAACGGCACCATTCGACGTAGTACCCATCGCGGAAAAATATAATGATTAATGAAAGTAAGGCTTGGGATTTGTATTGGGAAACTGGTGCGCTTGAAAGCTGTGTAACACAATCTGATGAGTTAGTACAAAGCGCCTTAGAAACGCTTTGGACTGGTTTCGTTTCTGACAAAAGTCAAACCCAAAGTTTATTGGATTTAGCGACAGGAAATGGCTCTGTACTAAAGATATTAGTGCAAGTTCAACCAACGCTTCAGTTGACGGGTGTTGATCAAGCGAAAATCACAGCTCACCCATCTATTGTTAAGCAGGGTTCAAAAAACGTAGCACTTATTTCTAATGTCGATATAAAAAATATGGAGTTTAAAGACCAGACCTTTGACTTCATCACTAGTCAGTTTGGCCTTGAATATGCGCTTGATAAACCTATTAGTGTCGAAGCAAAGGCACTTGTTGAAATAAATCGATTGTTAAAGCCTTCCGGTTCTTGTCAGTTTTTGATTCACCATGCTGATAGTGCGTTGGTGAAATCAAATAAGGCTCGTCAGAAGGAATTGCATGCTTTACTTTCCGAAAATGGATTAATTACGCACCTGTCGTTACTGGCGAACGGGCACTCATCTATTGGCGTTATTGAAAAAGTTGGTCAAGATTATTTGGCTATGCCGACTAAAAAAACAAAAGCTATCAGCGGGCAAGTGTTCGATGCAGTCGCCTACTTTATTCAGCGCTTGTCAGCAGGGGAAACGGTTGACGAACTGAAAGAGCAAATAGACCAGACAGTGTTAAGAATTGAGGCTGAGTACTCTCGTTTAAGTCAATTAATTCAAGCTGCATTGTCCGAAAAAGACTTTGCTAACTTTTGTTCTGTATTTCAAAGCTTCGGTTTTGACATACTCAAAGATAAGCCATTTGAAGTCGTAAATCAAAAAGACAGTTTTGATTTGCTAGGATGGCAGTTTTTGGCACAAAAAAGTGGTAGGGCATAATGTCAGGTAATAGCAACAAAGATCTCAGGGGCAAGCAGGCCAGCTCCACTACTCTTAGACCAAATAACGCTCAAGACATCAAATACGAAATTGATAGAATTACTCAATTGTTAAATAGTAATGAAATAGAGAATGGTTTGCGTCAAACTCGAGAACTCGTCAAACAGCATGCTACAAATATTGAAGTCTTAAACTTCTGGGGTAATGTTGAAGAGCAACTGGGGTCATTAGATGAGGCCATTAAAGCTCACCGAAAAAGTATTCAGGTGAAACCGGATAGTCCAATTTCCTATCTGAATCTTGGCTACCTGTTGGCTACGAGCAGCAAGGTAGACCCTGTATTAAAACAAGAAGTGGATTATTGTTTTTCGCTGCTATTAGACTTGGCACCAGCTTGGTTTTTTCAGCTTCACGAGCAAAATTTTTCGAGCTTGGTCAAGCAGAAAGTCGTTTATGCTGGCAGAAGGTTGGTTCAGCTATTTGACACACTTCATATTGAGGCTGTCGGTGACTCAAGTAACACGATACGTGTGAAAAATGCTGTGTGGCCTCAAACTCATTTGAAACCATTTACATACAATTATGAATCTCAAAAACCACATCTTTTTTATGTGCCCGAGCTCAAAGCCATTCCAATTTGGCCTTTGCGAGAATTCTTATGGGCGAATGAATTTATGGCTCAGTATCCGTCAATAGCAGAAGAGTTTCATTCAACACAGACCTTGGAGGAGATGCAAACACGCCCATACCTAGATACGCATTTCGGAGCCAATAGCGATTTAGAGGAGTTGGCAGGGCAAAGTTCATGGACCGCGCTGGATTTATACAAAGAAGGGAAGCGCTCCCCATTCGCTGAAAAGTATTTCCCCAAAACACTCAAAGCTTTAGAAGCTTTGCCTCTTTCTGGGCGTGGGGAGCGTCCTGATGAAGTTTTCTTTTCAATACTTCAGCCTGGGCAGGAAATTCCTCCTCACTTTGGTCTATCAAACCACAGTCTAACGGTCCACTTGGGAATAGATATACCTGGTGGTGAATTAACCGTCGCAGATGAACATTATTGCTGGAAAGAAGCGGAGTTAGTTGTGTTTGATGATAGCTTCCTGCATTCTGCAATAAATGACACAGAGAAGGTGAGGGTTGTTTTACTTTTTTCTATTTGGCATCCAGATTTGAGCGATAAAGAAATACTCGCAATTAAACGAGCATTCAATTATCGCCAAAGTTGGTTAGAACAGCGCTATGTTGGTTCTTAAGCCCGAAACCAACCGCTAATTGCGAGACGCAGAGCTGGCGCATAAGGTGCGATACACGTTACTGAATGTATATGCTTGACATCAAATAGACTTAGGCTATTGAAAGTGGGTGTCCAAGAGTGTGTGCTCGTTCCATCCGCTTCAAAGAATTGTAGCAAACCACCCCAGTCTGCATGCCAGTTTGGTGATAGGTTAATCACGAAGGCAACACGCCTTGTCTCGTTTGGTAAAACATCATTATGACGAGTTAAAAATTCAGAGCGAGCAAACCGAGTGACATTCGCATCGGCGTGTGTAATATCATGCATGCCTGTAACTGATTTAATCCAAGTGATAGTAGTGGGGCTGTTAAGCCATTCAATCACCTGACGCAACTTCTGATTTTCATCATCCTTTTGGATAATGTGACGGCCATAAAGAAAGCCAACACCTTTTGCTGCGTTACCGAAAATCTCAGCCTGCAACTGTTGCCTCGTTTCGTCGCTATGCTTGCGCAACTCAGCTTCAGGTACAGCTTTGTTTTCACCTCCTGCATGAAAGACTAAATCAAACTCACGGATGCTTTGCAGAGTCTGACTCAAACTTTTTGCATCTTCGGGCTGTAAGAAGTTGGTTAAACGACATTTATTTGATTCGGAAAAAACCTCAGCTACTGATGTAATCTGCTTAGCATCAAAATAAGGAGAATACATATTACTTTGCCTTTTTTATTGTATTTAAACGCACAAGGTTTTGCATTTGATTTAATGAACCTAAATGGATATGAATACACTCTAGGCCGCTGTCTACTTTTCTAAGTTTAATAAAATCTTCATCAGACAAGCTACGTAGCTTTTCGTAATCTATGACCATAAAACCACCAATCGACTTAGCTTCGCCGTCTTGCTGAAATTCAAGAGCCTTCTCTGAAAACAAACCGATATTGTCTAATAGCTGAAAGAAATCCTTAGAGCGATATTGCATATTGTGGATGTGAGCAAGAAACTGCTGCACTTTTAACACCTGTGCGCTAGGACTGCCATCCGATTTAAACAAGTCGATTCCGAATTTATCATTAATTAAGCTCTTGTCATCATTCACGCACAAGGCCATTTCTTCAGAATCTGGTGATGTTCTAACCAGACTGAAGGGGTAGCGGCGAACAATTGAAGGGATATAACTTACCGTCCATTTTCCAGCATCATCTATGAACAAGTTTTGTTCAGGCTCCAAGCCAAGGATAGTTGCAGCGGATACAGACTTGTCTTCGTTGCGCAAAAATACGATTGGGTAGCTGGTGCTGGCCATGCCAAATTCATCCATAGTAATACTCGCAATATGGAAGTTTTTAGCATGTTCGAAGTTAGTTATCTCTTTGATTTTTTTGTTTTTATGGATGTCTGCGTTCAACGCAACGTAATTAGCATTCATTCTTTATTCAAAGCCTTATTATTTGTTTTTATGTTATGGCGGTTGGCGATACTTAACTATCACTGATTTCTTGATCCTTATTGTACTCAATAAGAACAAAAAAACTAAGAGAAGATTTGTAAATTAAATGTTTAAAAAAATCCGCATTCTCATTGATTCTTCCTGAGCGATTTCTTGACATTTATCTAACATCCTGTGACTATCTAAAGGGAGTGCATGCGTAAGTGAATGCACGTCTATGATAATTATAATTTCAATGCCCTTTAAAAAAGCGGCGTGAACATCTAAAACTATGGTTGGGAATATGTCCAAAATGAGCAAGAGAACTCAAATAGCGTCATGCGTTCTAGGTGCCTTAGCACTAGGAAACGCTACGGTCGTCTCTGCAGATCAGCTTCAGGATTTACAGAAAGCAGAAGCAAAGATTCATACAGCTGCAGCGAAATCTCAAGAAAAAATCAATAACCTTTTTGAGCAATCACAAGAATTGTTGGCGGAATACAGAAACGTCATCGATACGACTGAAGGCTTGAAAGTGTATAACGATTACCTCGCGAACTTGGTTGCTGACCAACAGCGCGGTATCGACTCTTTACAACGTCAAATCGATTCAATTGACGAAACGCGTCAAAACATCGTACCTCTTATGTTTGCAATGATTGACAGCTTGGAAGAGTTCATCAATTTGGATATTCCAATCAATCTGGAAGAAAGACAGGAACGTGTACAAAGACTGCGTGACGTGATGAGCAACTCTAGCGTAACAGTTGCCGAGCGTTTCCGCTTAGTTCTTGAAGCTTACCAAACAGAAAATGAATACGGTACGAAAATCGAATCATATTCAGGTCAAATCGATGACAATGGTCAGAGTGTACAAGTTGATTTCTTCAACCTAGGCCGTACTGCTTTGTTAGCGCTATCTAAGGATCAAAAAGCCGCTTGGGTGTGGGATAACGATTCTCGCAGTTACCAGCAGCTAGGTGATGAATACCTCAGCTCGGTAATTCAAGCTGTACGTATGGCGCAAGGCTTGGTTCCACAAGACCTTATTAAACTACCAATCAAAGCAGCTGCGGAGTAAGTTAAATGAAAACAACAATTAAAACACTTGTTGCTGCAGCGACGATTGCCTGTATGTCGTCTTTTGCACAAGCGCAAACATCAACAACATTGCAAGACCTTTTGAAGAAGGTTGAGCAAAATGCAACTTCACAGTCGCGTGAAAACCAGCAACGTGAAGCTGAGTTTAAGCGTAACAGAGACCAACAAGCGGGCCTTCTGCGTCAAGCGAAAGCTGACCTTAGAGCAGAAGAGCAACGTGGCGACCGTTTAGCAGCACAGTTTGCAGCAAACGAACAATCGCTTATCGACAAAGAAATTGAACTAGACCAAGCTAAGGGCGACCTTGGTGAAATGTTTGGTGTTGTTCGCCAAGCTTCATCTGACGCGTATGGTCGTATTTCAACCTCTATCGTGAGTGCTGAATTCCCAGGTCGTGAAGAGTTCTTGAAAGAAATGTCTAGTGACTCCAAAGGTCTTCCGAATATTGAAGAATTGAGAAAGCTTTGGGTTTCTTTACAAACTGAAATGACTGCATCAGGTCAAGTAAGCCGTTTCACGAAAGAAGTTGCTAACTTGGACGGTGGTAAGTCTGAACAATCTATCTTACGAATCGGTACCTTCAACTTAATCGGTGAGCAAGGCTACCTGATCTATGACGAATCTGAAGGTCAAGTGACTCCTCTAGGTCGTCAGCCAGATAGCTTCCAGGTAAATACTACACAAGACCTACTAGCTGCACAGTCTGGGTTTGTGCCAGTGTTTGTGGATCCATCGCGTGGCGTTATCTTGAACTTGTTCAAGCAAAAAGCGACTTGGTCTGAAAGATATCATGCTGGTAAAGAAGTGGGCTATACCATTACTGCTATGCTTCTTATCGGCCTTTTAATTGGTTTGTATAAGTTTGTTACTCTATCTGCTGTTGGTGCGAAGATGAAGTCACAACTTAAGAATGTTGACTCACCAAATACTTCAAACCCGCTTGGCCGTATCCTTACAGTGTATGCTGACAACAAGCAAGCTGATGTTGAGACACTAGAATTGAAACTTGATGAAGCGATTCTCCGCGAGCTACCAAGAATCGATGCTGGCGTTAATATCATTAAGATTTTTGCTGCAATTGCACCGTTACTAGGTCTACTAGGTACGGTATTGGGTATGATCGAAACCTTCCAACAAATTACTTTGTTCGGTACAGGCGACCCAAGAATCATGGCTGGTTCAATCTCAATGGCACTAGTGACTACCGCTCAAGGTATTATCGCTGCTTTACCATTAATCTTGGTACACAGCATCGTAGCTGCGAAGGCTAAGTCTATAGTTCACGTACTTGACGAGCAAACTGCTGGATACATCGCAGCAGCTGCTGAGACGGAGAAAGCTTAATATGTTGTACCTGATTGGATTATGGGAATCTGTCAGGGACTTTATCGCTACCGGCGGTGACGTGTTGTATTTCGTTGCTGCCGCGCTTTTCCTAATGTGGGTTTTAATGGTTGAGCGTTATTGGTATTTAACTTCTGTGTTTCCATCAGTAAAGAAAAAAATTATTGCTGACTGGGACGCAAGAACAGATACCACTTCATGGTATGCGCATAGAATTCGTGACACGTGGATTTCACAGGCGTCAGATTCTTTGAATGCAAGAATGCTAATTATCCGTACATTAGTGGCTATGTGTCCATTAATAGGACTGTTAGGCACAGTAACCGGCATGATCGGTGTATTCGAGAGTATGGCAACACAAGGTACTGGTAACCCAAGAATAATGGCTGCTGGTATTTCGATGGCAACGATTCCAACAATGGCTGGAATGGTTGCGGCTCTTTCTGGACTGTTTTTCAGTTCACGTCTTGAAGCGAAAGCGAAGATGATGAAAGAGACATTAATCGATAGTCTGCCTCATCATTAAGAGAGATTAGTATGGGTCGTAAAGTAAGAGAACAAGAAGAAGACGCCCAGATCGACATGACGCCGATGTTGGACGTTGTCTTCATCATGCTTATCTTCTTCATCGTTACCACGGTATTTGTTAAGCAAGCGGGTATGGAAGTAAACAAACCTGAAGGCGAGACTGCGGTACTTAAGAAGAAAGCGAATATATTTATCGCGATTACCGAAGATGGTGATATTTGGATGGACCGTCGTGAAATATCAGTTGAGACTGTCACAGCGAACCTTGAAAAATTGCTAGCAGAACAACCTTCAGAAGTTGTTTTCATTCAAGCCGACTCCAAAGCAAAACATGGTGTTGTGGTTGAAGTGATGGATGCAGTGAAAGATGCTGGCATTGATCGCGTAGCAGTAGCGGTGAGGAGTTAACATGATAAGAGCGATAATTTCGATATTATTAGGCGCTGCCATTGCTTTTGGTCTGTTTGTCGTAATGGCTAAATTGGTCGAAAACGATGGTAAGGCTCAAGAAAAGCTTGATCCGCCACCAGTAATCGACATCGTTATGCAAAAGCCTGACGATGAAGTTAATACTCGCGTGAGAAAGCCACCACCGCCGCCACCACCGCCTCAAGAGCCACCAAAGGTTGAGCCATTGGAGCCTGATCAAGCTGAACCAGATAATACTGGTTTTAGTTTAGCACTTCCTAGTGTTGATACAGGTGACATTGGTGTAAGTATTGGCGGTGTGGGTGCCATGCGTGATGGTGACGCAGCACCTATTGTACGTATTCCACCAGAGTATCCGCCTCAAGCATCTCGTGATGGTAAAGAGGGATGGGTAAAACTATCTTTCACAATCAACGAAGTAGGTGGTGTTGAGGATGTCGAGGTAATCGACGCGGATCCAAAACGTATTTTTGACCGCTCTGCGAAACGTGCATTACGTAAGTGGAAATATAGACCTAAAATTGTTGACGGCGTTGCTCAGAAACAGTTTGGTCTTGAAGTTCAATTAGACTTTAAGTTGGATCAATAATATGAAGAAGCAATTTAAAAATCTAAAGGCAACGGTCTTAATGACTTCCGCGCTAGTTTTAGGTTCTTATTCGTCTCTTTCTATGGCTCAATCGTCTATGCAGGTTCAGTGCCCAGGGTACAAACCTGCTAAGACCAAACTCTTGAGCGAAAGAACGGGTAAAAAGCTGAACAAAGCGTTCGAAGCTTATAACCAAGACTTAACGAAAGAAGCTATCGACCTTCTATATGAAATTGAGGCTAAAGACCCTTTCGACCGTGCATCGGTAGACCGTTTTTTGGGTCAGTTATTGATTTCAGAAGATGGTAAAAGAGCTGAAGCGAAAGACTATCTTGAGCGTGCCGTAAAAACTAAGGTACTTAATGACAACGACCATGCACCACTATTGAAGCTAGTTGGCGACCTTGAATATGAGGCAGGCAATTACGAAGTGGCAATGAGTTGGTTCGATAAGTGGATGGACTTTACGTGTAAAGAAGATGGCTTGACCTATTTAAAAATTGCTAAATCTTATATCGAGATGAAGCAAATGGAGAAGGTCATTGCGCCCGCCGATAAAGCGATCGCATTAATGGATCCACCTAAAGAAGGTGCATACTCTTTAAAAGTACAGTCTTACTATGAACGTAAAATGTATAACGAAGCTATTGATGTTATGGAAACAGCTATTCACGTTTTCCCAGACTCAGATACTTGGTATACGCGTTTAGGTCTGTTTTATCAAATTACAGAGCAGTACCAAAAAGCATTGGCGATGTTTGAGTTGTCTTATATGCAAGGCTTTTTGACTACAGCAACTCAACATAAACAGTTTGCTCAGTTGTATGCCGTCAATGGTATTCCACATAAAGCGGCTGAAATCGTTGAGAAGCACATTAAGTCTGGTTTGATACCAAGAGATAAAGATAACCTTTCTAGTGTAGCGAATTCTTTATACCAAGCGCGTGAGTTCAAGAAAGCCGCTGTGTATTTTGGAGAAGCTGCAAAAGTGGGTAACGATCCAGACTTGTATCGTCGTCAAGGTTCTATGTTATTGTCAGCTGGTGATTATAAAGGTGCGGTTGAAGCATTGAATAAAGCATTAGTTAACAATGCAGAAAACGAAGGTAAAGTGCACTACGCTCTAATTGAAGCGCATTTTTACCTTGGTGATTACAAAGCTGCCATGTTAGCCGCGAACAAAGCTAAAACGTTCCGCGCGATTCGTAAAAATGCAGACGCTTGGATACCTTATATCCAAACCAAAGCGACGAATAAAGGCATACGAATTTAGTAGATTGCTAAAGCAGAAAAAAGCTCCGTTTAAACGGAGCTTTTTTATTTCTACTTTAAAAAAGTGAGCAACTGTTTACACGTTTCCCTCATAGCTTCTAATGTTAACCCTTTTTCTTGCTTCGGCATGTGGCCTGCTAAAAGACAGAATAGGGTCTCCATGCTGATCTCAATTGTATTTTGTAAGGTTGCTTGTTCAGAGCTTGTGATGTCAGCGCGCAGAAGTAGCATATTTGCACTGTATATAGCTGGCATACTTAAGTTAAAGCTTCGTTTACCCTCAACAAAGTCGTGTAATTGGCGCTGGATAATAGCCTTACTGCTGTTTTTAACGGGTAAGGAGTCATCAACGGGTAAGGAGTCATCAACGGGTAAGGAGTCATCAACGAGTAAGGAGCCACTAAGCTCGGCTTCTAATTTATCTCTTATAAACTCAATAGCAGGTTCGTTTTCAATGTCTATGAGTTGCAATTGAAGCACTCGTAATTCAAGTAAGGCCCTTAGTTGCATCTCATAACCTTTAGTTAAAGGCTTTGTCATAATAATGCTATGTTTTCCGCTTGAGGTGTCTACTCTCATTCCGGCTTTAACAAACTGAAAATCACTCTTATACCAGAAGTTAACTAATTCAGAGGTAACACCGAAAGATGTTTGTAAACTGTTTATCGAAGAGTCTTCTCTCGCTTTTTGCTCAAGATGATTTAGCAGATAAGTGCCAATACCATATCCTTTATGCTGATGGCGTACTGCGATTCTACTAATGCGCCAAGAGACTTGTGACATAAAGGTCTCTATTGAATAGCTGGTACACAGATTTTGTGCAACAAGATGTCCCGGAACGCGTCGTTCACCACTTGCTATTTGATTTATAAGCGCGGACTGGTTATGTGGTAGGCCACCTTCGACTTGCACCAATGCCGCAGCAAGGGCTTCTATCGGCGTATTTTCAGACTGTTCAGCTTTTAATACTGTTAAAAATACAATCTGATCATTAACGTCTAGCATGCGCATTAAGTCATCAGGTGTCGTCTGATAGTGACTTTGAAGCAGAATGCTGAATACTGAAAGTAGCAGTTCTTCATTGTTTATGAGGTCTTGTTTGCTTAGCCTGAGCGTTTGAAGTCCTTCATTCAGATTGTCTGCCTTGTTTTGAACTTTGTTTAGCGTCCCCTTTATATTCTGATTAAAGTTTATGCTTGGAGCAAAGGCCTGTTCAAAACTTGCTTCTAAAACGTCGCTTTCATACCATCTGATAGGAGAGGATAGTTGGCTAGTAATACAAGCGTATTCTTCTTTTGCTAATGCTGGCAATACTCTTAACGTAAAACCTAAGCCACTGCCTTCATAACCTACTTGCGTACTTGCCATTATCACTTTATCAAAGTGAGCACATACGTCGAGAAGAAGCTCCGGAGGGAGAGAGGCTGCTTCATCTATGAGTAAACAAGCTTGTTTATTTAGACTGGTAAGGCGGTCGATAGGGACATATGTGATTTTAGTCGATGCAAGGTTGCCGTCGTTTGCGCCCGAATGGTCTGCGTTTTGATTAATATAAGCGCTAAACTCGTTTATTGCTCTCTCACAATTATAACGGTGGAGCGCAGTTATGTAGATTTCACTTTGAGCATTAGCCAAGCATAAGTCGGCTGCGATTTGTGCTAGCAAGGTAGATTTGCCGCGTCCTCGTTTTGCTGTAATAACAGAAACAGAGGCATTGTCTTGTAAGGCTTTAAGATGATCACGCTTCGTTTTTTGTTGATGAGGAGTTAGTACACAAGCCCCTGAGACTTTTTCTTGCTCAACTGGCGCGCTCTTTACGTCATCGATGGCTTTGCAATAGGGGAGTTTACTTTCCTTACTGTTTTTTGCGTATATCGCACTCGATTTATCAAGCTGAACTTGCTTCAAAAATCGCTGAATAAATGTACTATGCGTATGTTTTTCGCCATAGCTAAATTGTATACCTGGCGTTTGAGCTTCGTATTCAGGCCAATGCTGTAGCTCAGGACACACTATAATAAACAGCCCACCTTTTTGAACAGTACCTTCAAGCCCAAGTACAGCGCTAGGTTTTAAACCATCGAAAGCATTGTAAATAACACACGAGAATTCATAACCTAAGTACTGTTTGTAGTGTTTATTCTGAATGACTTTATGTTCATTATCAGTATCAATAAGCGCTTGTTTTGAAATAAACAAGCAGGAAGCAGGTAACGCGAGCTCTTTTAACTGAGACTGGCACCAAACTAAGGAGCCAGACAGCACTAGAAGTTGTCTATGCGAAGCGAATCTCTTTCGCTCCTCAAACCAGGTTTTCAATGAATTGTCTGTCAATCTTTAGGCTCTACTTTATAATACACAAGCTATTTATTTATATTCTAACTCGATAAGGAAAAAAATGCGTTTTTTATCAAGACGTTTAGTCATGCCAAATGACCTCAATTATGCAAATGCTCTGTTCGGCGGCCGTGCCCTTGAATGGATTGATGAAGAGGCTGCGATCTACGCTATTTGCCAATTAGAAACAAATTGCCTAGTGACAAAGCATATCGGTGAAATCTCTTTCGAATCACCTGCAACGCAAGGGGATATTGTTGAGTTTGGTTTAGCAACGAAGAAAGTCGGTAAAACCTCAATCACAGTGACCTGTTTAGTGCGAAACAAAGCAACAAAGAAAACGATTTGCTTGGCAGATGACATTGTTTTCGTCAGAGTCGACCCTGACACAAAACTACCGGTGCCACACGGCAAAACGATAGAGGCTTTAGTGGCGCAAACTCAGGAAGAAATGAAGTCTCTTAATATCTTGTAGAAACTGTCACATCAATATTGCATGCGTTATAAACAATTGAATTAATAAAAGGTTTACAAAGCCTTTATTGTTGATATCATCGCATCGCAAATTGCTTAGGCGATTTGTTTTTAACCAGGGGGTGCAACTTAAGGTTGCTGAGATTCGGAAGAAAACCCTTATTTACCTGATCCGGTTAGTACCGGCGTAGGAATGGTTGTATCACACATCAATTACCTGCTCCAAAACCGGCTCTTTTCTATGGAATTGAAGAGAAGCTAAAATGAACAAAAATATTTATTATTTACATCTAAGACATCGAAAGAAGTCATCTGCTGCTTTGTGTTTACTCAGCGCTATATTGACCTCCAACATTGCACATGCACAAGTTAACGACGACGACTCAGCAGACATTGAGCGCATTGTCGTTACTTCTGACTTGCGTCAACAGAGTCCTGATAATTTAGCCACGAGCGTTGCTGTATTGGGCGAGTCTTTATTAGAGCTAAGACAAGCGACGCATTTAGAAGATGCCATCGCAGTTGTACCCAACTTAAATTTCTCTAGTGGGGCATCAAGAGGCAAATTTATTCAAATTCGCGGGATTGGTGAGCGTAGTCAATTTTCAGAACCTATTAACCCCTCTGTCGCCCTAGTTGTCGATGAAATTAACTTTTCAGGTATCGGTGGCCTAGGAACCCTATTCGACGTTCAACAAGTTGAAGTATTATCAGGCCCACAGTCAACCGGCTTCGGTGCAACGGGTTTAGCAGGTATCGTTAAAATAGTTAGCAATCAAAGCACTGATTTTCAAGAGGGCTTTGTACAATTGGGGTTAGGTCAGTCTGGCTATCAGAAGTGGGGCGGCGCATATTCCGATCAGATCGCAGAGGGTCTTACGGGTCGTGTTGCTATTCAACAAGTGAAGAGTGATGGTTTCGTTGAGAATATCTTTTTGGGTAAAGATGACACGAACAATATTGACGAATTTACAGCAAAAGTCAGCTTAGATTATAGTCTGGCAGACAACGCTGATCTTGAATTAAAACTTTATCATTTTGATATAGACAATGGTTATGACGCTTTTTCACTTGATAATGACAACCTAACTCGTTCAGACGAACCCGGATTTGATCGCACCGATACCCAAGCGGGCAGTGTCAAGTATATACATGATTGGGATGATACCCAATTTTCCATCGCAGTAACTCAACTCGAAGCTGAGCTAGACTATGCTTATGACGAAGATTGGACCTTTGTTGGTTTTCATCCTGATGAGTACGCGTCATTTGATCAGTACACCAGAGACATCAGTAACCAAAGCCTTGATGCTCGCTTTGCTTCTACTGAGGAACAGCCTTGGGTCATTGGTTTTTACTATCAAAGCAGTGAGCAATCATTGTTGCGTCAATATACCTTTGCCTCTGCCGATTTCACTAGTACTTACGATCCAAACTCATTAGCCATGTATGGTGAATACAGTTTGCAAGTGGGGGAGCCTCTCTCTCTTACCTTCGGCGCAAGAGCAGAACAGTTTGAAGCTGACTACCTTGATTCCAACGCATTTTCAGAGTCATTAGACGATACACTTTTTGCTGCAAAAGTCAGTGCACAATATCGTATAAACCAAGCATCGATTTTCAGTAGTATCTCACGATCGTATAAAGCTGGCGGATTTAATCCGGATGAAAGAGTCGGTGACTCTGATCGCTTATTTGAACCTGAATATAACTGGAACTACGAGCTAGGAGTGAAGGGTAAGATAGCAAGCGACAATGGCGTAAAAGGACAGCTTTCACTCACGTTTTTCTATATGGAGCGTGAAGACGCGCAGGTTAGTGACTTTGCAGTCTTAGATCGTGAAGACGGTAGCGGAGCAGTCGAATTCATCGATGTTATCGGTAACGCAGACACTGGCTTAAACAAAGGCATGGAAGTGCAAACCCAATGGCAAATCAATGATGCTTTGACGATGCGCGTAAACGCAGGTTACTTAGACGCTACTTTTGGTAACTATGAGACGGTAGACGGCACATTCGTACCAAAACAGTTTCAAGCGCAAGCGCCAAAGTGGACTCTTTACGCTTCAAGTAATTATGCGCTAACGGATGCTTTATCATGGTTAGTTGAGTTCGAAGGAAAGGATAGGCACCGCTTTTCTGTGGGGCATGATGAAACAGCACCTTTCACTGCTCTGGTAAATACTTATGTCACCTGGCAGTCAGAGAATGTTGAGGTACAGTTATGGGCCAAGAATATATTCGACAGAGAGGTACTAACAAGAGGCTTTGGTGGTTTCAATAACGATCCTCGAGACGGTTATTTCCCAGCCAAACCGTATTATCAGTTTGGTCAAGAAAGGCAGTTAGGTCTTACAGCTACTTACCGTTTTTAAAAAGGAGAGTATGATGAAACTTGTGGTTGATATATCACTTTACCCATTAAATGAAAAATACATTGCCCCCATTCAGGCCTTTATTGACCGTCTAAATGACGACTCTCAATTAGATACCAGCACCTCTGCAGCTAGCACTATTATTAGTGGCGAGTATGAGCATGTTATGTTGGTGTTAGGAAGGGAAATGAAACGCACCTACTCTGAAACGGGACAAGCCGTTTTTGTCTGTAAGTTTTTAAACGGGGATAAGATGGGCTCTGGACGTTGAACGAATTTTTTCAGCAGGCGCTAGAGCAGTTTGCACAGCAAAGTCCATTAGAGGTCATTGCTGTGCTTCTGTCCATTCTGTATGTCGTATTTGCCTCTAGACAAAACATCCTGTGTTGGCCCTGCGCTTTGATTAGTACCATTATTTATGCGTACTTATTTTGGGAGACCACCTTAATCTTCCATATGATGCTAAATGTGTACTATGTTGTGATGGCTGTCGTTGGTTTTGTCAGTTGGTCATCAAGTAAAGAGAGCCATGCCCCTTCGTTACCTGTAAGTCACTTGTCCTTATTGTCGCATTTGTATATTCTGTCCGCTGGTTGTTTGATTACACTGTTACTGTCATTGTTAGCAAGTCAGTGGTTCACTTCTGAGTGGGTATACTTAGATGCGGGTACAACGGTGTTTTCGGTTTTTGCAACAGTAATGGTTGCTCGCAAGAAAATAGACAATTGGTATTATTGGTTAGCCGTTAACCCTTTAAGCGCCTATTTGGTCTATCAAAATGGATTGTATCCAACGAGCTTGCTTATGATTTTTTACACCTTAATGTCTGTCTATGGATTGTGGCAATGGCGTAAGGATTTAATAAAAGGTTGCTGAGTTGAAAAAGGGTAAAGAGGAACTATTAACGCTGCTTAGCGAACCTCTTGGTTTGTCTGATGACGCGCTTCTTTACCCTTTATCCGGTGGTGCAATTAACCACTCTTTTTATCTGAATGATGAAAAAAATGAATTCTTAGTAAAATGCTTTGAAGGTGAAGAAGCAACGAATATTGATCGGCTCGAAAGGTTTGAATTACAAGCACATCTGGCTAAGAAAAAAGTAGCTCCAGCGCCTTTGTATATATGTCCTGATAACGGCATATATGTAGAGCAGTGGATTAAACAGCATCGTAGCCAAATTCCTCTATTCTTTGATGAGTTGCATGTGAACGCCTTAGTGAAGTCCATGTCTTTAATTCATAAAATTAATGTCAATACTCGGGTCATTGATTTGCCTGCAGAATGGCGCAATTATCTTGAGTCCATCCCCAGCCCTTCTAGTTTTGTGATTGAACAAGTTGCCGCAGTGACCGAGAAATGGAACAAGCAAGCTAACGAGCAGTCATCATCATGGGTTTTCTGTCATAATGATCTCGTTTGGGCGCATTTATGTCCGCCGACTAAAATCATTTTAGACTGGGAATATGCTGGAATAGGCAATCGTTATTTCGACTTGCTTTCCTGTGCGAAAGTGAATAATTTTAACTCAGAACAGCATGACTTATTGTTGAGTGCCTACGCCAAATACAATGAAATAGCGATCGACGATGTATATCAAGAATGCGCGATTCAAAGTGAATATTTACAACTCACTTACCAATTATGGTACGACGCAGTAGGTTTGCAGCCTAAAAAATAATCACTTGTTTGTCTGTTCCGATAATTATGCATAAAATTCTTTTCTTTTTTTTTCCTAGACGTATAATGCTCGGCACTTCAGGGGTGTAGTTCGAATTGGTAGAACAGCGGTCTCCAAAACCGATGGTTGGGGGTTCGAGTCCCTCCACCCCTGCCACTTATCCATAATTGACTCCAGCATGTGACCGCGCGTTTAAAAAACTGTAAACTCGCATCTTAATTGTCTATGCTATAGCCAAATAGGTAATCTAGGTAACGGCATTTTACATGACGACTGAATACCAACAAGCTGTGTTACAAGCCATGTCCATCCCTCTTTTTGTTCGAACGCTTGAAGCGCAATCGGCTGAAGAGCCATTAATCGATGAAAAAGAACCTGTTACTGAAACTCAAGTAAAACAAGATCCTGAGCGTGTGGATGAAAATTCTCCTTTTGTTCAAAAAGTGCTTGAAGCCATTGGTTTTGGTTCACTGCAAGATGCGAATCTACAATGGTTTATAGAAGACGCTCCCCACATTGCCTTATCAGACAATGTGCTAGTGACTCCACAATTAAAGCAGATGCAAAGCCCTGCAATGAAAAAGACCCTTTGGCTGGCCATACAGCACCTCCGAAGAGACGTTAAATGATCACCGTCTCGGCTTTTAAAGAAGATGACGTTGCCATTGCCTATTCAATATTTAAAACGGCCAGGATTAACCCTTGGTCTTTCACAACCTTTCATCAGTCAGCAATGAATGGACTTTCGCTCGTAGCGAAGGAAAATAAGATGGTGGTCGGTTATATTTTGTTGAGTAGTGTTTTGGATGAGTTTACCTTCGAGGATATTACCGTTGACCTAGCTCATCGCAATAAAGGAATTGGTCGTAAACTCATGGAAGTTTCTTTTCTTAAAGCGGCGGAAATGAAACAAAAATCCATTTTGTTAGAAGTTCGTTACTCAAACAAAAAGGCGATTAACCTTTACCGTGCCTTAGGGTTTGAATTGATAGGCGAGCGTAAAAACTATTATGATACTGCAGTTGATGTGAGTCACGGTGTAGAGACAAAGAAAACAGATAAAAACCCGCCAACTCGAGAAAATGCCTACATCATGAAAAAAGTCTTGTAGATTTACATAAACAGACTCTAATTGCTTTTTAGCATTCAAAAACGCCTCAGAAGAGGGTACAATTCGCGCCCTTGAATTCGTGCCATTAAATGAGACATCATGACCTATCAGAGTGAAATAGAGAAGCGCAGAACCTTCGCAATCATCTCTCACCCCGACGCCGGTAAAACCACTATCACAGAAAAAGTGTTGTTGTTTGGGAATGCTTTACAAACAGCAGGTACCGTTAAAGGTAAAAAGTCCGGCCAGCATGCAAAATCTGATTGGATGGAGATGGAAAAAGAACGTGGTATTTCTGTTACTACATCTGTGATGCAATTCCCTTATCGAGAGCACCTTGTTAATCTCCTCGATACTCCAGGGCACGAAGACTTCTCTGAAGACACTTACCGCACACTAACCGCTGTAGATTCGTGTTTGATGGTGATTGATGCTGCAAAAGGTGTAGAAGCAAGAACGATCAAATTGATGGAAGTCACGCGACTCAGAGATACACCAATAATCACCTTCATGAACAAACTTGATCGGGATACTCGTGATCCTATTGAGTTGCTTGATGAAGTTGAAGATATACTCAAGATAAAATGTGCTCCAATTACGTGGCCAATAGGCATGGGTAAAGAGTTCAAAGGTGTTTACCATCTGTTGAGAGACGAAACAATTTTGTATAAAAGTGGTCAAGGCCACACCATACAAGAAACGAAAATTATCAAAGGCTTACATAATCCTGAGTTAGATACAGCCATTGGTAGTTATGCCGATGAGCTAAGAGACATGCTAGAACTGGTTCAAGGTGCGTCGCATGAATTCGAGTTAGAGGCTTTCTTAGCCGGTGAGCTAACGCCAGTGTATTTTGGTACGGCATTGGGTAACTTTGGTGTTGATCACATGCTCGATGGTTTAGTGGAATGGGCACCAAAGCCACAAGGCAGAGAACACGACGAAGGCAGAGTAGAAAGCCAAGATTCAAAGTTCAGTGGTTTTGTATTTAAAATTCAAGCAAACATGGACCCTAAACATAGAGACAGGATTGCATTCTGTCGTGTCGTTTCTGGCAAGTATGAAAAAGGGATGAAGATGCACCACACACGCATTGGCAAAGATATTCGAGTTGCAGACGCTGTGACCTTTCTTGCCGGTGACCGCTCTTTGTTGCAAGACGCCTATGCGGGTGACATTATCGGCCTGCACAATCATGGCTCAATTCGAATTGGTGATACATTTACCTCAGGTGACAAGTATCGTTTCACCGGGATACCTAACTTTGCTCCAGAGTTATTTAAACGTATCCGCTTAAAAGATCCATTGAAACAAAAACAACTGCAGAAAGGTTTAATTCAATTGTCTGAGGAAGGTGCCGTGCAGGTATTCCGTCCCTTACAAAATAACGATTTAATAGTAGGAGCAGTGGGTGTGCTGCAGTTTGACGTGGTCGTTGCCCGTTTAAAAGCGGAGTACAATGTAGACGCTATTTACGAAGGAATTGCAGTGGCGACAGCTCGCTGGGTTTATTGTAAGGACGCTAAGAAACTGGACGAATTTAGACGTAAAGCAGAAGCAAATTTAGCACTCGATGGCGGCGATAACTTAACCTATGTTGCTCCAACAATGGTCAATTTATCCTTAGCGCAAGAGCGTCACCCAGATATTGAATTTAAAACAACACGAGAACACTAGGGCTTTATAGCAATGAACATTCATCATTTACTCAGTGCGAGATTTTCACAAGCAATCCAAGCGATGGGCATTGAAGATGCGCCTATCCCGATAAGCCGCAGTACTCGTCCTGATTTCGGTGAGTATCAGTTCAATGGTGCAATGGCGCTGGCAAAGAAGCTTAAACAGAAGCCACGAGATATTGCAGAAGAAATACTCAAGCATGTTGAGTTGCAAGACCTTGCTGAAAAATTAGAGATAGCGGGTCCCGGCTTCATAAACATTCACCTTAAGAACGACTGGTTATCACACTGGTGTGAACTAGCCCTAGCGGATGCTCAATTAACAGTAGAGAAGCAGCCGACACAGCGCGTTGTTGTTGATTATTCGTCACCAAACCTAGCCAAGGAAATGCATGTGGGACATTTACGTAGCACCATTATCGGTGATGCGGTTGTCAACGTACTTGAGTTTTTAGGCCATGATGTTATTCGTCAGAACCACATGGGTGACTGGGGAACACAGTTTGGGATGCTTCTGGCCCACTTGAGTGATCAACTTAACAAGTCATCGGTTGCCGAAACGGCGCTATCAGACCTGGAAGACTTTTACCGTGCAGCAAAAGTGAGATTCGATAACGAAGATGGCTTTGCTGACCGTGCAAGAGAGTTTGTCGTTAAATTACAAAGCGGTGACGAGCAGTGCCTAGGTTTATGGCAACAATTCATTGATATCAGTATTCAACACAGCGAAGAAGTTTATCAGAAACTTAATGTACGCCTCAGTCGCGACGATGTCATGGGCGAGAGCGCATACAACCCCGATCTTCCGCATGTGATTGCAGACCTAAGTGAAAGAAATATAGCGGTGGAAGACCAAGGGGCCAAAGTTGTGTTTATTCCCGAACTGGCCAACAAAGACGGTGATCCCGCTGTGTATATCGTACAAAAGTCGGGCGGTGGTTATCTTTATGCAACAACTGATTTGGCTGCAATTCGCTACCGTTCGAAGCAATTGAAAGCAGATCGCACCTTAATATTCACAGATGCGCGTCAAGCCTTGCATTTTAAGCAGACAGAAATTGTTGCGCGGAAAGCCGCCTACTTACGTGAAGATGAAAGCTACGAACATTGTCCATTTGGCATGATGTTAGGTAAAGATAGCAAACCATTCAAGACGCGTTCTGGTGAAACAATTAAACTCTCTGATTTGCTCGACGAAGCGATCGAGCGAGCGGGTGTGCTGATTAATCAACGAGAGTCAAACTTGAGCGCTGCGGACAAGGCTGATGTTGCAAAGACCGTCGGAATTGGTGCTGTTAAGTATGCTGATTTAAGCAAAAACAGAACAACCGACTACATCTTCGACTGGGATACAATGTTGAGTTTCGAAGGTAACACCGCCCCGTATTTGCAGTATGCTGTCACTCGAGTGAAAAGTATTTTTCGAAATGCGAACGAAGACCTGAATGCTTTCCGCGCTAAGGTAACCGTTGAATCAGCTCAAGAGCACGATCTGGTGGTAAAAATGATGCAGTTTGACGAAGTGTTAGAAGCCGTTGCAAAAGAAGCTACGCCACATTTGATGTGTACATACTTATATGAAGTCGCTAGTGCATTCATGCGTTTTTACGAGGCTAATCCAATCTTGAAGTCTGATGTTTCAGAAGAGAATCGCGCAAGTCGCTTAGGTTTAGCAAGTTTGGCTGCCAGAACATTAGAAACAGGTTTGGAAATTTTAGGTATTCAAACTTTGGATGCGATGTAAACATCAGGCCCATTGGCATTTTGAACAGTACAGAAGTGTCAGTGTGCATGTTGTGGTGAACAATAAATCATAATATGCGTACCAATTTGTTCAGATAATAAAGTTGGGGTGGTGAGACTGCCCCACGACAGAGGATACCATGGTAAAACTACTAGCATTTTCAGGAAGCGCTCGAAAGGGTTCATTTAACTTTAGCATTGCAAAGTGTGCAGCTGAAGGCGCTGAGATAGAAGGCGTAGAAGTCACTACAATTGATATGTCAGAATTCAATATGCCCTTGTTCAATGAGGATTTAGAAGCTGAGTCTGGCATGCCAGAAAACGCGACGAAATTTAAGCAACTATTAATGAGTCACGATGCCTTTTTAATAGCGAGTCCAGAATATAACAGCGGCTATAGTGCGGTTCTTAAAAATGCGATTGATTGGGCGTCTCGAATGGAAGAGGGTGAAAAGCCATTACAAGCTTTCCGCGGAAAATACGCTGCGATTATTGCTGCATCACCCGGTGGCTTGGGCGGTATTAGAGGACTTGTTCCCTTAAGAATGCTTCTAGGCAACATCGGTATTAACGTATTGCCTAATCAACTAGCCGTCAGTGGCGTTAATAAGTTGGTGAACGACAACAACGTTGTCAGCGATGAAAAAACGATTAAAAACCTGCACAACATTGGCCGCTCATTGGCCGAAGCTGTTTTACAGTCAAAAAAATAAATAATACCTCGGTTTTCATCTGAATTCCGAGGACTTTCGTCTATTAAACCTGCGCAAATTTCTGTAATATTCCCGCATTGATTTTTAAGCTACTTTTTGGAACTTATGTTTGAACTAAATCCTATTCAAACCGCCATTGCTGATGTTCGTGAAAGAACGAATTCGCTTAGGGGGTACCTTTGACTTCGACCTTAAAATGGAAAGGTTGGAAGAGGTTTCTCGAGAATTAGAAAGCCCCGATGTATGGAATAATCCAGAGCAAGCACAAGGTTTAGGCAAAGAAAAAGTTGCCTTAGAAGAAGTGGTTGTGACCATTCAAAATTTAGAGCAAGGCGTCGAGGATGTTGAAGGCCTGGTAGAATTGGCTGTTGAAGCCGAGGACGCAGATACGCTTACTGAGGCTGAGACCGAGTTAGCTGAGCTAGTAAAGTCGCTTGAAGTCCTTGAATTTAGACGTATGTTTGCTGGTCCGAACGATAGCAACGACGCGTATTTAGATATTCAATCCGGTTCTGGCGGCACTGAGGCGCAAGATTGGGCTAATATGTTGCTGCGCATGTATTTGCGCTGGGGCGAAGAGCACGGTTTTAAGACAGAGTTGATTGAGGTATCCGATGGAGACGTCGCGGGGATTAAAAGTGCAACGATTCGCTTTGGCGGCGAATATGCATTTGGTTGGCTGCGAACAGAAACTGGCGTGCATCGCTTAGTGAGGAAGTCTCCTTTTGACTCTGGTAATCGTCGCCACACGTCATTCGCATCGGCATTTGCCTACCCTGAAGTGAGCGATGATATCGAAATAGATATTAATCCGGCAGACCTACGCATTGACACCTATCGAGCGTCCGGTGCTGGTGGTCAGCACGTCAATAGAACCGATTCAGCTGTGCGTATTACGCATTTACCGACAAACATTGTCGTGCAATGCCAAAATGACCGGTCTCAGCATAAGAACAAAGATCAGGCATTTAAGCAGTTGAAGGCGAAATTGTACGAGTATGAGCTACAAAAACAAAATGCCGAGAAACAAGCCCTAGAAGACGGTAAGTCTGACATAGGGTGGGGTAGTCAAATTAGGTCTTATGTTCTTGATGATTCCAGAATAAAGGATCTTCGCACAGGCGTTGAAACGCGTAATACTCAAGCCGTCTTAGACGGTGATTTAGACAAATTTATTGAAGCCAGCCTCAAGTCTGGTTTGTAAACTATTAGCATTAACAGGACAACACATGAGTGACCATCAGCAAGATGAAAATAAATTGATTGCGGAGCGTAGAGGAAAATTAGCGCAAATCCGTGAAAATTGCCCATCAAATGGCTTCCCAAATCAATTTGACCGCGAGCATTACGCACAAGACTTACAAGCTAAATTTGGTGATAAAGACAAGGAAACCTTGGCTTCTGAAGCAAACAAGGTGAGTATCGCTGGTCGCATCATGGCGAAACGAGGACCTTTTTTGCTCTTACAAGACATGACCGGTCAGATCCAGTCATATGCAGCAAAAGACATCCAGAAAGACATTAAAGAGAAATACGGTTCTTTAGACATCGGTGACATTATTGGAGTGAGTGGCGATCTACATAAATCCGGTAAAGGCGACTTGTATGTCAATATGGATCAGTATCAACTATTAACTAAAGCACTTAGACCTTTACCTGAGAAGTTCCATGGTTTGGCTGATCAAGAAACTAAATATCGCCAACGTTATGTTGACCTGATCACTAATCCTGATACTCGAAACACTTTCAAAGTACGTAGCCAAATAGTCAATGGCATCCGTAATTTTCTAGCTGATCGCCAGTTCATGGAAGTTGAAACACCGATGTTACAAGTTATCCCCGGCGGTGCGACTGCAAAACCTTTCGTGACTCACCATAACGCCCTTGATATCGATATGTACTTGCGTATTGCACCTGAGCTGTATTTAAAACGTTTAGTCGTTGGCGGTTTTGAGCGAGTGTTTGAAATTAACCGAAACTTCCGCAACGAAGGTTTGTCGACGCGCCACAACCCAGAATTCACGATGCTTGAGTTCTATCAAGCTTACGCCGACTATAATGACCTAATGAACTTAACAGAAGAAATGTTACGTCATTTGGCTGAGACCGTTATGGGTACAAGTGTTATCACTAATACTGTTAAAAATGCAGAAGGCGAGGTCATTGAAACGAAAGAGTATGACTTCGGACAACCTTTTCAGCGTTTAAGCATGGGTGATGCCGTTTTGAAATACTGGCCTGATGCAAATGCTGCTGCGATAAACGATCCTGAGAACCACTTAGATGAACTTAAAGCAATGGCCAAGCAACTACATATTAAAGAGCCTGAAGTTGATGGTATTTGGGGGCCAGGCAAGTACTTGTGCGAGATTTTCGAGGCAACGGCAGAAGAACAACTCGACCAACCCACTTTTATCACGCAATACCCTTGGGAAGTGTCTCCATTGGCTCGACGCAATGATGAAGACCCCTTCGTTACTGACCGCTTTGAATTTTTCGTCGGTGGACGTGAGTTGGCAAATGGCTTCTCTGAGCTTAATGATTCTGAAGATCAAGCAAGCCGTTTCAAAAAACAAGTTGAAGAGAAAGATGCCGGTGATGATGAAGCTATGCACTTTGACGAAGACTATATTACTGCCTTAGAGTATGGCTTACCGCCTACAGCTGGTGAAGGAATTGGTATCGACCGCTTAGTCATGCTATTCACTGACAGCCCGACGATCAAAGACGTTATCTTGTTCCCGCATATGAAGCCGCAAAGCCAAGAGCAGTAAACAAGAAACGCAAGTAGCAACATAGTTAAATATCAAAGAAGCGCCTTCAGGGCGCTTTTTTTTGTTTAAATAATAGTGCAAGTTTTATCGAGGTGTTGCGATAAACATTGCCGGATTCATGCTGAGCCACTTGAGACTATTTGTTGATAGAGGCTCTCAATAAACGGTAGCTTCATTCCTGTTTCTTCGCCTTTTAATAGCAAAAAGCCGAGGATCCCATCAACTTCAGTTTGTCGATTTTTATTAAAATCCTGATGCATTGATGAGTAGTTATTCTTTGTTAAGTCGATAACATCGTCTATTTGCTGCGAAAGTTCATGATTATCAATTGGAAGATTCATAAATTCATAAAGATCAAATATTTCGCTCTTAATTTGTTTTAGTTCATCTTTAAAGTGTTTAACTTGACCATTTTTGCAGTTTTTAGTTGCACTTAGCGGGTTTATCGCAGCATTTATAGCAAGTTTTTGATATTGAGCGTATTCAATGTCTTCTCTCCACGTCAACCGCGGGTGTAACTTCATTAATTCGGTCATTGATCGTGTCGACACATTTCTTGAATCGATTTCAGAAGTTTGTATGGGGCAGCCTATCTCTAACTTTCCGCAGGCGACTTGATGAAAACGGTTAGCTGATACCTGATAAGCAGCATCCGTGGTAATTCCGATCAAATATGGGGTATTTGGTAGGTGCTTTTCAATGAGTGCTTGAGTACCCATACCGTTGTGCAAGAGCAAAACCGTCGTATGATGAGACAGTTTTCCTTGCAGCGCCAGTAGGGTGGTTTCCACTTGGTAATGCTTGATGGGTAAGATGAGCAAATCGATATCTTTCAGTGTTTCCGCATTCAAGTTTACTTGCGGCGCGGTGATCGCAATGTCGACACCGTCTACCTGTTGGAGATATAGAGGTGAAATGGGCTCATAGGTATCGCGGATAAATAAAACCGTTTGCATTTGGTTTTGTTTACTCAAATAAGAAGCAAGGCATACGCCTATCGCACCACGTCCAATAATGCCAACTTTCATGCTAAGCGCACCATAATGATACTTCTTTTAAAAGTTAGGGCCATTTAAGCTCCCATGGTTGACCGCAGCGTGCAAAGCACTGCTGCATTATCGTGGATTCAAACAAAGATCCCGCTAGCGGTAATGCCGATAATTGAAAATGTTCAGATTGATATCTAAATGATAAGCCATAGCTGTGCAAATAAAGCCTATCTGCTTGACTACTAGAGTAACGCTGATCGCCTAAGATCGGGCTACCGAGTGACTTCAAAGCCACGCGTATTTGATGCGTTTTGCCAGTGAGCGGTTTGACCATAAATAGCCGCAAGCCTTTTGGGAAGCTGTCATTTGAATTAGCGCCATTTGCAGAGGTGTCATTTTCAGAAGCGAGTGGCAATGGATGTAAGGGAAAACTAAAAAACTGGCTAATTGCTGGCTTTACTCTGCTTTGCGTCAGTTTATAGTTACCATTTCTTGCCTTTTGCATATCACCTATAATTTTACCTTGTTTCTTCTTCGGCTTTTTATCGCTGATAGCAAGATAATATTTTTGTATTTCTCTACGCTCGAATAATTGAGATAGGGCACTCGCAGCTTGTTGGCTCTTCGCAAGTATCATACAGCCAGAAGTTGCGTCATCTAAACGATGCACAAGCCATAGCTTACTCACGCCAAAGATAACTTGCGCACTGGGAATTATACCATTTTGTGCGTCATGCATAGGCATTCCGGTCGGTTTATTAACGACTAAGAAATCGGTATGCTCAAAGACTAGGCTTAGCATGTTGTTGCGAAATTAATTATTGAGCAGAGACTAAATTCAGCGCGTCTTGATATTGCAACTCTTCAATCAAATCGATCAATTCTTTACTTTTCTCTTCGCTCATGGATAAACCAGATACAAGATTAATTAAGGTATCATCATCGATAAATTCATTGCGTTCGAGTTTTCTCGTCAGTTCCAATTTACTGGTCTCGAGAGAAAGAGTAGGTGAAACAAGTGTTTTTGCAGGCGCCTTGATTTGTTCACGTTCTTGTATTTGAGCACAGGTTTGTTCGACTAAGGCGCTGAAATGTTGAAACATATCTTCTTGGTAATTATCTTCTCTTAGCTGAGCGTCGAACTTTGTTGCACATTCATACAATGCTTGTAGGCCTAAGTTGCCACTGATCCCTTTAATCGTGTGAACGCGCATCTTAGCGCTTTTTATATCTCCAGAGGCAAGCAGTTCTGCTAACTCGCTTGACACTGACTCAAATTCATTTGAAAACTTCCCCAGCATCTTGCTTAACAAACTTTCATTTCCACCCAATTGGTTAAGGGCAAAATCGTAGTTAAGAAGTGGAAGGTTTGATGACATAGTTAGGTCCAGACGTTAGTTCGTTAATGGCTTGTAGGCATACTAATGTAATATGCCTAGTGTAAACAAGCTGAATTATCTGTTTACACTTTTATTTTCGTTCATATTGGAGCTTAGCAATATTCAAGGTTATAGTACCAAGTAGGGGTTTTTTAAACTCTGCAAGACGAGAGAACGGCGAAAGAATACCGCTTTATAATAATTAAAAACAGGTTAACAATGATTAAAAATCTAAAAAGAAATCTTGCACTGAGCGCAGTTGCTGCATCAGTCATCGTACTCGGGGCATGTAGCACAGCCGATAAGGATCAAGAACAACTTGAAACTGGCTTATCTGGCTCAACTATCCCATATGAAAAATATGAATTAGACAATGGCTTAACAGTTGTTCTTCATCAAGACGATTCTGATCCTTTGGTTGAAGTGAACATCACTTACCATGTTGGTTCCGCAAGAGAAGAACTGGGACGTTCAGGCTTTGCACACTTCTTCGAACATATGATGTTTCAAGGCTCTGAAAATGTGGCAGATGAAGAGCACTTTAAAATTGTGACCGAAGCCGGTGGTACAATGAATGGTTCTACAAATAGTGATATCACTAACTATTATCAGACTGTCCCAGTAAATCAACTTGAAAAAGTACTTTGGTTAGAAGCAGACCGAATGGGTTTCTTGTTAGATGCCGTAACTCAAGAGAAGTTTGAAAATCAACGTGAAACCGTTAAAAACGAACGTGGTCAGCGTGTCGATAATCAACCTTATGGTTTGCGCTTTGAGAGAACGGGTGAAGCACTTTACCCTGTTGGACATCCTTATTCTTGGTCAACAATTGGTTATGTAGAAGATCTTGACCGTGTTAATGTGAATGACCTAAAAAAATTCTTCCAAAAATGGTACGGACCAAATAATGCCGTGCTCACTATCGGCGGGGCAATTGATAAAGCTGAAACGAAAGCATGGGTCGAAAAATACTTTGGTAGCATCCCTCGCGGCCCTGAAGTAACAAAAGCTGAAAAAGCACCAGCAAAACTGGCTGAGACGCGTTACATCACTTTAGAAGATAAAGTGCACTTGCCGTTACTACAAATCACTATGCCAACGGTATATGCGAAGCATCCAGATGAAGCACCGCTTGACGTGTTAGCGGATATTCTTGGCGGTGGGAAAACGTCGTTATTATACAAGAATATGGTAAAGAATGGCTTAGCGATTCAAGCATTCGCGTCGCATCCATGTCGTGAATTAGCCTGTGAATTTACCTTACTTTCTCTTGTTAACCCTCAGAAAGTACAAAGCCTTAAACAAATGCAGACAATCATTGATGAGACATTGGTTGAATTTGAAGAGCGCGGCGTGCAAGACGATGATTTACAACGCACTAAAGCGAGCATCGAAAGTAACACCATTTTTGGCTTGCAAAGTGTTGCAGGAAAGGTTCGCCAATTAGCGAGCGGTGAAATATTTAGCAATGAGCCCGACGGTATTCAAGCCGATATCGAGCGATATAATGCTGTGACAAAAGAAGATGTAATGCGAGTTTATAATCAATATGTTAAAAACAAACCAGCAGTTGTACTGAGCATTGTACCAAAAGGACAAGCACAACTTGCTGTTGCAGAGCAGAACTTCACCTTACCTGAGCGCAATTTTGAAGCACAAACAGGCGAACAAGCGGATATTAAACAAGCCGTCATTAAAGATGACTTTGACCGCAGTATTCAGCCAAGCGCTGGTGTGAACCCAATCGTAGGGATTCCAGACTTTTGGAAGCACAACTTAGATAATGGCATCGAGATATTAGGTGTAGATACAAAAGAAACGCCTACTGTATTTATCAATATTGCGATGGAGGGAGGCACGTTACTAGATTCTCCTAGCAAGCCAGGTGTAGCGTCAATGACTGCTCAAATGATGAATGAGTCTACAGCCCTTTCTAGTAATGAAGAGCTAGCTAATCGTTTAGCGTTGTTGGGTAGTCGTATTACCTTTACGTCTTCTGGTCGCTACACAAATGTGTACGTGACTTCACTCAGTAAAAACCTAGATGAAACATTAGTTATTTTGAAAGAAAAGCTTTTCTCTCCCGGTTTTAAAGAAGAAGACTTCACTCGTCTGAAACAAAATACTTTACAGGGCTTACAACAAGTACTTAAGAACCCGTCAGCGCTGGCAAGTCGAGCACGTGCTCTTGTTTTGTATGGCGAAGATACTATCTTAGGTCAGCCTGAAGGTGGCACAACTGCCAGTGTTGAATCAATTACTGTAGATGATTTGAAAGCCTATTATGATGCTTATTATCGACCGAATTTAGTCGATATGGTGGTTGTAGGTGATATTTCCAAAGCGCAAGCACTAGAAGCAACAAAGTTGCTTGCTTCGTGGGAAGCTAAACCCTATGAGTTACCTAGTTTTGGGGAATTTGATGCGCCAGAAAAAGGTAAGATTTATTTAGTGGACAATCCAGGTGGCGTTCAATCAGTAATATCGATTGTTAAGCATGCAATGGTGTATGACGCTGAAGGCGAGTACTTTAAATCGAGATTGATGAACTTCCCTCTAGGTGGCATGTTCAATAGTCGTATCAACTTGAATCTTCGCGAAGATAAAGGGTATACCTATGGCGCTCGAAGTGGCTTTAGTGGTGGTAAACTTACCGGTACTTTCTCTGCCGGGGCTGATGTTGCTGGTCAACATACTGTCGCCAGTATTCAAGAGTTTTTAAGTGAAATTTCTGAGTATCAAAAGTCAGGAATGACCGAAGAAGAACTTGAATTAATGAAAAAAGCCTACACTCAACGAGATGCGCTTAGTTCTGAAACACCGACGCGTAAAGCGGGTATTTTGATCCGTATGCTCGGTTACGACTTAGATAAAGAGTATCGAGAGCGTCAAAAAGACATTATTAACAAAGTGACGACTGAAGAACTCAATAAATTGGCTGCTCGTTGGTTAGATACTGACTCAATGGATATTATTGTTGTTGGTGATGCAGAGACATTGCGTGAGCAATTGACTGTCTTAGATCGTGAGATTGTCGATCTTAGCGTGCCAAAGTAACAGATTCTTTGATGCGATTTATTGATTAACCCTCTATACTAGAGATAATCAAAAAAAGTACCCCTGCAGTAGATTATTGCAGGGGTTTTTTAAACCCAGTAATGGAATAATAATTTGGCTATTGATCCGCAAACCTTCTCAAATCGCCTTAGCGCATTGTCACAGTCTCAGTTCCAATCTTCTTTGCCAAACATTAAGCATGGTGTTGAAAGGGAAGCATTGCGAGTAAACCCAAACGGTGGTTTAGCAACCAGTATGCATGGTGATGCACTCGGGGCTCCTTTAACTCATGAATCAATAACGACAGACTTTTCCGAAAGTTTGATGGAATTTATTACGCCACCTGAAAAGCAAGCGCGAGTTACCTTGGCGCAACTGGCCGATATCCACAAATTTGTGTATGACAATATCGGAGAAGAACGCTTGTGGCCAATGAGTATGCCTTGCTTTGTGAATAAGGAAACGAGCATTCCGATTGCGCGTTATGGCAGTTCAAATGTAGCCAAAATGAAAGAGGTCTACCGGAAAGGTTTGCATAATCGCTACGGCAGTATGATGCAGGTTATTGCAGGTGTTCACTTCAACTTTTCATTGCCTGATGAGTTTTGGCAGGCATGGTGCGATCTGAATGAAGTAGAAAACACCGTAGAGCAACGTTCGGCCTATCATTTTGACTTGATTAGAAACTTCAGACGTTTATCTTGGTTAATTCCTTATTTATACGGCGCATCACCCGCCCTTTGTCAGTCGTTTTTAGCAGGTAAAGAGCAAAAGTTTCCATTTGAAAAGCTGGGAGTAGGTACTTTATATTTACCCTACGCAACGTCTTTGCGAATGAGTGATTTAGGCTATACAAACTCAGAACAGTCATCCTTAAATATTTGCTACAACGATTTAGGGTCGTACGTAAAATCAGTACGCGCAGCAATCAACACACCGTCGGAACAATACGGGGCATTCCCATCCGGAGAAAACGGTCAGTGGGAACAACTAAACGACAATGTATTGCAGATTGAGAATGAGCTTTATAGTCCAATTCGTCCAAAGCAGGTGGCTAAATCGCTAGAGAAACCGAGTGATGCTTTAGAAGACCGTGGTGTTAGCTATATTGAAGTGCGAGCGCTAGATGTTAATCCATTCTCACCGCTGGGTATTGAAGAGAATCAGTTCTATTTCCTTGATGTATTTTTACTTTACTGTCTGCTTGACGAATCTCCCAAATTTGAGCAAAAAGCCTATGAAGAAAGTGAAGCTAACCTCAACAAGGTAGTGTTAGAAGGGCGAAAACCTGGACTAAATCTACTGCGTGATAAACAAGAAATTAGTCTCGCTGACTGGGCCGAAGATCTGTTTGGTGATTTGAAACAAGTCGCCTTAATACTGGATTCTGCAAATGGAAATGAAAAGTATAGTGCTTCTGTTGAGAAAGAGTTCTTAAAAGTGAAAGATCCGTCGCAAACACCTTCTGCACGTTGGTTAAACACTTTGATTGAAAATAATATTGATAATAGTCGAATAGGCTTAGAACTCGCACTTGAGTATAAGAAGTATGCGAGTGGTTTAGATTATCTTCATATCAGCGAAGAAGACTTTAAGCAACAAGCGAGAGAGTCTATTGCCAATCGGGAGCAAATTGAAAAAAGTGATACGCTTGATTTTGCTGACTTTATTGAGCGTTACTTCGCAAAATAAAAATTTCGGTGCGTTTAAGGCGCATCGTATTTTGTTTCATTAACGTTTTTTATTGTAAAAAAAAGCCCAAACAAATGTTGGGCTTGAAGTGAGTTAACAGGGAAACACGTTAATTCAGTAATATTATGAGTTCTTGTAGGTGTAAAAGTTCCCATCATGCTAAAAAAAATTTGTCATTTATTCATTTTTTCTGCTTTTCTATTCTTATTAAGTGCCTGCGTCACTCAGCCACCCAAAGAAAAAGAAAACATTTGTGCCATTTTTTACGAAAAACGAGATTGGTTTGACGCAGCCTATGATATGCGAGAAAAGTGGGGCGTTCCGATTCATGTTCCGATGGCAATGATGTATCAAGAAAGCTCATTTCGGCATGATGCCTTGCCTCCGAGAGATTATGTGTTTTTTGGTCTCATACCGTGGGGTAGAGTGAGTACCGCATATGGCTACTCACAAGCAAAGACAATGACCTGGTCGGATTATAAAAAAGAGACAGGTAATATATTTGCTAGTCGCGAAGACTTTGAGGACGCGATAGACTTCATGGGGTGGTTTATCACTAAAACCCATCAAATTAATCGCATATCTAAATGGGATGCTAACGCGCAGTATCTCAATTATCACGAGGGCTGGGGCGGCTATAAACGCAAGTCATACCGTAAGAAGCAATGGTTGGTCGGTGTTGCTAAAAAAGTTGATGCGCGCTCGAAAAGATACGCCAAACAAATGAAAGTTTGCGAAGAAGACCTCAGTAAAAATTGGTTTATGCGTCTCTTTTCGTAAACCTATTTGATCTACCTCAAACTTTGCGTCTGACTTATATTAATCGGGCACAAAGACTTGATCTCGATCAGCATTAGAGAGCCAAAATACAACTATTCTTACCATAGAGAAACAAACCAACGAGGTGAGTTATGTTAGATTTAATTTTTGGTGATGCAGTTGTTTGGGGTTCTTTGTTAGGCATTTTAATAATGCTTATTATGAGTGCTTATTTTACTTATATGTTTATTCATAATAGTGCGCCAGAAGAACACAAATAAGTAGCATCGACGCTATCGACGCAAAGGGCGTAGGGGCAATCTGCCGATAACCTGCGCTTTTTTAGTCGTACTTTCTGTGCTCGTCATTCTGTTGAATAAGTGCCAGTAATGCGCCTGAGCCACCCCATTCGAGTGGTGCCTGATGAAAACCCATTACAAACGGGTGCTGAACCAGCCAACTAGGCACTTTACGTTTAAGCACTCCTGCACCAAGACCATGTACAATGCAGACGCAATGCAAGTGCTTTTTATGTGCTTCGTAAATAAGCGCAGCGATCTCGTGCTTTGCGTTCTGAGCATTCATGCCGTGCAAATCAAGTATAAGGTCGGGTGGTATTTCGCCATTGCGGAGTCGCTTGACTTCGTCACTTCGCTCGCCTTCTTTAACATACCTAAGAGGACCGTGATTGAGTAAGTTAGCCTCAAAACCATCTGAAAATTCAAACAACGCATTCGCTTTTTTCTCAAGTTGATTTGTTGCTTGATGCTTCTTACGTCGACTTTGCTTTTTTTCATCCACTGTTAATACATATTTGTCATGCTTTACTGGTTTAGCATCAGCAAACAAACGGCTGAACGAGAGTTCATCCTGATTATGGGAATGAGATTCTGTATTTTTAACTTTTTTTGGCATTTGTGGCAGATAACAAGCGAATTTCGTTCTGATATTGCGTATCATATCAGGATTATAGTTAATTGAGTTAGTAAGTTAATGGCTGTCGACAATTCCGACAACAATGAAGTGTTCCCTGAGGTTAACAGTGATGATTCTCTTTCCGATTCGTTAATAGAGCCGCATGTTGCTCAGGAATTAGAAAGTGTACTGGATTGGATCCGTTATAGTATTTCTGTGTTTTACCAAGCCGGTGTGTTTTTTGGGCACGGTACGGACAATGAATGGGATGAAGCCTCCAGTTTAGTTTTCCAAGCCTTAAATTTACCTCTCGATATGCCGGCCTCAAGACTTGAGCTCCTGTATCAGGCAAAGGTAACGACAACAGAAAAAGCGATATTGATTGACTGGTTACAACAACGTGTTGACCAGCAGCGCCCGCTTCCATATATTACGCATCAGGCATGGTTTGCTGGTATGCCCTTCTATGTCGATGAGCGGGTCTTGATACCTCGCTCACCATTTGCTGAACTGCTGCAGAATGGCTTCAAGCCATGGCTAAGCTCTGATTCTGAACCACAGCATATCCTTGACCTTTGTACTGGCGGTGGGTGCATTGCGATAGCCATCGCTAATAAATTTGACTCAGCGGTTGTGGACGCTGTTGATATCGATACGGGCGCATTGGACGTCGCTTCGATGAATATTTATGAGTATCAGCTAGAAGATCGTGTCTTTCCCTTGCAATCCGATTTGTTCTCAAGCCTTGATGGTCAGCGGTATGATTTAATTATATCAAACCCGCCCTATGTGGATGAACAGGATATGCAGGACCTACCAGATGAATTTCTGCATGAACCAGAGCATGCGCTTGCTGCAGGATATGACGGCTTAGATTTAGTCGAAGTGATGCTTCAACAAGCTCCGAATTATTTAAATGATCATGCTTGGATCTTAGTCGAGGTGGGTAACAGTGAGGTACACATGACTCATCGCTTCCCTGGTTTAGAGGTTCAATGGTGTGAATTTGAGAACGGCGGCAGTGGCATATTTGCAGTCCAAAAAGAAACGCTGGTGAATTACTGGCAACAAAACCAGCAGTAAGTCATTGCCGACTGGCAAGCAAGAAAATACTACAAGAAATAAAAAGGAAATAAGAAACATGTCCGGCAACACATTTGGAAAACTCTTTACGGTTAGCACTTTTGGTGAAAGTCACGGCATCGCCATAGGTGGCGTTGTTGACGGGTGCCCTCCAGGCTTAGAGTTAGACGAAAGTGACTTGCAGGGTGACTTAGATAGACGCAAGCCAGGCACATCAAAGTATACGACTGCTAGAAGAGAAGATGATGAGGTCAAAATCCTAAGTGGTGTGTTTGAAGGTAAAACGACAGGCACTAGTATCGGTTTACTGATTAATAATAAAGACCAGCGCAGTCAAGACTACTCAAAGATTAAAGATTCCTTTCGCCCAGGCCATGCAGATTATACTTATCAGCAGAAGTTTGGTTTCAGAGATTATCGTGGCGGTGGTCGCTCATCAGCGCGCGAAACGGCTATTCGAGTTGCCGCCGGTGGAATTGCAAAGAAATATTTAAAACAGGTACATGGCATCGAAATAAATGGCTACATTAGCCAGTTGGGTCCAATCGTAATGAATAAAGTGGATCATACCGTGACGAACACTAATCCATTCTTCTGTCCTGATGAAACAAAACTAGACGAGCTTGACCAGTATATGCGAGCTCTCAAGAAAGAAGGTAACTCAATAGGCGCCAAAGTCAGCGTAAGTGCGACAAATGTGCCAGTTGGTTTGGGTGAGCCTGTTTTTGACCGTTTAGATGCAGAGATTGCACATGCCATGATGGGCATCAACGCAGTAAAGGGCGTGGAAATTGGCGACGGCTTTCAGGTTGTTAACCAAAAGGGGACTGAACATCGTGATGAAATGTCTCCAGACGGTTTTCACACTAATCATGCTGGTGGTGTTTTGGGAGGTATCTCTAGTGGCCAAGAGATCCTTGTTCATATGGCCTTAAAACCTACTTCCAGTATCAGTATCTCTGGTCAGTCGGTAGACATTCATGGCAAACCTGATGATGTTATTACCAAAGGCAGACATGACCCTTGTGTTGGTATTCGTGCCGTACCTATTGCTGAAGCAATGCTAGCCTTAGTGCTTATGGACCATCTGTTAAGACATCGCGCACAAAATACTGGTGTTGAGTCGATAACCCCGGTCATTCCTGCACAGAAATAATTAACTTTAAGGCAATGCACGTGTTTTTACGTTTCTTAATAACAACTAAAAGCCGTGCTGCCGCGAATAGCTCCGTAAATCTGGGTTTATTATCTTTAACCTACTTTTTCTACTTCGGCCAATTAGGTGTCATTACGCCTTATGCTGGCGTATTTTTAGACGGTCGTGGTTTTAGCTCTGAAGAAATCGGCAGCCTATTAGCTATCATTACACTCACACGGGTATTGGGTCCAAACCTATGGGCCAGTATTGCAGATAAGACAGGTCGCGGTGGCGATATAGTGCGCTTTGGATGTTTACTCGCGTTTATCACCTTCAGCGCAGTGTACTTTTCTTTCGATTTTTGGTCTTTAACGTTTAGTTTCGGCATCATGATGATGTTTTGGACAGCGGTATTACCACAACTGGAAGTAATGACGGTTAGCGCTACTAAGCTCTCACGAGGTGGGTATGGTGCAATTCGACTATGGGGCAGTATTGGTTTTATCGTAATGAGCCTTTCGGTAGGCGCGCTGTTAGATTACTTCAGTACCGAAGTAATTATTTATACAGCAAGTTTCACTTTATTCGGTTTGTATTTAAGTTCCTTGCTGATCTCATCACCTCCAGTTTCTACGGATCAGAACAATCAGCATACTAGTACATGGAAAGAGGCCTTACGCTATCCTTTCATTGTCTTTATGCTGTCTGCCATTTTGCTTCAAATGAGTTTTGGGTCTTTCTATAGTTTTTTTGCACTTTACATGACTGACTTAAGTTACTCCGGCAAGCAAACGGGTTTCTTTATAGCGATTGGCGTATTGGCCGAAATTGGGATCTTTCTCGTCGCTTCTCGAGTTATCGCGAGGGTAGGAGTGAAGTGGGTGTTATTTGTTTCATTGCTATTAACCACGTTGCGTTGGTTTATTTTGGCAATCATCCCAGAATTCATTGGCAGCATTATTTTTAGCCAAATTTTACATGCCTTTAGCTTTGGGATGACACATGCAACATCTGTGTATTTCCTACACCATTACTTCTCTGAAGGTTTTCAAAGCAGAGCGCAGGCCTTGTACGTAAGCATTGCTTTCGGTGTTGGCGGGGCAATTGGTAGCTTTGTTGCCGGGCAAACATGGCAACAAGGCGAAGGGGCGAGGTTCAGCTTTTTGCTGTCCAGCGGATTTGCGCTTGCTGGTGCGGTAATGGTGCTGCTTGTTAGTAGCAAAATGTTAAACAAAGCGCCGAGCGAGACTTAAGAGTGACTCTATAGATTAGGGCAGTAGCACACACAAAAAAGCCCGCATACGCGGGCTTTATAATGTTTCTGTTGGATTATGCAAAGTTGCTTGCTGCAAAATCCCAGTTCGCTAGTGCCCAGTAGGCTTCTAGGTAGTTAGGACGAACATTACGATAATCAATGTAGTAAGCGTGTTCCCACAAATCACATGTTAATAGAGGCGTTACACCTTCTTCAGTAATTGGCGTGCCAGCGTTACTTGTGTTTACGATATCTAAGCTGCCATCCGCAGTTTTTACCAACCAAGTCCAGCTAGAACCAAAGTTGTTTACCGCTTTATCATTGAAAGCTGCTTTGAACTCAGCAAAAGAGCCCCATTTTGCGTTGATAGCATCTGCCAAAGCGCCAGTTGCTTCACCGCCGCCATTTGGGCTTAGGCTGTTCCAGTAGAAGGTATGGTTCCAGATTTGAGCTGCATTGTTAAATACACCGCCTTCTGAATTTTTTACGATTTCTTCAAGTGATTTTGAAGCCATGTCTGTACCTTCAACTAAACCGTTTAGTTTAGTTACGTAGGTGGCATGATGTTTACCGTAATGAAATTCTAAAGTTTCTGCAGAGATATGCGGTTCAAGTGCATTTTTTTCGTAAGGTAGTGCCGGTAATTCAAAAGCCATTTTGTTCTCCGTTTTGGGTCTGTGTTTCAAGTTTGAATTTTTATTTAACTATATAGTTGGGATGATTATAGTAAATCCAAGAATAATCACGAATTAATTCGCTAATAAGTTATAACTAGTTCGAAAATAAACCCAAAGAAGATCATTTTTTACTACTTTTTCTGCGTAATATCGTTAATATTCACCTCATAAGCTTAAATCTAGATTTTCTAACGGTAAGGCGCTTGTTTTTTGCGATTACACCCTCACTGTTAGATGCATTGCAACAATTAATAAAAGGTTCTCTAATGGAAACAATTGATAAAATCAAAGAGCAAATTAGTCAAAACCCTGTTCTTTTGTATATGAAAGGATCACCGAAGTTACCTTCTTGCGGTTTTTCAGCACAAACAGTGCAAGCGCTTATGAACTGTGGTGAGCAATTTGCTTACGTAGATATCCTTCAAAACCCTGATATACGCACAGAGTTGCCAAAGTTTGCTGACTGGCCAACATTTCCGCAATTGTGGATTAATGGTGAATTGATTGGCGGTTGTGACATTGTTCTTGAGATGTTCCAACAGGGTGAACTACAACCTTTAATTACTGAAGCTGCTGTTAAAACAGATAGCGAGTAATTCTAGTTCGCAAGCCTGTATTTCTCGGGTGTAAATAAAAAAACCAAACAGGGAGTTTGGTTTTTTTGTATCTGAAATTTTTATTGAGTGGAAAAGAGTAATTTAGCCTACGTCTTTAAATAGGCTTTCATCGATAATAGTGTTGTCGATAACTTCCTGTGCAAGCTCAATGCATTTCCCGCATTGGCTACCCAGTGCCATAATTTGTTTAAGTTCACGCATATTGCCAACGCCGTGGGTTTCCACTGCATTTTTTATTTGCTTGTCAGTGATGCCATAACACATGCATACGAACATTGTTAAACGCCTCTTAATCAATATGCAAATGATAATAATTGTTATTTAGTTTGAGCGCAAGTGTTTTTGCGATTAATTCTCAATAGCGTTTGCGAGGGGCCAAGCGCCAAATGACTGATATCGGTTTACGATGTAACAGAACAGCTCTGCGGTGCGTTGCGTGTCGTAAAGAGCAGAGTGAGCCTCTGATTGATTAAACGCGATACCAGCCGCTTCACAGGCTTTCACCAGTACAGTTTGTCCTAAGGCAAGTGCAGAAAGTGTTGTTGTATCGAATGACACAAAGGGGTGAAAGGGGCTTCTTTTCACTGAATGCCGTTCTAGGGCAGCATTAACAAAGCTTTGATCAAATGTGGCGTTGTGCGCAACAATCACCGAGCGCTGACAATCGGCTTGCTTCTGATATTTCCTGACATGTTTACATAAGGCTTTAAATACTTCGCTTTCTTCTTTCGCACCGCGCAGCGCACAAAAGGGATCGATGCCATTAAACTCAATAGCCGCTTTTTCAATGTTCGCGTCCTCAAACGGCTGAACGTGCTCGTGAAAAGTCGTGTCGGGTATCAACAAGCCTTGCTCATCAAATTTAAGTGTTGTCGCGGCGATTTCTAATATTGCGTCGGTTTGCGCATTAAACCCAGCAGTTTCGATGTCAATTATTACGGGAAAGTAACCGCGAAAGCGGTCTTTTAATAAAGCGTTGGTATTTGACATATGAAACAATCTTCCTTCAATCGTGGCGTGCTAGAGTGTTGCGAGTGGGGGCATTTCCGCTGAGCGGTCGCACTCGTCAAAGATGTTAATTTGCTTAAGTTTTTGCTGCTTGGTGTCGATAGTAACAGTAATCTTCTTGAGACATTCTTTAGATGAAATAATTAAAATGAAAAAAAGAAATCAATTCCTAATTAGCATGTTCTGTCTGATCCCATTCATTGCATCAGCCAACTTGCGTGAGTATAAAGCATCTGTAGAGAATTCTGAATGGTCTTTGGGTGAACAAACACGATTAAAGTGTGAATTAATGCATCCTGTACCAGGTTATGGGCTTGCTTCATTTGTGACCGAGGCCTCTAAACAACTCAATTTAGAATTTGTATTGGATATGCTTCGTTTACCCAATCGATATGATGTGGCTACGGTTTATTCAACGCCACCTAAGTGGATGCCAGGAGAGTTGACCAAGACCATCGGTCAAATGAACCTGCGAAAGCAATATGATGGTGATTTACCATCTGAGTCAGCTTGGGAAATGTTGACGGAGTTAGAAAAGGGCTACTGGCCAACGATTCATTACCAAGATTGGAATAATCGATTTGACTCAGTCGCCGTGGCCTTAAATTCCAGTAATTTTGAACCTTCTTATCATGCATTTGCCGATTGTGTAGCTAATCTTTTGCCATTCAACTTTGAAGATATTGCCTACACCGTGCTGAGCTATAAGAAAAGTAGTGTTGAATTGACCAATTATTCAAAGCGCCGATTAGATATGATTGGTGAGTATTTGAAAGAAGATCTCGACTTAGAGCTTGTCCTTCTTGATGGTTATTCTGATAGCTATGGTGGTTCATGGAATAACGAACAACTGTCTATCCGCAGGGCAAATGAAATCAGAGATTTCTTTACATCTATGGGAGTGGATACTCGCCGTATTGAAGTAACGGGTCACGGCGAAAAACGACACGTTTCACCTAATGATAACGAGCTTTCAAGAGCTAAAAACCGCAGAGTAGTTATTCAGTTGGCTAAGTTGTAATGTGTTATTCTTGCTTGCTTCGAGCGCTGCTCTTTAAATAATTCAATGTGATATCAGGATGATCAGTGAATAGCCCATTGACCCGAATTGTGTCAATGGTGAGTTTTAATAGGCTCTCTGATGTCATAGCTTCAGGCAAATCATCGGCACGGAAAGTATATGGATGAACCTTCAAGCCCAGAGCTTGAGCATTTGCAACAAGGCCAGTTTGTTGGCTTTCCTCGAATGAATAAATGTGTGGCAACCAAGGGCCAATACCTTGCGCGTAGCTAGCTATTTCTGTTAAACCTGCTTGAGTACGCAAATAATCATAATCTGCAGAGCTTTCGGCCCAATCGTTCTCAGCGATAAGCTGCACAAGTGGCGCAGTCACACCAAATTCATATTTTAGCCTTTTTAGGGTCGGCGGATAAAATGACTGTATAAAAATCTTCGACTGCTTATCAAGCAAGTCATGCTCTTTTAGCACATTCACCACAAAGAGGGTAATGTCTTTACCTTGCTCTAAATGCCATTCTGATGCCTTAATTTCGGGATAAAAGCCTACATTTTTACCGTGAATTTTATTCAGTAATTTTATGTGTTGAATATGCTGCTCAAGAGAAGCGACTTTAAATGCCGCTCTCCCTCGATAACGTTTAGGGTAAACCTGTTCACCTTGTATATTTTGTCGCTCATGAACAAATAAGGTTTGCAGTTCAGCCCATGTGAAATCGATGGCATAAAAACGGCCATCCTCGCGAAAGCGCTCAGGAAAGAGACTTTCAACATTTGTGACTGTATCAATGTGAATATCATGCAACACAACGGGCACATTATCAGCGCTTAACACAATATCTTGTTCGATATAGTCTGCTCCTTGCATAAACGCTAAGGTGGCAGCATCTAAAGTATGTTCGGGTAAATAGCCAGAAGCCCCCCTGTGAGCTATCACAGCAAATGAGGTTTCATTCTCTGTATTGAGTGAAGAAAGTGCTTCGCTTTGCGGGTCTTGCGACGTTGACAGCAATAAAAAAAACATCATCACTGTCATCATCATTACTTTCCTTCTTGAATAAGTTCTATCGCGTAACCGCTAGGGTCGCGCACAAAGGCGATGACAGTCTTGCCACCTTTCACTGGGCCTGGCTCTCTATAGACATCGCCGCCTTTCGCTTTTATTTGATCACACACAGCATAGATATCATCGACACCAATTGCCAAGTGACCAAATGCGTCGCCGTGTTCATAATCAGTTTTACCCCAATTATAAGTCAGTTCTATGACAGTATTACTGTCCTCATCGCCATAACCCAAGAAAGCGAGTGTATATTTGTACTCTTCGTTATCGCTTTGGCGCAACAAACGCATGCCAAGGGTATCAGTGTAAAAAGCAATAGACTCTTCGAGGTTGCCAACACGTAGCATGGTATGTAGTAATCGCATTAAAATCTCCTATTTCGTTTTATAATTGCGTATCGACTGTTTGTGTTATCACAACTTCTGTGCTCTGAGGATGTGAACTTCACCTAAGCCAACTATTCAAGGGTGATCAGTAAAATACTCTTCTATTAATCTTGTCGCAACTCTGTCAGCAATTGCAGCATCTAGCACGATAACATCGACCTTTGCGATTCGAAATTCGTCCACCGAAGATAAATGCTGTATTGAAGAATCATGGGCATCAATGTTATGTCGGTTTGGCTATAGAGTTTAAAATCTTTGGGTAGCACTTTGAGAGCATAGTTTTACTTTGTCGTTATACAGGCTATCCTTAGTGGTAGTAATAACATTGCGCTACGATAGTATCGCTAATGCAACTAATGGTCGAGTACGGTTTAGATGATTTTAAATACCAATATCAAGGTCCGAAATAATATTAATATTATTGGCAATGGTGACAAAACAATTTTGCTTGCTCATGGCTTTGGCTGTGACCAAAAAATGTGGCGGTTTTTAACACCGATGCTTGAAAGAAACTTCAGGGTTGTTCTGTTTGATCATGTAGGTAGTGGACAATCGGATTTGTCATCATATGACAAAAAGAAATACTCTTCCCTAGATGGGTATGCAGAAGATATAGTTGAGATATGTGAACAATTGACGTTGAAGGACGTTATATTCATAGGGCACTCGGTGAGCAGCATGATCGGTATGCGCGCAGCCATTCAATCTCCACATCTTTTCTCTCGTTTGGTTATGATCTGCCCTTCTCCTTGCTTTTTAAACTTTCCCCCTGAATATGCGGGAGGTTTCGAAAAAGAAGATTTAAAAGAGCTCATTAACCTGATGGATAAAAACTATATAGGATGGGCAAATTACCTAGCGCCTCTTGTGATGGGCGCTGATAATGAATCAGTACTTATTGATGAGCTAGAGGGTAGCTTTTGCTCTACGGACCCAAGATATGCCAAACCGTTTGCTGAAGTCACTTTTTTTTCTGACGATCGAGCTACGTTATCCCAAATATCTATGCCGACATTAGTTTTGCAGAGCGCTAACGATAACCTAGCCTCTGTAGACGTAGGGCGTTTCATTCATGAAAAAATTGCAAATTCTAAATTAAGCATACTAGAGGCTCACGGACACTGCTTACATATGACCCATCCGGAAGAGGTGTTTAACGAAATAGTCAGGTTTACTGCTTGAGTAATACACAGCTAGATTATTTTCCGTGTTTACTCATGACTACAGACATAGAAACCAATCAGGTTAGCTATTTAAATCAATATGCAGTTGACCTTATTGGCATACCCTTAAACCCTGCGGTCAGTCTATTTGATTTTATATCAAAGGCTTCATGGATCTTTTTTGAAAGCTATATTCGACCTGCTTTAATTAAGGATGGCCAGTGCACAGAAGTTCAAATAACCTTAGTTAGTCAAAAGCTTGGGAAAATTAATGCAGTTGCGAATGTTTCTTTGATTGAGTCTGTTTTATTTTGGTCTATACAGACAGCTGAAAATAGGGACAAGCTTTATCAAGAGTTACTGTCAGCTAGAGAGCATTTGGAAAACCAAAACGAAAAACTATTAGAGCTAACACGCCTAGATCCCTTAACTTCCCTCCTAAATCGTCGAGCTGCGGCCGATGACTTTATGAAAATGGCAAACCAATTAACGCGATCGTTTTGTCCAACATCATTTTTGATTATTGATATAGATTGGTTTAAAGAGATAAACGATAATCATGGTCATGGTGTAGGTGATGAAGTATTGACTAAGTTGGCAAATACTTTCAAAGAGGCATCAAGAAGCACGGATATCCTAGCTCGGTGGGGCGGGGAGGAGTTTCTAATCATTTTATTCAACTCAAACGTCATTGATGCTCAACTTTTTGCATCTCGCTTGCACGAAAAAATAAAATCAATCTTGCTACCAAATAGTGAACAGTTAACCGTGAGTATTGGAATAAGTGGTTTGAGGGAAAACGAACTGAAAGACAATGAGCTGCTAGATAAAGTATTAAAGCGAGCAGATACTGCGCTTTACAAAGCGAAAGAGAAAGGGCGCAATCGAACCGAAATTCTTGAGTGACTATAACAATATGAATGTTTTGACTGAGTATAAGCTAAACACGCTTAATTCGTGCTAACTCAGACCTGAACAGACACTGACCCGTTTTTCACACTAAAAAACTAGCGCAAAAAAGCGATGAAGCTAAATACTCGCGCTTGTGTAATTAGCTTCTTTGTTTAGGCTTTATTGATGCATTCTATGGCGTTTTGTCTTGTTTCCAAGTAAATGCCAAATAGATGATAAGCAAGCCGGTAAAAATCTCAAAGGTGCTGAAGAACATAAAGTAAATTGCGCCTCCCATGCTCACCGTTGCAATTTGTACTGAAGTGGTAATGATACCTGCCACAATATTAAAATATCTATTGAGTTTAAAAGTTAATGTCCCAGACAAAACAATCATGATCATAGGAACTTGCATTATAAAGGAAAACATCAATAAGAATTCGTCTGTGATTTTCATGTTACCTACTGCACCGGATAAAAATGCTTTTAGATAATCGGCATCGTGTAAAATAAATACATCGCAATAGATATAATTCACGGTTAGGTAAATCCAAAGCAAAGATAATAAGTTTTTACGTTTGCCATCCGGTTCAAAAATTTTCATTGTATTCCTCTCTTTAAATATAAGTTTTTTAAGTGGTAAGTCGTTTGATATTTGTTTCTATGTGAAAGGTGCCTAAATTTAGGTGTGTTGTCGTTCAAATGGGCATATTGGAACGTTTTATTTAATTATTTTTAATTTTTGTTCGTTATTTGTTAGGTATGGGCATCGATGCTGGTTTAGATACATCGGTTATTTTGGATTAGCGCTTGGTAGCTTCATTGATTCTTTAACTATACAATTGCGGTACATTACACATTAGTGATCTTTAATGGTTAACCTTCTTCCCACTATTTTATATTCCTGCATGATAGGAATAACAATATTTGCCTTGTTAGATGTTTTTCAAAGGCCAAACGAAAGGCAAAACTTTTTTCTCAAAGCGCTGTTGCTTTTGCTATTAATTCATCTAGGAGGGGAGTTATTTATCTATTCAGGTGCGTATGTCTATGCGCCGTACTTAGCTGGAGCGCAATTTCCATTTAGAGTGTTACTGGGCCCAGCTCTTTATTATTATGCTCATGCGACTATGTCATTAAACACCGTCGTCGCCAAAAAGGTCGTTGCGGCCACTTTAATTGGTCCCATTTTAGTCTTGCTGGTTATGACTCCTTTCTTATTCTTGATCAGCCCCGAAGAAAAACTAGCGTTAGCTCAGCCAGAAACACGAGATCCTCAGTTGTGGAAAATAGCGTTGTTTACCTGCATTGCCGCAACCTTCATATTCATTTCTTATACCGTGTTTTTCTTATACAAGGCATTAAAGTTACATAATTCGCATCATCAACAATTGTTGGAGCGTTTTTCAGATATTGAACAAAAATCGTTAGATTGGTTTAAGCCTGTGCTGTTAGTTTGGGGAATAGTTTGGCTAATGTACGCGTTTGAGTTTTTCATAAATGCATTGGGATTACGGTGGTTTGGTACAGGCATCATTCTCCCGTGTTTTGAAGTTATCGCGTTGGCTGTTTTCCTCCAAAAAGCCTTAAGTCAGAAAAGACTTAATGAGTCAGACAAAGGTATTCCGCATAGTACAAAAATGAGTAAAAAGCACCGAACAGCATTAATTAGTGCCGAAAAAATGCAGTCAATTGCTACAAAATTAGAACGAATAATGAAATCAGACAAAATCTTTTTAGAGGATAATTTATCTTTGAACCAATTGTCCGCTAGCATTGCCGAAACGGAGAATCATATATCAGAAACACTGTCGCAACACCTAAATACTAATTTTTTTCAATACGTAAACAACTTTCGAATAGAAGAAGCTAAGTTAGCGTTACAGGACAAAAATAAGCTAATTACGAATATCGCCTTTGAAGTAGGGTTTAATTCTAAGACGACATTCAATACGGCTTTTAAAAAAATAGTCGGGCACAGTCCCTCTGCTTATAGAAACACTCTACAATAGTGAAATTGATTCATATTTTTCTCACTTCATTTGACTTACTTTTACCAATAAATTAGCAATAGCAATGCTTGTAATAAACGACAGTAGGAAGTTCGACTCAACTTTATCTTTAAACTCACCCAAATCTTCAACAACGTAACCGCCGCAGCCCGGCTTGCGGGCAATAGCAAGCTTAGTACGATTGCTATCACAGTATACTTGCGTCTTCATAGCAATCGTTGGCCAGAAAAATAACATAAAGCTAGATATTGAAGTATGCCTCTTGTTGGTGTGTTTAAGGGGGTATGGAATTTTATAAATTCAAATAATGTTACAAATAGTTCCTTGCTTGATATGCAATGCTTACCTAATATTAGCAACAACTTTCGCAAGTGGTTGCGGATATAATATGGTTTGAATAAGAGAATAAAAGTCATGACTAAAGAATCACATATTAGTAATCAATTGAAAGCGAATTATGCGTTCATGGCAAAGTCCGTTTTTGATTTACATTGTCTAATACAAAGCCAGTCGGAAGAGTTATATACCGAAAAAGAAATGGGTTTTCCTGTTTTTGCCTCATCTACATTATTATTTTTATCTAGCGTAGAGAGCGCATCTATTATGCAAATTTCCCAAGGACTGAATTTGTCTCATCAATTGGCTTCTCAGCGTTTAAAAATAATGCTTAAGTTAAAATTAGTTGAAGGCATAAAAGATGATAATGACAAGCGAAGAACCTTGTATCACCTGACGCCTAAAGGAAAAGAAAAATCTGAGATACTCAACTTGTATTGTTTGGATGCTACGCACGCATTTAAAGACTTGTCTGACGAAATAGGTGTAGATATTCAAAGTGTCCTGAATTCAGCCATGACAGCACTTCAAAACAAATCTTTTGGAAAGCGTTTTCCTGAACACTTGCAATCCTATAAGCAACGAGTTGCTTTAAAAAAAGGTGAGAAGGCTTAATATGAACTCTACTAAAGACACCTATATCACGCTCGCAACATTTTTGGCCTTCGTTATTGCTTTTTACTTCCTAGGATTTTGGCTGATATTTAGAATGGGGCAAGCAACGCCCCTCATGTTGTCAGTCGGCGCTGCTACGATTTTAACTTGTTTAGTTAGAAAGAAGAGCTTATCTGAGCTAGGTTGGAAATGGGGGAGTTGGAAAGTGCAATGGAAAAGCTATCTGATACCCTTTTCTATTGCATTAGTGGCTTATTTACTTATTTGGTCTTTAGGTGGCGGTGGCTTATACAACAGTGAATTCTTAGCGGACAAAAAACAAAGCTATAACTTAAGTGAATGGAATGATTTAAGTATATTTCTTTTTCATTTCTTTTTAGTCGCATGTATCAGCTTTGTAATGTCAATTCCGTCTATTTTAGGAGAAGAAATTGGATGGAGAGGGCTATTGGTTCCTGAGCTTTCTAAAATAACATCATTTACTGGGGTCGTGTTAGTGAGTGGCATACTCTGGTCTGCGTTTCATTGGCCGTTGATCTTTTTAGGTTTGTATGGGAATACCGATACATCGATTTACTATCAACTGTTTTTCTTTACCTTATTCATTGTTTCTAGCGGCACTATCATGGCTTATATCAGGTTAAAAACAGACAGTGTCTGGACCGCCGTTATGTATCATGGCGCTTCCAATATATTTATTCAAAAGGTATTTACGCCTATTACCATTACAAACGAAAACTCAAGTTATTACATTGATGAATTTGGAGCTGTATTAGCGTTGGTAGCCACAGTTGTTGCATTTGCCTATTGGAGGAAAGGTGTAAAGGAGTTTTCTTCATTAGCTCAAAAAACTTAAAACTCTGTCGATCGATATAGTCAGCAAAAGCAGCAATTGAATAAATTCAAAACAAGGAATACAGAGACACTCTGCGTCAAACGCCGCCCAACAGTAGTATATTTTTAATTTTACTGAATATTATGTACGTCGAATTTCGAATTCGGCGCATAAATCCCTTTCTTATCTGCCAATATGCGGCGCTCACTGTGTACTGCAATAATTAGGGACCACATATGAAATTAAATACTAAAGGCCGATTGGCAGGCATTTTATATTTGCTACTCGTAATAACAGGTATATTCAACTTAAAGTATGTACCAACTGAATTAATAGTTTGGAGCGATGCAGCGTTAACGCTGAGCAATATCTCATCATCGGAGTTTCTTTATCGATCAGGTATTGTTGCCGGAATTCTCAGTTATGTAATTTATCTATTATTACCGCTTATTTTTTTCGATATTTTTAAAGATGTAAATCGGTGTCTTGCGGTACTAATGGTTGCCTTTTCCGTAATAAGCGTTCCTATTTCACTATTTAACATGGTGGATAAAGTAAATGTTTTAACTTTACTCAGTGACGCTAGCTTTTTGAATTCGTTAAGCACTGAACAAATTCAAACGAATGTCATGCTTTTACTTAGGTCGTATAACAATGGCATATCTGTCGTTCAAATTTTCTGGGGCTTATGGTTATTTCCCTTAGGATATTTAATTTTTAAATCTGCGTACATCCCAAAAATGTTGGGTATTTTACTTATGTTAGGATGCTTCGGTTATTTGATTCTATTTTTCCAGCATTTTCTCTTTCCTGAGGTTGAACTCCCAGCATTTGTTTCATTGCCCGCTTCGTTAGGCGAACTAGGTACTTGTTTGTGGCTTTTAATCATGGGGATAACAGATCGCTCTGTTAAACCAAGGTCTCAAATTCTGAAATAAATTCACTCATTTTTAGATTGGGTTGTTTTTGATTGAACGAACTATTGTATTTCTAACTGTTGTTTTCGATATTGCCCAGGGGTACAACCAGAAAATTCCTTAAAGGCTCTGGTAAAAGGTGCTACGGAAGCAAACCCACTTTCAATACCAACAACAAGTACGGGCCAGTCACGTTTATCAGGCGCACTTAATATCGCTTTAGCGTATTCGACTCGCATATGATTAACGTAGTGATTAAAGTTTTTAGCGTTAAAATGGTTGAGCATAATGGCGCGGATACGATACTCGGGAACGTCTAGCTCTCGAGCAATATCGGCAACGCGCAAATTGGGTTCCAAAAAGCGTTTTTCTTCAACCAGCATTACATGGATTTGTTTAGCGAGTATGCTCTCTTCCTGAACGTTTGAATTCGTACTTTTTTCTTTTTGCTCAAACTGATGTTGGCGAAAAATAATTAATCCATGTGTACTGATCAGTATGACAAAAAATGCGAAAGCCGAAAGCCAGTCTCTCCCAGCGCCAGCTGCTAGAGTACTAGGAAGTGAAGCTCCAATTAACATCACACTGATAACGCAAAAAATGAATGACGATAGGTAAATAGCAGCCATTTTCCGCTGTATGGCAGTTGCGCCATGTAAAACCCTATAACCTTCCCAGAAAATAAGAATAAGCATGCCAGGATACAATATTGCGATTATTTCAGTTAAAACGTTTGAAAGCATAGGCAGCCAAATTGAATCGACTAACCCTATTTTTTGAGAAAAGAGGAATAGGTGGCGTAATATCAGGCATGCAGAAAGTAAGGCTACAAAGAGAAGGTGATGCTGATTAATAGGATTGTTTTTTCGAAAAAATGCACGCGCAAATAACCAATATCCACTAGAGATGCCAACCCCCAATAGTCCAATTAAATGGTGATAAGGATCCCAATAGTTACTGGCTAATTTATGTGCAATATACATGGAGCTAGAGGCACAAAAAATCGCAAATATAAAGTGCAAAAGGTGTCTTTCTTTAAGGCGAAAATGAAAGATGCCTAATGCAAAGCTTAGCAATACGATGAATAACTGAGCGACTTCTAGCAGTTCCAATTTATACACCTCTTGTGATTACCGCTATTTTACATTAACCGTGTTCTTTTTCGATGGTATTCACTTTTATTTTCACTTTCGTGTATCGATTTTCAAATTCGATTCTCCTAAAGCCATACAGCATGGGAGTATTGAGGCGAAATTTTAAAAATGAGGTTATGGCTATGAACAGTAAGTCGAACACAAATAATGACGGTGTCATTACAAATGGAAGTATGAATAACGAAGATAATTTAACGCAAAATGACGCGCCATTAGTACCACTTTGGCAAACTTGGGGACTTCGAATATTTTTTGCGGGACTAGTTTTTGTCATTGGTAAATGGCAGTTGATGTCTATTTTACAGGGTCCTTTTGAGTGGACAGCATGGCGAGGTGTGGGGCATTCGCTTTTATTCACACTTGCTTTATTGGCTATAGGCGGCATGTTTCGTCCGTTAGCATTTCTACCGATTATGCTATTTGAAATCGTTTGGAAAGTAGTTTGGCTGACTGCTGTCGCATTGCCACTATGGATGGCAGAAGAGCAAATTCCGGGGGTTGTAAGTGTAAAAGGATCGTTAATTGGGGTTGGTTTAATCATTATTTGCACTCCATGGAAGTACGTTTGGTGGAGATATTTTAAACAAGCTATTGAGCCATGGAGACGCAAAAAGTAAATTACAAAAAAATTTATTATGTTTGACACAATCGTGTTTTGTCACCGACTAATTAAATATCTAAACAATTGGCAATATGCAGATACAGATGCGTAAAGAATTCAAACAAATGATTATGAACAACCAAGGGCGCATACGGTACATCGCGTCCCGATATAGTCATGACGGTGAATTTGACGACATGTATCAGGAAATATTACTGCAGCTTTGGAGAAGTTTCGAGTCGTTTAGTGGCGAGTCGAAACAAGAAACTTGGGTTTTTAAAGTAGCACTGAATACGGCCTGTACATTTGTGCGGGCTGCTGTGAAGCAAAAAGAGATTAAACAATCTCCATTACACCAATCAATGGAAGAGCTTCAGCCTACGCAGGAAAACTGCCAAGCAGACATTCTTAACCACTTTATGGATAGGCTAGGTGACACAGATGCGAGCTTGTTGATGATGTACTTAGATGGACTATCTTCGGATGACAGCGCCAAAGTGCTTGGTATTAGTTCCAATGCCGTTAGGTCGCGTATTAAGCGCATCAAAGATGAATTTGAAACTAACTACATAGGAGATTGATGTGAAACTAGATGATTTAAAGCAAGACTGGCAACAAGCCATTGAAACCGAATCAACTCCTGATAATTTAACTGAGGTGATAGACATGATTGAGCAGCAAACCACTAAGATTGATAATGAGGTTAAACGTCGCGATTTTCTCGAAATTGGAATCGCAGTATCTCTTATCCCGGTTTGGATATGGGGTTTATTAAATTCGGCAAGCACGATGCAAAGCATTGGTTTAATCATTGCGATTGTCGCATGCATGTACATACCATATCGACTGATATCTGCGAAAAAAGTATACGCCAAGAAAAGTGGTAGCGTTAAGGACTTTTTAGTCCAAGAAAAACAAAAGATTCAGCAACAAAAACAGATGTTGGAGTCGGTTGTATGGTGGTACATAGCGCCGCTGACGATTGCAATTTTACTCATCACGCTAGGGGCAAAGGTAAACGAACAAGGCATTCCTCAAATACCGTCGGGTATGTACTGGTATTACGCTTGTGTTGGTTTGCTGGTTGTGGGTGTGTACCTTTTAAATAAACGCGCTGCCAAAAATAAATTTGCCCCATTGCTAAAGAACATTGAGCAACGATTGGCAGAAATGAGCTAACTAACCACAGACAGTCCATTCGTCACTAACCCCTCTTATTCACAAAAACTTTAAGGGCGTTTTGAACGACTTGTTGAGCAAGTGGCTTCGGGCAAATGCGCCCAAAATTTACTAAGGAATTTCGACCATGAACAACGAAAAAACAAACAACAAAAAAACAAACAGCAAACAACAAAGTAAGAAGAAAGCTTCTTCTTCAGCGGTGATTGTCGTCTTTATCACATTAATTATAGCGATAGCGTCTGGTAACTCAGAAGCTGCAATAGCTGGAGATGAACTAGAAAACGGGATAAGCGAGAACCTTTCACCTCCAATGGCAGCAGAAAATGAAGCAAACCTTAGGCACTGGAATATACCTGAAACTAAACAGGAGTTCTGGGATCTTGCCGAACTTAAAAACGCATATGTGAATGCCGCGCCCGCTTTTCTTGATGACGGAATTTCTGTTGGGAAACTCGATGACGAAGGTCGCAACAAAACAGTGATTTTAGACCTAGCAAGGGAAATCGCAAATAATGAGCATGCAGAAGTGGATAGTTTACTGATTGCACACAACGGAAAAATGGTATTTGAGTCATACTACGCAAGAGGCCGTATAAATTTATCTCATCCTCAATCTTCAGCGACTAAGGCCTATACCGCTTTGTTAGTGGGTCGTGCTATTAAATTGGGCTACCTATCGCTTGAGGACTTAGACAAACCCGTAGTGTCGCTTTTGAAAGGCGTAGACCGTTCCAAATTGGCAAAAGGTGCAGAGACTATAACGCTACATGATGCTTTAACAATGTCTTCTGGATTGGAAATTAGTAAAGAAAACGTGGCCGAATATCGAGGCAACCTCGACAAGTATTACGGAATAGCTCAAGTCCAAGCATACTTTGCAGATACCGCCCCAATAGTTGAGTCAGCAAAGACATTTAGTTACCAAAGTTTTAATCCTATTATCGTCATGAATGTGCTTAGCACCGTTGTACCTGGCTCGGTCGAGAGTTTTGCGAAAAATGAATTGTTCCATAAGATGAATATTACCAATTACGATTGGCGCACAAGGGAAGTTGGTATGCTAACGGCCGAGAGTGGGTCAAGCATCACTTCTCGTAATATGTTAAAAATTGGCACATTGATTATGAATAAGGGTAGGTGGGGAAATGAGCAATTAATTCCCAAATCGTATATTAAAAGAATGGTAGGAAAACACACCGCCTCGCTAACGGAAGAGCAGGTATTTTCGTCAGGCAATAAAATATTGAAGACGGCTTATGGGTATTTCTGGTGGCAAACAGATATAAAAGTGGGTGAGAAAGTATATTCTTCGAACTCAGCGCAAGGTGCGGGTGGTAACACAATTCTTGTTATTGAAGAACTAGGTGTCGTGGTGGTTGTCACGGGCCATGCCACGCAGTCTTATTTACAAATTATCACTGAAAAAGTCTTGCCGACATTTATTTAACACTATGCATTGTCGGTGGAGCGGACTGGCAAAGCTTAGCTTGTGACATTCTGCTTATCGCTTAAGACAGTTCTAGAACTATTCTGTCTTATCTTTAAACTCACACAAATCTTAAACAATACAAGAGCCACAGTGTGGCTTGCGGGCTATGCATGTATAACGACCGCGTAATATTAACCAATGATGCACATCGACTTTAAATTCAGCAGGAACGACTTTTAGCTGCTTTTCTTCAACCTTGTCGACGTTTTTACCCATCGCAAGCTTGGTACGATTGCTAACACGGTATATGTGCGTGTCCACTCCTATTGTTGGCCAGTTAAAAGGTAAGGAAGGTATCAGTAACATAATAACGCTATATTTACCAAGAACTCATGCAGTTTGATTCTGTTCTTTTAGATTACCACTTCCTATAATTTTTAATGAATTTACTACAAAGCTTTTATTACCGGAATGATAGATAAAATGAGTAGAAGCGCCATAAACATATTGAAGTTTTTCATGTAGCTAGGATTGATAAGATGCTGCTTTAAAAAAGCCCCCAAGAATATCCAAATGCCAACACATAAAGGCCCAACTATTAAGAAGGCAGAGGTAAGCAGAAGTATTTGACCAATATATGAATTCCCCGGTGTAGTAAATGTTGACACCGCACTCACGCATACAACCCAAGCTTTTGGATTTACCCATTGAAACAACACCCCTTTCAAAAAATTCAAAGGTTGATCAAACTTGGCCCCTTTTTTAAGCTCTCCACTGTATGCAATGACGTAGGCTAAATAAAGCAAGTAAACAACGCCGATAACCTTCATGTATATGTTTAGCTGAGGAAACAGTGTAAAGACTTGTCCAATCCCTATGCCCACGAAAAAGAGCATTAAGGAGAAACCTAAGCATACCCCCCAAAGCAATGGCATGCTTCTACGCATGCCAAAATTCAAACCGGATGACATGGCCATTATCGTGTTTGGCCCTGGTGTTACCGACGCTGATATTGAAAAAATGATCACAGAAAACAAGTACTCCATAAAAGCTCCTGTGCGACGAAATGTGACTTAAATTTTTTCGTTAACTTTGCAGTCGATAGATATTAGGTGATGTTTCCATCACTTAAAAAGTAAGCTGTCAGACTTAGGGAATTGATGATTCCATGAGCGATAATCAGAGGGAATAGTTTGCGACCATTAAATAGATATACAACCGCGAAGATAACAGCAACAACGCCCGTGCCAATAATTCCCGGAACGCCTTGCGATATATGCAGCATGCCAAATATAGCAGCATGCAAAACAACGGCAGCGATTACGCCTACTTTCCTTTGACCAAAGAGCGACATCAGGTTGTTTAATAAAAAGCCCCGCATTAATAGCTCTTCACCAACCGCTGCGCCAACCCATATTACTATCAATAAATAAGCCGCAAAATACAGTGGATTCCCCAACATGAACTCAAATTTATCAGTAGAACTTTCAGGGACTGTGACACCAAAAACAGTTGAAACAATAGGAACTATTGCTGCCATAAAAGCGATTACAACCACCACAACTAGCAAAGCAATTCCTATCGATTTTAACCCGTCTTTGGTACTACCAGGTAAACCGAGCCCTCTGTCTTTCCACGTAATATTTTGTTTCTTCATAAACATAGTAGCGACAACTATGCCACACCACATTGCGATTGAGCCTGCGCCGATAACGTTAAATCTATCGGCTATATCTTTAACTAATAGCATAGTGCCGAGTACACATATGATTTCGAAAATTATTCGCTGTTTTGAGGTTAAATTCACTAATACCACCATTTTAATTGTTTAAGGCTTTACTGTTTTTCTGAGTGTAACTTTCACGCAAATATAATGCTTTCACACCCATTTTTTAAATGATAATATTTCACTTATTTATTAGTAAATGAGATAATTAACCGTTATATGGCATTACATTCTGCGACTTTGACCTGTCTTCAAGTTTTCAACGCAATAGTTGAACAAGGTAGCTTTAGTAAAGCATCGGAGCGACTGAACTTAACCCAAAGTGCAGTTAGTCATAGACTGAAGCAGCTAGAAGAAATCACTGGTGTAGTACTGATTCATAGAACAACAAGATATATTAAAATTACAGATGCTGGCCAACGTTTGTACAACCAGTCGCGATTAAACTTAGCTGAACTAGAGCGCACATTGACCAGCTTGAGGAGTACTTCTGCTGCTCCATTAAGCTTGACGACTATATCTTCATTGGCAACCAAATGGTTACTCCCTAAACTCAGTGAATATAACCAAGAATATCCGAGTCAGCCTTTGTCAGTACTAACTGACGATAACATTATCGATTTGAAGTATGAGGGTATAGATGCAGCAATACGCCTTACCGATGTCAACGATCCTTCATTGCATATGTCTTTTATTAGTGATGAATGGGTTTTCCCCGTTGCAAGTGATGTTATCGCTAAAGATAGAGAGCTTATTGATTGTCCGAAGAAGTTATTCGACTTTCCCCGGCTAGTAGATGTCATTGCCGAAAGAGGCACTGACGAAAGCTCGTGGAAAGGTTGGCTACTAAGCCAAGGACTTAGTTTTCCAAATAGTCAAATGGAACAAAACTTTAATCGAACCGATATTGCACTTCAGGCGACTGCAGCTGGTCAAGGGGTGGCAATCGCCAGAGCGAGCTTAGTGGAAACCGATATGCTCGAAATGAAGCTATTCAAACAAGTTGGGCGTGCAGTAAAAATGAAATACTCATACTACTTTGTATGCCCTCATGAAAAAGCAGAGAACCCCGAAATCATCAATCTCAAAAACTGGATATCAAAAGAACTAAAGACATCTGTGAGCAGAGTTAAGCAGCAACTTATTTATTAAAAGCATTGCACGTAAAATAAAGTGTCTAATTAACTAAAGTGAATCTAGCTATTCAGTCTTATCCTTAAACTCACACAAGTCTTCAATAATACAAGAGCCACAGCGTGGCTTGCGGGCTATGCATGTATAACGACCATGTAATATCAACCAATGATGCACATCGACTTTAAATTCAGCAGGAACGACTTTTAGCAGCTTTTCTTCAACCTTGTCGACGTTTTTACCCATAGCAAGCTTGGTACGATTGCTAACACGGTATATATGCGTGTCTACCGCGATGGTAGGCCAGCCAAATGCGGTATTAAGTACCACATTCGCTGTTTTTCTACCTACACCCGGTAGTGCTTCAAGGTGCTCTCTACTCTCTGGAACCACTGAGCCGTGCTTTTCGATGAGTATTCTGCATGTTTCGATTACATTTTTCGCTTTGGCATTGAACAGGCCAATCGTTTTTATGTAGTGTGTTAATCCTTCTACACCTAAAGCGTAAATCGCTTCTGGCGTGTTCGCTATGGGGTAAAGTTTGTCTGTCGCTTTGTTCACACCAACATCAGTGGATTGAGCGCTTAGAATGACTGCTATTAATAATTCAAAAGGCGTTGAAAAGTTTAACTCTGTCGTTGGGTGAGGGTTGTTCGCTCTTAAGCGAGATAAAATTTCGTAGCGTTTTTCTTTATTCATATGTCTGTTCCGGTGACACGTGCACGGTGCACTACTTTTGCCTCTTGCTTACTGGCTTTTCTTAGTTCAATACGCTTGTCGATCATATTCTTTAAAGCAATGAGTAGACCCATACCAAGAAAAGCGCCAGGGGGTAAAATTGCCAATAAGAATGGACTGTTAGTTTCGAAAACAACAATGGTCAGGCTTTTTGCCCATTCACCTAAGAGTAAATCAGCACCTGCTAATAAAGTGCCGTAACCAAGTACTTCTCGAAGCCCGCCAAGCACCACAAGCACAAGAGTAAAGCCAATTCCCATCATCAGGCCATCAAACGCTGCAAAGTGCACAGGATTCTTCGATGCGTACGCCTCTGCGCGTCCGATAATGGCACAGTTGGTAACTATCAATGGAATAAAAATCCCCAAGGCCTGATATAGCTCAAAGGTAAAGGCATTCATAACCAGTTGAACAATAGTAACGAACGCCGCAATCACCATTACAAATATAGGAATTCGGATTTCATTTGGTACAAAATTTCGAACGATAGACACTACGACATTAGAGCCTAAAAGCACCAGAGTGGTCGCTAAACCTAGGCCAAGACCATTAATGACGGTTGCCGTAACAGCTAAGAGTGGACATAAACCTAAAAGTTGAACAAGCGCAGGGTTATTTTTCCATAAACCTTGGATACTCAGATTTTGATACTCATTCATCAATCAGCACCTCTGGTTCATTCGTCGCATTGCAGTTACTCGGCGTATTGAAAATAAGTGCTTGATTCTGATTGAAGTAGAGAAGTGCATTTTTAACCGCCTCAACTACCGCTCTGGGTGTAATCGTCGCGCCAGTAAACTGATCAAATTGACCACCGTCTTTCTTAACCTGCCAACGATTATCAGCTTCTCCATCAAAAGGAACATCATTGAAAGACAAGATCCAATCACTGACTCGAATGTCTATTTTATCACCTAGACCGGGTGTCTCTTCATGTTTAATAACTCTTGCACCTAGGGAGTCACCATTAATATCAGCGGCAACAACCAGTTTGATTTCTCCACTGTACCCATTCGGTGCAGTTGCTTCCAATACCGCTGCTACATTGTTAGATTCATTGCGGGCTCTGAATATACGCTTGCTTTCGCTGCTACCCAATAAAGAGTCTTTGATAACAATACAATCAAGATGCAGTTCATTTGTATGTTGTGATTCAGGGACGAGCTCATTTAATACGGATAGAAGTTGCTTCTCTTCAGCTGCTTTGATACGTGTTTCAGTGCCATTGAAGGTCAGAGCAATTAGGCCTGTGGTGACCAGCGCAAATGCCCCTAAAATCAACCCGTTTTTGCCCATATAATTCATGATCATGAGGCTTTACCTTGTTTCTTCTGATGCCCGTAAGTACGAGGTTGGGTGTAATAATCTATTAAAGGTACGGCCATATTCATAATAAGGACTGCAAAAGCAATTGCATCTGGGTAGCCGCCCCATTGTCGGATAATGATAATCCACACACCAATTGCCGCACCAAATATAAGCCGGCCTTTGTTGGTGGTAGACGCAGACACTGGATCGGTCGCAATGAAGAAGGCGCCTAAAATCAAACTACCGTTAAATAAATGAAAGAGTGGGGATGCATACTGGTCACCATCTAACAGATAGAAAAATAGACTGAATGCTAATGCGCCTAGAATCATGCTACCAGGAATATGCCAATTGATAACCTTAGTTTTTACCAGATAAAGGCCGCCAGCAAGATAGGCTAGTGCCATCCAAAACCATCCCTTGCCAAAGATGCCGTCAAAAATCACATTTTGTTGTGCTTCAGATACGGTATAACCTTGAACCAAGGCTGTTTTAACATGGTCAAGTGGGGTTGCCATTGTAATACCATCATACCCAACCTTTAATTGTTCGATACTGAATCCGGTGCTAGTGAATCCCGTGAAAACTGTATATATCGCGTCGAGCAAGTTGTGTGATTGTTCAGCGATAGACTGTGGCGGAATCCAAGAGGTCATCGCGACGGGGAAGGAAACTAACAACATCACATATCCTGCCATTGCAGGATTGAACATATTGAAACCTAAACCACCATAGAGTTGTTTCACGACCGCGATCGAGAAAAATGTGCCGATGACGATCACCCACCATGGAGCAAGGGGAGGAATGGAGATCGCCAACAAAACAGCAGTTAACACTGCGCTGTAATCTTTCAGAATACGCTCAGTTCGCTTTTTTCTTAACTCTAAAATAATGCCTTCCGTGATAAGTGCGGTAGCTATGCCCAAGCAAAGTTGCACTAAAACACCAAAGCCAAAGAACCATATATTGACTAAAATGCCTGGAATACACGCATAACAAACCATACGCATGACCTGACCGGTATCTCGGCGGATATGGTGATGAGGCGAACTTGAGATACTTAACTTACTCATGATTCTTTATTCTCTTTTTTTGCAGCTTCAGCTTTCTTTTTGGCTTTAGCTCTTGCAACAGCGGCGGCAACTTTTTTCTTTTTCTCGGCGGCAGCTGCTTTTTTCTTTGCATCTTCGCTGCTACTTGCGCTCGCTTGTTCCGTGGCTGTTGACTTTTCTGTAGGCTCTGCCTGTTCAACGCTCTTTGCGCTCTCACTCGGCGTATCGGCTTCTTTCGCTTGGGCTGCCTTCTTCGCTTTCGCTTTAGCGATAGTTGCTGCCACCTTTTTCTTTTTCTCAGCAGCAGCGGCTTTCTTCTGATCTTCAGCCTTGTCTGCAATAGCGCCTGCTGACTCAGCTTGTGCAGGCGAATCGGTCTTTTCTACTTGCTCATTTGTCGGTTCGGTAGCTTCTGTTCCAGATGCTTTTTTCGCAAGAGCTTCTTTCTTTGCTTTGGCTCTCGCCAAGGCCGCAGCTATTTTGTCTTTAGCTGCACCACCGTCGGACTTCATTGATGCTTTTCTTGCTTCGGCCGCCAAGCGGTGTTTTTCTTCCCGCTCTTCTTTTTCACGTTGTAATCTTGCCTTGCGAGCTTCAAAGCGGATCTTCGCGCGATCAGATTTTGCTTTTTCTTCTTTTTGATTTCGGATATCAGCTTTGGTTTGGCGATAATAATGCACTAAAGGGATTTCGCTAGGGCAAACGTAAGCGCAGGCGCCACACTCAATACAGTCGAAGAGATTATATTCTTCAGCTTTGTCCAACTCTTTTGCTTTGCTATACCAAAATAGTTGTTGAGGAAGCAGTGAGGCAGGGCAAGCATCAGCGCAGGCAGAACAGCGAATACAAGCTCTCTCGTCGTCAATGTGCGGTAACTCATTGTCGCTCGGAACCAGTATGCAATTTGTTATTTTAACAACAGGCGTTTGCAAAGACGTAATGGCGAAGCCCATCATTGGGCCGCCCATGATGAATCTGGCTTCTTTTTGTTTACTTGCATCATAAGCTGCGGAATCAATGAGGTGGGAAACGGGGGTCCCCAGTCTAGCCCATACATTTTTAGCATTTGAGAGGCCTTGACCTGTCAGCGTGACGACTCTCTCTATCAGTGGCTTGCCCTCAACGATGGCATCGGCTATTGCATAACAAGTGCCCACGTTATACATGATGCAACCTACGTCTACTGGAAGGCCGTGCGCAGGTACTTCTCGAGACGTCAGCACTTGAATGAGCTGTTTTTCGCCGCCAGCCGGGTATTTGGTTGGCACGCTAATTAGGTGATAATTTTCTTTTTGCTGGCAAGCAATCGATAAAGTTTCAAACGCTTCTGGTTTATTGTCTTCGACGGCCACAATAACTTGTTTGGGTGACAGTATGTGAACCAAAATATCAATACCTTGACGAATTTGCCAAGCATGCTCTCGCATCAAGCGGTCATCTGATGTGATATAGGGCTCACATTCAATTCCGTTAATAATAAGAAACTCGATCGGTTTGACGTTACTTGACTTGATGTGTGTTGGAAATCCCGCGCCACCCATGCCGCTAATACCGGCGTCACAGATTGCTTGAATGACATCTGTTTTTGAGGCCTTAGTATAATCTACAATCGGCTTTAAGTCGCACCAAGTGTCTTTTCCGTCGGCTTCGATGCATACCGTTAACTCTGGAATGCCAGAGGGATGCGCTGAGACATGCTCTTTGATGCTTTTCACTGTACCTGAACTCGGCGCATGAACCGGCACCGACATCGCTTGCTCACGACTGGTTAAGGCTTGGCCTTTCAAGACCTTGTCGCCCTCATTGACTAATAGGTCACCATGGATCCCGATGTGCTGTTTTACTGGGACATAAAATAACTCAGGTAATGCTAGGGCTTCAATGTTGGATTGATTCGACAGCTCTTTTTCTTGTGCAGGGTGCACACCTCCAGGAAAATCCCAAAGTTGTTTCAAGCTTAATCGCTCTATAATTTTGTCGTAATCTGCAAACACCCAATAACCTCTAAGATACTTGTTTAATAGGAATATCGCCAACGGACACTTTCTTGAAGTTCCACTCCCAATGCGCAGCATCGACTTTTACAGGTAACATGTCGATGCAATCTACAGGGCAGGGGTCGACGCATAAATCACAACCGGTACATTCATCAACAATGATTGTGTGCATCTGTTTGGCGGCTCCTAAGATTGCGTCTACTGGACACGCTTGGATACATTTCGTACAGCCAATGCATTCATCTTCCCTAATGAAGGCAACTTTCTTTACATCTTCTACGCCATGCGCAGCATCAAGTGGAATAGCTTCAACACCCATAAGATCTGCGAGTTCTTTTATCGTTGCTTCGCCACCAGGAGGACATTTGTTTATGACATCGCCATTAGCAATAGCTTCAGCATACGGTTTGCATCCTGGATAGCCACACTGTCCGCACTGCGTCTGTGGCAGTATGGCGTCAATCTGTTCAACGAGAGGATCGCTTTCGACTTTGAACTTAATTGCGGCAAACCCTAATAAAGCGCCGAAAACCAGCGCTAAGAGAGCGACCATAAATAATGAAAACACCGTCAACATTACTTAATTAATCCTGTAAAACCCATGAATGCAAGCGACATGAGGCCTGCTGTAATCATGGCAATAGAAGCCCCTTTGAATGGGGTAGGAACGTCAGCCGCTGCCAAACGCTCACGCATAGCGGCAAATAACACCAAGGCCAGCGAGAACCCTAGAGCAGCACCGAAGCCGTAGATAATGGATTCGATGAAGTTGTGTTGTTCTGTAATATTTAAGAGTGCAACACCCAAAACAGCACAGTTAGTTGTTATTAAGGGTAAAAATATTCCCAAAAGGCGATATAGGGTTGGACTCGTTTTATGTACAACCATTTCAGTAAATTGCACTACAACAGCGATAACCAAGATAAAACTTAAGGTTCGCAGGTACTCAATACCCAAAGGTGTGAGGATGTAAGTTTCGACCAAATAGCTCGACATCGACGCAATTGTTAATACAAAGGTCGTCGCCATTGACATACCAATCGCGGTCTCTAATTTGCCCGACACACCCATAAACGGGCACAGGCCTAAAAATTGAACAAGAACAAAGTTATTTACTAACACTGTTCCTATGAGTAGCAGAATGATTTCTGTCATTTATACTGAATTCAACGTTTTAACTAAAAGATAGAGAGATAAATCTAGGTAAACAGACCTAGGTCGTATAAACCTTATTAAAGTATAGTTTTGCTGTGTTTTTACTGCTAAAAACTACATTTAGATTTGTTTGGGTGATTATCGCTTTTTCTAAGCAAATTAACAACTTGATTTGTTTTGAAGGTGTGCAGAATTTTGTACTGAAATTGCAGTGTGAAGTGGCTCCCCCTCCCCGACTCGAACGGGGGACCTGCGGATTAACAGTCCGTCGCTCTAACCAACTGAGCTAAGGGGGAACAGGTCTTACTATGACTATCATTAAAAGTGGCTCCCCCTCCCCGACTCGAACGGGGGACCTGCGGATTAACAGTCCGTCGCTCTAACCAACTGAGCTAAGGGGGACCTGCTTTTAACGGATGCGCATATTAATGAGCGAAGGCTTTCCTGTCAACAATGATCTGAGGTTTTTTCAGTTTAATTTTCGATTGTTTATAAAGTAAACAAGCTAATTCTCTTATCCGTTTTGTACTTTTGATGCTTTGCAGAAAGTAGTTTTCTATTTAAAACACGCTAACTGGCTGATAAGGATAGTATTTAAATATCGAGTAGATCGTCGTATTGAGTAGGTAAAAGTGCATAAGACTTAAAATACCAATATTTTAATATATTTAGATGAATAAGTTATTAAAATTACTTTGACCACTGTTATTATAACCAGTGTTTCATAAAAGTGTAACCTAACTGTTTTGTCCCTAAGGTTAGTAGTGACTTACATAAAAATTTGGCAAATGCTCGACACTGAGCGTCATTATTAGGGCGCAATCACTTATCCACTAGATCTGTGGATAAGTATGTGAATGAAATTGGTAAAAAATGAGTTACAAACATCTTATCGTTGTCAACAAAAATAACTAAGATTCTAAAAAAATAAAATTTATCAATTAAAACAGGTGTTTATGTTTTTTTTATTATTTTGCGTAATTCTTACGTTGACATAGGTGTCGGAGTTTGAAACCTGTGTATTAATTCAAATGATGACAAAGCGAATGACAATTGTGACATTTTCTTGACGTTTTTTTGAACCGTTTTCAATAGCTTGTCAATAAATAGGGCTATAAGCTCGGGTATGAAAAAATGTGGTTAAAAAGTCGGCATGACAGAAGTCATGAAATAAAATTGAAAATATAAATCTAAATACTCATAAAAAACATACAATGAAGGCGTCCATACAGTTTGTGTTGAAAAATTATCGCAATATTATTTTTCTGAGAGAAAGCAAAGCTGATAGCCCCAATTAGTAAAAAAGAGAGCTTGTGACTAAAACGATAAAACACAACGATATGCTGTCCGGAGATATCAAAACAACTTTGAGGCGAATGACCGTTCCCATGATATTTGGGATGGTTATGTTAATGACCTTTAGCATAGTTGATACTTTTTTCGTCAGTATGCTAGGTACCGAACAGCTCGCCGCGATCAGTTTTACTTTTCCAGTTACATTCACTGTTATTAGTCTGAACATCGGTTTGGGCATTGGTACGTCTGCCATAATTGCAAAGTATATTGGAGGCGGTGACACGGCCAACGCAAAGTCTATTGCTACGGGGGCTTTAATGTTGGCGGCCTTATTGGTTGGGGTTCTATCCACCATAGGTTTCTTTTCTATAGAGGCAACTTTTTCCCTGATGGGTGCCAGCGATGAGCTGATGCCTTATATCAGTGCCTATATGGCTCCTTGGTATCTTGCTGGTGTGTTTCTGGCTATACCAATGGTTGGCAATGCGGTTCTTAGGGCGTTTGGTGACACTAAAACCCCGAGTATTATCATGGCAGCCGGTGGTGGTATTAATGCATTGTTGGATCCCATCCTCATTTTTGGTTGGGGGCCGATTCCGGCTATGGGTATCCAGGGAGCTGCGATTGCTACCGCGATTGCTTGGGCAGTGAGTGTGTTTTGGATTATCCATCTGCTAGCGGTAAAAAGGCAGCTCATTGAAACCCGGCTCTTATCATTTGCTGAATTTATTGTTGCTGCTCGGGGTGTATTGAAAATTGGTCTCCCGGCGGCAGGAGCAAATATGTTAACCCCAATTGCTGGTGGCGTAATGACGGCTGTTGTCGCCACGTATGGCGCCGAGGCTGTGGCAGCTTGGGGTGTCGGAAACCGTTTAGAATCTATAGCGAGTATTATCGTGCTCGCGCTATCTATGTCATTGCCACCATTTATTAGTCAGAATTATGGGGCAAATCAGTTCTCGCGGATAAAACAAGCGTTTGATATGTGCGCAAAGTTTGTTGTTGCGTGGCAATTGTTTGTGTTCATCGTGTTGGCTCTATGTGCACCTTGGATTGCTGCCGTATTCGCTGAAGAAGCCAGTGTGGCAAGAGACATTCGCTTATTTTTATTGATAGTACCTCTTGGATATGGCTTACAAGGTATCATTATTCTTGCCAACTCCTCTTTCAACGCAATGCATTTACCCATGTCTGCGTTGATACTCAGTATTCTCAGACTATTCGTGTGTTATGTACCTATTGCATGGCTAGGAAGCTACCTATATGGCTTGGAAGGGTTGTTTTGGGGGTGCGTCGTCGCGAATTTATTTACTGCCTGTATTTCTTATTTTTGGTTTAAGCAAAATATCAAAAAAGAAATTGAGCAAAGTCCTGTTTTACCAATTGTAGAAAGTGATTGATCATGTCGAAAGGTTTTAATTTAGTTTCAAAATACAAGCCCGCAGGGGATCAACCAAAAGCGATAGAAGGCTTGGTGGATGGTCTCGAATCAGGTTTGGCAAAACAAGTTCTGCTTGGCGTTACAGGTAGTGGTAAGACTTTTACTATGGCGAACGTGATATCAGAAGTTCAACGTCCAACCCTCATTATGGCGCATAACAAAACGCTAGCGGCACAGCTATACGGGGAAATGAAGGAATTCTTTCCGGATAACGCCGTTGAATATTTTGTTTCATACTACGATTACTATCAACCTGAAGCATACGTGCCAAGCACAGATACTTTCATTGAAAAAGATGCGTCGATTAACGACCATATCGAGCAGATGCGTTTGTCTGCAACGAAAGCCCTTATGGAAAGACGCGATGTTGTGATTATTGCGTCAGTCTCAGCAATTTATGGTTTGGGTGACCCTAAGAGTTATATGAAAATGTTGTTGCATTTGCGCCAAGGCGACACGATGGATCAACGTGACATCTTAAGGCGACTTGCAGAGCTCCAATATAAGCGTAACGATATTTCCTTCGAGCGAGGTACTTTCCGAGTGCGCGGCGATGTTATTGACATTTTTCCAGCGGATTCTGAGAAACAAGCAGTGCGCATTGAACTATTCGATGAGGAAATTGAAAGTTTAAGCCTATTCGATCCACTTACTGGTGCGGTAGATAAAAAAGTAGTCAGGACCACCGTTTTCCCCAAAACGCATTACGTTACTCCAAGAGAAAAAATCGTTGCTGCAATTGATCGGATTAAAGATGAGTTAAAAGAACGAAAAGAGAATTTAAAAGCCAATCATAAGCTGATTGAAGAGCAACGCATTAGTCAGCGTACTCAGTTCGATATCGAAATGATGTTAGAGCTTGGTTATTGTTCAGGTATAGAAAACTATAGTCGATATTTATCTGGTCGTGCGCCAGGAGAGCCACCACCAACCTTACTCGACTATTTTCCAGCAGACGGTCTTATATTTATCGATGAGTCTCACGTTACCGTTTCTCAAATTGGTGCGATGTATAAAGGAGACCGTTCGCGCAAGGAAACACTGGTGGAGTTCGGTTTCAGATTACCATCGGCTTTGGATAATAGACCTTTGAAGTTTGAGGAATTTGAACATATTTCTCCGCAAACCATTTATGTGTCGGCAACGCCAGGTAATTATGAATTAGAGAAGTGTGACGGTGACATCATAGAGCAAGTGGTAAGACCGACAGGCTTAATAGACCCAGAAATCGAAGTGAGACCTGTGGCTACTCAAGTAGACGATGTTCTGTCTGAAATTCACCTTCGGGTTGCCTTGAATGAGAGAGTGCTGATTACTACGCTGACGAAAAGGATGGCGGAAGACTTGAGTGAGTATTTGAATGAACATGGCGTAAAAGTCCGTTATTTACATTCTGATATTGATACAGTGGAACGGATAGAGATTATTCGAGACTTACGCATTGGTAAATTTGATGTTTTGGTTGGTATCAACTTGCTGCGGGAAGGTCTTGATATGCCCGAAGTTTCCTTAGTCGCTATCTTAGATGCAGACAAGGAAGGTTTCCTTCGAGCGGAAAAGTCGCTCATCCAGACAATTGGCCGTGCTGCCCGACATTTAAACGGGAAGGCAATTCTGTATGCCGACCGAATTACGGGTTCAATGAAAAAGGCAATGGATGAAACCGATCGTCGGCGAAGTAAACAAGTTGCTCATAATGAAGCGAACAACATTACGCCACAGCAGTTGAACAAACCGATTACAGACATTATGGATTTGGGAGACACGAATCATCCGGCTTCTGGAAAAGTGAGGTTGCGCAAAGTTGCAGAGAAGGAGAAAACCTATAAAGCAATGACGGCGGGCCAACTAATGGAGAAAGTCAGTGCGCTTGAAAAGGAAATGTTTGAGTATGCGCGGGACTTGGAGTTTGAAAAAGCAGCGAGTCTACGAGATGAAGTTGAAACACTTCGAGCTGAAATATTAAAGCTCTCTTAGATGCGATTCGACATTCCCACTAAATATAGGAAATACTGCATCATTCATATTATTTATTAAGGGTTTAGGCGCTTTTCATTGTATGAATTTTGCTGTATTGTATCCAATTAGATACGCTTTTATATCATTTCTCGCCACAAGAAGACTTTGAGGTGAGGGACTTAAATGCGGTCAACTGCAGGTGCTTACAGCGCTAGCACGGAAGTTGGCAACATTCTTATATGTTGCGGTTTACGGATGAACACAGATAAACATGTAGTCACGCTCATCACTTGGTTTCATCTTGTTTATGCGTCTTTAAATGGACTAATATTATTCATAAGCGTTCTAGTTATGCGAATTTATAACAAATACGTTGTAATGACTCACGTCTTTGAATAGTATGTCGATAAGTTGTATGGGCAAGTATACCTAATGCGGTGGATATATGTTAAATCGTTTACAAGAATCTGATATCAAACTCCTACGAGTCTTTTACGCTGTTGCTTCCTGCAATGGTTTTACTGCAGCTGAGCCAGTGCTTAGAATGCAGCGTCCAAATATTAGTGCTGCAATCAAAAAATTAGAAGAACGGTTAGATTTGGTGCTTTGTCACCGAGGTCGAGGCGGTTTTCAAATGACGAAAGAAGGCGAGGTCGTATTTCAGGAAACAAAACGTATATTTAACGCGTTTGATAACTTTGTGTTCAATCTAAAAAGTTTACACGATGATTATAGTGGTCACATTACGCTTGTCTTGATGGCTGGCTTAGCGACGTCGATGCAGTTGGCAGTCAGTAAAGCTGTTAAGAGCACGATGAAGAAATTCGATGATATTCACGTCAATATACAAACGCGACTGTATAACGAAGTAGAGCACGTTGCTCTGTCTGGCGAATGTCATTTGGTCTTATCTACCTATGACATGGTGAAGCCTGAATCAGTGACGTTCCATCCAACAGGTGTTCACTGTAAAGGACGCTTATACTGCGCGCCAACACATCCACTTGCCAAATACAGAGAAGCTGATGCGCTTCCAGATAATATGCGAATCGAAGACTTTCCTGCTATCGGTATGTCAGGTTTGTCGTCAGTCAATTACATCAACGGTGAAAATCGTTTAGCAATCCAGACTTTCTCTGACTCTTACGACGTTTGTATGGCAGCGGTAATGACTGGCGAGTATGTAGGTTTGCTTCCGGATTACATCGCGAAAGAGCAGGGCGCAGCAACGGGGTTAGTCCCGATCTGTAAAGGTAGCTTATTCGAATTCAGCCATGAGTTGTTTGTAATGAATGGTAAAAATACTCGATTGAATCCTGTATTGCGCCACTGTATCAAAGAATTAGAATACTTTATTTCCGAAAGTCAGAAGTAAAGTAGATAGTACGTTAAAAAGCCAGCTTTT